>CAVUIX010000034.1:0-111093 GCA_963741435.1 uncultured Acidobacteriota bacterium | reverse complement strand
CCGGGTCCGCGGCCAGTCGCGCGGGAGAACCTTGAGCGCAACGTCCCTGTCGAGTTTTTCGTCGCGGCGTTCCAGACCTCGCCCATTCCCCCCGCGCCCAGCGGCGCGATGAGACGGTAGAGCCCGAGTCGCGCGCCTGGTTCGAGGTGCATTGGAGTCTGCAAGACACAGTACGTCCCGGCCGGGGCGCGGTCAAGGGACGATGCTGTGCGGTAGCATGCTCCGCCGACAAACCTCCAATGACCGAAGGAGACCGCCCTGATCGGCCGCACGCTCGCGCATTACAGGATCACCGGCGCCATCGGCGCCGGCGGGATGGGTGAGGTCTACCGCGCCACCGACACGAAGCTCGGGCGCGACGTGGCGATCAAGGTCCTTCCGTCCGTCACGGCGTCCGACCCGGACCGGCGCCAGCGCTTCGAGCAGGAGGCCCGCTCGGCTTCCGCCTTGAACCACCCGAACATCCTGACGATCCATGACATCGGCGAAGCCGAAGGCGTCATCTACATCGCCATGGAGCTCGTCGAGGGCCGGACCCTGCGCGAGCTCATCGCCGCCGGCGAGCCGATGCCGACGAAGAAGCTCCTCGATATCGCCGTTCAGATCGCCGAGGGCCTCGCCAAGGCGCATGCCGCGGGAATCGTTCACCGGGACTTGAAGCCCGAGAACGTGATGGTCTCCAAAGACGGCTACGTCAAGATCCTCGACTTCGGCCTGGCGAAGCTGACCGACCCGGTGACGCAGGAGCTCTCCGTCCTGCCCACGGCGATCGCCGCGCCGACCCAGCCGGGAACGGTGATGGGCACGGCCGGCTACATGTCGCCCGAGCAGGCGAGCGGCCAGCCCGTGGATTTTCGATCCGATCAGTTCACGCTGGGGGCGATCCTCTACGAGATGGCCACCGGCAGGAAGGCCTTCCAGCGAAAGACGGGCGCCGAGACGCTGGTCGCGATCATCCGCGAGGAGCCCGAGCCGCTCAGGCAGGCCGCGCCGAAGGCGCCCGCTCCCGTGCGCTGGATCGTCGGGCGCTGCCTGGCCAAGGATCCCGACGAGCGCTACGCCTCGACCAAGGACCTCGCCCGGGAGCTCGCCAGCGTCCGGGATCATCTCTCGGAGACCTCCGTCTCCGGCGGCCTGGAAGCGGCCGAGCCCGCCAGGTCCCGCCGCCGCGGATGGGCCCTGCCGGCGGCCATCGCGCTCGCGGCGGGAGTCGCGGCGGGTTTCCTGCTGCACTCCCTCACGAGCGCCAAACCGGGTTCGGCCCTCAAGCTCGATCCGTTGACCTACGCGCGCGGCGCCCTCGCGTCCGCGCTGTTTGCTCCCGATGGCCAGACGATCGTCTACTCCGCCGCCTGGGAAGGACTCCCCCTCGACATCTTTACGACGCGGCCTGATAGCTCGGAATCGCGCTCGCTGGGCCTGCCGGGCGCGAGCGTTCTCGCGATCTCTTCCAGCGGGGAGATGGCGATTTGTTTGAACCGCCGCTTCCTCTTTGGTTTCGAAACGGTCGGCACTCTCGCGCGGGTCCCCCTGGCCGGCGGCGCGCCGCGCGAGATCCTCGAAAACGTGGAAGACGCCGACTGGTCGCCCGACGCAAAGAGCCTCGCCGTGGCGCACCAGTCGGGAAATCGCAACCGGATCGAGTACCCGATTGGAACGGTGCTGTACGACGCGCCGGGTTGGGCCAGCGACCTCCGCGTCTCGCCGGACGGGCGGCTCGTCGCCTTCATCGACCACGCGAGGCGCGGAGACAACATCGGCAGCGTGAAAGTCATCGACACGGCCGGGAAGGTCCGGCTCACCGGCCCGTCCGCGCTCCGCGGCCTCGCCTGGTCGCCGCGAGGGGACGAGATCTGGTCAAGCGGAAACGGCATCTGGGCGACTTCGCTTTCGGGGAAGAGCCGGCTGGTCTGGAACTCTCCAGGAATGTTCCTCCAGGACATCGCCCGCGACGGGCGCGTGCTCTGTTCCGTGAACTCCTCCCGCCGCGAGATCGTCGGCTTTTCGGCGGGCGAGAAGGCGGAGCGGAACCTGACGTGGCTCAACTGGTCGTTTCCCAAGGGCATATCCGCGGACGGCAGGACCGTTCTCTTCGAGGAGCAGAACATCGAGCCGAAGGCCTCCTACCTGCGCAAGCTCGACGGCTCCCCCGCCGTCCGGATCGGGGAAGGAGGCTCGTGGGGATTCTCGCCGGACGGACGATGGGTGCTGACGATCCGCGACGAGCAGAGCGGCCAGTTCACGCTCCTGCCGACTGGCGCGGGAGAGCCGAAGCAGCTCCCGAGAACCGGCATCAACTGCCAGGCGGCGACATGGTTCCCGGACGGGCGCCGGATCCTCGTCTCAGGCAACGAGCCGGGTCACGGTTCCCGGCTCTACGTCCAGGACCTCCCCGACGGAAAGCCCCGCGCGATCACCCCGGAGGGAGTCAACTTCCTCTTTCGGGCCGTTTCGCCGGACGGAAAATCGATCGTGGCGACGGGGACGGACCGCCGCATCGCCATTTACCCGACCGAGCCCGGCGAGCCTCGCCCCGTGCCCGGCCTCGAGTCCGGCGAGGTCCCGCTCCGGTGGACGGCCGACGGCGCGTCGATCTTCGTCTACCGCCCTCCGCGCTCCCGCTCCGCGTCGAAAAGGTGGACGTGAAGACGGGCCGCCATACGCTCTGGAAGGAGCTCCGCCCCCCGGATCCCTCCGGCGTCGAGCAGGTCGGCCCGATCCAGATCGCGCCGGATGAGACTTCCTACGTCTACTCCTACCGGCGCGCGCTCGACGAGCTCTACCTGGCGACGGGACTGAAGTAGTTCCGTGATCGGCCGCACGCTCGCGCACTACCGGATCACCGCCGCGATCGGCGCCGGCGGGATGGGCCAGGTGTATCGCGCGACCGACACGAAGCTCGGGCGCGACGTGGCGCTCGAAGGTGCTGCCGGCCGAGATGGCCTCGAGCCCGGAACGGCTGGAGCGTTTCCGGCGCGAGGCGAAGGCGCTCGCGGCGCTCGACCATCCGGGCATCGTTACCATCTTCTCCGTCGAAGAGGCCGACGGCGTCCACTTCCTGACGATGCAGCTCGTCGAGGGGCAGCCCCTGGACCACGTGATCGCCGCCGGCGGCCTGCCGCGCGAGAAGTTTCTCGAGATCGCCGCCGCGCTGGCCGAGGCCCTGGCCGCGGCGCACGAGAAGGGAATCGTCCACCGCGACCTGAAGCCCGCCAACATCATGGTGAGCGGCGACGGGCGGGTGAAGGTCCTCGACTTCGGCCTCGCGCGGATGAAGGAGCCCGAGGCGGGGGAGTCGTCCGGCTCGCAACTGCCGACCGACCTTCACACGCGCGAGGGCGTCGTCATGGGCACGGCGCCCTACATGTCGCCGGAGCAGGTGTCGGGCCTCGCGCTCGACCACCGCACCGACATCTTCTCGCTCGGCGTCGTGCTCCACGAGATGGCGACGGGGAGCCGGCCCTTCCAGGGGCCGAACGCGGCGGCTCTCCTCTCGGCGATCCTCCGGGACCCGCCGCCCGCGGTGGCCGGCGTCCGGCCGGACCTGCCGCGAGAACTGGATTGGCTGATCGGCCGGTGTCTCGAGAAGGACCGGAATCTGCGCACGCAGAGTGCGAGGGAGGTTCGCGACGGGCTTGCCGCGCTGCGGCGCCAGACGAGCTCCGGCGCGCTTTCCCGGTCTGCCGTCTCGGGCCCCCTCGGTCGCGGACGCCGCGGCATCGAACCGGCGCTCGATCGTTGTCCTCCCGTTCGCCAACCTGAGCCCCGACGCGGAGAACGAGTACTTCAGCGACGGATTGACCGAGGAGATCATCGCGGACCTTTCGAAGGTCAAGGCGCTCCGCGTCATCTCCCGAACGTCGGCCATGCAGTTGAAGGGCGCGAAGAAGGACGTGCGGACGATCGGCCGCGACCTGGGCGTCCGCTACGTTCTCGAGGGAGGCGTCCGGAAGGCCGGCAACAGCCTCCGAATCACCGCACAGCTGATCGACGCGCAGACCGATGCCCACCTCTGGTCCGACAAGTACAGCGGCACGATCGACGACGTTTTCGAGGTGCAGGAGCGGGTGTCCCGGGAGATCGTCCGGGCGCTCGACGTCACGCTGACCTCGAACGAGGACCGGCGCCTCGCGGAGCGTCCCATCGCGAACGCGCGGGCGTTCGAGCTCTACCTGCAGGCCCGGCAGGAGGTCCGGCGAATGAGCCGCGACGCGCTCGAGCGGGCCTCGAGGCTGCTGTCGCAGGCGGTCGCCATCGAGGGCGAGACGCCTCCGCTCCTGGCCCTCATGGCCTGGGCGAAGGTGACGCAGGTCAGGCTGGGCATCCACCGCGGCCTGGCGCCGCTGGAGGAGGCGGAAACGCAGGCGCGCGACCTCCTCGAGCGCGCTCCGGATTCGCCCAACGGGCACGCGCTCCTCGGGTACATCGAGTACGAGCGCGGCCATCTGCCGCAGGCGGTCCGGCACTTCGAGCGGGCCCTCGAGCGGGAGCCCAACGACGCGGATGCGCTCTTCTACATGGGCATCAGCTATATCGCGGCCGGGCAGACCGAGCGGGCCCGGGCCACGGGCGAGAGGATCGTGGCCTCCGACCCGCTTTCCTCCCTCTCCTGGATGCTCTCGGGCGCGACGCGCTGGTTCGTCGGCCGGTTCGACGAAGCGCTCCCGGACCTCGAGCGCGGCCTGGAGCTCGATCCTCAGAGCTTCGTCCTCCGCTGGACCGTCGGTTACACCTGCGCCGCCCTCGGCCAGCTTCCCGAGGCCGCGCGCCACGCGGCCCTTCTGCGCGAGGTCGGTCCCGACGTGCCCTACACCCGCCAGCTTCTCGCGCTCGTCGACGGGCTCGAGGGGCGGAAGGAGGCCGCGCTCGAACGCCTCGCGTCCCTCGACGTCGCGCCGCTCGATGCCCACAACAAGTTCCATCTCGCCGAGTCCTTCGGCCTTGCCGGCGACACGGACCGGGCGCTGGACGTGCTCGAGCAGGCGGTCGACCAGGGCTTCTACCCGTATCCGTTCATGGCCGAGCACTGTCCATTCCTGGCGCCCTTGCGGCCCTTGCCGCGGTTTGCGGGGATTCTCGCGAAGGCGCAAGCAGCGGGCGGAGACGTTCCGCAAGAGCGAGAACGAGCGTCTCCCGTCCTCGGCGCGCATCAGAGAGGCGCGCTGATCGGCTCGACGGGTCCGGCGCGGAAGGCCGGGATCAGCCGGCCTTCGCCGTCCCGGCCGAGGCCTTGGCCTTGGTTCGGACGAACGCGTAGTTGACCTGCGGCAGCGAGTTGAAGTTCGCGGCCTTGCCGCAGTAGTCCCTCGCCTTCCCCGCCTCGCCCTTGCCCTGGTAGGCCTGGCAGAGCCGATAGAGGTCCTGGGGATTCTGCTGATTCGCCTGCAGGAGCTCGGCCTCGGCCTTGTTGTAGTCCTTCTCCGCCAGGGCGACGATGCCGTCGAGCTCGTGGGCGTTCTTCGCCTGCGCGGGATTCTTCGAGGCCTCGGCGCCCTTCCGGAATTCGTCCGCCTCGCTCTTTGCCGCCGCGAGGTCCTTCTTCGCCGCCGCGACCCGAGCGAGGTTGTAATGGTGGACGAGCCTGGCGTTGTCCTTGATTTCCTGTGAGAGGTTGGAGCCTTCGATCAGCTTCAAGCCATGCTCGTACTCCGCCCTCGCCTGATCGGGCTTTCCCATCTCCATCAGGATGTTCCCTTTCAAGCCCCGGTCGAATGCCATCGCCGGCACGTTGTCGGTCTTCTCCGCCAGGGCGTACTGCTTGTCCACGTTCTCGAGCGCCCTGGCCATCTTTCCGCCGTCGAGGTAGACGACCGTCAGGGCAAAGAGCCCCGTCCGGCGCTCACCGTCGGTCCTGGCTTTCCGGGCGATGTTCTGAAGCTCGGCCGCCGCCTGATCGGGCTTTCCCTCGTACAGCAGATCCATGGCGATTCCCTGGTGCGCGTTCAAGAAGTTCGGGTTGATCTCCAGCGCCTTCCTGTACTGGGCAATCGAGTCGTCGAATCGGCCCATCTTGAGAAGCAGCTCGGCATAGGAGTCGTAGGGGTTGGGGTCCTTGGGGATCAGCTCGATGTACTTCTGGAACGCCTTCTCGGCGCTGGCATAGTCGCCGCTCTGCCGGTAGGCGTAGCCGAGGAGGTTGTAGGCGGTCGAGTATGTCGGGTCGAGCTCCGTGGCCTTCTTGTAGTGCTCGATCGCCTGGGGGTAAGTCCTGCTGGCCGAAGAGGTAGCCGGCCAGGTTGAAGTGCGCCCGCTCGTCGTTCGGGTACGCCGCGACGAGTCCGTCGAGGTACTCCTTCTGCTTGACCGCGTTGTTGTTCGCCCCGGCCTGCGCCGCGAGGATGAGAAGTTTCTCCCCGTTGGAGGCCTTGTCGGCGAGGGTCACGGCCTTGTTGAGATGCTCGAAGAACTCCTTGCCGGTCGGCGCCGAGTTGGCCAGGTCGAGCTCGGCCCACGCGAAATTCGGGTCGAGCGAGACCGCCTTCTGAAAGTGCGCGATGGAGTCCGTGATCAACAGTTTTTCGAACATTTCGCGGCCCTGCAGGAACTCGGCCTTCGCCTCGGCGGACGAAGTCGTCACCGGGATCTTTCCGCCGCCTGCCGGGGTCGGTTCCGCGGCTGCGGCGGCGACCGCGGGGGCGGGAGCCTCCTTCTTCGCGCAGCCGCCGATCGCAAAGGCGGTGGCAACTCCCAGAATCCAGAAGAGTCCGACGGATCGGTTCCTGTGCATGGCGTCCTCCTTCGCGAATGGAGAGTCCGGGCGTCTTACCGACGAAACGTACGAAAGCGCCGTCAGAATGTTGCGATGGCCGCATCCGCGGCGAGCGCTCGAGGACGAGCCACGGTTTTCGGAGGACCGCATCCCCGTTTCGGCGGACAGAGACATCGATCGAATCGGCTCTGCTCCCAACCTCTGCCGAGACAGTAATAGAGTTCCGGCACAGTCCACGATGACGAGGAAAGCCGCGCTTGCCTGCCGCCTTCGCCCGCGTCTGCGCGTCCTGCGCGGGGAGGAGATCGTGCTCGGTCCGGGGAAAGCGGACCTGCTCGAGGCGATCGCACGGACGGGCGAGCTGCGCCGGGCCGCCGGCAGGCTCGGCATGTCCTACATGCGCGCCTGGAAGCTGGTGCAGATGATGAACCGAGCGTTCCGCGGCCCGCTCGTCGAGGCGACCCGGGGAGGAGCCGGCCATGGCGCGGCCCGCTTGACGGAGACCGGGAAAACGGTTCTCGCGGTTTACCGGGACATGGAACGCCGAAGTCTCGCGGCGGGCGGTCCCGGGTTTCGCCGGCTGCGCCGCTTGCTGGCCGATTGATCCGAGATACTTGACGAAATATATCGGCTGTGCTCTCCTCCCGGCATGCCGAAGAGAATGCTCGCCGGGTTGCTTCTCGCGCTCCTTCCGGCTCCGGGCCGGGCGGAGGAGGTCCTGGTTTTCGCCGCGGCGAGCCTGACGGAGTCACTCGAAGAGATCGGCAAGGCCTGGGAAGCGAAGACCGGCATGGCCGTGCGTTTTTCCTTCGGGGCCTCCTCGGATCTCGCGCGGCAGATCCAGGCCGGGGCGCCGGCCGACGTTTTCCTCTCCGCGGACACGGCGAAGATGGACGCGCTCGAGAAAGCGGGCATCGTGCGCCACGCGGACCGCCGCGAGTTCCTCTCCAATCAGCTCGTGGTCGTCGTCCCGATCTCATCGTCTCTGCGCGTCGCCGGGGCGAGGGATCTCGCGAGGCTGCCCCGCCTGGCGCTGGCCGATCCGGAGGCCGTGCCCGCGGGAATCTACGCTCGAAAATGGCTCGAGGCCGAAGGCGTCTGGGGTCAGGTGCGCCCGAAGCTGGTGCCGACGCTCGACGTGCGGGCCACCCTCGCCGCTGTTGAGTCCGGGGCCGTGGAGGCAGGGATCGTTTACCGAACGGATGCGGCGATCTCCAATAAAGTGCGGGTCGTGTTTGTCGTGACCAACGGCCCGGCGATCGCCTATTCGGTGGCGAGGCTCGCCTCGTCGAAGTCTTCCGCGGCGCAGCGGTTCGTCGATTTTGTTGCGGGAGCGGAAGGCCGCGCGGTTTTCGAGCGGCGAGGGTTCGCGGTTCTCAAATGACGTCTGAGGATTTCTCGATCCTCGGCCTGACGCTCCGCGTCGCGGCGATCTCGACGCTCCTGATTCTGCCGCTCGGCCTTGCCGCGGCATGGGCTCTGGCCCGCTGGAAGGGGCGGGGACGAGCGATCGTCGAGACCGCCCTGTCGTTGCCGCTCGTCCTGCCGCCGACCGCGGTCGGACTGGTCCTGCTCGAGCTCCTGCGCCGTTCGGGCCCGCTCGGCCGCCTGCTCGACCGCTCCGGCCTCGAGCTTCTCTTCACCTGGAAAGCCGTCGTCCTCGCGACGGCGGTCATGTCCTTTCCGCTACTGGTTCGGCCCGCGCGAGCGGCTTTCGAAGAGATCGACCCGCGCCTCCTTGGCCTCGCGCGTTCGCTCGGGCGCCGGCCGGCCACGGTCTTCGCGACGGTCGCCCTCCCGCTCGCCTGGCGTGGCATCGCGACCGGCATCGTCCTCGCATTTTCGCGGGCGCTCGGCGAGTTCGGCGCGACGATCCTCGTCGCCGGGAGCATCCCGGGGCGGACCCGGACGCTGGCCCTCGCCATCTTCCACCGCACGCAGATCGGGCAGGACGGGGCCGCGATGCGGCTGGTTCTCCTGACGGTCGTCCTCGCCTTCTTCGCCGTCTGGACGAGCGAGATCCTCTCGCGGCGGCGCGAGCGGCAGCTCCGGGCGTGATCGCGATCCTCCTGCGCCTGCCGCTCGCCGGCTTCCGCCTCGAGGTGGACGTGCGTCTCGATGCGCCGGCCGTCGCGGTGCTCGGTCCTTCCGGCGCCGGCAAGACGTCGCTCCTCGAATCGATCGCCGGATTGCGTCGCGTGGCGCAGGGGCGCATCACGATCGACGAAGACGTCGTCCTCGACACGGCGGCGGGAGTGCGCCTCCCTCCGGAGAGGCGGCGCATCGGGTGGGTTCCTCAGGACGCGCTGCTCTTCCCGCACCTGGACGTCGAGGGCAACGTCCGTTTCGGCGAGCGCGCCGGCGGGGCGAAGCAGTCTTTCCGGGAGGCCGTCGAGATCCTCGAGATCGGACCGCTCCTGCAGCGCTCCCCGGCGAATCTCTCTGGAGGCGAGCGCCAGCGCGTCGCGCTCGCCCGCGCGCTCGCGAGCGAGCCGCGCCTTCTCCTGCTGGACGAGCCGCTGGCCGCGGTGGACGTGGAGCTGAAGTCTCGCATCCTCCCATACCTGCTGAGGATCCGGGACGAGGCTCGAATTCCGATGCTTTACGTGACCCACAACGCGGGAGAAGCCGAGACGCTGGCGGGCGAAGCGCTCCTGCTGCGCGCGGGGCGTGTCGAGGCCCACGGGCCGACCAGGGAGGTGGTCGCCGAAAGGATGTGGGCGGCGATCGATCCACGCGCCCGATTCGAGAACATCGTCGAAGGAAAGCTCGGAGCCTCCGACGGATCGAGTCCGGCCGAGCTTCGTCTCCCCGGCGGCGTCGGCCTGACCGTGCCTGCGGCGGGCGAGTCTCCGGGACGCGCGGTCTTCGCCGTCGCGCCGGACGAGATTCTCCTGTCGGCGGAGCCGCTCACCCGCGTGTCCGCCCGCAACGTGCTGGCCGGCCGGGTCCTTTCTGTCGAGCCCTCCGGCGGGGACGCCATGGTCCGGGCCGAGGCCGCGGGGATCACATGGCGGGCGCTCGTGACGGCCGCGGCGGTCCGCGACCTCGGGCTCGCCGCCGGCTCTCCCGTCTGGCTCGCCATCAAGACGCAGTCGTTCAAACGTCTGCGCTGAGAGGAGCCTTACTCCGGAACGCCCGGCTTTCCGGGCCGGATGAATCGCGTGAAGATCATGTACGCGCCGACCGCCGCGGCCGCGCCGCCGATGCTGACGCCCCAATAGAAGGCCTCGATCACGAGGAAGGCGAAGAGGGCCGCGCGGAGGCCCCGAAACAGACGCGAGCGGCCGGCTCCGCGCGTGTACGCCCAGTAGACCAGGATCGCGTACGGGAGAACGAGAAAGGCGAGGATCCAGACATCCGGCGTTCGATCCGGACGGCCCATGGAGAGGACCTTGCCAATCAGCGCCAGGGCAAGGCCGATCCAGATCAGCGACGAATGCACTGGGGCCCGCGCGGCGCCGGGAGCCTCTGAGGCAATCCGCGCGGCCGCGGTCTCGTCGCCCTCGGACACGAAGACTGATCGCTCCTAATTGACCTGCGTCGTCAGCGGCTTGCCCTTCTCGGCAACGAACACCGCGGCGAGTTTCGCAGTGACGCTGCCGTTGTTGATTGCATTGTGAACCTTGCCCGGAAGAACATGGAAAGTGTCGCCGGCCTTCAGCGTCGTCGTGGGATTACCCTCGTTCTCGAGCGTTATCGTCCCCTCCAGCACGAACGCGAACACTTCGGCGAAATGAGTGTGCTTCCCCTCTGCCGCGCCGGGTGGCAGTTCGACCCAGGCCATGACTCCCTCCCGGTCTGGAACGGTCATGTCCGTCTTCAGGACGACGTTGCGTTTGACGGCCGGGGCTTGCTGGGCGTCGGCGACCGTCCCCACGGCCATTGCGACGACGGCAAAAACGGCGATTGCTCTGGCCAACCTCGAGGTCATTGTGTTCATGATTCCTCCTTCCTGCATGCATATTACAGAAGGAAGACGCCTCCTGCGCCCTCGGGCAGAGTTCGGCCTCGTGGCAGGAGCCGCCAGCTCACTGGCAAACCCGGCTAACGCAATGAAGGTCCGGACGGTGTGGGCACGCTCCCAACGCCCGGATCTCCATCGTGAAGGGTCAAGCCGTCAGCCTTCGAGGAGGAGGCGCTCCGAGACGTATCGCGTCACCGCATCGGCTTCGAGGCGGGTCCCTGAAAGCCCGACATAGCAGTCCGGGCGCAGAAGGTAGAAGGAGGGGCGGGGGATGCTCGCGCGTTCGAGCTCCCGGTCGTTGGCGGGATCGCTCGGAATCACGTGGCGTGCGCAGCAGGTCGCCGAGAGGGGGTACGACCGCCGCGGGAGCGGGCTGCCCGATCACGATGAGATTGAACCGCGTGTCATCCAGCTTCTGGAACAGGTCCTCGGCGGGACCGTCCGCCGAGAGCTTGATCCGCAGCCACGGGAAACGGTCGCCGGCCCGCGGGCCGGCGTCGGGCAGGCCCGGCAGCGTTTGCGAGAGTGGGCTCCGGCGGTACTGGATACCGGTCTGGGAAATCGTGCGAAACACGAGCTTTCGTATCCTGTCGAACCTCATCGCGAGAGCCATGACCTTCGCCAGGATCCGCGTCCGGAACATCCCGGCCAGCCTGCCATCGGATACGACGATCGAGAACCCCCGGTCGGTCGTCGAGAGCAGCTGCCGCGCGACCGGGATGCGCTCGTTCTCGTAGGTGTCGAGTATCGCCGCGTCCGCTCTCGCCGACAGGACGAGAGACAGCTTCCAGCCCAGGTTGTATGCGTCCTGAAGGCCGGTGTTCATGCCCTGCGCGCCGACCGGGCTGTGTATGTGCGCCGCGTCGCCCAACAGGAAGCAACGGCGGTCGCGAAAGCGCACGGCGCGGCGATGATGGATGCGGTACGTGGAGAACCAGCTGCATCCCTGAAAGGACAGGCCGGCTCCCGCTTCCTGGCGCATCGAGGGAATCACGTCGTCAAGTTCCAGGTCGTCTCTTCCCGCGCAAGGCCGGCGGCACGATCCCCACGATCCGCCAGTGATCGGTCCCGCGCATCGGGAAAAACAGGTGGAATCCGTCGCGCCACAGATACACGTTGAGCTCGTCCGGCACCATCGATCCCGTCACCTCCGTGTCGGCGACGAAGAACACGTGCTCGTAGGGCGCTCCCGCGAACTCGATCCCGCAGAGGCCGCGCACTGTGCTGCGCGCGCCGTCGCATCCCGCGACCCACGCGGCCGTGATCTCGCGGCTCGCGCCGTCTGGTTGTTTGAGCGTGGCCCGGACCCGGTCCGCTTCCTGCGTCAGACCGACGAGCTCCGTGTTCCACTGGACGGCCATGCCCCATTGACGAAGGATCTCCCCCAGCAGGCGTTCGTTGTCGTCCTGGCCCAGGATCAGGAGATAAGGATACGGACTCAGGTCGCGCCCGATGTCCCCCAGCGGGACGCGAGCGGACAGCCGTCCCCGGGTCCAGAAGTTGGCGCCGGTCGCGCGTTTCCCCAGTTCGAGCGCCCGGCCCGCGATGCCGAGATGCGAATAGATCTCGAGCGTGCGCGCCTGCACGCCGAGCGCCCTGCTCTGCTGTGCCGGCCCGGAGTGCCGGTCGATGATCATCGCGCGCACGCCTCGCCGGCCGAGCTGATTGGCGAGCATCAGCCCGGTCGGGCCGGCCCCCACGACCAGGACGTCAGCGTCCATGCGCGTCTCGCATCTCGCCTGATAACGGGTCAGAAGCGAGCTGTCCCGCCGCGTCTGGCCCTCGGCAAAGTGTGCACGCTATTATGAGCCAACCCTGTTCTCGGGCGGGCCGGACACGCGCAGGGTCGCTGAAGACACCATGGCCGAAACGGCAAAGAGCGTTTTCCTCATCGTGAGCGCCCTGTTTCCCATCGTGGATCCGCTGGGCGGAAGCCCCATCTTTCTCTCGCTGACCAACCAGTACCCGTCGCCGGCGCGCAGGGCGCTGGCCCGCCGGATCGCGATGAACTGTTTCTTCCTGCTCGTCGGGTCTTACTTGATCGGGACGCACGTCCTCGCGTTCTTCGGCATCTCGCTCCCGGTGGTGCAGGTCGGCGGCGGGTCCGTTGTCATCGCGTCGGGTTGGGCCATGCTCAACCGCCAGGACGACCAGGAACGCGCGGAAGGCCGTCCAAAGGTGCAGCCGTCGGACCCCCTGCGGCATGCGTTCTATCCCCTGACTTTTCCGCTGACGGTGGGGCCGGGATCGATCTCCGTGGCGATCACGCTGGGCGCGAATGCCCCGTACCATGCGGGGTTGCATCTGTCCCCTCTCGTGGCCGCGATCGCGGGCTCGTTCCTGATCGCGGTGAGCATCCTCCTCTGTTATGGATCCGCGGAACGGCTGGCGCGAGTCCTGGGACCGACGGCGATGACCGTGATCATGCAGCTGTCGGCGTTTCTCCTGGTCTGTATCGGCGTCCAGATTCTGTGGAACGGGGCGAGCGCCCTGCTGGCCGCCGCGTTGAACGTTCGCCCCGCGGCCTGAGCCTGGAGTCTATTAAAGAGACGACGTCCGCGGTTTGTCCCGGCGCGCGAGCCGAGGATCAGAGCCGCGGACCCCGCGCCCGCCTCAGGACGGCGGCTTCTTGCCCTTGAGGTTCTCCTCCATGAAGCGCAGGACGTGCCCCGTCTGGATCACCTGGTTGCTGCGCCTGGCCGAGCCGTGCCCCTCCTCGGGGATCAGGATGAGCTGCGACGGGGTTCCCTTCTTTTCCAGCGCCTCCTGCATCTGCACCGCCTCGCCCGCCGGGACCCTCGGATCGTTCAAGCCCTGGATGAGCAGCAGCGGCGCCTTCACGCGGTCGATGTAGGTGATCGGGGAGAGCTTCAGGAGCGTTTCGGTGTCCTTCTCGGGATCGCCGTACTCCGTCGTCCGGAGGATGCGGCGGTAGGGAGACGTGTTCGCGAAGCATCGTGACGAGGTTGCCCATGCCGACGACGGACGCGCCCGCGTCGTAGGTGCCGGCGAACATCGTCATGCCGACGAGCGTCGAGTAGCCGCCGTAGCTTCCTCCCATGATGCCGACCCTCGGCGCCTTGCCGTTGCGTCCCCAGTGCGCCCGGACCCACTTGCCGCAGTCGTCGATGTCGGTGATGACCTTCAGGCGCCCGGCGCCGTTGTCCGCGTCGAGCCACGCCTTTCCGTACCCGTCGCTCCCCCGGACGTTGGGCTCGGCGAGGACGAATCCGGCCTGGACGAAGAGCTGGGCGCGGGTGCTGAAGCCGGGCTGCGCCTGCCCCTCCGGGCCCCCGTGAAACTCGACGATGACGGGACAGGGATCGGCCGAGGTGTTCTCCTCCGGCGCGCACCCCTTCGGGAATCGGACGAACATGGGGATCGGCGTGCCGTCGCGCGCCGGATAGCTCATCGAGCTTCGCCGGCACGAACGCCGACAGATCCACCTCGGGAGCGCTCGGCACGACCCATTGGGTCAGCGTCCTCGACGTCCAGTCCCAGACATAGCTCGTCCGCGGAGCCTTCCCGGACTCGACACCCAGGGTCGCGAACCGGCCGTCGCGCGAGACGGAGCCCGCGTACACGTGGTCCGCGTCCTCCGGGAGAAGCACCTCCTCCGGCGCGAACGTTTTCGCGTCGAGGACGCGGAGCTTCTTATAACCGCCGTCGTTGATGTCGAGATAAATGTGCCGGCGGGCCCGGTCGATCCCGAATCCGGAGACATCCATCTTCACGTCGGGCGAGACGGCCCGGAAGCTGCCCGCCGAAGCGTCGGAGCCGATCTTCCAGCGATAGAGCCGACGGAATTCGCCGAACTTGTTCGTCCGGACGAGAAGCTCGCCCGGATCGGCGGCATAGGAGACGTCGTACTCGGCCTTCTCTCCGGTGCCCAGGAGCGGCGTGAGCTTCTTCGAGGCCGAGTCGAGCTCGTAGTACTCGCTCGTCAGGGCGCCGGTCGCCTTCCCGAGAAGAAGGCGCAGATCGTTGCCCTGGCCCCGGTGATCGGCGATGGACCAGAGCCCGGGCTCGCCGAAGAGGAGACTGCGCTGCCCGGTCGCGAGATCGTAGCTATAGATGGCGTAGCTGTCCGGCTTGACGTCGTTGGAGCGAAAGAGGAGCGTCTTCGAGTCGTCGAGGACGGCCTCTAAGAACGTGCGCACGTTGTCGATCTTCTGGATCGTCTTGAAGGGGCCGCCGTCCGGCGCCTGAAGGTAGAGCCCCGGGTTCTCCTGGCCGCCGGTGTCGCGCGAGATGATGAGCCACCGTCCGTCGGGGGTCACTCCGGACACCGTGGTGCGGTCCTCGCCCGCCGTCATCTGGACCGGGATAGGCCTTCGGCCCATCGATGCGCCAGACCTGGCTGGAGCCGGTGACGCTCCCACGTGAAGTAGAGGCGCTTTCCGTCAGGGGAAAGCAGCGCCGAGCCCCGGGGCGCGCACGTCCAGCATCGCCTGGATGCGCCTCGCGACCTCGGGCGCGAGCGGGGGAGGAGCGTAGCGGGCGACCTTCTCGGGCGGGACGCTCCCCGCGCCGACCCCCGAGTAAGGCCCTTGCTGCGCGGCAGCGACCGAAGAGCCGACACAAACCAGAAGCAGCGCCTGGAGGAACTTCCTCATTGGCCCTCTCCCTGGGACGGAAAGATACCTATCCCTTTTGAAAGCGTACGTAGCGGCACCGGGGAAGTTCCAACGAACTGCCGGCTTTACGCCCCCTACTCCCGCCGCGCGCGTGAGGCCCGGAAGGACCGTGCTACTTCGGACCGATCGCTCCGGCCGCGGGCCAGTCGGAGTCTCCGACCCGCTTCAGATTCATCTCGAAGAAACGGACCGGTTCCTTGCCGGGCGCGATCCGATCTCCCACTTCCTTCCAGGCCCCGTCCTTGACGGTGGCCGTGTACCGGATCGTCGCGGGACCGGCGGGAATCTCCCAGACGAAGCCGTCGGCGGAAGGCGTGAGACTGAAGTCGCCCACGTTCCCAAACGCGTAAGAGTGCATGGTAAAGCGGTTGCCATCCGGGCTGTACGAAATCGTGCCGAAGGCGTTGAAAGTGACCTTGCCGTCGGCGTCGTACCCGCGCCCCTCGATGACTTTGACTGTCCCATCGAGAAACGGGCCGATCCGTTCGGTCTGAGTCACCGTGTGCTTTTCGCCCGACGACAACATCGTCCAGGCGGTCCCCCGCCAGACGCCGTCCATGTAAGACAAACGCTGGAGCGCCTGGCGCTGGGCGGCCATGAGCGCCTGCGGATCGGGACGCCCTTGAGCCACGACGGAGTCGGCGGTTCCGAGAGCGCCGGCGAAAATGCAAAGGGCCGCGAAGCCGTGCTTGCGCATGTCAGTCCTCCTCACACTTCTCCGAGGCTGCCTCGAGTCCGTGATCTTGTCCCGCGGCGCGCCTGTCGCCTGGCACCGGCAGGAAGAATGCGCGCACTCTCGAGGACGAAAGATACCAGAGGAGAAGCGCGACGACGGGGACGCCCGCCACCGCGCGAGGCTCGATGCCCAGGGCCGCGTTCACGAGGTCACCGGCCAGATTGAAGAGCAGGAGAGCGATGCCGACGCGGTAGCCCCAGCGTCTGCCGGCAAAGAAGCCATACGCCGCGGCCGCGCATGCAAGGCAGACGGCGCCGAGGAGAAGAGGAGCCCAGGCGCCCATGCGCAGGAAGACTTCGTGAGCGCGGGGATTCAAGCGCCACATCGGCTCCAGCGGACCGCCCGGTGTAAGAAGGGAAACCGCAGAAAGACCGCTTGCAAGTGTCCCGAAGACAAAGAGGGCGCTGAGCGCGGTGACTCCGCGCGGACGTCCGGTCACTTCAGGTACGGCCGCCAAAGGCTCCTGCTCCGACCTCTCACCGGGTTGGTCGGTCGCTGTTCTGATCACGGTCAAGAGAGGGCGGCAGGGGCGTAGAGCCAACCAGATAGAAGAGCAGGAAGAGGAAGGTCAGACAGGTAACGGTTGCGGCGAGGCGCCGGCCGTGCCAGAGGCTGTCAAACCACTTTCGCAGCTCGCTTGCGAGCAAGTTGGCCTTGCCGCCGTACTCTTCCATCTGTCGAAGGTATTGCTTGGAGTCCTCGGGCTCTCCCAATGGGTTGACAGGCGGCGGCTTTGCGGTGACATAGATAACAGCGCGCTGACAAGGCCTGTCAACAGGATAGCAATGGCAATTGACCTGCGCCGGCCCTGGAGCCCTGGCGCGAGCGGCCGAGTCACGATGGCAGGGCCTCGACGTAGGCGAGGGGGATCGTAAGCTCGAGCGCGCCCCGGAGCCGTGATGCCTGATTGAGCTTCTCTTCGAGACGCGCGAACACCTCCTCGCGCCGCTCGGCTTCGACGACGCTCTTCCAGTCGTCGAGAAAGCCGAGCTTGACGAAGTAATGGCGCAAAAGCGCGCTGCCGTCGGCAAAACGCATCGCCGCCCTCGCTTCCCGGACTCGGGCGAGGCGAAACCCGGAGGCCTCGAACAGCGCCGCGAGCTTCTCGACCGTGGCGCGGTGGTTGACATGGGCCTTCAGCGCCTCGAGCGCGTTGCCGTCGCCGAGCTCCGCGAGCGTCTCCTCGAAGACGTCGTAGAACTCCTTCATGTGCCCTTGCAGGTTTGTCGCGAGGGCGAGCTTCGACCCGGGCCGGGCCACGCGCCGGATCTCCCGCAGCGCGGCTTCCGGCTTCTCGAAATTGTTGATGCCCAGGTTCGACACGATGAGGTCGAAACAGGCGTCGGGGAACGGGAGCGCGCCGGCGTCGCCGCCGACGACCGCGACGTTCACGACGCGGCGGACTCTCGCCTTGAAGCGGGCCCGGGCGAGGGCCGCGCTCCACGGATCGATCCCGCAAACCCGGGACGCCGGCCCGAGGCGCTCGGCCAACTCGATCAGCGGAAATCCCGTTCCGCAACCCACGTCGAGGACGCGTGCGTCGCGCTTCAACTCGACGTGCTCGAGAAGAAGCAGCCCGGCCATCGCCGACCAGAGCGGCAGCTCGTCATATGCCGACACCGTATCGGCCGCGCCGAAGTCGATCTGGAAGTCGAGATAGTCGGACACCACACCACGGATTATCACCGCTCCACGAGAGGATCAAAGACGCGAATGTAACGCTCGAATCGGTAGTGGCGGTGAACTTGCCCCGGAGCCGTCGGCATTTCCCCGCGTCGGCACGCGCCGGCCTGCCGTGATGGGGAGAACCGGCCGGCGCTGAGGGTTCCTCGCAGTCTCACCGTGGTGCCGGCAGCGCTCTTCCATGCTCGTCACCCATCACCTCCTCCGGGAAACGCCGCCGGCTCCGAGGCTCTCAGGCCGGCTTAGCCGAGATGAAGCCCCGGTGGCGGGCCGCCTCCCGGAGGAGCGTGAGAGAGCGAGCACACCACCCGACACCGATCGCCGCGCTGCCGATGCGAGCGAACGACTAGCCACGGCCGGGTCTCGGCTTTCGCAGCCGCGCTGTCGCGTGCGACGAGGGAGGCGGACCGACACCGGGGCGGATACGTAAGCAAAGCGCGTCTCGAGAGCCCTATTAGCGATTCAGGTGTTACGGTGAACTAGGGTTTCGCGGCCGGCTTCGGCTTTCCGCGGACCGCCAGCTCGTAGCCGTGGGCAACCGCGACGAAGTACATGACGAAGAAGAGGAAGGAGACGGCGTAGCGATTCACGGATGGAAAGACTATCCCTGGCGACCGCCGTGGCGGTGCGCTGTCGATAAGAGTGGTCCGACAAGAAAATGGGGCGAGAGGTCAGAAGGCCTCTCGCCCCACTCATGTTCCGATAAGACCCTTCACTGTCCCGTGTTCAGTGAAGTGTCACGACACCCCGCTAGGGCAAGCTCCAGGTCCCGAGCGGTGTGTACGGACGGTCCGGGCACGGCGACGTGCTGTCCACGGTTGCGTCGGCGGACAGCTTGGAGGACCCCGCCGTCGTGCTGAGATCGAAGTTGTTCCGAAGGAAATAGGTGCTGTTCACGCCGCCGATCGTGGCATCGAAGCGGCTCGCCGCCTTGTCTTTCTCTTTCCCCGAGCCGGTATCGGTTAACTGGCCGTTGTACCAGAGCCTCACGGTTCCGGAGTTGTGGCTGGTTCCGGGGGTGCAGGTTCTCCGTGCCGACACTCTCACCGTCAGCTCATGAGTTCCCGCCGAATCTGAAAGATCGATCGTTTTCAGCAGCGCGTCGTTGAATCCGCTGCTTCCCGTGGATTGGTTCTCGAGGATATCCTGAGTGATCGCGAACCCGCCTTCGAGCAGCTCGACTTTCAGGTCCACGTTCAGGCCCACGTCATCGCTGTTCTTCAGCCCAATCCACAGCTTCGCCGGGCTCAACGCCTCGATGACCGGCCCCACGGAAATGTGCATCGTTACGGTTCCGGACAGCGTCCGGCTGTAAAGATCGCTCCCCACGGAGAAGCTCGTAAACACGACAGGGATAGTGACGCCCGGCGGGGCCAGCGTTCCCACGATGGCGTCCATGCGGTCGGGACTGTTTCCCTCGTTGAAGATGATCACGCCGGAGGCGCCCGCGGCCGTGGCGTTCAATGCCTTGGTTCGGAAGCTGCACGTGCCCCTCGAGATCAGCGCGATGTTGCCGGCCGGGAAGCCCGCGAAATCGGCGGCCTCGCAGCCGCTCGTCGAGCCGCCGGGCGGCGGAATCGTCACGTCCACCGCGGTCAGGGGGGCCGCGGTATCACCGCGGGGAGACCAGACCATGTAAAAGAAATCCGTTCCAAAGGCGTATTGTGTCGGAGCGGGCGCCCACTGCTCGAGGCCCGGCCCCACGGAAATGTGCATCGTTACCGGGTGGGACTGCATCTGGGTGTAAAGAGCAAACCCCAGCGGGAAGCTCGTTGCCACGGCCGGGATGGTGACGCCCGGGCCGCCCAGCGTTCCCTGGAAGACATCTACGCGGTCGGGATTATTTCCCTCGTTGAAGATGATCACGCCGGAGGCGCCCGCCGCCTCGGCGTTCGCTGCCTTGACTGCGAAGGTGCACGTACCCCTCTGCATCAGCGCGATGTTGCCGACCGGGAAGCCCGCGAAATCGGCCGCCTCACAACCGCTCGTCGAGCCGCCCGTCGGGGGAATCAACAAGTCCACTGCGGTCAGGTGCGCTGTGGCATCGCCGCTGGGGGACCAGATCATCGGCAAGAAATCCGTCGCAAAGACGTAGGTTGTCGGAGTGGGCTTGGTCTGCTGGAGCACTGCCCCGAGGCACAGACCAGGCGCAAGCGCAATCGCCAGAAAGCTCGTCATCTTCAAGATTCGAAGGGATGGTGTTTTCCTCGTCATTGTTCAGTCCTTCTTCTTTCGCCAATTTGCCCTCGCCCCGGCTGACAACTCCGGGAGCCGAAGGGCGTTTCGACCACCATGAGCCGGCGCGGCGCGCCAGCCGCAACATGAAGCTCGCCGAATCGGATTCCTCCCTCTCGGGACAGCTCTTCCCCCCTTTCTACGCCAGTGACAACCTGGTATGTCCATATGAGACAGTTCCTAGTCTCGATTCAATACCTGAGCAAGATACAAGTCCATTGGACTTTTGTCTAATAGAGCGTCGCTGGCCGCGGCAAGGAGAAGAGTGGAGTCCTCCCCGAGTTATGAGTTCTTTGAGCGTTCTGAGCAGAATGAGCCGGAACGGACGCCGCACCCTCCCTATTTGTGGAGCCGGTCCGGGAGAAGGAAGACTCTCCGGGCGAGATCGGACCGGAGCGTCTCTTCTCGGTAGTAGCCTCGGAGAACTGTCTCACGCCATGTGAGGAGATCGGCGTTGGCTTCGGCAAACTCCGGCCAGTTCTTGCCTCGTCCGGTCCGCTCCATCCGCTCGTTGATCAGGAGCAGGTATGCCCAGGTGATTGTCTCGTGATAGCGGTCCGCCTTTCCGAGCCGGGCGGCGAAGCGCCGGAGGGCCGAGCTGAATCGCGCCAGCGCTGACGCCGGCGGCGCCTCCTGCAGGAAGAGCCAGGCCGCGCGGACGTGGTCGCGGTGTTGGAATTGATCCTCCGGCAGCGTCCCCGCCTCGAACGCCGCGAGGAATTCGCGGTTCTCCATCAGGATTGCCGGCGCCAGGACTCCGCCCGGCCCGCTGCCGAGAGCGCGAGGACCGCGGCGAGATCGAGCCAGAGGCCTCGCGCGGCCATGCCGACGGCGAAGTGAAACCCCGCGGCCCAAGCGAGAACAATCAGCAGGACGACACCTCCGGCGAGGGCGGTCCGTCGAAAGAGAAAGAGCGCCGCGCCGGCCAGTTCGCCGCAGGCAAGCGCGATCCGCGCCCCGTCCGGGCGGCCGAGGCGGGCGAACACGCCGCGGCCGTGCAGCAGGAAAGAGAGCGCGCCGGCTGCGAGAGCGACTCCCAGACCCCACCGCAGGACCGTCAGCACAACGCCCAGCGCCCGGCCCCGCTTCGAGGGTGAAACGCTATCGGGCATCTTCCCGCTCCGAGAGGCGATGGCTCGCCGAAGCGTCCAGATCGAGACCGTAGATGCGCTTGAAGTCCCTGATCTGCCGGAGCGACTCGGGGAGAAAGGCGCCTTGCCCTCGAAAACATGCAGGACGATCCCCTCGAGCAGATCGCCGAGCGAGAGATCCTTCAGGTCCGCGAACGCCTTCAGAACCTTGAGCAGTCTCTTCTCCATCCTCACGCCCGTCTGGACCCTCTCGACCACGATCCGTTGCCCGGACCCGCCCGCCGCCGCGCCTTTCCGTCTTGCGCTCTTTGTTACCATGGTAATAATATACCGACATACCCCAGTTCGAGTCAAGAGACGTCGCCGTGCGCCCAGGGCGCGCAGCTCCCGGACCGCGCGGAGTGACGGTTGGCCTGCCCTACGAGACTCGTTTCGAACGCAACGCCGTCCGTTCCCCGCGAGCGATGCCTTCACCCGAGGAGCTTGGCGATGAGCACCACGACGATCGCGACAGGGCACACGGTGCGCAGGAGGAAGACGCAGGCCCGGCGGGCGAAGGGCGTCGTCTCGGCCAGCTCCTCGGCCACCGCGGCGCGATCCAGACGCCAGCCCACGAGGATGCTCGTGAGCACGGCGCCGAGCGGCAACAAGAGGTTCGAGGCAACGTAGTCCGCGGTGTCGAACCACGTTCTCTGCGCGAAGCTCGGCAGGAAGCCCAGGGGATGCCAGCGCGCCCAGAGGTTGAAAGAGAAGACCGACGCGAGCCCCAGAAGCCACACGGCGCCCGCCGAGAGCAGAACGGCGGGGCCACGGCGCAGCCGCGTGCGTTGCAGGACGTGGGCGACCGTGGGCTCGAGCGCGGCGATGGAAGGCGTGAGCGCGGCGAAGACGAGGAGGAGAAAGAACAGGCTCCCCACGAGGCGCCCGGCGGGCATCTCGGCGAACGCCTTCGGAAGAACGTCGAAGACGAGCTCGGTTCCCTGAGCAGGGTTCATCCCGTAACGAAACACGAGGGGAAACACGAGAAGGGTCGAGAGGAGCGAAACCAGGAGGATCGACCCGCTGATGATCGCGGCGGACCGCACGAGCGAGGTGCCGCGGGAGACATAGGCGCCGTAGGCGATCATCATGGCCATCCCGACGCCGGTCGCGTAGAAGGCCTGTCCGATCGCGACCAGCACGACCTCGGGAGTGATCGCGTCAAAGTTCGGCGCGAACGCGAAGGCGAGGCCGCGGCGAGTCTCGCCGGACGTCAGCGCGTAGACGTCGAGCACGAGGAGCAGGCCCAGAAGCGCGGGCCCCCGGATCTTCGTCGCCAGCTCGATCCCCCGATGGAGGCCGCGCGCCGAAAAGCAGGCCACGAGCGCCATGAAGGCCAGGTGCCAGGCGCCCATCTCGACGGGGCTCGACAGGAAATGGCGCCAGAGCGCGGTCACCTCCGCGCGGGGAAGGCCGGAAAGCGCGCCGCTCGCGCACTTCCACGTGTAGGCCAGGACCCAGCCCGCGACCACCGCGTAGTACGAGAGGATGAGGAAGGCCGCCGTCGTCCCGAGGACGCCGATGGCGTTCCATCGCCGGGAGAGCCCCGATTGGCGCGCCACCTCTCCCGCGGCGGTGGGAGGGCTCGATCTCGCGCGGCGCCCGATCAGGAACTCGGCCGCGAGGAGCGGCGTCGCGATCAGGCCGATGGCCAGGACGAAGACGAGGATGAACGCGCTGCCGCCCGACGTGCCGGCGAGATACGGGAACCTCCAGATGCTGCCGAGCCCGACGGCCGCGCCCACGACGCCCAGGTAGAAGACGAACCGTGACGACCAGGTCGCGGGTCCGGCGGCTCTCTCGGTCATGCTGTTGCGGCGCGGATCGCAGCGGCGAGAGGCTGCGGGCTCCGTTATCCGCTATCCGATGACCGTGCCGGTGGTCTGCAGCTCGCCGCGGCGGCGGGAGAGGAACCGGGTGTCCACGGACACGCCGATGCGGGGCAGGTCGAAGACGAGGGGCTCCCGATCGGTGTCGCGCCCTTCCTCCCCGCACTGGATGAGCTCGGCCGTCAAGCGGCCCAGCACGGGCGCCGTCTTGAACGAGGAGCCGCTCGTCCCGATGCACACGTAGAAGCCCGGCAGGTCCGTCCGGTCAACGATCGGGTACCAGTCGCGCACGGTGACGTCGTAGAGCGACGCGAGACCGCGGGGACGCCCGAGCCGCATGGCGGGGAACCGCTGCATCGCGCGAAGGCATTGCCGTTCACGGTAGAGGTCGGTGATGGTGTCGCTGAAGTCGTCGGGATCGGCTACGAACTCCTTGGCGTCGCACTCGGGATCCGTCGAGCCGACGACGATGTCGCGGCCGCCCGTCTCGGGGCGGAAATAGACGCCTCCGTCCACGTCGCCGACCACGGGAACGGCTGCGCCCTCCGGCTGGCCGAAGAGCGGGTTCGAGAGGACGTGGACCTCGCGGCGCAGCGGGCGCGTCTCCAGGGGAAGGTTCACCCCGGCCATTTGATTGACGATGCCGGAATGCGGCCCCGACGCGTTGACCACGACGTCGCACTCGATCGAGCCGTGGGTCTCGGTCTCGACGAGGAAGCGCCGGTCGCCTCCCCGCCGGATGCTCCGGACCCGCCGGTTCAGAACGAAGCGCACGCCCTCGCGCTCCCCGGCCCGCCGCAGATTGCTGGTGGCGATGCCGGGAGAGACGACGTAGCCCGAGTCCTCCTCGAATATGGCGCCGGCGATCGGACGCTCGCTCGGCTCGAGGAACGCGGGATCGGACACGGGCCGGGCCGGGAAGTGCGACGCGGTGTCGAGATACGGGAACCGCTCGCGCACCTCCTCGGGTGTCAGCAGGGATGCCTTGATACCGACCCGCCGCATCTCGGCGAGCAGCGCGTGCACCGTCTCGTCGACGCGGGGCAGGATGAAGAGCATGCCCGGCCGCTTGAACACGGCCAGGTCCTCCTCGACGGGCCCGAGGTATCCCGACCAGTCCGCCCAGATAGAAGCCGCCTCGTGGGCCATCGCGATCATGCCGGGCTGGGAGTAGTAGCGGCGCACGACGCCGCAGGAGGCCGAGGTGGTGCCGTGTCCGACTTCCCCGTTCCGGTCGATGACACTCACGTCGAAGCCGCGCCGCCGCAGCTCCAGGCCGATGGAGCATCCGATGACTCCAGCGCCAACGATTCCGACGTGTGTTGCCAACCCGTCACCCTCCGCGATCGGTTTCCATTCTCCCACGTGGCAGGGTGCGATCGCGGAGCGCCAACGCTCTCCATTACGCTCGCGGCGCGCGAAGTCTCCCAGAGGGGAGGAGGCGCGCGCCGCGGGGAGCGTAGCCCCGGAGCTGATGAGTCCGAAGGGCGAAATCCAAGCGCAGCGGGCGAAGCGACGTTTGGCCTGCCCGGGCGGATTCGAACCGCCGACCTACGGCTTAGAAGGCCGTTGCTCTATCCGGGCTGAGCTACGGGCAGTCCGCCAATTATCCGCGAATTGCCGCGACCAGTAGCGTCTTCGATCGCGAAGCGCAGGGACTCTCGATCTGCGCCCGGGAGCGAAGCGCGGGGAGGGGCCAGGCGGGCGATCGAGGCCGCACCCGGCCGAGTCACCCGCCGGTGCGCCCAACGGGCGCAGGCCCCGGACCGCGCGTAGCGACGTTGGGCAGGTCGGTGGCGCGCCAGCCGCCGCCGAGAGCCTTGATGAGGTTGACGGCCGCGGTCATGCGGCGGGTCTGGATCTCGACGGCCGTCCGTTCGTTGGACAGGGCGATGATCTGAGCCGTGACGACTTCCAGGTACGTCGTCGTGCCGGCGAGATAGCGGTTCCTCGCGATCGTGAGCGCGCGCTCGGCCGCCGCCACCGCCGCGGCCTGCTGCGCGGCCTCCTCGGCGAGGATGCGCAGCGTCGCGAGGCTGTCTTCGACATCCTGGAAGGAGGTCAGCACGTCCAGCCGGTACACGGCGACGGCGGCGTCGTAGGACGCCTGCGCCTGCTCCACGCCGGCGCGGCGCTTCCCGCCGTCGAAGATCGTCGCGACGAGCGCGGGGCCGATCGACCAGAACCGGCTCGGCAGGGAAAACCAGTCGGCGAGCCTCGAGGTCTCGTATCCGCCGCTCGCGGCGAGGAGCAGTCTCGGAAAGAACGCGGAAGTCGCGACGCCGATCTGCGCGTTGGCCGCCGCCGTCCGGCGCTCGGCGGCCGCGATGTCGGGGCGGCGCTCCAGGAGCTCCGACGGCAGCGTCACCGGGATGACGGGAGGCTCGGGAAGGCCGGGAGCCGGCGGGAGCGTGAAATCGGCGGGCGCCTTGCCGATGAGGGTCGCGATGGCGTGCTCGAGCTGCGCCCGCGTGACGTCGAGGTCGGTCGCCTGGGCGCGCGTCGTTTCGAGGAGGGTCTGCGCCTGCGCCACGTCCACGCCGGAGACGACCCCCTGTTTGAACCGGTTCACGGTCATCTGCATCGCCTTCTCGTAGGCGGCGACGTTTTCGTCGAGCAGCTTCTTCTCCGTCTCGATTCCGCGCAGCACGAAATAGTCGAGGGCCAGCTCCGCGTGCATGGACAACCGCACCGTCTCCAGGTCCGCGGCGGAGGCCTGCGCGCCGGCGACGCTCGCCTCGACGCCGCGCCGGACGCGGCCCCAGGCGTCAAACTCCCAGGAGAGGTTCACAGGGAGCGCGTAGACCGTCGTCGGCCGGAGCGGCGCCGAAGAGGAGGCGCTCCCGGACGGGCCGCCCGTGGACCCCTGCGACCGCGTCGCCGACGCGCTCGCGGTCACGGTCGGGAAGAAGTCCGCGCGGGCCGCCCGGATGGCGGCGTGGGCGCCGCGGAACTGCGCCTCGGCCTGGGCGATGTTCTGGTTGGAGATGTCGATCTGCTCCTCGAGATCGTTCAACGCGGGATCCTCGAAGATCTCCCACCACTTTCCGCGGCTGGCGTCATCCCGCGGCTCCGCCGGCTTCCACTGGGCCATGTCGGCGCCCGCGGCCCCGGCGGGAGGCTGCTCCTCCTTGTATGCCGCCGGCACCGGCGCGGAAGGCCTCTTGTAGTCCGGCCCGACCGCACACGCCGAGCATGAGACAGGGCACTCCGACAATGCGATCCCCAACTCCCCCGCCGCACACCGCGCACCGCGCCCGCTCGTTCCTCACGCCTTTTCCTCCACCGGCACAGGTCGGCGCCAGTGAGCGCGGCGGAACGCCTCCCAGCGCAGCCGGAACCGGTCGAGATAGAGGTAGACGACCGGCGTCGTGTAGAGGGTGAGCATCTGGGAAAAGATCAGGCCGCCGACGATCGAGATCCCCAGGGGACGACGCAGCTCCGCGCCGGTCCCGACCCCGATGGCGAGAGGGAGGCCGCCGAGCATGGCCGCCATCGTCGTCATGGTGATCGGGCGGAAGCGCAGGAGGCATGCCTGGAAGATCGCAGCCTCCGGGCCCTTTCCCTCCCTGCGCTCCGCCTCGAGCGCGAAATCGATCATGAGGATCGCGTTCTTCTTCACGATGCCGATCAAGAGAAAGATCCCGATGAGCGCGATCACGGAGAGGTCGTTGCCGGTCAGGAGCAATGCGAGGAGCGCCCCCACGCCGGCGGAGGGGATCGTCGAGAGGATCGTCAGGGGATGGATGATGCTCTCGTACAGGACGCCGAGCACGATGTAGACCGTCAGGAGCGCGGCGGCGATCAGGATCGGCTCGTTGGCGAGCGACGCCTGAAAGGCCTGTGCCGTGCCCTGGAAGCTTCCGCGTATGGATCCCGGCAGGCGGATCTCGGCCTCGGCGCGGTCGATCGCGTCCACCGCGGTCCCCAGCGCGACTCCCGCCGGCAGGTTGAAGGAGATCGTCACGGAAGGAAACTGCCCCTGGTGGTTGACGGTCAGGGGAGCCGTCGAGCGCTCATAGTGGGTGAACGCGGCGAGCGGCACCAGGTCGCCTGACTTTCCGCGGACGTAGATCGATCTCAGGCCTTCCGGGTTCTGCCAGAACTTCGATTCGACCTGCATGACGACGTGGTACTGGTTCAGCGGCGTGTACATCGTCGAGACCTGGCGCTGGCCGAAGGCGTCGTAGAGAGTGTCGTCGATCATCTGGGGCGTGATGCCCAGTCGCGAAGCCGTCGCGCGGTCGATGACGAGCGAGGCCTGCAGCCCCTTGTTCTGCTGATCGCTGTTGACGTCGGTCAACTCGGGCAGCCGGCGCAACCTCTGGAGGACGCGGGGCGCCCACGCGAGCAGCTCGTCCGAGTTGTCGCCCCGCAGCGTGTACTGGTACTGCGCTGCGGAGGGTCTTCCTCCGACACGCACGTCCTGGACCGGCTGCAGGACGAGCGTCGCGCCCGGCACGTGCGCCAGCTTGCCGCGCAGCCGCGCGATGATCTGGTCGGCGGTGGCCCCGTCCTTGCGGTTTCCGCGAGACTTCAGGGAGATGAACATCCGGCCGGAGTTGGCGCTCCCGCCGCCCACGAACCCGTTGGCGCTTTCGATGTCCGGGTCCCGCATGACCGTGTCCACGAACTGGGCAAGCTTCCTCTGCATCGCCTGGAAGGAGGTGTCCTGGTCGGCCTGGATCGTGCCCGTCAGCCGGCCCGCGTCCTGCTGGGGAAAGAAGCCCTTCGGCACCTTCGCGTACAGGAAGATCGTCGCCGCCATGGTCCCGAGAGTGACCAGGATCGTGAAACGCTGGTGCTTCAAGACCCATCCGAGCGAACCCTCGTAGGCGTGCAGGATCGCGCCGAAGCCTTTTTCGCTCGCCTGGAAGAGACGGCCGTGCGAGGACTTGCTCTGCGGGCGAAGGAGCCGGGCGCACATCATCGGCGTCGCCGTCAGAGAGATGAGCAGGGATACGGCGATCGCGATGGAAAGCGTGACGGCGAATTCCCGGAAGAGACGACCGACGATTCCGCCCATGAGGAGGATCGGCAGGAACACCGCGATGAGCGACAGGGAAATCGAGATGACGGTGAAGCCGATCTCCTGCGCGCCCTTCAATGCCGCCGCGAGCGGCGTCATGCCCGACTCCAGGTGCCGTGTGATGTTTTCGATGACGACGATCGCGTCGTCCACGACGAAACCGGTCGCGATCGTCAACGCCATGAGAGACAGGTTGTCGATCGAGTAGTTCAGGAGATACATGGCGCCGAAGGTGCCGATGAGCGAGACCGGCACGGCGACGCTCGGAATGAAAGTCGAGCGGACGTTTCGGAGGAAGATGAAGACGACCAGGATGACGAGCGAGATCGAGACTCCCATCGTGATCTGGACGTCCCGGACCGACGCGCGGATCGTGCGGGTGGCGTCGATGGCGACCGCCAGCGTGATCGTCGGCGGGATGGACGCCTGGAGTTGCGGCAGCAGGGCCCGCACGCGGTCCACGGTCTGGATGATGTTGGCGCCCGGCTGGCGGAACACGATGATCAGGACCGCCGGTTTTCCGTTGGAGAGTCCTCCCGTCCGGATGTCCTCGACCGAGTCGGTCACGGTTGCGATGTCGGAGAGCCGCACCGCGGCGCCGTTGTTGTAATGGATGATCAGCGGCCGATACTCCTCCGCCTTGAGCAACTGGTCGGTCGTCGAGAGCGCGTAGGAGCGTTCGCCGTTGGCGAGCTCCCCCTTCGGCCGGTTGGCATTGGCCGTCGAGAGGGCCGCGCGGACGTCCTCGAGGCCGAGGCCGTTGTTGTAGAGCGCCGTGGGATTGACGTCCACGCGCACGGCGGGCAGGGCGCCGCCCCCGACGAAGACCTGCCCGACTCCTTCGACCTGCGCCAGCTTCTGCTGGAGGATGGACGAGCCGATGTCGTACATCCGGGCGCGTTGGATGATGTTGGATGTGAGCGACAGAATCATGATGGGCGCGTCCGCCGGGTTGACCTTCCGGTAGGACGGGTTGTTCGGCAGGTTGGCCGGGAGCTGGCCGCGCGCCGCGTTGATCGCCGCCTGGACGTCGCGGGCCGCCGCGTCGATGTTGCGGTTCAGGTCGAACTGGATCGTGATGTTCGTCGAGCCCAGGCCGCTCGTGGACGTCATCTCCGTGATCCCGGCGATGCGCCCGAACTGGCGCTCGAGCGGCGTCGCGACGGCCGAGGCCATCGTGTCCGGGCTCGCCCCCGGCAGCCCCGAATTGACGCTGATCGTCGGGAACTCGACCTGCGGCAGGGGCGAAACCGGCAGGAACTTGTAGCCGATTCCGCCCGCGAGCGCGATCCCGACCACCAGGAGCGTCGTCGCGACCGGGCGATGAATGAAAGGCGCCGAGATGATCACGCGCCGTCGTCTCTTTCCTCTCTTGACCCGGGCCGACGGGTCCTGTCGCCGGCCACCTCGCGCGCGGACTGCGGGCGGACTGGCCGGTCGGACTAAGGAAGGGCTCCTCCGCCCGCGCGCGAGGTCTCCGTCCGGCGCCACCCGTCGACCCTCTCACTTCGGCATAAGCCGCACTGAGAGCCCCGGAGCCGGCGGCGTTTCCCGGAGTCGGTGATGGGTGACGAGCATGGAACGCCACGACCGGCACCACGGTGAGACTGCGAGGAACCCTCAGCGCCGGCCGGTTCTGACGGTCTGCGGCCGGCCGGCGCGTGCCGACGGAGGGAAGCGACGACGGCTCCGGGGCGGCTTTTCCGCGAGTGAACTTTCATTTCTGAGGATCCCAAGTTCGTGGACGGGGGCGAGCTCGGCGGCGGGCTCTTTGCGGCGTCCCTTTGGCGACGCGGCGGGCGAGGCGGTCGAACGCGAGATAGATCACGGGCGTCGTGTAGAGCGTCAGGAGCTGGGAAAAGATGAGTCCTCCGACGATCGCGATGCCGAGGGGCCGCCGCAGCTCGGCCCCGATTCCAGAGCCCAGCGCGAGGGGCACGCCGGCGAGCAGCGCCGCCATCGTCGTCATCAGGATCGGGCGCAGGCGCAGGAGGCACGCCTGGTAGATCGCGTCGGTCGGCTTCTTCTTCTCCTTGCGCTCGGCATCGAGGGCGAAGTCGATCATCATGATCGCGTTCTTCTCGACGATCCCGATGAGCAGGATGATGCCGATCAGGGCGATGACGGAGAAGTCCGTCCGGCAGACCATCAGGGAGAGAAGCGCCCCCACGGCGGCGGAGGGGAGCGTCGACAGGATCGTGACCGGATGGATGTAGCTCTCGTACAGCACGCCGAGCAGGATGTAGACCGTGATGACGGCCGCCAGGATCAGGAACACCTCGTTCGACAGAGACGCCCGGAACGCCTTGGCGGTCCCCTGGAAGCTCGCCTGGATGCTCGCCGGCATTCCCAGCTCCTCCTTGGCCCGCTCGATCGCGCGAACGGCCTGCCCGAGCGACGTGCCGGGCGCGAGGTTGAAGGAGACGGTGACGACCGGGAACTGTCCCTGGTGGTTCACGGACAGGGGAGCGTTGGACGTCCGGACTTCCGTGAACGCGCCGAGCGGCACCGAGCCGCCCCCGGACGAGCGCAGGTAAACGCTCTTCAAGTCGTCCGGGCTGTCCTGAAAGCCCGGCTGCGTCTCGAGCACGACGCGGTACTGGTTGAGTTGCGTGAACATCGTCGAGATCTGCCGCTGGCCGAAGGCGTCGTAGAGAGAGTTGTCGAGATCGAGCGGCGTGATGCCGAGCCGCGAGGCGGTCGCCCGGTCGAGGATCAACCGCGCCTCGAGGCCTCCGTTCTGCTGGTCGCTCGCGAGGTCGCGCAGCTCCGGAAGTGATTGCAGCTTCGCGAGGAAGCGGGGGACCCACACCGAGAGCTCCCGCGCGTCGGGATCTTCGAGGCTGTACTGAAACTGCGTCCGGCTGACCCGGTCCTCGACGGTCAGGTCCTGCACCGGCTGGAGGTAGAGGGTGATCCCCTCGACCTTCGCCAGCTCCGGCTGGAGGCGGCGGATGACGTCCGTCGCGCTCGCCTTGCGCTCGGACAGGGGCTTCAGGTTGATCTGGATGCGGCCGCTGTTCATCGTCGTATTCGTCCCGTCGACTCCGATGAACGACGACAGGCTCTCGACACCCGGGTCCTTCAGGATGACGTGGGCGAGGGAGAGCTGCCGCTCCTTCATCGCGGTGAACGAGACGGTTTGCGATGCCTCGGAGATGCCGAGGATCACCCCGGTGTCCTGCACGGGGAAGAATCCCTTGGGGATGACGATGAAGAGGAGCACGGTCGTCGCCAGGGTCGCGACGGCGATGGCGAGCGTGGCCGTCTGGTGGCGCAGGACCACGGTCAACGTCCGGCCGTAGAAGTCGATGACCTTCTGGAAGGCGCGCTCGGAGACTCTGTAGAAGCGGGTCTGCTCGGAGGGCTCCTTGTGGCGAAGGAGCTTGGCGCACATCATCGGCGTCAGCGTCAGCGAGACGAAGGCGGAAATCAGGATCGTCACGGAGAGGGTCACGGCGAACTCGCGGAAGAGGCGGCCGACCACGTCTCCCATGAAGAGGAGCGGGATCAGGACCGCGATGAGCGAGACCGTCAGGGACATGATGGTGAAACCGATCTGCTCCGAGCCCTTGAGCGCGGCCTCGAGCGGCTTGATCCCCTCCTCGATGTAGCGCGAGATGTTCTCGATCATCACGATCGCGTCGTCCACGACGAAGCCGGTCGAGATCGTCAGCGCCATCAGCGTCAGGTTGTTCAGGCTGTAGCCCAGCAGATACATGGCGCCGAACGTCCCGACGAGCGAGAGCGGCACGGCCACGCTCGGGATGACGGTGGCGGCGAGCGTGCGCAGGAAGAGGAAGATCACCATGACGACGAGCGCGATCACGAGCATCAGCTCGAACTCCACGTCGTGGACGGAGGCCCGGATCGTCGTCGTGCGGTCTGTCAGGATCGTCACTTCGACGGCCGAGGGGAGCGAGGCCCGGAGCTGTGGGAGGAGCTGCTTGACGCGGTCCACCACGGCGATGATGTTCGCGCCCGGCTGGCGCTGGATGTTCAGGATGACCGCCGGGACGTCGTTCATCCACGCCGCCTGCTTCACGTTCTCGGTGTCGTCGATCACGTTGGCGATGTCGGAGAGATGGATGGGCGCGCCGCTCTTGTAGGCGACGACGAGGGGCTTGTACTGGTCGCTCGTCAGGAGCTGGTCGTTGGCCCCGATCTGGTAGGACTGGTCAGTCCCGTCGAAGGTGCCCTTGGCCTGGTTGACGTTGGACGCCGCCACGGCCGTCCGGACGTCCTCCATCGTCAGGCCGTAAGAGGAGAGCGCGGTCGGGTTGACCTGGATCCGGACGGCCGGTTTCTGTCCGCCGGAGATGGAGACGAGCCCGACGCCCGGCAGCTGCGAGATTTTCTGGGCGAATCGCGTGTCGGCCAGGTCTTCGACCCTCGAGAGGGGGAGCGTTTTCGAGGTGAGCGCGAGCGTGATGATCGGGGCGTCGGCCGGGTTGATCTTGCTGTAGATGGGCGGGTTGGGCAGGTCGCGCGGCAGGTAGGTCCCCGAGGCGTTGATGGCGGCCTGCACCTCCTGCTCGGCCACGTCGATGTTCAGCTCGAGATCGAACTGCAGCGTGATGACCGAGCTGCCGCCGGAGCTGTTGGACGTCATCTGCTTCAAGCCCGGGAGCTGCCCGAACTGCCGCTCCAGCGGGGCCGTCACGGCGGAGGCCATGACGTCCGGGCTCGCGCCGGGGTAGAACGTCACGATCTGGATCGTCGGGTAATCCACCTGCGGCAGGGCCGAGACGGGAAGCTGCTTGAATCCGATCGCCCCCGCGATCAGGAGGCCCGCCATCAGCAGCGACGTCGCGATCGGCCGCAGGATGAAGGGGCGGGATGGGCTCATGAGCCCGCTTTCTTCTGCTGGCGCGCCTCTCCCTTCCCGCTCTCCGGCTGCCCGACGGGAGCCGCGCCGGCTGTCGCGAGCGCGACCTTCATGCCGGGCTGCAGCTTGTCCACGCCGTCCGTCACGACCGTCTCCCCGGGAGCGATCCCCTTTCCGATCGTGGTGTCGTCCCCCTGGGTCAGCTGCACGTCGACATTGCGCATCTCCACGGTCGAGTCGGGCTTGACGACGTAGACGAAGGTGGATTGCGGGCTTCGCTGGATCGCGGCCGTCGGGACGATCACGGCTCCGCGCAGGGTGTCCACGAGCAGGCGCGCGTTGACGAACTGGTTCGCGAAGAGCGCCAGGTTCTCGTTGGGGAAGATGGCCTTGATCCTGACGGTCCCGGTGGTCTGGTCGATCTGATTGTCCAGCGCCAGGAGCGAGCCCGTCGCGAGCTTGTTCTTGAAATCGCGGTCATAGGCGTCCACGGGGAGCATCTTGCCGGCTCTGACCTGCTGGAGAACCTGCGGGAGGTGGTCGGCAGGTATGGTGAAGACGACCGTGATCGGCTGGATCTCGGTGATGACGAGGAGCCCGTTCGGATCCGTCGCGTGCACCATGTTGCCGGTATCCACGAGCCGCAATCCGATCGTTCCTGTGATCGGAGCGGTGATGCGGCTGTAAGTCAGGTTCAGCTTCGCGCTTTCGACCTGTGCCTGGTCGCTCTTGACCGAGGCCTCGAGCTGATTGACCGTCGCGGCCTGCGTGTCGAGCTGCTGCTTCGAGATGGAGTCCTCCTGGACCAGGATCACGTATCTCGCCAGGTCCACTTTCGCGTTCTCCAGCGTGGCCTCGTCCTTGGCCTTCTGCCCCTCGGCTTGCATGAGCTGGACCTGGAAGGGGCGCGGATCGATCTCGGCCAGCAGGTCGCCCTGGTGCACGAGTTGCCCCTCGCGGAAGTGGACACGGATCAACTGGCCGTCCACCCGGCTCCGGACGGTGACGGTGTTCAAGGCCGTCACGGTGCCGAGCCCCGTCAGGTACACGTCGAGGTCTCCCTTCCTGGCTGTCGCTCCGGCGACGGGCACAGCCCGCTGCGCCGCCTTCGCCTTGGCCGCCAGAGCCTCGCTCTGCTTCTTCTGACCCGCCCGCGTGAAGAGGAGAACGGCAAGCAGAACCGCCGCGCCGATCCCGACCACCCAGGGCCACCGACGCTGCCTCGCTTCGCTCTCGGCGCGAGCGCCCGGAGGAGTCGGAGCATCCGTGCTGCGCTGCGGGAGAGTCTCTTCGCGGGGCACCATCGCTTCGTCGCGGGCGACCGGAGCGTCGGACTTGCTCTTAGAGGCCATTCTTCTCCCTGGGGCTCTTTCAGCCCTCCTGGACTACGGAAGATCCTCCGCCGAGATTACCGGCTCTTCTGACTCGCGCAACCTCTTGTCTCCGTAGGGCTTCGATCCACCCTGGGACCGCGGGGCCTCCGTCTTTTCCCCGCAAACCGCATGCCCGTCAGTCTATTCCATCCCCCGCCCAGGTCCCCGGTCGCTCTACAACGTGCCTGCCCCGGTCGCGGCGCTCGCCCGCAGGGGGCGTGCCGTCGGGTTCCACACTTAAAATGACGGTGTGGAGGCCTCCGCCAGGCCGCGGTTTTCGATTGTCATCCCGGGATACAACGAGGAGAGATTCCTGCCGAGGCTGCTCGACTCGATCGACGCAGCACGGGAAGTCTACGGAGGCGGCCCCGGCGCGATCGAGGTCATCCTGGCCGACAACGCCTCCACGGACTCGACGGCGAGCCTCGCGGCCTCGCGTGGTTGCCGGGTCGTTTCCGTCGAAAAACGTGTCATCGCCGCAGCCCGAAACGGCGGAGCCCGGGCCGCAAGGGGAGAGATCGTGTGCTTCGTGGACGCCGACGCCCGGATTCACCCGGAGACGTTCCGCGCGATCGATGAGACTCTGGCCACCGGGCGAGTGGTCGGCGGCGCCACCGGCGTCCGGCTCGAGCGCTGGTCTGCGGGGATCGCCGCTGCCTACATGATGATCGTGCCCCTGGTCTGGGTCACCGGAATCGACACAGGCCTCGTCTTCTGCCGGAGAGAGGACTTCGAGGCGGTCGGAGGCTACGACGAGAACCTTCGCATCGCCGAGGACGTCGTCTTCCCCTGGGCCCTGAAACGCCTCGGTCGCCGCCGCGGGCAGCGGCTAGTACGCTTGCGCCGGTTCAAGGCCACGGCCTCTCTCCGGAAGTTCGATGAGCATGGCGACTGGCACTACGTCGCGATGCTGCCGCGCACGACCTTTCTCTTCCTCTTCCGGCGGCAAGCCTTCCTGGATTTCATCGACCGCTACTGGTACCGCCCGACCCGTTAAATGGTCGTCGCGGCTCTGCCCTGGCTGCGACGTCTTGGGTGCCTGCCCCGGTCGCGGCGCGAGGAGTCTCCCGAGTAACCAAAGGGAGGAGCCGCCACGGAGAGCCGCCAGCTTGTTTGTGGTCCCTGCCGCGTACCTCAGACTCCCGAGGAGTTCTTCCGGAGCAGCAAGTAGCCGATTCCGGCAAGCAGGAGGCCCAGGCCCAGCATGGCCGTTTCCGATAGCGTCGGCACCGGTATCGAGGGCGTGATGATCCCCGGAGTCGGGGTGAAGGAGGACGCGCTCGTCGGGGTGCTCGTCGGCGTATTGGTCGGGCTACTTGTCGGCGTATCTGTCGGTGTGTTTGTCGGCACACCCGCTGGCGTGTTTGTCGGGGAATTCGTCGGCGTATTCGTGAGCGCACCCGTCGGTGTGTTCGTCGGGGTAACGGTTGGGGTATTGGTCGGCGTATCTGTCGGTGTGTTTGTCGGCACACCCGCTGGCGTGTTTGTCGGGGTATTCGTCGGCGTATTCGTCGAGCGCGCCCGTCGGTGTGTTCGTCGGGGTATTGGTCGGCGTATTGGTCGGGGTATTGGTCGGTGTGTTCGTCGGTGTGTTCGTAAACGTGCCCGTCGGCGTCGGTGTGTTCGTTGGCGTATTCGTCGGTGTGTTCGTCGGGGTGTTTGTCGGTGTGTTCGTAAACGTGCCCGTCGGCGTGTTCGTCGGGGTAGTGGTCGGTGTATTCGTCGGGGTATTCGTCGGTGTATTGGTCGGCGTGTTGGTAGAAGTGTTGGTCGGAGTGGCTGTCGGCGCGGCCGGGGCTCTGAAGGCCGCGACCTGGGCGCGCCAGGGGCTCTTGGTTGCCCAGGTGAAAGAGGCGCAGTTGGAAGTCGCGGTCGTGCAAGGGTTGACGGAGTCGGCGCTGTTGAAGCGGTCCGCGCTGGTGAAATGACCCGCCGCGGCGGAACCGTCGAAGTCGAACCGCTTCGTGAAGCTGTTGCCTACCGTAAGTCCGCCCGCTTCTCCGCTCTCAACGCTAATGCCTGCCACCAGCAGGTCGTCCGTGTTTCCCGAAATGGTCGTGACGACGCCCGTGTTGCCGGAGGTGGCGTTGTTGCCGTTGTCGAAGTTGGACGCTGTGCCGTCCGCGCCGCTCGCCGGGAGGGAGGACGTATCGAGGCCGCTGTACTCGAAGATCTGGAGGGCGAGCTGGGCGGCGCCGCTCGTGAACGTCACGGTCTGGTCTGACGCTCCGGCCGAACTCTTGTAGAAGATCGCCTGCGACGGGTGGTTCCCGGTGCCTGTCTGGTTGATCGCCGTGGACCAGCCGAGAGGCCCGGTGATCGCGGCGCTTTGAGCGCTGGCGATTGCGACGAGCAGGTTCCCCGCGGCGGGCGCACTCGTGAAGGTGGCGGAGAGGGAAGTGGAGGTATTGTTGGGAGACACTGCGCTCTTGCTCTGCACGAGCCCGATCGAAGAGAAGCGGACCAGCCGGGGGGACCGCTCAAGCCGGGGAGACCGCTGCGCCGCGGCACGCCCGTGGGCGGTGAAGAGGGCAACCACAATCAGTCCGGCAAGAAGGAGCTTGGGCCGCGCAAAGAGCCGCACAGAGAAGTACCTCCGGACTTTCATGAACTTTTTCGATCCGATTTCTGAAGTCCGCCTATCTTCGAGCAACTTCAACCGAATGTCAACCTTTAGATTGAGCTTTATCCCACAAAAGGTGTTGACACCTCGTGGGGTCCAGACGGCGAAGAGGGGAGGGTCTAACCGTTGGGGGCATTGGTCGGGGCGGCCGGGATCGAACCGGCGACCACCTGCTCCCAAAGCAGGTACGCTACCGCTGCGCTACGCCCCGAGGGCGTGCGATTATCCCACGTGGCTCACGACGGCGAGGTTGAACCGGCGGACGCCATCGTGGCGTATGTCCGTTTCGGAGGCAATCCATGACCCAGGAAACGTCCCGCAACGTGACTCGAGTCGTCACGCCGCAGCCCGTCGTCGAGGGCGCGGGCGTGCACCTCGTGCGCAGCATCGGGACGCGCGAGCTCGACCATCTCGATCCGTTCCTGCTGCTCGACCATTTCGAGTCGGCCATTCCGTCCGACTACCAGGCCGGTTTTCCCTTCCATCCCCACCGGGGAATCGAGACCATCACGATCGTCCGCCAGGGCGAAGTCCGCCACGGCGATTCGCTCGGCCACGCCGGGACGATCGGCGCGGGCGACATCCAGTGGATGACATCGGGCAGCGGGATCCTCCACGAGGAGATGCCGCAGGTGCGCCCGGAGGGGATCGGCGGTCTCCAGATCTGGCTGAATCTTCCGGCCCGCGAGAAGATGACGCATCCCAGGTACCGCGAGCTACGCTCGGACCATCTCCCGGAGCGCGAGACGGAGGAAGGAGCCAGGATCCGCGTCATCGCCGGCGAGGCGATGGGCGGGCGCGTCACGGGTCCCGTCGAGGGGCTGGCCGTCGCCCCGAAGTTCGTGGACGTGACCCTTCCCGAGGGGACGTCCTTCCGGGAGCCGGTGCCCCGCGGCCACTCCGCCTTCGCCTACGTGGACCGCGGCGAAGTCCTCTTCGGCCCGGAGAAGAAGCCGGTGGCCGCCCCCGCGCTCGTTCTCTTCGGCGACGGCGAGACGATCGAGGCGTCGGCCGGCGCCGGAGGCGGCCGGTTCCTCCTTGCCGCCGCGGAGCCGCTTCACGAGCCGATCGCTCGTTACGGGCCCTTCGTGATGAACACCCGCGCGGAGATCGAGCAGACCCTGCGCGAGCTCCAGACCGGCCGCTTCATCCGGGCCGAGCCCCGCGACGAGTAGAGCGGCAGGCGGCCGCCCGGCTTGAACAAGGATTCTGTCCTTGCTAAAGTAAGGACATGTCCAGGGTGACGAGCAAGCTCCAGGTGACGATTCCCAAGGTCGTGGCGGAACAGCACGGAATAAAGCCCGGTTGCGAGATTCGTTGGGTCTCGGCCGGCGACTCGATCCGCGTCGAGACCGGCGCCGTCACGCCGAGGCTTTCTCGGGAGGAGCGACTGAGGCTCTTCGACGAAGCGACACGCCGCCAGAAACGCCGCGAGGTCCGAAGAAAGTATCCGAAAGAACCCCGTGACCGAGGTTGGAAACGGGAGGATCTGTACGATCGTGCCCGCCCTCGTTGACACGAACATCTTCGTCTACCGGCACGATCCGCGCTATCCCCGGAAACAGAAGCGCGCCATCGATCTCTTGCGATCGGGTCTTGACGACGGCTCGCTCCGAATCGCGCATCAAGTCGTCGTCGAATTCGTCGCCGCTGTTTCGCGACCTCTCTCCGGAGGCGCTCCTCTTCTCACTCCGGCGGACGCGCGCCGGGAGGCAGAAGATCTCCTCAATCAGTTCCCTGTGCTGTACCCCAACGAGCAGATGCTCAGAACTGCTCTTAGGGGCGCCGCGGCGTACGACTTGTCCTGGTTTGATGCCCATCTCTGGGCCTATGCGGACCACTACGGACTCTCGGAACTCATCTCGGAAGACTTCCAACACGGCCGAATGTACGGTGCCGTCCGGGCCGTTAACCCATTCGCCGAACCGGAGTGAAGAAATGAATCGCGAATACACCGCCTGGGACTCTCCGATCCTCGGACGGCGGATGGAGCTTCTCCGCTTCGGCCATGCCGGCTACCCGATGGTCTGGTTTCCGACCTCCGTCGGGCGCTTCTACCAGAACGAGGACTTCGGCCTGGTGGGCGCCGTCGCCGATCATCTCGAGGCGGGGCGTCTCCAGATCGCCTGCGTGGACAGCGTGGACGGGGAGAGCTTCTACGCGAAGGATCGGACTCCGGCCGCGAGGATCCGCCGCCACGACGCCTACGACCTCTACGTCGCGCGCGAGGTCGTGCCGTGGCTCCTGGACAAGGCGAGGCCGGCCGGGAAGGTCGGCACGCTCGGGGCCTCCTTCGGCGCCTATCACGCGGTCAACTTCGGCCTGCGGCACCCGGACCTCTGCGACAAGGTCGTCGGCTTCTCCGGCAAATACGACATCCACTCCTTTCTCGACGGCTACTGGGACGAGCTCTGCTACTTCCACTGCCCGACCGCCTACGTTCCCAACATGGACGGCGGGTGGGTCGCGAAGCTCTCGGCGATGGACATCGCGATCGTCACCGGAGAGACCGACAACATCCTCTCCGGCACGACCGACATGATGCGGATCTTCAACGAGAAGGGGATCCGCAACCGCAACAGCGTCTGGGGCGCCCCCTACGGCCACGACTGGCCCTGGTGGAAGGAGCAGGTCCGGTCCTACGTCCCCTGAGGCGGGGTTCTCTCGTCGCGATCGTCCGCTTATCTCTGGGGAAGATCCGCCGGCGATTCTCGAGCGGCGCCGATCCAGACACGAACCTCCGGCAGGCGAGGCGGATCTTGCCCGAATCGGGGGGCGAGCGTTCCGAGACGGCGCCAGAGCGCGTCGGGATCCTCACGCGCCAGCTGCTCCGAGATCGCCGATCCCGGCGGCTTCGAGCAACCGTGCCCGGGGAACGCCCATGCCCTTGTGGAGCGCCAGAACGGATTCATCCCGAGCGCGGCCCAGAATCTGCGCGGAGATCCCCGTTCGCGCCGACAGCCCCGGGATTCCTTCCCGGCGCGCGGCCCGCGCCAGTCTTTCCGGCGTTTCGATGCCCGCCGCGGCGAGCCGCGCCCGCAGCGGGGCGTCGAGGCCCGGGAGCTCCGAGAGCAAAGGACGAAGAGAGCGCACGGTGTACCGTTGCATCGCGAGAGAGACGGCCGCGCAGAAGAGCAGGGCCGCGGTCACCGTGGCTCCGCGGCGCCGCAGCGGCCCGCGCGGAGATCCGGCTCACGGCGGAGAAGAAACAGAAGGCCCCGACGGCGAGAACCGGAAAGCCGAGAAATCCGGCCAGCGGCATCTCGAAGAGCTTGTACCGCTCGAACCCCGGAACCGCGTAGATCCACTTGCAGCGCGCCACGGAGTTGAACAGTTCCCACATTACTCCGGCCCAGAGTCCTCCCAGAAGAAGCCGCGGAAGCCTGCCCGCAGTTTCCTTCTTCGAAGTCTCGCAGGAGCGAGGGAGCCCCGGAGCGGTAATTGAGTCCCTCCAGTCCCACGGGGACGAACCAGATCAGGGGAAAGGCGTACCGAGGAAGAAGGAGGGCCGACGCGAGGCAGACCGCGCCGAAGATCGCCGCCGCGCGCGGCGCCCAGACAGGAATTCGAATCGGGCGGCACTCGATCCGCCGCCAGGCGCCGAAGGCTTCGAGAAGCTCCGCGTGGAAGAGACAGGCCGGCAGGACCGTCGCAAAGGCGAGCGCGGTCAGGACGGCGGCCGCCCACGGAGTTTCGAAGTCCGAAGACGTAATACCAGTTTCGCAGGACCAGGTTGCACGCCTCGAAGAACAACCAGAAGGGCACCGACCAGAGGAGCATCGAGAGAAACTTTCCCCGCTCGTGGCTGACGAAGGAGCGCCGGCGCCGCAGGAAGAGGACCGCGTCGAGAATCAGCAGGTAGCCGTACCAGGCCGCCACGTACCAGACGGCGTTCCACCGCGGCACGTCGCGGAGGAGCGCCCAGGATCCCGCTCCCAGCAACAGGAGACCCGCAGCTCCCCAGAGAGGAAGCCTCACGCCGCCGGGACTCAGTTCATCGAGCAGGCTCCGGGGCCTCGTGGGTCGCCGCAGGAGCCGCATGGCATGGAGCGGCTGCTGGGAGGAGTCGGCTCGCGCCCCTCGAAACGGCGAAGACAGAAAGGAGACGGTCCACGAGCGCGCTCTCGCACTCGGGACAGGCGACCCGACCCTTCCCGCTGACGAACCTCTCGAAGCGGGAATCGCAGTCGCGGCAGCGGTACTCGTAGATCGGCATCTATCGGAAGTCTAAGGTCTAAAGTCTAAAGTCCAAAGTCAAAGGTGAGGCTCGCGACCTCTCCACTCTTGCGGTAAGACGGATATCAATCCGGCGTCAAGCAGGGAACGACCTGTCGGCCCTGGCGGCGATAGATCCGGAAGTCCCGATCGGTGGTGAGAAGAACGGCATCCGATGCCATTTCGCTCATCCGCACCAGGCAGGCATCGGCGAGGCTCATCGGGACATCCGCGTATTTCTCCATGAGCTTCAGCACACGCTCCAGTTCGCTGCCGAGGTCAAACGCCGGGACCACGGCACGGCGGCGCAAGAGAGCGGCCAGTGCCGGCTCTCCCACGCTCCCCAGGAGAAAGAAGGCCTCGGAAAGGGCCGCCTCGCAGGTTCCCCAGGGTCGAGCAAGATGCGGTGCCTGAGCCGCGGCCCAGCGATGATGGCGGTCGCGGCGGGAAAGCAGCGCGATCAGGAAACCGGCGTCAACGAGTACGCTTCCGGCCATATCCGGCAGCCTTGAGGTATGCCTTCCTCTTCGCGGCCAGGTCGATCGGCAATCCGTCCACCGAACCCACGAGATCCGCAATCGGGTCGGGCGGCACACGGCGGGAGCGCGCGGATCGGGCCGGATACCTGAGACGTTCGCGAATCACGTCGGATTTCGAGACCTTGCGCGCTCGCGACTCCTCTTCGATGTCGACGGCGAGGGCCTCGGGCAGGCGCACGGTCAACGTCTTCACGGCACGAGCGTAATACATACCTGCCATCTATACAATACGTTTGATTCTATCCGCTCGAGCCTTGCTTCTGAGTTGTCGGCCAGAGGCAGCCGGAGGAGCCGACCCAGGTCCGGTCCTTGTTGAAGGCGACGCCCATCATCTTTCCCTGGGAGAGGCGGGCGAGCGTCGTGACGGGCAGGGGCTCGCCGTCTCTCCAGACGAACATGATGCGGACTTCGACCTTGGAAGACCGGCCGTCGGTGGTCTCGATGACCGGCGCGTAGTCCACCTTGCGCATGAGGAGGGTGTGGGGACGTTCCTCGGGCGGGACCGCGGCAATATCCGACGCAGTGACGTCCACCTTCACGCCGGATCCGGCGAAGGAAAAGAGAGGCTTCAGCACCCAGCTCGAGAGATCCTCCGGAACGGAGGCCAGGTCCGACAGGAAATGCGCCTCCGGCACCGTCGGGTGATCGAGCGCGGGCAGCGCGTGCTTGCTCCAGCGGAAATACCAGTTGGGGTGTCCCGCCCAGGCGACGTCGTACTCCTCGCGGAAGTCGATCGGAAGCTCGATTCCCTTGTGGGCCAGCTCGTCGAAGATCAGGCGGTTGTAGATGCGCAGAATCCGCGTCGGTTTGCCGTCGCGGTCGTACCAGAGCTCCCTTCCGCGCTTTGCGACCTTCGTCGGGCAGACGGCTCGCACGTCCCAGAGTTTCTCGGTGAAGGCGAAGTCCACGTAGGTCTTCTGGGACGGCGGGTCCAGGTCCAGGAGCACGACGTTCTCCGGCGGCAGACCGGCCAGGATCGCGTCACCCACCGCGCGGCGGTAGCCCTCCGTGTCGAGGCCGGAGAGAAGGAAGTCGAGCCTCGCGGGCTCGGGACAGATGTCCCGCAGGGCGATCGTCTGAAAGAGCTGGAAGGCGTAGAGGGAAGGGAACGCCTGAAGCTCGATCAGTTTCGGAGCCAGGCGCCCGTCGGACGCGCGCACGACGGCGAAGTCCGTGACCGCGAAGAGGGGATGGGCATCGCTGCCGGGAACATCGAACCGGGCCGGCACCGCCGCCTCGGAGCGCGCGAGCGCCTCGGGCCGCGAGAGCTGCCGCCAGATCTCGAGCGACGCGGAGACCATCTCGTCGAGCAGATCCGTCGGGAGGAAGACCGGCGATTCGGCCAGCCGGAACGGGATCGGACACCCCGCCTCCTCCTCCAGTCGCGTCCGGTATTGCCGGTATTTCCGGTCCGTGTACGCCGCGTTGTAGCTGCGGCGCAGATCGGGAATCATCAGGCAATCGGGTGATCGGGTGATCGGGTGATCGGGTGATTTCGTTCCGACATCTGTTTCCTTGCGCAGATCGCCCGATGGCTCGATCGCACGATCATCCGATCAAATCAGGAACTTCCCCTCGGCCATGACCTGGTCGCCGTCGAACCAGATGTCGAACTCGCGGCCGACGATGTCGATGTGCGTCGTGCTTCGCCAATTTGCGCCGGTGTGCTCGGAGTAGGGGTGGCCGAAGGCGAGGTGGAGAGTCGGAAGCTTCTCGTCCTGCAGGATGTTGCCGATGACGTTCTCGAGAGCGATGTTGGTGCCGATGGCGAACTCGCCGACGCGGTTGGAGTTCTCGTCGGTGGACGTGTAGGCGCGGAAGTCGTTGACGAGGTCCTGGTTCTCGCAGGCGAGCTCCGTGATCCGGCTGTCCACGATCGTGACGGAGAGCGGCGTCTGCCTTCAGGTCCCCGTAGCGGGCGCAGAGATATTCGCCGACGACGCCGTCCGCGACGTAGACGCCGTCCACGCGGGCGGGGGCGGTCAGGACCTCGCCGCCCGGGAGGTTCCCCCACTTCGAGGTGGAGATGAGGCCCGAGGTCTTCAGCCACTTGATTTCCGGATCGAAGGTCGCTTCGAGGAAGGAGCCCGCGCGCGAGCGCGCGACGATCTTGCGGGCCTTCTCGGCGCGCTCCAGCACCCGCCGCGAGATGGCGTCCACCTCGTTGAAATCGGCGCGCATCGCCTCGCACATGATTTGCCGGGAGATGGAGACCATGTGGGCGTGGCGGATCTGCCGCCGGTCGATGACCGCGGTCAGCTCGCGGCGGAAGGCGAGCTCGCCCGACTTCGGCTGCCCGGCGTAGATCGAGACATCGGCGCGCTCGAGGGCCTCGCGGACAGGCCCGGGCACCGCCAGCATCGGCCGTGACCCGTAATCCTCCATGACGTGCACGTCGATGTCGGCGCCGACCTGGCGGATCTGGTCGGCGAGGCTCGCGGCGATCTCCTCGGTCTCCAGGTCCGTGACGAGGACCACCCGCTCGTGCGGCGCGATCCGCAGGCAGGTCCGCACCGCGTTTCGCGCGCCCGGCGCCAGCTCCTCGGCGTAGACAGACGGCAGCTCAGTCAGGTTCTGCATTGACTAACGGGCCCTTCCTTCTTCAAGACGACGCGGCGCGGCTGCCCCGATCCTGGACGTCGAGGCCGTGGCTCGTCTCGTCGCAGATGTAATCGACGACCTTCTTCAAGTCTCCCTTTGTCTCGTTGAAAACGCGCAGCTGCCGGTCCGCTCCCGTGCCGTTCTCCAGGATCCAGTTTACCCGCTCGACCTCGCGCCGGGAACCGAGCTCGTCCACGACGTCGTCCACGAACTCGAGCATCTCGGAGACGAGCTCCCGGAAAGGCACCTCGACCTCCTTGCCGAAGTCGATCATCTTCCCGTCGATTCCCCAGCGGCTGGCGCGCCACTTGTTCTCGAGGATCAGGGCGCGGCGGTAACGCCGCCACCCCAGGTTCTGGACGCGCAGGTTGTAGAGCTTCACGCAGATCGCCTGGATGAGCGCCGCGATCGTCACGGTCTCGTCCATGCGCATCGGGATGTCGCAGACGCGGAACTCGATCGTCTCGAAGAAGGGGTGCGGGCGCAGGTCCCACCAGATCTTCTTGCCGTTGTCGATGCAGTTGGTCTGGACGAGGATCCGCACGAAATCGTCGAACTCCGCCGGCGACTCGAAATACTCCGGGATGTTCGTGCGCGGGAAACGGTCGAAGACCTTCGTGCGGAAGCTCTTCAAACCGGAGTTCCTCCCGAGCCAGAAGGGGGAATTCGTCGAGAGGGCGAGCAGGTGCGGCAGGAAGTAGCACGCCTCGTTGAAGATCTGGAAGGCGGTCGTCCGGTCCTGGATGCCGACGTGGACGTGGAGGCCGAAGATCAGGTTGGCGCGGGCCAGCAGCTGCATCTCCTCGACGACCTGGTCGTAGCGCGGATCGGGAAAGATGAGCTGGTCGGCCCAGTCGGAGAACGGGTGCGATCCGGAAGCGGCCACTCGCATGCCCTGCCGCGCGGCCAGCCGGATGATCTCCGTCCGCGTCTCGGCGATGTCCCGGCGGACCTCACCGATGTCCTTGCAGATGCCCGTGCCGAGCTCGATGACCGACTGGTGCATCTCCGGCTTGACGCGCTCCTTGAGCAGGCGCTTGCCCTCTTCCAGCATCTGCTGGACGTGGGAACGCAGCCCCCGCGTCTCCGGATCGATGATCTGGAACTCCTCCTCGACGCCGAGGGTGAAGGCCGGCCGCTCGGTCATGGCGCCGGCGGAGGGCCTGGCCGGGGAGGGCGCCGTCCGCGTCCGGCGGCCCGGCGCGCGGGGCTCCTGGGCCTGGCCGGCGCGCCGGAGGCGAGGAATTCCTGCCAGTGGAAGCGCTCGGGCGCCGCGGCGCCTTCGGCGAGGCGCTCGATGAGCCATTGCGCGGCGTGCTCCAGCACCCACCGGAAGTTCTCATCGCCGACGGAGGCCGGGTCCGCGTCGGGCGCGGGGTTCAAGAAATCGATCGCGTAGGGGACGCCGTCCCGCACCGCGAACTCCAGCGTGTCGAAGTCGTAGCCCAGGGCCTCGGTCAGCTTCAGGCAGTCGCCGCGGACGCGCTCGTAAAGCGAGGGCTCGATCGGCGGCCCGTTGCGGACGTAGCGGTTGGCGTGAGGCTGCCGCGGGTCGTAGCGCATGATGTGGACGTGCTGCCTCCCGATGGCGTAGCAGCGGAGGTACTCCTCGAAGACGATCTCCTCCTGGAGCGTCATGACGTTCTGCCCGGAAGCCGCGTAAGCCGCGAAGAACTCGCCGGGGTTCTCGACCCGGTAGACGCTCTTCCACCCGCCGCCGGAGTAGGGCTTGAAGTAGGCGGGAAAGCCGATGTGGGAAAAGATCGCCTCCCAGTCGAGCGGGTATGTCAGGTTCGACATCGAGGCGGCGGTCGTGTCGGGGGGATGCTGGTTCGAAGGGAGGATCACCGTCTTCGGGACCGCGACGCCGATGGCGCGGGCGAGGACGTTGTTGAAGAACTTGTCGTCGGCCGACCACCAGAAGGGGTTGTTGACGACGATCGTGCCTTCGGCGGCGAATTTCTTCAGGATCGCCCGGTAGAAGGGGATGTCCTGGCTGATGCGGTCCAGGATCAGGTCGTACCGCCTGGGCGTCTCCAGGCTCACGCCGCCGACCGAGACCGGCTCGGCTGTGATTCCCTCCACGCCGGCGCCGTTGATCTTTTCGACCAGCGCCAGGGGAAAGGTCCGCTCCTGCCCAAACAACACTCCAATTCGCTTCATGAGAGCCGGCGATTATACCGTCGCTCCGGCTGAGCGCGGGATCTGCGCCCTGCGGGCGCACCGGCGAGCGGCTCGGCCGGATGCGGCCTCGACCGCTCGCCTGAACCCGCGCAAGCGCTTCGCTCCCGCGGCGCGAGGCTCCTCCCTCGCTTCGCTCGGGAGACTTCGCGCGCCGCGACCGGGGCGGGGACCGCCCTGTCATCCTGAGCGAAGCGAAGGATCTGCTCTCGTCGCGGCCGGCGCGCGGGATCCTCAGTCCCGGTCGATGTCGGACCAGTGGGGAGCGAGGGCCTTTTCCTGGATCTTCTTGAGGGAGGAGAGGCCCTTGCCGGCGAGGTCGAGGAGATCGAGGAGCTGCTGCTTGCGTGAAGGGGCGGCGCTCCGCGGTGCCCTGGATCTCGACGAAGGCGCCGGAGGCGGTGCCGACGACGTTGCAGTCCACGTCCGCCTCGGAGTCTTCCTCGTAGGCGAGGTCGAGGACGGCCTGGCCGGCGCAGATCCCGACCGACGTCGCGGCGACGGTCTCGCGCAGAGGCCAGCGCGGGATCGCCCTCGCTCGCATCAGCTTTGCCAGGGCCATGGCCAGGGAGACGCACGCCCCCGTGATCGCGGCGCAACGCGTGCCGCCGTCGGCCTCGATCACGTCGCAGTCGAGCATGATTGTCCGCTCGCCCAGACCCCGCAGCTCCGTGACGCTGCGAAGCGACCGCCCGATCAGCCGCTGGATCTCCTGCGTGCGTCCTCCCTGGCGGCCGGCGGCCGCCTCGCGCGGAGAGCGCGTGTGCGTCGCGCGCGGCAGCATGCCGTACTCGGCCGTGACCCATCCGCTGCCGGTTCCCTTGAGAAACGGGGGGACCCGCTCCTCGACGGAGGCCGCGCACAGAACGCGGGTCGAGCCGAGCGCGATCAGGGCCGAGCCCTCCGCATGCTTCAGGGCTCCGGTCTCGATGGAGACCGCGCGCATCTCGGAGGGCTTTCGTCCATCGGGGCGGGGCGTCGGGCTCATGCTGTCATCGCTCGAGAACCGGATCTTCCCACGGCTCGACTCTGTCTCCCATGTCATCCTGAGCGTAGCGAAGGATCTGCCCTGCCGACCGTATGGAGCAGATCCTTCGTCGCTCCGCTCCTCAGGATGACAGACGAAAGAGTCGCCAACCGCAATTCTGGCCGCGTCGCTTCACGGGGCCACCTCGTTTCGCAGGTAGAGCAGCGGGCGTGTCAGGTCCACGTGTCCCGCGAGGGTCTCCGCCGGCTCGCCGTTGACGAGGATGCGGACGCGCGTGGTCTCCGCGACGTTCTGGAGCACCGTGTCCACGAGCGCCGCGACGATCGTGAGCTCTTCCGAAGACCCGAAGGAGAGGCCCGAGTCCACGGCGAGGTCGAGGACGGCGACCCCTTCGGGCAGGAGAAAGGCGTTGCGAAGAAGCAGCTTGGCCGGCAGAACGGGAACCAGGCCCTCGCGGGTCGGACCGCGCTGCACCTCGGCGAAGAGAGCCTTGAGGTAGGCGGCGGGCCCGGCGGGCTTGGGGATGTCCCGCTCTTCCGCATGAAGCCTGGCGTCTTCCGTTCCGGGAAAGAACACCGTCACGCGGACCGTCAGCGGCGGAGTGACCGGCGGCGTTCCGGCAAAGACCGTCGGAACCGCCGCCGGCGCGGGGGTCACGCGCAGGAACGACCGGATCCGGCGCCCTCCCGTCGCCATCGCCTGGGGCCGGGTCAGAAAAACGATGGCCGCGACCGCCGCGGCCAGGGTGACGAGCAGAGTCGCGGCCGCCCGCCGGCTCATGAAACGCGGGTCGGAGCCGGAGTCGGCGCCGCGGGAGTCTTCGCCGCGCCGCCGGCCTTGCGGCGCTCGAAGAAGCGCCCGACGGCCCGCGCCACGGCGTCGGCGACGCTCTGCTGAAAAGCCGGGGAGGCAAGCTTCTTCTCCTCCTCCGGATTCGAGATGAAGGCCGTTTCGACGAGGACCGCCGGCATCGTGGCGCCGACGAGCACGCGGAAGGGCGCCTGCTTTATGCCGCGGTTCTCGGTGCCCGAAAGGACGTTCAGCTCTACCTGCGTCGCCTCGGCGAGCTCGCTCGACTCTTTCAGGTGCGCCGTCTGAGCGAGGTCCCAGAGGATGAAATCGAGGTCGGGGTTGCGCGCCGGCGCCGCCGCGGGAGTCGATCCGGGCCCGCCGGAAAGCGCCGGCTGGTTTTCCCGGCTCGCGACCTCCTGCGAGAGCTTGTCCGAGGCCTCGAGCGAAAGGTAGTAGCTCTCGGAGCCGCGGGCGCCCGGCGCGCGGGACGAATTCGTGTGAATGGAGAGGAAGAGATCCGCCTTCTCGTGATTCGCGACGGCGGTCCGGTCGTCCAGAGAGATGACGCTATCGGATTCGCGAGTCAGAACGACGCGGCAGGGGAAGAGCCGCTGCAGGGCAGCGGCCAGCCGGCGGGCGATCTGAAGCGTGACCTCTTTTTCCTCCAGGCCGCCCGGCCCCACGGCGCCCGTCTCCGAGCCGCCGTGTCCCGGATCGATCACGATCGTCGGCGCCGGCGTCGGCTCGGGGACGGCGACGGGCTCAACGGCGCGGGCGGGGGAGGGACGCCCGATCTCGACGACCAGGCGGTCGGGATTTGTCAGCGGATAGGCGCGCGCGGTCGAGCCCTTTTCCTTGAACTCGATGGATACCGTGTTGCCCGCGAACCGGACCGCCGAAACGAGAGGGTCGTCGTACCGGCGCTCCGCGAAGGGGGCCACGACTTTCTGATTGGGCCAGGTGATCTGGAAGCCCGTCTCGGTCAGGGCGGGGACAAAGCGCGCGGCGGCGGACTGACGAAGGACGATCTGAGTCGTGGGCTCGACATGAACGACCGCGATGTCGAGCGTCAGGGGGGCTGTCCCCTCCGAGAGCGCCCACGTCTTTCGGGCGGCGTCGTAGGCTCCGCTCGCGCCGACGAGCGGGAAGAGGACCTTTTCCAGGAAGTCCGGCGGAGCGTAGAGCGCGCCGCCGACGGTATGCGCGGGCCTCGAGATCGAGAGGATCCGGGCATCCACGGGCACCTGGGTCGTCCCGGCGCCGACGACGACCTTGTGGCCGCCCGCCGTGAGAGTCATGACCCCGGTCGTCGGATCCGTCGTGACATCGAAGCCCAGCGCGCGGGCGCTCTCCGCGACCTGGTAGTCCGCGCCCGCCATGGTCACCGGATGGGGCTGTCCCCTCCAGAGAATCGTCGCGGAGTCCGCGCCCGCCGCCGCCGCGCCGAGAAGGACGAGCAGAAGCAGGGCAGCCGCCCGGCGGGTCCTGATCCGAGGCGGTCGCGCCCCTGTGACGGAGATTTGCAAAACGCAAGTATAAGCAGTGGCCCGGCGGGGGGCGCGGCCCCTGTGGTAGCTTCGCGAAAATCGTGAGTTCACGGGCCTTGCGGGTCTCTCTCCTGCTTTTTGGCTCCGGTCTGACGGCGCTCGTCTATCAGATCGCCTGGATGCGGGAGCTGCGCCTCATCTTCGGGTTCTCCACCGCCGCCTCCGCCGCGGTCGTCGCGATCTTCATGGGCGGCCTGGGCATCGGGAGTTGGATCCTGGGACGCCGGGCGGACCAGGCCGCTCGCCCCCTGGCCTTCTACGGCATGCTCGAGCTCGCGATCGCCGCCTCGGCGGCCCTGACGCCGGCGCTGCTGTGGCTCGTTCGCGCCGCGTACATCGCCGTCGGCGGATCGCTCTCCCTGGGGATCGCCGGGGGGACGCTCGCGCGGCTTCTTCTCTCCGCTCTCGTCCTCGCGGTGCCGACGGTCCTGATGGGAGGCACGCTTCCGGCCGCGACGCGCGCAGTCGAGACGGACGACGACGCCGGCCGCCGGCTCCTCGCACTGCTCTATGGATCCAACACGCTGGGGGCCGTGGCCGGGACGCTTCTGTCCACCTTCTACCTGCTCGAGAGGATCGGCACGCACGAGACCCTCTGGTCGAGCTGCGCCGTCAACGCGATGGTCGGTCTGGCTGCCGTGCTCATGGCCGGAAAAGCGCCTGCCGCCGAAGCTCTCTCCGCACAGCCTCCTGCGACGAAAGCTTCCGGATCTAGGCCCCGGCGCTTCCCGGGTCGCCCGCGGGCGCAAGGGTCAAGAAGAAGAAGGGGAGACGCGACGAGAGACGGGCCGCCGAGCCGGATTCGCGGCCCGCGCGCGCCGCCGGTCCCCCCGCGCGCTTCGTTCTTGCGGCCGCGGCCATCACGGGCTTTGCCTTCACGTTGATGGAGCTCGTCTGGTACCGGATGCTCGCTCCTCTGCTCGGCGGTTCGACCTACACGTTCGGCCTGATCCTCGCGGTCGCTCTTCTGGGCATCGGAGCGGGCTCGCTCGCCCGATCGATCCGGCCGCGGCCGGGCACGCTCGCGGCCTTCGCGGCAACCTGCGGAATCGAGGCCGCCCTGCTCGCCGTCCCCTATGGCCTCGGCGACTCGGTGGCCATCCTCGCGGCGCGCCTGCGCCCGAGCGGCTCGTTCGCCTTCGCGAGCCTCGTGTCGGGCTGGACGGCCGTCGCCGCCCTGGTCGTCCTGCCGGCGGCCTTCGTGGCCGGCCTGCAGTTTCCGCTGCTGATCTCGCTGCTCGGCCGCGGGCGCGAGAAGGTCGGCACCCATGTCGGCCTCGCCTATGCCTGGAACACCGCGGGCGCGATCGTGGGCTCCCTGGCCGGCGGTTTCGGGCTTCTCCCCATTCTCTCGGCGACGGGGACCTGGGTCTTCGTGACGCTGCTGCTCTCGGCGCTCGCCCTCGCGGCCCTCGCCGTCTCCCGCGGCCGGCGGGAAGAGACGCGCGTCCGGTGGTGGATTCCGCTCGGAGCCGCCGCGGCGAGCGTCGCCCTCGTTTCGATGACCGGGCCGACCGCGGCCTGGCGGCACAGCCCGATCGGAGCGGGCCGCGTCAACCTGTCCAGGGCCTCGCCCAACCGCGTCCAGGAGTGGCTGCGGGACCAGCGGCGGCGCACCTTCTGGGAAGCCGATGGGGTCGAGTCGAGCGTGGCGATGACGACGACCGCCGGCGGGCTGGCCTTCATCGTGAACGGGAAGATCGACGGAAACGCGCGCACCGACGCTCCCACCCAGGTCATGGGCGGGATTGATCGGAGCCGCGCTCCACAGGGAGCCGCGCCGCGCGCTCGTCATCGGGCTGGGCACCGGCTCCACGGCCGGCTGGCTCGCCGAGGTCCCTTCGATCGAGCGCGTGGACGTCGTGGAGCTGGAGCCGGCGATCCTCCACGTGGCCGAGGTCTGCGCGCCGGTCAATCGCAACGTGCTCGGGAATCCCAAGGTGCGCGTCACGATCCGCGACGCGCGCGAATACCTGCTGACCTCGAAGGACAGTTACGACGTCATCTTCTCCGAGCCTTCGAACCCCTACCGCGCCGGCATCTCGAGCCTCTTCACCCGAGGACTTCTACAGGGCCGCACAGGCGCGTCTCTCTCCGGGCGGCATCTTCCTGCAGTGGCTGCAGTCGTACGAGGTGGACTCCGAGACCGTCCGCTCGGTCTACGCGACGCTCCAGGCGGTCTTCCCGTCCATCGAGAGCTGGTTCTCGCGATACCGTGACCTGATCCTCGTGGCGACGGCGGCGCCGATCGCCTACGACGCCGGCCTGCTGCGCGCGCGCCTCGCGCAGGAGCCCTACCGCTCCGCGATCTCCGCGGCGTGGGCCACGGAGGGCCTCGAGGGCTTCCTCTCCCATTTCGTCGCCCGCGCCTCCTTCGTCCCCGCCCTTCTCGCGGCCGGCCGGGCGCCGAGCAACACCGACGACAGGAACGTCATCGAGTTCGCTTTTGCCCGCAGCGTCGGCCGCGACACGGCCTTCGACCTGGAGGAGGCGCGCGTCCTCGCGCGGCAGCGAAAGGAAGACACGCCGGTCCTTTCCGGGGGAGGAGCGGACTGGGACCTCGTCCGGCGCCTTCGGGTTTCGACGATCACGGCCGACGGCGTCGCTGCGCCCGAGCGGCCCGACTTGAGCGGGGAAGAGCTTCACCGCATCCGGGCCGAGAAGAGCTACGTCGAAGGCCATCCCGAAAAGGTCCTGGACCTCTGGCGCGAGCGCCCGTGGGAGCCGGTCGGATCAGTCGAGCTCGCCGTCGTCTCCCAGGCCCTGGCGCAAGCCGGCGACGAGAGCGCCGTACCCTACATCGCCCGGCTCGGGACGACGCGGCCGGTCGAGGCGGACGTCCTCCTCGGCCAGCTGCGCTGGCGGCAGAGGCGCTTTGAAGAGGCCGCCGGCCTGCTGGAGAAGGCGTTCACACGCTACAGAGAGGATCCGTGGGCGTTCCTTCCGGTCGTCAACCAGTCTTTCGCCATCGCGGCGGACGTCGCGAGCAGGGACCGCGGCCTGGCGGAGCGGTTGAACGCCGCGCTCGCGCAGCCCTTCTCCGTCCTGCTCTTGAACGAGGAGCGCCTGCAGACGCGTTACAAGGTCGCGACGTACCTCGACGAATCGAAGCTCGAGGACGCCATCGCCGCGCTCGAGCCGAACGTTCCCTGGCGCAAGGGCCTCCTCACCCGGCGCGCGCGGCTCTACGAGGCCACCCGCAACCCTCGCGCCCCGATCGCCCGCAGCGAGCTCGAGTCTTTTCTGAAGCGCGAGTCGGACACAGCGCCTTCTCCCGGCTCTACGGCCGCCGAGACTCCCGCAGCCGAGCTCGAGCGTTAGCCCGAAAATTCATAAACGACTCGCGTCCCGCGGATCTTTTCCGCCATGCGGCGTCAGCCCTCCTCTGCGATGCGCTCCGGCATCGCATCGTCGGGCTTCCTTGCCTGACGAAAATCTCGCGGGAACAGATGCACCCTCGCGCCGTCCGTTCCTTCCACGAGGTCGTCCTTCGGCGCAATCACATGCACGTGTTTCGGCCGGGTGTCCATGAATTATCCGGGCTACTTCCGCGCTCGCGGGACCGAAGCTGCCGGCTGGCAGACCGGGCAGGCGTACATGGTCCGGCCGGAGAGGGAAGCTGCAGAGCTGCCGCAGCGAAGGCACAGCGACTCGCCGTACACGTAAAAGCTTCGCCCGTCCGGTTCGGCGCGGCGCGCCCTGATCCTGTCGGCAGGCTCGATCGTCGAAATCCGCGGCCGGGCAACGCCGCGGCGCATCATGCCGGCGGACCGTCGTCCAGAGCTTTTCCAACTCGTCCATCGTCAGAGAGGACGCCGGGCGGAGCGGATGGAGGCCGTCGAGAAAGAGCGCCTCGGCCCGATAGATGTTGCCGATCCCCGAAACGATGCGCTGATCCAGAAGCGCGTGGGCGATCGGGGCGTCGGTCCGCCTGAGGCGCTCGAGGACCCGCCGCGCGTCGGGCCGCGCCGAGAGGAGATCGGGACCCAGACGGGCGAGGATCGCCGCGTACTCGTCCTCGCGTGACGATCTCGCAGGTCGGAGGGCCGATCAGGTCCCAGACCGCCGCGCGAGAGGCCAGGCGCAGGCGCACGGTCGGCCGGAGCGGAGGCGCCGGCAGCTCGCGGCGGTAGAAGTCCCCGAACATCCCGAGGTGAATGTGGACGATCGGGCCGCGCCGCCAGTGGTGGAAGAGATGCTTGCCGCGCGCCTCGGCGCGATCGAACATGCGCCCATCGAGGGCTCTCGCCTCTTTAGCGAATCTCTTCTGCGCGGCCGAGACGGCCAGCCGGCGGCCCGCGAGGTCGCGGTCGTGCGCCCGCGCGAGGCGGTGAATCACGTTGCCTTCCGGCATGCCCCGATCCTACGACGAGGCGGCGGTCCGAGGGTCCGGCTTCAGTAGCGTCCGCCGGCGGGCGCCGGAAGAGCTTCGAGCTCCTCGAGCTCTCCGGGCGTGAGAACGATGTCCGCGGCCGCGACGTTCTCCTCGAGGTAGCGGCGCCGCTGCGTGCCGGGGATGGCGAGGACGTGCTCGCCCAGCGCGAGAACCCAGGCGAGCGCGACCTGCGCGGCAGTGGCGCCCCGGCGCGCCGCGATGGCGCGAACGCTTCTCGACGATCCGCTGATTCAACGAGACCGCCTCGGGACGGAAGCGCGGCAGCTTCGAGCGGAAGTCCTCCGGTCCGAACCGCGCATCCGCCGCGATCGCTCCGGTCAGGAACCCCCTGCCCAGCGGCGCGAAGGCCACGAAAGAGGCGCCGTGCGCGGCGCACCAGGGCACGACGCCGGCAAGGTAGTCGCGCGTCCAGAGCGAAAGCTCCGACTGGACCGCGGTCACCGGATGGACGCGGGAGACGCGATCGAGCTCCTCCACGGAAGCCTCGGAGATGCCGAGGAACCGGACCTTGCCGGCGGCGACGAGACCCGCCATGGCGCCCCACGTCTCCTCGACCGGAACCCGCGGGTCCACGCGATGCAGGTAGTAGAGATCGATGACCTCGACGCCGAGGCGTTGGAGCGAGCCGTCGCAGGCCTGGCGGATGTGCTCGGGCCGGCCGTTTCGCCCGAACCGGTACGTTGCCTTGTCCTCGACGACGAGACCCGCCTTCGTGGCGATGACCACGTGCTCGCGCCGGTTCGCGAGGGCGCGGCCGAGGAGAGACTCGTTGGCGAACGGGCCATAGACGTCCGCCGTGTCGAAATGGTCCACGCCGAGATCGATCGCCCGGCGGATGACCTCGATCGCGGCCGTCTCGTCCACGGAGGCATCGCGGTATCCCCAGCTGAATCCCATGCAGCCGAGGCCGACCGGAAAGACCGAGCGTCCGCCGCTTCCCAGCCGCCTCTTCCGCGCGCCGCTGCGATGGAGAGAAGCGCTCACCAGACGTGGACGCGGCCGGCGGGGGCGAGGTAGAGCTTCTCTCCCGGCTTCACGTCGAAGGCGTCGTACCAGGCGTCGAGGTTGCGCACCGTGTCGGCCCGGTACTCCCCCGGCGAATGGCTGTCGGTCAGGATTCTCTGCCGCAGCGCCGGCTCCCGGATCTTCTGCCGCCACGACTGCGTGAACGCGAGGAAGAACTGCTTGTCGCCGGACAATCCCTGGACGACCGGCGCCTGCTTGCCGCCGAGCGAGAGCCTGTAGGCGTCGTAGGCCGCGGCCAGCCCGGCCACGTCGGCGATGTTCTCGGAGAGCGTCAGCTTGCCGTTGACCGCCAGATCGGGGAAGGGACGGTAGCCGTCGTATTGCTTGACGAGCTCCGCGGCGGCGGCCTGGAAATGGGCGAAATCCTCCCTGGTCCACCAGTTGTGGAGCCTGCCGGTCTCGTCGAACAGGGCCCCCTGGTCGTCGAAGCTGTGGCTGACCTCGTGGCCGATCGTGGCGCCCGTGGCGCCGTAGTTCATGGCGGCGGTCCGCGCGGAGTCGAAATAGGGCGGCTGCAGGATCGCGGCCGGAAAATTCATCGCGTTCATGACCGGCAGGTTGACCGCATTGACCGTCTGCGGCGTCATGACCCACTCGTCGCGGTCGATGGGCTGGCCGAGCTTCTTCAGGTTGCGCCGGTACTCGAACAACCCCGCGCGCACGGCGTTGCCCAGCACGTCGCCGCGGACGATCTCGAGACCGGAATAGTCGCGCCACTTGTCGGGGTAGCCGACTCCGACCTTGAGAGCGGCGAGCTTCGCTTTCGCCCGGGCCTTGGTTTCCGGGGCCATCCAGTCGAGCCTGTCGATGCGCTGCCTGAAGGCCTCCATGAGATTGCGCACCATCTCCTGCGCCCGCGCTTTCTCCGAGGCCGGGAAGTAGCGCCGGGCGTAGAGCTTGCCGACCGCCTCCCCGAGCGCGGCGTTGGTGGCGGCGACGCCGCGCTTCCAGCGGTCCCGCTGCTTCGGAGTGCCCGTGAGCACCTGTCCGTAGAAGGCAAACGCCTCGTCGCCGAAGGCCTTCGGCAGGAAAGGCGACGCGCGCTCGATGGCGCGGAAGCCGAGGTAGTCCTTCCAGGTCTCGAGCGGCTGCGCTGCCACGAGAGCCGAGATGCCCGTCACCGCGCTCGGCTGCCAGACCACGAACACGGTCTGGTTCTCGAGCCCCGCCTCCGCGAAGAACGCCGCCCAGTCGAGGCCAGGCGCGTTTTTCTCGAAGTCCTGACGGGTCCAGTGATTGTTCCCTTTGACGACATCCTCCGACTCCGCGCGGCCCCGGTGCGTCCCCGCGATCGAGTGCTCGAGGTCGAAGATCCGCGCGGCCTTCGCCTCGGCGTCGGCCACGCGGGCAAGTTTCAGCACGGCGGCGATGTGGGCCTGGTACTTCGACCGGATTTCGGCCATGCGCGGGGAAGGGTCGAGGTAGTACTCGCGGTCCGGCATGCCGAGGCCGCCCTGCAACAGGAACGGTGAGTACTTCGCCGGCTCGTCCAGGTCCTGCGCCACCCAGAGACCGAGGAGGTTGCCCGTGTGGAAGTTCGTGGCGTTCAACACGTCCACGTCGGCGCGCAGCGTGCCGCCGATCGCGCGGGACAGCGCCTGCTTGTCCGCGATACCGGCGATGCGGGCGAGCGCGGGTTCGAGAGGCCGCAGCCCCTTCGCCTCGATGGCCGCTTCGTCCATGTAGCTCGAGTAGTAGTCCCCGATCTTCCGCGCCTCCGAGCCGGCGGGCCCCCGGCTGCTCGCCGCTTCCTTGATCAGCGCGGCCGTCCGCTGACTCGTCAGCTCGTCGAGCATGGAGCCGATCCCGTAGGAGCTGCGGTCGGCCGGTATCTCGGTCGTCTTCAGCCAGGTTCCGTTCGCGTAAGCGAAAAAGTTGTCGCCCGGCGCGACGGAGCGGTCTATGCCATCGAGATCAATGCCGGCGCGGTTGCGGCGGGGCCCGATTCGGCGAAGACGGCCGGCGCGAAGGCCAGGCCGAAAAGGATGGCAACGGCGCGGGACACCATGGAACACCTGTGCGTCGTCATGATGGATGAAGGTCCTTTCTCTCCCCGCAATCGTAACGTCCTCGATACACCGGCGATTTCCCGTCAAGCCAATCGGCGATCAGAACCCGGGCGGCCGCTTCTGAGCCACGCCGAAGGCCCTTTCCAACGCGATGCCGGCGCTGCCGAGCGTCCCCTCGGCGAAGAGCCTCCCCACGAGCGTCACGCCGTGCGGCACGCGCCGCTTCGGGGAGATCACCGGCAGCGGGTGGGCGGGATCCGGCGCCCAGTCGCTCCGGGCCTGGCCCACCTCCACGAACCCGGCCGGCAGGGTCAGCGCGGGGTGTCCCGTGAAGTTCGTGATCGTCAGGATCTCGTCGCGCAGCGCGGGGACGAGGAGCAGATCCACCTTCTCGAAGAGGCGGGCCATCTCCTGCGCCACCTTGCGCCGCAGGCGGTCGGCCTGGACGAAGTCCACGGCCGAGAGGAAGCGCGACTGCCGGAACGTGTTCGGCCATCCGTCGGAGACCTGCATCTTCAACTGGTCCACGCCGCGCGAGAGGGTCAGGTCTTCAAATGCGGCGGCGGCCTCGGCGAAGAGGATGGTGTTGAGCGACCCGTACGGCCAGTCGGGGAGGCTCACCTCGACCGGCGTCATTCCCAGGCGCCGGACGGTCTCGAGCGCGGCGCGGTCCACTTCCGTCGCCGGGCTCTCGTTCATCCAGGCCGGGAAGAACCCCACCTTGAGCCCCTTCACGGACCCGGCCGCGTCGAAATCGAGGCGGCCCGGCACGCTCGAGAGATCGCCCGGGTCCGGCCCGGAGATCGCCGCCAGCACGAGGAACGTATCCTCGACGCCGCGGGCCATCGGTCCGAGCTTGTCGAGCGACCAGCAGAGCGTCATCGCGCCCGTCCGCGCCACCCGGCCGAACGTCGGCCGAAGGCCCGTCACGCCGCAGCGCATCGCGGGATCCACGATCGATCCCTCCGTCTCGCTGCCGATCGAGAAGCCCACCAGGGCCGCGGCCGTCGCGGCGCCCGGCCCCGCGCTCGACCCGCCCGATCCTTCCTCGAGGAGCCAGGGGTTCATCGTCTGGCCCCCGAACCAGACGTCGTTCAACGCCAGCGCGCCCAGGGAGAGCTTCGCCACGAGGACGGCCCCGGCCCTGTGCAGCCGCGCGACGACGGCGGCATCGGCGTCGGGGATTCGGTCGCGGTACGGCTCGGCGCCCCAGGTCGTCCGGATTCCCTTCGTGTCCAGGAGGTCCTTCGTCCCCCACGGAATGCCGTGGAGCGGGCCGCGGTACTTTCCCGCCGCGATCTCCGCGTCCGCGCGCCGCGCCTGCTCGAGCGCCAGGTCGCGGGTCAGCGTGATGACGCACTTGAGCTTCGGATCGAAGCGCTCGATCCGCTCGAGATAGATCCGCGTCAGCCGCTCGGAGCTCAAGGCCCGCGTTTCGATCCATCGCGACAGAACGGAGACGGGCGCGAACGCGATGTCTTCGTCGCGCCCGGGCAGCGGTCCCGGATCGGCCGGGCTCCGGACGAATCGGTCGCTGCCCGGGCCGGCGGGCACGCCAGGGATCAGGGGATCCCACCGCGTCGCGGGCGCGAGCGAGCTCTCGAGGACGACCTTCCTCGGTCCCGTCCGCCGCTCCATGACGCCCGCCATCGCCTGCCGCCAGTTGCCCGCGGCCTGGGCCCGCTCGGCCTGCGTCATCTCCACCCGAACGAGCTTCTCGGCCTCCGCGAACGTGGCGGCGCTCACTTCGGGCCCGACCGGCGGCGCCGTCCCGAACGCGGGCGGCGTCCCCGCGACCGGCGTGACCTGCGAAGCCGGGGCGGCCGCCTGCGCCTCCGCGGCCAGGCGGCTCGCCGCGGCCACACCGGCAACCCCGACGGCCGTGCGCGCGAGGAACTCCCTGCGGGATTCAGACATGGTGGCCCTCCTCGACTTCAATCCTAGTCCGGGATGAACTTTCGGCCGCAGGCGTTCGCTTCGCGAACGGCGGCCGAGAGAGTTAAGACCGGGGCTGGGCTCCCGGAAGCCTTCGTCGCGTCTCCTTGCATCCGGTCCCGCGGCGCTCGCAACGCCGCCTCACACCCTTCTTCAGCAACCTGCTAGGATTCCCGCAATTTTTTGGGAGGAATCATGAGCACCGCGCGTTCATCCGCCATGGCGTGCCTGATCCTGCTCGGCTCCACGACGATCCTCGCCCAGACCACGGGCTCCCTCGCGGGGCGCGCCGCCGACGAATCCGGCGGCGTGCTCCCGGGCGTCAGCGTCGAGGCGAAGAGCTCTTCCCTCCAGGGAGCGCGCGTCGTGCTGACGGACGCTCAGGGCCGGTACCGGATCACGCTGCTCCCTCCGGGGCAGTACACCGTCGTGTTCACGCTCGCCGGCTTCCAGCCCGAGTCGAAGGCGGGCATCACTGTCGGCCTCGGCACCGAGACGACGCTCGACGCCGTCCTGCGCCCCTCCGCCACCGCGCAGATCGTCGTGACCGGCGAGGCGCCGGTCGTCGATATGTCCTCGACGAATCTCGGGACGAACCTGAGCTCCCGCGCCGTGGAGACGCTTCCCACGGGGAGAAACTATTCGTCGGTCGTCCAGGTCGTGCCGGGCATCTCGTCCGACGCCGACCCGAGGAACGAGTCGCAGGCCACGATCACGGCCTACGGCTCCTCCGGCGCCGAGAACGCGTTCTACATCGACGGCGTCAACACGACGGGCATCGAGTACGGCTTCCAGGGCAAGGAGCTGAATTACGAGTTCATCCAGGAGATCAACGTCAAGACGGGCGGATACGAAGCGGAGTTTGGCCGCTCGACCGGCGCGATCATCAACGTGATCACGAGGTCCGGGAGCAACGAGTTCCACGGCGACGCGTTCGGCTACTTCAACGACAACGGGCTGCGCGCCTCCCCGAAGCCGGTCGTCTCGACGGGAGGCACGGTCGAAGGATTCGAAAGGAAGGACTACGGCGCGGACCTCGGCGGATACTTCTGGAAGGACCGCATCTGGTTCTTCGCCGCCTACGACCGCGTCGAAAACACGACCGACAACCTGTTCGGGGACCTGCCGAGCCAGTCGGTCAGCACGCGCAACCTGGGCGCCGGCAAGCTGACGTTCCGGCTTTCCGACAGCCATTCCATCGTGGCCTCGGCGTTTCAGGATCCGACGGTCGACACGGGCGCGATCAACGACGCGAACCACACCTTGAACGGCGAACCGCTCACCTACGATGGCCGCCAGGATCTCGGCGGCCGCGACTACGCCCTGCGCTACGAGGGGATCTTCGGGACGCATTGGACCGCGGCCGCCGGGGCCGCGTGGCACAAGGAGCGCAACTCCGTGGGACCGGCGACCCCCGCGGGCGACGTCGTCCAGTACCAGGACGCGTCCAGGGACTTCTTCCAGACGGGAGGCTTTGGCCTGATCCAGTTGAAGGACTTCAAGCGCACGGCGTACGGCGCCTCTGTCTCGCCCTACTTCGGAGACCATGCCATCAAGGTCGGGATCGAGTACGAGAAAGTGGAATCCGACGTCATCAAGCGCCAATCGGGCGGCCAGCTCGTCACGATCTTCACCAACACCGTAAACCCGGCAAAACCGATCTACCAGCACTCCTACTGGACGACGCCGGATGCCACCGTCGACAACGCTCCGCTCTCGATCCTGGAGGCGTCCCCCTTGCACAAGAACACGACGTTCTACCTGCAGGACCGGTGGACGGTGCTGCGCAACGTCACCCTGAACCTGGGCGTGCGCTGGGATCGCCAGCAGATCGTGGACGCCAACGGGACCACGCAGGTGGACCTGAAACACGACTGGGCGCCGCGCGTGGGGGTGATCTGGGACCCGACGAACGACCACCGCACGAAGGTCTTCGCGTCGTACGGGCGCTTCTACGAGGAGATCCCGATGGACCTCGTGATCCGCTCCTTCTCCTACGAGCGCCAGCCCCGGATCATCAACTACAGCCCGACGGACCACCATCCGGACCCCGCCGCCGAGGACGATCTCGGCACGCCGTCGGCCATTCTCGGCGGTTTCACGGAGCCTTCGGACCCGAACATCCACGGCCAGTACATCTCGGAGTACGTCATCGGAGGCGAGCGGGAAGTGATGACGGACGTCGCGGTCGGGATCAAGGGGATCTACCGCGACTACGGCAACGTCATCGAGGACTTCCTCTGCCAGGACGACGGGACCTACTGCATCGGAAACCCGAGCAAGGGGATCATGCGGCAGGTCTTCGGGCTCGACTACACGACGCTCTACGACGCCCCCCGGCCGCTGCGGATCTACCGTGGCCTGCAGCTGGACGTCACGAAGCGCTTCTCGAACAACTGGCAGGCGATCGCGTCGTACATCTACTCGACGCTCGACGGCAACTACGACGGCGAGTATTCCCCCTTCACGCAGACGACCATCAACGATCCCAACATCTCCGCGGCATACGACTACTACGACTTCTTCACCGACGGCCGCAACCTCTCCAGGATCACCAACCGCGGGCCGCTCTCCAACGACCGGCGGCATCAGTTCAAGGTCTCGGGCGTCTACGTCACGCCCTGGAGGCTGTCGGTCGGCCTGTCGGCGTACTACCGCACGGGGACTCCGCTCACGCGCTACGGGTACTCGGACGCGTACGGGCGCTACGAGTTCTTCCTGACCGAGCGCGGCGCGGAGGGCAGGACTCCCGACAACTACGAGGCGGACCTCCACTTCGGGTACCCGTTCGGAATCGGTCCCGTGACCGTCAACGTGCTCGTGGACGTGTTCAGCATCCTGAACGCCCAGCGGCCGGTCCTGCTGGATGAGCGCTGGGGGTTCCAGGAAGCCGACAACGCGTCGGCGACGCCCGTCAACCCGAACTACGGGCAAGCCGTTTTCCGGACGCCGCCGACCTCCGTCCGGCTCGGCGTGCGCGTGAGTTTCTAGAAAGATGACGGGCGCTCCGCTTCCACCCGGTGACACCGGTTCCCGCCGCGTGACCGAGAGTCACGCGCCTGCGGGTTCGCTTGTGTTGTTACTCGAGAGAGGGGAAGCGTCATGAAATCTGCCCGGGAACAGTCGTCGAGAGTTCGCAACCGCTCGTGCATTCTGCTCCTCTCGATTCTTGCCCTCGGCCTCGTCCGCGGTCTCCCGGCGCAGACCCCGGACGGCGGCACGGCCGCCAGGCTCAAGGGTTTCGACGCCTGGATGGCCCAGACCCTGAAGGACTGGAACGTCCCGGGGATCGGCGTCGGCATCGTCGTCGGCGACAAGCTCGTCTTCGCGAAAGGCTACGGCTACCGCGACTATGGCCAGAAGCTTCCTTTCACTCCGAACACGCTCTACCAGATTGCCTCGAACTCGAAGCTCTTCACCGCCGTCGCCGCGGGGCTCCTGGTCGAAGAAGGGAAGTTGACCTGGGACAAGCCGGTCCGCGAGTCGGTCCCGTCAATCCAGTTCTACAACGACTATCTCAACTCGACCGTGACCCTGCGCGACATGCTCGCCCACCGCACGGGCATCACCCGCCATGACACGATCTGGTACCAGGCGCCCGACTCGCGCAAGGAGCTCTTCGGCAAGCTGAAGTACATGGAGCCGAAGGAGCCGCCAAGAACGGTCTTCCTCTACAACAACATGATGTATGCCGCGGCGGGGTATCTCGTCGAGCTCCAGTCGGGCAAGACCTGGGAGGAGTTCGTGCGCGAGCGCATCTTCAAGCCGCTCGAGATGAACAACTCGCTCTTCTCCATTGCCGAGATGGTCAAGCGGCCCGACTTCGGCGTGGCCTACACGGAAAAGCGCGACAGCTTCGAGATCTACAAGATCCCCTACTACGAGGACACGGAGGGGATGGCCCCCGCCGGCGCCATCATCTCGAACATCGAGGACATGTCCCACTGGCTCATCGCCCTGATGAACGATGGGAAGTACAACGGCAGGCAAGTGCTGCCGGCGCGGGTGCTCAAGGCGACGCTCCAGCCGGCGATAGCGCAGCCCAACACGCTGCCCGAGGTCCGTGGATGGTGGGAGATCCTGAACACGGCCTACGGCATGGGGCGCTGGACCTCCTCGTACCGCGGGCATCTGCTCGCCTACCACGGCGGGGATCTCGACGGCTTCCACTCGCAGGTCTCCTTCATGCCGCAGGAGCACATCGGCGTCCTCGTCGCGGTCATCGGCAACCACGCCTCGATCCTCTACAACCTGGTCAGCTACAACGTGTACGAGCGCCTGCTCGGGATGGACCAGACGCCGTGGACGAAGCGGTGGCTGGACATCCGCCTGAAGGGGAAGAAGGCCGGGACGGAGTCGCGCACGAAGGCCGGAGCGGACCAGGTGAAGAACACGAAGCCCTCGCACCCGCTCGAGGACTATGTGGGCCAGTACGAGCACCCCGCCTACGGCTTATTGAAAATCGGTCTGCTTGCCGGCCAGCTCCAGTTCGACTTCCACAAGATGACGTTCCCGATGACCCACTATCACTACGACCGCTTCGACACGCCCGACGACGAGCGTTACGGAAAATGGTCGGTCAATTTCGGCACCAGCCCGCAGGGGGACGTGGACAGGGCCCTCATGTCCCTGGACGAAGCCGAGGCGGCTTTCACGCGCCGGCCCGAGACTCTCGATCCGGGAGTCCTGAAAGAGCTTGCCGGAACCTACGAGACGCCGACGGGAGCGAAATTCCAGGTCGTCCTGAAGGAGGACGGGGCCCTTTTCCTCGTCTTCACCGGCCAGCCCGAGCGCAAGCTCATCCCTCACAAGGGCTTGAAATTCCGCATCCCGGAGTTCTCGGACGTGGTCTGGGAGTTCGTCATGGAAAACGGCAAGGCGACGGCGCTGAAACAAAGAGACCCGTCCGGAGAATTCACGTACACGCGAAAGTGAGCCCGGCCTCCGGACCGCGGATCTCGGGGACTCGTTGCAAAGCCGATCCCAAAAAAAGAGGGCCCCTTTCGGGGCCCGTCGAATCGACGGCGCTCGTAGGCGCCGCCTGAAGAGCGACTACACGCGAGCGTAGCTGGACGCGGTGTCGTAGGTCTCCACCTTGGGAGTTCCATCGATGAACGGGGTCAGCTTCGCCAGGACCTGCGGATAGGTCGCCGTCGCGTAGGTCTCGGCGTTCTTGCGGTTGTCCCAGAGGCTGATGAACTGCGCGCCCTTCGGGTTGACGAGCGTCACTTCCTCCTGGAAGCCGCTCTGCTTGCGCAGCATCGGAAGGACTTCCTTCTCGAAGAGGTTGTTGAGCTCCGTTTCCTTGCCGCTCTTGATCTGGAAATGGACGTCGCGGGCGTATCTCATGACATTTCTCCCGGAACCCTTGAACGGGGGGTCTTCATCGGAGAATCCGAAACGGAGGGCCGACGTCGACAAGGTACCGAAGCCGGCTTGGACCTTTGAAGGAGCTTTACGCTATCACACATCGAGGGCGATCGGGGCGTACGCCACACTTTCTTTTCAGACTATTTCCGCGAAAGATCATGAGCGCGGGCTCGGTTCACGTCATTTAGCCGCGAATGTGACGTTCTTTGTTCCATGAGTGGACAATAATGGCGGCCGTAATGGGAATTGCAGGGCGCAAAACCTGGCTAGCCCGGATAATTCATGGACACCCGGCCGGCACACGTGAATCTGACTGTGCCGAAAGACTTCATCGAGGGACGAGGCAATCCGAGAACGAATACACCTTGTTCCCGCGAGAGATTTTTCGTCAGGAAGCCCGACGACGGCGATGCCGGGGCGCATCGCAGAGGAGGGCTGACGCCGCATGGCGGAAAAGATCCGCGGGACGGCCGGAGTCGTTCATGAATTATCCGGGCTAGGACCTCGCCGGTCTCGGCAAGGGTGCCCTTAATGTCCGAGGAGCGGTTGCAACCGATCCTCGGTGATGAGACCTCAGAGGGCGCGGTGCGCGAGCTCGGACTTGACCCGGGCGAGCTTTGACGCAAGGCGATGAAACTGGCCACCGTCAGGCTGTTCCGAATAGGGCGGAGCGGGAGCCGGCCTTTGGGATCCCCCGAAAGACTCGCGGCTGTCGATGGTCCAGTGGCGAAGAGTCCGACCCACGATCACGTGAACTGGTTGGCTGCTCATGAGCGTGCCTGCTTTCTTTCCGAAACCGGAGGCGGGCACTCAGTTGTCAGCTGGATGGGGTCCGTCAGCGGTGGAGGAGGCGTCAGCGTATCACATCGGCGTTCAATGGACTGCGGTGATATCAAGATCTTCCTTTCGAAATGGACGACGGCGTGGGGAGTTCTTTCGGTCCGCCCTTTGGACCGGCATTTCGTATTCCGCGCCCTGTCCGCGCGCCCGGTTGAATCGGGCAGTCACATCCTCCCAGTTCCACAGGTTCCAGACCGCGTCGAAGTATTCGGCCTTTCGGGTCTGATACTGGAGGTAGAAGGCGTGTTCCCATGCGTCGAGCACGAGCAAGGGAGTGCCCGCCTGGGCCAGATTCGATTGGTGGTCGTAGATCTGCGTGACGAGAAGCTTCTGCCCCAACGGCTCCCAGATGAGCGCGGCCCAGCCCGAGCCCATAATGCTCGCGGCAACAGCGTTCATCTGTTTCTTGAGGCTCTCGAAGTCGCCGAAGTCGTTGTCGATGGCGGAGGCGAGCTCCCCGTGCGGCTGCCCGCCGGCCTTCGGCGTCATGTTCCGCCAGAACATCGAGTGCAAGACATGACCGGAGAGGTTGAACGAGAGGGCCTTCTCGAGCGCCGCGATGTTGTCGTACTGTCCTTCATGCCGCGCCTCCGCGAGCCGGTCGAGGGCTGCGTTGGCACCTTTCACGTACGAGGCGTGATGTTTGTCGTGGTGCAGCTCCATGATCTTGCCGGATATGTGCGGCTCCAGCGCGCCATAGTCATACAGAAGGCCCGGAAGTGTGTATGTGGGCATGGTCATTCTCCTTAGTGTTGGCGTCCGGGCGCACGCTCGGGCCCGTCCGGAGACGGCATTCGGGTCAGGGTTCTCTTGATCATCAGCCGCCTGCCGCGGCCTGGACCGCGGGGAGCAAGGTGGCCAGACCGAAAGCACTCTCGTGTTGCAAGGAATTGATGAAGAAGGTGGGCACCTGGGCGACGCCGCTCCGAACGCCCCCTTCCCGCACCACCCGAACCTTTGCCAGGTGAACGTGTCCCCGCATGTCCCGCCGGAACTGAAGGGCGTCCAGGCCAATGGCCTCGGCATGTTTCGCCAGATGAAGCTGGTCCGAAGCGCCCTGGTTCTCGAACATCCGGTCGTGGATCTCCCAGAACTTCCCCTGGGCGCCTGCGGACTCTGCCGCCTCGGCGGCGCCCGCGGACTCCTTGTCAAGCGTGTCTTGAGGGAAGCTGCGGAAGACGTAACGGAGCCGGGAGCCCATCTCCGCCTGGATCTTCTTGACGGTTCGATATGATTTCGCACAGTCCGGGCACGTGAAGTCCCCGTAACCGACGAGAGTGACCTTTGCCAGCGGGGACCCCCGGACATGGTCCTCTGAACTGACCGGAGCCGCCAGCGTGCGAGCGCGAGCCGTTTTTCTCATACTCATTCTTGCCTCCGCGGGCGCCTGGATCGTAGAATCTCGACTGAAGTCGCCGAAGGTTTCTCTCAGGTCCGCCTCGCCGTCTTGAGCACCAAGCATGCTATCTTCGCGAGAACGCGTCCAATCGTTTGTTCCGCTCGGGTTGAGACATTGAAGGGATGAGAGAGGGACGTCCATGGAGCTTCGCCATCTTCGGATATTTCGTCGCGGTCGCGGAAGAGCTTCATTTCGGCCATGCGGCGAACCGGCTGAACACCTCCCGGCCTTCCCATCCTGGCGACAACGGAGACCCTCCAGTCTGTACGCTGCCGTACAGACGAAAGTCGCCGTCCATCGCAGGATGATCCCAGATGTCGGACGAGCAGACACCGGAACTCGGAGGCGATGTGTCCAAACCGCGAGTCAAGCGAAGGGATGCGAATAGGATCCTGGCCGCCCTTCCTGTCACCGAGCACCGGCGGGCGCTGACAAAGCTCGAGCCGACGTCTTTCCGGCGGGGGCTCCCGCTCTACGAGCCGGACAAACCGATCTCCTACGTCTACTTTCCACGGACCGGCGTGGCCTCGATGGTGGCTCGGATGGTGGAAGGCGGCACCTTTGAAGTGGCAACGATCGGAAACGAAGGGGTCGTCGGCCTCTCCGCGTATCTCGGAAACGGCCACTCCTCGATGGAAGTGTTTGTCCAAATCCCCGGCGAGGCCCTGCGCATGGACGCGGCCGTTTTCCTCCGGGAGATCCGGGCGAGCAGCGCCTGGCGCGAGGTCATCCGCCGATATTCGCAAGCCCTTTTGGCCCAGGTCGGGCAATCTGCTGCCTGCAACCGCGCTCATACGGTCGGGCAGCGGTGTGCACGATGGCTGCTCATGTCCCATGACCGAGTCCTCGGCGATGAGATCGCGCTCACGCATGAGTACCTCGGAGAGATGCTCGGAGTTCGGCGTGCCAGCGTGACACAAGCAGCGGGCAAGTTGAAGCGTCGAAAGCTCATTGACTATCATCGCGGTAAGATCCGGGTTCTCGACCGCAAAGGGCTCGAAAAAGCGGCCTGTGAGTGCTACGGGTTCATTCGCTCTCACCACGACGAGCTTGTCGGGTAGGACGTTTCAGCATGGAACTTCGCCATCTCCGGTATTTCGTCGCGGTCGCGGAAGAGCTGCATTTCGGCCATGCGGCGAACCGGCTGAACACCTCTCAGCCCTCTCTGAGCCAGCAGATTCGGGACCTCGAGCGCGAGCTCAAGGTGGATCTCTTTCTTCGAACCAAGCGGCGTGTCGCGTTGACGCCGGCGGGCCAGAGATTTCTCCACGAGGCGCGCGGCATTCTCTCCTCGGCGGAGCGCGCCGCCGGTGTCGCGAGGGAGGCGGCGCGGGGCGAATCCCTCAAGCTCGCCGTTGGCATCTCTCCGGAGACCGACTGGATTTTCCTGGGCAAGGCCCTTCGTCTCTTCGCCGAGCACACCCCTTCGGTCGAAATCGTTTTTCAGAATCTGACGCCGCAGGCCCAGGTCGGCGCCCTTCGAGGAGGTCAGATCGACGTCGGGTTCGTGGGTCTTCCGCTGGAGGCGGAAGGCATGGTCACGGAAACGACCGGCCGGGTGCGACTCGTGGTCGCTCTCCCAGAAAATCACCCCATGGCTCGCAAGAACGACCTCAAGCTCGAGGAACTGTCGAAGGAAACGTACATGCTCTGGCCGAGGCATCTTTCGCCCGGCTCCTACGACCAGCTGCTCTCCGTATTCCGGCGGGCCGGGTTTCGGTCCGCCGGTCGCCATGGAAGGAGGGCTTCCCTCAACTCGAACCGTTCTCGGCATGATCGCGGCCGGCCTGACGATCGCCCTCGTCGACCCGGTCCTGGAGCAGATGTCCGCGGCGGCAGTCGTCTTTCGTCCTCTGGCGGGCCCCGGCATCTTCACCGAAAAAGGGGTCATCTACCGGCGATCCGATGCGTCGCCGATCCTCGCTTCCTTCCTTCACGAACTGCGGGCCACGCCTCCCCAGCACCCGGACACAGCGGAAGATGCGCCCGTCCCGAAAAAAAGGCCCCCGGTTCGGCGCGCGGCCTCCCGGCGGCGGAAAATCAGGGGTTAGAGCGCCTAGAGCCTTGTCTGCCCGGTCGGCGCTCCGCTAAAGACTGCTGCTCAACAGACTGCCGCTCAATGCTTCTCTTCCTTCTTCTCCTTTTCGACCGGCTTTTCGTGCTCTGAGCCCCGTTCGGGCGGGGCGGGTTTGGCGGCCTGGGCTGGAGCGTGGGGAGCGCGCGGATCGGCCTCGGCCCGGGCCTGCGGCTCCTGGCGGTGTTGCGCGGGGGCGGCATTGCCATGCGAATCGGGTGGACGGACCTCGGCACGGCTCGGAGCCTGCGGCGCTCCTTGCCGGGACGGCGGGGGCGCTTGAGCCGCCTGGCCACGCGATTCCGAAGGCGATGCCTCATGGGCCTTTGGAGCTTTTTGCTCCGGGTGCGCTGGCTTCACGGTTGCGCGTTGAGCCGTGGACCCTTGTCGCGAATCCGGCGGGGCGCTCCCGGGTTCCCGGTTGACTTGTGCTTTGTGGCTCTTCTCCTCGGACGGCGCTGCGGGGTGCGACGCGGCCTGCGGCCTGCCGCCCGCTGCGGCCTTCACGTCACGCGCGGGCGCCACGATCGCCACCCGCCCGCCGGCGCCCCCCGCCGTCATCGCGCGCGGCGTCGCCCTGGCGTCGCTGATGCTGCGCGTTTGGACCCTGACGCCCGCCGAGCGCTGAATCGTCTCGACGGGAATGGCCATGTTCCTGACAATGCCGCCCGACACCGCAAAGCTCGTCACGGGCGTCGTCTGGCGGAAGATCGTCGCGTTCTGCTGCGCCGAGACGCGCACGGAACTGACGTTCGTGTTGACAAAACGGTTCATCGGGACGAAGACGTACTGCGTCGAGTTGACGACGACGGCGCTCCCGGCGTAGCCGGACACGCCCAGGACCACGGTTGGAGGCAACGGTGCCCAACCGACATAGCTATTGCTGTAGCTCCACGTCACCCAGGCGGGGGCCCAGACGGTCCCCGGAACCCAGCACCACCCGTAGCGATCCAGGGTCGTCCATGTTCCGTAATGGTATGGGTTGCCTCCCCAGGGGTCATCGGACATCCATGTCCACCCGTATTCGGTGTAGACCCACTGACCGTTGGAGTACGGCTGCCAGTGCGCGCTGATTCGCGCGGGAACCCAGCACCGGCCGTACCGGCAATCGATCCACCTGCCGTAAGGGGCCAGCTCGTCGTAGAACCCTCCGATCGTGACGCTGACGGAGACCTGCGCCTTCGCCGGTGGTGCGCAGAGCACCATGGCGACCGCGCCGAGGAACACTGTTGTGATCAAGAACTTCTTCATGGTCATACTCCTTGGCGACAGACTGCGCCGCGACACTCGAGGCGCGCGATTGAATCCACAGCGTGCCCCATTCGGGGCTCGGAGGTCCAATCGTTTCTTACGATGGAATTGAGACCGGCCACCGATGACAAGGTTTCCCCATCTTCGATATCACGAGGCATTGGTGATCGTTTGATCTTCTCAATATGAGAGGATCAAACGATCGCTGTTTGCGGCCAGGCCGCGGTAGGCTCTCTCTCGGGCGTCCCGCCGGGACGCCGGAAGCACTGAATACCTGCAAAGGAGGCACATACCATGAGAATCGAACACAAACCGCTCGTCGCCGCGATGGTCCTGTTGCTTGGCGCCGGTCTGGCGCTCGGCCAGAATGCGGACAACAAGTCGGCAGGGCCAACCAAGAACACCTTCCGGCTGCGCGTCATAGAACCGGTCGAGAACGGGACCGTCGTGGGCAGTACCGTACGGGTGACCGTGTCCAACGAAGTACCTCAGCCTACTCAGGAGGCCAGGGGCACCAACAATATGCCGAATCCGTCGTTCCGCGTTTACCTCGGCAATACAATCGCGGGCGAGATCAAGCGGGACGAGAACGTCCTGACGATCGACAACGTGCCGGCGGGCAGCCAGAAGCTCGTCATCGAGGCGATGAACTCCAGCGGCGAAATCGTCGACCGGAAGGAAATCAACTTCAAGACCGTCCCGGCGACCTCCGCGGCGGTGGCCTCCTCGGCCCCGACGACCGAAGTGAAGCCGATGCCTTCTTCGGCCCCGCCCCTCGCGGCGAAGGCTTCCGCTCCACCCGCGCCTCCCGCGCGTGAAGTTGTGCCGGCGGCGGCTCCCAGCGTAGCCATGACCACCCTTCCGCACACGGCTTCGTCCGCGCCCCGCGCGGCGCTTGCCGGCATCGCCCTGGTCCTTGCGGGATTGTTCGTGTCGCGCAAGCGAGCCTAGGATCGAGAAGACGAGCGAACGCTTTCTCGAGCCTCACTTAGCGGCCGCGCCGTTCCAGACGGCGCGGCCTTTTCCTTGTCTGTTGAACCCACCGACCCGACAGACCCACCGGCGGCCACCCACACAGGCCGGGAGCACTCACGCCAATCGTTTGATCCGATTTCATTGAGAGGAACAAACGATGAGTGCCCGTGGAGGGTACGGAGTAGGCTGTGTGGCGAAAGAAATGGAGGACTCCCATGCTCTATACCATAGCGATTGTCCTGATCGTTCTCTGGGCGCTCGGTTTTCTGGCCTTTAACGTCGGTGGCAGCCTCATTCATGCGCTGATCGTGCTGGCGGTGATTGTATTGCTCTTTCAGCTGCTTTCCGGACGCCGGAGCGTCGTTTAGCGTCCGGGAGCGGCCTCCCAATCGACGCCTCGGCGAAGCCCGGGTTGGGCTGCTCGGAAAGGGAGGCGGCCGCCTCTCTTGCCATCGTGGTGAGCGAGCAATGGAAGGGGACCCGGTCTCGTGGCTGACGTGAGATCCAACCGAGAGGGAAGCCACACTGGTCGGGCCCCGGGAGACGAGCCGCCGCCTCTTCCGTCGAGCCGTTTCGTGGTCCGGACAACTCTCCAGATTCTGCTTGTGGTGCTCTGTGTCGCCGTCGCGCTCTGGGCCGTCTACAGCCTGCGCGGCATCCTGATTCTGCTGGTTCTCGCTGTGTTTTTCGCCTACCTGGTCGCCCCTCTTGTCGGCCTTTGCCGCCGGCCCGTCACGGTGAGGGGACGGAAATTCGTTCTTCCGTTGCCGGCGGCTATCGGCGTGGTTTATGTTTTTCTCTTCGGATCTCTGGCGGTTGCGTCTGTCCTCCTGCTCCCCGTCCTCAATCGCCAACTCGGCGAGCTTGCGACAGAGACTCCAGGCTACCTGGCACGAATTCAGGATCGCTGGCAGACCTGGCAGACAGGCTACCGAAGACACGCGCTTCCACAGGAGGTGCGTGAGGCCATCGATCGGGCGGCTCGTCAGGCGGTCGCGGCCGGAGAAACTTACGTGACGAGGGAATTGTTTCCACGCCTCGCCGGCTGGCTCGTCTATCTTCCCTGGCTGATTCTCGTTCCGATTCTGGCGTTCTTCCTGTTCAAAGACGCCGGGCTCCTGCGCAAGGCCGCCTTGCGGATTCTTCCCCGGGGGCACCTGCGGTCGCGCGGAGATGTGTTTCTTGTAGAGCTCAACGACACGCTGGCGGCCTACACTCGCGCCCAGGTGACTGCCTGCCTCCTCATCGGCGTGGTCTGCACGATCGGATTCCTCGTGATCGGCGTGCCGTACGCGGTCGTGCTCGGGATTACGGCCGGCCTGCTGGAATTCATTCCCCTGGCCGGACCTCTGACGATTGGCGTCCTGGCGACAGGCTTCGCCGCATTCCACTCACTCGGGCAGGCAGTGGCCGTCCTGCTTTTCCTGGTGGTGCTCCGGGCCGTTCAGGATTACGTCGTCTATCCGAAGATCGTCGGGACAGGAATTCACCTGCATCCCCTGGTCGTCATCCTGGCTATCTTGTCCGGCGCGCAGCTCGGTGGCCTGGCGGGAATCTTCCTCGCGATCCCTGTCGTTGCGGTGCTCACACTGGCCTGGTGGCACTATCGCGACCACCGAGCGGCGGAGGCTCAGAACGAATCGCCATAAACGCTTTAGCGCCCGGCGACGGCTCTGGCCGCGGCCGCCTCCGACTCTGAGGCGACCTTGCCAGTGATGGAGAGTCGGCGATTCTGAGCCGGCCGAATTCCGCCGATGTGTTCGCATCATTCACTCCGGGAGGGAAAGGGGTAGGCTGCCTGGAGAAGGAAGAGAAGACGAGATGCGTTCGAGAAAGGACGGTATCTCGTGCACAACGAACTCCTGGTGGGAAGGTTGGGGTACTAGGCTCGCCGGGACTGGAGGACTGTGATGCTCTGGACGATCCTGGTCATTCTTCTCGTGCTGTGGTTGCTCGGCATGATCACCTCCTACACGATGGGCGGCTTCATCCACGTCCTGCTGGTCGTGGCGGTGATCATTCTGCTTGTCAGACTCGTGTCCGGACGGCGCGTCGTCTAGGACGACTCGCCGGCGACGAAGTCGCGGGGGCGGCGAAGGTCGCTGTCCTGGTGAGGGCAAGCAGCGATGAGATCCCGTGCGAGGACCGATCCCTCTCGACAGCCTCCCCTCGCTGGACGAAGGGGGGCTTGAGAAGGCCGCGCGAAAGGAACATCCTTTCTCTCTCCTTGTGCGCACGTGAAAGGAACTTGCCATGACAATCTCACTTCCGGCACTCCTGCTTCTCATCGTGATCGCGGCCGTTTGCGGCGCCATCGGGAAGGCCATCGCCGGTAGCGTTCGTGGCGGGCTGATCGTCTCGATAGCCCTTGGCTTCATCGGGGCCCTTCTCGGGCCCTGGGTCGCTCGGTTGCTCAAGCTCCCGGAGCCTCTTATGGTCACCATCGGCGGGCATCCCTTCCCGGTCCTGTGGTCCATCATCGGGGCCGCCCTTTTCGTGGCGATCATTCACCTGTTCTCCGGACGGAGGTCGTGACTGCCCTGGCGTAACTCCCATCACCACCCGGGGGTCTGAGAAGTCCTGCAGTGACGGGGCGAGGGCGCATGAGACCACGCGAGACGCCTTTGGTGGGTTTCTGGGATCGGCCGCAGGGGGAGCTGCTCGGGGCGCTTCGTGCAACTGCGGCCGGCCTGACGTCCGACGAGGCGAAGCGGCGGCTTCGTCTCCATGGCCCAAACAGCCTCGTCCGGGAGCGGCGCTTCGCGGCGCTCCTGAGCTTTATTCGCTTCTTCGCAAATCCGCTCGTCATCATCCTTCTGGTGGCCAGCACGGTTTCTCTCTCTTTGGGGGACCGGGTCGGCGGACTGATCATCATCGCGATGGTCCTGCTCAGCGTCCTGCTGAACTTCTTCATGGAATTCCAGGCCCGCCATGCGGTGGAGGAGATTCGCAAGCAGGTGGCGACGATGGCCGCCGTTCTCCGCGACGGACGGGAACAGGAGCTGCCGATCGCCGAGCTGGTCCCGGGCGACGTCGTCCGGCTGAACGCCGGAGACCTGGTGCCGGCCGACGCCCGCCTGCTGGAGGTGAAGGACCTCCACGTGCGCGAGTCGGCGCTCACCGGTGAGTCCCTGCCGGTCGAGAAATCCGCGAGCGATCTCCCGGCGGGAAAGCACCCGATCGGCGATGCGATCAACAGCGTCTTCCTGGGCACCGCCGTTCAGACCGGAATGGCGAGCGCGGTCATCGTGTGCACGGGGAGAGACACCGCCTTCGGCGAGATCGCCGAGCGCCTGGCTGCGCGGCCACCGGAGACCGAGTTCGGCCGCGGCATACGCCGCTTCGGGGTGATGATCACGCGGGTGATCATGCTGCTCGTGCTCTTCGTCCTGCTGGTCAACGTCGTGCTTCATCGACCGCTGCTGGAGTCGTTCCTCTTCTCCGTCGCGCTGGCCGTTGGGATGACGCCGGAGATGATGCCGATGATCATCACGGTCACGCTGGCCCGGGGCGCGCGGCGGATGACCAGGAAGAAGGTTCTCGTCAAGCAGTTGGCGGCGATCGAGGACTTCGGCAGCATCGAGATCCTCTGCAGCGACAAGACGGGCACGCTCACGGAAGGTGAGATCGTGCTCGACCGCCACGTCAACGTCCAGGGCGTGGACGACGAGAGCGTGCTCCAGCTCATCTACCTGAACAGTCACTTCGAGGCCGGCATCAAGAGCCCCCTGGACGCCGCGATCCTCAAACACGAGCCGCCGCCCATCGCGGAGTACGAGAAGGTGGACGAGATCCCGTTCGACTTCACCCGCAAGCGGCTCTCGGTGGTGGTGCGGCATGGGGACGAGCACCTCCTCATCACCAAGGGCGAAGTGGAGAGTGTCTTCTCCGTCTGCCAGACCGTGAACGTCGATGGCTCGCCCCAGCCGTTCGACGACAGCCGGCGGGCCCTGGCCGCGGCAACCTTCCAGAAGCTGAGCGCCGACGGGTACCGCACGCTCGGCGTCGCCGTGCTGAAGGTGGACGAGCAGGCTGCCTACACGATGGCGGCCGAGCGCGACATGACGCTCGTCGGCTTCGCGGCCTTCCTGGACCCGCCCAAGGAGGGAATCCTCCCCGTGCTCGAGGCGCTGAAACAGAACGGCGTCTCGGTGGTGATCATGACAGGCGACAACGAGTACGTGACCCGGAAGATCGCCCTTGACGTCGGACTGGCGGCCGACCGCGTCGTCACCTGTAACGACGTCGACGCCATGGACGACGCCGCCCTGGCCTACCAGGCGGAGAACGGCGCCATCTTCGCGCGCGTCTCTCCGGAGCAGAAGAACCGGGTCATCCTGGCTCTCAAGGCCCGTGGACACGTCGTCGGGTACCTGGGTGACGGCATCAACGACGCTCCGTCGCTGCACACCGCGGATGTCGGCATTTCGGTGGTGAACGGGGTGGAGGTGGCGAAGGACGCGGCCAAGATCATCCTGCTGGAGAAGGACCTCGCGGTCTTGAATGACGGGGTCGTCGAGGGGCGCCGCTGCTTCGCCAACATCATGAAGTACATCATCATGGGGACGAGCTCGAACTTCGGCAACATGTTCAGCATGGCCGCGGCCTCGCTCTTCCTGCCCTTCCTGCCGATGCTGCCGACTCAGATCCTGCTGAACAACTTTCTCTATGACACCTCGCAGGTCACGATCCCCGGCGACAACGTCGATTCCGCCCTGCTGCGCCGGCCCAAGCGATGGCAGATCGGGTTCATTCTCCGCTTCATGACGATCATCGGTCCGATCAGCTCGATCTACGACTTTCTCACGTTCGGGATCTTGTTGTGGGTGTTCCACGCGTCCACCAATGCGCCCTTGTTCCACACCGGATGGTTCGTGGAATCCCTGGCCACGCAGACGCTGGTGGTGTTCGTGATCCGGACGGCGGGCAACCCGCTCAAGAGCCGTCCCAGCCGATCCCTGCTGATCGGCGTGCTGGCCGTCGTGGCGATCGCCGCGGTGCTGCCGTACACGCCGCTCGGGACCCTGCTGCGGTTCGTTCCGCTCCCCTTCGTGTTGCTGGCCGCGATCGCGGGGCTCGCTCTGACCTACCTCCTGCTCGTGCAGGCCGTGAAAACCTGGTTCTATCGTCGCCACGCGTTGCTCTAGATCGTAACTGGCCGAACAGTCGGATGTCTGTGCCGATGATTTCTCAGCCGGATTCTTTTCCGAGCTAGAGACGAGGGGACCACGAAAGGTGCCAGGTGAGCCGGCGAGCCGGTCCCACGCCCGCTGGAGCGGAGGCGCTACGATCACGGCCAGCCCGGCCGTCGCGATGCCAAGGATCGCGTCCGTCACGTAGTGGTACCGGCCGTAGAACGTGGAAACATAGAGGGAGAGGATCACCGGCGAGAGGACCCAGAACGCCGGACGGTAGTGCTTCCAGGCCATGACCCACATGACCGTCGCGGCGGCGGCATGAGGGCTCGGGAGAGATCCGCCCTCGAAATGAGCTCGTGTCCGGATGAACTCCCCCAGCCAGGTGAAAACCCATCCGTGAAGCGGCACGCGGTACCGGTCCGGCATCCAGTACATCGGGCCGGCCACGGGGAAGAGGATGAAGCCGGCGTCGCAGAGGACGTTGGCGAGGCCGAGCGTGAAGAAGCACTCCTCCGCCGCCGCCTCGCCTCGCCTGACCCAGAGGATTGCACACAGGAGCGGGTAGAACGGTATGTAGATCACGTAGCAGAACATCATCCACTCGGTGAGAGAGGGGGTGATGAATCGCTCCATCCACAAGGTGGGTTGGACGCCGAAGAGCGACCTTTCGAACGCGAGAACGAGGTCGTCTCTGAAGCGTCCGTGGAGGATCAACTGAAGCCCGGCGACGGCGCCGAACAGGTAGGCGTACGAGAGGGTGACCGTGGCCGTGCGGAGGAGGAACACGGGCAGGGGACGCCGGATCCGCGGCGTGACGGCCGCCGAGATCAGGACGGCCACGCCGACGCACAAGTTCCTGGCGACCAGAAGAGGCCAGCGCTCGACGACCGCCCTTCCGGCCACCGCCAGGAGGCTGAAAACCGCGAGCGAAGCGAGGATGACCCCATCGGCCGCCCGCAACTCCACCCGCCCGAAGACCAGCCGCGCCATGCCGTCCGTCTCCCGCCTCACGGTCACCGCCCGTCACCGCTACCGGCAGACGATGAAGAGGTCGAGGGACAGGCCCAGCACCCAGTGGGTCAGCAGTGGGACGAGCAGCGAGCGCGAGCGGAAGGCGATAACGCCCCACACGAGCCCGCCGAGGACCGCGCCGAGCGTCTCCCCGAGGGGCTTGCCAATGTGGAGGATGGACGAGGCGAGCGTCTGGACGAGAATCGCGTTCCAGTCCCCCAGCTCGTCGCGCAATCCGCACTGCATGAACCCCCGAAAGCCGAACTCCCAGCCCGCGTAATAGAAGAGATAGGCGATGGCGTGCCCCGCGAAGGAGAGCGGGCTGTCGCCCGCGGCTCGGTTCAGCGGGTACTGGGCGAGGAACTCCGGCATCCGCGAAGCCGAGAGGCTCAGGAGCACCATGACCGGCGCGACGACGGCGAAGGCCTTCCAGCCGAAGGACAGGTCGCCCAACCGCACCCCGTAGGTCGAGAGCGGCTCCCGAAACACAAGCTTCACGATCAGGGCTGGGATCAGGCCGAAGAGGACGAACGCCGATGCAAAGGTGAAGAGCCCGGCGGTCAGCTCCGCGTTCCCCCCGAGGACGAACGAGGACGCCAGGTGCCGGAAGTAGAACGGCTTGCTTCCGAAGTACACGAAGAGGATCCCGAGCACCGGCGCGCTGATGAGTACGATCGTCGCCCTGCGGCCGGCGGAGCGGATCAGGCCTCCGGTCGAGGACGGCGCCTGGCTCGGAATCATCGAGCACCTCTCCGCCGATGCAGCCAGTCGAGGGTCCGGGCAACGCCCTCCCGCAGGGGTGTGATCCGGTAACCGAGCTCGCGCTCGGCCTTCGCGCTGGTGTAGGCCCAATCCTCGAGAAACGTCTTCATCCACCCGGGCGTGATCCTGGGGTAGACGCCGAACCAGTCGGCCTTTCGCTTCTCGAGGGCGGCGTAGAACATCGAGACCGAGCGAGGCAGGCTGACCTGGACGTGTCTCCTTTGGGTTGACTCGTCCACCAGCCGCAAGAGGCCCTTCAGCGAAGAGTTCTCGCCGCCGAGGATGTATCGCTCCGCCACCTTCCCCTTCTCCATCGCCAGGACGTGCCCCTCGACGAGGTCGTCCACGAGCGCGTAGTTCCCGACATTCTCGCCCCGGCCGGGCAGCACGGGGAACCTCCCGCGGTCGTACTGGTCGATCATCAGGGAGACCGTGTTGCCCTCCGTCAGCTTCCCCGGTCCGTAAACGCGCGTCGGGTGGACGACCACGATCGGGAAGCCGCGCGAGGTCAGCTCGAGGGCTTCCTTCTCGGCGACCGCCTTGCTCTCCTCGTACTCCGTCAGGAAGCGGGGCGTCGCCCTCGGCATCTGCTCGTTCCCGACGACTCCCCGAGGCGTCGGCCCGAAGACCACCACCGTCGACGTGTAGACGATGCGCCGGACGCCGGCCTCCACTGCCACCTCGAAGACGTTCCGGGCGCCCTCAACGTTAACCCGGAAGAACAACAGCGGATCCTTCGCCCAGTTCCTGGCGTAGGCGGCCAGATGAAACACCTCGGTACATCCGGCCAACCCCCGCCGGAGCGAGTCGCGGTCCAGGATGTCACCGGCCACCCATTCGAGCCGCTCGGCGGCGGCGGGTCGTTCGCTCGCCGGACGCGCCAACCCCCGCACGGATCGCCCCCGGGCCAGGAGGGCCGCCACGAGCCTGTCACCGACGAAGCCCGTACCGCCCGTGACGAAGACCCGTCCGGAGCTCAGGTCGTCTCCAATCCGCTGAATCCGAGCGGGGCGGAGCCCCGCCCTCCCTCAGCATGCGTTGGCCTCGATTCTGGCAGCTTCTCAGTGGCGATGCACGTGATGCGCTATTTCCCTCACGCTAGCTGGCCCCGCGAGCCCAACCGGGCCGCGTCAGCAGGAGTCCGCCGAGCAGGAGGATCCAGGCGATGAGGTAGGTCCAGATCAGGAACAACAGCACGCTGCCGAGCGTGCCGTAGAGCCGCGCGGCGCCCCACAGAATGGGGACGGCGAGGGAGAACCCCAGGCTGACGCCGATCCAACCCAGTGAGGCCAGCAGCGCGACCAGCGCCACCCAGAACGATCTTGCCCGCGTGCCAGCCGCCACACGGTAGGTCAGCCAGATTGCGACGAACAGAATGCCCGGGACGAGGAGTACCCGCAGTATCGAAAAGACCGAGGACGAAAGGTCAGAGAGTGCAGGAAGCCCGAGCAGTCCATGCTGAATGGAAGGCGCTACGAGGAGGAAGAGAGCCATCGCGACCAGCGCCACCATCCAAACCGCGAGCAGTAGCAGTGATCTGGCAGCCGACCGCCAGGTCCACGCGGATGCGCGGACATCGCCGGACATCATCGAGCCGATCGCGTGAAGGCACAACGACATGAAGCGAAACGAGCTCCAGAACGCGAGCAGGAAGCCGGCTGTCAGCCACCCCTTGCTGGCCCTGGAGCTCGCCCACCGCAGCACCTCGCCGGCGACTGGAGACTCCGCCGGCAGCACGTCGTGCAACACCTTCCCGATGGACGCGCTCAGGCCGACGGGAAAGAGGCTGACCAGCGCGATGGTGATCCCGACGAAGGGCACCAGCGACAGCGCGAGGAAGAAGGCCACCTCGGCGGCGGCACTATCCAGCAGCACGAGCCTCGCCATCGCCGCCTTTGGCTTGGCCAGGTCCATGGCGGACGAACTTATAGCACTGTGGACCGACTCGAGCTAAAGAGAATTTCCTCGGGTAGTTCGAAGAGCCTTGAACGGGCAGCGCTCAAAACACGTAGGAGACCGAGTAGATGATCCCGATATTGGAGATCTTGACCTCCGTCCGGGTGAGCGCGGTGCCGGCGAGGTCGGCGACCAGAGGCGCGCGCCGTATAAGCGTTCGCTTCGAGGCCGCCGACCTCGCCAATCGGCAGGCTGTTGTTGTTGGGAAGGATGACGTTCGGCGGGAAGAGAGCCTGCGGATTTTGGGCGAGCGCGGCCTGCGCCGTCAGGAGCGCCCAGACCGTGAGGGCGGCCGCTGCGGCGCTGCATGTCATTCGTCCGGCCGCCGGCGATTCTGCCGAGCCTCAGTTAGCGCCGGGCCCGTCCCGCCGGCATGCCCGCCGGTCGCCGGCAACTGTGCCTCCTCCGACTTCCGATAGGCGTGGCTGTCGTGATCTAGGGCGCCTGCCGGGAGCCACTCCCAGAGCGTCCCGAGGTCTTTGCGCACCTGGTCGACGTAGAAGGCGGGGATCTGGCTCGTCTCCTGGGCGAAATAGCGCTGGACGTCTTTGTCGGCGTCGAGCCGCCGCCGCAGTTCCCGGTAATACGCGAGCCTGCCGGATCCTTCCGACGATACCGCCCGGACCACGTTCATCCAGCGCGGGATCATCATCCTGGTCGCTCGGAAACGATTCACGATGGCGCGTCCCGAGAACGTGTGCCTGGTCAGACTGATGACGTGGTCGTAGAAATCACGGAAGGAGTAGTTCTTCGGCTTGACGTTCATGGCGCGATTGTTGTCGAGGAAGTGAAACGGGAACGGGAGCACGCGATTCGCGCGCTGGTATTGGAGGTTCAACGGCGCGGCCCTCCCGAACGCGGAGAGAAGCGAATACCCGGGGAACGCCCCGGGAGTCATATCCACGAAGCGTTTCGTCAGTTCGAACGGCTCAGACCCCTCGTCCGAGTCGAGCCCGAGCACGAAGTTGGTCTGCACGTAGGGGACATATTTCAAGATCAGATTGACGTGCTCGGAGACCTGGCGGACTTTGTTCATTCCCTTGAGTTGGCCGGTCCTGGACTTGTTGCCGAGCTCGTACCACGATTCGACGCCGGGCAGCAGGACCTTGAATCCGCTTCGCTCGAGCCGCTTCAGATGCGGCTCCGACAGGAGAGACAGGCTGCTTTCCGCGATGAAATCGATCCGGTTGGGCGGCACCGCCGCGTCGATCGCATCCAGGTAGTCGTCGAATCGAACCCCAAAGTTCGGGTCGTGCCAGCCAACGCGCGGCCGCCTGAGCTTCCGCATGAGGAACCGGAGGTCGTCGGAGAGCACCCCGAAGTCGAGAGGCTGATAGGGAACGACCGAGTCGATGCAGAAGCTGCAGGTGTAGGGACACCCGAGGCTGCCGATCATCGGCACGATCTTGAAGAGGGGGGCCTTCCGGAGCGTCGATTCGATGAACTTCCAGCGTTCCCGCACGCCGGGGAGCTCCGCGGGCTGCCGCTTCGCCTCAAGGTGCACACCGATCGGCCTGTGCGGAGAGCAATCCCGCAGCACGTCGCCGACCACGGCCTTGTCCGTGAAACCGAGGACGTAATCGAAGTACTTCCGAGCGTCCTCCGGGTAGCAGCGCGCGTGGGGCCCGCCGAGGACCGTGACGGCTCCCTTCGACCGGAACAGGTTGGAGAGCGCGTAAGCGAGGAGAGCAGCCTCCGTAAACGCGCCGATGAAGACGAGATCGACCTGGTCCGGCAGTTCGTCAGCCAGGTTCTCGAGACCGGTGTAGCAGACGAACGTGACCTCGTGCCCTTCGGCTTCGCACCACGCCCCGACGACCTGAGGCATGATGCTGGCGAGATTCGCGTTCATGACGCGCGCGTACAGCGCGCGGGTAGGCCCTTTGGTGACCAGATCGATGACGCCGATACGGAGCTTACGCACGAAAGCCTGCGAGACCGGCTCTTGGGAGACGGTTCCCTGACACCTCCGCGGTTCTCACTGGCGGCCGCATCGCTCGAAGCCGCTTCAAGACGGGAGCCTGCTCACGCCCGTCAATTCTATGAGAAATGGCGAGCCGGTCCCTCGGCTCTCGGCGGGATCAAGCTCACCGTTCAAGAAACGGCAGGCAAGGGTCTCTTCGAGAGAGCGGACTGCAGGCTCCAGGGAGCCGTCGCGATCTACAGTGACTTCAGGTAGTCGATCAGATCGAGCTTCTCCTGCTCGGTCAATTTCAGTCCCAGAAGAGTGTCGTAGTGGTTAACGACCTCTCCAAGGGTCGCAAAGCGACCGTCGTGGTAGAAGCCCCCCTTCTGGTGGCTCCAGAGCCCGGAGAGCGGCGCGGTCCGGTACATGTGCGTCGGCGACCGGTCGGCCTGAAAGGAGTCGACTCCAACCTCGGTCGGTGAGTGCAGGTTGTTGCCTGGTTCGGTGAAGAGGGGTGGCACGTGGCAGGCGGCGCACTGCCCCTTGACGTTGAAGATCTCTTTCCCGCGCGCCGCCGCGTCCCTGTCAAAAGAACCCGCCGGCGGCTTCGGGGCGGGGATCGCAAGCTGATAGAAGTGAAGAGCGGCGAGCTTGGAGGTGACGAGGTCCGGCGTGCCGCGCGTATTTCCGGAACCGCTCTTCGCCGCCACGGGATATTGCTCCTTGTTGTTGAGCCGGGCGTCGAAGAACGTCCCCGAGCCGTGCATCTCGGTCGCCGCGACATAAGCGTTCCAGTACGTGACGGAGCCGAAGCCGGTCCACGTATGGAGGTTCACACCGGCGAGGCCGAAGGCGGGCGGAATGAGGGTGCCCGCCTGCTTCCCGTCCGGCCGGAAGGCCTTGCCGTCCTTGTCGAGCTCGGCGTCGAAGCGGCCGGGGCCCCAGCTGTTGAGAACTTTCTTCACCGTCGCGACATCCACGCCGAGGAGATCGCTGAACGGTTTGAGGTTCGGAGCCAGCGAGACGATGACGCCGACATTCAGGTCTCGGGCGGCCCAGCCGTCAAGGCGTCTTCCGATGCCCGGAGCGAAGGAATCATCGACCGTCGAGTGGCAGAAAGCGCACTGGATACCCATCGAGCGGATGCTCCCCGCCTTGTCAAAGTGACCGGTGACACCCACAACGGCGTTCAGCTTGAGCAGCGCGAGGGTTATCGCGGGGTCCTCGAGATCCACCTTGCCGTCTTTCAACTGTTGCTTGAGGGAGTCGGGAAGCGCGTCCGCATCCACCTTGAGGCCGACGGACAGCGCGGTTTTCGGGCTCACTCCGCCACCGACACCGCCGTTCTTCTCTCCGGCGATGGCCTTGTGGAGTTGAAGCGCGTCTCCCCAGAAGGCTTCGCTTCCGAAAGTGTCGAATCGGAAGATCTGGCGCCCGCGCTCGATCATTTCTGTGGCATTCCTGGTAATTGTTCCGTCGAACGGCGAAGCCGGTCTCGACGCGGGTTGGTCGCCCTTCTTCTTGCCTCCAGCCGAGCCGGACGCCGCGGCTTCGAGGGTGGATCCAGCTGGCGCGCGGGCAAGGAAGATCAGCGCGAGCGCCACTACTCCCGAGACCGTCGTGAACGCAGAGAGAAACTTCCCCTTGGTTGGCACATGCACCTCCTCCCGGGCGTGCTCCCTGCGGCATCAGCGTCCGGGCGCACGACCCGTTCCCTCATAGAGTCGCGACGACGAGCAACGGTGACAAACTTAATGAGGTGCTTATGTCGTGGTCCTTTCTCATGGCCTCTCCCCATGGCCCCGGCTCTCCGGCAATCGAATCCTGGAAGCGATGCCGGCACGGGAGCACCAGCGGGAATGCTCTGGCCGTGTCGGTCGGCACCGTGCAGACCTCGGTGACGGACGGCACCTTCGAGTCGGGTGCCGCCGGGATCATGATCCAATCGAGCGGCGGTTCGACGGCCGTTCACAAAGCCGATGACTTCCAGGCCACGCTCCACTAAAGTGCGCCGCTGCGGTCGCTCCGGCTCACTTCGCGGCCGCGTGGTATGCTGTACACCTCCGATCCCCTCCGACGGCCAACGCCTTCCATCCGGCTCGCGCCCCGTCGCCGGCATTCGGCGAGAAAGCGGGTGACCGTGGAAGAAGCCATGCACAATTGGAACTGCAGGGGTTGCGGCCGAACCAACACGACCGTAATCGAGCAGAACGGGACTGTGAAGTGCGAGTACTGCCGGGATGTGAAGAGCATTCAGCCCAGCAGGTATCGGGGAGGCGAGAGCCCCGCCCAGATCGAGCGATTCAGCCGGCGAAACTCGCCAGCTCGCGTCGTCCAGCGAACGCAATGAAATTCACGCAAGGGGCCGGCGGCCGCGATCCGCGCGACGATTCCGAGAAGCGGGAGTCCTTCCTCCAGCTGCGGGAGCGGTACGCCGAGGCGCGGAAGCTCGTGTCCCCGGATGAGCCCTACGCGAACCTCGAATGGATTCTCGGTGCTCGGCGGAACATCACTCAAGATCCTCCGAGCCTGGGGACGAAAACCGTCGAGCTTGCTGCATTGTGGCTGCAGGACCTGGCGGTCGAGGTCGATCACCGGTCGCCCCCGCCGCCTGCCGGCGATTTCGATGGGAATGCTCTGTCGTCCCATCAGGCGGGCAAGTTGGCGGCACAGCGCCTCCGCGACGCGACGGTGAGATTCCTGCTCGCGTTCGGGACCTCGCCGGCGGCCGGAGGCTCGGCCTCACGGCGATTCGATGGCGAGTCCCCGCGATGAAGCCGCTGACGGTGTTCGAAGCCGAGGCCGAAGCCCGATTCCGGTGGGGGAGTCTCCTTGCGCGAGGCTTTGCTCGCTACTCGCCTGGAATGCGCAAGCCTTTCGAAGTCGGAACGAAGCGACTCGGATCGATCAACGTCCGAGGGCGGGGAACATCGTGGGAGGCGGCCTTCCGCGACGCCGACACCCTGACGAACCAGGAGAGCCCGGAGAAACCCGTCGGTCCCGGCGCAAGCAGCAAAGGTGCTGGAGGTCCACCCCGCCGCTTCGTGTGATACCTCTCTTCGAGCCCGACCTCGCACGATCCCTCGCGATGGAGCGATCACCCCTCGAATAGAATCCGGCCATGATCCCGCGGGAACCGTCTCTCCTGCTGACGGCCGCCTGTCTGCTCGCGGCGGTCGGGCTCTCCACCAGCGGCCGCGCCTCTCCCGGCCCTGCCCGGAGCAACAACTACCAGGACCTGCTGTCGTTCTTTCGAGAGTGGCGGTCGTTTCAGAAACCGAAGCTCGCCGGCGGCGTGCCGGACTACACGGCCGGCGCGATGGCGGCGCAGCAGCGAGAGCTCGTCGCCTACCGGCAGCGCCTCGCCGCGATCGACCCGAGCGGCTGGCCCGTCGGGCAACAAGTGGACTACTACATCGTGCGCGCGGAGCTCGCCGGCCTCGACTTCGATCACCGCGTCTTGAAGCCCTGGGCCAACAACCCGGCCTTCTACGTCACGGTTTTCTCGGAGGAGAGCGATCAGCCCGCCCGCGAGGGCCCGTTCGCCCGGGGCGCCGTGGAGCTCTGGACCTACCCGATTCCGCTTTCCCCGGAGCGAGCCGCGCAGATGGACTCCGGAATCCGGGCGATTCCGGGGCTTCTGGCGCAGGCGAAAATCAACCTGACCGGCAATGGCAGGGATCTCTGGGTCGTTGGCGCGAAGAGCATCCGGCAGCAGAGCGCCGACCTGGCGCGTCTCGTGTCGCGGCTGACCGCCGACGCGGGCGACCTCAAGGCCGATGTCGAGAAAGCAAGGCGGGCGACGGACGACTTCGCGGCGTGGCTCGACTCGCAGGCCGCGTCGAAGACGGGACCCTCGGGCGTCGGCATCGAGAACTACGACTGGTACCTGAAGAACGTCCAGCTCGTCCCGTACACCTGGCGGGAGGAAGTGGCGCTGATGGAGCGGGAGCTCGCCCGCTCGCACGCCCTCCTCGCCATGGAGGAGCGGCGCAACAGCAAGCTGCCGCAGCCGGTTCCTGTCGCCAGCGCCGAAGAGTATTCACGGCGGTTCAACGCCGGGGTCACCGAGTACATGGCATATCTGCGGGAGCACGAGATCCTCACGATCCGGGACTGGATGGACGGCGCGCTGCGCGCCCGGATCGGCAGCTTCAGTCCCGGTCCCCGCGAGTTCTTCGGCGAGGTGGACTACCGCGATCCCGAGTTGATGCGCACCCACGGGTACCACTGGTTCGACAAGGGCTTCCTGGAGCACGAGCCGCATTCCAGCCCGATTCGCCGGGGCGCGCTCCTCTACAACATCTTCAACACGCGCACCGAGGGGCACGCGACGGGCTGGGAAGAGCTGATGATGCAGGCCGGGATGCTCGACGCGCGGCCACGCTCCCGCGAGCTCGTCTACATCCTGGTCGCCGAGCGGGCCGCCCGGGCCCTGGGCGAGCTCCGGATGCACAGCAACGAGATGACGCTCGAGCAGGCCTCGGCCTTCGCCTGCGCCAACACGCCGCGGGGCTGGCTCCGCATGGACGGCAACCTCGTCCACTCCGAACAGCACCTCTACCTCCAGCAGCCCGGCTACGGGACGAGCTACCTGATCGGTAAGATCGAAATCGAGAAGCTCCTCTCCGAGCGCCGGGAGCAGCTCGGCGAAAGCTTCACGATGAAGCGCTTCATGGACGAGTTCAACGCCGCCGGCCTGGTCCCGGCATCTCTCCTGCGCTGGGAGCTGACCGGCCGCCAGCCGGACGACGTCAAGCGCATGCTCAACTGATCCGCCGCGCGTCCCTCCACCCGGAAGCTCAGGATCACCTCAATGCCTCACAGCCCCGATCGTTCGATGGCCAACATTGCCCGCGGCGTGCGCCTTGTCGCGGTGTTCGAGGCATTGAAAGGCGCCCTCGTGCTCAGCGCCGGGCTCGGTCTGCTCTCTCTTCTGCACCGCGATCTCCAGGCCGCCGCCGAACGCCTCGTGCGGCATTCACACCTGAACCCCGCTCACCATTACCCCCGGATCTTCATCCAGGCGGCGTCGCACACGAACGACGCCCGGCTCCGGTCTCTGGCCGCCCTGGCGTTCCTCTACTCGGCCGTGCGTTTCGTCGAGGCGTACGGTTTATGGCGGATGCGGGTGTGGGCGGAGTGGTTTGCGATCATCGCCGGCTCGGTCTACCTGCCCGTTGAGGTCTACGAGATCTTCCGGCGGGCGACATGGACGAGAGGGTTCGTCTTGCTGACCAATCTCCTGATCGTGGCCTACCTGGTGATTGTCCGATTGTTGAGTCGACGCAGGCCGAGCTAGCAGGCTGCTGAAAAATGGATGCGGGTGTCGTGGCTGGCCTTTTGCAACTCGCGACGCTGGTGACTCTCTTCGTCAAGGATACTTCTCGCTTGAACGGCATCGCGAGCAAAAGGCCAGCCACCGCAAGCGGTTGCGGCGGCGCGGGGCCGTCTGCGGCGTCGCCGCTCCTCCCCGATGCGCCCCGGCATCGCCTTCGTCGCGGCTCCTTGCATCCGACCCCGCGGCGCTCGCAACGCCACACACACCCTTTTTCAGCAGCCTGCTAGAGCTCCGACCGGAAGGGTCCCACGAGCCATTCCGTCACCCGCTTCTTCAGCGGGCGGGCTTTCCACATCGCGTGCGTGTACGGGCGGCACCGCGACAGGTCACGCTGGTAGCGCTCCTTCATCAACCCGGCGAACGCGGCGTCGTACACGAAAAGATTGATCTCCTCGTTCAGATGGAAGGACCGGTCGTCGAAGTTCGCCGATCCCACCGTGGAGAAGATCCCGTCCACGACCATCGTCTTCAGGTGGAACATCGTCGGCTGGTACTCGTAGATCTTCACGCCTCCCTCGAGGAGCGGCCCGAATTCGAGCGTCCCGCCGCCTTCGTCGCGGGAACGTCGTTCTGCTCGTCCGACGGGACGATCACCCGCACGTCCACGCCCCTCTTCACGGCGGCGACGAGGAGATCGATCGCCGCCTCGTCCGGAACGAAATAGGAGTTCGCGATCCAGATTTCCTTCGCGGCCGCGGCGAGCGAGATCGCGTACACGCGTCCCGCCCCCGACATCGCCGCGAGCGGCGACGAGGGCACGACGGCGACGGAGCTCGAGCCGGCCTGAGGAAGCGCGGGGAAGAATTCGTCGCCGACGAGCGGCTCGCCCGTCACCTCCGACCAGTTCTCCTGGAACGCGCGCTGGAGGCCTCGGACGGCGGGCCCTTCCACGCGCACCTGCGTATCGCGCCAGTGCTCGGGCGAATCGGCATCGCCCCGCCATTGGTCGGCGAACCCCATGCCGCCCGTGAAGCCGACAGTGCCGTCCACCACGAGAACGCGCCGGTGGCTGCGATGGTTGAACACCCAGAGCATCCACGGCTTCTTCGAGTGGAAGAACTCGACGCGGCAGCCGGCTCGGCGCATGGCATCGACGTCGCTCGCCTTCAGGCGCCGGCCGGCGGAGCCGACCGCGTCGAGGAGGACCCGCACCGCGACGCCGTGCGCGGCCCGTTCGGCGAGCGCGTCGCGGAAGCGCGAGCCCACTTCACCCGACCAGAAGATGTAGGCCTCGAAGTTCACGGTCTTTCGAGCCGAGGAGATGGCGGCGAGCATGGCCGGAAAGACGGCGTCGCCGTTCTCGAGAAGCTCGAGCCGGTTGCCGGGCGTCATCGTAGGCCCCGGCAGCGCCGACGGCAGAAACGTCGGTTCGCTGACCGTGAACCCGTGAGGCAGATCGTAAACGGTCCGCTTCGGCGCGCCCGCCTTCGCGACGCTGACGGCGAGCGCGTAGCCCGCCGCGACCGAGACGAGCACGACCGCGAAGAGATGCGCCGGCTTCAGGCGCCGGGACCCGGAAGGTCTCACGGACGTCAAGAGTACCCCGTCGCCGCGAGGTCTGCCGCGGCCTCCGTTTTCGGACTCTCTCCCCTTCACCGGAGCCGCGGTGGGCTGCCAGGGATTCAGTGAACGAACCCGCCCCAGCGCTCGGCAACCACTGACGAGTGATCGTCAGGACATCCCAAGTTCATCGGAAGCGCCTATTGGACTGCGTCAAGTCAACCGTACATGCTGTCAATGTCAACTGAACAGAAGGAGGTTCATCATGGCCGAAGTGAATGTGGAACTGGCGGGAAAGCCGGGTTCTCATCCGATTGGTACCGGAGTGGGAGCTGCCGGCGGTGCGGCTGGCGGCGCTGTTCTTGGTGCGGCCCTGGGTGGTCCCGTCGGCGCGGCCATTGGGGCCGCCGTGGGAGGTGTGGCCGGAGCCGCGGCCGGGCACACGGCCGGTGAAGCGGTCAATCCGACAGGAGAGCCGGGTACTCATGCGGTTGGTACCGGAGTGGGAACCGCTGGTGGCGCCGCCACCGGCGCAGTTGTCGGCGCGGCCCTGGGGGGTCCCGTCGGCGCAGTCGCTGGGGCCGCCGTCGGAGGCGCGGCCGGAGCTGCGGCGGGGCACACGGCCGGTGAAGCGGTCAATCCGACGCCGAAAAAGGACGTGGCGCCAGAACCTCACGACCCGTCTTATTCGGGCCCGAGATTCCAAGCCGGACTATGAAGCGGCGTACCCACCATCGATCAACACACGCTTCGCAAAGCCGAGGCGCGGAGGTTTCTATGCTTCGACGAATCCTGATATCAATGGCGCCGGCCGTGCTGGCGGCCTTCAGCGCGGCCCCGGCCCTCGCGCAGCCCTCTTCGCCAAGTTTCGAGATCCGCATCGCCAATACGGCGCCGCCGCACGCACGTTACGAGCAAATCACGCAGCGGCCGGATCACGACTCCGTCTGGATCAAGGGCTACTGGAACTGGGAGGGGAGCCGGTGGGGCTGGACAAACGGTCGCTGGGAGCGTCCAGAGCAGCGGAGCCACCGCTGGGTCGCTCCGCGCTACGCCCGGGAAGGGAAGGTCTGGCGCTACGAGCCGCCGCACTGGTCGCATCAGCAGGTCACCGAAGGTGACGAGTACCGGCACTGGAAACAGGAACACCACCACAGCTGACCAATGCTGCGAAGACCCGGGACGGGACACTCCCGTCGCCCCGACGAAATAACCAACAAGAGACTGGCCCCAATCCGTCCCAGGGCGGCGCGGGGCCCAGCCTGGCAGTCCGATCGCTCCACGGCCTCAATCCCATCGAAACAAACGATTGGACGTGGATCGGAAACGTGCCCATCATTGATCTCCGGGCTCGAGAGCCTTGCGTAGAGACGTCCGACGAGAAAGGCATGCACATGGGAACCATCCTCATCGTTGTTTTGGTCGTTCTTCTTCTCGGTGGCGGAGGCTTTTGGTATCGCGGCAGACGCGTCTGAGGCGTCATGTCGTAAGAAGAAGCGAGGAAACCGCTTCCGGTCCCGCCGACCTTTGCCATTCTGTGCTGGGAGGCATTAAGTTATGAAAATGATCTCAAAGAGTCTTTTGTCGCTGATGGGTATAGGTCTGCTTTGCGTGGGCGTCGCCTCAAGGGCGCGCGCGGACGAAGCCCCCGAAAGCACCGCCACCGTAGAGGTGGCCGACGCTCTCAAGGCCCTGGATGTCCAGTCCAAGCTGCTTGACAAGCTCGGCGCCGACGCCCTTGGGATCACCGTTCACGTCTCCGGGGAAATCGCGACTCTGACCGGCGAAGTGGCCAGGAAGTCAAGCCAGAAGCTGGCTCCCGAGGTCGCTTTGTCCGTCGAGGGTATCAAGAAGGTCGACAACCAGGTGACGGAGAAGACTCCGCCGGCAGCGCTTGCAAATGCCGAAGCCAACGTCAAGGACGCAGTTCTCCTGACGAGAGTGAAGACCATCCTTCTTACGGACATTGGCGTCAACGCTCTCAAGATCGATGTCGACGTCACCAATGGCGTCGTTAGCCTTCGCGGGAAGCTCGGAAATGCGGCGATCAACGAGGCGGCGATCAAGAAGACCCAGTCGATCTCAGGCGTCACGAAGGTCGTCAACCTCCTCGACTGACGTTCGATGATGACCACAAGATAATCCCACAAGGAAAAACTGACCCGGCTTAGCCCCGGCGCGGCGCGGGGCCCAGCCGGGCCAGAATCACCCGTTCCACCGCTGGACTCCTCCCCTTTCTCAGGAAGCCTCGCGCTTCCCTATGCTCCCTATCAAGTTCATCGAAACAAACGATTGGACGCGGTCAGCAACGCGCACTATCGTGAGGCTGCCGACTCCTCCGACGGAACTAATCCAGCAAGCAACTGAGCTGCCCGCCGCCGGTCGCCGGCAGAAAGGGAGTGCCACATGAAGAGAATCATTCTCGCGGCGATCGTCCCCTTGCTGCTCACAGCGTGCGTCGCGCACCGTGACCTTCGCACGGAAACCGAGCTCGAGCGTGACACCGAAATCTGGACGCGTGCGCACCTTGTGCAAGTCGCAATGAGTCCGGACCAGCTCAAGGATTGCTCATCGCTTGGAGTTGTGAGCGAACGCTACTTTGACAGCCCGGCCGGCGACCCCGCGAAGAGGCCGATGGGCACAGCCTGGCCGGAATATGTTCTCAGATTCAAGACGGCCGAACTCGGTGGAAACGCCGCTCTCGTTTGCGCTCCCGTCAAGAGATGGACGGGCGAGCTCAGCGAATGGCGTGTGCTCGGCGAAGCATATCTCTGCGGCGAACCGGCGCTGATAACGGCGTCAAGGAGTTTCAAGAAATGATCGCTCCACTTCTGCTGGCTGCCGTGATTGCGCGCGGGCCTGTTGTCCCGGTGAAGCCGCCGACCGCAGTCACCGACTCATGGCTTTGCAATCACGTCTCGGTCTTCTTCTGCCCGATCTTTCCGAAGCTCGGCGGGTCCGCTCCCTCCTCTCAGGTCCCTGTTGTTCAACCGAGGAGGCCGCGAACGCCCTGATTCTCGTCTTCGAGCCGGGACCTCCCCGCGGCCTCCGCTTCCGGACTCACTCCCCTTTGCCTTGGAGCCGAAGGGGGCTTGACATATCAAATTATTTTGATATATTGGGCGCGTGAGACCCCAGGTGAAGACGGCCCGGATCTTCCACGCGCTGTCCGATGAGACGCGGCTGGCGGTGCTCGGCCGGCTCCGCAATGGGGAGCGGTGCGTCTGCGACCTCGTGGACGTGCTCGGGGCCGGGCAGTCCCGGCTCTCGTTCCACATGAAGGTCCTGAAGGACGCGGGGCTGGTCGTGGACCGGCGGGAAGGCCGCTGGATCCATTACGCGCTCTCCCCGGAGGGCCTGGAGGCGGCCGGGCGCGCGATCGCGTCCCTGCGGGACAGCAAGGGCGCCGCGGAGGCCGCCGCGTGCTGCGCGAAATGATTTCGTGTGTTCAACACATCAAGATTTCTTGATGTCTTTTGGGAGGCAACCATGACGGATCAGAACATCACGGACGTCGTCCGGGAGAAGTACGGCGAGGCCGCGCGGCAGGCCCTGTCCGGCAACGCGTCCTGCTGCGGGAAGACATCGGCTTCCGGGCTCTCCGGGGACCCGATCACCTCGAACCTGTACGCGATCTCGGAAAAGGCCGAGGTCCCCGAGAAGGCGCTTCTCGCCTCGCTCGGATGCGGCAATCCGACGGCCCTGGCGAAGCTCGAGCCGGGCGAGGTCGTTCTCGACCTGGGGTCGGGAGGAGGCATCGACGTGCTCCTCTCCGCAAAGCGCGTCGGGCCCTCGGGCAAGGCCTACGGCCTCGACATGACCGATGAGATGCTCGAGCTTGCCCGGGAGAACCAGGCGAGGTCGGGCGTCGAGAACGCCGAGTTCCTGAAGGGCCAGATCGAAAACATCCCGCTGCCGGACGGGAGCGTGGACGTGATCGTCTCCAACTGCGTCATCAACCTCTCGGCGGACAAGGACCGGGTTCTCCGCGAGGCCTTCCGGGTCTTGAAGCCCGGCGGCCGCTTCGCCGTCTCGGATGTCGTCGTCTCGGGGGAGATCCCGCCGGCGATCCGGCAGAGCATCCTGCTGTGGGTCGGCTGCGTGGCCGGCGCCCTCTCCGAGGACGAGTACCGGAAAAAGCTCGCCGCCGCGGGGTTCGCCGATATCACGGTCGAGCCGACCCGGATCTACCGCCTCGAGGACGCCCGCGAGTTCCTCGAGTCGGCCGGGATCGACGTCGCCGCGGTCGCGCCGGAGATGGACGGAAAGATCCGGAGCGCCTTCGTCCGAGCGGTCAAGCCCGCCCGGAAATAGAGAAGCGCCCGCGGGCGCGCGGTCGAAAAGCCTAGCTTGAGGGGCGTTCAGGGCCGTCGGTGGCCGTTGCTAAGATCGCGACGAGGAAGCTCGGCATGCTGGACTACGCGACCGTGCTGAGGGATCTTGCATCGCCGCCGGGCAACCGCCTCGAGGCATTGAAGGGAAGACTCGATGGGTATCACAGCATTCGGATCAACGATCAGTGGAGAGTGGTCTTTCGCTGGACGGCGAACGGGCCGGCCGACGTCGATATCCGCGACTACCACTGAGGAGTGGTTATGAGGGAAAAGGCAAGACGGAGAATGCCCACCACACCCGGCGAGATTCTTCGCGAGGAATTCCTGACCCCTCTTGGCATGACCCAAAGACGTCTGGCAGATCATCTCGGGTACGACGTCAAGGTCGTCAATCGGATCGTCAACGGTCGGACCTCGGTGACTGCCGAAATGGCTTTGAAGCTCGGCGCGGCCTTCCGGACCACGCCCGAGTTCTGGCTCAATGCCCAGAAGCCGTGGACCTCCACCGAGCGGCCCGCCGTCTGGCAAGTCTGCCGACACCCCTGCTTCGAGCGGGTTGATCAGTTCTGCCCGGAGCTCTCGCGTTAAAGACTACTTTCACCGATCGGCCCACACCGCGGGAGTTATCTCCGTGATGGTTGCGAGAGACCTGTTGGCTCTGGAGTTAGCGTCGGCTGATTGTCGCCAGTGCTTCGAGGGTCCGTCTGGATCGGGCTTCAGGGACGTCGTGAGAAGTGGTCCACGAGCTGGCGCGGAGTCAAGACGACAACCCCGCCTCGAGCCTTCGCCGGGAAGTGCCGCAAATTCCCGGTGACAAGAGGGCAGCCGACCCACGCGGCTATCGCCAGGAACGGTGCGTCATCCGGATCGGGAAGCGGCTCCGGCCAGGGCGGCACCACGGCCTCGAGACCGAAGGCGTCGATCACATCCAGCACCGCGGCAACGCGCTCCGGCTTCAAGAAGAGCTCTGGCCTCGTCAGAACGTCCTCGTACTCGGCCCGAATCCCGGCGTCCAGGACCGGCTCAATCTCTCCGGACAGAAGAGCCTCGACGATCCAGCCCGGCGGCCCGGACGCCGACAGGATGCCCGCGACCAGGACGTTGGTATCGACGACGAGCCGCATCAGGCCCGGCGGCGCCGTGCCTTTCGGCTCCTCGCGATGATCGCGTCGATTTGCTTGAAGCTCAGTCTGTCGAGACCGCGGGCCTTCGCGTCGACCCGCATCTTTCTCACCGCCTGAAGAGCCCGCGCCCGCCTGACGGTCTCCATGGTCTGATCCAGGGAATCGCTGTCAACCCGGAGCATGAGGGCCACAGGCCGGCCGTTCGACGTCAAAAGCGCCTCACCCTCATCGGCGAGCGCCTTTTGAGCCTGACGCGGCCGCGTGCGAAAGTCCCGGATCGTCAGCGTCTTCATGACCCGAATGGTACTTCACCGGGTGACATTTGTCACCAGCCGCCTCAATTCACTTGTTCAGCCAGGCCGGCCGCACCCTCAGCCCCTGGTGAAGTCTGCCGGGGTGACGACCAGGACCCCGGGGCTCCTTGCGCCGAAGTAACGGCCGAAATCCTTGACGTCCCCGGTGAGCAATCGTTCAAATGTATCGAAGTAAGCCGATCAAACGATCACCAGCCGACTCGGAACAGGAGTAGCCTTCAGTCATAGTCGTCGGCCGGCCATTCACAGGCTGTGCTCTTCGCACAAATAGGCCGCACCGACTGAATGCACGCCGTCCCGGGTAAACCGGGGCGGCGTTCTTGTCTCACCGCCAAGCAATGTCCCACGGCGCGCCTCTGCGGAGCTGGCCCGAGGCGCCTCTGCACGAGCGCGGGTCCGTTTGGGATCGCCAGCGGGCCGGACGGAAACATTTGGTTTACCGAGCCCCATGGCCAACCGGATCGGCCGGAGCTGCGTTATAGGCGATCCCAAACCGCCCAATCCGAGGAGAGCGCAGGCTCGCGGGCGTCCCTGAGATCGCTATCCACGATCGAAGACACTCCCGCGATTTCCTGCCGGCTGCTCTCATGGGTCTGGAGCCAGCCGAACTCAACCCACTCTTGCAAGCTCATCTCGGTCCCGATGACGAAGAGTTTCGGCGAGCTCAGCACGGAAGTCACGAAGTGATCGCCCGCCTGTCTTCGCCGCGCAAACTCCAGAGGAGCGAAAATGTGCGGGTTGATCTCGCGCCCAAGGTGGACGGCCACTCCCGAGAGCCACCTGGAGAGTTGTCTCAATGAAACCGAGCCGATGATCATCAGATCGATGTCGCTCGCCGGCTTCTCTCCTCCCGAAGCCACCGAACCAAAGACGAACGCGTGCCGAATACCCGGTTTTTCGACGAGCGCTGTTCGCAGGATGTCGATCAAGCCGCTCGTCTTCAGAACGATGTTTCGGATGTCCGTGTAGAGTGGATTGCCTGTTTCGGCCCGGTAGTACGCCCTGTTCCCGTCCCGCCGGAGGGCGACGAGATGCAATCCCGCGAGCTGGCTCAACTCCTGTCGAACTGTAGCCTCGTTGAGCCTGGCCCGCCGCGCGATTTCCCGTACGTGCAGCTCCCGAGCGTCCGGCCCGAACAACAACCGGAAGACCTCCGCCTTTACACGGGAAGACAGAAGCCGAGTGAGGGTGTCCATATTGCATGGTTATACCACGCAATCGCGTGGTTAAACCACCGACGGCTATCATCGTTCTGCCAGGGCCATTTCCTTCGATCCCGATGTCTCCAGCCAGAGGTCGATGGCGCGCTGTGATTTCCTCCGCGCTTCGCCGGGCCAGGTACTTCGAGACATCTGATCGCTTCTGGTTGAATCTCCAGTCGCGTTACGACCTCGAGACGGAAAAGGATCGCCTGGGGCGTCGTCTGGAGAAGGAGGTCTCTGTTCTCGCCGGGGCGGGCCGATCCGCCTCCCGGGGTCCTTCCCGTCCTCCGAGCTCGGGGTTGAAAGTCCCGTAGGAACGACTCCCTCCCCGGGGCGGAAGATGGGTTAGGCTCACCGCTCTAGCAGGTTGCTGAAAAAGGGTGTGGGCGGCGTTGCGAGCGCCGCGGGGTCGGATGCAAGGAGGCGCGACGAAGGCGATGCCGGGGCGCATCGGGGAGGAGCGACGACGCCGCAGACGGCCCCGCGCCGCCGCAACCGCTTGCGGTGGCTGGCCTTTTGCTCGCGACGCCTTTGAAGCGAAGAATTTCCTCCACGAAGAGAGTCACCAGCGTCGCGAGTTGCAAAAGGCCAGCCACGACGCCCGCATCCATTTTTCAGCAACCTGCTAGGGGCGAGGAGGGAGAACCGATGAGCGGAGTTCGGGTCCTGGTGGGCACGCGCAAGGGCGCGTTTGTCCTGACGTCGGATGGGAAGCGGGGGAAGTGGGAGATCGCCGGTCCGCACTTCGCCGGTTGGGAGATCTACCACGTCAAGGGATCGCCCGCCGACCCCAACAGGATTTACGCCTCGCAGACGAGCGGCTGGTTCGGACAGGTGATCCAGCGCTCCGACGACGGAGGGAAGACGTGGGACGCGCCGGGCGGCGGACCCACGATCGCGCCGGGCGGCATGCTGGCCGGGGAAAGCAACAAGTTCGTCTACGACGACTCGCCGGAGACTGGCAAACCGCTCACGACCCACCAGTTCTACGACGGCACCCAAAAGCCCTGGGTCTTCAAACGCGTCTGGCACCTCGAGCCCTCGCTCGACGATCCCAACGCGGTGTATGCCGGCGTCGAGGACGCCGCCCTGTTCCGCTCGGCGGACGGCGGCAAGAGCTGGCGGGAGCTGCCCGGGCTGCGCGGCCACGGTACGGGCCCGAAGTGGCAGCCGGGCGCCGGCGGGATGTGCCTCCACACGATCCTGATCGATCCCAGCCGTCCCGACCGCATGTTCACGGCGATCTCGGCGGCGGGCGCCTTCCGGACCGACGACGGCGGCGCGACGTGGCGGCCGATCACCAGAGGCCTTCACTCCCAGTACCTTCCCGACCCCGCCGCCGAAGTCGGGCACTGCGTTCACCGCATCGCGATGCACCCGTCGCGGCCGAGCGTCCTCTACATGCAGAAGCACTGGGACGTCCTGAGGAGCGACGACGCCGGCGACAACTGGAAGGAGGTCAGCGGCAACCTTCCGACCGACTTCGGTTTCGTCATCGACGTCCACGCGCACGAGCCCGAGACGATCTACGTCGTGCCGATCAAGAGCGACAGCGAGCACTACCCGCTCGACGGAAAGCTGCGCGTCTACCGGAGCCGCGCGGGCGGAAACGACTGGGAGGCGCTGACCAGCGGCCTGCCGCAGCGCGACTGCTACGTCAACGTGCTGCGCGACGCGATGTCCGTCGACTCGCTTGATCCCTGCGGCGTGTACTTCGGCACGACCGGCGGCCAGGTCTACGCCTCCGCCGACTCCGGAAACACCTGGGCCCCGATCGTCCGCGACCTCCCCGCCGTCCTTTCCGTCGAGGTCCAGACGCTGCCATGATCCGGGTGGAGCTCCCGCCGCACCTGCGCACCCTGGCCAGGGTCGCGGGCCCGGTCGAGCTCGACGTCCCGGGCCCTGCGACGCCCCGAGCGGTCCTGGACGCCCTCGAGGCGCGCTACCCGGTGCTCCGCGGGACGATCCGCGACCACGTCACGCAAGAGCGCCGCGCCTTCATCCGCTTCTTCGCCTGCTCCCAGGACCTCTCCCACGATTCCCCGGACACGCCCCTCCCCGACCCCGTCGCCCAGGGCGCCGAACCCTTCATCGTCCTCGGCGCCATCGCCGGCGGCTAGCCCGGATAATTCATGGACACCCGGCCGAAACACGTGCAATTGACTGTGCCGAAGGCCTTCATCGAGGGACGAGGCAATCCGAGACTGAGTACACCTTGTTCCCGCGAGAGATTTTTTCGTCAGGCAAGGAAGCCCGACGACGGCGATGCCGGGGCGCATCGCAGAGGAGGGCTGAGGCGCGCCTGCCGGCTTCTGCTGGGGATCCCCGTGCTACCGTTTGGTCGTGACTAGAGAAGCCGAGGAGATCCTCTCCGTGGATGCCGCACCGCGTCGTTGACCTTCGTCATGGCTTCACCGGGTCGCAGTCGCCGACACGCTTGCCATTGAGCTTCAGCTTCATGACCCCTTGCTCGCTCGTAAACGTGATCACGCCGGCGTAGGAGTCGGCGCCGTTGCGCGTGATATCCCCCTCCCCGGTCATCTCGGGATTGGTGCAGTGCACCTTCCATGTGGCCCTCGAGCCCACCACCTTGAAGTCGGAATAGCGGCACTTCTGCTGTTCATCCGCCGGGGCGGGAGGCTCCTTCCATTCCTTTGGTGTGCAGACCTTCATCGTGCGTCCCGGCATCTCCATCCCCTCCATCGACATCTTGGAGGTCACCTCCCAGAGATCCCCCGTCTTCCCGGCCTCGGCGGCGGGTGGGCTGACGGCGGCCGGAGCGCCTACCGGGCTCGTCAGGACAAGCATGGCGATCACAATCGTGAGGACCTTTGGCCGCTTCGAGGTCATCCGGTCACCTCCATTTGAAGTCACGCAAGTATGCCACCAAGTATAGCCGCGACGATCGCGCCGCAGTAACCGCGCGCCGGATGTACAAGGATGCAGACTGATTCAGCTAGGGATCTTGCCAGACCGACCTCGCTAGCCCGGATAATTCACGGACACCCGGCCGAAACACGTGCATCTCGCTGAGAGATAAACGCTCCGTTCACACCTTTCTTGCGTTTCGCCGAGATACACCTTGTTCCCGCGAGAGATTTTTCGTCGGGACGAGGAAGACCGACGACGGCGATGCCGGGGGCATCGCAGAGGAGGTCTGACGAAGTATCCGGCGGAAAAGATCCGCGGGACGGCTGGAGTCGTTCGTGAATTATGCGGGCTAGGCTCCAAAATGTATAACATATGCCTGGCCCGATCACTACTCGACCGCATCGTCCTCATCGGCACTCACCGCCTCGAACGATCCTTTCTCCGCGACGACCCGACTCTCGCCGGCCTTCGCGTCGAAGCCGTCAACAACCTCGGCCTCGCCTCCGACCCTTCCGTCCTTCGCTACTCCACCCCTCATCGCTTCAAGGGTTTGGAAGCCGACGTCGTCCTGCTGTGCGACGTGGACGGAAACCCAACGTCGTGCGCCCCCCGGAATCTCTACGTCGCCGCGTCGCGAGCCAAAAACCGGCTCTACGTATTCCAGACCGTGCGATAAGCCATGGACGCACGTTCGACCCCGAGGGACCTCCACTGCCCGGCGAATCGTGGGGTCAATCCCAGGGCCCGCGGACCTGCTTCTGGAGCTCGAGGTATCGTTGGCTCGTGACCACCGAAGAGATCGTCGCAGCCGCTCTGAAGCTCGATCACAAGGAGCGCGCCAGGCTCGCCGGCTGGCTTCTCCGGAGTCTGGACGAAGAGGAAGAGAAGCTGTCGCCGGCAGAGTTCGAGGCGCTGTGGCTCGAGGAGGCAGAACGGCGATTGGAAGGAGTGGGAGCGGGGCAAGGTCGAGGGGATCCCGGGTGACAAAGTCATGAGGGAGTTCCGCGACCTGATTGCGTAGCTGGCAGTTTCATCCGGCCGCCAGAGCAGACCTTCTTGAAGCGGGGCGTCACTACCGAGACCAGGCGCCTTCTGCAATTGCTCGGAGCTTTCAGGCGGAAGCCAGCAGAAGCATCCGGTTCATCCTGGATCACCCGGAACCCTCTCCCGTGGTCCACCGAAAGGGCGTCCGACGCAAAGTCCTTCGTCGGTTCCCTTATAACCTCTATTACGTGATCGCATCGGACATGATCCGAATTCTGGCTGTCGGCCACCAGAGTCGCCGGCCGCGCTACTGGACTGGTCGGCTTTAAGTGGCGACATCTATCCGACATCGACGCAGTGGCGATGGATCCATCCGTAGTACCCTGAATGGGACCTATGAGGCTCCATCCCGAGATTCAATCCGTGACCGCCCTGAAGACCAGCGCAGCCAAGCTGCTCCGGACCGTAGGTGAGACACGACGGCCGGTCGTGATCACGCAGAGCGGCGTCCCGAAGGGCGTGCTCGTCGACTATGAGACCTATGAAGAGATGAGAGAAGCGACCCTCCTGCTCAAGCTCATCGCTCGCGGCGAGGCGGATATCCGGGCGGGCAAGACGACCCCCCAGGACGAGATCTTCGCCGCGGCGCGCGCCCGCCTCGCTGCCCGGTGAGACGAAAGGCCTACCGCGTCGAATGGGCCGACGTCGCCGGCCGGGATCTTCTTTCCATTGTCGAATACCTCTCCGAGCGTAACCGGGATGCCGCGGCCCCCGCCCTGAAGAAGCTGGAAGAGAGGGCGGCGACACTCGCGCGGAATCCCTCTCGAGGCCGGGTTGTTCCCGGGCTCTCCCGAATCCAGTTGCGCGACTACCGCGAGCTCATCATCCGGCCCTATCGGCTTTCTATCGAATCGCGGGCCGGCGGGTCCTGGTTCTCGGCATCTTCGACAGCCGCCGAGACCTCGAGGACGTGCTTCTCGACCGCCTCCTGAGCGAGACCTGAAGCCAGGCGGCAGAACCGGGTTGGCCGCTCCCGTAAATCGCGGCGTTCTTGGATCAAATAGACCGGCTCGGCAAGCCAGTCAGGCCCTCTGCCCCGCCGTCCGGATCCAGTACCTGACCCCGCCGCCCCGGACGAACCTCCGCCGGCGCTGGGCTGACCTTCCCTCCGAATGGCCGGCGCCTCTCGAAATACTGCCCGCGGCTAGCCCGGATAATTCACGGACACCCAGCCGAAACACGCGCAAGTCGTTAAGAGACAAAGCCTATCTCGTTCCAGATTGGATAGCAGCTGCGGTACACCTTGTTCCCGCGAGAGATTTTTCGTCGGGACGAGGAAGACCGACGACGGCGATGCCGGGGGCATCGCAGAGGAGGTCTGACGACGTATCCGGCGGAAAAGATCCGCGGGACGGCTGGAGTCGTTCGTGAATTATGCGGGCTAGCGGGTTGGCTGCGGCGCGAACTGCTGCATCCACTCCTTCTGCCGCTGCTCCAGTTCGCGAGGCGAGAGATCCTCCTTGCGCGTCGCGATCGTCCAGCGGTACCCGTGCGGGTCGTCAAACGTTCCGCTGCGATCGCCCCAGAACTGGTCCGCCATGGCCCCCATGGGCCCGTCAAGCACCTTCGCGCCTGCCGCGACGGCGCGCTTGAACAGCGCGTCGCAATCCTTTACGTAGACCCAGAGCGACATCGGTGAGCCGCCGAACGCCTTGGGGCCTTTACCGCCGCCCATCGCGTCGTTCAGCATGATGAGCGAATCGCCGATACGCAATTCCGCGTGCATGATCTTCCCGTCGGGACCGGCGTGCCTCGCCACCTCGTCCGCGCCGAGCGCCTTCTTGTACCACTCGATCGCCGGCGCCGCGTTGTCCAGCGTGAGCTGCGGGGTCACCGTGTGGAATCCTTCGGGAACCGGGTTCTTCGCCTTTGCCATCTTGACCTCCTTGCCTGAAACCACAAGTCCTGGATCGTTCAGCAACGTACGCGCCGTGCAAATCTTGAGCCACCGCGCGCTCTAGCTGCTGACGTCCCGAATTTCTTCAGGCGAGGAGCTCCGTCTACCGACGCCCGCTCTCCCATGGAGAGCCGGGGGTGCCAGGCGGGTTGCGTTGGCATTTCATATATATTAAACTGCCCTCTGAAATGGGAGGCGAGGGCCCGTGGATTTTCGCTGGAATGACTGGAACCTCGAGCATCTGGCGAAACACGGTGTCGATCCGGACGAGGCCGAACAGGTGATCACGCAGGCTCGAGCCCCCTACCCGATGAGTCGGTCCGATGACAAGTACCTCGTCTGGGGCCAGGGACGCGCTGATCGTCTGTTGCAGGTCGTCTTCGTCCTCGACGATGACGGAACGGTGTTCGTGATCCATGCGCGACGGCTGACGGATAGAGAAAAGCGCCAATTTCGAAGGAGGCGGAAGTGAAGAAGACGAGGAAGGAAGAAACCACGCCGTTCGCACGAATGACGACTGAGGAACTCCAGGCCGCAACCGCGGAATTCGACCGTGAGATGGTGGTCGATGAATTCGGGCGTCTTTCCGCCCGGGCAAGGTCTCGGCTGAAGAAAGCGCGCCAGAGGCCCGGACGTCCGCGTCAGGGAGAAGGTGCGAAAGTGATTTCAGTGACCGTGGAAAGGAGTCTGCTTGCCCGATCTGATGCGCTTGCGAAGAACATGGGCGTCACGCGCGCCGGCATGATCGCTCGAGGTCTGAAAGCTGTGCTTGCCGCCGAAGGAAAGCTATAGCGAACACTCGGCCATAGACTTGGCCCCAACAACCCATGGCCACGATGATTCCGGATGTCCCGGTGACGGCCCGGCCGGATGCGGGCGAGGCGCGCGTGTACCTGGCGCTGAAGGGGCTCCCGGACGCTTATCGGATTTACCACTCGGTTTCGTACTACGTCGCGCCGGAGGGTGGGCAGCCTCTTCGGGAAGGGGAGATTGATTTCCTGATTCTGCATCCGGAGAAAGGGCTCCTGGTCCTCGAAGTCAAGGGAGGCTCGATCGGCTACGACGGGCGCGAGCGGGAGTGGACGTCTTGCGACCACAACGGAACGACCCATACGATCCAGGATCCGTTCCGGCAAGGCCAGCAGAACGAAAAGAGCCTCATGGGCGAGATCGAGCGGCGAGGTCTTTTCGGCGACGGCGGGCCGCGGTTCGCCCACGGTCATGCGGTTGTCTTCCCGGACTGTCAGTACGATCCCGAGCGGCTACCGATCTCGGCTCCGCGCGAGCTGGTGATTGACGCGGGAGACCTGGCCCAGGGCGCGGAGAAGGCCTTCGAGCGGCTGTTCCGAACAATCGCGAGCGGCCGGGAGACCGAGCCGATGACGAAAAAGCTCGTCAAGCAGGTCGGCCAGCAGGTGATCGCCCCGCACTTCCAGCTCGTCTCCACGCTCCTCGGAGACATCGCGGCGGAAGACGCGGCCCTGGTCCGACTCGGCGAAGAGCAGGCCATCTGCCTGGACTTTCTCGATCTCAACCCGCGGGTCCACGTCGAAGGGGGAGCCGGAACGGGAAAGACCATGCTGGCCTGCGAGGTCGCGCGCCGGATGGCTGCGGATGGCGCGACCGTTCTTCTCCTCTGCTTCAACACGCCGCTCGCCCACCGCCTCTACAGTTTCGCTGAGGCGCACCGAAGCGAGGCCGGGAGTATATGGGCCGGGAGCTTCCACCAGCTTTGCCGGGATTGGTCAGGACGCGCCGGCCTGCCATGGAAGGAGCCGGCGAATTCTCGAACGGCGGAGGCGGCTGAGTTCTGGAACGACGAGTCCGGTCTCCTTCTCCTGGACGCGGCGAAAACGATCACCGACCGCTTCGACGCCCTCGTGATTGACGAAGCGCAGGACTTCATGCCGGACTGGTTCGAGATCCTCATGTCTCTCCTGCGAGACCCCTCCCGGGGGCGCGTCTATGTCTTCCGCGACGAGAACCAGGACCTCTGGAATCGCAACGGCAAGCCTCCCTGGCCCATGCCCCGTTTCCCTCTGCGGACCAACCGTCGCAACACCCGCGCGATCGGGGAGTACTTCTCCGCCTTCGTTGGCCTCGACTGCCGCTACCTCTGGTCCGCTCCCCCGGGCGTTGAGCCCGAAATCATTCCCTACAACACCGAGGCCGACGAGAGGGCCCTCGCCGCCGGCAAAATCCAGTGGCTGCTCAAGCAGAGCATGACACCCGACCGCATCGTCCTCATCGGCACTCACCGCCTCGAACGATCCTTTCTCCGCGACGACCCGACTCTCGCCGGCCTTCGCGTCGAAGCCGTCAACGACCTCGGCCTTGCTTCCAGTTCTTCCGTCCTCCGCTACTCCACCCCTCATCGCTTCAAGGGCCTGGAAGCCGACGTCGTCCTGCTATGCGACGTGGACGGAAACCCCATGTCCTGCGCCCCCCGGAACCTCTACGTTGCAGCGTCGCGAGCCAAAAACCGGCTCTACGTATTCCAAGCCGAGCGATAGGCCGTCGGCAGGTCTATGTTTTCCGCATGGACGAGAAGGCGCTTCTCGAGAGGATCACGGTGAATCCGGCGATCTTCGCCGGGAAACCGATCATTCGCGGCCGCAGGCTGGCCGTCGAGCACGTGCTTGGCATGCTGGCCGCCGGCGATACGCCGGACACAATTCTCTCCGGCTATCCGTGGCTCGAGCCCGAGGACATCCAGGCGTGCCTTGCTTACGCTCACAAGCTTGTTGCGCACGAGCGTGTCGAGCCGCTGGTTACCACCGGCAGCTAAGTGAAGCTTCTCCTCGACGCATGCGTCTGGGGAGGCTCGAAGCTTGCTCTCGCCGCGTTGGGCCACGACGTGATCTGGGCCGGAGACTGGCCTGAGGACCCAGGCGACGATGCCACCCTGGCAAGGGCCAATGCCGAAGGACGGGCACTTGTAACCCCGGTTGACATCAGATGCTTGATGTGAGATGCTAGTCCCGTGAGAACGACCCTGGAAATCGATGACGATGTCCTGCAGGCAGCCAAGGAGATCGCCTCGAGCCGTGCCACGACGGCCGGTCGCGTGATCTCGGACCTGGCTCGGGAGTCGCTCGAGCCGAAGCGGCCTCCGCGACTTCGTAACGGAGTTCCCCTGTTGCCCCGGCGCCCGAAAGGAAGCCGCCGTTCGACCATGGCGCTTGTGAACAAGCTGCGGGACGAGGAGTGACACGAGTCGCCCTGTTGGACGTCAACGTCCTCGTGGCGCTGTTTGACCCGGATCACGTTCACCACGAAGCCGCCCATGAGTGGTTTGCCGCCAACCGCGGCGCCGGATGGGCGACCTGCCCGTTGACCGAGAACGGATTGATCCGCGTCCTGTCAAATCCGGCATACGCAGGCACCCCGGAAACACCGGCAGCGATCGTCCGGCGTCTCGGGAAATTCTGTTCCAGCGGGAAGCACGTCTTCTGGGCGGACGAGGTGTCTTTTCGTGACCTACGCCTCTTCGAGCGGACTGCGCCAGCGACGCATCGGCAGGTGACCGACGTCTACCTGCTGGCGCTCGCGACGCAAAGAGGCGGACGCCTCGCAACCTTCGACGCCAGCATTCCCCTGACGGCCGTCATCGACGCGACCCGCGCCCACCTCGAAATCATTCCCGCGTGACGTCGCTGGCTGGTTCTGCAGGCTTCGGCGAGGAAAGCGACGAGGCGTGAACGCCAAGACCATGTGAGGGAGAGGGGGTCAGTCTTGTACGATGGTACTGTGCGTGGGGTTTCGGGCCGTTCGGAATCCGAGGCGACCAGGCCTGCGTCGTCCGATGCGTGAAGCGGGCGGTTACCGGGCGACGTGCGCCCAGCTTCGGGCGAGCGCCGCGAGGCGGGGACCTTCTTCAGGCCAATCGTGGAGAGTGGCTGGATCGAAGTCAGCGCCGTTAGGCCAGACGAGTGTTTGCGACTCGGTGTCCAGCCGGACTTGATCGAAGACATGGGGCTCAGAAAGAGGGCCGAATACCTCTCCCGCCAGCACGGGCCGAAAATCGATCTCCTGCGTCGTTCCGTCCTGGAACTGGACCCGCAGGGTGAAGGGTGCAACCCTGTCGAACCCGACGACTGCGTGAATCGAATGAGCCATGCCTGCTACCTCAACGGGTCAATCTTAGCGGGGTTCCGGCCTGCCTGCAAAGCCTCCCAGTTCTCGAGCAGTTCGCTCCGGTGGATCTCCGCCCATGCGGTGACGAGGCGCGCCTGCCGGGCAGGAAGACCTCCGCCGATGACTTCAATGTCATCAACCGCAAATACTCCAACACCACCCTGGTAATAGGCGTGGAAATGGGGCCGATGGTGTGGAGCGCCGGCCTCCACGAACATCCGGACAACGATCCCAAAGAAGCGGCTGATCTCAGGCAACGTGCCTGTTCCTCCCCGCACGAGGTTCTCCATTGCGGCGGACAACTGGTGTCCGACCGTGAGGGACTGGGCTCGCGGATCCAAAAGCACTGCGGTAAGAGTCATGCCGCGACCGGTGGACCAATAATCCCATAAGCCACGAACGACCCCATCCGATCCTTCAGGCATTCCGGCAACCCCTTCTGACCCGGCCGGAGTCTTCAGGAGCTTGAAATGCCCGGGTCGTTTGGACGCTTCTTCTGGTCGCCTGGGACCTGCCGGGGATCCGGACCCTCCAACTCCTCGACCTGGTCCTCGTACGCCTCCTTCTCTTTCCGCGTCATGCGGTCGTCCGGCGTCTGAGGCCTGTCGTTCGTGCTTCCCGGATCGGTCATGGAAACCCCCTTTCGCGCCAATGACTCCGAAGCCCTCCATGGTACGACGCAAGGTGGCGAGGCCGTCCAGGCAACGTCTCAGCCAGCCAGCGCAGGCCTGAGGCTGCAGGCCCCCCGTCTATTCAATTGCAGGCGCGCCGGCCTGATCGTTCCACCGCCTCAATCCCATCGGAACAAACGATTGGACGCGGATCGGAGGAGCGGCCATCATCGATCTTCAGGCTTGAGAGCATCGCGTAAAGGCGTTCGGACGAGAAAGGCATGAACATGGGAACCCTCCTCATCGTTGTCTTGGTCGTTCTTCTTCTCGGCGGCGGGGGCTTCTACTGGCGGGGCAGACGCGCCTGAGGCAGCCGGCATTCAGCAAAGGGTCAACCGAGCGAGACCGCGGCAAGAAACGGGAGCTGTAGCCGCCTCAACGGCGAATCACTGCTTGTCGCCGGGATAGTCCTTCAGCCAGGCGCCGTCAATCGCCTTGGCCTTGCGCTTCTCTTTCTCCTTGATGAGCCAGTTGCCCCGATCGTTGTGCGTCACGGCATCCTTCTTCGGAACCTTCTCGCCATGGCAGTAGAGGCAGTTCGAGGCCGGGACGCCGGCCTCCTTCGCCTGCTTCTGGATCGGCAACGTCGCCGACGAGTCGCCGGAAACCAACATTCCGCCGCACCAGACGAGGAGTGCGATCGCGAGACCCAGGTTTGACGCCGACTTTCGCATGACCTTCCTCCCTCAGGCAGTCCCTTGGGGGAACGTGCCCTTCTTAGCCCGGATAATTCACGGACACCCAGCCGAGACACGCGCAAGTCGTTAAGAGACAAAGCCTATCTCGTTCCAGATTGGATAGCAGCTGCGGTACACCTTGTTCCCGCGAGAGATTTTTCGTCGGGACGAGGAAGACCGACGACGGCGATGCCGGGGGCATCGCAGAGGAGGTCTGACGAAGTATCCGGCGGAAAAGATCCGCGGGACGGCTGGAGTCGTTCGTGAATTATGCGGGCTAGAATACAAAGTCGTCCCCCGGCCATATTCCCCTCCGGACCAATGACTTCTGCCCAGTGCGCGGTCCACGGCGACGATTAGGAGGCAGCTAAGATGGAGGCAGAGATGGACAAATCACAGAAGGACAAGGCCCGAGCTGGTCAACCCCGCCAGGATGAGCGGAAGAAAGACGGAAAGCGGACCGGCTTCCAGAGGGAATCCCGGGACGGCCCAAAAGGCACCACGCCAGATAAGCACGGTGGCTCGGGCACCGGGAGACAACAGGGCGGCTCGGGCGTTGGTCGCGAACGCTAGCCCGGATAATTCATGGACACCTGGCCGAAACACGTGCATGTGACTGTGCCGAAAGTCGCCTTCGAGGGACGAGGCATTCCGAGACCGGATACACCTTGTTCCCGCGAGAGATTCTTTCGTCAGGCAAGGAAGCCCGACGACGGCGACCATCCGCGGGGGTTCGGGGGACCGAAAGGTCCCCCGCCCGCTTTGGACCATCGCAGAGGAGGGCTGACGCCGCATGGCGGAAAAAGATCCGTGGGACGGCCGGAGTCGTTCATGAATTATGCGGGCTAGATTCGATCTTCCCGAACTCGTTGCTTCCGATCGTTCTTACCTATCGGTATAGAAGGATCAAACGATCACCAGCCGACTCGGAACAGGAGTAGCCTTCAGTTCTAGTCGTCGGCCGGGCCTTTCGCACAGGCAGTGCTCTTCGCACAAATAGGCCGCACCGACTGAATGCACGCCGTCCCGGGTAAACCGGGGCGGCGTTCTTGTCTCACCGCCAACCAATGTCCCACGGCGCGCCTCTGCGGAGCTGGCCCGAGGCGCTTCTGCACGAGCGCTCCCGAGCTAGAACCCGTTCGGTTGATGTCGCTCTGGGTGCACATTCGCCGGAGTCGGGCGCATCAGGGCCTGACCGACGCCCGCGGGTAGTCCGCAGACGCGAGCCCCGCAGCGGGCCAGGGTACTCATACCAGTTGACGCCCATCTTGCCATCTTGCAAGACCGACCCCATTTGCCCTGCTGGATCCCTTGTGAACCCAGGGGCCAACCACGGAAAGCCTGGCACTGAGGGGCGTTCAGGGCCGTCGGGTGAGATAATCCGCGACCATGGAAGTTGAAGCGGGCCCGACCACGGAGGCTAAGGTCGCCGAGATGATTCGGCGAATCGCTGAAGGATTCAAGCCCGACAAGATCATTCTCTTTGGCTCTCGGGCGAGAGGAACGGCTGGGCCTGATAGCGATGTGGACTTCCTCGTGGTGATGCCGGTTAAGGGTTCGCGCCGGCACCAGGCCATCGAAATCGAGATGAAGCTGGGTGGGCTCGGCCTTCCCAAGGATGTGATTGTTGTCACCCCGGAGGAATTCACCGCGTACCGGGACGTGGTCGGAAGCATCGCCTATCCTGCAGCCCACGAAGGCCACCTCGTGTATGAACGAACGGCCTGAACTGCGCCACGTCGTTGCGCAGTGGGTCTCGAAGGCCGAAGAGGACCTGACAGCCGCAGAATACCTCTTGACGATGGGGGAGCAGTGCCCATTTGCGACCGTCTGCTTCCACGCGCAACAGCTCGTAGAAAAGTACCTCAAGGCCTTGCTGGCCTTTCACTCAGTCCCCTTTCCGAAGACGCATGACCTGGCCGAATTGGTGTCCGCGCTTCCCTCATCGCAGGCCTTGCCGGTTGACTCGGCCGAACTAGGCCTTCTGAAGCGGTATGCGGTCGAGGCTCGCTATCCAGGAGACTGGGAACCGATCACACGCAAGGAGTCTGATGAGGCTGTCCGGATTGCGAAGAGAGTCAGAAACACCATCCGGTCGCGGCTCCAGGGCATTACCGAAAACTGACCAAGTCGCTCTCGCTGCGTTCCCGCTCGGAGCTTCCTCGACTGAACACCCGATATTCACGCCTGACCCCACTTCTTTCACGAGCGTTTCTGGCTGAACCTTCAGTCCCGATACGACCTGGAGACCGAAAAGGACCGGCTGGGTTGCCGACTCGAGAAGGAAGTCGCGGTTCTAACCCGGGCAAGCTGATCCGACTGCGTTCCAGCACTCTCGGTGGCGAGCTGAGGCTTCAAGTCCGGTCAGCCTCCCCGTCGGCAGTCCGCTTCTGCCGGGACAGCGTTGCGCGATCCTGTCCGTGCCGCGCGGTGTCGGTTGGTTAGAATCGCGGGGTTTTCGCGAGGGGAGGGAGGACGATGGCTGACATCAAGATCACACCCCGGAAGGACGGGCCCCTCAGAGTGGAAGGGGAAGACATCACTCTGGTCGACGAGGTCGGCAACCGTTACGACCTGGCCGGCCGCACCGGCGTGTCGCTCTGCCGCTGCGGACACTCGGAGAACAAGCCTTTCTGCGACAAGTCGCACGTCAGGATCGGCTTCGCGGCCGAAAGCGCCGCCTTCTCGCTTCCACCGCCCAAACCCAGGGTCTAGCTGCCCGCGGTCGGGACCGAGGCTCGCCGGGCATCGATCGGCCGCCGTCTCCACCTCCCCAGTGGCCCGCAACGCCAACCATGATCCCCGCGCCCTCCCGCTCGGACCCTCCCTCCCCGCCTCTGGCGCTCTTACCGTTGGCGCCCATTCGACAAACGTACTCCGCCCTCGCCGGGACAGCGGTGGCTCAGGCCGCAGAATCCCGGGGTGAAGTAGATCCGGCGCTCTCCCTCGTCGTAATGGAAGGCGTTCAGGCTGTGGTCGTCGAGCCCCTCGCCGCAGCGCGCGCACCGGTTATGGTTGTCGCAGAGGCAGGAGACCGTGACGATGTTGCCCTCGGTGCGCTCTCTCCTGCAGACCCCTCTCGGTTGGCCGCAGACTGAACAAGGCTCGAGGCCCAGCGGCGTGCCGCGAGGGCCGAAACCGCTCAGCCTGGCCAGCTCCTCCGGCGCTCCAGGGCGTTCCCATCTCCTCGAGTCGGGAACCAAATAGCCCTTCAGTTGAAGCGTTTCGATGTAAGCGTGAAGCCTCCCAATCCGGCTAACCAGCTCCGGAGTCTGCGGGAACGCCTCCGCGGGCTGCAGCTTGTCGCCAGACGAAGGCTGTGCAGCGGGGGAGGTGACTGGCGGGAGAGCCCACGCCGTCGCAACCGTAGTTCATTCCCTGGCGATGCCCAAGCGCCAGGATGTCTCGAGGCGATTTGCCGTCACCTGACGCTCGGCGAGGAACAGGAGCTCCTCCTCGGTGCGGTCCCGTGGCAGCACGATGATGTGGTAAACGCTGGATAAACGCGCGACACGAGATACGGGAAGCCATCGAAGACTGGCCGCTGGTAGAGCTCCGACCGGGGGACAGGTCCCTGAGTTTGGCTGTTCATTGCATCCTCCCTGGCGGGAGGCACCGGCCCGAGCCGCCGGCCCATCAACGGAAAACGCCTCGACTTCGAGGCGTCTCACGCCCTTTTTTGCTCGACGTGAGCCCTATCGTCCCCGTCTCCGGGCTGGCTTTGGCACCTTGGCGGCGAAGCCAGGTTGCCGGGCGGTCAACGGGCCAGTTCCCTCGCGCCTCTCTCGATATCGCCTTGGATCCTAAACCTCTCCCCTCCCTTCAGTCAATTAGACGCCTTGGCTCTCTCGTTGACGCCCGCCCTCCCCGGTCCTTCGAGGATTGTGTCGCCCCGTCATCGGGCCGAGGTAACCGGTGGTCACGGGCCGGCCTCAGAAATACAACAATACACGACTGACCCCATCCATTTCTTTTTTTTTTTTTTTTTTTTTTTTTTTTTTTTTTTTTTACCTCGTACATCTTCATAGGCCGGGTACGCGTCCTGTGTGGCGCTCCCCGTTCAGACCATCGCGTGAAACGCAGCCCGCGTCTCCGGCCTCGTCCGGTTGATGATGTCGTCCGGCCCGCCGAGGTAGCCCCATCGCCCAGTAACACCACCCGTCCACGTCCAGATAGTCTTGAGACTTCCTCCCGCAGCCTCACTGGGAACCCGTGGGAGTGGATCAACCGCGCGGCCTCGTCGAATTCCGCCGCGTTGTCGGCGCTCCTCATGACGTACTCGTGCGGCCAG
>CAVUIX010000033.1:0-28151 GCA_963741435.1 uncultured Acidobacteriota bacterium | reverse complement strand
GGCGACGGATTTCTTCTCGACGTTGATGACCGAGACGCCTTTGCCTCCGTCCGCCGGCCGCGTTGAAACGCCGAGCTCCGCGAAGAGCGGGTCCGGTTCCCGCGCGACGCCCCAGACGAAGTTGGCGTAGGAGGCGCGGACGGAGCGGACCGGCTTCCCCTTTTCATCTTGGACCGCCACGGGAATGAGCGTCGCGATCTTTCCGGAGAAGAGCCGCGCCGCCTGCCGCTCGATGCCCAGGCCGTACTGCACGTGACCCCGAGCCCGCGAAGACGACGAGGATCGCCTTCTCGTCGCTCCCGGACTTCTTCAGGGCCGCGACCGCGTTCTGCGCCATCGTGGCGTCCCACGTGCATTGCGCCTCGAACATCTTCTTCCAGTCGGTCATCGCTCATGCCCGTGTGAAAGCCCTCGTCGCCGAACGAGGCCTTGAAGAGGCGGAGGTGATCGGCGCTCTCCGTGTCGATCTTCGCGGGGATGTGCGCGGCCTCTTCCTCCGTCAAGCCGGTGAATCCCTTCTTGCGGACGGCGGCGACGACCTCGCGCGGGGTGTTGATCGCGAACATCGGCATCTGCTTCTCCCCGGCCAGCAGGAAGATGTCGCGGTAATAGCCCCAGTTGTACCCCCAGTTCTTGTACCAGTGGGACTGATCGACGAACTCCTTCTCGGAGAGCTTGCCGCCGACCCACAGCTCGAGCGACGGCTGCTCCCCGTATGGATACATCTCGAGTCCGATCGACACGCGGCGCCCCGCGCTCGCGAGCTCCTCCAGGACGCGCCTCTCGACGCGGTGCGACTCCATCGCCGTGTGCTCTTCGCCGACGAGCAGGAGGCGGACTCCCGCAAGCCGCGCCGGCAGCTCCGCCGGCGTCAACACCGTCCCGCCGACCGTCTCCGTGATCCCGTCCAGGACCACGGGAACGTCGCGGTCCTTGCGCGCCGGGTCCCCGATCGGGAGATGCAGAGGATCCTCCGCGACCACGCCGACCGCCACGCCAAGGAGCAACCGCGGCTCGGCGACGTCGAGACCTGACCCCAGTCCCCGAGTCTCCTCATCCACGGCTCGATCGAGACGATCTCCATCTCGGATTCCCCGACCCGGACGCGGTCGCCGAGCTGTTTGCCCAGAAGCGATTGAGCGAATTCCGATTGGTAGGAATAGACCGCCTCCTCCGGGCGCGAGTCCCAGGGACCCAGAACCGTCGCCGGGCGGGCGGCTCCCGTCTCCGGATCGCGCAGCGTCACCCGGGTCCCGACCCGCACTTCCGAGGCGTCGATCCGGGAGGGATCGAGCGTCCTCGAGCGCGACAGCTCGTCGGACAACGACGCGATCCGCGCCGACAGGTACTCGTGCCTCTGTCTCGCCGCGTGATACTCGAAGTTCTCCGTCAGGTCACCATGGTCCTTGGCCACGCGCATCGCCTCGGCGTTGGCGGGCAGCTCGACCTGCTTCAAGTGGGCCAGCTCCCCGCGGCGCGCCTCGATCGCCTCGGCCGTCGAATAGATGTACTCGCGCGCGGGACCGCGCAGGGCCGGGAACTTCATCAGGAGCGCTTCCTTGACGAGGGCCCGCCGGTGCTCTTCCAGCCCCCCGGCCCTGTCCAGCGCCGAGAGATAGTCGCGCGCTTCCTCCTCGGAGCCCGAAGACTGGACGATCGAGACCGCGAGGTTGCCCGGATCGAACAACTCCTTCAAGCGGGCGCGGTAGCTGGAGAACTCCTCCTGGCGCAGGGCGTCGAGCATCGAGAAGAAGAGGTGGCCGGGGACGGGCCTGCGCTCCGCGCGCAGCCGGTCACAGAGCCAGAGGAAGGCGCGCGGCGCCTGGCGCGGGGAGCGCAGGATCCGGCGCGAGAGCTCCTCGGAGCGCTCGGGGAACTCCGCGAGGCCTGCGAAGAGCGCCGTCAGGACCCGCGCGTCGTCTTCCTTGAAGACGCGATCGGCGAAGAGGTCGGCCCAGTCGGCGCGGCTCGCCCGCACCGCCTCGAGCGCCTTCTCGCGGGCCACGTGATCGTGGATCCGCGCGATGACCGAAGGCAGGTCGGGGCTGGCGAGAAGCTCCGCCGCGGCAAACGCCTCCGGCTCGCCGGGCAGGAGCTTGACGGCGGCCTGCGAAAGCTCCCAGGCCAGGGCCGGGCGTTCCTCCTCCGCCGCCTTCCGCGCCTCCGCGGCGAGCGTCTGGCCGAAGTAGCGCGCGAGATCCTTCGATCGCTTCGCGTGCTTGCGCGCGATCTCGATCTTCTGCTGCGGGGCCGCCTCCTCGAATTCGCGATGGACGGACTCCTGCGCCTCGCCGGCGCTCGAAGACCAGGCGACCATCGCCGATTTCCCCGTGCCGGAGGCGACGAGCTGCGGGTGCTTGCGCGCGGCCGCCCAGAAGCTCCCCCAGCGGGATTCGTCCACCAGGCCCGCCAGGTTCTCCTTGACCTCGACGAGCGTCATGGAGCGCCCGAAGCTCTCGAGCAGCCGGCGGACCGCCTCCGCGGGCTGCCGCTCGACGAGCGCCCGCGCCGCCTCGGGCTCCTCGAGCTTCTGCCGCAGGAAATGGTCCCGGGGGAGCGGAGACAGGTTCCTCTCCGCGTTGACGAGCGAGAGGGGCAGCTTCGCGTCCGAGAACTCCACGCGGATCACGTCGAGCGCCGGGTTCAACTCCACGATCCGCCCGGCTCCGCGGCCCGGCATGAAGTAGATCTCGCCGGGAGAGAAATGGAGCCAGCGCGCGATCTTCCCCGCCGCCTCCATCGGGTCCGCGGGGCCCTGCAGCGGGAAGTGCGCGAAGACGGCCGCGAGCGACGGGTGCGAGGCGAAGCGGGTCCGAAGCGCGGCATCGAGCTCCTTGCGGATCTCCGCGTCCGTCGGAGACATCCGCGCGATCTCCAGGAGCACGGCGAGCTGGCGGTCGCCGTCTCCGCGCTCCGCTTCGTAATCGGCGAGGAAGCGCAGCCAGGAGAGCGCGGGCGTGACGCCCCCCTTCTTCTTGACCGCCGCGGCGACCGCGAAGAAGAAGGAGAGGTCCTCCGGCTCCTCCTCCATGCGTCCGGTCCAGACGTCCTCGATCGCATCGAAGTTCTTCTGCTCGATGAGCTCGGCCACGGAGGCCGGCAAGGGCGCCGCCGGAGAAGACATGGAGGGGGATCTTACCGGCTTGAAGGGCCCGGTGCAGCCTCCGTTGCACGCGGGCCCGGGTGGCGGGGCGCGCGCTGCCTAATCCTGGCTCTTCTTGTGCCTGGCCTTTTCGGCGACGGAACGGAGGAAGCTGCCGGACAGCGTGCCGTGAATCGAGACCGATTCGCCGTCACTCGAGACCGTGAACTTGCGCAGCATCGAGACCAGCTCCGGCGACTTGTCCTGCACCGCGAGCCGCCACATGGCCATCAACCCGCGCAGCGAGTCCTCCAGCAGCTGCCGCGTCTCCGCGTCGCTCGAGAGGCCGGTCGCGGAGAGCTCCAGGGCGTCGCCGCGCGCCTTCGCCTGGACCGCGACGAGAGACACGGATTTCATCGCGCCCATGAGGGCCATGGCCGGCTCGTCGTCGGCCTCGGCGGAGGCGTGGACATGGGCGCTGCGGCGCGCGACCGACGGGTAGCGCGTCACGTCCACCAGGGCCCACACGGAGGCGTCCCGGTCCACGCGTTTCAATTGACGGCCGAGACCCGCTCCGGACGCGAAGCCCGTGCCGCCCGACCGCCGGTCCGCCAGGGCCTGAATCACGGCCGACTCGGTCCCGGCGATGACGAGGCTCGAGCTCACGAAGGCCGCCGCGCCCCGGTGCTCCTCGTCGTGGCCGTGCTTCTCGGGAAGCAGGAAGTAGTCTCCCGCGGGCGTGGACGTGCGCACGGCTCCGCGGTTCACGGCCGCGGCGGCCAGGCGCTCGGGATCGAAGCGCCCTTCGAAGAGAGCGAGCGTCGGCGAGCCGTGCTGTCCCGAGGACGGCCTTGCCGCGATGACGACGGTGTCCACGTCCTTCTTCGGGTCGAGCTGCGCCTCCTCCAGGAACCGGGCCCCGTCTCCATCCGCCGTCATGTGGTCGGCGCCCGAGAAGAGCCTGCCCGCGAGCGGGCTCTCGCGCAGGTCGCTCAAGCGGATGACCGCCACCGAGGCGGCGTCGGCGGGAACGAGCGAGAGCAGGTCGTTGCCGGAGCGCGAGGCCGCGGCGAGCGGGGCGGCCGCGCAGAGGGCGAGCGCGCCGAGGGCCGGGACGATTCGGGAAACGAGTCTGGAGGTCCTCATGTCAGAAGTCCTTTCTGGAAAAGAGCCAGCAGGAGAACGCGAGCGCGGCCAGGCCAAAGAGCGCGGTCGAGCCGTAGATGGCGAAGAGATCCGGCACGACGGCGACATGCCGGAACGCCCGGCCTCCCGACACCTGCTCGACCGTCGCCCGGCCGAGCTCCGCGGTCTTCGGGAAGATCCAGTAGAGGCCGTTGACGAGCGTCGCCGCCCACTCGGCCGACATGGCCGCGGCGATCCTGTTGTGCGCGGCGAGAATCGCGGCCAGGAAGAAGACGGCGTAGGTCGCCATCAGGGACACGCCGGTCGAAGACGTCACGACTCCGATCAGGAACGCGAAGGCGAGGAGCGCGGCGATCGTGAACAGGATCGTCACTCCGCCGAGCAGGAAGCGCGCGTGCACGACGTGCGTCTTCCAGATGATGATGAGCCAGATCGAGCCGATGAGATACAGGAGGTTCGCGGCGGCGAGAAGCATCCCGCCGCAATAGCGCGACAGGAGGAGCGCGACTCTCCCGACCGGGCGCGACAGGTAGAGGTCCACCGTCCCTTTCTCCTGCAGCCGGGGCACCAGGTGCGCGGTCGCGAAGAGCGCCAGGAACGTGCCGACGAGATAGAGGAACCCGGAGAACCCGGACTCGAAACCCAGGACGAGACGATCGATGTCGATGGAACTGCGCCCCATCTCGACCGTCTGGCCGAAGAGCTTGACGCCGGCGAGCGCGCCGTTGACGACGTCGAGGTTCACCGCCAGCGCGAAGATCAGGATGAACAGCGAGGAGAGCGCGAAGTACGCGATGAGAGTCCAGCGCGCCGCCGCCTCCCGGAAGACCTCCTCGACGCTCGCGGCCCAGGCTCTCATCAGTTCTCCTTGCCCGCGTCCGGCTGGGCCCGGACGAGGTCCACGAAGACGTCTTCGAGGCTCGAGCGCATGGGCGTCAATTCCTCGAGCTGCCCGCCGCCGGCGCGCAGGCGATCCACGACGGCGTTCAAGTGGGCGACGTCGCGCGCGGTCAGGTCGAAGTGGCCATTGACGCGGTCGACCGCGGCTCCGGTCCCCCGCAGCTCGGCGAGCAGCGCGTCGTCCACGCCGGAGGCGACGAGCTTGTAGCGCGACGTGACCGCCGTCAGGTCTTCGATCCTTCCTTGCGCCGCGACCGATCCCTGTCGCAGGACGGCCACCCGGCCGCAGATGAGCTCGACTTCCGAGAGCAGGTGCGAGTTCAGGAGGATCGCCCGGCCTCGCGCCGCCTCCTCCTGGAGCAGGTCGCGGATCTCACGGCGGCCGACCGGGTCGACTCCATCGGTCGGCTCGTCGAGCAGGAGAACGTCCGGCTCGTGCACGAGCGCCGCGGCGATTCCGAGCCGCTGGGTCATGCCCTTGGAGAACTTCTTGACGCGCACGTCGGCCCAATCGGCGAGGCGCACCCGCGCGAGCAGGCTCGGAATCCGGCGGCGGAGGTCCTCCGTCCCGACATCCGACATCCGCCCGAAGATCGAGAGAGTCTGCCGGGCCGTCAGGTACCCGGGGAAACGGTGCCCCTCCGGCAGGTAGCCCACGCGCCGGCGGCTCGATGGATCTCCGGCGGGAATCCCGAAGATCGAGGCTTCGCCGTCGGTTGCGCGGGTCAGGCCCAGCAGGATCTTGACGGCCGTCGTCTTGCCCGCCCCGTTGGGTCCCAGCAGGCCGAAGACCTCGCCCGGCTCGACCCGCAAGTCGATTCCTGCCAGGGCTTCCACCCGCCGGCCGCCCAGACCGGACCGATACACCTTACGGAGGCCGCGGGCTTCGATGGCAGACATCACTGGTACAAACGTAGAAGCGGGGTGGAATGTTCAGGTACGGGAAAGGGGTCAGGTTGAAGGTGTCAGGTGAAATGCAGGTGCCAGGTGCCAGGTATCAGGTGTCAGGTTGGGCCCGGAGCCCCGGCTCCCGTCCCTGAAACCTGACACCTGATACCTGAAACCTGCATTTCCCCTGACACCTGTTCCCTGAAACCTTTCCCTCTACTACGACTTCTTCGCCGGCGGCTCGGCTCCTTCCGACCAGGGAGGAGCCACTCCATTCATCCTCGCGTAGGCGATCGACTGCCCCAGGTGCTCGTGCATGTGATTGAGGATCACGACGAGCAGCGCTCGCTCGGTCACTTCGCGGCCGCCGAAGATCTTGACCTTCTTGTCGAGATCGGCGTCGGTCATGTTGGCCGCGACGCTCTTGACGTGCTCGAAGCTCTTCTTCATCGTGTCGATGACCTTCGCCTTGTCGGTGACGGTCTTCTCCATGTCGCGCGTGATCCCCTCCGGGACCTTCACGCCCATGAACGAGGGGATCAGGAAATTACCGCCGGCCACGTGCACGTACACCTCGCTGACCGAACGGATGCCCGGCGCCGGCCGCCACGAGTATTTCTCCTGCGGCATCGCGTTGGCGAGATCCGCCAGCTTCTTGCCGACGCTGTCCACCTCGGCGATGAACTCCCCGCGGGTCCCGGAAGGCGCGGCCGCCGGCTCGGCGCCGCGCGACGACAACGCCACTCCCCCGATCAGGACGGCTAATACGCCCAACGAAACGAGTTGACGCCTCATCAGTGCTCCTCCTTGTCTCAAACAACAACTTTGAGCATCATTATCTCCCGGCCTGATACCTGATACCTGATACCTGAAACCTGCTCCCGTTGGCGTGCCCCCTGCGAGTAAAGTCATACCTCATGGCCGACGCCCGTTCATCGAAGAAGCCCGGCGCCCGCGTCGCGCTGCCGTCGAAGCGGTTCTGGATAATCCTCGCCTTCGCGGCTACCGCAATCGCCGTCGTCTCTTGCGCCGCCATTCATATCGTCGTCTCGTCGCGTCTCCTCCGCAAATGGGTCAACACCGATCCGGAAGCGCTCCTGCTCGACTACGACGCGGCTTCTTCCTGGATGCCCGGAGAGATCCGCATCCGCGGGCTCCGCATGCGCGGCAGCGACCCCAACGTCCAGTGGTTCTTTCGCATGGAGAAGGCGACGATCTCGATCTCGCTCTTCGACCTGCTGCACAAGCAGTTCCACGCGACCCGCGTCCGCGCCGAGGGCCTCGTGTTCCGCCTGCGCGAGAAGCAGAAGAAGAACGAGACGTCGGCCGCGCACGCCGCGCGCCTTCCGCCCATCCCGGGCTTTTCCGATCCGCCCTTGACGAGCCCGACGAAGGAGACGCCGCCCCTCTCCGAAGCGGAGAAGCGCCGGTTCTGGACCGTCCGTATCGAGAACTTCCTCGCCGATCCCGCGCCCGACATCTGGATCGAGATCTATCGTTTCCGCGGCCGCGCGCGGGTGACGGGGGCATTTGCGCTGCGCCCGCACGTGCGCGTTGCGATCGGGCCCGCCGCCGTGGAGTTCCTCTCGGGCGATTTCTTTCTCGCCCCTTCGGAGCCGATGCTCTCCGCCGCCTCGGGACGCGGCGACTGCGTGATCGATCCCTACGCGCCGGAGGAGGTTCGGGCCAAGGAGATCTGGCGCAGGATCTCCGGGACAATCCGGGCCCAGGGGCGCATCACGGATCTCCGCTGCCTGAACCACTATCTTGGCCGCGAGCCGGAGCCGCACCTCTCCGGAGGCGGCGGAATGGGGCACTTTACCGTTCGATTCGATCACGGCATCGGCCAGGGGGATGGCGGTTTCGAGGTCGGGCGCGTCGTCGCGCGCTACAAAGACGGGACGCTCGCGGGCCGCGCGTCCGGTCGGCTCGTCATCCCCCGCTGGGACGTCGAAAAGGACGACATGGAAATCTCGGGCAGCCGCGTCGAGCTGGCAGATATCACGACAACGAGGACGAAGCACGATGAACGCAATTGGTGGGGCCGGTTCGACATCGTCTCGGGGCGCCTCCACGACGGTCTCTCGGCGCGCACGTCCGTGGCGTGCCGCGACGCGCGGCCGCTCTACACGCTCGTGGCGGCGAAGCTGCCCGGCTGGGTGGAAGGAATCCTGAAGCTCGAAGGCATGAAGGGCACGGCGCGCGTGCGGTTCGCGAGCGATCTGATCGACGTCGAGGACCTCGACGTCTCGGGCGGCAAGTTCCATATCGCCGGCCGCTACCGGCAGAAGAAAGAGGACCGCCGCGGCGCTTTTCTCGTCGAGACCGGCTCGCTCGCCGTCGGCGTGGCTATCGAAGGCCCCGCCAGCCACGTCAAGCTCCTCGGCGCCCGGACGTGGTTCCAGGAACAGACCGGAGGCAACGGCGCCGAACCCCGGGCCCCGGCGAATCGCTAGATGCCGAGCCTGGAGCCAGGCGAATCACCCCTACCCTGTCATCCCGAGGAGCGAAGCGACGAGGGATCTGCTCCGGGATCCTGAGAGGCGCAAGAGCAGATCCTTCGCTTCGCTCAGGATGACAGAGGACTCCGATTCCGCGACGTCAGCGGTTTACCTCGACGACGACGGCGGTTCCGTAGGCCAGAACCTCGGCGACGCCCTGCGCGATCTCGGTCGCGTCGTAGCGCATCGCGACGACGGCGTTTCCTCCGGCGGCCGCGGCGTGCTGCGCCATGAGCTGGTAGGCATCGCGCCTCGTCATCTCGCACAGCTCGGACCAGAGCGTGATGTTTCCTCCGAAGAGGCTCTGAAGCCCTGCGCCGATCGTTCCGACGATCGAGCGCGAACGGACGACGATGCCGCGCACGATCCCGACATTCCGGACGATCCGATACCCCGGCAGCTCGTTGGCCGACGTGATGAAGTTATCGGGAATCACGATCTCTCCTTTCGCCTCCCTCCCGCCTCCAGCGGTGCTACGCTCCGATCAGCTTGCGCGACTTGAGCTCCGCGAGGAGCCGGTCGACTTCCTTCTCTTTTTCCAGGGCGGCAAAACGGTCCTCGACGTCGTCGGAGGTGATCTCGGCCCAGGCCTGGCTGACAGCCTCCTCGTGAGTGACCCGTTCCTTCATCCGGTCGAACGTGTTCGATCCGGCCCCCGCGGCGACCGCGAGCTTGGCCTCACTCGCCTTCTTCGAGACTCTCGCCCTCCGGTGGCGCGCGATCAAGAGGTCGCTCTTCGACTGCGCCTCCGCGAGCTTCCCTTCGAGCTTGTGAAGCGCCGTCTTCAGGTTTTCGACCTCGGTCTTCTGATCGCTCACCTGCTGGTGAAAGTTCTCGGCCAGCTCCTTGTAGCCCATCGCGCGCTCGACCGCGGCGCGCGCGAGCGTGTCGTCTTTCCTGTCCACGGCCAGCTCCGCCTTGCGCATCCAATCCGCCTGTTTCTCCTCGTTTTCGGCCGCCTTCTTGGCGAGCAGGTGCTGATCGGCGATCGCGATCGCTACCTGCGTCTTGACCTGCAGAAGCTGGTTCTGCATGTCGAGGATCACCTGCTTGATCATCTTCTCGGGCTCCTCGGCCTTGTCGATCAGGTCGTTCAAATTCGCCCGGACCAGAGTGGCCACTCTTTCCAGTAATGCCATGACGGACTCCTTTGTCTAAGGTCTAATTCTTCAACTCACAAATTCACGTTTCACAATTCACTTCGCGTCGATTGCCTTGTTCGCATCGATCGCTTTCTTGTCCCCCATCTTCGTGACCTTGCCGAGCAGCTCGGAGATCTGCATTCCCGACAGCGCCTCGAAGAGTGCCGGCACCTGCGCCGCCATCTTCGTGATGTCGCCCGTGATCTTGTGGGCGCCGGCCGCGTCGCCGTTGCCGGTCGAGACGATCGTGATCTTGTCCACCTTGGACAGCGGCTCCGAAAGCGCCCGGACCACTTCCGGCAGCCCGGAGATCAGCCGATCCACCACGGCCGCCTGGTTCCATTCCTGGTACGCCTCGGCCTTGACGTTCAGGGCCTTCGCCTCCGCCTCCCCCTTCTTGAAGATGATCTCGGCCTCGGCCTCTCCCTGGGCGCGCACCGCGGCGCCGCGTCCCTCGGCCTCGAGCGTGAGCCGCTGGCGTTCCGCGCCCGCGAGGGTCTCGATCCGCTGCCGCTCCGCCTCCGCCTGCTTCAGGACCGTCGCGACGAGCTCCTTCTCGCGGCGCTGGATCTCCGCCTCCTGCACCTTGACCTGCTGCTCCTTTTCGACCTGCATGATGCGGACGGACTCGGCGACGACCTGCTGCTGCATGATGTTGGTCTGGATCTCGTAGGCCTTGTCCGCCTGCGCCTGCTGCTTCTTGACCGCCTCGAGGTAGGCCGCCTTCTTGACCTCCATGTCCCGCTGCGACTCGGCCTGCTTGGCGAGCGAGAGCGTCTCGGCGAGCACCCGCTCCTGGTCCGCGCCGCGCCTTGGCGACCGCCGCCTCCCGCTGGGCGACCGCCCGCTTGATCGCCGTGTCGCGCTCCGCCTCGGCCGTCGCGACGTCCGCGTCCCGCTTGATGCGCGCGACATCCGGCCGCCCCATGTTGGTGATGTAGTCGTTCTTGTCGCGGACCTCCTTGATCGTGAAGGAGACGACCTCGAGCCCCATCTTGTTCATGTCGTCCGCGCAGGTCGAGCGCATCCGGTCGGCGACCATCTCCGGCTGCTTGACGATCTCCTCGACCGTCAACTGACCGATGATTCCCCGCAGGTGTCCCTCCATCACGAGGCGGATCAGCCCTTCCCGCTGTGGCGGCGTCTTCGTCAGGAACTGCTCGGCCGCCGTTTCGATCGATTCCCGGTCGGACTTCACCTTGATCTGCGCGACCGCCTCGACCGTGACGGCGACGCCCTGTTTCGTGTAGAGGTCCTGCTGGGGCGCGACGTCGAAGGACATGAGCTCGAGCGACAGCTCGCGGCAGCTCTCGACCATCGGGAAGATGATCGTGCCGTGTCCCTTGATCACCCGCGTCCCGCGGAATCCATACACGATGAGCGCCTCGTTTGGCCCCGCCTTCCGGAACATCCTGGCCAGCATGACCAGGATGAGCAGGACGGTGAGGACCATCAACCCCAGGATGATCCAGGTCCCGATTGCTAGTCCGAACATAAAGCCTCCTTGTGGCTCACCGAATGAAGTAGCCCCCGACTCTCCAGGCTTCGTCTTTCTCTTTCATGGTCACCACGGTCTCGAGCGCCTCTTTCTTGTTCTCGAACGAACTGTCGTACTGGATGACCACGTACTCCCCGTCGGGCGCGCCCGGCAGGGTCCGCGAGTACTGCGCGCTCTTGAGATTCCGCGCGACGAGCTTCCCCAGCGGCCCCCGCGCCGAGCGCGCGGCGGTCTCCCATTGCTCGGCCGAGACCTGCTTGCGAAAGAGCGATGACGCCTGGCTCCAGCTCTCAGCGTAGCGGCCGGAGTCCACGACGCCGAGCCAGCCTTTCGCCGCTTCCCCTGCGGCTTTTCTCGCCCCTTCTTCTTTCACCTTCTCCCCGGCCGGTTCGGTTGAGAAGGCGGCGGCTGCCACCAGGCAGGCGCCGATGGCCGCCAGGACCCAGAGGATCTTCTTCATCGTCTTCTCATTCATTTCCTCGTCTCCTCCTGCGACCCCGTTCCCGGCTTCGATTCGCCGGCCAGCTCCTCCCAGAGCCGCACGTAGGCGATCCCCTTCTCGTACCGCGTCACGACGACCTCGCTGCCGCGGGGAATCGCGACGGCGTTCTCGCTGCGCGCGCCCGCGCTGCGCCGCGTGCCCTGCTGCGAGTAGACGATCTCGCCCGTCCCTCCGGGGCGGATCGGCACGGTCACGTTGCCGAGCACGCCCGTCATCTCGAAGTCCGCCGAATCCAGGAACCGCTCGTGCCGGAGCAGGACCTTCGTCAGGAATCCGAACACGACCGCCGATCCGGCCACGCCCGACACGAGCGCCACCGCCAGGACCAGGAGCTCGCCGAGATGCGAGCGGCCCGTCAGCAGGTAGCCCATTCCTCCGAACCACGCGAGGAACGCCATGAGGGTCGCGAAATTGAAGGGAGAGACCGAGACGCCATGCCCGGCCGCGTCGGCAACTCCATGCCCGGGCAGAGCGCCGTGAGAATCCAGGTGCAGCCAGTGACCGACGTGTCCGCCCGACCAGTGGAAGCTGCCTCCCAGAAGAGCGAGCACGCTCAGAACGAACCCGACCACGAAACACACCAGATAGAAGCCCTCCCAACTCATGACGGTCTCCCCTCTCTCCTGCGGCGGCGCGGCGGCGCCTCGGAGGCTTCGGGTTCCAGGACCTGAAGGAGGCGTTCGGCGAGATTCGGCGTCTCCAGGATTCCCCGCATCAGCAGGAGGCAGCGGCGCGAGTCCGAGTGCTTCGCAAGCGCGAGCAACGCCTGGCTGACTTGCGGGTCTCTGCGGAAGCGCTCCGCTCCCTGGACGAGCCACAGGTCGAGCTTGTCCTCGAGCGCGCTCACCTCCGAGGTCAGCTCGGTATGGAACCCGTCCGGGTCACTGACGAGGTAGCCGGGATGGACCTTGAAGAAGCGGGCGAGAAGCATCCGCGTGTTGTTGGTCATGTGGGGCCGCGCGCCGCTCTCGATCTGGGAGAGATAGGCCTGGCTGATGGACTCGCCGCGCTCCTTCCGGATCGCGCGCGCGACCTCCGCCTGGCTCATCTCGCGCTCGAGGCCGCGCAGAGTCCCTTCCACCAGCCGGAGGTATCGGAGTTTCTCGCCAAGCTTCATAGCAAATTGCAATCGAACGATTGCATATTGCTATTGCCGTGTCAACAAGTTTTTTTCGCCTTGAGAATCAAGGAGTTGCGGTGGCTCCCGAGGGACAGGCCCGCGCCCCGGTCTCTACTTCAGTGCCGGAGCCAGGTTCTCCGCTTTCCAGCGCATGGCCGCGAAGATGCGGTTTCGGCCGCTCGGGTGGTCGAAAAAGACGAACTCCTCGAGCTTGCCCGGGTCGAGCTTGCGGTACTCGCCCAGCTTGAGCGACACCTCGGCGAAGCCGTCGGGCTGCCGGCTCGCGTTCAAGCCGTACATGTCGGCCTCGGCCTCCTGCGCGCGGATGATCGAGTTGGTCACGGGCGTCAGGACGAAGAGATAGCAAGCGATCAGGATCGCGAAGGCTGGCATCCCCGCGACGTCGCCCACCCCGCGCACGCCCCACCGTCCTCCATATCGCCTTACGAACTTATCGAAATGAGAAGCGAAGAAACGCAAAGGCGAGGACGATCAGGACGCCGAAGAAGACGATGCCCTTGTAGGCATGGTTCAGGACGTAGTGCCCCATTTCGTGGCCCATAACGGCCTCGATCTCCGGCAACGAGCAGCGCTTCAGGAGGTTGTCGTTCAGCGTGATGCGCTGCGTGCCCAAGAGGCCGCTGACGTTGGCCGAGATGCGCGTCGTCTGCCGCGAGGCATCCGAGACGAACACGTCCTCCGCCGGGATGCCGTTGGCGCGAGCGAGCGACAGGATCGGCCCGCGGATCGTCTCGTCGGTCAGCCGCGTGTACTTGTTGAAGAGCGGAAAGACGAAGACGGGCGCGATCAGGAAGGAGAACGCGACGAGCAGCGTCGCCGTGAGCGATCCCCAGATCCACCAGCGTCTTCGGCGCCCGCCGCAGCACGCCGTAGAGCACGATGATCGCCAGCGCCGGTGAAGAAAATCGCGAGCGCGAGCTCCTTGAACCGGTCTCCCATCCACGGGAAGAACGTCTGCGTCGCCAGGCCGTACTCGTGCTCGCGGAAGAAGCCCCGATATAAGGTCAGCGGGAAGACGAGCACCGACGTCAGCGACGACGTATTGCGCCCAGTAGAAGAATGTCCGGAGCGGTCTCAAGCCTCGTCCACCGCTCCGCCCGGTCGCGCATCCTCGCCGACCACCCGAGCGCCAGCAGCAGCCACGCGACCCCGACTCCGTAGAGGAATTCCCAGAGCCGCAGCCAGTACCCTCCCTCGAAATAAGCATCCGACCGCGCCTTCTTCTCCGGCGGCACCCGCGCGAGATAAGCCCGCGTCGCCTCCTCGAGCCTCCCTGTCGGCCGCGAACAGCGGCCGAGGGACGGCGACATGCGCCGGGTTCGCCCGCCCGCCAAACCCCCTCCCCTACGACACCAGCGCCCCCAGAGCCCTCGTCCTCATCCCCGTCACTTCTCGATCTTCGGCGCGGGCGCGACGCGCGGCAGCTTCGCCTCCTCCGCCGCGCGGTTGAAGTCCGCGATGTCCTTCTCCATGAGCGCCTGGTACTCCTTCACGATCCCGTCCAGCCTCGCCTTCAGCTCCCCGTACATCTTCACCGACCCCGCCGTCGGCTTGCGGTCCGCGCTCGCCACGACGCCCGCGAGGTTGACCCAGTCGTGATCGAGCTTGGGCTCGTAGTTCAGGTCGTCCTCGTCCGCCTTGATCTCCGGGTTCGTCAGCTCGAGCTCGACGGCCGTCAGCTTCTCGCCGAGCGCCGCGGCCATTTTCTTGAGGGCGTCCCCCTTGCCGAGCCTTTCCGCCCGCTCGCCCAGCTCCTTCGACTGCTCCCGCGCGTCGCGGATCTTCAAGACCGTCTCGTGCGTCTCCGAGAGCCGGTCGCGGATCGAGGAGAGCAGGTCGAACTGCGCCTTCAGATCCTCGGCCGTCGCCGGCCCCTGCGGGTGCGGCAGCACCTCCACCGTCTCTGTGAAAGACCTGCCCCCAACCGACAGCCGGACCCGGTATGTCCCCGGTCCGACCCTCGGCGGAGACTTGTCTCCTTCGTTGAAGACCGCCTTCGGCGCGAGCGTCGGCTTGAAGACCCGCATGTCCCAGAGGAACCGGTTCACGCCCGCCTTCGGCTCGAGCGGCTTGTCCCTGTCCTTCTCGAGCTCCTTCTTCTCCGCCTGCTCCTTCAGGTCCCCCTCGGGCTCCTTCTTCTCGCTCGAGAAGGAGCGGATCACCTTCTCTCCGGAAAGGATCTCGATCTTCACGATCTGGTCCTTGCCCGGCTTCTCCTTCAGCCAGTAATGGACGAGAACGCCGTTGGGCCTGTTCGCGCCGACGCCCTTCGGCGGATCGTCCTCGTCCGGCTTCTCCGTCTGGACCCGGTGCGACGGCCGCGTCGGAAAGAGATGCGCGCCTTCCTGCGCGGTCCGGTCGCTCCAGAGACGCAGCGGGGTCAGGTCGTCCAGGATCCAGAACGCCCGCCCCTGCGTCGCGACGACGAGGTCTCCGTTCTTGACCGTCAGGTCGGTCACGGGCACGGCCGGGAGGTTTCTCTGGAATGGCTGCCAGCTCGCTCCGTCGTCGAGGGAGACGAAGAGACCCGTCTCCGTGCCGGCATAGAGAAGGCCGCGCCGGGCCGGGTCCTCGCGCACGGCGCGCGTGAACGCGCCGTCGGGAATGCCGTCCACGATCTTCGTCCAGGTCTTTCCGTAGTCCTTCGTCTTGTAGAGGTAGGGGCGGAAATCGTCGAACTTGTACATCGTCGCGGCGACGTAGACCGACGCCTTGTCGTGCGGCGAGACGTCAATCGAATTGATCTGGATCCACTCGGGGATCCCCTTGGGTGTGACGTTCTGCCAGGTCTTGCCGTCGTCGCGGGTCAGGTGGATCAGCCCGTCGTCCGACCCCGCCCAGAGGACGCCCTTCTCGTGCGGCGAAGGGGCGAGCGCGAAGATCGTGTCGTACACCTCGACGCCGGTGATGTCGGTCGTGATCGGCCCGCCGGACTTGCCCTGCTTCGCCTTGTCGTTCCTCGTCAGGTCCGGCGACATCTCCTCCCACGTCTCCCCCTCGTCGCGCGTGCGCAGGAGGATCTGCGAGGCGTGGTACAGGACCGACGGGTCGTGCGGCGAGATCGCGATCGGCGCGTTCCACTGGAAGCGGTACTTGAGGTCTCGCGTCGCGTGGCCGTCGGCCAGCTGCGGCCACGCCATGATCGCGCGCGTCTCCTTCGTGCGGTTGTCGTAGCGCGTGATCTGCCCGCCGTACTCGCCGCCGAACACGACCTCCGGATCACGCGGAGACGGCGCGATCCAGCCGCTCTCGCCTCCGCCGACCGCGTGCCAGTCGGAAAAATCGATCGCCGCCCCGGACACGCCCGACGGGATGCCGACGCTCGAGTTGTCCTGCTGGGAGCCGTAGACCCAGTACGGGAAGCGGTTGTCCGTCGTGACCCGGTAGAACTGCGCCGTGGGCTGGTTGTTCTGAGTGGACCAGGTCTTGCCGCCGTTGTACGTGATCGTCGCGCCGCCGTCGTTGCCGAGGATCATCCTCCTCGGATCGTCCGGATCGATCCAGAGGTCGTGGTTGTCCCCGTGCGGGACCGACAGGTTCGCGAAAGTCTTCCCGCCGTCGGTGGACTTGTGCATGTAAACGCTCGGCAGGTAGACGGTGTCCGCGTTCTTCGGGTCGGGATAGACCCACGAGTAATACCAGGCGCGCTCGCGGATCTTGTGCTCGTCGTTGACATACTTCCACTTCTTGCCGCCGTCCTCGCTGACGAAGAGGCCTCCCTTCTTCGCTTCGATGAAGGCGTAGACGCGGCCGGGCTTTCCCCCCGACGCCGCGACGCCGACCTTCCCCCAGATCCCCTCGGGGAGACCCTCGTTGTCCTCGCGGGTGAGCTTCTTCCAGGTGTCGCCGCCGTCCGTGGACTTGTACAGCGCGCTCCCCGGCCCGCCGGAGACGAGCTCCCACGGGCGCCGCACGACCTGCCAGAACCCCGCGTACAGGACGCGCGGGTTGTTCGGATCCATCGACAGGTCCGACGCCCCGGTCTTCTCGTCCACGAAGAGCACCTTCGTCCAGGTCTTCCCGCCGTCCCTCGACCGGAAGATGCCCCTCTCCGTGTTCGGCCCCCAGACGTGACCCAGCGCCGCGACGTAGACGATGTCGGGATCGGTCGGATGGATCCGGACCCGCGCGATCTGCCGCGAGTCCTTGAGTCCCACGTTCTTCCAGGTCAGCCCGCCGTCCGTGGACTTCCATACGCCATCGCCGTGCGACACGTTGCCCCGGATCGCCGCCTCGCCCATTCCCGCGAAAACGACGTTCGGATCCGACTCCGAGACCGCGACCGCCCCGACCGACCCCGTCTTGAAGTCCTTGTCCGAGACGTTCTCCCAGTTCGATCCGCCGTCGGTCGTCTTCCAGACGCCTCCGCCCGTCCCCCCGAAGTAGAACGTCAGCGGGTCGTGCCTCACCCCGGTCACGGCGATCGAGCGCCCGCCGCGATAAGGCCCGATGCACCGGAACTCCACCCCCTCGAAGAGATCCGAGAGCGTCTTGGGTTTCTTCGTTTCCTCCGCGCCCTGCGAAGGCTTCTTCTCCGCCGCCGCCCCGAGAGCCGCCCGCGCCGGAACACACAGCGCCGCCGCGAACACGCCGAGAGCAAAGAGATGCCGCAGACCTCTCACGAAGACCTCCTTGGATTCCGTCCAGAGCCGCCGCTTTTCGCCGCGAAGTATAGATGCGAGGGTGAAGTTCATCGAAAAGGCTTCTCTGGCATTCCTTAGAGAGTCTGCCAGGGCCGCAGACCCCTTCCTGTCATTCTGAGGAGCGAAGCGACGAAGAATCTGCTCCGGATCAAATATCACCTGATCCTGACCAGGGCAGATCCTTCGCTTCGCTCAGGATGACAGGAAGTGAAGTACTGGAAGGGGTCGGTGGAGACCTCTCCGATCTGGTGGATCGGGGTCCCCGAATCGTTGTCAACCTGGGGATCCAACGGGATTGGCAATGTGTTGACATCAGCGAAGCTACTGCACCCGCTCACGCCGACGCACGGGTCAGCGCTCGTGACCGTCCGGTTGAAGGTCGTCACGTAGTCGAGAGCGTGCTTGTCGCTCTTCGTGGTATCCCACTCGATGGTGACGGTGTGTGTTCCGGTGGTGCTGAGGCCACCAAAACGCAGCCTGTAAGGGATCGAGTCGCCTTCGTTGTAGTGGGCCTTGCTCGCGCCCAGGTTGCCGTTGACCCACTCGCTCGCCGACTGGCATGGCGTCGGGTCCGGGCTGCCGATCGAGCCGTTTGCGCACTGGTCGAGGTTCTCCCGAGACGAAGCTCAAACAACATCGAGCTGTCCATCCCCACCCGGCGGACAGTTGCCAAGCTGTTTCTTGAGACGGGACAGTATGTTTTGAGAGAAGCCGAAGCTATCGCCCGCAGGGTAGCTTTTTGTCTATCCAACGATAGACGCGAATCTGCCTCCCGCTTGTTTCAATTCTGAACAATCCACTGTTGCACCGCTGCTCCCGGGCCGGCCACGGCTCGATTAGCGGCTTACGTAACCCTCGTCATTTCCCAGGTTTACCGAGCAGGTCCTTCGTCGCCTCGACCGACGAAACGCTCGCGTTGTCGCCGTAGCGGCTTCCGTTCGCGCTGAAGAGCTGTAGCCGCGCGCCGGCCGTCACGGCCAAGTGAGATCCGGATCGGTAGCGCCTTCGAAAGAACAGGGCGGGCCGGAGCCCGCCCTGCCGAACCCAGGAGCGCCCGTCCTCCTATCGCGGGGTCCCAGGCTACTCGCTTGCGCAGTGGGCTGGACCGCCCGGATAGTTGCCGTTGTTGTAGAGGTCGAGAGTGGCCGCCCAATCCTTCTGCAGTCCGCACGACCCGGCCCACCGCAGGCACCCGGCGTATTGGCAGCGAGCCATGCAGCCGCGAGGTCGAGCGTGTCCTGCACGCCGCTCGGAACGCAGGCTCCGTTCGCCCCGTCGAGCACGGCCGCGATGTACTGGTGCGCCAGGATGTAGTACCCGTTGCCTCCTGACGGCTTCGTCTGCAGGACTCCCAGCCACGTCTGGCCGCTCAGGAAGAAGGTGTCTGCCGGAAGGATTCCACCCGGCCAGGTGACGCACAGCGGGCTCGCCGCGTCGGTATCACACACGGTGTTGTTGTGGGTAGTCCAGTAGCCGAACGAGAGCACGCAAACGCACTCGTCGCGGCACGGGCCCACGTCACCGACCCAGCTCGCCTTCGGCTCCGGGCCGAACGGCGTACCGAGGGAACCGGAGTGATTGGTGATCGTGACCTTTGCGTCGTTCCGGATCGTACCGGGAAGCGAGTCCTGGACAAAGCTGTAGTGGAATGTGATCGCGGTCCCGGCGGTCGTGCCTGCCGGTATAACGACCACGCCTCCGTCGGTGAGGATGGAGCAATACTGGTCCGTGAAGTGTGGGCCACTCACCTTGTACTGGACGCAGTCCACGATCTTCAAGCCCTGCGTGTCCGTCGAGCTCTCGTTCCACACGGACACCACGCCCGAGTACCGCCATTTGCCGTTCCCCAGATCACAGATATCGATGGTCTTGAAGGCCTGCAGTGTCGCGCCGCTCTGCCCGGGGTTCTTGGCGGCCTGTACCGAAGCGCTTGCGAGAACCAGAAGTGCCGCAGCTCCGAGTGAGAGTGTCCAACGTAGACAACTCATGGTTATTTCCCTTCTTTTGTTTCGGTGATTTTCGCTCGCGCCCTGTACAGAATCAATTGGACGTTGGTGTCTTACACTTTAGTCTCTATATGCTCCGAGTCTTCCTGCGAGACCGGACCCAAATGGCGAGCGACGGTCCGCCGCCTGACATCGTCATCAAGGCCTTCGCGTGTGCGCCGGGGAGAACCCGGCTGAGCCGCCGAGCAACGTGGTCATCACAGCGAAGTAACGCCTGGCTCTGCGTGTCACCAGGCATCTCGCCGGGTGAGTCCCGCCGCCTCCGTTGCGCCGCGAACCGGGTCAGAGGGACTTCAAGAACTCCAGCAGGGCGTCACGGTCGGCCGCCGGAAGCAGCCGGTAACGGCTGCGCGCGGCGAGCGCCTCGTCGCGATGGCGTTCGATCGCGTCGGAGAGCGTCACAGAGAGTCCGTCGTGCATCAGGCGGGTCCTCAGCCGCACGCCCCACAGCGGAGCCGTGCGAACCTTGTTGCGGGAGCTTTGAAAATTCGGAGGCGAGAAACTCCTCGACTGGAGGCCTGCCATGGCGCGGCCGTAGTGCTCCGGCATCGGGATCACGATCCCGTCGCCGGTCCCGACGTCGTGCAACAGGAAATCGCCGAACGGGTGAAAAGCCTTCCGGCCCAGCGCCTCCGGAATCGCGTACATGCCACCGTTGATCTTCGTGCCGGCCTGCGCGGTCGTCAGCGTGCGCACGTGGCAGGACGCGCAGCCGATCCTGTCGAAGAGCCGCGACCCGCGCTGCGCCTTCGCCGTCGCCGCCAGGACGTTGTCGCGAGCCGGCGCCTTGGTGGCCCGGACGAAGCGCGCGAAACGGTCCACGTCGTCCAACCCGTCGGCCCCCGGCACGTCATTGGGCTCGGAGGCCGTGTTGCAGAGATTCGTCACCTCGTCGGGGAAGAGCCGGCTGGTGATCCCCATCTCGTTCAAGTACGCGTCCCCGGAGAAGGACTGCAGGCTGGCGTGCTGATCTTTCCAGCCGAACCGGCCGACTCCCGTCTCGCCGGGCGCTTCCACGATCGGAACGCGGATCGCCTGGCCGCAGACCTTCCCGCCGCTCTTCCGGCACTGCTCCCGGGCAAGGTCGATCAGGGTCTGGTCCGCCACGGCCTCGACGAATCCGTCGCCGAGGAGGTTCAGGGAGATCCGGGTCGTGCGGATTTTCTCCGTGTCGGGCACGCGTTCGTGTATCTCCGTGTCCGGGAAGGCCCCGTTCGGGCAGATGGCGCGATCGTTGACCAGCGTCCGGCCGGTGATGATCTCGGTTCCACGGCCGATTGGAATCTCGGGGTTGCGGAACCGGCCGTCCGGTCCCAAATGGCCGACCCGCAGCTCGGTGATCTGGCTCGCGCCTCCCGAAGTCGGGTCCTGGTGACACTCGCGGCACGATTGAGCGTTGTAGAGAGGGCCGAGACCGTCCTCGACGACCTCGACATCGTCGAACGCCTCCCTGTCCGCCTCGTGGGTCTTCTCATCCACCATTCCATTGCTCTTGTCGTCGAAGCCCGCCGGTGCTTCCCCGGCCGGTGGTTCGACAGACAGGACAACCAGGAACAAGAACCCGAGTGCCATCCCGAGCTTCATCTCTCGCTCCTTTCCGCCCCCGCGACGCGGCGCAAATTAGAACGTTGGAGCTCCTCGAGGGGTCGTTGACGATCTCCCTGAGGCTCAGGATAACCTTATCGGACCCGCGCCGTAAGCTCTTCGTCAGGACCGCCGAGGAGGGTGAAGGATATGAGCATCGCGAGAAGGCTGATCTGCCTGGCCGCCCTCCTGGCGGCGGCCCTGGCGCCGGAGACTCCGCAGAAGGGGATCGAGCTCGCCGACATCGACAGAAAAGCCGATCCGTGCACCGATTTCTACGACTTCGCCAACGGGAGCTGGCGCGCTCAGAATCCGATCCCCGCTTCGATGGCCCGCTGGAGCCGGCGCTGGAAAGCCGGCGAGTCCTCCAAGGAACAGCTCAAGCAGATCCTCGATGAAGCGTCGGCGGCGAAGGACCAGCCCAAGGGGAGCGTCGAGCAGCTCATCGGGGACTTCTACGGGGCCTGCATGGACGAGAGCCAGGCGAACCGTCTCGGAGTCAAGCCGCTGGCGCCGCTGCTGTCCGAGATCGACGGCATGAGGAACGCCGCCGACGTGCGGGCCATGATCGGGCGGCTGCACGAGATCGCCGTGCGGGTGCCGTTCGCCCTCGTCGGCGGCTCGGACAACCACGATCCCAACGACGTCATCGTCCAGATCTACGCCAGCGGCCTCGGCATGCCCGATCGCGACTACTACGTCAAGCCGGAGCAGCGCTTCAAGGAAGCCCGGGAGAAGTACCTCGCCCATGTCGCCGCGATCTTCCGGCTGGCCGGCGAGAGCGAGGCCCGCGCGAAGTCGGCCGCGGCCACGGTCATGCGCATGGAGACGAAGCTCGCCGAGAGCTCCCTCGACAACGTGGCCCTGCGCGACCCGAAGGCGACCGACCACAAGACCTCGTTCGCCGACCTCCAGAAGATGACGCCCGACTTCAACTGGACGGCCTACTATCACCACGCGCGTCTGACGCGGGACGCCCGGGGATCCGAAGAGCCGCCGAAAATCGGCGACGTCAACGTCGCCGAGCCGAAGTTCCTCGCGGAGTTCAACCGCCAGCTGACCGCCGACCCGATCGCCGACTGGAAGATCTACCTCCGGTGGCACCTCCTGGATTCCGCCGCTCCCTCCCTGTCGGACGCCTTCGTCCAGGAGGACTTCGCCTTCAACGGCGCGTACTTGAACGGCGCGAAGGAGATGAAGCCCCGCTGGAAGCGCTGCGCGGAATCGGCCGACCGCCTGCTCGGCGAGGCGCTGGGGAAGAAGTACGTCGAGAAGTATTTCCCGCCCGAGGCGAAGGCCCGGATGCAGGAGCTCGTGAAGAACCTGCGCACGGCCATGGGCGAGACGATCGAGGGACTCGACTGGATGAGCCCGGAGACGAAGAAGCGCGCCCTCGAAAAGCTCTCGACGTTCAACCCGAAGATCGGGTATCCCGACAGGTGGAAGGACTACAGCAAGGTCGCGATCGGCCGCGAGTCGTACTGGAACGACGTCGTCGAGGGGCGCAAGTTCAACGTCGCCGACAACCTGGCGACGATCGGCAAGCCCGTGGACCGCGGGCGCTGGGGCCTGACTCCCCCGACCTCCGACGCCTACTACAACCCGCTCTTGAACGAGATCGTCTTCCCCGCCGGAATCCTGCAGCCGCCGGCCTTCAGCCTCGATGCCAGCGACGCCGTCAACTACGGGGCGATCGGCGTCGTGATCGGCCACGAGATCAGCCACGGCTTCGACGACGAGGGCGCCCAGTACGACGCCCAGGGCCGCCTGAACAACTGGTGGACCGCCGAGGACCTGAAGAAGTTCCAGGAGAAGACCGCCTGCGTCGTCAACCAGTTCGACGGCTACTTCGTCGAGCCGGGCCTGCACCACAACGGCAAGCTCGTCCTGGGCGAGTCGATCGGGGACCTCGCGGGCGCGAAGATCGCCTATCGCGCCTTTCAGATCTCGCGGCGCGGCAAGCAGCCGCTCCCGCCCACGGACGGATTCACGCCCGACCAGGAGTTCTTCATCGCGTGGGGCCAGTTCCGCGGCGACGCCATCCGCCCCGAGGCCGCCCGCACGATGATCCAGGGGGACCCGCACCCCATCGCCAAGTACCGCGTCATCGGGCCGCTTTCGAACCTCCCCGAGTTCCAGAAGGCCTTCTCCTGCAAGCCCGACGCCCCCATGGTCCGTCCCTCGAATCTCGGTGCGAAGTCTGGTCGCTCCGCGCTCGCGGATGCGACCTCGAGCGACCGCGAACGCTCGCTCGCGCGCGAGTTCTCCGCACGCTCCAGCGACGCGAGCGCTGCCGAAACAGAGAGCGCTCGCGCCTGAAGCATGCGGATGCGTACCGGTGACGGGCCAACCGGGGGATCGGGCTCGCTGTTCGCGCGGCTCCTCTGCGGGCGGGGGGATCGGGTCATCGCCACGGCCCGGCAGCCCGAGAAGGCCCGCGAGCTCGCGAAGCTTCCCGTGCGCGCTGGAGCAGCTCGACGTCGCAGACGAGAAGAGCATCGCCGCTCTGGCGGGCCGCATCGAGGGAGAGCCGCTCGACGTCCTGATCAACAACGCCGGCATCGGCGAAGCAGGTCCGCAGTTCGGGCGCCTCTCGATGAAGGAGCTCGAGGAGGCCTTCCGCGTCAACGCCGCCGGCCCGGTTGCCCTCGCGCAGGCCCTCCTCTCCAACCTGCGCGCCGGAAAGCGCCGCGCCATCGTCAATCTCTCGAGCGGCCTCGGCTCGATCTCCGAGAACGAAAGCGGAGGCTGGATCGCCTACCGCGCTTCGAAGGCGGCGTTGAACCAGCTCACTCGCACCGTCGCCGCCGAGCTCAAGAGGGAGGGCTTCGTCTGCATCGCGATCTCTCCCGGCTGGGTCAGGACCGACATGGGCGGCCCCGGCGCCCCCCTCTCCCCCGACGAAAGCGTCGCCGCCATGCTCGAGGTCATCGACCGCCTGAGGCCCTCCGACACCGGCCGCTTCCTCGACCACCGCGGCAGGGAAATGCCCTGGTGACGTGACGTTCAGTATGGAGCCCTGAGCTCGGATCAGGCCAGTTGCAGGGCCGCGAACCCGGAGCGCCACAGCTTCGCCTCGTCGTGCCGGCGCTGGACGAGGCCGGCCTGCCTGGCGGGGTCCCAGAGTCGCGACATCTTGTCCAGCTCTCCCCCGACGTCGTCGAAGCGCTGCGCCGCCAGCAGGTCGCGGATCGCCCGCATCTCCACACGGTCAGGGTGAGCCGGGTCCTTGTCCCGGAGCCGGGTTCCGCGGTTGTAGACGAGGCTCACGAGCGCGCTTCGCCGCGCCGGCTCCAGCGTATCCACCTGCGGGTAGATCGAGCGCGTCCGCTGGAGATAGTCCGGCAGCGAGCGACGCAGGAAGACGGAAACGGCAGCGAGGAGCGGCACTTCGACGTCGCGGACCCGTGCCAGGAGGCCGGGAGAGCCCCGCACCCTGAGAACGTCCGCGAGCCGGGAGATCGCATCGGGCGGCAGACGATCGCCCCAGTCCGCATTCAGCCGGTCGCGATCGACGAAGGAGAGGTCGTAACCGATTCCGATCGTGATGCCGCTCTCGGCGCTCGGCCAGGCCGGGTTCCTGTATCTCGACCGGTACTGCTCGGGACCCGAGACCTCGGCGCGCGCGATGAACGTCACGCCGGCCGCGGTGAGCGGCGGAAAAGGGTCCGGAAGCGCCGCGACAGCCTGCTGGAACGCGTCGTCCGCCTCCGGAGGCCCCGGCTGCTTGAGCGCGGCCCGGCCGTCGATCACCGCGTCGCGCGTGCCCGGCCCGAAATCGCCGTCGATGAGCAGGATCGCTCCCAGCTTGTTGAGTCCCCGCTGCAGTGACCGAACGTCTTCTCCGGAGTCTCCCAGCCTCAGCAGCATCGCGAATCCTCCAATACGATCATCATCACGCCGCCGGTCAGAAGAGGTTCTGGAAGACGAGGCGTACGAAGGCGTTGCCCCGGCTGCCGAACGTCGGGCCGGAGAGAGTCCACATGTAGCCGGCCTCGAACTTCGCCGTGACGACCGTCACCTGCAATCCGCCTCCGGCCGCCACCCACGTTTGCGCCGGACTGCCGCCGCTGCCGGTCATCCCCGCCGCGTCGAAGAGCAGCAGCGGCTTGACCGCGTAGAGGTTCGCGTCGTCGATGAAGAAGTGGGTGGCCGGCTGGATCTCCCTGAAGACCTCCTCGGCCTTCCTTGCCGCCTCCTCGTCGCTCGCCCCCTCCTGCTTCAGAGTCGCCGCCAGCATGCTCGGGCCGGTGATGTCGACTTGATTCCTCAGCACTTTCTTGAGGGGCGTGCCGTTGCCGTCGGCGTCCGGGATGTCCGTGATCTCATCGGGAATCAACGGCCGCGACCACGGACGGACCGGAACGGCAACATTGGAGTTCACGTGCCAGAAGGCGCTCGACCCGCGCACTCCCCCGCCTGGAGCGGGCAAGCCGGCCGCTCCTTCTCCGAAGCTCCGCAGGAGCGGCCCGGCCGGCATCGCGGTCAGCAACGTCGAGGACGGAGCTTCATAGAGAAACTGACCCGGAGACGTGCCGCCGAAAAAACGGGCGTAGGCGGGAGCGTCTCCCCACACCTTGCCGGCCCCCGCCACGAGTTCCAGCCCGATCGTCTGGCCGGCCGCGACCGCGATCTCCTTTCCATAGCCGACACGCGCCACGAGCCGCTGATAGGAGCCCTGTCCGCCGCTCAACCAGCCGTTGTCCTCCCATACGGCCGCGCGCAGGAAGCCTCCGATCGGCCGCGGAAGGAGGTCCACGAGCAAGCGGTTCCTCTGCTCGCCGGCGGACGTTTGAGTTCCCGGACCCGGCTCGTCGGAGGTCGTCTCGTCATCCGTCCGCGCGTAGCCGGCATCGAGGAAGAGCCGCGCGTTCGTCCCCAGCTTGAGAGCGGCGCCGGCAATGCCCCATCCGCCGTGACGCGTGTGCCGGCCGCCGCCGAGGGGCTCTTCGACCGCGGAATAGCCGGCGCCAACCGTGAATTCCTGCAGCTCCGAGCCGAGTCTTCGATAGTTGTACCGAACGCTGGTGTCGGCGCGGAAGAACGATGATTCCAGGGACTTCGCGCCGTCGGCGTGGAGATACAGGTGACGATCCCCTCCCGGCTTCGCGCTGATGCGCGCCGGATCGGAAGCGTTCAGCAGGTCCGCATCGAGCGCGGCTCCCGACCGCCGTGCCGAAGGCCCTGTCGTAGGAGGCGCCGAAGATCGGCTTGAGCGCGAGGAGCGGCCTCGGAACGTTCTCGTAGAAGGTGGGCCACGGCGAGCGGGGGATCGGCAGCACGTTGTTTCCGACGCGCTCCAGCGAGAAATGGACGTAGTAGGGACGGAAGATGAGACCGACGGTCTTGCCGGCCGGCCCGAGGTCCGCGCCGCTCGCGGGAGCTTCGCTGGTGTCGAAGTTCACCTCGATGTAGAGGACTCCGACCTCCCCCTTGGACCGCAGGCCATAGCCCCCGATCGAATCCGCGGTGATGATCTTCTCCAACGCTTCCATCGCGTCGAAGAGCTTCTCCGGGCTGAGCACGTCGCCGGCCTTGATCGGCAACGCAACCCGATCCGCCCACCGGCCCTCCACCCGGACGTAGCGCACGCGCAGCGAATAGACGCCCGTCTTCCTGGCGAGATCGTGCGCGGCCTTGTTTCGGGGGTCTACCTTCTCCTGGTCGGGTCCGAGCTCCACGCTGACAGGCGGAGGCGCTTGACCGGCGCACAACCTCGGAACCAGCAGGGCAAGGAAAACGAGAGCCGCGAATCGCGTACGAGTCCCTCTCGGAGCCTACGAAACGTCCACGTTGACCACCTTGCTCATGGCGTCATGGAGCCTCTGCTTCTGCTGCGGGGTCGGGTCCGTGACGCCCTCGAGGACCTTGGCCGCCGGATGCACCTCGTTGACGAGAATGTCCGCCTGCTCCGGCTTGACTCCCTCGGAAGCCATGAGCTGGACCGCCTTCTGCTCGACGGCAGTTCCGGTGGTGAAGGACACGTGAACGATCTGGTTCTCCTGGCCCCCGCTCACCCGGAAGAGGTCGAACACCAGCTTCCAGATCGGGTCCGCCTCGGGCGTGCAGGATCGCTCGACCATGACCTTGAACTTGAAGCCGCTCTCGGGACTGAACACCATGACCTCGAGCAGAAAGGGTTTGCACACCTTGGTCCCGATGGGAACGACGCTGATCTTGGACTTCGGCATCCTTCTCTCCTTTCCTGTTCTCAAGCGATTGCGGTCGCGGCGCAAGCCCACGGCAGAAATGCTCCGACCTGCTAGTTCGTCTTTGCCGGGAGCGGCGACTTCTCGCCGATCAGGAGCCCTGCCAGCTTGAGCAGCGAGGGAAGAACGCCTGTCGCCCCCAGGATGACCGCCATCGTGGCGTCGAAACGCTCTTTCTGGGTGGCTACGAAGAGCACCAGGACGAGCGCCAGAATCGACGCGAAGGGCCGCTTGAAGTGGTCCCAGGCGCTCGCCTGGGTGTCCTGCTCCAGCTCGGCGATCTCCTTGCGCCGGACCGTGGACACGACGAAGCGTCGAAACGTCTCGTTCATGAGCCGCAGATGGGGATCCCTCCGCACCAGGCCGCGAGCGATCAATCGCCGGACGACCTTGCCGTCCCTGTAGTTGGCGAAGCCGTCCTCGGCGAGATGCTCGAGCGCGAGTCTTCTCGACCTGCGAACAGCAGGCCCAGAGGGCTTCGTAGTAGTTGGAGGCGCGCTCCTCGATCTCCGCAAGGACCTCCTCCTTGTCGAGTCCCTCCTCTCCGCGCCGCCGGATCATCCGGTCCAGGTCGTCGTGGATTGATGCGAGATACGGATTCCCGGCGCACTCCCTCTCGAGGACGAGCCGGACCTTTCGATACTGGCCGACCCGGAACCGGGCGGAGAAATCACTCAACCACGCCTGCCAGCTTCTCGTCAACCATGACCGCAGCCTTTCCTCAGATGTTTCCTCCAGGCGGTCATCCGCCCCGGCGGCCGCGACGCCGTCCGCGTCCGTCTCGAACCGCGGGTCGAGGTCGATGACCACGAACGAGGATGTCAGCAGAGACGCCCGCCTCTGTTCGGGGGTGCCTTCGTCGGCTTTCGAGCCCGACTCCGCAGGCGGGCTTCCATGCGGCAGCGGTGT
>CAVUIX010000032.1:0-136057 GCA_963741435.1 uncultured Acidobacteriota bacterium | reverse complement strand
CCGCTACGCTGAGAGCTGGAGTCAGGCGTCATCGCTCTTTCGCAAGCAGGTCTCGGCCGAGCAATGGGAGGCCGCCGCGCGCTCGGCGCGGGGGCCGCTGGGGAAGCTCGTCGCGCGGAATCTCAAGAGCGCGGAGTACTCCCGGACGCTGCCGGGCGCGCCCGACGGGGAGTACGTGGTCCTCCAGTACGGCAGTTCGTTCGAGAACAAGAAAGAGGCGCTCGAGACCGTCGTGACCATGAAAGACAAAGACGGAGTCTGGAGAGTCTCGGGCTACTTCATTCGGTGAGCCACAAGGAGGCTTTATGTTCGGAATCGCCATCGGGACGTGGGTCATTCTGGGGTTGATGCTCCTCACCGTCCTGTTCATCCTGGTCATGCTGGCCAAGATGTTCCGGAAGGCGGGGCCAAATGAGGCGCTCATCGTGTATGGATTCCGCGGGACGCGGGTCATCAAGGGACACGGCACGATCATCTTCCCGATGGTCGAGAGCTGCCGCGAGCTCTCGCTCGAGCTGATGTCTTTCGACGTCGCGCCGCAGCAGGACCTCTACACGAAGCAGGGCGTCGCCGTCACGGTCGAGGCGGTCGCGCAGATCAAGGTGAAGTCCGACCGCGAATCAATCGAAACGGCGGCCGAGCAGTTCCTGACCAAGACGCCGCCCAGCGCGAAGGGCTGATCCGCCTCGTGATGGAAGGCCACCTGCGCGGCATCATCGGACAGTTGACGGTCGAGGAGATCGTCAAGCAGCCGGAGATGGTCGCCGACCGGATGCGCTCGACCTGCGCGGACGACATGAACAAGATGGGGCTCGAGGTCGTCTCCTTCACGATCAAGGAGGTCCGCGACAAGAACGACTACATCACCAACATGGGGCGGCCGGATGTCGCGCGCATCAAGCGGGACGCGGACGTCGCGACGGCCGAGGCGGAGCGCGACACGGCGATCAAGCGAGCGGTCGCCCAGCGGGAGGCGGCGGTCGCCAAGGCGAGGCGGACCAGGAGCGGGTGCTCGCCGAGACGCTCTCGCTGGCCAAGCAGGCCGAGTCGCAGCGGGACATGGAGGTCAAGAAGGCGGCCTACCTCGAGGCGGTCAAGAAGCAGCAGGCGCAGGCGGACAAGGCCTACGAGATCCAGACCAACATCATGCAGCAGCAGGTCGTCGCCGAGTCCGTCCGCATCATGCAGGTCGAAAAGGAGCAGCAGATCAAGGTCCAGGAGGCGGAGATCCAGCGCCGCGAGAAGGAGCTCGTCGCGACGGTCCTGAAGCAGGCCGAGGCCGAGCGGCAGCGGATCGAGACCCTCGCGGGCGCGGAACGCCAGCGGCTCACGCTCGAGGCCGAGGGACGCGGCGCCGCGGTGCGCGCCCAGGGAGAGGCCGAGGCCGAGATCATCTTCAAGAAGGGGGAGGCGGAGGCGAAGGCCCTGAACGTCAAGGCCGAGGCGTACCAGGAATGGAACCAGGCGGCCGTGGTGGATCGGCTGATCTCCGGGCTGCCGGAAGTGGTCCGGGCGCTTTCGGAGCCGCTGTCCAAGGTGGACAAGATCACGATCGTCTCGACCGGCAACGGCGACGCGGCCGGCGCCCACAAGATCACGGGCGACATCACGAAGATGGCGGCGCAGGTGCCGGCACTCTTCGAGGCGCTGTCGGGTATGCAGATCTCCGAGCTGCTCGGCAAGGTCACGAAGATGGGGGACAAGAAAGCGATCGATGCGAACAAGGCAATCGACGCGAAGTGAATTGTGAAACGTGAATTTGTGAGTTGAAGAATTAGACCTTAGACAAAGGAGTCCGTCATGGCATTACTGGAAAGAGTGGCCACACTGGTCCGGGCGAATTTGAACGACCTGATCGACAAGGCCGAGGAGCCCGAGAAGATGATCAAGCAGGTGATCCTCGACATGCAGAACCAGCTTCTGCAGGTCAAGACGCAGGTAGCGATCGCGATCGCCGATCAGCACCTGCTCGCCAAGAAGGCGGCCGAAAACGAGGAGAAACAGGCGGATTGGATGCGCAAGGCGGAGCTGGCCGTGGACAGGAAAGACGACACGCTCGCGCGCGCCGCGGTCGAGCGCGCGATGGGCTACAAGGAGCTGGCCGAGAACTTTCACCAGCAGGTCAGCGATCAGAAGACCGAGGTCGAAAACCTGAAGACGGCGCTTCACAAGCTCGAAGGCAAGCTCGCGGAGGCGCAGTCGAAGAGCGACCTCTTGATCGCGCGCCACCGGAGGGCGAGAGTCTCGAAGAAGGCGAGTGAGGCCAAGCTCGCGGTCGCCGCGGGGGCCGGATCGAACACGTTCGACCGGATGAAGGAACGGGTCACTCACGAGGAGGCTGTCAGCCAGGCCTGGGCCGAGATCACCTCCGACGACGTCGAGGACCGTTTTGCCGCCCTGGAAAAAGAGAAGGAAGTCGACCGGCTCCTCGCGGAGCTCAAGTCGCGCAAGCTGATCGGAGCGTAGCTCCGCTGGAGGCGGGAGGGAGGCGAAAGGAGAGATCGTGATTCCCGATAACTTCATTACGTCGGCCAACGAGCTGCCGGGGTATCGGATCGTCCGGAATGTCGGGATCGTGCGCGGCATCGTCGTCCGTTCGCGCTCGATCGTCGGCACGATCGGCGCAGGGCTTCAGAGCCTCTTCGGCGGAAACATCACGCTCTGGACCGAGCTGTGCGAGATGACGAGGCGCGATGCCTTCGATCTGATGGCGCAGCACGCCGCGGACGCCGGAGGAAACGCCGTCGTCGCGATGCGCTACGACGCGACCGAGATCGCGCAGGGCGTCGCCGAAGTTCTGGCCTACGGAACCGCCGTCGTCGTGGAGGTAAACCGCTGACGTCGCCGGAATCGGAGTCCTCTGTCATCCTGAGCGAAGCGGAGGATCTGCTCTTGCGCCTCTCAGGATCCCGGAGCAGATCCCTCGTCGCTTCGCTCCTCGGGATGACAGGGCAGGGGTGATTCGCCTGGCTCCAGGCTCGGCATCTAGCGATTCGCCGGGGCCCGGGGTTCGGCGCCGTTGCCTCCGGTCTGTTCCTGGAACCACGTCCGGGCGCCGAGGAGCTTGACGTGGCTGGCGGGGCCTTCGATAGCCACGCCGACGGCGAGCGAGCCGGTCTCGACGAGAAAAGCGCCGCGGCGGTCCTCTTTCTTCTGCCGGTAGCGGCCGGCGATATGGAACTTGCCGCCCGAGACGTCGAGGTTCTCGACGTCGATGAGGTCGCTCGCGAACCGCACGCGCGCCGTGCCCTTCATGCCTTCGAGCTTCAGGATTCCTTCCACCCAGCCGGGCAGCTTCGCCGCCACGAGCGTGTAGAGCGGCCGCGCGTCGCGGCACGCCACGGACGTGCGCGCCGAGAGACCGTCGTGGAGGCGCCCCGAGACGATGTCGAACCGGCCCCACCAATTGCGTTCATCGTGCTTCGTCCTCGTTGTCGTGATATCTGCCAGCTCGATGCGGCTGCCCGAGATTTCCATGTCGTCCTTTTCGACGTCCCAGCGGGGGATGACGAGCCGACCGGACGCGCGGCCCGCGAGCGTCCCGTCTTTGTAGCGCGCGACGACGCGCCCGACCTCGAAACCGCCATCCCCCTGGCCGATGCCGTGATCGAATCGAACGGTAAAGTGCCCCATTCCGCCGCCTCCGGAGAGGTGCGGCTCCGGCTCGCGGCCAAGATAGTGGTTCAGGCAGCGGAGATCCGTGATGCGCCCCTGGGCCCGGATTGTCCCGGAGATCCTGCGCCAGATCTCCTTGGCCCGAACCTCCTCCGGCGCGTAGGGATCGATCACGCAGTCGCCGCGTCCCGAGGCGGCGGAGAGCATCGGCTCCGAAGGGGCGAGAAAGAAATCGCCCGAGAGGAACTCCACGGCGGCGGGCCCGATCGCGACGCGCACGTGCGGGCGCAGCGCAAATGCGCCCGTCACCCGCGCGCGGCCGCGGAAACGGTAGATCTCGATCCAGATGTCGGGCGCGGGATCGGCGAGGAAGTTCTCGATACGGACGGTCCAGAACCGGCGCTTCTCCGCTTCGGAGAGGGGCGGCGTCTCCTTCGTCGGGCTCGTCAAGGGCGGATCGGAAAAGCCCGGGATGGACGGAAGGCGCGCGGCGTGCGCGGCCGACGTCTCGTTCTTCTTCTGCTTCTCGCGCAGGCGGAACACGAGGCCCTCGGCGCGGACGCGGGTCGCGTGGAACTGCTTGTGCAGCAGGTCGAAGAGCGAAATCGAGATCGTCGCCTTCTCCATGCGAAAGAACCACTGGACGTTGGGGTCGCTGCCGCGCATGCGGAGCCCGCGGATGCGGATCTCTCCGGGCATCCAGGAAGAAGCCGCGTCGTAGTCGAGCAGGAGCGCTTCCGGATCGGTGTTGACCCATTTGCGGAGGAGACGCGACGAGACGACGATATGAATGGCGGCGCAAGAGACGACGGCGATTGCGGTAGCCGCGAAGGCGAGGATTATCCAGAACCGCTTCGACGGCAGCGCGACGCGGGCGCCGGGCTTCTTCGATGAACGAGCGTCGGCCATGAGGTATGACTTTACTCGCAGGGGGCACGCCAACGGGAGCAGGTTTCAGGTATCAGGTATCAGGTATCAGGCCGGGAGATAATGATGCTCAAAGTTGTTGTTTGAGACAAGGAGGAGCACTCATGAGGCGTCAACTCGTTTCGTTGGGCGTATTAGCCGTTCTGATCGGGGGAGTGGCGTTGTCGTCGCGCGGCGCCGAGCCGGCGGCCGCGCCTTCCGGGACCCGCGGGGAGTTCATCGCCGAGGTGGACAGCGTCGGCAAGAAGCTGACTGATCTCGCCAACGCGATGCCGCAGGAGAAATACTCGTGGCGGCCGGCGCCGGGCATCCGTTCGGTCAGCGAGGTGTACGTGCACGTGGCCGGCGGTAATTTCCTGATCCCCTCGTTTATGGGCGTGAAGGTCCCGGAGGGGATCACGCGCGACATGGAGAAGACCGTCACCGACAAGGCGAAGGTCATCGACACGATGAAGAAGAGCTTCGAGCACGTCAAGAGCGTCGCGGCCAACATGACCGACGCCGATCTCGACAAGAAGGTCAAGATCTTCGGCGGCCGCGAAGTGACCGAGCGAGCGCTGCTCGTCGTGATCCTCAATCACATGCACGAGCACCTGGGGCAGTCGATCGCCTACGCGAGGATGAATGGAGTGGCTCCTCCCTGGTCGGAAGGAGCCGAGCCGCCGGCGAAGAAGTCGTAGTAGAGGGAAAGGTTTCAGGGAACAGGTGTCAGGGGAAATGCAGGTTTCAGGTATCCGGTGTCAGGTTTCAGGGACGGGAGCCGGGGCTCCGGGCCCAACCTGACACCTGATACCTGGCACCTGGCACCTGCATTTCACCTGACACCTTCAACCTGACCCCTTTCCCGTACCTGAACATTCCACCCCGCTTCTACGTTTGTACCAGTGATGTCTGCCATCGAAGCCCGCGGCCTCCGTAAGGTGTATCGGTCCGGTCTGGGCGGCCGGCGGGTGGAAGCCCTGGCAGGAATCGACTTGCGGGTCGAGCCGGGCGAGGTCTTCGGCCTCCTGGGACCCAACGGGGCGGGCAAGACGACGGCCGTCAAGATCCTGCTGGGCCTGACCCGCGCAACCGACGGCGAAGCCTCGATCTTCGGGATTCCCGCCGGAGATCCATCGAGCCGCCGGCGCGTGGGCTACCTGCCGGAGGGGCACCGTTTCCCCGGGTACCTGACGGCCCGGCAGACTCTCTCGATCTTCGGGCGGATGTCGGATGTCGGGACGGAGGACCTCCGCCGCCGGATTCCGAGCCTGCTCGCGCGGGTGCGCCTCGCCGATTGGGCCGACGTGCGCGTCAAGAAGTTCTCCAAGGGCATGACCCAGCGGCTCGGAATCGCCGCGGCGCTCGTGCACGAGCCGGACGTTCTCCTGCTCGACGAGCCGACCGATGGAGTCGACCCGGTCGGCCGCCGTGAGATCCGCGACCTGCTCCAGGAGGAGGCGGCGCGAGGCCGGGCGATCCTCCTGAACTCGCACCTGCTCTCCGAAGTCGAGCTCATCTGCGGCCGGGTGGCCGTCCTGCGACAGGGATCGGTCGCGGCGCAAGGAAGGATCGAAGACCTGACGGCGGTCACGTCGCGTTACAAGCTCGTCGCCTCCGGCGTGGACGACGCGCTGCTCGCCGAGCTGCGGGGGACCGGAGCCGCGGTCGACCGCGTCAATGGCCACTTCGACCTGACCGCGCGCGACGTCGCCCACTTGAACGCCGTCGTGGATCGCCTGCGCGCCGGCGGCGGGCAGCTCGAGGAATTGACGCCCATGCGCTCGAGCCTCGAAGACGTCTTCGTGGACCTCGTCCGGGCCCAGCCGGACGCGGGCAAGGAGAACTGATGAGAGCCTGGGCCGCGAGCGTGGAAGAAGTCTTCCGGGAGGCGGCGGCGCGCTGGACTCTCATCGCGTACTTCGCGCTCTCCTCGCTGTTCATCCTGATCTTCGCCCTGGCGGTGAACCTCGACGTCGTCAACGGCGCGCTCGCCGGCGTCAAGCTCTTCGGCCAGACGGTCGAGATGGGGCGCAGTTCCATTGACATCGATCGTCTCGTCCTGGGTTTCGAGTCCGGGTTCTCCGGGTTCCTCTATCTCGTCGGCACGTTTCTGGCGCTCTTCGCGACCGCGCACCTGGTGCCCCGGCTGCAGGAGAAAGGGACGGTGGACCTCTACCTGTCGCGCCCGGTCGGGAGAGTCGCGCTCCTCCTGTCGCGCTATTGCGGCGGGATGCTCCTCGCCGCCGCGAACCTCCTGTATCTCATCGGCTCGATCTGGCTCATCATCATCTGGAAGACGCACGTCGTGCACGCGCGCTTCCTGCTCGGCGGAGTCACGATCCTGTTCACGATCGCCGCGCTCCTCGCCTTCGCTTTTCTGATCGGAGTCGTGACGTCTTCGACCGGCGTGTCCCTGATGGCGACCTACGCCGTCTTCTTCCTGGCCGCGATTCTCGCCGCGCACAACAGGATTGCCGCGGCCATGTCGGCCGAGTGGGCGGCGACGCTCGTCAACGGCCTCTACTGGATCTTCCCGAAGACCGCGGAGCTCGGCCGGGCGACGGTCGAGCAGGTGTCGGGAGGCCGGGCATTCCGGCATGTCGCCGTCGTGCCGGATCTCTTCGCCATCTACGGCTCGACCGCGCTCTTCGGCCTGGCCGCGCTCGCGTTCTCCTGCTGGCTCTTTTCCAGAAAGGACTTCTGACATGAGGACCTCCGGACTCGTCTCCCGAATCGTCCCGGCCCTCGGCGCGCTCGCTCTCTGCGCGGCCGCCCCGCTCGCCGCGGCCTCGCGCTCCGGCAACGACCTGCTCTCGCTCGTTCCCGCCGACGCCGCCTCGGTGGCGGTCATCCGCTTGAGCGACCTGCGCGAGAGCCCGCTCGCGGGCAGGCTCTTCTCGGGCGCCGACCACATGACGGCGGATGGAGACGGGGCCCGGTTCCTGGAGGAGGCGCAGCTTGACCCGAAGAAGGACGTGGACACCGTCGTCATCGCGGCAAGGCCGTCCTCGGGACAGCACGGCTCGCCGACGCTCGCTCTCTTCGAAGGGCGCTTCGATCCCGCGCGCCTGGCCGCCGCGGCCGTGAACCGCGGAGCCGTGCGTACGCCCACGCCCGCGGGAGACTACTTCCTGCTCCCCGAGAAGCACGGCAACGACGAGGAACACCGGGGCGCGGCGGCCTTCGTGAGCTCGAGCCTTGTCATCGCCGGGACCGAGTCGGCCGTGATTCAGGCCCTGGCGGACCGGCGGTCGGGCGGCACGGGCTTCGTGTCCGGAGCGGGTCTCGGCCGTCAATTGAAACGCGTGGACCGGGACGCCTCCGTGTGGGCCCTGGTGGACGTGACGCGCTACCCGTCGGTCGCGCGCCGCAGCGCCCATGTCCACGCCTCCGCGGAGGCCGGCGATGAGCCGGCCATGGCCCTCATGGGCGCGATGAAATCCGTGTCTCTCGTCGCGGTCCAGGCGAAGGCGCACGGCGACGCCCTGGAGCTCTTCGCGACCGGCCTCTCGAGCGACGCGGAGACGCGGCAGCTGCTGGAGGACTCCCTGCGGGGATTGATGGCCATGTGGCGGCTCGCGGTGCAGGACAAGTCGCCGGAGCTGGTCTCGATGCTGCGGAAGTTCACGGTCTCGAGTGACGGCGAATCTGTCTCAATTCACGGCACGCTGTCCGGCAGCTTCCTCCGTTCCGTCGCCGAAAAGGCCAGGCACAAGAAGAGCCAGGATTAGGCAGCGCGCGCCCCGCCACCCGGGCCCGCGTGCAACGGAGGCTGCACCGGGCCCTTCAAGCCGGTAAGATCCCCCTCCCATGTCTTCTCCGGCGGCGCCCTTGCCGGCCTCCGTGGCCGAGCTCATCGAGCAGAAGAACTTCGATGCGATCGAAGACGTCTGGACCGGACGCATGGAGGAGGAGCCGGAGGACCTCTCTTTCTTCTTCGCGGTCGCCGCGGCGGTCAAGAAGAAGGGGGGCGTCACGCCCGCGCTCTCCTGGCTGCGCTTCCTGGCCGATTACGAAGCGGAGCGCGGAGACGGCGACCGCCAGCTCGCCGTGCTCCTGGAGATCGCGCGGATGTCTCCGACGGACGCGGAGATCCGCAAGGAGCTCGATGCCGCGCTTCGAACCCGCTTCGCCTCGCACCCGTCGCTCGCGGCCGTCTTCGCGCACTTCCCGCTGCAGGGCCCCGCGGACCCGATGGAGGCGGCGGGGAGGATCGCGCGCTGGCTCCATTTCGCTCCCGGCGAGATCTACTTCATGCCGGGCCGCGGTGCCGGGCGGATCGTGGAGTTGAACCCGGCGCTCGACGTGATCCGCGTGGAGTTCTCGGACGCGAAGCTGCCCCTCTCGCTCGTCAACGCGGAGAGGAACCTGTCTCCGCTCCCCCGGGACCATTTCCTGCGGCAGAAGATCGAGGAGCCCGAGGCGGCGCGGGCGCTCGTCGAGCGGCAGCCCGCGGAGGCGGTTCGCCGGCTGCTCGAGAGCTTCGGGCGCTCCATGACGCTCGTCGAGGTCAAGGAGAACCTGGCAGGCCTGGTGGACGAATCCCGCTGGGGGAGCTTCTGGGCGGCCGCGCGCAAGCACCCGCAGCTCGTCGCCTCCGGCACGGGGAAATCGGCGATGGTCTCGTGGTCGGCGAGCGCCGGGGAGGCGCAGGAGTCCGTCCATCGCGAATTCGAGGAGGCGGCCCCGCAGCAGAAGATCGAGATCGCGCGCAAACACGCGAAGCGCTCGAAGGACCTCGCGCGCTACTTCGGCCAGACGCTCGCCGCTGAGGCGCGGAAGGCGGCGGAAGAGGAACGCCCGGCCCTGGCCTGGGAGCTTTCGCAGGCCGCCGTCAAGCTCCTGCCCGGCGAGCCGGAGGCCTTTGCCGCGGCGGAGCTTCTCGCCAGCCCCGACCTGCCTTCGGTCATCGCGCGGATCCACGATCACGTGGCCCGCGAGAAGGCGCTCGAGGCGGTCCGCGCGAGCCGCGCCGACTGGGCCGACCTCTTCGCGGATCGCGTCTTCAAGGAAGACGACGCGCGGGTCCTGACGGCGCTCTTCGCAGGCCTCGCGGAGTTCCCCGAGCGCTCCGAGGAGCTCTCGCGCCGGATCCTCCGCTCCCCGCGCCAGGCGCCGCGCGCCTTCCTCTGGCTCTGTGACCGGCTGCGCGAAGAGCGCAAGCCCGTCCCCGGCCACCTCTTCTTCTCGATGCTCGACGCCCTGCGCCAGGAGGAGTTCTCCAGCTACCGCGCCCGCTTGAAGGAGTTGTTCGATCCGGGCAACCTCGCGGTCTCGATCGTCCAGTCTTCGGGATCCGAGGAGGAAGCGCGCGACTATCTCTCGGCGCTGGACAGGGCCGGGGGGCTGGAAGAGCACCGGCGGGCCCTCGTCAAGGAAGCGCTCCTGATGAAGTTCCCGGCCCTGCGCGGTCCCGCGCGCGAGTACATCTATTCGACGGCCGAGGCGATCGAGGCGCGCCGCGGGGAGCTGGCCCGCTTGAAGCAGGTCGAGCTGCCCGCCAACGCCGAGGCGATGCGCGTGGCCAAGGACCATGGTGACCTGACGGAGAACTTCGAGTATCACGCGGCGAGACAGAGGCACGAGTACCTGTCGGCGCGGATCGCGTCGTTGTCCGACGAGCTGTCGCGCTCGAGGCCGCTCGATCCCTCACGGATCGACGTCTCGGAAGTGCGGGTCGGGACCCGGGTGACGCTGCGCGACCCGGAGACGGGAGCCGCCCGCCCGGCGACGGTTCTGGGTCCCTGGGACTCGCGCCCGGAGGAGGCGGTCTACTCCTACCAATCGGAATTCGCGCAATCGCTTCTGGGCAAACAGCTCGGCGACCGCGTCCGGGTCGGGGAATCCGAGATGGAGATCGTCTCGATCGATCCGTGGAAATGAGACTGGGGGACGGGGGGAACGTCCCAGTCCCCCAGTCGTCTTATCGTCGCGACGGTCCTCCTTGGCGTGGGGCTCGTTGTCCGAGCCGAGGATCCTCTGCATCTCCCGATCGGGGACCCGGCGCGCAAGGACCGCGACGTTCTCGTGGTCCTGGACGGGATCACGGAGACGGTCGGCGGGACGGTGTTGACGCCGGCGGAGCTGCCGGCGCGGCTTGCGGGAGTCCGCCTCCTGCTCGTCGGCGAAGAGCACACGGCGATGGAGTCGCACCGCGTCGAGAGGCGCGTCCTGGAGGAGCTCGCGAGCGCGGGGCGCCGCGTGTCGATCGGACTCGAGATGTATCCATACGGGGAGCAGCCGTCGCTCGAGCTGTGGGTCGGCGGCAAGCTCTCCGAGAAGGAGCTCGTCGATCAGTCCCACTGGTACAAGAACTGGGGGTACAACTGGGGCTACTACCGCGACATCTTCCTGCTGGCCGGGGAGAAGCAGATGCCGATGTTCGCGATCAACACCCCGCGCGAGGTCGTCGCCGCCGTCCGCAAGAAGGGATTCACCGGCTTGACGGAGGAAGAGGCCGCGCACATCCCCGCGAAGATCGACACGGAGAGCGCCGATCACCTCCGCCTCTTCAAGGCCTCGTTCGGCGACGAGGGCTTTCACACGGGCATGAGCGATGCCGACTGGAAGAAGATGTTCGAGGCGCAATGCACGTGGGACGCCACGATGGCGCAGAACGCGGTCGCGGCCCTGAAGAAGTCCGGGAGCGACGAGAAGGCGATCCTCGTCGTCTTCGCGGGCTCGGGGCACGTGCAGTACGGCCTGGGCATCGAGCGGCAGGCGGCGCGGCTCTTCTCCGGAAAGATCGCGACGCTCATTCCCGTGGCGGTCCAAGATGAAAAGGGGAAGCCGGTCCGCTCCGTCCGCGCCTCCTACGCCAACTTCGTCTGGGGCGTCGCGCGGGAACCGGACCCGCTCTTCGCGGAGCTCGGCGTTTCAACGCGGCCGGCGGACGGAGGCAAAGGCGTCTCGGTCATCAACGTCGAGAAGAAATCCGTCGCCGAAAGGGCCGGGCTCGCCGTCGGCGACATGATCGTGTCCATGGACGGGACCGCCGTCGAGGATCGCGAGACCCTGAACCGTCTCGTGGCGGAGAAGAAATGGGGCGACTCGGCGCGCCTGGCTCTGCGGCGCGGCGGCAACGCCGTTAACGTCACGGCCTACTTCCGGCGCCAGCCGGTCCAGGACGAGAACCCACCGCCTCCCGAACCGAAAAAGCCGTAGAGACACGCCGCTGTTCGTGTCATCCCGAGGCGCAGCAAGGGATCTGCTCCGGCGTGCTCCTGTCCTCGCGGAGCTGATCCCTTGCCGCTTATGGCTAGTGTCCGTCGCCTTGCCCGTGGAGGAGGACGAGGACATCGGCGACGTGGGCGAGTCGCGATCGCAGCCGAGACAGCCACGAGGCACGCGGCAATGAGCGAGTTGACGACGGAACGGCGAGAAGCGAAGACACCAGCAGCCATACACCCTCCTTTTCCAAATCGGCTTCGCCGCGATTCTGCGGCGCTCAGAAAACCTCCGACTCCTGCCGCGATTGTGGTGAGAATGCCGTCCGGACGCCGGCGATTAATTCGGTCTTGAGCGGCCCCTAGTCACGCGCTACGTCAGATCAAAGGGAGCGCCCGGTCGGCGCGCGCGGGTCGGGCCCGCCGAGATCCACGCGCTCGAGGCGGCCGGTGGCAGCAGCGCGAGTTCACTCGAAGTATCCGTATACGTCGATGATGAAGTGGACGGTCCCGCCACCCTGGGTCGGGCGCACCAGGATATCGCCCGAAAGGCCGAGAGGGACGACCGCGTTATTGGCGCGAGTCTGACCAACGGAGTAGTTGATCGTGGAGGTGGGGGGCAGAGCGGTTCCACCCGGATAAGCCGTGACGTGGCCGGGGCTCGACGGCTGTGTGACCGTGAAGTTGAAGGCGACGGCCTGGGCCGTCATGGGGATCCCGCAGCGGCCCCCAACGAGGAAGGTGCGGTCCGAGTTGGCGACGAGCGCCGGCGCCGATTCCGGCGTCCGCGTGTCCGCCACACGGCAGGGGGCGACGGTGTTGAATGCCAGGCCGTGAACCGGAAAACAGGCCGAGAACTCGGAGGTCGAGTTGAATATGTCCGTGGCGGTCGCGGTGACGACCTCCCCCATCGCTGTCTGGGCCGGAAGGAAGACATCGAAGCTCGCGTTGCAGTCCCCGTCGGTCGCCACGACCGTCGAGCCCAGGAACCTCTGCCCCTCGCCGAAACCGGATGGGTCGCAGACGCTGCTGGCATAGAAGTCCACGTCGAACGTTTCGAAAGGATGGCTGTTGAGCGTGCCCCGGACCCGCGTGCGGAGGCCTCCGCCCGTGGCGGACGTCAGAACCGGAAAGTTCTGGAAGATGTCCAGATCGCAGGGGTCGTTGAGGGTCACGCCGGTCCCATTGTCGATCCCCAGGCCTCCGTTGGAATAGATGGCGTTTCCTCGAATCGCGTTGCCCCGCCCCGCCCCGGCCAGGACACCCGGGCCGGTGTTGAACGCGATGGTGTTCCCGGCGCCCGGTTCCCCGACCGCGTTGTCGTTTGACGAGTCGCTCACGCCGGCGGCTCCATTGGGAAGTGGGAGAACGCCGGAGGCGTCGGTCCCGATCCTGTTTCCGACGACCCGGTTCTGAGTCGCCGGTCCCGCTCCAAAATCGATGGTGACTCCGCTCCACCCGTTCCCGGAAATCAGGTTTCCTCGTCCCGGTTGGGTGCCTCCAATGACATTCCTAAGCGTGCTATCGAGAAGCACACCGGAATGGACATTTTCCACGGAGCTCGTTCCGAGAATGTCGGTACCGATGTAGTTACCTTCCACGACGTTGTCGAACGAGACGGACAGGCCCGCATTCGTGATGTGAACTCCGTTGGAGTTTCCGGAAATAACGTTCCGGTCCCCGGGCGACGGTCCTCCGATGGCGTTTAACCTTCCCGCGCTCACGAGGACGCCGTCGCCCTGATTGCCGAGAGCCGACATTCCGGTCGCGTTCGTGCCGATGAGATTCCCGAGGATGACGGTCTGTGCCGTGTTGCCGCCGCTGAAGACGAACGTCTGAATCCCGGCGGCGTGATTTCCGGAGATCAGGTTCCCCGGAGGGGTCCCGGGAGATGTGGTCGAGCCGCCGATGACGTTGACCCCGACAACTCCGTCACCATGATGCCGTTGTGGTTGCCGATCGCGACGAGTCCCGTTCGATCCGTGCCGATGTAATTGCCCTGGACGAGATTGCTTCCACCGCTCGGGAAGTCGAAAGAGATCCCGTCACCGAGGTTTCCGGAGATCACGTTCCGGTCCGGCGGGACGGTCCCGCCGATCGTGTTGCTCGGCGCGGTCACGGAGAGGCCGTGGCCGGAGTTCGGCCTGGCCGACGTCGCCGAGGCATCCGTCCCGATGTAGTTCCCGGCGATCCGGTTGTTCGCGCCCTGGAGCGAGATCCCGTTGCCCGGGAAATCGTTCACGACGAGCCCCCGCACCGTGCATCCCGCCGCGTGATCCTGAGCCCATCGACGGTCCCCACGAGGCTCTGCCCGTCCAGCTCGATCAACGGCGATCCGGCGAACCCCGGCTGGGTCGTGCCGTCGATCACGACCGGGATCCGTGACGTCCGGCAGCGCGGTGGAAGGCAGGATCGTCGCGAGCCCGCTCCCGATGGCGAATCCGATCGTGTCCAGCCCCGGGTTCGCGTTGGCGAACGTGATCGCGTCGCGTAGCGTGCAGGTTCCGGTTCCCGTCGTGGCGCAGCCGGGAGAGTGGAGCAGCGTCGCCCGCATCGTTGACCACGATGGTCGCGGCGCGCCCGATCGCGGGGCCAAGACAGAGCAGCAACGCGAGCCCGCCCCGAAATCGGACGTGGTGAGCCTCGAGCACTAAGCCGCATTATATTGGCCGGCTATCTCTCCTCGCCTTCGAGCGCTCGGGCGATGGCGCCGCGGACGGTCTCCGCCAGACGGGACGCGTCGGAGGCCGCCAATCCGGCCGTCGAGACGGGCGGGAGCACGGTGAGAGTGGCCGTCGTCGGCGCGAACACGATCGAGTATTTCGGCAATCCCGCCTCCGTGCGCGCGAGGGCGAGCGGCACGACGTCCACGCCAGCCTCGATCGCCAGCCGGAAAGCGCCCTCCCGAAACCGCCCCAGGGCTCCGCCGGCGCTGCGCGTTCCTTCCGGGAAGAAGAAGACCGAGACGCGCCGATCGAGCCAGCGGCGCAACTCTTCCATGGCGTGCCGCGCGCTCTCCTTGTTTCCGCGGACGACCGGGACGTCGCCCGCCGTGCGCATCTGCCAGCCCAGTAGCGGGATTTGCATGATGGACCGCTTGGACAGCCACTTCATCTCCCATGGGAGCCGCGCGATCAGGAACACGTCCGTCGAGGATCGGTGGTTGGCGACGAAGACATAAGGGTGCCGCGGATCGGGATGGACGCTGTCGACGATCCGGAACTTCCAGAACGGGTTCAGGTTTCCAGCGAGCACCGCCGATTTTCGGAAGAAGTGCCCGAGCCGGTACCGGTCCGGGTCGGACCGGCGAGTCGCCAGGCGGTAGAAGAACACGAGGGGCGTCCAGAGAATGACGATGGCGACGTAGCTCGCCCAGATGAGGAGCGAGAGCGGCGCCGCGACGACCTTCCAACGAAGCATCCGGGAATTATCCGGTTCTCGGCCCCTCTTGTAACGGGCATCGTCGGATCGGGAAGAAGGAGTGCGGTTCCCAGTGCCCCGTTGGGCCCCTGACCGAACAACGAGCACCGCGCCCGAGCACCTGAAAAGCTGACCGCGAAGCACTCGCGCTGACCCGGCTCGCTACTCCGGGTGGGCGTTCTGCTCGAGTCTTCTCCTGCGCACGCCGCCCCAGAAGCCGCGCGCGGTGTGAAGAGGAGCATTCAAAAAGTAGACGAGGCCGGCCCATGCGGCATACCGCGCCCCTCCGACGGCCGCGATGACGAACGAGACCGCGCCCACGCCGCCGTTGATCACCGCCGCGGCGATGCTCTCCTTCGTGTCGAGGATCTCGCGGGCATCCAGGTCGAGCTCGGCGCGGCGCCGGTATGCGTAACCGTAGAGAAGGAGAAAAATAATGGAGACCGCCACGTATCCCGCCCCGAAGATCATCATGAGCGCCGGCATCTGCCCCGCCTCCATCGGCGGCTCGAGTCGTCCGCCGGCCCGGGAGACGTCCGTCGGGAACCCGAGCAGACGGTTGACCAGGAAGGTGAAGAGGAATTTCAGCGGGTAGACGTAGAAGAGCACGACGAAGATGAGCAGGGCGTTCATGAAGACGACGAACGTGCTCTGGAGGCCGTAGCGGCGGAAGAAGACGTACTGCTCGTACCAGATCGCGAAGAGCAGCGCGAAGCAGATCGCGAACGCGAAGAACCCGCGCATCGCGACGACCAATTCCGTGAAGGTCCTCGGCACCTCGAGCGAAACGACGAGCAGCGTCACGGCGAACGCGAAGACGGCGTCGGTGAACCCTTCCAGCCGCGTGACCTCGCCCCCGCGCCAGCGAAATCCCGCGGAGGAGCCCACACCTCTCGCCGCGAGATGCCTCCGAAGCGCGCGGGTCATGTTGAAGTTATTCTATCGAGACCTTGCCGCGGCTCGCCGCTGTCCTCCTGGCGCTGGCGTGCGCGCGCGCCGCCGGCGCGCAATCTCTCCCTCCGGAGGAGGCGAAGAGCGAGATTCCGCAGATCCAGGACAACAGCTTCCTGATGGAGGAGGCGTACAACCAGGAGGAAGGGGTCGTCCAGCACATCAACTCCTTCCAGGTCTTCCGCGGCGGGGCCTGGGTCGCGACCTTCACGCAGGAGTGGCCGGTTCCCCGCCAGGCGAACCAGTTGAGCTACACGATCCTGTACGCGCGGGTCGAGGGAGCGTCCGGGTCGCGCACCGGGCTCGGGGACATCGCCCTGAACTACCGCTACCAGCTCGTCGGCAGCGGCGAGACGAAATTCGCGGTCGCGCCCCGGGTGTCGCTCCTCTTTCCCACCGGCGACCGGAGAGAGGGATCTCGGCGCCGGGGGCATCGGTTTCCAGACCAACATCGCGATGAGCACGGTCCTCTCGGAGAAGTTCGTCATGCACACCAACATCGGGGGGACGTGGATCCCGCGGGCGAAGGACGCGGCGGGCGACGTCGCGGCGACGCTCGGTTGGAACCTGGGACAGAGCTTCATCTGGCTGGCGCGCTCCAACTTCAACGTGCTGGTCGAGACCGTCTGGTACGAGACGCAGGGCGTGGTGGGGAGGAGCCGGACCGCGGCCGCGCACGTCCTCTTCGTGAGCCCGGGAATCCGCTGGGCCCACAACTTCTCTACGGGACTCCAGATCGTTCCGGGAATCGCCGCGCCGATCGGCGTGGGTCCGAGCCGCGGCCAGCGAAGCCTCTTCCTCTACCTCTCCTTCGAGCACCCCATGTGGAAACCGGCAGGTGATCTTGGATTCTGGATTACCATCCCGGGTCTGCGGGCACGAAAGTCGCAGCGTTTCCCTCGAGGAAGGTGGAGGCCATGATCCGAAGGCTCGCCATCCGGGGGAGTACCGGCTGTACTCGCGCAAGAAGGACCCGAAAGACGGCAAGCGGAGGAATCTCGGGACGTTCAAGAGCCTGGCGGCCGCGAAGAAGCACGAGCGCGCCGTTCAGTTCTTCAAGAGGAAATAACGCGCGGCCGGTTCAGCCTCTCCCGGATCGCCTCGGCATCCACCGTGATGTCCACGTCGTCGCCGACGACGAATCCGCCGCGGTCGAGGACGCCGTTCCAGCTGACGCCGAAGTCGTGCCGGTTGATCCGGGTCGTGGCGACGAACCCCGCTCGCGTCTTCGGCCCCTTGTCCACGTCCCCCTCCCACCACGGGGTCTGCCACTGCCCGAGGTACTGGACGTCGAGCGTGACCGGACGGGTGACGCCGCGGATCGTCAGATCGCCCTTGAGTTTCGCCACGTTCGCACCGCACAGCTCGACATCGTTTCCCCGGAACGTGATCGTCGGGTGGTGCTCGACGTCAAGGAAATCGGCGCTCTTCAAGATGGGTGTCGCGGTCCGGCTCGCCGGTCCAGATCTTCCGGGCGTCGATCGTGACGTCGACCGAAGTGGCCCGCGGGTTCTCCGGATCGAACTCCATCGTTCCGTGGACATCCTTGAAGTGGCCGCGCACCCAGCTGACCATCATGTGGCGGGCCCGGAACTCCGCTGCCGTGTGACCGGGCTCGAAAAACCATCTTGCCATGGGAGATCCTTTCTCGATCGGCGCGCGACAGGCGCACCCTGATATAGAGGGAGCCACCCGGGGAGGATTCATGTCCAACTCAGTGCCGCCGCTGACGATCTCGTTGATCGAGAAGGCGCGCGCGTTCCTGGCCGGACGCATCCGGCGCACCCCGATGGAGGAGTCCCCGGCGCTCTCCGCGGCCCTGGGCGTACCCGTCTGGTTGAAGCTCGAGTCGGCGCAGGTCACCGGGTCCTTCAAGATCCGGGGCGCCTCCTTCCGTCTCTCACTGCTGACGGAGGAGGAGAAGCGGGCGGGGATCGCGACGTGCTCGGCCGGCAACCACGGGAAAGCGGTGGCGTACGCCGCGCGGTCGCTCGGACTGGTGCCGACGATCTACGTGCCCGCGAGCGTGGACGAGTCGAAGTACCGCGCGATCGTGGAGCTCGGGGCCGAGGTCATCCGCTCGAGGTTCCCGGGCTACGACGACACCGAGGAGTGGGCGATCCGGGAGGCGGAACGGTCGGGAAGAGTCTGGATCTCCGCCTTCGACGACGAGGCGATCATGGCGGGCAACGGCGGAAGCCTGGCGCTCGAGATCCTCGAAGACGCGCCCGACGCGCGCGGGTTCGTCCTGCCGGTCGGGGGCGGAGGGATGTCCGGCGGCCTCGCCTTCACCGTCAGGAGAAGCTCTCCGGCGCGACGATCGTCGGCTGCCAGCACGAATTCTCGCCGGCGCTGGCGCTCTCGCTCGAACGCGGCCATGCCGTCACGCGCCTGCCCGCCGTGGAGACCGCCGCCGGCGGAATCGAAGGAGGCATCGGGCGAAAGACCTTCGAGATCCTGCGGTCGCGCATCGGCCGCGTCGCCCTCGTCTCGGAGCGGGAGATCTTCGAAGGCGTGCGCTGGATGCTCGAAAAGCACCAGCACCTGGTCGAGCCTTCCGCGGCGGCGGCCATCGCCGCGTGCCTGACGCGGGAAGGCGGGCCGGTTCGACAGTCCGGCGGTGGTCGGTGATCTCGGGGCGGAACGTGAGCCTGGAGACGCTTCGAAAGATCCTTCTCTAGTCCTGTCGTCCCGAGTAGTCCTGTCATCCCGAGCGAAGCGAGGGATCTGCTCTCGTGTTCTTCAAGTCTGCGGGGAGCAGATCCTTCGTCGCTTCGCTCCTCAGGATGACAAGGAGCTCCGGATCTCTGACTCGGGGTTCAGGCTCGGTCCGTGAGACCGTCTTGAAATAGACGCACTCTGCGCGGACGGGACAGGCTTCGCAGCGGGGTGGTTGGTCTTGCAAAGCTCCTGTCCGTGGCGGCGCAGAGCTGATACGCCTCGATGAGAGCGCCGCAGTCCCGTGGGTCTGTCCGGCGCGGCCTCCTGCGCCAGCGCCGCTCGAGGAGTCCCCGGCCCTCTCCAGGATCCTCGGCGTCCCCGCCTGGTTGAAGCTCGAATCGCTTCAAGTCACAGGCTCCTTCAAGATCCGCGGCGCCCTCTTCCGGCTCTCGCGGCTCTCGGAGGAGGAGAAGCGGGCGGGGATCGCGACGTGCTCGGCCGGCAACCACGGGAAAGCGCGTGGCGTACGCCGCGCGGTCGCTCGGACTGGTGCCGACGATCTACGTGCCCGCGAGCGTGGACGAGTCGAAGTACCGCGCGATCGTGGAGCTCGGGGCCGAGGTCATCCGCTCGAGGTTCCCGGGCTACGACGACACCGAGGAGTGGGCGATCCGGGAGGCGGAACGGTCGGGAAGAGTCTGGATCTCCGCCTTCGACGACGAGGCGATCATGGCGGGCAACGGCGGAAGCCTGGCGCTCGAGATCCTCGAAGACGCGCCCGACGCGCGCGGGTTCGTCCTGCCGGTCGGGGGCGGAGGGATGTCCGGCGGCCTCGCCTTCGCCGTCAAGGAGAAGCTCTCCGGCGCGACGATCGTCGGCTGCCAGCACGAGGCCTCGCCGGCGCTGGCGCTCTCGCTCGAGCGCGGCCATGCCGTGACGCGCCTGCCCGCCGTGGAGACCGCCGCCGGCGGGATCGAAGGAGGCATCGGGCGAAAGACCTTCGAGATCCTGCGGTCCCGCATCGACCGCGTCGCGCTCGTCTCGGAGCGGGAGATCTTCGAGGGCGTGCGCTGGATGCTCGAAAAGCACCAGCACCTCGTCGAGCCTTCCGCGGCGGCCGCCGTCGCCGCGTGCCTGACCGGGAAGGCCGGCCGGTTCGAGAGTCCGACGGTGGTCGTGATCTCGGGGCGGAATGTCAGCCTGGAGACGCTTCGGAAGATCCTTCTTCTGTAGTCCTGTCATCCCGAGCGAAGCGAGGGATCTGCTCTCGTGTTCTTCAAGCTTTGGGGAGCAGATCCTTCGTCGCTTCCCTCCTCAGGATGACAAGCAGCTCGAGAATCTCTGACTCAGGATTCCCGCTCGCGTGAGACCGTCTTGAAATAGACGCACTCTGCGCGGACGGGACAGGCTTCGCAGCGGGGGTGGTTGGTTTTGCAAAGCTCCTGTCCGTGGCGGCGCAGGAGCTGATACGCCTCGATGAGAGCGCCGCAGTCCCGTGGGATCTGTCCGGCGGCGGCCTCCTGCGCCGAGCGGTAGGACTTCGTGTAGCTCTTCTCCTTCGCGCCGAACCCGAGACGCAGAAGGACGCGCAGGCCGTTGGAATCGAGGGCGAGCACGGGAAGAGCGCCCGAGAAGAGGAGGATCTTCTCGGCGCCAGGATCGCCGATCGAGGGGAACTTCTTCAAGGCCCGGTGGCCTCCCCGGGGGGCCGGCCGGGAGCGCTGGAGAGGTCGCCGCCGAACTCTTCGAGGGCGATTGCGGCGATCTCCCGGAGCTTTTCGACGCCGTGTGGCCGGCATGATCCCTCTCCGGCCGATCCCGTGGAGCGACGCCCGGGCGCCGCGAGGATCCTCGCGGGTTTCAACCCGGTCAGCTTCTTGAGCAGCGCGAACGCCTCTCTCCTTCGGGAGTCGCTGGCCAGGTACGCGACGTTTTCGAGCAGGATCTGCTCGAAGGGGTCCGTGACCTCGGGCGGCTCCGGCTTCCGTAGAACCTCCGCAAGGCTCCCAGCAGGCGGGACAGCGGACGAGATCGGGCTGTCGAGACTCTCCGGCCTTTCTGCATGACTCCCTCAGTCTGCCACTGAGTCAACGGGTCGTCGTCGCGAGGAGTCCCACACACTGCAGACGCGCTTCTCAGTTCAAACCGAACGAGCTCTGAAAGACGTTGTCGAGGCCCATCAACCACAGGGTCCCGCTCCCCTCCGGGCTCGTAGGCAACCCCGGCATAGAGCGTGGCGGGAGTCGTCGGGTTGATGGCCAGGGCGTAGGTGGCCGTCAAATCCGCGCTGACCTGGGCCAGGTGCCGCCGGGTCGGTGGACTTAAAGACGCCGCCGCCGTCCGTCCCGGCGTAGAGCGTGGCGGGTGTCAAGGATTTATGGCCAGGCGTAGATAGTGCCATCGTCGGGCCCGCTGCTCGTCCCTGTGTTGACGCCGGCGGAAGCGACGCCGGCAAGACTCGGACAAAAGAGAACCAGGATCGATAGGATGGGAGGAGAATGCGTTTCCCGACGCGCCGAGACTGACCCGCTACGAGCGAGGAGAGCCAGGAAAGGGAGCTGGTAAGAAAAGCAATGAATGGGAGCGCATGGGGATCTCCTTTTTCGGCATGGCGCAGGATGGTGGGCCGAGCAGACGAAAATCTCAGGGAACGTCCAGGGACTTCGCAGGTTTTTTGCAGGCGCGCCGCCATGAAGATCCGCTTCGGCCCGTTCACCCTCGATCTCGACACCAGGCAGCTGACGCGGGGAAGCCGCGAGATTCACCTCGCGCCCAAGGCGTTCGAGCTGCTGGTGACGCTCGTCCTCGGATCGTCCGAAGGTCCTGTCCAAGGCTGTGCTGCTGAAACGTCTCTGGCCCAAGACCTTCGTCGCCGAGGCCAATCTCTCGAACCTCGTGGCCGAGATTCGAGAGGCGCTCGGTGACCGGGCCCGCGCCCCTCTCTTCGATCCGGACCGCGCACGGGTTCGGCTACGCGTTTTGCGGGGAGGCGACCACCCTGCCGACGCGCGCGACCGGGACCGGATCGACCCTCGTGCTGGCTCGAGTGGGGCAGGCGGCGCTTTCCCCTGTCGGTGGGGAACACGTGGTGGGACGCGATCCCGACGTCGAGGTCAGGCTCGACGCGTCGACGGTCTCCCGCCGTCACGCGCGGCTCGTGGTGACCGCCGAAGGAACGGTGCTCGAGGATTTCGGCAGCAAGAACGGCACCTTTCGCGGCAGCGAGCGCGTCACCTCGCCGGTCCAGCTCGCCGATGGCGATTCCATCCGCATCGGGTCGCTGCTCGTGACCTTCCATGTGCGGGCGCCCATCGAGGTCCACCGGAAACGCAGGCGCAGCCCGCGCTATGATCCGGGCGTTCCCATGCGCATTCGCGACCGGTACCCGCGATCGGTCCTTACGAGATCGTCGGCTGGCTCGGTGCCGGCGGCATGGGCGAGGTCTACCGCGCGCGCGATCCACGGCTCGGGCGCGAGGTGGCGATCAAGCTGATCCCCGAGACGTTCGCGACGGATGCGAGCCGGTTGCATCGCTTCGAGCAGGAGGCGCGCGCGGCCGGCCAGTTCAATCATCCCGAACATCCTGGCGGTCTACGACGTCGGCACGCACGCCGGCGCGCCGTACATCGTTTCGGAGCTGCTCGAAGGCGAATCGCTCCGCAGCCGGTTGCGCGGCGGCGCGCTGCCGCCGCGCAAAGCCATCGACTACGCGCGCCAGATCGCCGAGGGCCTCGCCGCCGCGCACGACAAAGGCATCGTCCATCGCGACGTGAAGCCGGACAACCTCTTCATCACGAGCGAGGGGCGGGTCAAGATCCTCGACTTCGGGATCGCGAAGCTCACGCGGCCCGAGCGACGACGCCGGCCGGCACACCGGGCCTCTGCAACCGAGACCGCGGACCGGGGACGGTGATCGGCACGGCCGGCTACATGTCGCCGGAGCAGGTGCGCGGCGAAGCCGTCGATGCACCGGTCCGACATCTTCAGCTTCGGCGCGGTCCTCTACGAGATGCTGACCGGGCGGCCGGCGTTCATCCGCGAGACGGCGGCCGAGACGATGGCCGCCATCCTGAAGGAGGATCCGCCGGAGCCGCTCACCGGCGACCGTTCCGCCGGCGCTCGTGCGCATCGTCTCGCGCTGTCTGGAGAAGACGCGCGAGGCGCGGTTTCAGTCGGCGCGCGACCTGGCGTTCGACCTGGAGTCCCTGTCGGAGACGACCGCCACCCAGGCCGCCGGCGTGGCGGCGCCGCGGCGCTGGCGAGCGGCGCTGGGCATCGCGGTCGTCGTGCTGAGCCTGTTCGCGGCTGTTGCGAGTTGGCTGACCTGGCGCACGGCGCCGCGGCCGGTCGATCCCCCGCTCGCCAACGCCCAGTTCACGCGCTTCACGGATTGGGAGGGCACGGAAGGAGGCGCCGAAATCTCGCCCGACGGGAGGTTTGTCGCCTTCCTCGCCGACCGCGATGGTCAGTTCGACATCTGGCTGACCCAGGTGGGCACCGGGTACTTTCGCAATCTCACGGCAGATGTCCCCGCGCTGCAGCCGTCCGGGCCGCATCCTTTCGGAAATTCGGTTTTTCGGGCGATGGCGCGGAAATCTGGTTCAACCCTGACACCGGGCCGTCGATGGCGCAGATGATCATGCCGCTCATCGGCGGCACGCCACGGGCGTTCCTCGACGAGGGCGCCACCGCTCCCTCCTGGTCTCCGGACGGCACCCGCCTCGCGTACTTCAAGAACGAGGAGGGCGATCCCTTGTTTGTCGCGGATCGCACGGGCGCAGACGCGCGCCAGATCCTCGGTCCGGGAAGGCGTGCACAACCACAATCCTGTCTGGTCATCCGACGGCCAGTGGATCTACGTTCGCGCGCGGGCCGGAGCCGACCGAGGCGATGGACGTGTGGCGCGTTCGACCCTCGGGCGGAGCGCCCGAGCGACTGACCGAGCACGGCACCGCCGTGAATTTCCTGGCTCCTCTCGACACGCGAACGGCTGCTCTACGTGGCGCGCGCGGACGACCGATCGGGACCCTGGCTGTGGGCGCTCGACGTGGAGCGCAAGGAGACTCGACGCGTGAGCACGGGGCTCGAGCAATACACGTCTGTTTCGGCCAGTCGCGACGGCCGGCGTGTCGTCGCCACCGTTGCCAATCCCACGGCCAGCCTGTGGCGCGTGCCGCTGCTCGATCGGTCAGGCCGAGGAGCGCGACGTGCAGCCGTACCCGCTGCCGACGGCGCGGGCGCTGGCCCCGCGCTTCGCGGGACACGTTCGTTTGTCTTCTACTTGTCCGCCCGCGGGACGCGGCGATGGGCTGTGGCGGATCCAGGACGGGCAGGCATCCGAGGTCTGGAAGGGCGCGGACGGGGCGTTGTCCGAGCCGCCGGCGGTGTCGCGCGGACGGTAGCCGCGTGGCCGTCATCGTCAGACGGGAGGGGAAACGGCACCTGGTCGATCCATGTCGGCGGACGGCACGAACGCACGAACGCTGGCCCCATCCATCGACATTGAAGGAACGGCCGGCCAGGGCACCGCGGACTGGTCGCCCGATGGCAGCGTGGATCGTGACCGGCGGCCGTGACGCGCAGGGCCCCGGGTTGTTCAAGATCCCCGTGGATGGCGGTGAGCCCGTTCGGCTCGTCGCTGGTCGGGCGGTCAATCCCGTCTGGTCGCCGGACGGCAACCTGATTGTGTATGCCGGCAAGTTCTTCACCGGCCAGGTCGAGCTTCTTGGCGTGCGGCCGGATGGCACCCCGGTCGAGTTGCCGTCCGTACGAGCCCGCCCGGGCGGCTATCGCTTCCTGCCCGACGGAACAGGCCTCGTGTACCTGCCGTTCATTCCGTCGCTGGATTTCTGGCTGCTCGATTTCGCCACGAAGAAAGCCGCGTCAGCTCACGCGCCTCGGCAATCAAGGCGCTCTAGCGCACCTTCGACATCACGCCTGACGGGAAAGCCATCGTCTTCGACCGCTCGCGAGAGAACTCGGATATCGTCCTGATCGATCTGCCGAAACAGTAGGGCGTGCACATCGGCCGTGATCAGAGCGCGTGTCAGGAAACGCGGCGACAAGCGTCAGAAATCGATCCGAAAACCGAGCTGGATGCGCCGCTTCTCGAGCGCCGCCGTTGGCTGGCCGAACTGGGCGGCGCCTCTCGTGCCGACGTACCCGTAGTCATTCGTTGTGTTGGTGACGTTGTAGATTTCGACGAACGCCGCCACGGTCCATTGCGCGTGAATCGGAAAAACCTTCGCCACGCGCATGTCCAGGGAGAAGAAGCCGTCGCCGCGGCGCGAATTCCGCGGCTCGGGGCGATCGGGAAAGGGATCCGAGTCGAGTTGTTCGGTGTCGCCACGCTCCACGGCAGGGCGCTCCTCGCGGAGAGGATCCCCGAAACCTCGATTCCGAAGGGCAGCGTGGTCAACCCGCTGATGCTCAGATTGTGGCGGATATCGTTGTTCGTCGGCCCGAAATCCTCATCGTAGTCGAAGGGATTCGTGGCGCCGCCGTCCGCGGTGATGCCCATCAGGGCGGTATTCGTGTTGCTCTCATTCTTTGCGAGCGTGTACGAGAGCCGCACGAGATGCCTGGCGTTCGGGGCGAAACCGACCTGGACCTGCAGGGCTCGGTAAGTGAACTTGCCGCCGTTTCCGTAGCGATTGATGAACGAGTAATTCGGGTTCACTCGGACCACCGCCCCGCCAGCGCGGCTTCGCGGTCGTAGTTCACGTCTCGTATGAGGTACTGATCCAGTCCGCGCACGAACACAACGTCGGCCGATGCGCTCCAGCCTCCGGCGAACTCGCGGGACGCGCCGGCGCTGGCCTGAATGGTGTAGGGAACCTGCAGGTCTCGCTCGATGTCGGGTGTTCCCCCGATGACGGAGATGTTCGGGATCGTGTTTCGGGCGAGCGACTCGGCCAGGAAGCGCCTCAGGCGGGCGATGTCGGGCCAGTAGGGATTCAGCCCCGGGATGGACGCGTCGACGACGACGGAGCGCTCCGCCAGCATTCCATTCCAGAGGAGGTGCGTGCCGACGTTCGTGTGGTTCTCGTCGTAATACACGCCAACCCCCCCGCGCACCAGCGTCCTCCCGGAATCATGGAACGGCGTCCAGGCAACCCCGATGCGGGGCGCGATGTTGTCGCGGTCCACTCTCGTCGTGTTCAAGCCCCGGTCCACTCGCACGAGAGGGTTCAGCGCCGTGTAGGTCCCGTCGAGGTCATAGCGAAGACCGGCGTTGACCGTGAGATCCGAGGTCACGCGCCAGCTGTCCTGGACGAAGATCCCTCCCGCCCAGCGTGAAAAGTCCCATGCGGTGGGTCCCTCGAAGAGGGCGAAACGATTCGGATAGCTCGCTGGGTTGGAGAGATTGAAGGGGATGTCGTGCCGGAAGATGTAGGCGCCGTCCCGCAGGAACCGGAAATCTCCGGAGCTCCGGCCGCGCGAGACCTGGACGCCGGACTTGACATCGTGCTGGCCGCGCGACCAGGACGGCTCCTCGATCAACTGGAGTTCACTGCTGTCCACACGGCCGAAGCCGGTCGGGCACCCCAGTGTCGCGCCGGCATACCGGCGCTGAAACCACGTGCCCGGAGGATTTCGTTCGGCGAAATTGCAGCAGCTGTCCCGGGTGGTGTCGCTGTAGGCGGCCCGCAGCTCGTTGAAGGTTGATGCCGAGAAGACCCGGCTCCAGCTGCCGATGAGATCGTTCGCGGCATACGTTTCCGAGACGCCGTCCTCCTCCGTGACGACTCCCCCCACACCCACGCCGGTGTTGTCCCGGGTATCGCGGTTGTACCGCGCCCGAAAGTGCTCGACTCGCCGGAATGGTATTCCAGCTTGACGATGGAAAGCTTCTGGTCGGAACTGGCCGGCACCTGCCCGTTGTAGTCCGGAAACGAGGAGTTCACGACGTTGCTGGTGGCGCTGTCGAACCATTCGAAGCCGGCGAAGAAAAAAAGGCGGTCAGAAATCAACTTTCCGCCGAACGTCGCGCCGAGCCGTTTCATGTCGAGCGGCGCTTTCGATGTCGCGAAAGCCGGCGTGGCGTCCCATGACCCGTTTCGGAAGAAGCCGTAGACGCGTCCCGCCGTGAGGTTCGAGCCCGAGCGGGTAATCGCGTTCAGGACGCCTCCCGAGAGCGACCGAACTCCGCGTTGTACTGGCTGGTGAGAACCTGGAATTCCTTGATCCAGTCCTGAGCGTACGTGATGCGCTGATCGCCCAGAGCGATGCCTTCCGCGGAAACCCCGTCCACGTAGTAGCCGTTCTGGAAGTCCCGGCTGCCGTTGATGTCGACGCCTCCATAGATCCCCGTGGGTGTCACGCCCGGAGCAAGCGATGCCAGATCGTTGAAGTTGCGGTCGGCGACGGGGAGCGCGTCGAGCTCGTCCCTGATGATGAGCCGCGATAACGTATTCTTCGTCGTTTCCAGCACCGGCGCTTGACCGACCACTTCCACGGCTTCCGCTGCGCGACGGCGTCGAAGACGAAGTCGATCGTCACGGTCGTCCCGACGTGGAGAAGCTGGCGCATCCGGATCTGCGGTCGGAAGCCAGCAAGCTCCGCGGTAACCGTATAGATGCCGGCCGGTGCCGGCGGCGTCTGATAGAAGCCTGAGCGATCGCTTGTCGCCGATCGGATCAGTCCTGTTTCGAGTTCGTGGCCGTCAGCGTCGCTCCTGGCAGGATCGCACCGCTCTGGTCCGTCACGAGGCCTTTGACGACAACGTCGACGCTTTGCCCCGCGGCCGCCCGCGTACACGCCACCGTCGCCAGCACCGCCAAACCGAATCGCAGGCGCGTCGGGAAGCGAGACACCCTGAAAAGGATAACGCGAGAAGTTCCGGCGAGGCTTCTCTCCGCGCCGGGTCTGTCGGACGGCCTCGCCGTAAGAAGCCACGGGCGCCGAGAATGACTCGGCGCCCGTGGAGCGATGCCTTGGTCCCCTTCCTGAAAGGCCTTGACGGGGGCGCTAGTCGTGCGGGTTCCTCTCGCGCGTAGTCACGTAGATATCCAGGGTCCCGACCCCGCCCGGGCGGTCGGAGGCGAAGAAAAGCGTCTCGCGGTCCGAAGTGATGAACGGCTGTTGGTCGACGGACGTGCTGTTCACCGTGGCGCCCAGGTTGACCGGAGCCGACCAGGGGTCGAGGGTGGTCTCGCGCGTGGAGGCCCAGAGGTCGGCAAGGCCGACGCCGCCCTGACGGTCCGAGTGCAGGAACAGCTCCAGGCCATCGAACCGGACACTGGGGCGCTGGTCGCTCTGTGGACTGCTGAGCTCCGGCACCAGGACGGCCGATCCCCATGAGCCGTCCGCAGCCTGCGCGCTGACGTAGATGTCGTAGACGCCCCCCAGCCGCGTGCTCCCGAGTAGAGCGGGGGGTTCCAGCCTCTTCGTTTGCCAGGTAACTGGGTCCAGCGTCCATGGCAGCGCTGTTGACCGCCGGCCCGGCATTCACGGGCTCTTCCCACCCGAAGTCATCGTCCGTGTGCGTGCGCCGGGCGATATAGATGTCGCGCATACCGAAGCTGCCCGTGCGGTCGCTGTTGAAGAACATAGTGTGCCCGTCACGCGAAAAGGCGGGGGCGTCCTCGTTAGCGGCCGTGTTGATCGTCGGCCCCAGTTCACGGGCGCGCCCCAGGCATCCTCGCGGCTGGCGCGCTGCGTGACCCAGATGTCGTTTCCGCCAAAGCCTCCCGTGCGGTTCGACTGGAAGTAGAGGCTCAGGCCGTCCTTGAGAGCGCCGGCCAGCGTCGTTGGCCCCGCTGTTGACCGTTGGCCGAGGTTTACCGGAGCCGACCACTCCGAAAACCCGGGTGCCGCCAGTAGCCTGCCGCGCCCAGCGCGAGGACCAGATCGACAGGATGCGAAGGAGAAAAAGCCTCCCGAGGCGCCGGGACTGACCGCCAAGAGGGAGGAGACCCAGTAGGAGAAGAGCGAGAAATGGGAGCGCATGAGAACCTCCTTTTTTGTCATGGCGTAGATGCTGGCCGGCAGACGAAAGCTCAGGGAACGTCCAGGGACTTCGCAGGTTTTCTCCAGCTGCCGCCGTGAAGATCCTACGGCCCGTTCACCCTCGATCTCGACACCAGGCCACCGACGAGCCGCTTGTCCGGAGAGGCCCGGCGAAATAATCCTCTCGTCAACCGGAAGGAGAGCGAAGAGATGAAGATCAGGCGAGGCTCTGGGTCATCGGTGCTGCCCTGCTGGCGCTGTCCGGCTCTCGCGCGCGGAGCCGAGGCCGCGAAGCCCTCGCGCCCGGGGCGCCCGCCGCGGAGGTGAAGGAGAGCGAGGGCCGCTGCAGAACATGAAGTTCCGAAACCTGGGTCCGGCCGCCGGCGGGGGGCGCGTGGCCGCGGTCGCGGGAATCGCCGGCGATCCCAACGTCATCTACGTCGGCGCGGCGGCGGGAGGCGTGTGGAAGACCGTGGACGGCGGAAACACCTGGAAGGCGATCTTCGAGAAATATCCCTCTTCCATCGGAGCGATCGCGGTCGCGTCCTCGAACCCGAGCCTCGTCTGGGTCGGCACGGGGGAGGCGAACCCGCGCAACGACGTGATGGACGGCCACGGCGTCTACTTCTCGGCGGACGCCGGCAATTCCTGGCGGTTCATGGGCCTCGCCGACGTCGGGCAGATCTCCCGCGTCGTCATCGACCCCTACGACCCGAACACGGTCCTCGTCGCGGCGCTCGGCCACATCTGGGCGCCCAACGCCGAACGTGGCGTCTACCGCACGACCGACGGCGGACAGACCTGGAAGAAGGTCCTCTTCGTGGACGACCAGACCGGCGCCTGCGAGCTCGTCATGGCGCCCGGCAACCCCAAGGTCCTCTTCGCCGGGATGTGGCAGGTCCGGCGGTTTCCGTGGGAGCTCGTGGACGGCGGCCCCGGCTCCGGGATCTACCGCTCGACGGACGGAGGCGCGACCTGGACGAAGCTGACGAAAGACATCCCGGAGGGGCCGCTCGGCCGCATCGCGCTCGCGGTCGCTCCCACCAACTCGAACCACGTCTACGCGCTGATCGAAACGAAGAAGGGGCTCCTCTGGGATTCGAAGGACGGGGGCGAGCACTGGGAGAAGCTCTCCGACAGCAAGCTCTTCAACGTGCGCCCGTTCTATTTCTCTCTCGTCGCCGTGTCGCCGGCCGACGAGAACAAGGTGTACTTCGGCTCCTTCAATCTCGTCGAGTCCGACGACGGCGGCAAGACCTTCCGCGTGATCGACCAGCGCATCCATCCCGACCACCACGCGCTCTGGATCGATCCGAAGGACCCGGACCGGATCCTGCAGGGAAACGACGGCTTCGCCCTGGTCTCGACCGACGGCGGGAAGTCCTGGCGGGGCTTCGACAACATCCCGATCGAGCAGTTCTACATGGTGTCGGTGGACTCGAGCGTCCCGTACCGCGTCTGCGGGGGACTCCAGGACAACAACGCCTGGTGCGGGGCCTCGAACTCACTGTCCCGCGGCGGCATCGGCGCGGCGGACTGGTACGTCACGGCGGGGGGAGACGGCGAATACGTCCAGCCGGCGCCTTCCGATCCGACGATCGTCTACTCCGACTCGCAGAACGGCAACATCAACCGGCTGGACCTGAAGACGCGACTGTCGAAGAATATCCGACCCTATCTCGCCTCGGTTTCGGAGATGAGCCCGGCGGAACTCAAGTACCGGTTCAACTGGACGAGCCCCATAGCCGTCTCGGCCAAAGACGCCAACGAGGTGTACATCGGCGGCAACGTGGTCTTCAAGTCCACCGACGGCGGCGCGCACTGGACGGTCATCAGCCCGGACCTGACGCGCAACGACAAGTCCAAGCAGGTCGTGTCCGGCGGCCCCATCCACCACGACCTCTCGGGCGCCGAGACCTACGACACGCTGCTGTCGCTCCAGATCGCGCCGACGGATCCCAACGTGATCTGGGCGGGCTCCGACGACGGGCAGGTGAACGTGACCCGCGACGGCGGCAAGAACTGGACGAACGTGACGAAGAAGATCCCGAACCTGCCGGAGTGGGGGCGCATCTACCAGATCGACGTCTCTCCCTTCGACGCCGGGACCGCCACCATCGTCTCGGACCGCCACATGCTCGACGACCGCCATCCCTACGCCTACAGGACCGTCAATTACGGCGAGACGTGGACCTCCATCGCGAAGGGGCTGCCGGGCGACTCCCCGTGCTATGTCGTGCGCGAGAACCCGAACAGGAAGGGGTTCCTCGTGGCGGGCACCGGCACCGGGCTCTTCTCCTCGACGGACGCCGGCACGAGCTGGAAGCCGTTGAAGGCCAATTTTCCGAGCGCGCCGGTGTGGGACGTGAAGTTCGTCAAGGCGTCCCACGACCTCGTCGTCGCGACGCACGGCCGCGGGCTCTTCGTGTTCGACAACATCACGCCGATCGAGGAGTGGACCGACGCGATCGAGGGGAAGGAGTTCCACCTCTTCTCCTCGCCGCCGGCGGCGATGCTGCAGACCTGGAACCGCGGAGGCTTCGCGGCGGGCGGGTTCTTTGCCCCGAATCCTCCCAACGGGATCACGGTCGATTACTACGTCAAGACCGAGATCAAGCAGACCGAGGAGCAGAAGAAAGCGCGGCGCGACGCGGTCAGGATCGTCATCACCGACGAGAAGGGGGGCGCGGTCGCGACGCAGTGGGGACCCGCGAAGGAAGGGATCAACCGCCACGTCTGGAACCTGCGGTACGAGGGGCCGAAGAGGGTCGCCTCGGCCAAGGAGGCGCCGCCCAACGAGTTCTTCGAGCCCAACCGCGGCCCCGACGTGGTGCCGGGCACTTACAAGGTCGCCGTGACGGTCAAGGGAGAGACGCAGACGCAGACGGTGACCGTCCTTCCCGATCCGCGCATGCCGGCCGACATGGAGGCCTTCCGCGCGCAGACCCGGGCTGCGCTCGAAGTCCGCAACGGCGTGACCGCGTTGAACGAGATGATCAACCGCATTGACAGCCTCCAGAATCAGATCTCCGCCCTCGAGAAGGAGCTTCGCGGAGGCTCGGACGAGGGGGAGGCGGGCCGCGGCTCGCGCCGCTACGAAGGCGTGCTCAAGGCCGCGAAGGACCTCGGCAAGAAGCTGAAGGATCTGCGGGACAAGGTCTACAACCCGGACCTCCAGCGCGACGTCGGCCAGGACTCGATCCACTACCACACCGATTTCCAGGGGCGACTGCAGCGCTTGAACCAGGCGCTCTCCGGCTACAACCAGCCGCCGGGCGATCTCTTCAAGGAGGAGATGGCGGAGAGGCGAAAGACGCTCGACGGCTCCCTCGCTGCAGTTCAACGATCTGGCGAAGACGGACGTGCCGGCCTTCAACAAGGCCGCCGCCGAGCAGGGAGCCCCGACCCTCTTCGCCGGCGAGCCGATCCAGATCCAGCCGCCCGGAATCTAACCTCCCCCCCCCCCCGCGCCCGCTGCGCGGCCTCTCGCTCCGCGCCTGCGCGGGTCTGTCGCCCGCGCCCTGGCGTTCGCGCGGATCGTGGCGCCGTCGCTCCCGCCCGCGCGTGCTGCCCTCGCCCTGCACGTCGGCGGCTGTTTTTGATCTGACGGCCGGCGGTCGCGCGCACAGGCTGTCGCTTGGTGATCTGCGCCGTTTTTTTTTTTTTTTTTTTTTTTTTTTTTTCGTCGCTTCGTTTTCGCCACGTTTTTTTTTTTTTTTTTTTTTTTTTTTTTTTTTTTTTTTTTTTTTTTTTTTTTTTTTTTTTTTTTTTTTTTTTTTTTTTTTTTTTTTTTTTTTTTTTTTTTTTTTTTTTTTTTTTTTTTTTTTTTTTTTTTTTTTTTTTTTTTTTTTTTTTTTTTTTTTTTTTTTTTTTTTTTTTTTTTTTTTTTTTTTTTTTTTTTTTTTTTTTTTTTTTTTTTTTTTCGTCGCCTCTCCGCACCTGCGCGGGACCTTTTTCTCTCTGCTTTTTTTTTTTTTTTTTTTTTTTTTTTTTTTTTTTTTTTTTTTTTTTTTTTTTTTTTTTTTTTTTTTTTTTTTTTTTTTTTTTTTTTTTTTTTTTTTTTTTTTTTTTTTTTTTTTTTTTTTTTTTTTTTTTTTTTTTTTTTTTTTCTCTCTTCTCTTTTCTCTTTCCTTTTTCTCTTTCCCTCTCGCCTCTTTCTCCTTTTCTTTTTTTCTCCGCCCTTCTCGTCTGCCGCTCTCTCCTGCTCTTCTCTCGTTTTTCGGCGCGCCGGAGTCCGACTCGCCCGTCTTTTCTCCCGCGCCCGGCGCGCCTCCGCTCCCCGCGTGCTCCCCCTTCTCTCCTTCTCCCTTCGACCCTGCGGCGCACCGCGGCGTCGGCCGGATGCGGCGTCGACCCCGCCACCGCGACTCCGTGGCGGCGACTGCGCTGCGCCGATCAGCTTCGTCAGTCGATCCGCGCTCCGACGGTCATGCCGGCGTGTCGGTCTCGGTGCCAGATGTTTCCGTCCGGTCCCGTCGTCACCGCGCCGGCGTGGAACGGTGCCCACGGTCGGGTACTCGACGACCGTGTTCGGATCGGAGGCGAGAATCGCGCGATCGAAGGCTCTCGGTGAGCCAGAGCGCCCCGTCCGGTCCGGTGGTGATGTATGCCCCCCCCCTGTGAACCCGGTCACGGCGCCCGCCGGGTGATCCGACCGATTCCGGTGGCTCCTCCAGTGAACCGAGCGCCCCGTCCGGCCCGGCGGCAAGGCCGTTTGCCCACCACCGACAGGACTCCGTCACGGCGCCCGCCGGTGATCCGGCCGATCTTGTTAGCGTTGCTCTCGGTGAACCACAATCGCCGTCCTCCGGCCGCGATGGCAAAAGGTTGCTCACCGCGGTCGGGATCGGGAACTCCGTGATGGTCTGCGCGCCGGCGAACGTGGCCAGGCCAATGAGCAGGAGAGCCATCCAGGCCGGCTGCTCCTGTCGAACTCGATCCGTCGCCCTTCCTTTCGCCTCATGGAAGCCTCCTCTTGAAGCATGGCTGCCTCCCTACCGAAGAAAGAGTCGAGACCCCGCCCCTTTTTCCCAGAGGGCCTGCCGAAACGAGTTGGCTCCGACAGCGTCTTCCCCGGAAATACCAGGATAGACTTCTCCGCATAGAAAGCCTCATGCGTCCGGCGGCCGTTTCCATCTTTCTGGCTCTTGGCAACTCATCGCGGCCCTCGCCGCCGCCTCCGAGCCGACTCCACTTCCACCGGGCCAGGCCCTCGAGCGGGAGTTCTCACCCCGAGAGCATCACGAGTACCTCTTGACGCTGGGCCGCGGGCAGTTCGGGCAGGTCCTTGTGCGCCAATGCGGGATCGACGTGTCCGTCGAGCTTCGTTCGCCGGAGGGACGCCTGCTCGCGCGCCGGGACGAGACGTACAGCTTCGGCCCCGAAACCCTCTCGCTTGTCTCCGAGGTCTCCGGAACGTATCGGCTGGAGGTGACGGCCAACCGCGCCGCGGCGACCCCGGGAAGGTACGAGGTCCGCCTCGATGAGCTGCGGCCCTTCCTGCCGCGCTACCGAAAGCGAGTCGCCGCCGAAACCGCGACGTCCCTCGCTCTCAGCCTGCGGGAGCAGAGCGATCCTTCCGCGCGGCGCCGCGCGCGCGAGGGCCTCGAGGGGGCCGTGCGAATGTGGCGGAAGCTCGGCGACTCCCGGGGGGAGGCATTTACGTTGAACGCCCTGGCGTGGGAGGAACGTCTCGCGGGAAACATGCCGCGCGCGCTGGAGCTGGCGCTCCGCGCGCTTTCGCTCGCTCGGAAGAGCGGGGATCGGCAGCTCGAGGGCAGGGTCCTGACCGCGACGGGACTGCTTCAGGCGCTCGTCGGAGACCCCAAAGGCGCCCTCGAAGCGGAAGCGCATGCTCTGCCTCTGGTGCGTTCCGAGGGGGATCAGGACGCCGAGGCCGCGTCGCTTCGGTACTCCGGGCTCGCGGCCTGGATGATGGGCGACTTTCAGCGGGCACTCGATTGGTCCAACGAGGCGCTCGCCGTGGCGCGCCAGATCCAGAACGGGACCGAGGAGGCCTGGTCCCTCTTCGGTATCGCCACGGCATACTGGGGAATGGCCGACTACTCGAGCGCGCTACGGTACTACGAGCTGGCGCTCCCCCTGTTCCAGATCGTTGGCGATCGCGAGGGCGAAATGCTGGCGGTAAATGCGCTCGGAGGAACGTACATTTCTGTCGGAGCGCCGCGCCGCACGCTCCTGCTCGAGCAACCCGCCCTCGAGACGATCCGGTCTCTCGGTGACCGGGCGGAGGAGGCAATGGCGCTGGCCAATATCGGGCAGGCGCTCGCCGACCTCGGAAGGGGAAACGAGGGCCTGGCTCCGCTCGCTCGAGCTCGAGCCATCTGGAGAGCCATGGGAGACCGGCGGGAGGTCTGGTCGCTCTGGCATCTGAGCCGCGCCCAGGCCACCATTGGCCTGACCGAGGAGGCTCTCGGGTCTTATCGGGAGCTGCTCACCTTCGGCCGCCGGATCGGCGATCGAGGGATCGAGATCGAAGCGCTGACGGGAATCGCCCGCCTCCAGGAAAAACGAGGGGATCTGGAAGAAGCGCGCTCCCGTGCCGAGGAAGCCCTCGCGATCATCGAATCCTCGCGCGGCGCCATCCAAATCGAGGCGCTCCGGTCGCTGTACACCGCCTCTCGACAGGCGGCCTACGACGTCTACGCGGACGTTCTGGCCGCGCTCGACGAGACGCAGCAGGACCACCGGTTCGCCGAGGCGGCTTTCGCTGCGACGGAGCGGGGCAGGGCGAGGGCTCTGACGGAGGCCATAGCGGAGGCCCGGCTGGATCTTGCCGGCGACCTCTTGCCCGACCTTCGGAAGAGGGAGTTGGAGCTCTCGGCGCGGCTGGCGAGTCTGCAGAACAAGGCCGCGCTCGCCGGCGGGAACCGCGCGTCGGTCGAGGAGCCACTCGCCGAGGCGGAGGAGGAGTGGGACCGCCTGATCACGGAGATCCGGCGAGCGACGCCCCGATACGCCTCGGTCCAGTATCCGGAGCCGATTTCCGCTGACGCGGTCAAGGCATTGCTCGATTCGACTACGGCGCTCGTGTCTTACTCCGTTCGCGCCGCCCGGACACTCGTCTTCGTCGTGACGCACGACCGGCTTGAGCTTCATCGTCTTCCTGTCTCGGCGCCTTCGCTCGCGGAACGCGTCGAGAACTACGTCGGGCTGATCTCACGCGACGATCGAGAGCCCTGGTCGAGCCTTGCCGCCGGTCTGCATGCAGACCTGGTCGCTCCCTGGCGCGGGAGGCTTCCACCGGCGATTCGTCGCCTGATCATCGTCCCCGACGGCGCGCTGCATTCGCTTCCGTTCGAGACCCTCGCGCCTGCCCGTCTCGGAGCGCACCGGCTCGTCGAAGACTTCGCCATCTCCTATGCACCTTCCGCAACGGTTCTGGCGCAGCTCGAAACGCCGCGAGCACGGTCGATGCGCGAACTCGCTGCGGCTTTGCTCGTCCTGGCCTCTCCGCCGGTGCCGCAAGCGATCGAGCAGGCTCGAGGCGAAATCGACGGCGAGACTTTCGACCTGCGCCCTCTCTCCTTTGCCGCGGACGAAGCGAAAGCTAGTCTCTCGCTTCGGAGGGGAGGCCAGCGAGATCCGGCTCGGCAGGGAGGCGAGCGAAAGGCGCGTCCGAGGTCCGGGCATGGATCGATTCGAGGTGATCCACTTCGCCACGCACGGCCTGCTCAACCGGACAGTGCCCTCTCGATCGGCGCTCCTTCTCGCGGGTGACCCGGGCGCCGAGCCGGCGGATGGTCTCCTCCGAGCTCGCGACATCTACAGGCTGAGGCTCTCGAGCGAGCTCGTCGTTCTGTCGGCCTGCCAGACGGCTCGCGGGCTCATCCTCCCCGGGGAGGGAGTGCAGGGCCTGGCCCAGGCGTTCTTTCACGCCGGCGCCCGATCGGTCGTGGCGAGTCTTTGGGATGTGAGCGACCGCCGAACGGCGGATTTGATGGCGAGATTCTACGGGCACCTTGCGGGAGGAGAGCCGAAGGCGGAAGCGCTGCGCTCGGCCAAGTTGGATTTGTTGCGGCGGGAACCGCATCTGGCGCCCCGTTATTGGGCTGCCTTCGTGCTCATCGGCGATCCGATGGGGACGATTCACCTGGTCCAGCCGCGCCCGCCTCTCGGTTGGAGCCTGGTGGGCGCGGCCCTGGGGATCTCCCTCGCCTTCTTCGCGGTCTCGAGACGCCGGAGGCGAAGGATCAGCGTCGCAGGGTGAAGGAGAACGGTCCCAGGCGTTGTTTCTCGAGCGGCATCTGCACCTCGACCGTCCAGAAGTAGCTCTGTCCGTGTCGGAGTCCTGACTTCGCCGCTTCGGGAACCTCCAACCGATGAGCGGCCCCCGCATCCTCCTCCCATAGCGTGTCGCCGTTGGATGCGAAGAGCTTGACGCTTTAGCCCTTGTCATGCGGCTGGGGGGGCCAGCGAAAAACCGCGGGTGGATTCGCCACCGCCGCTGCGCTCGGCGGGGCGACGGAAACGGGCGTCTCCCGGCTGCTTCCGCGTAAGGCTTCCTCGCGCCGGGCGGAGCGAAACACGATCTGGCCACCGGCTGCGACGAGCGCGATCGCGGCCGCGGCAATCCATCCCAGGTGTAACGATCGCGCGCCGGACCCTTGTCGGGACGCCCGCTCATGAGTCCGCGTCAGAATTTGATAGCTCTCCGAGCACCGCCGGCACGAGACGACGTGATCCGCAAGGCCTTCGCGCTCGCCTGTCGGCGTCTCGCCGACCGCAAGCGCGGCCAGCGCGTCGGCGTCAGGACACTGGTCCGAGCCCGGAATCTGCAACTCCCGGTAGGCTCGGGCGAGCAAAGTGTCCTCAGGCTCTCGTGCCCGCGGGCTCATGCCTTGTCCCCTTCATCTTTTCCTTGAGCGCTCCAATTCCACGGTAGATCCGGTGGCGCGCAACCGATGCGCTCCAGCCGAAGAGCGACGCTACCTCGAGATGGCTGAAGCCGGCGAGGTGAGCGCGAATCGCCCTCGCCTCATCCGCGGAAGTTGCTCGAGGACTTCTCCCAGGAGCCTGGCCCGTTCGGCCGGAAGCAGGCCGCCGAAGCCTCCGCCTGACTGCGGCAGGTTTCTCTCTCCGATGTCTATGGCCTCCTCCGAGGCATACTTGCGGACCACGGCCAATGCGGTGGTCAAAGCCACCTTATAGAAGTAAGAGGCGGGATGCGCGATTTCTTTCCCACTCTGCAGCCGGCGCCAGAGGGCCGTGTAGACTTCCTGCTCGACGTCGGGAATGAGCGACCGATAGCGCCGGGCGCACACTCGCCGGACGCCGCTCGCGACGACCCGCGAGTAGTTGCGGACGAGCCTCTCGAAGTCTTCTTCGGGCATGGCCGGCGCCAAATCATCTTACTCGGCCACGATTGGCCCGGCTTTAATCTGTTCCTGCAACGGAGCGCCGTTCGCGCGATTTGGCACTCTTTCTGCACCTTCTTTCCCTTTGGTCGTGTGCATTGAGCGCATCTCGCAAAGGAGGCTACCATGAGAAGACTTCTTGGACTGGCGACGGGCCTCCCGGTGATGAGCGCGGCTTTCGGCTCTGGCGGCGGAGAAGACCTTGTCGGGCAAGATCAGCGACAGCATGTGCGGCCGTTCCCATAAATCGGCGATCGAGCATGCCGGCGCGAAGATATCCGATCACGACTGCGTGATCGCCTGCGTGGAGAAGGGCGCGAAGTACGTCTTCGTCTCCGGCGGCAAGGTGTACAACATCGAGAACCAGGATCTTCCCGAACTGAAGGAGCACGCCGGGCACGACGTGAAGCTCACCGGCGAAATGACCGGCGACACGATCAAGGCTCACCAAGATCGAGATGTAGTCCCGGCGCTCTGTCGCGGCAGGGTGGGTCGACCTCGGGTTGCGAGACCGGCCCGAGCCGGCTTCGCTCCTACGGCGCGATCAAGCGCTCATTCCGCCTTGACCGCATTCGGATTCCGGTCTCCGGCTTGCGCCCCGAGCAGCGCGGCGGACAGCTCGCCCCGCAGGTCGAGCAGGTTGATGCGCGCGGCGAGGAGGCCCTGGCCCGCGTTGGCCTGGTCGTCCTCGGCGTCGGCGACGGCGATTTCGCGGTTCTCGACCGCGTCCGGCTCCCCGCGGCCCTCATCGGCGAGGACTTTCGCGACGCGCAGCTCCTCGCGGGCGACGCCGGCGGCCCGGCGCGACAGGGCGGCCTCGGCCGCCGCGCGAACGGCCTCGGCTTGCGCCCGGCGGACCGCGAGCTCCAGGTCCCGCTCCCGGACACGGCGCTCTCCCTCGGCGCGGGAAAGCCGCGCCCGCGCCGAGGCCTTCTCCTCCGCCAGGCGGCCGCCGGTCCAGACCGGCACGACGACGGAGACCCCCACGGTGAAGTTGTTCTCCTTGAAATTCACGAAGTACTGGTCGAAGTTGTTGTATTTCGCCAGGCGCAGGTACTGGGCCTCGGCCTCGACGACCGGATGCCATGAGCGTTCGGTGAGCGAGACGGAGTGCTCGAGCGCGTCGATGCGCTCGGCGAACGCGCGCAGTTCCGGATCGGCGCCGCGGGCGGCGGCGAGGTCGTCCCCGGCCGGGAGCTCCGGCAGGCCGGCGAGAGGGTCCTCGGCCGGGACGACCGGCGTTCCCGCGGGCCAGTCCACCATGCGGGCGAGCTCGAACCGGTCGATGTCGAGCTCGGCCTGCAGGTCGAGAAGCTTCTGCTTGGCCCGCGCGACCAGGAGGCCCGCGTTCTCGACGTCGAGATCGGTCAGCCGGCCTTCGCGCTTGAGCGTCGAGACGCGGCGGAAGATGGCCTCCCGCGCCTCGACGCGCCGGCGGGCGTCCGCGGCCCGCTCCTGCCCCGCCCAGACCCTGCCGTACGCGAGCGCGACGGCCCGCGCCGTGGCGGACGCCGTCCGGTGGAAAGATCCGCGCGCCGCCGCGGCCGACGCGCCGGCGTCGAAAGTCCGGGCCCGCCGGGATTGATCGTAGAGAGTCTGGCGCACTTCGAAGCCGAAGACGGCCGGGACCTGCCCGGCCACCTGCACGGGAAGCCCGGTGGCATACCCCGGCGTCGTCGTCGCGAAGGCCTCGGGTTTCCAGCCGGCCTTGAAGAGCCGCTCCGCGGACTCCGCCTCGTCCACCTCCGCCCGCGAGACCACGACCTCCGGGGCGCGGGCGATGGCCAGCTGCGCCGCGCGCCGAAGGGTCAGGGGCTCGGAGGGAGGCGTCTCGCAAAGCGCCGGCCGGGCGCCGGCAAGAGTCAGACCCGCCAGGAAGAGAACGCCGATCCTGTGATCACTCATAGCGCAAAGCCTCCGTCGGATTCATGTTGGCGGCGCGGTAGGCCGGCAGGACGCCGAACACCAGCGTGACGCCGCAGGAAAAGAGGAACGCGAGAAGGGCCGAGAGGCCCGAGACGCGGATCAGGACGCTCTGGATGAAGAGTTTCAAGAGCAAGGGGAGAGAGAGCCCGACGACGACGCCGATGGAGGAGCCGACCGCCCCGAGCATCAGGGCTTCCAGGAGGAACTGCTGGAGGATGTCGCGGCGCCGGGCCCCCACGCTCATCCGCACGCCGATCTCGCGGGTGCGCTGCTCGACGGAGGCGAGCAGGATGTTCATGATCCCGACGCCGCCGACGACGACCGAAGTCGCCGCCGCCGCGATGAAGGCGGCGATCAGGCCGAAGGAGATCGTTCGGGCGACCTGGATGACGGTCGTCATCGTCTTGACCTTGAAAACCGAGCCCTGGTGGTGGCGGTCCCGGAGGAGCTCCTCGACGGTCGCCGCGGCGCGCGGGATCTCGGAGAAGTCCCGCGCCTCGGCGAAGACCGTGTCCACGCGGTGCGCCGGCGTGAAGAACCAGGCGACCGTCACCGGGATGAAGATCGAGTAGGGCGTGACCTCTCCCTGGCCCATCGTGTCCACGGGCTTGTCGAATTCGCCAACGACCTGGAACGTCATGCCGAGCGTGCGCAGCGTCTTCTCGGCGGAGTCGTCGTTGCCGAAGAGGTCCCGGTAGAGCTGGTGGCTGACGACGCAGACCCGGGTCCTCAGAGCGACGTCGTCGTCGTCCAGGAACCGCCCCCGCAGGATCCGGAGGTTCTTGCGGACGGTCCCGTAGTTGGGCGTCGTTCCCAGGACCGAGACGTCGGAGGCGCGCGAGAGGACCGAGACCGTGCCGTGGAGCTCGACCAGAGGCGTGACGCCGGAGAAGAGATCGCTCCGCGCCTCGATCGCCTTCACGTCCGCGTCGGTGATCCCGTCTTCCATCGTGCGCGACACGCCCGAGGTGACGGTCCCCTCGTAGCTCGCCCAGACGAGGTGGGATCCCACCCCTTCGATCTGCGCCATCACGAAGGTGCGGCCGGTCAGCCCCAGCGCGACGATGATGATGATCGCCGCGGTGCCGACGACGAGACCCGCCAGCGTCAGGGCCATCTGGACCGGGTGCGTCCGGAACCGGTGGACCGCCGTCTCGAAGGTCTCCGGCGTGAACATGATCTTCCCGGAACCCTCAGCCGCTCACTTCGCGGCCGTGACCCGGAGGCCGTCGGAAAGGGGAACCGTCCCGGGCAGGATCACGGCGTCGTTTTCCGCGAGGCCGCCCGTGACCTCGACGTCGTTCAAGCCGACGAGGCCTACGGAGACGTCCCGGCGGCGGGCTCGCCCCTCCTCCATGCGGTAAACGTAGCGCCGGTCGCCGTCGCGCAAGAGCGCCGCCCGGGGGATCGCGAGGGCCCCGCGCTTTTCTCCGGTGATGATCTGGACGTTCACGGAAGCGTTGGGAGGAAGCGACCGGTCTTCGTCGGAGATCTCGCCCAGCAGTTCGCCGACCTCGCGCCCGGCGGCCTCCCGCACTCCGGGGGAGACCGCCAGGACCTTTCCTTCCCAGCGCCTCCCGGGCAGGCCGTCGAAGGTGACGACGAGACGCTGTCCGACGGCGAGGCGCGGAAGGTCCGGCTGGTCCACGCGGGCCCGCACGCGCAGGTGCGAGGGGTCGGCCACGCCCGCCACGAGCTCCCCGGCGCGCACGGTCTCGCCGGTCTTGCGGGGAAGCCCGTAGACGATGCCGGCGGCCGGGGCGCGCACCGTCAGGGCGGCCAGGCGCCGCTCGAGCTCCCGCGCCGAGGCCCGGGCGAGATCGAGGCGCGAGCCGCTCGGCGGCCGCCGTGCCCAGCGAATCGAAGCGGGCCTGCGCCGCGCGCAGCCGCTCGACCGCCTGCCGGTACGCGAGCTCGTCGGCCTCGTACGTCGCGCGCGGGATCGCGCGCCTCGCGCAGAAGGCGAGCGTCCGCCTCGAAGACCTCCCGGGCGTGCGCCGCCTCGCGCTTGCTTTGCTCGAGCTCTCCGGCCGCGCGGACCTGCTCCTCCGAGAGCTGGGCCGCCGTCGAGCGCGCGGCGAGGGCGGCCTGCGTGAGCTCCGGGCTCTCGAGCACGACGAGCGCCGTTCCCGTCGCGACGCGGTCCCCCTCGCGCGCGGGGATCGCGGCCACCGTCGCGGCCTCCGGCGCGCGCAGCTCGCCGCCGGGCGGCGGCTCGAGGCTCCCGTCGGAGAGGATCGGGACGACGAGGTCCTTCCGCGAGACCCGCGAGGCCGCGACGGACACGCCGGCCGGCCCGCGAAAGGCCACGACCCCGAGCGCAACGGCCAGGACCGCGGCCGTGCCGATCGCCCAGCGCCACGGGACCTGGAACTTCGTCTCCTCGGTCATGCCGTTGGAAACCGGCCCGCTGGGGCTTCATTCGTTGCCCGAGCGCCGCAGGGAGCGAACCTCCGGCGCGTTCTCCGCCTCCCCCTCGTAGTAGTCGAGCCCCGAGTGGTCGATGACTTCCTCCCCCACGAGGATGCGCAGCGTGTTGGAGAGCTTCATGTGCTGGATGAACAGGTCGTGCTCGGGCTTCAGGTCGGGCCGCGACATCGGGGACTTGAAATAGAAGGAGAGCCACTCCTGGATGCCCGAGAGGCCCGCCCGCCGCGCGAGATCGAGGAAAAGCGTCAGGTCGAGGACGACGGGCGCCGCGAGGATCGAGTCGCGGCAGAGGAAGTTGACCTTGATCTGCATCGGCTGCCCGAGCCAGCCGAAGATGTCGATGTTGTCCCAGCCTTCCTTGGCGTCGCCGCGCGGCGGGTAGTACTCGATCCGGATCTTGTGGAAGTACTTGCCGTAGAGTTCTGCGTAGATCTCGGGCTGGAGGATCGCGTCCAGGACGGAGACCTTGGAGAGCTCTTTCGTGCGGAAGGAGCCGGGGTCGTCCAGGACCTCGCCGTCGCGATTGCCCAGGATGTTCGTGGAGAACCACCCCTCGAGCCCCAGCATCCTCGCTTTCAGGCCGGGAGCGATGATCGTCTTCATCATCGTCTGTCCCGTCTTGAAGTCCTTGCCGGCGATCGGAACGCCCTTCGCCTTCGCGAGCTCGACGAGGGCCGGGATGTCCACGCAGAGGTTGGGCGCGCCGTTGGCGAACGGAATGCCGCAGGAGAGCGCCGCGTAGGCGTAGATCATGGAAGGGGAGATCTCCGGCGCGTTCCTGTCCAGTCCCCTCTCGAAGGCTTCGAGAGTCTGGTGCGTCGGTCCGGCCTGGAGAAAAACCTCCGTCGAGCCGCACCAGACCGCGACCGCGCGGTCGAGGTGCTGCGAAGATCGGAAGTCCTCCATGTCGCGCAGGAGCGCCTGAGCCAGGTGCATCTTGGTCGGACCGCTCTTGACGTGCTTGCCGTCGAGATTGCGGACGTAGGCGCGGTCGAAGACGGCCGGCCAGGGCGCGACCGCCTCGAGCTCCGCGCGCACCTGCGCCAGCATCTCGGGCGGCAGCACGCCCGCGGCGAGCGCCGCCTCGTAGGCGTTGTCCGGAAAGATGTCCCAGGCTCCGAAGACGAGATCCTTCGGCTCGGCCAGCGGCACCAGCTCCTTGATCGGAACGAACCGCGGGTGGGTGCGCTTGCCGAGGCGGATCTTCTGCATCTGCGTGAGCGAGCCGAACGGCCGGGCGAGCCCCTTGTTGATCAGGTGGACGCCGGCGATGAGCGTCGTCGAGACGGCGCCCAGGCCGGGCAGGAGGACTCCGAGCTTCCCCTTCGCCGGGGCGATGTCCTTGGCCAGCTCGGGGTAGTAGGACGTTCTGCCGCTCATGAGAGGCTCCTTCCCGAATTATCAACCCGGACGGCCCGGACCGCGGCCCCGTCCGCCGCCGGGATTGCTCCCCGCCGCGCGCCGCGCGCGAGGAGGAGCAGGAGAAAGAAGTAGACCGGCGACCCCGCGGCGGCCAGCACGAGGAACCAGCGCTCCTGGTGGAAGGCCGCGAGGAGGACGAGCAGGTAGAGGAAGTCCCGCCTCCCCAGTGCGTCGACGAGCTTCGCGAAGGCCGTTTCGGAGCGCGAGACCGACGTGAAGAGCGGTCCTTCCGCCACGTGCATCATCGTGCTGCGGTAGACGAAGGCGGCGGAAAGAATCGTTCCAAGAACCGCGGAAGCGCCGAGCAGCAGCGGCCAGCTCTGTCCCGTCGGCGCGCGCCCAGGCGATCGCGATCGCGGAAAAGACGGCGCAGTGGACGACGTTGTCCCCCCAGAAATCGAGGACGCCGCCGAAGCGGGATTCCTGGAACTTCAAGCGCGCCAGCTCCCCGTCGCAGCCGTCCAGGATCGAGTGCGTCAGGACGAGGAGCGCGCCGGCGAGCGGCGCCCACGGCGACGGCGAGAGGAAGAGCGCCGCGCCCGCGAGGCCGACGCCGACGCTCACGAGCGTCATCGCGTTGGGGGTCACGCGGGTCTTCGAGAGCCGGCGGGAGAGTGCGAGCGAGATCCGCCGCTCGACGTGGCGGGACATGAACCCTTCGGTGTCCTTGACGAGCCGGGCGAGCATCCACTTCTCGGCGCGGGAGAGGTCCTGCGCCTCCGCGATCTCGAAGCGATCGGGGCTCGAGAGGCGGCCGGCCGGCCCGAAGGAGCGGGCGACCGCCTCGAGCGCGTTTTCCGCGCCGCGGCCGCGAAGGAGCGCGGCGGCGCGGGCCGGGTCGTCGGTCTCGAGGACCGCCGCGCAGCCGGGGTCGATCTCGATCCGGTCCGGCGCTGCCGGCATCTGCCGGAGCTCCTTCAGCCACTTCTTCTCCGCGACGACCCGTGTCAGGAGCACGACGAGCCGGCCCGGAGGGATCGCCGGCGGAGGATCGCCGGCGCGGAGGATCTCCGCGCGGGTCCCCGCGAGGAGGCCCGACCAGTTTCGTCCGGGAGGCTCCTCGACGACGATGCGCGCGAAGCCCGACCGCTCGCCGGCGAGCGCCGCGCGGGAGACGAGCGGCAGTCCGAGCAAGGAGGTTTCCGGGTCCACCCCGGAAGACCCGGAGGCGATCCAGAGCGTCGCGCTCCCCGCCCCCTCGTTCACGTCGCGAGGCTCCTCTCGCGCGCCGGCAACTCGCATCCCGACCGGGGGATGAGTCGGGAGAGCGACTCGAGCGCATCTTGATTCCCGCGGGACCGCAGGATCGAGAGGGCCGACCCGTGGTCTCGCGTCTCGAGGACCGCAGCGCGGCCCGGGTCGAGCGCGAGCCGGTCCAGGTAGATCGGCTTCAGGACGAGTTCCTTCAGCCACCAGGCCTCCGGGAGGGCCCGCGGCGAGACGACCACGAGCCGTCCGGCCGGAACATCCGGATCCGGTCCGGCGGCGGTCACGACGCGAGCGCTCGTCTTCGCGAGAATCGCCGAGAGATCCCGCCCAGGGACCTCCTCGACGAAGATCCGCTCGAATCCTGCCCGGGCCCCGGCGAGTGCCGCCTGCCGGAGGAGCGACAGACCGTGAAGCCGCATTCCCGGCTCGGCCGCCATTCCTCCGCTCTCGATCCACAGAGTCGCTTTGCTCAAGTCTCCGATCCTGTGGGCACGCCCCTCGCGCTCCCTGGCCCGAGGGAGCGGACGCGGCGAAAGGGCAAGCGTTTCTCCGCCGCGGCGGCTCGACTCTCCCGCGGCCTCGATCACCTCCAGGCAGAGCCTGGCCTCTTCGAGCTCCGGGCTCGACGCAACCGGGTTGGAGCCCGTGCCGCCAAACTCTCCGCGAGCCTGGACGTGGTCAAAGAACTCCGCCGCGACGCCCCCGAACCACTCGGGGTGGTGGGATCCGTCGGAGAGGGATTGCGCGAACTGCCGTCGGAACCCCGTCCGGTCCGGGCCGCTCAGCTGGAATTCGAGGATTTCTTCTTCCAGACGGATCGTCGCGCGGGTTCCTTCGATTACGACGCGATTGCGCCGGGCGTCCGCGGCCCACGTCGAGGAAGATCTCGGCCCGCGCCCCCGACGGCGTCTCGAGGCGGAGCTCCGCCGTGTCCTCGACCGGCCACTCGTGGTGGCGGCGGGTCAAGAGGCGGGCGGATACCCGTTGAGGCGCGTCCGGAAGCCACCCGCAGACGACGTAGAGCGCGTGCCAGCCGTGGTCCATCAGGACGCCGCCCCCGGAAATCGAAGGGTCCAATCGCCAGTTGGCCGCGCCGACGTCGGCCGCGGAGGCCGGCCTCGTGCGCAACGTCTCCCATCGGCAGGAAAGGATCTCGCCGGCCCATCCCGTGCGAACGAGCTCTCCCGCCGCGGCAAGGATCGGGGAGTAGCGCCAGTTGTGGACGGGAGAGAGCACGAGCCCTTTTTCGCTCGCCAGGGCGGCCAGGGGCGCGAGCTCCTCGGCGGAAAGAACCAGCGGCTTTTCGCAGAGGACGTTCGCGCCGCGGTTGAGCGCCGCTCGAATCAGTGGCGCGTGCAGGGACGGCGGCGCGCAGATGTCCACGAAGTCCAGCGTCTCGCGCGCGAGCAGCTCCTCGGCCGAGGCGTACCAGCGAAGCCTCGGCAGCCGTTCGAGCAGCGCCGCCCGCCCCTCCGGACGCGGGTCCGCCGCGGCCACGATCTCGACGTTCCAGTGCGCCAGCCATGAGGGCAGGTGTGCCTGGACCGCGAGCCAGCCGGGAACGTGTCCATGGATCGCCACGTTGCCGGCTCCGAGGATCGCGCCTCGGAACGCGGGAATCTTGATCATCATGCGAAAACCGCCGCGATCGCCTCGTCGAGGAGGTCCAGTCCCTCGAGCGCCGTTTCCTCGTCGATGTTGAGCGGCGGGTTGATCCGGATCACCGGGGTGTAGGACATCGCGACGAGGCCGCGGCGGAGGCACTCCTGGAAGAGGGCCTTCGTCTGGTCCTTCGAGACGAGCTCCTTCGTCTGCCGGTCCCGCACGAGCTCGAGGCCGAGCAGGAGCCCCTTGCCGCGGACGTCGCCGATGACGCGGTGCTTCTCCTTCATCGCGAGGAGCCTGTCGAGCATCGCGCGGCCGACCCTCTCGGAGTTGGCGACGAGGTTCTCTCGCGTGATGATCTCGAGCGAGGCGAGCCCCGCCGCCGAGGCGAGCGGGTTGCCGCCGTAGGAGGAGGAGCTGCCGCTCGGGTTCGAGAACGGGGGGTGCGACGTCAGATCGTCGGTCGAGACGACGCCGGAGAGGGGAAAGCCTCCGCCGACACCCTTGCCGACGGTCAGGATGTCGGGAACCACGCCGTCGTGATCCACGCCCCACATCCTTCCCGTCCGGCCGAAGCCGGTGATCATCTCGTCGGCGATGAGAAGCGCGCCGTGCTCGCGGGCGATGGACTGGATCGCGGGGAGAAACCCCGGTGGAGGAATCACGTTTCCCGCCGTGCCCTGCATCGGCTCGACGATGACGGCGGCGACGGCGCCTCCGGTCTGGTTGCGGATCACGTCGCGCGTCTTCTCCGCGCAGGCGATGCCGCAGTCCGGATAGGTCAGCGAGAGCGGGCAGCGGTAACAGTAGGCGTAAGGGGCGGAATAACAGCCGGGCGCGAAGGGACCGAGGCCGCTCTTGAAGTCGCCCCAGAGCAGAGGCAGCACGCCGCCGGTCTTGCCGTGGAAGGCGCCCGTGTAGCCGACGAACTCGTGTTTCTTCGTCGCGGACTTGGCCAGCCGGAACGCCGCCTCGACCGCCTCGGCCCCGCCGGAGAAGAGCTGGATGCGCGTCAGTCCCGGCGGCGTGACGCTCGCCAGGAGCTCCAGGAATTTCGCCCGGACCTCCGTCGTGAAGCTCCCGAAGGTCAGCCGCTCGAGCTGTTCCTTGAGCCGGGCGACATAGTGCGGGTGACAGTGGCCCACGCTTCCCACCGCGATGCCGGCGATGAAATCGATGTAGCCGTTGCCGTCCTCGTCGAAGAGGCGGCTGCCCTGGCCCCGGGCCATCGCGAGGCCCGAGTAGAGCGCGAAGGACTGCAGCCCCGGCGCCATGTGGCGGCCCTCGTCGCCGAAGATCTTTCGCGACCGCGGCCCCACCGGGTTCCCCTTCTTGGCATACTTCAAAGCGTCCGTCATTCTGGCACTCCGATCTCGACATGTCCCGTAAACCGCGCGGCCAGATAGGAGGCGATCCGCTCCGATGCGACGTCGCGATAGAGGGCGAAACTGGGCCAGGCATTCAGGTCGATCACGACGACCCGCCCGTCGCGCGTCGCGATCGCGTCGCCGCCGTAGACCTCGAGACCCAGGGCAGCCGCGGCCCGCGAAGCGGCCGAGGCGAGGTCGTTCGGATCGAACGGGTGGCCTTCCAGGCGCTGGTCCCGGTGATAGAACCACTGGAACCAGCCGCCCGGCTCCTTCTCGTCCGCCGTCCCGGGATGCCCGGCATCTCCCACGCCGTAGAACTTGATCAGGTCTCCCGGCACGTGCTCCTGGAGGACCGCCTTCTCGATGCCGCGCGCGGCCAGGGCCGCCAGGGCTCGCGCGAGCGACTCGGGATCCGGCGCGAAGGCGACGTCCCCCGGCTGCGTCGAGTGGACGTCCCCGCGCTTGACCCAGCAGCCGGTGGGGGCCTCCCGGAAGGACCTCCCCCGCGGGATGGGCAGGTCCGTCGGGACGAGTACGCTCGCCGGAAATGGGACGCAGTTGCTTTCGAAGAGGGGCAGCATGCGGTCCCGGTACGTGTTGCGGATCGCGGAAGCGCTGTTGACCTGGCAGACGCCGCGTTCCTGCCAGCGCTCGAGCTTCGCCAGGATCTCCAGCCGCTCGCACATGACGAAGAGAAACGGGGGAGGTTCCTCCGCCCCGGAGCCGGCCTCCTCGGCGGTCTTCAGGGAAACGCGGAAGCCCTTGCTCTCGAGCCGCCGCGCGGTCGCCTCGAGAATCCGGGCGTCGTCGGTCTCGCGGCCCGGCGAATGCGCGAGCTCCCTGTAGATCCCCCAACAGGCCATCGCGCCCGGACTCGCGCCGCTGTCCTGATTCATCGAGGACGGTCTCCGGCTCGACAGCTCCGCCGCGAACGCGACGTCCGCCGCGCGGTCCACGTCCACGACGGTCTCGATGGAGATCCCGCGGACAGCCTCTCCCCGCTGGACGAGCCAGGCGAGGTACTCCCGCAGGCGCCCGAGAGTCGGCGGGGCCGGCAGGCTGCGCGCGCGTTGCGAGAAGAGATAGATCCCCGCCGTGACGGCGTCCCCCGAGTCGCCGCCGATCCTCGTGATCCGCCCGTCCGCGTCGAGGCGGACCCAGAGCGGCTTCTCGTCGGAGACGAAGGGAGTGACGGCGAGCACCGTCTCGTCCGCCGGGGCCCGCGCGGCCTTTCCCGCGAACTCCACGAAGTCCGCCCGGGGGCACCACGCGTCCACCGTCGAGACGAGCGCCGGCCCGGGCGGGAGCATCGCCGAGATCTCCCGATAGCTCTCGTAGGAGGAAGCCGTCGTCTTGACGAGGATTTCGATGGGAGCGCCCGGGAACCGCGCCCGGACAAACCGCGCGCAGTCTTCTTCCCGCGCGTTGAAGATGATCGCGAGCGTTTCGATGCCCGCCTCGAGGAAGTTTCCGATGACGTGCTCGATCAGGGGGACGCCCTCGACCGGCACCAGGGGCTTGGCCATCGTCCAGCCGTCCTCGCGGAGCCGGCTTCCCTCTCCCGCCGCGAGGATTCCTCCCGCCCGGATACCTGCGGGGCTCACAGGAACATCTCCGCGAGCTCGTCCAGGCGGCGGATCACGGGATCCTCGGGACAGCAGGACCGCCGCCCGTCCGGGGCTTCGCCCGCCAGGAGGATGTGGCGCATCCCGACGCCGCGGGCGCCGGCCATGTCCCGCTCGACAGAATCGCCCACGAAGACCGACTCCGCCGGAACGGCGGAGATCTGCGCGAGCGCCGCGTCGAAGATCGCCCGATCCGGCTTGCGGCAGCCGACGACCGCCGAGTCCACCTCGGCGGAAAGGAAATCGTCGAGCCCGACCTCCCGGCAGACAGCCGCGAGGTTCCCGTAGAAGTTCGAGACGATGCCGAGCTTGTAGCGCGGAGCCAGCCGTTGGAGAAGCGCGGCGCTGCGCGAGAGGCTCTCGAGGGAGTCGGCGCAGAAACGCGTCGCGACGCGGCCGGGCACGGACTCGCTGCCCGTTCTGAGACCGGCCGCGATCCCGCGGGCGAGCCGTCCGACCGTCTCCGCGAACGGCAGCGATGCGGGAACGGAGCCTTCGAGCGCGTCGTCCGCGGCGAAGAACGCCCGATCGAAGCGCTCGCGCGGGACCTCTTCCTCCTCTCGCCACAGCCGGAAGAATCGTTCCCGCCAGGCGACACCCGGGCCGTCCAGCGTTCCGCCGAAGTCGAAGAGAAGGGCGGAGACACCCGATTGGTGATTGGTGATTGGTGATTTGTGATTGGGAGTCATGGCAGCTCCCTCGTCGCGAGAGCCTCGTTGGCCTGCCAGTGGAAGAAGACGAGGAGGCCGGGAACGACCCAGGCGAGCTCGCGGCCGCGCCGCGCGAGGCTGTAGGCGGCTCCGGGTCCCGCTCCGAGTCCCAGCAGCAGGAACACGCCGACGCGGACTCCCTCGGCGCTGCCGATCCGGGCGGGAATGAAGAGCAGCATGTTGTTGAGCGCCATGGCGAGCGCTTCGACCGCGAACGCCGCGATCCAGCCGGACCCGGGCGAGAGCAGCCGCAGGATCAGGTACGTTTCGAGGAGCCCTCCGCACCACCCGAGAAAGCACCAGCCCATCGCCGCCGCGTAACGCCCGCGCTGCAGGCGGTAGAAGTCCTGGATGCGCCCGTCCAGGTCCCGGGCGGGCGCGTGAAAGCGGTCGAGGCGCCGGGCCAGGGGCTTCCAGCGCGCGAGCAGTTTCAACACCGGCGAGTAGGTCCCGCGGCGCAGGCCCCACGTCATGAGCGCGAGCAGGGCTCCGAGAGCGGCCACGCCCGCCAGGGCGACGATCCGCGCCGCGAGAGGCATCGGAAACCGCCAGAGGGCGGCGCCGACCCCGAGCGACACGAAGATCCACTGCGCGGCGAGGTCCGCGTGCTTGTGAATGGTCAGGGAGCCGATCGCCTCGCTCGTGCCCGAGGAGCCGCGCAGCATCCGGGCCTTCAACGGCTCTCCCGCCACGCCGCCGGGCGCGAGGTAGTTGAACGAATCTCCCGCGAGGTAGACGCCGAACAGCCGGACGAACCCGGGGCGGCGCGAGGGCTCGAAGATCACCCACCAGCCGAGCGCGAAGGCGGCCTGGGCGGAAGCGTAGAGGACGACGAGCAGGGCGAACCAGCCGCCGATCCGCGCGAGGTTCGACGCGATCGCCGGCCATCCCACCAACCGGAAGAGGAGGGCGAAGAGCGCGAAGCCCGCGAGGAGGAGCGCGATCCGGAGGATTTCCCGGCCTCGGAATGCGCGGCGAGGGGGATCCAGCGGGACCTCGCTCGGGGCGAGGTCTCCCGCCTCGTTGCGATCGAGTTGCGACCCGGTGGTCACGGTTCCCGTTTGGCTCGCGTGGTTACAGGAGGTCTGGACGGCTCGACCTGAGGAGCTCTTTGAGCTCGACCGGGAGGGGGAAGTTCACGTCCTCCTGCACCGTTTCGAACTCCTCGACGGTCTTCACGCCCAGGTTTTCGCGCGCGTAGTCCACGACTTCCCGCACGAGGATCTCCGGCGCGGAGGCGCTCGCGGTCAGCCCGAGGACCCGCACGCCCGAGAGCCATTCCGGCCGGATGTCCATGGCCCGCTCGATGAGATACGACGGGACGTTGTGCGCGCGGCCGACCTCGCACAGGCGCAGCGAGTTCGAGCTGTTGGGCGCGCCGAGCACGAGGAGCGCATCCACGTGAGGCGCCATCGCCCGCACCGCGTCCTGCCGGTTCTGGGTGGCGTAGCAGATGTCCCCCTTGGGCGGGCTGACCATGTTGGGGAAGCGGCGCTTCAGGACCTCGACGATCTCGCGCGTGTCGTCCAGAGAGAGTGTCGTCTGGGTGAGGTACGCCACCCTGTCGGGGTCGGGGACTTCCACCGCCTCGGCGGCTTCCCGGCTCCCGACCAGGCGGATCGCTCCGGGCGCTTCCCCGAGCGTGCCGATCGTCTCGTCGTGGTCCTGGTGTCCGATCAGGATGATCGTGTAGTTCTTCTTCGCGTAGTGGATCGCCTCCAGGTGGACCTTGGTGACGAGGGGGCAGGTCGCGTCGATCGTCTTCAGGCGCTTGCGGCCGGCGTCGGCGCGCACGGTGGGGGAGATGCCGTGAGCCGAGTAGATGAGCCACGACCCGTCGGGGACCTCGTTGACTTCCTCGACGAAGACGGCCCCTTTCTCCCGCAGCTCGTCCACGACGTAGCGGTTGTGGATGATCTCCTTGCGCACGTAGACCGGTCCGTCGCAGACCTGAAGGGCCCGGTCCACCACGTCGATCGCGCGCACGACGCCCGCGCAGAAGCCGCGCAGCCCGGCCACGAGGAGCTTCTCGACGCGCACGGCGCCGGGGCTCGCCGCCACTACCACGTCACCGTCTCCACGACCTTCTCCTCCTTGCGCGGCGCGGCCGTTTCTCCCGCGGGCGCGGCCGAGCGAGCGAGCTCCGGATAGAGGGCGAGGACCGTCTCCACGACGCCCGCCACGTCGAGCTTCAGGTTCGCGCGCTGGATCGCCTGCGGGCTGTGCTCGACGAACTGGTCCGGGATCGCGTGGGCTCTCAGCTTCTCGGCCGGAAGGCCCGCCGCGTGGAACGCCTCCAGGACTCCGCTTCCGAAGCCGCCCGTCAACAGGTGCTCTTCCAGCGTGAGGATGCGCGGAGCCATGGCCACGATCCGGCCGAGAAGCTCCCGGTCCAGGGGCTTGGCGAACCGGGCATTGGCGACCGCGCACTCGATCCGCCGCTTCTTGAGCAAGTCCGCGGCGGCCAGGGCCACCGGGACCATCGAGCCGTAGGCCAGCAGGCAGAGGTCCTTCCCTTCGCGCAGGATCTCCCCGCTGCCGATCGGGATCTTCTTCAAAGTCGGGTCGAGTTCGACGCCCACGCCGAGCCCGCGCGGATAACGGATCGTGAACGGCCCGCCCGATTCGATCGCGGTGAAGAGCAGATGCTGCAGCTCGTTTTCGTCCCTGGGCGCCGCGACGACCATGTTCGGAAGGCAGCGGGTGTAGGTGATGTCGAAGATCCCGTGGTGGGTCTTTCCGTCGTCGCCGACGAGGCCCGCCCGGTCCGCGCAGATCGTCACGGGAAGGTTCTGCAGGCAGACGTCGTGGATCAGCTGATCGAACGCGCGCTGCAGGAACGTGGAGTAGATGGCGACGACGGGCTTCCAGCCGGCCTTGGCCATGCCGGCCGCCATGATGACGGCGTGCTCCTCGGCGATGCCGACGTCGTAGACCCGGCCGGGGAAGCGCTTCTGGACCTCGATCAGCGCGGTCCCTTCGAGCATCGCGGCGCTGATCGCGACGATCTTCTCGTCCTTCTCCATGAGCCGGAGGAGCGTCTTCGCGAAGACCTGCGAGTAGGTGTAGCGCGCTCCCGGGCCGGCGCTCGGCGACGGCGTGCCCGGCTGATGGAACTTGGAAGGGTTGTCCTCGGCGAGCTTGTAGCCCCGGCCCTTGTGCGTCAGCACGTGGACGACGACCGGCGTGCCTTCCCGGGAGATGTCCTTGACGCTCTTCGAGCGCCTCGTCGAGCTCCTCCAGGTTGTGCCCGTCGATCGGGCCGATGTACTGCAGCCCCATCTCCTCCCAGATCAGGTTGGGAAAGAAGAGGCCCTCCACCGACGTCTTGACCTTGCGGGCGATCTTCCACGCCTCCTCGCCGAGCGGGAGCTTCGAGAGGAGCTTCTGCCCCGCCTCCGTCAGCTTCTGGTACTTGGGGTGGAGCATGAACCGGTTGCGCCAGTGCGCGAGCCAGCCGATGTTCTCGGAGATCGACCAGCCGTTGTCGTTGAAGATGACGACGAGCCTCTTCGGCTTCAAGTGGACGATGTTGTTCAGGGCCTCGTAGCTGGGCCCCGAGGTCAGCGCGCCGTCTCCGACGACGGCGACGACGTACGGCTCATCCGGCAGGTCCTGGAGCGCGACCGACATCCCGAGCGCGTAGGACAGGCCGGTTCCCGCGTGCCCGGCCGCGAGCATGTCGTGCGGGCTCTCCGCCGGCTCGGCGAAGCCGGACAGGCCGCCGGGCGTGCGGATCGTCGGGAACCGGTCACGCCGGCCCGGTCACGAGCTTGTGCGTGTAGCACTGGTTCGAGGTGTCCCAGACGATCCGGTCCCTGGGACTGTCGAACGCGCGGTGGAGGGCCAGCGTCAATTCCACGACGCCGAGGTTCGAGGCCAGGTGCCCGCCGGTCCGGGTGATCGTTTCGACGATCATGTTCCGGCAGTCCTGGGCCACCTCGGCCAGCTCCGCGATGCTCAGGGCCTTCAGATCCTGAGGGCCTTCGATCCTGTCCAGTCGTGACATGGGTCTCCTCGACGTCGCCCGCCATTGCGCGCGGGGCGCGTTTGACGTCCTTGCCAAGCCCGAGTTACCGCGCTCGCATGAATATATCAGCTTGATAGCATTCGGGTTTCGGCTCGCATCGACCCTTGCTATTCTCCGCCCGGGCGGACAGGGTTCCCGATGCCGGAGAGTTGGTCGAGAGGAGGCCCGAGGAGGACATGGAGGCCATCAGAATCGGATCGGAGGAACACGCGCGTCTCTTCTGCGGGACGTTCGTCGAGACACACCGCCCCTACCGGCCTCAGGACATCGTCTGGCCCGATCTGGGCGAGGAGGGCCTGGCGAGGCTGAAGAGCCTCCCCGTCTGGGACGAGGCGGCGAGAACGGAGGCCGCCACGGCGGTCAAGGTCCAGACCCTGGGGGACGCCGAGACGGACCCGGTGCTCAAGGAAGCCATTGCCCTGCAAGGCTACGAAGAGGGACGCCACGCCGAGATCATCGCGCTGCTGACGAAGCACTACGGGATCGCGACGGCTCCCTTCGGGCAGCCGGAGAAACCGAAGGACCCGACGTGGACCTTCCTGCGCACCGGATACGGCGAATGCCTCGATTCCTTCTTCGCCTTCGGCCTCTTCGACATCGGGCGCCGCAGCGAGTTCTTCCACAAGGACCTGATCGCGATCTTCGACCAGATCATGCAGGAGGAGGCGCGTCACATCCTCTTCATCGTGAACTGGGCGGCTTACCTGCGCGCCCGCAGGCCTCTCCCCCTGCGGCCGGTCTTCGACGCGCGGCGCGCCTGGAATATCGCCGCTCAGGCCTTCGACCGCGTCAAAGGCGCGATGCAGATGGCCGGAGGCAACGGCAACGGGCAGAACGGCGGCGAGAGGAAGGGAACACAGAAGGGGTTCACGCTGAAAAGCCACACGGCTTTCGGCGAGTTCAAGCTCCGGTCCTTCCTGGAGCTCTGCCTCGCGGAGAACGAGCGTCGGCTCTCGATCTACGACCCGCGGCTCCTGAGGCCGACACTCGTGCCGGGGACCGTGAAGCTGCTGGTGAAGGTCCTCCCCAAGGGAAAGCCGTAAAACGTAAAACGTAAAACGGGAAACGGGAAACGAGTAGGAACGGGACATACGGAGTAAAAGTCGAGATGACTCTTCTTTCGTCGTTTTCCGTTTTCCGTTTTCCGTTTCTCGGCTAACGCGTGGGGAACGATCTCGTCAGTGCCTGCATCTTCTGTGCGGGCCTGCTCCTCGGGACGAATCTCCCTCCGCCGCCGGGGTATTACTCGGAAGTGGGATTCTCCTATGCCACCGCGGCGCGCCGGTACGAGACGGAGACGGGTATCGAAGACGTCTCCGACGTGACTCCGAAGTTCGTCCTGGTGGGCTTCGGGGGGGCGCGGCAGCCGGCGGACGGAATGGGAGCCGGGACGCCGGAGGCGGAATGGCGGGTGCGCGTCGCGCTCGGCCCTTCGCACGACGAGCAGGAGCAACTGCCTTACGCGATCACCAACACCCACGCGACCGGGACGGGCCGCTTCGAGAACTACGCTCTCGTCCTTCGCTACCCGTTCTCCTCACGGGATTCGGTCGAGACCGGATTCTCCCGCCGCTACCACACCTCGACGGACCTGATCAACATCGGCCAGGAGCGCTTCGTCTTTTCGGAGCAGAGGATTCTGTCCGCCGAGCGGGTGGACGTCGCGATGGGGTGGCGGCATCGGTGGAGGGGGTTCGAAGCCGCTCTCTCCGTTTGCTACGTCCAACCCAACGGCAGCAACTCCACGGCCGGGGCCTTTCACATCAACGAGGGGCACATCTGGGGCGGCGTCCTCGAGGGAAGGGCTCGGCTGGGATCGTGGACGCTCTTCGCCGCGGCCGAGCGGGAGAGCGGATCGCTCTCCGTCCACGAGGAGAGCAAGCCCAACTTCCTTCCTCACGACTCCGACGAGACCGCGCGGCTCGAGTCGTACCGTGTCGGGGTGGGGTGGGCCACGGGCAAGCGGGACTTCTTCCTCCAGGCGGCCTATGACCGCTCGACTCTGCCGTTCGTATCGCTCGCGGTCCTCGGCACCGAAGTCGGGGCCTTCGAGTCGGGATATCACCCGGAGTCGCGCACGCGCGTTCTCCTGGTCGATCTGACGGCGCGCCACGAGTTCGTCCCGGGCTTCCGCTTCAAGCTTCTCCTGCGGACTTCCTTCGGTAACGAGACGGTGACCCTGACCGATCCCGCCGGAGTCCTTCCCACGCAGCAGCTCGACATCAAGCGCTCGGGGGTCTTCGGCTCCGGCTTGTCCAGCGCCCTGGGCAGCCCCGAAGCCACCCTGGGTTTTGCCGTCGAGATCTCGCTCCCCGTCAAAGGCCCTTGATCCCACTGTCGACCGTCGACTGTCGGCTGTCGACTATCCACTCGACACGATAGATAATCCGTCTCAACTTGAGCTCGGCCCGGCGGATTCTCTGCGTGTTTCCGCGCTACGCCCGTTCCTTCGGGACGCTCCATCACGCCTATCCCATGATGCCGCGCGTCCGGGCGTTCATGCCTCCGCAGGGATTGCTGCTCATCGCCGCGACGCTCCCGCCCGGCTGGGAAGTGCGCTTCGTGGACGAGAACATGGAGCCCGCCGCCGAGGAGGACTTCGCCTGGGCGGACGCCGTCTTCGTTTCGGGGATGCACGTCCAGCGCGAACGCATCAACGAGGTCAACTTGCGGGCGCATGCGCACGGGAAGGTCACGGCCCTGGGCGGCCCGTCCGTCTCCGCGGCGCCGGAGTGGTACCCCGACTTCGACATCCTCCACATCGGGGAGCTGGGCGATGCAACGCGGTCCCTCTTCGCTCGCCTGGCGGAGACTGTCGCCCCGCCGCCCGAGCAGCTGCGCTTCACGACCGCCGACCGCACGCCGCTCTCGGAATTCCCGACGCCGGCTTACCACCTGATCAACATCAGGCACTATTTCCTGGCGAGCGTTCAGTTCTCCTCCGGATGTCCGTACCGCTGCGAGTTCTGCGACATCCCCGAGCTCTATGGCCGCAACCCGCGCTTGAAGACCGCCGAGCAGGGCTGTCGCGAGCTCGACGCGATCTTCGCGTCCGGCCCGCCGGGGTGCGTCTATTTCGTGGACGACAACTTCATCGGCAATCCCCGGGCGGCCATGGAGCTTCTTCCGCACCTGATCGAGTGGCAGCGCCGGACCGGCTACCGCATGCGCTTCGCCTGCGAGGCGACGCTCAACATGGCCCAGAACCGGAGACTCCTCGAGCTCATGCGCGAGGCGTTCTTCCACACGGTCTTCGTCGGCATCGAGACTCCCGACGCGGAGGCGCTCCACGGGATGGTCAAGGACCAGAACCTGCGTCTCCCGATCCTCGAGGCGGTCGAGACGCTCAACTCCTACGGCATAGAGGTCGTGTCCGGGATCATCCTGGGCCTGGACCAGGACACGCCGGAGACCGCCGGCACGATCCTCGACTTCATCGAAGCGTCGAAGATCCCGATGCTGACGATCAACCTGCTCTACGCTCTGCCGAGGACTCCGCTCTGGCGGCGCCTCGAGAAGGAGGGCCGCCTCCTCTCCGACGGCGCCGGCGGCGTGGAGTCGAACGTCCGGTTCCTGCTCCCGAGGGACCTCGTCCGGCGCAGCTGGTTGAAATGCGTCACGGAGACCAACGCGCCCGAGCCTCTCTACCGCCGCTTCCAGCACCAGATCGAAAGGACCTATCCCAACCGGTTCAAGCCCGGTCCGCTCATGAAGGTCGAGCGTTCCGACGTGGTCAACGGCGTCAAGATCCTGGCGCGAATCCTCTGGCGAGTCGGCGTCCTCTCCGACTACCGGAAGATCTTCTGGCGGATGGCGCGTCCCGCCTTGAAGCGCGGCGACATCGAGTCGGTCATCCACGCCGGCCTCGTCGGCCATCATCTGATCCGGTTCGCCCGCGACTGCCAGTCCGGCGTGGGCGAGTATTCCTTCTACTCGGATAAGGGAACGGCGCCCGTTCGCTCCCCGGCGGCCTCGCAGCCCGCCGAAGCGACGGTGTAGATTAACCGAGGGAACCTATGGAGCTCTCTCGAGGCAGGCACGCCGCGCGGTTGGCCCTTCTCCTGGGCGGCATTGCGCTCGCTTTAGTCCTCCTCTGGAAGACGGGCTGGTCCGCGGTCGAATCCAACCTCGCTTCGGTCGGCTGGACATTCGCCGCCCTCGTCGTGCTCTACCTGGGCGCGGAGGTCGCGTTCGCGCTCGGCTGGTGGTCCGTCATGGAGCCCCGCCCGCCGCTTTCCGCCCTCCCCGAGATTCTCCGGATCTACCTCGCCGGGAACTCCGTGAACTACCTGGCTCCCGGCAGCGTCGCGGGGGAGCCGGTCCGCGCGCACTTGCTGCGCGGCCGTATGGAGACGTCGAGCGCGATCGCCTCCATCCCGATCTTCAAGCACGCGCACCTCCTGTCGCAGTGCGTGTTCGTGGCCGCGGGCGTCGCCGTCGCCCTCGCCGCCTTCGACCTCGACCGGGCGGTCCGGTGGAGCGCGGTGGCGAGCCTCGCCTTGCTCGGCGCCTTGCTCGCCCTGCTGACCTGGGCGCTGCGGAAGGGGAGCTTCTCGATCCTGTTCGAGGGCCTCTCCCGCTTCAAATCCCTGGCCCCCCGGTTGCTTCGGTACCGGGAGAACGTGCGCGCGGTGGACGACCGGATCCGGAGCTTCTACGCGGCGCACCCCGCCCGCTTCTTCGCGGCCGCCGGCTGGTGCTTTCTCGGATGGTGCGGCGGGCTTCTGGAGACCTATCTGGTGCTGCGTCTTCTCGTCCCTTCGAGCGGATGGGCCACGGCGTATGCCGTCGAAGCCCTTGCGATGACGCTCAACAACCTGTTCCTGTTCGTTCCGGGACGCGCGGGGACGGCGGAGGGCGTCCGCGCCGGCGTCTTCGTGCTGCTGGGGCTTCCGGCGCCGGCCGGCGTGGCGTACGGTCTCGTTCGGCGGGCCCGAGAGCTCCTCTGGGTTCTGCCGGGGCTGGGGTTTCTCGCCGCGCGGCGAGGCGGGCGCTCCGGCCGCAGCCCGATCGAAGAGGGCTCGAGGCTCGCGGGCTCCGGGAGGGCGCCGTGAACTCTCCTGCTCCGGCCGCCCTTCCCGGAAAGGCCTCCGTCCTCCTCCTCGATTTCGGCGGGACGCTCGATGCCGAGGGGATCCCCTGGAAGAACCGGTTCGCGCGCATCGCCCGCGAAGAGGGGCTCGAGGCGGCGCCGGAGGAATTCGACCGTGCCTTCTATGCGGCGGCCGACTCGATGGAGGGCACGCTGCCGCCGGAAACCGGATTCCGCGCCACCGTCCATCGCCTGGCCGAGGGGCTCGCCGCCGGCCTCGGAGAAGAGCCCGCACTCCTGCGGAAGGTCGGAGAACGCTTTGCCGAAGACGCGTCGCGGCAGCTCGCCTCGAGCGCGGCCCTGCTGTCGCGGCTTTCTTCCCGGTACCGGCTCGGCATCGTGTCGAATTTCTACGGGAATCTTGCGGCCGTCTGCCGGGAGACGGGGCTTGCGAGCTTGATCGGCGTCGCCGTGGACTCGACTTGCGTCGGATGCAAGAAGCCTGACCCGAGGATCTTCCAGGCGGCGCTCGACGCGCTCGACGCCGGCCCGGGGCAGGCCGTGTTCGTCGGAGACTCCCTGGCGCGGGACATGGGGGGCGCCCGGGGAATGCGGATGCGGCACGTCTGGCTCTCGCCGGAGGCGGCGGGCGGCCGGGGGGACGCCTGCTGCCCGGGAGACCCCGTGATCGCGCGGCTGGACGAAGTCGAGGAGCTCGATCTGTGAGGGACTGCACGGATGTCTCCGCGGAGGCCCCGGCGCCGCGCGCGTGGGGGATCTTCCGGGAGACGGAGCACTCGCCGGGCCGGGAAAGCGACGACGCCGAGATCCTGCTCGCCACCGGGCGAAAGCTCGAGTCGGAAGGGATCGAAGTGTCCTACCGCGCGCCGTCAGACATGACCGGCAGCGAGGAGGATCTTCCGCTTCTGGCATTCGCGATGTGCGAAGGTCTCCCGACGCTCGAGCGCCTCCGGCAATGGGAGGAGCGCGGCGTCTGCGTGATCAACAGCGCGCGCGCCGTCGCGAACGCACATCGTGAGCGGGCGCTGCCCCTTCTCGAGCGCCAGCGCATCCCCTTCCCGGAGAGTCTGCTCTGGGACCCCCGCGAGCCGCTCCCGTCGGGCTCCAAGCCGCGCCGCCTCTTCGAGTCGTGCTGGGTCAAACAGGCGAGCGAGCACAAGACCCGGGAGGGGGACGTCCTCTTCGCCGCGGATCCCGCCCACGTGGCCGCGGCCCTCCGTCGCCTGGCGGACCGCGGGTCGCGCCGCGCGGTCATCCAGCGCCACGTGGACGGCGACACCCTGAAGTTCTACGGCGTGGGACCGGCGGTGTCGCAATCCGGTGACACGGGGGGAGACGGCTCGTCCTGGTTCCATTGGTTCTACCCGAAAGAGCATCCGGTCTCGGGGCACGCCTTCGACCCCGGGGAGCTTGCCGTAGTCGCCTGCCGTGCCGCGCGGGCGCTCGAGCTCGAGATCTGGGGCGGAGACGCGGTCGTCACGCCGGCCGGCAGGATTCTGATCATCGACATCAACGCCTGGCCGAGCTTCGCCCTCGTCCGCGACGCCGGCTCGACGCACATCGCCCGGCACGTCGCGTCGCGGCTTCGCCGGTTCGCAGGCGTCACCGCATGACGGCTCTCCCGGGGGAGGGGTCCACCACCCTCCTCCTCGCCGCCTCGGGCGCGCAGGAACCGGGAGGCCCGACGCCCGAGACTCCGATCCTGGGGCTACCCCTCGTGCAGCGTGCGGCGCTGGCGGCGGAGCGCGCCGGCTTCCAGGCGGTCTATGTCCTCGGTGACGAAAGCCGGGTCAGCCCGCGCCTGCTCGAAGGAACGCGAGCGCGGCGGTTGCCGGCCGGGGACCCGGCCTGCGCGATCCCGGCGGGGCGCCTGGTCGCGCTTTCGGACCGGATCCTGGCGGAGCCGGGTTGGTTGAAGGATCTGCGGGAGCGGCCCGCCGAGCCGGAGCGCCTCCATCGGATCGGCGCGGGAGCCTTTGTTCAGACCAGAGAGCCCGGGCCTCTCGCCGCGGCGCTCGCGGGCGAGTCGCGCCTCGAGCCGATCGTGGCCGCCTGGGCCGCGATCCTGCCCCCGGGCGAAACGCACCCCGACGCGCTCCCGCCGCCGGACGTGACGGCGGCGCCGGAACTCGCCGCCGCGGAGCGGCGTCTCCTGCGCGGTCTCGTCAAGGAGCAGGACGGGTTGCTGGCGCGCCTCGTCTCGCGGCGGATCTCGCTCGCGGTCACCCGCCGGCTCGCCGCCACCGCGATGACTCCCAACGCGATGACTTTCGTGAGCGTGGGTCTGGGCCTGGCGGGAGCCGGCTTCCTTCTCTCCCCGACGACTTCCTTCGAGATCATCGGGGCGGTCCTGTTTCTTCTCCACTCGATCCTGGACGGCTGCGACGGGGAGCTGGCGCGCCTGAAGTTCCGGGAGTCTCGGCTCGGCGGGTTGCTTGACTTCTGGGGAGACAACGTCGTCCATGTCGCGGTGTTTTCCGCGATCGCCATCGCCTGGAGCTCCGAGCGAGGCGAGCGGTGGCCGCTCCTCCTGGGTGCCCTCGCCGTCTCCGGGACGATCCTCTCGGCCGGGTTCGTCTTCGCGCGCGTGATGCGGCCCAGGGCCGGCGACGGCCCGCTGCTGACCTCCGTGTCCAACGGGCAGCATTCGCGCGCGGCGCGCCTGTCGGATTTTCTGGCCCGCCGCGACTTCATCTATTTTGCGCCGGTCCTCGCCGTCTTCGGCAAGATGCATTGGCTGCTCGTGCCGGCGGCGATCGGCGCCCCGGTCTTCTTCTTCTTTCTCGTGGCGATCGCTCTGGCCGACCGCCCCCGGGATCCGGCCTCCGATCCGGGCGGGGAAAGGGCCGGGGCGGGAGCGGTCTGAGTTACGGCCGGATCGAGACGGCCGGGTCGCCGCGGTCGAGCGCCTTCTCGAGGCGCTGGCGGATGGCGAAGAGCTCGAGGCGGGAGACCTTGGAGCCCGGACCCCGCTCCTCGACTTTCCGCAGGGTCGCCCAGGCGAGCTCCGTGGGAAGGGCGCAGAACTCCACGAGGCCGCGCGGGGCGCCGGCGCGCTGCAGCGCGAGGGTGTATTCGGCGGCGACGCGGAGGTCGCGGCGGGCGAGCGCGAAGACTTCGGAGCGGGCAACGCCCCGCGGCAGGAAGCTGCGCCCCTCGGTGACGTCCACCGCCGCGTCCTTGACGATGTTGACGAGCTGGAGGGCCTCGCCGAACGCCGCGGCGCGCTCGGCGAGGTACGGGGCGACGGGAACGAGAATCTCGCGCTTCAGGAGGAAGAGGTCGGAAAGCATCTCTCCCACGATCCCGGCGACCGCGTAGCAGTAGTCGCGCAGGTCCTGGAGGTCCTTCAAGACCAGGACACCGTCATTCGAGCGGGCGACGAACCCCGCCATCCCCTCGGCCGAGCGGCAGACGTGCTCGCCGACGGAGGCGACGGCCTCGGGCTCGAGCGCGAAGAAGGCGTCGAGGACGAACGGCGACCTCGGCGATGAGCTCGCGGTACCCGGCATGGGGCGAGGCGCCGGCCGCGGTCCATTTCGCGGCAGAGCCGGCTCGCCTTTTCGGTGGAGTAATCGCGAAGCAGGTCCTGGAACTCCCCGAGCGCCTCGATCCGGCGCTCCGGGCGGCCAGTGCGGCCGCGTCCTCGAACGTGTCGGCGATCCGGAAGAGAAGGTAGGCGATCATCACCTCCCGGCGCGTGGGCTCCGGAAGGACCGGGATCGAAAGCGCGAACGTCCGGCTCGTCTTGACGAGCAGTTCCTCGAGGGTGGTCATGACGGTCGAGCCGCGGAAAGGAATTGCTCCAGGAAATCGGCGAGACCCTCCGAGCAGGCGCGGACACGGCGGCGCAGGTCGAGGAGCGCCGGGATCGTTCCGGGATTGGCGAGCGCTCGCAGGACGACGGAGGGGCGGTGGATCCCGCCGTCTCTGCCCACGCAGCGGGCCAGGTATTCGGGAAGGTCTTCCGCGGAGCGGTCGCTGATCGCCCGGACGACGAGGTAGGGAACGCGGTGGGAGGAGGCGGCGCGAGCCCAGGCGGCCGACTCCATGTCGGCGGCTGCGGGTCCGCCGCCGTCGAGCGCATTCCCGAGGGCGGTCTTCCGGGAAGCGAGGACCTCCGGTCTTTCGACGGTCAGCAGAGTGCCGGCCGTCGCGCGCGTCGTCTCGAGCGCTTTCTCGAGCAGGCCCGAGTCCGGCGGCGGCGCGTCGCCTTCGCGGTCGCGGACCCGGCGTGAGACGACGAGATCGCCGACAGCGAGATCCGGGGAGAGCGCCCCGGCGACTCCGGCGCCCAGGAGCGCCGAGGGGCGAACCTCCCTGCAAAGAGACAATGCGGCCGGCCCGGCGCTCTTCGCGCCGTCTCCGGTCATGCAGAGGGCGACGGCGGCCGTTGCGATCCTCGCCTCGACGAACGCGCCGCGGAAGCGCGCGTCGCGGGACCGGGCGAGGATCGCGCCGAACTCCTCCCGGAACGCCGTCACGATCGCGATCGGGCCGCTACGGTCGGACATAGCCGTTCTCGCGGAAGTATGCGACGGCGCGGGCGAGGGCTTCCTCGACCGGCGTCTGGGGGAGCCCGAGCTCCCGGATCGCCTTGCCGGCATCGAAGAACATCCGGTGGCGCGACATGCGGACGCCTTCGAGCGGCACCCTCGGCGGGCGCCCCGTCAGGCGCGCCGCGAGCGTGCCGGCCGCGGCGGCGGCGAGCGGGATCCAGTGCGGCAGCCGGATCGCCGGCGAAGGAATGCCCGTCACAGTCGAGAGGGTGTCGAAGATCTCCTTGAGCGTCATGTCGCGGTTTCCCAGGATGTATTTTTCCCCGACCCGCCCCTTCTCCGCCGCCAGGACGTGGCCCTCCGCGACATCCCGGACGTCCACGATGTTCAGACCCGTGTCGACGTAGGCCGGCATCCGTCGGTTCAGGAAGTCCACGATCATCTGTCCCGTGGGGGTCGGCTTGATGTCGAGCTCGCCGACCGGAGTCGAAGGATTGACGATGACGACCGGCAGGCCCCTTGCCGCCCACTCCTGCGCCACGCGCTCGGCCTGGTGCTTGCTCTTCTTGTAGTGGCCGATCAGGGAGCGGGGCTCCACCGGCGTTTCCTCGTTGCCGGGCCGGCCGTCGCGCGTGAGGCCCAGGGCTCCCACGCTGCTCGTGTAAACGACCCTCTCGGCGCCGACTTCCGACGCGGCGGCGAGGACGTTGCGAGTTCCTTCGACGTTGACGGCGTAGATCTCGCGAGGGCGGCGCGCCGAAAGCCGGTAATCCGCGGCGCAGTGATAGACCGTCCGCGCGCCGGCCATCGCGCGCGTCAGCGACGCCGGGTCCGTGACGTCGCCCGCCACGACCTCGACCGGCAGCTCCTCGAGGTTGCTCAGGCGGCTGGAGGAGCGGACGAGGCATCGCACGGTCCGGCCGCGCCTGAGCAACGCCCGCACGACGTGCGCGCCCACGAAGCCCGTGCCACCGGTCACGAAGTCCATCTACCTCCCCTGTCATTCCGAGGAGCGAAGCGACGAGGAATCTACCTCCGTTGGGCCGCGACGGAGCAGATCCCTCGCTTCGCTCGGGATGACAGGTGGGCCGGGGACCTAACCGGTCAGGTTCCAGGCGACCAATCGGAACATGTCGCCGGGGTGCTTCGGGAGCTCCTTGACGACGGACGCCTCGAAACCGGAATGCATCGCGCAGTTGGCGCAGAGCGGGTCCTGTCGCGACTCCCAGTAGTCCCAGTCGGTGCCGCCCCAGAACTCGTCCCAGGAGAAGGTGTACTTCTTGCCGATCAGGTAGCAGGGTCCCTTCCAGCCGTTGGGCGTGAACGTCACGGTGCTCCAGGGAGAACACTTGTACTCGCGCAGCCCCGCCGCGAACTCCAGGAACATCGGAGTCGAGGTCAGCTTGAACTTTTTCGAGATCTCCAGCACCCGACGGAACTTCTTCTGGATCTCCGACTTCGTAAGGAAGATGTCGGTCGGAACCGACTCGTAGTGATAGCCCGGGGAAACGAGCAGTCCCTCGACGCCGAGGCCGGTCAGGAGCGTGCAGAGCTCTTCGACCTCGGAGACCGCGGTCTCCTTGAAGATCGTCATGTTGGCCATCATGTGGTGGCCCAGGCGGACGCCTTCCCGGATCATCTCGACGGCCTTGTCGAAGACCCCCTCGCGCGCGCAGACCTTGTCGTGCGTCTCCCTCATGCCGTCCAGGTGGACGTTGATCATCAGGCGGCGGTCGGGAGGGATGACGCCGTACACCTTCTGGTCGAGGAGGAGTCCGTTGGTGCAGAGGTAGATGTGGCGCTTTCTGCGGATGATCCCGGAGACAAGCTCGGGCAGCTCCGGATAGATCGTCGGCTCGCCGCCGCAGATCGAGACGATCGGCGCCCGGGAGGTCTCGACCGCCTCGACACATTTCTCGAGCGGGAGCCGGTCCTGGAGCTTGCCCGTGTGCCGTTCGATCGCGCAGCCCAGACAGGCGAGGTTGCAGGTGTAGAGCGGCTCGAGCATCAGGACGAACGGATAGCGTTTGTTGCCGGCGAGCGCGTTCACGATCTGGTGCCGGACCGTGCCCGTCGTGATGTGCAGCGGGAACCTCATCGCCTCGATTCTCCTTCGCGCGTCCTCGTGTCTGCTGTGGCTTCCAGGGCCTTCCGATCCGCGGCCTCGGGGCGCGAATCGGGAGGCCCGGCCTCCCGTTCGTAAACCGCCAGGGCCCAGAGCGGGAAGTACGTCGCGTAGAGATGGTAGCGCAGGTAGAAGACCCGGGGGAACCCCGTCCCGGTCCAGTAATCGTCCCTCCAGGAGCCGTCGTACTGCTGGTTGCGGAGCAGGTACTCGAGGCCGCGGCGGACGCTGGAAGAGGTCGTGTCGCCCAAGGCGAAGAGTCCGAGCAATGCCCACGCCGTCTGGGAAGGCGTGCTCGGCCCGGTCCCCTTGCGTCCGGGCTCGTCGTAGGAGCGCGGGAGCTCTCCCCATCCGCCGTCTTCGTTCTGGTGGCGGCGCAGCCAGCTTCCCGCACGTTGATAGCGCTCCTGGGAGAGATCCTCGCCCGCGCTGGCGAGTCCGCGCAGGGCGAGCCACGTCCCGTAGACGAAGTTGCAGCCCCAGCGTCCGTACCAGGTCCCTTCGTCGTCCTGCCTGCGGTTCAAGTACCCGACGGCGCGCCGGACCGCCTTGATGCCGCGCCCGACGCCGATCGCGCCGAGCGCTTCCAGCGTGCGGCCCGTGATGTCCTCACAGCTCGGGTCGATCATCGCGTTGTGGTCCGCGAACGGGATGTACGTCAGGACCTCGTTGTCGCAGTCGCGGTCGAATGCGGGCCAGCCTCCGTCGCCGTTCTGCATGGCGAGCTGCCAGGCCACGCCGCGGCCGATCGCTCCCTGGCGCCGCCGCTCCTCGCGCTCGTCGGGAAAGGCCACGGCGGCCAGCGACGCCAGGACCTCCGCGGTGTCGTCGGTGTCGGGATAGAACTCGTTCTCGTACTCGAAGTACCAGCCGCCGGGCGGTGTCTTCGGAATCCGCCTCTGCCAGTCGCCGGGCACGCGGACCTCGCGGTCGAGCAGCCAGCTCGCCGCGCGCAGCAGGCGCGGATCGTCCTCGGGGACACCCGACTCCCGCAGGGCGACCACCGCGAGCGCCGTGTCCCAGACCGGAGAGAAGCACGGCTGGAGGCGAAGCGTCTCTTCCTCCTCGATCTCCAGGTTCTGCAGCTCTTCGACCTGGCTCTTCACGATCGGGTGGTCGGCCGCGTAGCCGCGGCAGCGCAGCGCGAGGATCGTGTTCACGATCGGCGGGAAGATCGCCCCGAGCCCGTCACTGCGCTCGAGACGCTCGAGGACCCACGCCTCGGCCCGGTCCAGGGCCCGCCGGCGCAGCGGCGTCCAGCGCCGGGCCTCCAGCTCGTGGAGGAACCTGTCCACGCCGCCGAAGAAGGCTCCCCAGAGTCGGGCGCGCAGGCTCCTTGCCCGCCGCTTTGGCTGCGGCGATCCCTCAGCGGTCTTGAGCTCGGAAAGAGACGCGCGCTCCGGGACGGGACAGCTCGGACGGTAAGCCGAGATGATCGAGAGGGGCACGACGATCGCTCGGGACCAGGAGGACATCCTGTAGATCGAGACCGGCATCCAGTCGGGCAGCAGGATCAGCTCCGCCGGCACGGTCGGGCATTTCTCCCAGTCGTATTGCCCGAAGATCGAGAGATAGATCTTCGTGAAGGAGTTGCAGGCGTCCAGGCCGCCGAGCTCGACGATGACGCGCCTCGCCTTCGCCATGTGGGGCGCTTCCGGATCGTCGCCGGCGAGCTTCAGGGTGAAGTAGGCCTTCGTCGAGGCGCTCACCTCCGGCGGGCCTCCCGGGTAGACGGCCCAGCCTCCCGAGGGAAGCTGCTGGCGCCGCAGGTACTCGGCCGCCTTCTGAAACCGGGCCTCGCCGGTGCGCCCGAGAAAATGCATCGTGAGCATGTACTCGGACTCGAGGATCGTGTCCCCCTCGAGCTCGCCGCACCAGTGGCCGTCCTCGCGCTGGATGGACAGCAGGTACCGGCGAGCCGCCGCCACAGCCGCTCCGATGCCGGAAAGCGGGGCCTCTTCGCGTTCGTCTTCGCCTGCAGCGTCTCTCGTCGCCGTCATGTGCGTTGCGCCCGGCGCGGGGACGCCGGAACCCCCGGGTGACCTCCCCCCGCCGCAGGCCGCCACCTGCTCCCTTCCAACTGAATCATCGCCGTTTACCGCCGGCGCCTCGGGAGTATACGGTCTCCGGCGGCGATTGGGTTCCACTGCCGGGCGCAAACCGGACGGTCAGAACCCGGACTGAAGCGACAGGCTCAACCGCCACCCGGCCAGGGAGTTGCGCGCGAAGAAGTCGTGCTCGGCGGTAAAGGCGATCGCGCGGGAGGGTCCCGGGCCGGCCGGCGGCCATTCCGTTTCCAGGACGACGCCCGCGGTCGCGCGCCGTGCCTTCAGGTCGTGAAGGACCAGGCCCTCCTGCCGCGCTTCGGTTGAAAGGGCGTAACCGGCCAGCGCCAGCGCCCGCAGGTCCCCGCCTCCGAGGCGCGCCACGCGCGGCCCGGCTCGCAGGTCCACCTCCGATTCCACGAAGGAGTCTCTTCCGGCCGCAGCGGAGGCGTAGCGAAAGTCCCCGTGCACAGCGGCCCGCCAGCTCTCACCGAAGAGTCCCGGCCGTGATTGCAGGGCGGCGTTTGCCGAGTACCGATCCGCGCCATCGCTGATGGTGACGACGCGGTCCTCGTACCCTCGCGACCGGAAGTACTCGAGACGGATCACCGATCGCAGGCTCGGCGAGTCCACAGGCGACCAGTCGAGGAAGAGGCCGCCTCCGGGGACGCCCTGCGCCGTGAGTGCCGCCGCTCCCTCGACCGGAAGCCGGGTGGAGCGATAGGGCAGCTCGACTCCGACGGCCAAGCGCCGCGCCGGGGAGTAGGAGACGCGCAGCGTGGCCAGCAGGGAATCGAGGCTTTCGAAGAAGTCCTGCCGCTCGCCTTCGGAGTCCACGAAAGCCCCGGCGCTGTACCAGGAGACTTCGGTCAGGGCGAGGAACCTCCCGGGGGCCGGCAAGGCCGGTAGCAGGGAAGTAGAACGAGCCTGCCCGGCGGCTACGGACGATGCCGCGAGCAGGACTGCGGCGAGCGTTGCGGCGAACCGGCCGTGGACTCCTCTCAAGGCCGGACGACGATTCGGGGCCGTCTGGCCGCTCCTTCTCCGGCCATCGGCACCCGCGCCGCCTTCTCGAGCGCGACGGAGTCGAAGACCGAGCCGTCCGTGTCGTGCGCCGTCAAGTGGAGCCGGCCCCCCGAGATCTCGCCGATGAGATATCCGTGCCGCGACACGACGAAGGCCGAATAACTCTGTACTTCGCGAGGAGCGTCCAAGTTCGAGCCGCCTCCTCCCTCCGTGATGTACACGACTCCGGGACCGGGAAATCCAAAGTCGCGGATCGGATACGTGCGTTCGTAGAGGTGCTCGTGCCCGCAGAAGACGACGTCCACGCCGTAGCGCTCGAAGACGGGAGAGAGGATGAGCCGCACGACATTGTTGGAGCCGGCCGAGCTGTAAGGAGGCTCGTGGAGATAGACGAACTTCCACGTCGCGGAGGAGCCCGCGAGGGTCTGGACGAGCCACCGGTACTGTGACGAACCGTACCCGAAGGCGGAGCTCTCGACATCCAGGCAGACAAAGAGCGCGTTGGCGTGGCGGAGGGAGTAGAAGCGCGATTCCCCGGTCGCGGAATTCTTCGGGAGCACGAAATTGGAGAACAGGGGCGCGCCGCGGTCCGTGTGGATGTCGTGGTTGCCCAGGGTGGGGAGAACGGGGCCGCGGGCGAGCCAGCGGGCCATGGGACGGAAGAACTCCTGGTCGTAGAGGTCGTCCGCCCCGTCGGGATAGACGACGTCTCCGGTGTGGATCACCAGGTCCACGCCGCTTTCCACCAGCCGGTCCGCGATCTGCGCCGGGATGTGGCCGGTCGCCGTGTCGCCGATGACTCCGAAGCGAAACCCGGCCTCGGAGGACTCCCGCGGCGCGCGGAAGGCGGACTCGGCGCCCATCGGGGTTTCGTCCGAGTAGGCCTGGTAGCGGTAGAGCCCGCCGGAGGCAAGCCCGGCGACGGCCGCGACGTGCCGCGTGACGCGGTCTTGTTGCCGGATCGTGATCGGGGTCCCGTCGGGGGCAGTGCATTCGAGCCTGGTGTCGGAAGGCGTATCCGTCCACCAGACGACGGCGACCGTCGTGTCATCCGCGCGGCCGATCGCGGGCCCGCGCACGAGTGTCGCGGCCTCGGCAAGCGCCGCCGCGCCGAGGAGGAGAGCGAACACGAGGCGAGGCAACCGCAGCGTGGACTTCACTGATGTACCTTTTCGACTGTTTCCGGTAGCGGGATGATCCTAACGCGAGACACGGCGGGATCTCGTCTCGTCCGGGTCAAACACGGCATAATGCGTCATGGACGAGGGGAAAACGACCGCCGGCGCCGCGCGGGAGCGCTCCGAGGCTCTCCTGGAAGTCCTCGCCGAGCGCATCCTCGTTTTAGACGGCGCGACCGGGACCTGGATCCAGGGCCAGAACCTGACCGCGGCCGACTTCGGCGGCGAGGCCTACGAGGGGTGCAACGAGCACCTCGTCCTGACGCGCCCCGACGTCGTGCGCCGGCTCCACGAGAGCTACCTGGAGGCGGGCTCCGACATGGTCGAGACCGACACCTTCGGGGCAACGCCGCTCGTCCTTGCCGAGTACGGCCTCGCGGAGAAGGCCTTCGAGATCAACGCCGCGGCCGCTCGCATCGCCCGAGAGGCCGCCGCGCGGTTCTCCACGTCCGGGCGTCCGCGATTCGTCGCCGGCTCGATGGGGCCGACGACGCGGTCGGTCACCGTGACGGGCGGCGTGACGTTTGACGAATTGATCGGCCACTTCAAGACGCAGGCTGCCGGGCTCGTCTCCGGCGGCGCGGACGTCCTGCTTCTCGAGACGACGCAGGACACCCGGAACCTGAAGGCCGGCTTGATCGGGGTCGAGCAGGCGTTCGCGGAGGTCGGCTGGCGGGTGCCGATCATGGCCTCGGTCACGATCGAGCCGATGGGGACGATGCTCGCGGGGCAGGGCGTGGACGCGCTCTACGCCTCGATCATGCACGCGCCGCTCCTCTCCGTCGGGTTGAACTGCGCGACCGGCCCCGAGTTCATGACGGACCACCTCCGCACGCTCTCGGGCCTGGCGAAGACGCTCGTGTCCTGCTATCCCAACGCCGGTCTTCCCGACTCCGACGGTCGTTACCCGGAGACGCCGGAGCGGATCGCGGCGCATCTGACGCGGTTCATGGAAGAGGGGCTCGTCAACATCGTCGGGGGCTGCTGCGGCACGACCCCGGCGCACATCCGCGCGCTCGCGGCGGCGGCGCAGGGGAAGAAGCCGCGCCGCGTGCCGATCCACAACAAGACGCTCGTGTCGGGCATCGAGATGCTCGAGATCAACGAGGACAACCGGCCCGTGCTCGTGGGCGAGCGCACCAACGTGCTCGGCAGCCGCAAGTTCAAGCGCCTCGTCGCGGAGGGGCGGTTCGAGGCGGCCGCGGAGATCGCCCGGGCGCAGGTCAAGGCGGGCGGCCAGGTCATCGACGTCTGCCTCCAGGACCCCGACCGCGACGAGGCCGCCGACGCGGACGCCTTCCTGGAGCGCGCCACGAAGATGGTCAAGGTGCCGCTGATGCTCGACTCGACCGACTGGCGGGTCATGGAGCTGGGCCTGAAGTGGAGCCAGGGGAAATCGATTTTGAACTCCATCAACCTCGAGGACGGCGAGGAGCGGTTCCGGGCGGTCGTCCCGCTCGCGCAGAAGTACGGCGCGGCCCTGATCGTCGGCACGATCGACGAGGACCCGGAGAACGGGATGGGCGTCACGCGCGAGAGGAAGCTCGCGATCGCGCGGCGGAGCTATACGCTCCTGACCGAGAAGTACGGCGTGGCGCCGGAGGACATCTTCTTCGACCCTCTCGTCTTCCCCTGCGGGACCGGGGACGAGAAGTACGTGGGGAGCGCGGTCGAGACGATCGAGGGGATCCGGGCGATCAAGGAGGCCTTCCCGGACTCGCGCACGATCCTCGGGATCTCCAACGTCAGCTTCGGGCTGCCCGAGTCCGGGCGCGAGGTCCTGAATTCCGTCTTCCTCTATCACTGCGTCAAGGCGGGGCTGGATCTGGCAATCGTCAATTCCGAGAAGGTGATGCGGTATCCGTCGATTCCCGAGGAGGAGCGGCGGCTGGCCGAAGATCTCCTCTACAACCGCGGAGAGGATCCCATCGGTTCATTCGCGAATCACTTCAAGGCGAAGGGCGCGGCGCCGAAGAAACCGGTTGAGCGCGCCGGCACGCCGCAGGAAAGCCTGCCGCGCTACATCCTGGACGGCTCAAAGGAAGGTCTGCTTGACGACCTCGAGGCCGTGCGCGGGAGCGGCATGAGCCCGCTCGACATCATCAACGGCCCGTTGATGGACGGGATGCGGGAAGTGGGACGCCTCTTCAACGCCAACGAGCTGATCGTGGCGGAGGTGCTGCAATCGGCGGAAGCCATGAAGGCGGCCGTCAGCCACCTCGAGAAGTTCATGGAGAAGAAGAGCGACTCGCGCAAGGGGAAGGTCATCCTCGCGACCGTCAAGGGGGACGTCCACGACATCGGGAAGAACCTGGTCGAGATCATCCTCTCCAACAACGGCTACGAGGTCGTCAACCTCGGCATCAAGGTCCCGCCCGAGCGCCTGATCGAGGCGTACCGGGAGCACCGCCCGGATCTCATCGGCCTCTCCGGCCTGCTGGTCAAGAGCGCGCAGCAGATGGTCGCGACGGCGAGGGACCTGGCCGCGAGCGGGGTCGAGGCGCCGATGCTCGTGGGCGGCGCCGCGCTCTCGCAGAAGTTCACGGACCTGAAGATCGCGCCTGCCTACGGCGGCCTCGCCGTCTACGCCCAGGACGCGATGCGCGGGCTCGCGCTCGCCGACAAGATCCTCTCCGGCGCGGATGCGCGGGCTTCGCTGGCCGCGGAAGCGGAGAAACGCCGGAGGGCCACGGCAGCCGCGGCGGAGGCGGAGACGGAAAATCCGCTCGCGGCTCCGGAGGTGCGCAGCGAAAACGTCCCGCTCGTCGAGCCTGTCGCCGCGCCGGATCTCGTCGAGCACGTCCTGACGGACCTCGACACCGAGGAGATCGGGAAGTACGTCAATCCCCACATGCTCTACGCCAAGCACCTGGGTCTGCGGGGGAGCTACCGGAGATTGAAGGAAGCGGGGGACCCGAAGCTGGCGGAGCTGGAGGCGGTCGTCGAGCGCGTCCGGAGCGCAGGATGGATCCGCGCCCGGGCGATGTACCGGTATTTCGAGGCGTACTCGGAGGGGAATGCGCTTCACCTCGTGTGCGGAGGCCTGCGGCTGGCGAGCTTCGCGTTCCCGCGGCAGGCGATGGGCGAGCGGCTCTGTCTGGCCGACTTCATCGGTCCGCGCGCGGAAACCGGGCCGACGGACTCGATCGCGGTCCTCATCACGACGGCGGGAGAAGGGATCCGCGAGAGAGCCGAGGATCTGAAGGCCCGCGGCGAGTACCTCCTCTGCCACTGCCTCCAGGCGCTCGCCGTCGAGACCGCCGAAGCCGCCGCCGAGTGGGTCCACCGCGTCATCCGCGAACGCTGGGGCTTCCCCGATCCCCCCGACCTGACGATGACCGACCGGTTCCAGGCCCGCTACCGCGGCAAGCGCTACAGCCCCGGTTACCCGGCCTGCCCCGACCTCGCCGACCAGGCCACGATCTTCCGCCTCCTCCCCGGTGAAAAGATCGGCGTCGAGCTGACCGAGGGATTCATGATGGATCCCGAGGCCTCCGTCTCGGCCCTCGTCGTCCACCACCCCCACGCGCGTTACTACGCGGTGTAGGTCGAGGAGCTGACCGGGGGCGCCACCGCCCGGCCTCAGTGCAGGTGGGCGGTCGGGTCGCCGGGGGGCAGGGCTTCGAAGGCGGGATGCTCCGGGTTTCCGCGAGTCAGGATCAGCGCGTAGAGGAAGGGGCCGAAGCTCGTCCCCTTCCGTCCGTTGATGGCCACGATCGGCGTTCCGTCGGAGTCGAACGCGCCGGCGGCCGTGATGTCTTCCTCGAGCTTCGCGCGGGTCGCGGCGGAATCCATGCAGGCGGTCAGAGCCGGGCGTGGCATGAAGGGCGCCGCGATCTCGAACACCTTTTCGCGCGTGAGGCCCTTCTGCGCGGCGAAGAGCGCCGCGGCAAACTGCGGCTCCTTGCCGGTCGGTTCCATGCAGATCCTCGACTTCGCCGCCGCGCACCGAACGTCGTCCCCCTTGCTCTGTCCCACGAACGGGTTGCAGCGCCCGTCGAGCGGGAACTGCCGCGCATCCACGCTGAAGCTGCCGGGAGGAGAGCTCTCCCGCAGCGTCTGCAGTGTTTCCTGGAGCCCGGCGCAGTGCTCACAGAGGATGTCGGTAAACTCGGTGATCCGCACCGGCGCCAGGTCCGATCCGACGAGCGCTCGCGGCGGGGGGACCCGTTGCGCCTGCGCCGCGCGGTAGATGGCGAGCGAGTCGGCGAAGGTCTGCTTGAGCGACGGCTCGAGCGAGCCGATCAGGTCGGCAAGAATCTTGTCGGACTGTGAGTTGCCCGTTCCCGCCGCCGGTCGGGAACTGACACCGGACTGGGCCACGGCTTCCGACACGGCCTTCCTGCCCGCCTCACCGCTCGACTTCGGAGTGCGCAGACCGGGATAGAGAAGAAGGAGGAATGCTCCGCCGAAGGCGCCGGCAGCGAGCAGGAACCCGCGGAGCGCTTGTGGGAATCCGGCGGGACGCCACTGCAGGAGGGAAATGAAACCGTAGGCTCCCACGATCACGTACGTTACGACGCACCCGAGGCACAGGGCACCCGCGATCGCGCTCGCGGCGATCATCAGAGCGACCGCCAGGATCCCGGCGAGCCCGACGAGGCGCACCCCGCTGACGAGTGGACCGATGGTCTTCCCTTCCGCGCGGCGCAGCAGCCCCACGAGCGGAAGGAGGAACGCCGCCGCGCTCCAGGCCAGGCCCCACCCGGCGATCGGAACGCCCGTGAACTTGTGAATCGTCGAGGCGAGCGCCCCGCTCCAGACCGCCTCGCAATCGAGGTTGCCGCTGAAGCCGCAGAAAGAGCTGCCTCCCGAGCGCACGAGCACGAGCTGCGCCCACAGAAACAGTGACCAGAGGCCCGACAGCGCGCCGAGCAGGCACACCTTCGCCAGTCCGCGCGGCGTGACGACCGCTGTTGCATCCGCCGGGGCCGCCGCGCGCTCCTTCGGCTCCGGGCCTCCGGTTGCGTGCTTTTGCTTCCTGGCCATGCGGACGGATTCTGACATGCAGCCACAATCGCGGGCGAAACGCCGGCAAGGGAAACGTCGCGGCGATATCCTCCATCGAGATTGCAGTCCAACAAGGCCGTCCCGGAGCTGGGCGCCGCGTCTCGGGCCGGCTTCCGTGCGGCCTTCGAGCCGCGCGATGCCGCTCCCGCCGACCACGCCGTCGCCGTCGAGCTACGCGACCCGCGCGGCGCCGTCCGGCGCCCGGGTCCCATCCGCTTCCGCCGGGCGCGCTGAGTTCTTGGGCGCGGTGTCCGGTCTGCCTATGAGCTGCAACCTTCCGATCGATCACAGGTTTCTAGAAGAATAGGCGGGCTCTAACTCGATCTCTTGACGAATATTCTCGAAATAGCTAGATTCTAAGAATGATCAACGACATAGATCATCAGATACTGAATATCCTGCAGGAAAACGCTCGAACGTCCAACGCGGAGATCGCGCGACAGGTGGGGCTGGCGCCGTCGGCGGTGTTCGAGCGGGTCCGGAAACTCGAGGAGAGAGGCGTCATCCGAGGCTATCGAGCGGAGATCGATCCGAAGGTCCTGGGGCTGGCGCAGCTCGCGTTCACGTTCGTGCGGTCGAACGACCGGCCGGGCGGGGTCGTGACGGGCGAGAAGCTTGCCGAGATCCCGGAGATCCTCGAGGTACACCATGTGGCCGGCGAGGACTGTTTCCTGGTCAAGGCTCGCGCTCGTGACGCGGAGGCATTGGGACGGCTCCTGCGCGAGCGCCTGGGCGCGATCGCCACGATCAGCTCGACACGGACGACGATCGTGCTCGAGACCGTGAAGGAGACCGCGGCGCTGCCGCTCACCTGCGCCGGTGCCGAGCCCGATGATGACGAGGCGGCGAGTGCTTGAAGTTTCGACGGGGATCTCCCCGACCCGGGCGAAACTGGTCGCGGCTTTCGCGGCGGTGTACGTCCTGTGGGGATCGACGTATCTCGCGATCCGGTTCGGCGTCGAGACGATCCCCCCGTTTCTCATGGCGGGGACGCGTCACTTGACGGCCGGCTTGCTCCTCTTCCTCTGGACTCGCCTGACGTGCGAGCCGCGCCCGGACAGGCGCCACTGGGGCACGGCGTTCTTCCTCGGCGGGCTGATGCTCCTGGGCGGCAACGGTCTCGTCACCTGGGCGGAGCGCCGCGTGCCTTCCGGGCTCGCCGCGCTCATCGTCGCGTCGGTGCCGCTCTGGATGGCGCTCCTGGACGGCCTCCACAGGCGCATGCGGCCCCGGCTGCCCGTGGCGGCCGGACTTCTGTTTGGCGTCGCGGGACTGCTGATGCTCGTCGCGCCGGGGCGCTTCGCGGGCAACGGGCGGGTGGACCTGCTCGGGGCCGGGGCGCTCCTGCTGGCGGCCCTCTGCTGGACGGTCGGCTCTCTCTACTCCCGCCACGCGCGGTTGCCCGAGTCGGTGCTGACCGCGACGGCAATGCAGATGATCGGCGGGGGAGTCCTCCTCTGGCTCGTCGGTCTCGCCCTGGGCGAAGGATCGCGGCTCGACCTCGCCGCCGTGTCGCCGCGCTCGATCCTCTCGCTCGGTTATCTCGTCGTCTTCGGATCGCTCCTGGGGTTTTCCGCTTATGTCTGGCTTCTGCGGGCGACGACGCCCGCGCGGGTCTCGACATACGCCTACGTCAATCCCGTGGTGGCCGTCTTTCTCGGGTGGGCGTTTGCCGGCGAGGCGGTGACGCTTCGCGTCGCGCTGGCGACCATCGCGATCGTCGCCTCCGTGGCGCTCATCATCCGTTACGGGGGCGCGCGGGCAAAACACGAGGGTCGAAGGGAGGTCGCGGCATGAAGAAGAGGAGAGCGACGCGGCCGGACGGCGAGATCGCGGTGCTCCTGCACGCGCTGGACGAGGCCTACGACCGGCGCGCATGGCACGGGACGACGCTCAAGGGCTCTCTTCGCGGCCTGACGGCGCGGCAGGCGTCGTGGCGCCCGGCTCCGGGCCGGCACAACATCCGGGAGCTCACCGTGCACGCGGCGTACTGGAAATACCGGGTGCGCCGGCGGTTGACGGGGGAAAGACGCGGGTCCTTCCCCATCGACGGGAACAACTGGTTCGAGCGCTCGGGCGCGGACGAGAAGGCGTGGCGCTCCGAGCGGGTCCTGCTCGAGCGCGAGCACCGCGCGCTTCGCCAGGTGGTCGCGAACCTGCCGCCCGGGCGCCTGGCGGGTCCGCTGACAGGAATGCGCCGGCGAACCGCCCTGCGGGAGATCGCGGGAATCGCGTTGCACGACGTCTACCACACGGGTCAGATCCAGCTGCTCAAGGCAATGTCGAAGAAACGGCGCGTTCGCTGAAAAAGGAGGAACGATGGACCTGCGATATCCGATCGGACCGTTCGTCAGGGCGGAGGAGCCTCTGAGCCCCGGGGAGCGCAAACGCTTCATCGGTGAGATCGCCGCCGCGCCCGGGAGGCTCCGCGAGGCGGTGGCCGGCCTGACGGCCGCGCAGCTCGACACGCCCTACCGCCCGGGAGGCTGGACCGCGCGCCAGGTGGCGCACCACGTCCCCGACAGCCACGTCAACGCCTACGTGCGCTTCAAGCTCGCCCTGACGGAAGACGAGCCGGCGCTCCGGTCCTATGAGGAATCGGACTGGGCGAAGCTTCCGGACTCGGCAGCGACGCCGGTGGAGGTGTCTCTCGATCTGCTCGATGCCCTCCACAGCCGGTGGGTCACGCTGCTGCGTTCGCTCGGCGAAAAAGACTTCCTCCGCACGGCGCGCCATCCCTCGTGGGGAGTCGATCACGGTGGATTTCCTGCTGGCCCAGTACGCGTGGCACGGCCGGCACCACGTCGCGCACATCACCTCGCTGCGGGAGAGGGAGGGGTGGACGGCTTGAGCCCGCGCCGGCTCATCGAACTCTCCCATCCGATCGAGCCCGGGATGACGACCTACCCGGGGCTTCCCCCGCCCGCCGTTTCGGACTTTCTCTCGCGCGAAGACTCGCGCGGGAAATACGCGGCCGGCACGACTTTCTCGATCGCGCGGATCGAGATGGTGGCGAACACCGGGACGTACGTGGACGCGCCGTTCCACCGCTTCGCAAAAGGGTCCGACATCGGCAGCCTGCCGCTCGAGCGGCTGGCGGACCTGGACGGCGTCGTCGTCGAGAAGGGGTCCGGCCGCGCGTTCGACGCCGGACTCCTGGCGGGACGCGTCCTGGAAGGCAAGGCCGTCCTGCTGCGCTCCGGATGGGACGTTCACTGGCGGACGCCGGCGTACTCCCTTCGGCACCCGTACGTCACGCGCCAGGCAGCCGAGGCCCTCGCGGCGGCGCGGCCGGCCCTGGTGGGGATCGATTCGCTGAACATCGACGACACGGACGACGGGACGCGGCCGGCGCACACGCTGCTTCTCCAGGCCGGAATCCCGATCGCCGAGCATCTCTGCAACCTGGCGCATCTGCCGGTTGAAGGCTTCCGTTTCCATTGCGTCCCGGCGCCGTTCCGCGGGGTGGGGAGCTTTCCGGTCCGGGCCTACGCGGTTCTCGAGGGGAGCGCGCCGTGAGCTCGACGAAGCTCCTGGTCCTGTCGGTTGTCGTGATCGTGGCTTCCAACGTGCTGTATCACGTCTCGCAGAAGTCCATCCCGTCCGGGGTACACCCGCTGCTCTCGGTCGCCGTGACTTACGCGGCGGCGCTGCTGGTCACGCTCGCCCTGTGGCCTGTTTCCCCCGGAGGCGCTCCGAAGCTCTCCGGGATCTCGAAGCTCAACTGGGCGACGCTCGGCGTTGCGGTCTCGGCGGTGGGGATCGAGATCGGATTCCTTCTCGCCTACCGCGCCGGCTGGAACATCAACGTCGGGTCCCTGATCGTCAGTGTCGCCGTCGCGCTGCTGCTCATCCCGACGGGACTTCTGCTGTTCCGGGAACACCTGTCCCTGGCGAACGTCGCCGGGATCGTGCTGTGTCTGGCGGGACTCGTCCTCGTGATGCTGCGCTGACGAGAACTGCTACGGGTCTACAGGCACTTGAAGATGCGGCCGGCGAATCCGAGAGTCAGCACGAACTTGCCGAGTGTCAAGCCGGTGTCGGTCTCCGTCACCGTGAACGTCATCGTCTTTCCGTCCACCGTCCCCGTGTAGCGCGCGGGATGCACGACGGGATCGCCCTGCCGAATCGGCCCGAAGGATTCATGCACGTAGGTCCCCACCAGATCGAAACTTCCCCTCGGATCCGCGACAAACGGCTGATCGATCGTCCCGTGCCCGCAGTCGAAGGAGAGGATGGCTTTCGCGGCGCCGATCGTCATCGTCAGGCCCTGGCCTCCCCATGTCCCGATCATTCCAGCGGCCGAGGCATCCCTCGCCGGAAGAGAGCGGGTCGCGGGCCGGCCGGCAGCGGTGGCCGCCTGAGCCGAGGTTGAGTTTCCCTCCATGGAAACCGGCTGAGTCGGAGACTTGTCGCTGCAGGCGAGCGGGAGGGAGGCGATCGTGACCAGGGCCAGGAACCTTCGGAAGACCATAAAACGCTCCGAGAAGCTGGATGCTATCACGCCGGGGACGGTCCCCGTCTCCTTGCAAACCACATACAATCCCATCGGCCTTCGGGGTGAGTGGGCGAGGTCGACCAGTAGCTGAACATCCCGTCCCACAGGCCGCAAACGCGATGCCCAGAGCATTCCTTGTATTCGCCGCCGTTCTCACCCTCGCGATGGCGGCCCGCGTTTCGGCTCCCGGAGAGGTCCGAAGCTCTCGCGGCGGTGCCCGACATCGACCTTGCCCCGCTCGCGGAGGGGATCGGGCCGATCACGTCGATCGCGAACGCCGGAGACTCGCGCCTCTTCCTGACTGTCCAGACCGGGAAGGTCCTGATTTTCAGCGGCGGGCAAGTCCAGCCGGCGGCGTTTCTCGACCTGGCGCCGCTCGTCTCCTGCTGCGGGGAGCGCGGACTGCTGGGCATCGCATTTCATCCGCAGTACGCCGCCAACCGCTTCTTTTTCGTGGACTACACCAATACGGCCGGCAATACGGTCATCGCGCGATACCAGGTTTCATCGAGCAACGCCGACCTGGCCGATCCGGCGAGCGGCGTCATCCTTCTGACGATCGCGCAGCCTTTCGCCAATCACAACGGAGGGCAGCTCCAGTTCGGACCGGACGGCTACCTCTACATCGGCATGGGAGACGGAGGTTCGGCCAACGATCCGCATGTGCAACGGACAGCGCGAGCGACACGCTGCTCGGCAAGCTTCTGAGGATAGACGTCAATCAGAACGTCACCGCGGCTCCGTTCTTCGGGATCCCGCCGTCCAACCCGTTTCGCGGCGGCCGGCCCGCCCGCCGACAAGATCTGGGCCATCGGATTGCGCAACCCCTGGCGGTTCTCCTTCGACCGCGCGACCGGCGACCTCTACGTCGCCGACGTCGGACAGAGCGCGCGCGAAGAGATCAACTTCCAGCCGCGCGCCAGCGCGGGGGGCGAGAACTACGGCTGGAAGATCATGGAGGGGACGCTCTGCGGCGGCGGCGGCAGCTCCGGATGTCCCGCCGGCGTCCCTCCCTGCAACTCTCCAAGCTTCAAGGCGCCCCTCTACGAGTACGGCCACGCCGGCAGCGGCGGCTGCACCGGCACGGTCATCGGCGGATACGTCTATCGGGGCGCGGCGTATCCGGCGCTCGACGGCGTCTATCTCTACGGCGACTACTGCTTCGGATCGCTCTTCGGGAACGGCCAGATGCTGGCGCCCAGCGTGCCGCAGTTGACGACGTTCGGCGAGGACGCGTCCGGAGAGGTGTACCTCGGCACGGAGAACGGGAGGCTCTACCGGATCGCGTCTCCTGTCATCCCGACGCCCACGCCGATTCCTCTGCGCGCGACGCCCGTCCTGTCCCTTCCCCCGCGGCCACCCCCGCGCGTCCTCACTCGTCCGCCGGGCTGACGTCCCCGGCCGGGTCATTGCTGCGCCGCGCGGCGGCCCCACGCGAGAAACGCCGCGGCGGAAAGAGCCGCGAGGAGCACGCCATACGCGGCGGCGGCGCCGGTGTCCTGCATCCGCAGCGAGGAGAGGATCTCGATGGAGATCGGGCGCGTCTCGAAGGTGTAGAGGACGATCGAGACGACGAAGTCTCCGAGCGCCGTCAGGAACGCGAGAGAGGCTCCGGCGAGGAGGGCGGGCGCGAGAAGCGGAATCGTGATCCGCGCAAGACGCCTCCAGCGCCGGGCGCCGAGAGAGGCGCCCGCCTCGTCCAGAGCCGGGTCGAGCTGGCGCAGTCCGGCGAAGGCCGCGCGCCCGGTCAGCGGGAGGTTCCTGACGAGATAGCCCAGGGGCAGGATCGCGGCCGTGCCGACGAGCACGAAGCGTCCCGCCCAGGGAGCGTGGCGGGAGAAGGTCGCCGCCAGGGCCACGGCGAAGACGGTCCCGGGAAGGGCCCACGGCACCGAGACGAGCGCCTCGAGCGCTCCGCGCCAGCGCGTCCGGCGGGCCACCGCGAGCCACGCCGCGAAAAACCCGAGCAGGAGCGCGCCCGCGGTCGAGACCACGGCCATCCAGAGAGAGTTCACGATCGGCCGCAGGCGTTCCGTCTGCGAGAAGACCGACGCCCAGTTGGAGGCGTTCAGGACCGGCGGCCACGCCTCGATCGTCCACGTCCCGGGAGGCACGAAGGAGACCAGCAGGAGCGTCGCATGCGGCAGCAGGAGGACCGCCGCCAGCAGCCACCCGAGCAGGGCCACCAGCGCTCCGCGGCGCAGCCGGCGCCGGGACGGCGGCGTGCCCCGGATCGCCCCGGCCACCTCGCGCCGTTTCTCCGCGCGCTGCAGGAAGAAGAGGCCGACGAGCGCGAGCGCCGCAAGAGTGGTCGTCTCGACCATCGCCATCTCGTTGTCGCCGTTCAAGCGCGAGAAGACGATCTGGGTCGTCATCACGCGGAACGTCCCCCCGAAGAGATACGGCGCCGAGAAGGAGGAGAGCGACGTCATGAACGTCAGCAGCGCGCCGCCGGCGAGCGCGGGCGCGAGAAGCGGCAGGGTCACCCGGGCAAGGACGCGTCCGGGCCTCGCTCCCAGGGCCGCGGCCGCCTCCAGGTACGCGGCGTCCAGGCGGGCGAGCCCGGCGCGGGTGAAGAGATAGAAGTAGACATACATCGAGTAGGCGTGGACGAGCAGGACGGCTCCGGGGCCGGAGAGACGCCACGGCGGCTCCTTCGATCCCGAGAGAGACTGGAACGCCCGCGCGAAGAACCCGCTCTCTCCGTAGAGAAAGAGGAACGCGACGACGCCGACGAGCGGAGGCAGGACGACCGGCAGGGCGATCAGCGTTCCCAGCGCTCGCCGGCCCGGGAAGTCCGCCCGCTCGAAGAGAAACGCGAGCGGGATGCCGATGGCAGCCGCGAGCGCGACCGTCGCGAGTGAGATCCAGAGACTCGCCCAGAGCGCCTGCCACTCGTCGGGCCGGCGAAAAAACTCCGCGAAGTACTGGAGACTCCACCCCGGCGCCGCGAGCGCCTCCCGAAGCGTCAGCAGGAGGGGATAACAAACCAGCCACGCCAGAAGAAGCGAGAGGAGTCCCCCCGCCAGGACTCCCTCTCCCGCCCGGAGAGGGCCGGGGTGAGGGCGCGACCGGCGCCACCGCATCAGGTCTCCCTCGGGTAAACCCGTGGCGCTGGTCCCGCGCCGTCCGGCGCGACGAAGACTCTGTCTCCCGGCCGCGCGGCGTTGGAGGCCGCCTGCACCTCGACGGCGCCTCCGCCATCTAGGGCGACATCGAATGAAGCGACGCGCCCCGTGTACCGGCGCCCGATCACCTCTCCTGCAAGGGAGTCCGGCGCCGGGGCGCCTACGAACTTCACCCCCTCCGGCCGCACCACCAGATCCACCGCCGCTCCGTCCGGCAGGCCCTCGCCGCCCGCGGCCCGCCACACCGGCCCGGCCGCCAGCCGAACCCCTCCCGCCGTCCAAGTCCCCGCGAGAACGCTCGAGCGCCCGATGAACGTCGCCACGAACCGGCTCTCGGGCTCCTCGTAGAGCGCCTCCGGCGGGCCGACCTGCTCGAGCCGGCCTGAGTTCACGACCGCGACCCGGTCGCCCAGGTCGAAGGCCTCCTCCTGCTCGTGCGTGACGAAGAGCGTCGTGATTCCGACGCGCCGGATGATGCGCTTCAACTCCCGCCGCGTGCGCTCGCGGAGTGTCGGATCGAGATTGGAGAGCGGCTCGTCGAGCAGGAGAACCCGCGGCTGCGGCGCGAGCGCGCGCGCGACAGCCACGCGCTGCTGCTGGCCTCCGGAGATCTCTCCGATGCGCCGCCGCTCGAACCCCGCCAGGTCCACGGCCGCGAGGGTCTCGGCGACGCGGCGTCCCACGTCCGCCCGCGGCATCCCCTGCGCTTCCAGGCCGAAGGCGACGTTCTCTCCGACGCTCATGTGCGGGAAGAGGGCATAGTGCTGGAAGACCATCCCGAACCGCCGCCGCTCCGGAGGGAGACGCGTCACGTCTTCCTCCTCCACGCGCACGCTCCCGGAGTCGGGCGTCTCGAATCCGGCCACGAGGCGCAGCACGGTCGTCTTGCCGCTGCCCGACGGCCCGAGCAGCGCCACGATCTCGCTCCTCGAGACCGACAGGGAGAGATCGGCGGTTACCCGCAGGCTGCCGAAATTCTTCTCGAGGTGGTCGAGGAGGAGAAAAGATTTGTGATTTGTGATTTGTGATTTGTGATTTCTGCGGAGCGAGCGGTCTTCGCCCTGATCACCAATCACAAATCACCAATCACGAATTCTCCGGATTGTCTCATCATCTCTCGAGTGCGAGGAGCACGGTTGCGAAAAGGATCAGAAGGACGAGAATCACTCCGGAGACGGCGCAGAAGGGGCGCCAGAAGAAGCCGGGCCGCCCTCCCTCCCGGACGTAGATCTGCGCCCCGATCAGGTTCGCGACGGAGCCGACGGGGCTTCCGCAGGCGCCGGCCGTCACGCCGTAGAGCAGCCCTCGGAACCCGTGGGGCGACGCGGCCGCCGGCGCGAGCAACAGCGCCGCCGGCACGTTGGAGACGGCCTGCGACAGGAGCGCGCCCGAAAACAACATTCCGATCGGATGGTGTCCGAAGATCTTCTCCGGATCGATGAAGTGGTAGAGCCTCCCGCGCTCGAGGCCCGGGATTCCGACGAAGAGGAGAGCGAACACCACGACCAGCGAGAAATCCGCTTCCTTCACCCGACGGCCGAGAAGGAACAGCCCCGGCACCGAGAGGAGGAGCGGGACGAGGTGCGGGACGAGGCCGAAGAGGCCGGCGACCTCGGCGGCCAGGAGCACGAAGAAGCCGGCGGCCAGCAGAGGGTCCACCTCGAAGCTCCTGGCCGCGGGAGGCGGGAGCGTGCGGCGGGGAACCGAGAAGAAAACGGCCGCGGCCAGGAGGACCGCGGCGCCGGCGGTGAACGGAAGCTGCGCCCCGAAAAATGAAGCCGGAGTGAACTTCCCGCGCTCGTAGAGGAAGATGTTCTGCGGGTTGCCGATCGGCGTCACTGCGCCCAGGAGGTTGGCCGAGAGGACCTCGAGGACGACGAAGGGCGCGCGCGTCAGGCCTCCGACTTTGGGGAAGAGCATCGTGAAGGGGACGACGAGGAAGAGCGCGACGTCATTGGTGAGGATCGCCGCGAGAAGGGCCGTGACGCCGATCATCGCGAAGGCGAGACCCCGCGACGTGCGGGCCCGCGCGATCACGACCGCGACCAGCCGGTCGAAGAGATCGGAGGCTTTTCCCAGCTCCACGGCCACCGTCAGGACGAAGAAGAGCGTCAGGATCCGCGCGTCCAGGAGGCCCGGAATCTCCGACGGCCGGACGCGCCCCATGGCGACCGCCGCGAAGGCGAGTGTCGCCGACCCGGTGATCATGAACCGCTCGAAGAGGAGCGTGCGGACGACCGGATGCTCAGGAGCGAGCGGGAGCGGCGCATCATTGCGATTGACGATTGAAGGATTGACGATTGGCCGATTTGGCCCGAATCATCGCTCAATCTTTCAATCATCAATCTTTCAATCATTCAATTTACTTTCCTTTTCCTCTCACCTCTCTGTCCCACTTCGCCATCCACGCCTGGCCTTCGCGCTCGAGCAGGTCCCAGTCCATCTTCGCGGGGATCATTTTCTTTTCGACGTCGCGCGCCCAGTCGGGTAGATCTCCGGCGGGAAGGTCCGTGCGCGAGGGAAGGCGGTAGGCGTTTCGCGCGGCCGCGAGTTGCGCCTCGGGGCTCCCGATCCATTCGATGAGCTCCCGCGCCTCCCGCGGATGTTTCGCGCCGGCGACGAGCCCGACGGCGTCGTCGATGACCGGCGTGCCGCTCGAGGGAAAGACGTAGGCGAGGTCCTTGCTGCGCCGCATCTCCAGCAGGACGTCGGGCAGGTCCCAGACCGTGACGAGCCCCTCGCGCCGCGCGACCTTCTCGACGAGGACCGAGGCGTTCATGACGTATTCCTTCGTCTGGGCGTCCAGTCGCGAGAGCCACCGGAAGCCGCGGTCGGTCGAGCCCGTCTCCGCGAGCGACCGCTCGAGGATCATCCCGAAGATCGCCCGCATCGTGCCGGAGGCGATCGGATAACGGATCAGGATCTTCCCCTTCCAGCGGGGATCGAGCAAATCGTCCCAGTCGCGCGGCGCGTCGGCCGCGGCGACGGCGCCGGAGTTGTAGACGAGGACGGCGGGAGTCCGGTAGGCGCCGAAGTAGAGATCCCGCGCCTGCCGGCTTCCCGGCGGGATCGCCGCCGCCCAGGACGGCCGGTACGGCTCCAGGAGGCCGTCGCGCGCGCCGCGCGCGAAGATGGTGTTGGGGCCGCCGAACCACACGTCCGCCTGCGGGTTCGCCTTCTCGGAGCGGATACGGTCGTAGACCTCCTGCGATCCCATGTCGAGCCACCGCACGTCCACGTCCGGATGCCTCGCCTCGTATGTCTTCTCCACCAGCCCGAGCAGGTCCCGTCCGTGCGGGGAGTAGAGAACGATCGGAGTGCGAGCGTCCCTGCGGCAGCCGGCCGCGACGGCGGCGAGAGCGGTGAGCCAGCACAGGGCTCTCCGGCGGCTCATGGTCGGGCGGAGCATAGCAGCAGAGCCGCCGTGTCAGACGCATCAGGCAGCGCGGATTCCCTGGACTTATTCTTCGGCACGCATGGGAGATTTCAGCGAGTTCTCGCTCAAGGTGCAGCTCTTCCTGAAGGCGTACCGCTGGCGGCGGATCGAACCCGTGCCGTGGACGCCGCTGGCGAGGCCGCTCGCCGAGTGTCGCGTCGCGCTCGTCTCGAGCGCCGGGTTCGTCCTGCCGGGCCAGGAGCCCTTCGACGAGAGGATGCGGGGCGGAGATCCGAGCTTTCGCGAGATTCCGTCGGACGCCGGGGTCGGGAGTCTCGTGGATGCCCATCGCAGCGAGTCCTTCGACCACGCGGCGATGCTCTCCGACCCGAACCTCGCGTTTCCGATCGACCGGCTCCGCGAGCTCTCCGACTCCGGGCGCATCGGGCAGGTCAACCGGCGGCATCTCTCCTTCATGGGCTCGCTGACGGCGACCGGCCGCCTCGTCTCCGAGACCGCCCCGCGGGCGGCGCGCCTTCTCGCCGCGGACGGCGTGGACGTGGCGCTTCTCGTCCCCGTCTGACCGATGTGCAACCAGACCGTGTGTCTGGTGGCGGCGGAGCTGGAGCGGCAGGGGATCGCCACCGTCGCGATTCAGCTCCTGCGCGAGGTCGCTCTGCGCGTGCGTCCGCCGCGGGCGCTCTCCGTTCCATTCCGCCACGGCCATCCGCTGGGCGAGCCGCACCGTCCCGCGGGCCAGCGCGCGGTTCTCGAGGCCGCGCTGCGGATGCTGGAAGACCGGACGCTGCGCGCCCCGGCTCTCTTCGACTACTAGGGTTGTTTGGCCGGGGGCTTCTGCACGGGTGGAGTGGGGGCCTTCGTGTTTTTTCTGTTCGGGCGCCATCGTGGCGGGGGTGTCGCTCGCCCGCGTGTAGTCCTTCGGCACTTCGAAGAGAGAGGGCGCGACCGGCTTCTTCTCGAATCGCACGAGCTCCATTGTGGAGAGCGGCTGAACGCTTCCTTTGTTGCGCATCACGAAGCGGATCGGGAGGGCGTCGAGGCCTTTGGCGCGCAGGGCCTCGACGAGTTTGTTCGAGCGGTCGCGCCGGCTCTGCAGCGCCAGGAACGCGGAGGAGGGATAGAGCTCGGAGCAGACGCAGATCTCCGACCGCGTGCCGCCCGAGGAGATCACGAGCGCTTTTTCGCAGGGATAGCCGCCGACCGTGTCGTGCCCGGTCTTGCGCACCGTGTAGGTCTCCCGCCGCTCTTCCGGCGATGCTTCGCGGAACTCCTTCAGGTCGGTGATGGAATAGATCTTCCGCGCATCGTCGATGTTGAGGATGTGGTCCGGATCGGACAGCTTCTGAACTATGACGATCCTGCCACTCGCCGGCGCCGCGCCGTTCTTCACGTCGATTTCCCATTCCATGCGGTAGGCGTTCTTCGCCAGGTAGACCTTGCCGCTGCTCGGGATCGTTTTTCCGCCCGCCACCGTGGAGCCTTTGAACTCGGCGATGCCCTCGGTCTGAGCGAGACAGGGCACGCAGAGCGCCAGCAGGGCGATGGCGGCGAGGGACGAAAGCTTCATCAACTTCTCGCCCTCCACGCGAGGAGGTTGGCGAAGAGACGGTAGGCGCCGGGCACGCCGGCGGGCAGCTGCCGGAAAAACGCCAGCCCCGTGTAGACGTAATGGCCCTTGCCGACGGCGGCGACGAGAAGCGAGCCCTGCCGCTCCGGCTCGCCCGGGTCCGCCATGGCGAGAAGCGGTTTGTACGAGGGCGCCCAGGTGTTCGCGAAGTAGAGACCGCGCTCCTGGATCCAGCCGTCCCAATCCTTCTCGCCGATCCTGTTGGGAGTGGTGAAGACGGGATGGGAAGGATCGAGCAACCGGACCGGCGCCGTCTCGTCGGTCACGCGGTTGATCGGGCGCGTGATCTCGAGTTTTTCGGGCGCGAAGTTGGCGGCCGCGAACCCGCCCTGCTGGTATTGAACGATGAGAAGGCCGCCGCCGCGCGCGTAGTCGAGGAGTCGGTCGTTCCCGGCCACGAGCGAGGCGTCCGTCTCGTAGGCGCGAGGGCCGACGACGATCGCGTCGTAACGCGAGAGATCGCCGTGCTCGAGCTGCCGGGGTGAGAGCGTCTCGACGGGAATCCCGACCGCGAGGAGCGCCTCGGGCTCGCGATCCGAGGCGCCGCGGACGTATCCGACGTGGCGGAGTGGAGGAAGGCGCAGGTCCACGACGCTCAATTCGACGGCGCTCGACTGCGGCAGGGGAGTCGGCCGGATGTGCTCGTAGTCCACGAGGCGGATGGAGAGGTCGGAACGCTCTCCGCCTTCCAGCACCGCCGTGATTGGAATCGAACCGCGGAAGGGGGACAACGTCGCGGGAGGCCGGAGCGACAGCTCGATCGTCTGCGAGGCATTCCTCTTTTCGAGCGCGAAGGCGGGCGGCGTGACCGCGGCCCATCCGGGCGGGACTCCCACCTCGAGCCTTCCCTTCACGGGCTCCGGAGAGTTGGAAACGAGACGCGCCTCCAGGCGCTGCGCTTCTTTTTTCCCCATCGGCCAGACGATCAGGCCGGGCTCGACGAAGACCTCGACCTGCGGCACGGCGCGCACGGGATGGCGGATCTCCCCGAACGCCTCGTCGCGGAACCGGTAGGTCACTTCGCGCTCGATCCGGATCTTCGTCGAGCCGATGGAGACCGTGGCGGCGGCGATCAGGGCCGGAGGCTGGAAGGGCTCGCCACGCACGGAGGGCGAAGCGTCGGTCCAGTCGTAGAGGGCCCCTTTCAAGGGCCGGCGCAGAAAGTAGGGGACCGTCGGCGAAGCGCCCCGGGGCGGTCCGGCCGTGAACTTCCATTCCTCGAGCTTTCCGGGCGGGAGCTCACGCGCCAGGGTCTCTGCCCCCGGCACGCGCCACGCGTCCGGACTCACGAGCTCGACGCTCGAGACCTGGACCGGCTGCGGGCCCGCGTTCCAGACGCTGGCCGAGATCTGCAGGGACTCTTCCGGGACCGCGGTCTCGCGGTCGGCGAGCGCGTCCATCGCGACGCCGGCGGCGGCGGCCAGCGCGGACTGTGCGGCCGCGATCTTCTCGTCGAGAAGCATGAGGGTCGCGGACGGTTTGTCCTTCGGCTCCGCGGAGGCCGCAACGGCCCGAGCGGCGCGCAGCTCTTCCAGCGCCGCCGACAAGGGAGGCACCGCCGCCGCGAGGTTGCCCGGCGTCAACTGCCGGCGGGTCTCCTCGGCCAGCCTCTGGACGGTGCGGAGGCGCTCCTCGACGCGGCGCCGGGCCGCCCCGTCGGCGATTCCGGCCGCGATCGCCGGGAGGCTCGTGTCCACCGCCGCGAAGAGGTCCTTGTCCTGCGGCCCGCCGGCCCCGGCCACCCAGGCCGCGCGCGTGTCGCCGCCGCCGAGCGGCTGGATCGCGCCGGTGCTCTGCGAGCGTTGAAGACTGCGGCTGGCGATGGCGATCTGCTGGTAGGACCGCCCCGTAAGCGGCTCGATCCCGCCCGTCGGAAGGACCACCGTCGTGGCTTCGCGGTCGAGGAACCGGGTCCCCCGGTAGAGCGCCGCCGGCTGCCAGGGGGTCAGGCCTTCGGCGGCGAGGTCGGGAAAGGCCGCCGGGTCGCCCGCCGCGGCAAACGCGTCCCGCGCGATGAGCGCGGATTCCTGGTGCTGGCCGTGGCCGTCGCGCGGCGTGCCGGAGAAGACGGCCCAGACGATCTGCGGCCGGAAGCGCCGGATGACGCGGACGGCGTCCCGGACGATCTCCTCGCGCGGCCAGAAACGGTACGCCTCCTCGACGCTCTTGGAGTACCCGAAGTCGTAGGCGCGGGTGAAGTACTGCCGCGCTCCGTCGAGCTTCCTCGCCGCGTTCAACTCCTGCGTGCGGATCACCCCCAGGCCCGTCCCCAGCTCCTCGCCGATCAGGTTCTGTCCGCCGTCGCCGCGGGACAGCGACAGGTAGGCCGACTCTCCCCCCATCCCGCGAGCCACGAGCGTCAGGAGCGCCGTGTCCTCGTCGTCCGGATGCGCCGCGACGACGAGCACCCGCCGGTGCGTCGCGAGCTTCGCCACCATCGAGTCGAGGAGCGAGAGCCCTCCCGTCGAAGGCGGCGGCAGCGCGGTGCCGGGCGCGCTGACGGCCAGTAATTCGCGAGTCGCGACACACGCCACCGCCGCGATGACGATCAGGAACAACTTTTTCATCGGCGTGCGGAGTTTACAGGTTCCGAAATCGGACTGTCAGATTCTGGATGAGAAGTACTTCTTCCTTCACGACTTCTTCGATCGCGTCCTGATCACCAATCGCAAATCAGAAAATCACAAATCCTTCTTCTATCCCAGCACGACGTCGATCGTGTGGGTCTTGCTGTCGGCGACGAGGGGAATCGCGGCGACGGGGCAGGCCTCGCCGTCGAGCGTCATGCGGGAGATGCCGCGGGTAACGCCGTGGGGGTTCTGGACGGAAAGCTGGTACTGGGCGGAGTGATAGCGGAAGGAGATCTTGTAGCCGCGCCACGCCCTCGGGATGCAGGGGTCCAGGTGCAGCGTCGTGCCGCGCAGGCGGAAGCCCAGGATCCACTCCATGCCCGCGCGGTACATCCAGCCGGCCGAGCCGGTGTACCAGGTCCATCCGCCGCGCCCGACGTGGGGAACCCCGGCGTAGATGTCGGCCGCGGCGACGTAGGGCTCGACCTTGTAGCGGTGGAGCCCCGCGCGCGTGGACGCGTGGTTGATGGGGTTCAGGATTCCGAAGAGCTCGCCCGCCTTGTCCCCTTCGTTGAGAGCGGCGAAGGCGATGACCGACCAGATCGCCGCGTGGGTGTATTGCCCGCCGTTCTCGCGCACTCCGGGCAGATAGCCCTTGATGTAGCCCGGATCGAGCGGCGTCTTATCGAACGGGGGCGTGAAGAGGAGCACGAGCCCGTCGCCGCGGCGCACGAGGTATTCCTCGACCGCCGCCATGGCGCGGCGCCGCCGCTCGTGGTCCCCGGCGCCGGAAATGACGGCCCAGGACTGCGCGATCGAGTCGATCCGGCACTCCTCGTTCTGCGCGGAGCCGAGCGGCGTCCCGTCGTCGAAATAGGCGCGCCGGTACCAGTCCCCGTCCCAGGCTTCCCGCTCGACCGCCATCTTCAGCGCGTCCACGTGGGCGCGCCACCGCTCCGCCCGCTCGATGTCTCCGCGCTCCCGGGCGAGCCGGGCGAACTCCCAGAGATTGGTATGGAGGAACCAGGCCAGCCAGACGCTCTCGCCTTTCCCCTCGGAGCCGACGCGGTTCATCCCGTCGTTCCAGTCTCCGGTGCCCATCAGCGGCAGGCCGTGAGACCCGACGGCGAGGCTGCGGTCGAGAGCGCGGGCGCAGTGCTCGTAGAGCGTTCCGATCTCGGCGGAGACCTCGGGCACGAAAAACCGCTCCAGTTCCTCGGGCTTCAGGGGCTCGCCGCGCAGGAACGACACGCGGTCGTCGAGCACGCTCGTGTCTCCCGTGACCTCGATGTAGTGCGTGACGGCGTAGGGGAGCCAGACCAGGTCGTCGGACATCCGGGTGCGCACTCCCGATCCCGACGGGGAATGCCACCAGTGCTGCACGTCCCCCTCCTCGAACTGGCGCGAGGCGGCCCGCAGCAGATGCCCGCGCGCGACTTCGCGCCGGGCGGCGGTCAGGGCCATCACGTCCTGGAGCTGGTCGCGGAAACCGTAGGCGCCGGAGGCCTGGTAGAAGGCGGTGCGCGCCCAGATCCGGCAGGAGAGGGCCTGGTAGAGAAGCCAGCGGTTCAGCAGGATGTCCATGGATCGGTCGGGCGTCTCGATCTGCACGGCCGCGAGCGTGTCGTCCCACATTCGCCGCACGGAGGCGAGGCAGGCGCCGAGGTCCTCGCTCCGGTAGCGCGCGACGAGACGCCGCGCGTCGGCTTCGTTCTCGCCCTGGCCGAGCAGGAAGACGACGGTCGCCTTCTCGCCGGGAGCGAGACGCACCGTGGCCTGCAGCGCCGCGCAGGGGTCGAGCCCCGCGCCCGCCCTTCCCGAGAGCTGTCCCTCGCGCGCGAGCGCGGCCGGCGCGCCGAGAGTCCCGTTGCGGCCGATGAACTCGGAGCGGTCGGCCGTCCACGCGGACGGGCTCGGGCTCAAGTCCGCGAAGGCGACCCGCCCCGCGAACTGCTCGTTCCAGGGGTTGCGGGCGAAGAGAGCGCCGGTCTCCGCGTCCCGCTCCGTGATGATGGAGGGAGCCGAGGCGCCGCGCTCGCTGCCGAGCACCCACTCGGCGTAGGCGGTGACCGAGAGGACCCGGTGCGCGCGGGAGCGGTTCTCGATGGAGAGAAACGAGATCTTGATCGGGTCGTCGAGGGGCACGAACTGCGTCAGGTCGAGCCGGATGCCACGGCTCTCGTGCTCGAAGCGGCTGTATCCCTGGCCGTGCCTTGCCACGTATGGCCACGCGTCGCGGACGGGAAGCGCCGTCGGTCCCCAGATCTCGCCTGTCTCCTCGTCGCGGACCAGGATCGCCTCGCCCGGCGGGTCGCTGACGGCGTCGTTGGACCAGGGCGTCAACTGGTTCTGCTGGCTGTTGACCGCCCAGGTGCAGCCCGAGCCGGATTCGGACACGAAGAACCCGAACGAGGGGTTGGCGATCACGTTGATCCAGGGGGCCGGAGTCCATTGCCGCTCCCCCAGGATCGTGACGTACTCGCGCCCCTCCTCTCCGAATCCGCCGAGGCCGTTGAAGAACTCGAGCTCCAGCTGCGGCGGAGGAATGTCCCCCGCGGGCGCGCTCGAAGGCAGAGGCCGGGGAGGCCTCACGGCGGGCTCGCGGCGCAGGAAGCGCACGATCTGCTCCGAGAGCGTGCCGTGCCGGGAGAGGAGGCCCACGCGCGCCGCGGAGCGCAGGAGATCGTGGTCATCGGCCGAGATCAGGTCGCGGCGCAGGAGGAAGATGCCTCCGACCTGTTCCGCCTCGTCCCGCGCCTCGGCCTGGCGGCGCGACCTCACGAGCGCTTCGAGGGCCTGCCGCAGATCCTGTCCGTAAGACGTCACCTGCTCGTTGACGATCACCAGGTCCACCGCGAGCCCCTTCATGCGCCAGTACTCGTGCGCGCGCAGGAGCTGCCGGACGATGTCCTGGTCGTCCGGATCGTCGATCCGCAGCAGCACGATCGGCAGGTCGCCCGAGATCCCGTGCGGCCAGAGGGCGGAGGCGCCCTTGCGGTTGCGCATCAGGACGCGCGCGGGAGCGCGGAGGGTGGGATCGGAGTAGAGAATCCGCGTCGCGACTCTCTGGAAGAGATGCGCCTCGTCCGCGGAGATGCCCAGGTGCCTCAGCTGCACCTGGGCCTGCGTCCAGGCGACGTTGGCCGTGCGCTCGAAGGCGGCCGGCTCGCGGTACTTGTCGGCCAGCTCCAGGGCCTTCTCGCGCGAGTCCGCGGCGAGCGTCGCAAAGTGGATCCGCGCGGTCGCGCCGGCCGGCAGGCGCACGCGGCGCCGCAGGCTCGCGATCGGATCGAGCACCGAGCCCACCGTGTTGGACAGCGGACGCCCGTCCTCGATCGAGCCGGCGTTGCGGATGCCCCGGCCGCGCCCCAGGAACCGCGCGCGGTCGGTCTCGTACTGCGCCGCGCCCACGGCCTCCCCCTCGACAGCCGCCACGTGCGCGACCCAGATCGGCTTCTCTTTGTCGTCGCGCGGCCGCCGCGTGGCGAGGATCGCTTCGAGATGGGGCACGAACTCCGTCTGGACGAAGAGGTTGGAGAAGGCCGGATGCGTCCTGTCGGCGGCGGGCGGCGCGAGCGCCAGCTCCGCGTACGAGGTGACTTCGATCTCCCGCGGCCTCGTCCCGAGGTTGGTGACGGAGACCTGCCGGATCTCCGCGTCGTCCTCCGCCGAGACCACGATGTGCGTCGTCGTCGTCAGAGACGCGTCCCGTCTCCGGATCTCGACGTGGTCTTCGGAATAAAGGACTTCGTATGCCCCCGCCTCCACGCCGGCGGGCTGATAGCCGGCCGACCAGACGCGGCCGCTGCCCACGTCGCGCAGGAAGACGTACGTTCCCCAGCAGTCCCGGGTGACATCCTCCCGCCAGCGCGTCACGTCGCGCCCCCGCCAGCGGGAGTAACCGGACCCCGCGGCCGTGATCATGACCGTGTAGCGGCCGTTGGAGAGCAGGTGCGCGCGGGGCGTCGGATCGTGAGGAGAGCGGAAGCGCCGCAGGACCGGGGGGACGAAGTCGCGCACGTGCAGGTGGGTCGAGACCTCGTCGGCCCGCGGACGCGCGACGGCGACGGTCGAGGGAGTCCGCTCCTGCAGCAGCAGCTCCGTCGCCTGGACGGCCGGCTCCGCGTGGAAGCGCTCCCGCATGGCGTTACGGGAGAGAACATTGCCGAGGGCCACGACCGTCATGCCCTGGTGATGCGCCATGACGGCGCGCACGATCGCGCCCTTCTCTCCCTCGCGCAGCCTCAAGGCCGTGTAGTCGACGGCTTCGTAGAACCCGTAAGGCCCCATGGCGCCTCCCGCGGCCAGGCGCTGGAAGTTGCTGACGGCGGCGGCGGGATTCACCATGGCCGCCAGGGCCGTCGCGTACGGAGCGACGACGAGATCTTCCGAGAGGCCGCGCTTCAATCCCAGGCCGCTGACGCCGAAGTTGGAGTACTGATAGGTGAAGTGCAGGTCCTGGGCGTTGAAGGCCGACTCCGAGACGCCCCACGGGACGCCGCGCTCTTCGCCGTATTGGATCTGCCTCTCCACCACGAGGCGATTGGTGTGGTCGAGGAGACTCCCGGCCGGCGCTTTCATGAGGAGCGCCGGCATCAGGTATTCGAACATCGAGCCCGACCAGGAGATCAGCGCGGAGCCCTTTCCGATGGGGGTCAGCGAACGGCCCAGGCGGAACCAGTGTGACGCGGGAACGTCTCCGCGCGCGATCGCGATGAAGCTCGCCAGGCGCGCCTCCGAGGCGAGCAGGTCGTAGTAGCCCGGGTCCAGCCGGCCGTCGGAGAGGCTGAAGCCGATCGAAAAGAGCTTGCGCTCCGGATCGAAGAGGAACGTGAAGTCCATCTCTTCGACGAGCCGCGACGCCAGGCGCGACAGCTCCGTCAGGCGCCGGGTCAACACCGCGACCCTGGCGGCGCATTGCCGGAGCTCGCCGGCGAGCGTGGCGGTGACGGCCGTGCCGCCGCCGGCGGCGCCAAGCGCTTCGATTTCCTGGGCCGCCGCCTCGTAAGCGTCGGGAAGAGCCTCGAGCGCCGGGTCTTCCCGGCCCAGTCTCTCGAGCGTCCGGACTGCGGGTTCGGGCAGATCGCGCGAGGCCGTCGAGCCGCCGGGCAGGAAGCGGGTCCAGCACTGCGTCTCTTCGAAGTCGCCGGCATGACTCTCGATCGAGGAGGCGACCGCCTCGGCCCAGGCGAGCGCTTCCGCGAAACGCGCGTCCGAGCTGTCCTGCGCGAGCGCCCTGACCGTGTCCAGGACTGTTTCCGCTCTTTGAGAGAGCTGCGAGAGCCGCCTCGCCCACTGAGCGGCGGAGACGGGCTCCGGTGTCAGGCAGGCCTCGAGAGCGTCCAGCGAGGTCTCGAGCTGCTTGCGCGTCACGGCTCCCTCTCCTCCCGTCGCGAGATTCGCGCTGGTCTCGCGCAGGAGTGCCAGCGCGTCGCCGATGCCTTCCAGAGCGCCGGCAAAGGAGATGGGGTTGGAGATCCGCTCGAGGCACGTCTGCTTGACGACGATGAGATCTCCGGCCAGGTTGCCGCTGTCCACCGTCGAGACGTACCGGGGCTCGAGCGGCTTCAGGCTCCGCGTGTCGTACCAGTTGTAGAGATGGCCCCGGTAAAGCTCCAGCCGCCCGACCGTGTCGAGAGTCGCCTCGAGGCGTTCGGCCATCTCCTCGGTTCCGATCCAGCCGAGGTCGTTGGCGGTGATCGTCGAGAGAAGGAGGAGGCCGATGTTTGTCGGCGAGGTGCGGTGCGCCACGACCGGCTGGGGCGATTGCTGAAAGTTGTCGGGCGGAAGGGCGTGGTCTTCCTTGCCGGCGAAGGCGTCGAAGAACCTCCAGGTTCGACGCGCGACCGAGCGCAGAAATGTCGCATCGGCCTTCGGCAGAGGCTTCTCCTCCTCGTCGCGGGGCGGAAGGCTCACCCAACGGGCCACTGCCGGCGAAGCGGCCCAGGCCGCAAGGAAGATGCCCGCCTCGGCGAGTTCGCCGGGTCGGAGGATCGCCACGAGGAGCACGCCCGCGACCGCAGGGAGGAGAGCGGGGCTCATGCGCCGGTAGAACCCGGCCAGCGTCAGGTCGAGGTGGCGCCGCGCCTGGCGCGCCGGCACCCATTCGAGGAGCCGCCGGCGCGTGAGCCAGAGCCGCGCGAGCGTCCGCGCGATGGCGTCGGCCATGAGCCAGGCCTGGTGCGCGAGCAGCACGATCCGCAACGCTCCCTGGGCGAGCGAGAGCGCCAGGTCCGCGCCAAGCCGCCGCAGGTAGCTCCTCTTGGCAATCCCGCGGCGCCTTGGGATCAGCAACCCCGACAAGAACGCGAAGAGCCCGGGGATCAGGATCGTCGCCATGACGAAGTCCGTCCAGATGTCGGGCCTCCCGCCGGGAAGCGCCCAGCTCGCCAGAAGCGTCGCCAGGGCGGCGGGCGGGGAGAGGCTGCGCCGGAGGTTGTCGAGCATCTTCCAGCGCCCGATAGCGGGAATGGGATTCTTGACTCTTCGCCCGGAGGCGTCCGGCACTTTCCCGAAAATCCAGGGGAGCAGCTGCCAGTCCCCGCGCACCCAGCGGTGCGTCCGCATGGCGGCGGCCTCGTAGTGGGCCGGGTAGCCTTCGAAGAGCTCGATGTCGGTGATGAGGCCGGCGCGCGCGAAGAGGCCTTCGAACAGGTCATGCGAGAGGAGCGCGTTCTCCGGGATGCGCCCGGCGAGCGCGCGCTCGAACGCGTCCACGTCGTAGATGCCCTTGCCCGTGTAGCTGCCTTCGTCGAAGAGGTCCTGGTACACGTCGGAAGCGGCGAAGGCGTAGGGATCGGTCCCGCGCGGCCCCGAGAAGACCTGCTGGAAGATCGTGCCCGAGCCCGTGGCCGGGAGCATCGGCGTCACCCGCGGCTGGAGCACGGCATGCCCTCCCACCACGCGGCCGCTCTCCAGGTCGAAGACCGGCTGGTTCAGGGGATGGGCCATCGCGCCGACCAGGCAGCGAGCGGCCTCGCGCGGCAGGCGGGTGTCTTCGTCGAGCGTGATGACGTAGCGCACGTCCGGAGGCACGGCCGGCCCTCCCGGAGCGAGCGGCAGGAACGTCGTGTCCTTCGCGCCGCGCAGGAGGCGGTTCAGCTCGTGGAGCTTTCCGCGCTTCCTCTCCCAGCCGATCCATTGTCCTTCCATCTCGTTCCAGGCGCGCCGGCGGTGAAGAAGCAGGAACCGATCGCCGCCGCCCGGAGCGGGTCCGTGGCGCGCGTTCAAGTCCGCGATGCCGGCGACCGCCGCGGCGACGAGCTCCTCGTCTCCCTCCGCGCTCTCCGCCGGCGCGTCGGTCCAGTCCGAGAGGAGCGCGAACCGGAGATCCCCGTCGCTGTTGGCGAGGAAATGGACCTCGAGACGTTCGATCTCCCGGGCGATGTCGGTCTCGCTCGCGAGAAAGGTCGGGATGACGACCAGCGTCCGAAGCTCGCTCGGGACTCCTTTCTTCAGCTCCAGCTTCGGCAGGCGCCGCGGCTTGACGACATGCGTCACGTCCCGGTTGACGACCGCGATCGCCAGGTCCGAAGCGGGAACGAGCGCGAGGAGAGCGAGCAGCCAGACCGAGAGAGAAGGCGCCCGTCCGAGCGCCGACATCACGACCGGGCAGCTCAGGATCACGGCGGTCAGGAGGACGATCGTCCCGATGTATCCGGCCGTGGCGTGGCGCAGCCAGGCGCGTTTCAACCAGTGCCGGACGGGAACGCGGTAGCCCAGCTCCTTCTCGAAGCTCGCCCGCCCCTGGGAGATCAGGAAGTAACCCGGGTCCGCCAGCCGGGACTCGGCGACTGATCTCAGCGGGGGACCTTGCGGTCCCCCGAACCCCCTGCCGGGAAGACCCGCCGCCGCTTTCCATGCCCGGCGCGCCGCGCGCCGCGCGACCTCGACTTCGGAGAAGCGGCTCCCCCGGGCGAGCTCCTCGACGGCGCGCCGGTACTGGTCGCGGGTCGCGAAGTCCATCTCGGCGACGCGCGTCCCTTCGCGCAGCGCCTCCTCGACGAGGCTGACGCTCTCGAAGAAGTCGGCCCAGTCCACCGAGGAGAGCAGCCGCATGCTCGTGATCACGTTGCGCACGGTGACGTGCGTCGCCACCTGCTCCTGCTGTTCCTGCCGCACGATCTCGTCGGCCGAGATCCCCTGGGCGGCGAGCCGCTCGGCAAGCCACGGGACGGCGGGCGTGACCTGCGGGTCCTCGTCGCGCAGCCGCTCGATCAGCCTCACGGCGAAGGGACCCGCGAGCGGCCGCTCTTCCAGTTCGCGCAGGATGGGCCGCGCGTCCCGGGGTTGCCGCCCCTCGACGCCCAGCAGCGTGTCGCTGATCGCGTCGGCCTCTTCCCGGGCGCTCCGCCGCTCGACGATGTTCACCGCCAGGCGCCGCAGGTTCTCGACGAGCACGACTCTCAGGGAGATCGCGATCGCCCAGAGCTCTCCGATCGTCAGGAGCCGCGTGTGCTGGTAAGCGCGCACGAACCTGCGCAGCGTCTCCGGGTCGAAGCGGCTGTCGGTGTGCTCGACGAAGGACCAGGCCAGGCCGTAGACGCGCGGATAGCCCTCGAGCGGGCCGCGGGAGAGCTTGGGCAGCTCGCGGTAGAAGCCGGGCGGCAGGTCCTCGCGGATCTCGCGGAGCTGGTCCTCGACGATGTGGAAGTTGTCCACGAGCCACTCGGCGGCGGGCGAGATCGTCCGCTCTTCGCGGATCGCGTTTGCGATCGCGCGGTACGAGGTGAGCAGGACGCGCCCGTTCTCCTGCAGGCGCGGGAGAAGGGGCCGCCCCCGCCGCTTGCCGGCGTGGACCGCATGCTCCGCCGCGAGGACCTCCGCAAACTGCTCGAGGCGCTCGGTCGAGAAGAGCTCACCGCGAATGGGCTCAGCGGCCGTCCGCATTCCAGTTCCCATTATTCACAGGCTTGCGCGAGCCGCTCCGCGGCAACGGCGCGGACTCTGCCCGTGGAACAGTTTTTTGAGGACTCCATCCACCTGAGGTCGAAGGAGCAGGAACTGTGCCGGTCCTCTGCCCGCCCCGGAGGCGCTCGGCCGCCCTACTTCTTCATTCGGGATCGGACGATCGGCGCCGAGGCCGCGGCGAGAGCGGCGAGCAGCGCCGCGACGAACTGTGTCCGGCGCTTCGCGTCCATGCCTTCCCATTCCTTCGCGAGACGCGCGATCGTCTTCTTCGACGCCGCGCCCGCGCCGCGGAAGGCCTGCCGGGCCGCGTCCGTGCCCTGCCCCGACAGGGTCTTCAAGCCCTTTCCTGCGGCCGCCGCCCTGGCGGACCATCCGTCCAGCAGCGCGGAGAGGCTCTTCGCCGTCGCGCGGGCGCGGCTGCCCGCCTTCTTACGCCTCGCCGGCGCCTTGGCCTTTGGGGAAGCAGCCTTGCGCCGTGCCGGCGCTCTGCGGCGTTTTGGAGCCGCGGCCTGTGTCTGATGCTCAACGGGAGTCTCGGTCTCTACCACTACTCACCTCCAGATGCTGATTCACAGCAAGATGCAAGCCTATGGAGACGAACGTTCGCGATGTCGGGCGCGAATGCGCCGAGGTTGTCCGGCCGGTGGCCGCAACCGCGGCGGCGGCCAGCGGGACGAGGCGAAGAAGGAGAGCGGCGCCGCGCACAAGCGGGAATCTACACCCCGGACGTCGTAATAGCATGATGCAATGATGGTGTTTGACCGCCAGGCTTCCGTCGAGTGGTTCGAGCGCAACCGGCGGCGCTCGCGGCAGCTTTTCGACAGCGTGGTTCCCGACGCCTACGAGGCGCGTCCCATCCCGCTGCGCAACCCGATCTGCTTTTACGAGGGGCACCTGCCCGCCTTCAACGTCAATACCCTCGTCAAGCGAGGGCTCGGGGAGCGGGGGATCGATCCTGATTACGAGATCCTCTTCGAGCGCGGAATCGATCCCGAGGACGAATCCGCGGTCGGGCGGCCTCCCTTCCGCTGGCCGGCGCGGGAGGCGATTCAGGCCTACGGAGATCGGGCGGACCAGGCGATCCGCCAGGCATTGCTCGAACGGGACCTGATCCGCGACGACCGCCCGGCGCTGCGAGGCGGGCTCGCGGTGTACACGGTGCTCGAGCACGAGCCGATGCATCAGGAGACCCTGCGCTACATGTGGCATCGCCTCCCCTTCGAGAAGAAGGTCCGCCCGGCCGACGCGGCGCCGGTCGAGACCGGCGGCGGACCGCCCCGGCCGCGGATCGTCCGGATCCCGGCCGGCGAGGCGACGGTCGGCGCCGCGCGCGAGCGCGTCCGCTTCGGGTGGGACAACGAGTTTCCGGAGCACCGCGTCCGGGTCCCCGGCTTCGAGATCGACGCCTACAACGTCACGAACAGCGATTTCATGGACTTCGTCGAGGCGGGCGGCTACGGGAAGCGCGAGCTCTGGGACGAGGAGGGTTGGGAGTGGCGCGCTCGGGGCAACGTCGAGCATCCGCTCTTCTGGGAACGCGCGGATGGAAGCTGGTCCTGGCGCGGGATGTTCGAGGCGGTTCCGCTGCCTCCGGCCTGGCCCGTTTACGTCTCGCACGCGGAGGCGCAGGCCTTCGCCCGCTGGAAGGGGAAACGGCTGCCGACCGAGGCGGAGTTTCATCGCGCCGCCTATGGGACGCCCGGCGGCGAGGAGCGCTCCTACCCGTGGGGAGAAGGCGAGCCCGACGAGACCCGCGGCAACTTCGACTTCCGCCGCTCCGATCCGGTGCCCGTCGGCTCCTTTCCCGCCGGCGCCAGCGCGTGGGAAGTCGAAGACCTCGTCGGCAACGGGTGGGAATGGACCTCGACGGTCTTCAGCGGTTTCGTAGGTTTCGAGCCCATGGCTTCCTACCCCGTCTATTCCTCCGACTTCTTCGACGGAAAGCACTGGGTCATGAAGGGAGCATCGCCGGCCACCGCGAAGGAGCTCCTGCGCCGCAGCTTCCGCAACTGGTTCCGCGGCAACTACCCTTATGTCTATGCGGGGTTCCGGTGTGTCAAGTGATCGGGTGATCGAGCGATCGGGTGATCGGGTGATCGAAAGAAACGTCGCTCCTGCTGTCCTTCGTCAATCACCCGATCACCAATCACCCGATCCCCCGATTGCTGATTTCGCCGCGGATGTGAAACGGGACCTGTCCCTCACTCCGAAGCAGCTTCAATCGAAATACCTGTATGACGCGCTCGGGTCCTGCCTCTTCGAGGCGATCAGCCGGCTTCCCTGGTACCGGATCACGCGGGCGGAGGGGAGGCTCCTCTCCCGATGGGCCGACCAGGTCGTCGCGCCGCTGGCGGATCCATTGACGCTCGTCGAGCTGGGTTGCGGCAGCGGCGAGAAGATCGCGATGCTCGCGGAAGCGCTGCGCAGCCGGCGCCGGCCGGTCTCGGTCCATCTGATCGACATCTCGCCCACGGCCCTGGAGCAGTCCGAGAGAACTCTGGGCCGCTTCGAGCACATCTCGGTCGTGGGGCACCGCGCGACCTACGAGGAGGGGCTGCGGCGCGCGGCGGCCGGGCGCGGCCGCGGAACGATGTTCGTCCTTTTCCTCGGGTCGAACATCGGGAACTTCGACCCCCCGGCCTCCCACGAGTTCCTCTCGGAGATCCGGCGCGCCCTCCGTCCGGGAGACGCCCTCCTCCTCGGAGCGGATCTCGTCAAGCCGGAGCGAGAGCTGCAGCTCGCCTACGACGATCCGCTGGGCGTCACGGCCGCTTTCAACAAGAATCTGCTCGTGCGCATCAACCGCGAGCTGGACGGGAATTTCGACCTCGACGGCTTCGACCACCGCGCGAGCTGGAACCCGGCGCAGAGCCGCGTCGAGATGCACCTCGTGTCGCGCCGCGCGCAGCAGGTCGCGATCCCTCGCGCCGGCTGCGACGTCCCCTTCGAGGCCGGCGAGCTCATCTGGACCGAAAGCTCCTACAAGTACTCCGCCGATCAGGTGCTCGCGATGGGCGCGGCGGCGGGCTTCCGGGCCCTCGAGCAGTGGATCGAGCCCGACGCCCGCTTCGCCCTGACCCTCTATCTCGCGGAGTGACTCGCCGCGGCTGCCGGACGCTTGAGGAACCGTGTAATCTTTCTCCTTCCGAAACCGTCGCTAAGGTGTTGTATTGCTCCCCATCGACGATCTTTGTCGGCAGGCTTCACCGCGTGGTAGCGTGCCCGGCGCCCAACAGGAGGTTTCCTTGAGAAAAGTCGCATCCCTCGTCCTTCTCGCGTCCATGGCTCTCGTCCCGGTGCTCCCGGGGCAGGAGCGGGTGGACCTGGACATGGTCACGCAGATCCGGCAGGAGGGGTTCCGCAATTCGAAGGTCATGGAGATTGCGAGCAACCTGATGGACAAGATTGGCGCGCGCCTGACGGGGTCGCCGAACATGAAGCGGGCCAACGACTGGACCCGCCAGCAGCTCGCGGACTGGGGGCTCGTCAACGCGCACCTGGAGTCCTGGGAGCCCTTCGGGCGCGGCTGGAGCTACGAGGTCGCGACGGTGCGGATGCTGTCGCCGGACGCCGCCGAGCTTCTCGCGCTGCCGCTTGCCTGGAGCCCCGGAACGGACGGGCCCCTGCGCGCCCAGGCGGTCAAGGTCAAGCTGACGGAGAAGGAGGACCTGGAGAAGCAGAAGGGCAAGCTCGCCGGCAAGATCCTCATGCTCGGCGACACGCGGGACGTCAAGCCGCAGGAGAAGGCGCTCTCCGAGCGCTACGACGAGAAGTCCCTGGCCGAGCTGTCCCGCTACGAGGTCCCCGGCATTCGCCCCTACATGCGCGCCGGCCAGCCCTTCAATCGCGAGGAGTTCGCCCGGCGCCGCGAGTTCCAGCGGGTCCTGAGCAAATTCGTCGTGGAGGAGAAGGTCGCCGTCGTCATCGAGGCGGGCGCGCTCGACGGCGGAACGTTCCGCGTCCAGGGCCTCCAGGGCGGGCAGCGCAAGGACGCGCCGGCGGCGGTGCCCACGCTCATGATGGCGATCGAGCACTGGGAGCGGATCGCACGGCTGCTCGACCGCAAGGAGCCCGTCGAGCTGGAGGTCAATCTCAAAACGAAGCTGACGGATGAGCCGAAAGCCTGGAACACGATCGCGGAGATCCCCGGGACGGACAAGAAGGGCGAGGTCGTGATGCTCGGCGCCCATATGGACTCCTGGCACGGCGGCACGGGCGCCACGGACAACGGCGCCGGCGTCGCCGCGACGATGGAGGCCGTGCGGATCCTGAAGGCTCTCGGCGTCAAGCCCAGGCGCACGATCCGCATCGCTCTCTGGAGCGGCGAGGAGCAGGGACTCCTGGGCTCGCGCGGCTACGTCTCGGAGCACTTCGCCTCGCGCCCGGCGCCGAAGGAGCCGCTGCCTCCGGATCAGGAAGCCCTGCCTTCCTTCCTGCGCCGGCCGACCGGGCCCCTGACGGTCAAGCCGGAGCACGCGAAGCTCTCCGCCTACTTCAACCTCGACAACGGCACCGGCCGGATCCGCGGCGTCTACGCACAGGAGAACGCGGCCGTCGTGCCGATCTTCGAGTCCTGGATCCAGCCCCTGAAGGACCTGGGCGTCACGGCCGTGACGATGCGCAACACGAGCGGGACCGACCACCTCTCCTTCGATGCCGTGGGGCTCCCGGGCTTCCAGTTCATCCAGGACGAGGTCGAATACGAGACCCGCACGCACCACACCAACATGGACGTCTACGAGCGGCTCCAGAAAGAGGACCTGATGCAGGCCTCCGTCGTCATCGCCTCCTTCGTCTACGACGCGGCCATGCGCGACGGCATGATGCCGCGCAAGCCCATGCCCAAGGACGAGCCTCCGCGCCCGCAGGAAGAACCGGCCGGGAAGGGCCCGCTCGCCAGGCCCGAGACCCCGGGGACTCCGCCGCCGAAATCTCCGACTCCCGCGGCCGCTCCGGCGCCTCACGCGTGAAGGGCCTCTCCCGGATTCTCGCGGGCGCCCTCCTCGCCTCGACGCTCGCCGCGGACAATCCGTCGCCCGGCCGCGGAGACACGCCGGAGGTTCGCCGGGCCGCGGAGAGGATCACCGAGGATGTCCTGCGCGCGCACACGAGGTTCCTCGCCTCGGACCTGCTCGAAGGCCGCGGTCCGGCCACGCGCGGGGATTCGCTCGCGGAGGCTTACATCCAGTCGCAGATGGAGGCGATGGGTCTTCAAGCCCGGCGCTCCCGGCGGCGGCTGGATCCAGAAGGTGCCGCTCGTCGGCCTGAAGGCGAGCTTCTCGGGACCGGCGCTGTTCCGCTCGGAGCGCGGCTCCGCCGAAGGCGTTCCGGGGGACACCCTGGTCGCCTTCTCGGGCGTTCAGAAGCCGGCGGCGAAAATCGAGGAGGCCGAGATCGTCTTCGTCGGATACGGCATCGTCGCGCCCGAGTATCAGTGGGACGACTACAAGGACGCGGACCTCTCGGGGAAAGTCCTCCTGATGATGAACAACGACCCGGAGAACGAGCCGAGCCTCTTCGCCGGCAAGACGCGCCTCTGGTATGGGCGCTGGGACTACAAGTACCTGATGGCCGCGAAGAAGGGAGCGGCGGGGGCGATCCTCATCCACACGACCCCCTCGGCCGGATACCCCTGGCACGTCGTCAAGAACTCCTGGGCGGGGGAGAACTTCGAGCTGCCCGACGACGGCTCGCCGCGCGTCCAGATCCGGATGTGGGCGACCGAGGAATTGTCGCGGGCGGTCGCGAAGCTGGGCGGCAAGGACCTCGACGCGTTGCGGGCTTCGGCCGAGTCCCGATCCTTCCGGCCGGTGCCGCTCGGCGTCAAGTTCTCCTTCGCCCTGGCCAACGCGATCGTGCGGAAGGAATCGGGCAATGTCGTCGGGAAGATCCCGGGCGGGGACCCGAAGCTCTCCGGCGAGGCCGTCGTCTACACGGCGCACCACGATCATTTCGGGATCAAGGCCGGGCCGCGCCCGGAGGACGACGCGATCTACAACGGCGCGATCGACAACGCCTCCGGAGTGGCTTCCATCCTCTCCGTGGCGAGGGCCTTCGCGGACCTGCGCCAGCCGCCCCGCCGCACCGTTTACTTCGCGTTCGTCGCCGGGGAGGAACAGGGCCTGCTCGGCTCCCAGTATTTCGCGGCGCACCCGCCGGTGCCGGTCGGAAGGATCGCCGCGAACATCAACATCGACGAGGCCAACTGGTTCGGGAAGACGCGCGATATCTCGCTCATCGGCCTCGGCAAGTCCTCGCTCGACGCCGACGTGATCGCCGTCGCGAAGACGCAGGGGCGCACGGTCGAGCCGGACCAGTTCCCCGACCGGGGGCGGTTCTACCGGTCCGACCAGTTCAACTTCGCGAAGGCCGGCGTCCCCGCCGCGTATCTGAAGTTCGGGACGGACGTCATCGGCAAACCCGCGGGCTACGGCAAGGAACAGGTCGAGGCGTACGAGAAGAACACCTATCACCAGCCTTCCGACGAGTACCGCGACAGCCTCGACTTCGCCGGCGCCGTCGAAGATGCGCGCCTCGCCTTCCTGCTCGGCTGCCGTGTCGCCGACGCCGACGCGATGCCCCGCTGGACTGAGGGAGACGAGTTCGAGGCAGCGCGGACCAAAGCCCTGGCCGCACGCCCCAACAACTAGACGACCTGACTTCCGATCGGGGGCCTCTCGTGCCGTAGGGGCGGGCCTCGCGCCCGCCCGCGACAAGGAACTGCCGACGGCGCCGCAGGACCCTTCGGCCGAAGGCCGCCCGATGGTGCCGCACCCGACCGCGGAACTCGTCTCCTCCCTCTCTGATCTAATCCTCCGCCATGACGACTCGCAGAACGTTTCTCGGCTCGGCCGGGATCATCTCGGGCGCCACTCTCGTCTCCGGCGCCGCCCCGAATCCGACTCCCGCGCCGCCGGCCCCCGCGGCGCGGCCGATGGTCAAGCCGCGAACGCTCAAGGCCGGCGACACGATCGGCCTGATCACTCCCGTCTTCCTACGTCTTCGACACGTGGCGCATCGACCTCGCCGCGGCGCGTCTCGAGGCGACGCTCGGCGTGAAGTGCAAGATCGGGCGCTTCGTGAAGAGCCGCCACGGCTACATGGCGGGGACCGAAAAGGAGCGGCTCGAGGATCTCCACGCGATGTTCGCGGATCCGGGCGTCGCGGGGGTCTTCTGCCTCGAAGGCGGATATGGAACGGAGCGGCTGCTCTCCGGCATCGACTACGAGCTTCTGCGCAGGAACCCGAAGGTGCTTCTCGGCTACTCCGACATCACCGGCCTTCACCTCGCGATCACGAGGAAGGCGGGGCTCGTGACGTTTCACGGGCCCGTCGCCACGGGCTCGATGCCCCCCTGGTCGCTCGCGAGCCTGAAGAAGGCGCTCTTCTCGGCCGAGCCGATCGGCGAGCTTGCCAATCCGCCGGAGGACGACCAGAACTGGCCCTCCTTCCCGCTCCACACCGTCTCGCCCGGCAAGGCGCGCGGCGCGATCGCCGGTGGGAACCTGACGCTCGTCTCGACGACGATGGGGACGCCCTACGAGATCGAGGCGAAGGGCAAGATCCTCTTCCTCGAGGACACGGGTGAGGCCCCGTACCGCGTAGACCGGATGCTCACGCAGTTGAAGCTCGCCGGAAAACTTCAGGAGGCGGCGGGAATCGTCTGGGGCACCTGCACGGAATGCACGCCCGCGAAGTCGAGCTACGAGGTCAACCTCTCGATGTCGGATCTCTTAGACGAGATCCTCGGGGACCTCGGCAAGCCGGTCCTCGCCGGCCTCGTCTTCGGCCACACCAAGGAGAAGGCGACCATCCCGATCGGAGTCGAAGCGGAGCTCGACGCCGGCGCGAAGAAGGTCTCGATCGTTGAAGCCGCGACCATCGCTGGATAAGAAAAGGCCGGCTGGTTGTGGCCAGCCGGCCCATCGCGGGGTCCCCCGCGAGTTCAGAGGCACTTGCGGATGCGCCCCATCTTGCCGCGGACGAGCTGGTGGTTTCCGATGGGGGAGTCGCTCCCTTCGGGCTTGACCGTCAGCGTCATGGTGTCGCCCGTGACCTGGCCCACGTAACGGACAGGCTCGCCCCTGGATTCTTCTCCCTCGCGTACGGGCCCCCCGTGCTCGCGGAAGTGATGTCCCTTGACGTCGAAGCGGCCGTCCGCGTCGAGAACGAGAGGCTCGTCGATGGTTCCGTGCGCGCAGTCGTACTCGATCCGAGCGCCGGACTCGGTTACTTCCATGGCGATGCCCACCGCCCCCCACTGCCCCGCCGAGACGCGTTTTGGCTCCCCGCCCGGCGGGCCGAGGCCCAGTGTCGCGGCGGCGAGCGCGCACAAAGGCAAGAGCGTCGCAAGAGTTCCGGTCATGTCTTCTCCTCGCCGGGGCTGCGCCGGCCACGCCCATGATAGTTGCCTTGCCGGCCTCCGAATTCCCGGGCGAAAAAAACCGGGCGGGGTCGCCCCCGCCCGGTTCCGGAATCCGCCTTCCTGTCTAGAAGTCGTATCTCGCCGACACCTGCAGCGTGCGCGGCGTTCCGGGGTTGTTGGCGTTGCCGAAACCCGCGTTGGGCGTGCCGGTGTTCGGCACCGTCGAGGCTCCGACGGTCGGTCCGGGGACGCGGCCGAAGGTCGTCTGGCTGACGAACTTGTTGCCCGTGTTCGTGCAGTTGAAACAGTCCACCGCCAGGCCGAAGTCTCCCGGTCCGATGCGGAACGCCTTCTGGATCCGCAGGTCGACGGTATAGAAGCTCGGCTGCCGGAAGGAGTTGCGGCTGATGTGGCTGCCATTGGAGCAGTCGTAGTTCGTCGCGCTGCCCCCGATGGACGTGCACCCGAGCGTCGGGCGGTCCGTGCCGCTCTGGCCGTCGTTGTTGAAATCGAAGTTTGCGCGGCCCGTGTAAGTGGAGCCGGTCGTGAAGCGGGTCGATCCCGCGAGATTGATGCCCCACAAGGGCGTGAGCCAGACCCCGTTGGCAGAAAGTCTCCAGCGCTGATCGCGGTTGGAGTATCCGTACGCCGCCGCCAGATTGTTGAAGTCCTCCGCCTGGATGCCCGAGAAGTTGCGCTCGTTGGAGTCCTCGTCGTAGTCCTGCGACCAGGTCGCGGTGACGTTGGCGCTGAAGTTGTTGCTGAAGCGCTTCAGCGCGACGAAGTCCACGGCGTAGTACCACGCGTGGGCGTCGGAGACGTACTGGGTGTTCGTGGCGTAGAACGTGTTGGGGCGCGTGGAGCTGTAGTGCGGCTCGCCGTTGGCCGAGGTGGTTCCATCCAGGGCGCGGTTGGCGTCGGTCAGTCTCTCGAGGTTGTACCCCTTGGCGTAGGTGAAGTTCAGCGTGGTCGTGATCTCCGAGACGACCTCGCGCTCGCCGCCGAGCGTGATCCGGTCCGAGTGCGGGTTCTCGAAATTCGGATTCACAGTGAAGATGCTTTGCCCGGCCGCACCGGCAGGAATCCCGGAGAGATTGACCCGCTCGACGCCGTTGGGCGTCCATGAGGCCCCCCAGGGAGGCGCCAGCGGGTCAAAGCACGAGGTCGTGCCGACCTTGCAGCCCGGGTCGGTCGGATCGAGGCCGGCCGTGTTCGTCCTGCTCGAGTACTGGGTTCCCTTCAGACCGTTGGAGCTGAAGAGCTGCGACCACAGCAGGGCCGGCGTGCGGCTCCAGTAGCGGCCGGCGGCCAGACGGATGGCCGTCTTCGGGTCGGGGGCATAGGCCAGCGAGATGCGCGGCGACCACTGGTTCTTCACATCCGGGATCTGGGCGTTCAGCGGATAGGCGCCCGTCGTGCCGGGGGTGTAATTCAGGACGGGCAAGTCGGGGTTGTTCAGGTACTCGTAGCGGACGCCCAACGTCATGGTCAGCTGCGGGCTGAAGAACCACTGGTCCTGGATGAACCCGGCATATTCTTTCTGCCCGAAGTCCACCGTGCCCGCCTGGTCGGCGGTCAGCCCGCCCACGCCGCCGAACTGCCGGTACTGGAAGTATTTTCCGGTCAGCAGGTCGGCCTGGTTGTTGAAGACGAACACTCCGCGCCAGTTGCCCTTGAAGGTCTGCGTGACCGACGTGTCGTTGTAGTCGCCGCCGATCTTGAAGACGTGGCTCTGGAGGAGATAGGTCAACGTGTCGGCGACTTCGTACCGCTTGACGGTCGAGGTGATGGGCAGGAAGCTCACCTCTCCGTAGCGAAACGTACCGACCTGGATCTCCGGAAGGGCCAGGCCCTTGTCGGCGCGCGGCGTGTCTTCGTTGTTGTAGTTGAAGTTGAGGTCGTTGAGCAGGCTCGCGCCGAACTGACCGGAATACGTGCCCACGAACTGCGTCGACGTCATCCCCTCGATCCCGTTGTGCGGGAGGGTGTCGTTGGGCGAGGAGTTCGTGCCGTTGTCGCCGTCGTACTTGGCGTAGTTCACGCGGGCCATGAGACGGTGCTCGCTGGCGGCCTGCCAGTCCATGCGGCCGAAGGCGACCCAGCCGTTCTTGGTCTGGACGTAGTTGTCCGGACTATCCAGGATCGGGTACTTCGCGAAGACCGGCGCGGACTGGGCGAGGAGATCCGCGCTGATCGGAATCGTGATGTTCTGGTCCTGGCGGTCATAGGAGCCGAAGAAGAAGAGCTTGTCGGGCAGGAGGGGCCCGCCGAGCGAGGCGCCGTACTGCTTCTTGTCCTGGTCGGCCGGCGCCACGCCGTTGGCGAAATCCGCGATGAGATCCTGCGGCTGCCAGTAGAAGAAGCCGGATCCATGGAAACTGTTCGTGCCGCTCTTGGTGATGACGTTGACGAACCCGCCGCCCGACCGGCCGAACTCGACGGAGGCTCCGTTGGTGATGACGGAGAACTCCTTGATGGACTCCTGGGAGAGCGAGAGGGGCGCGCGCCCCTCGGCGCCGGCGACCGTGCCGCCGAAGAAGGGGTTGTTGTAGTCCACGCCGTCCACGGTCACGTTCGTGTTGATGCCGCGCTCGCCCGCGACCGAGAGCGTGCCGCGCTCCGATTCGATCCGTGTTTCGGGAGTCAGGAGCACGAGATTCTTGAAGTCCCGGCCGCTCGAGGGCAGGTTCTTCAACTGCTCCGTCTGGATCGTCTCGCCGACGGTGGTGTTCGTCACCTCGACGGCTCGCGCTTCGGCCGACACCGTTATGGACTCGGTCACGCTCGTGAGCTGGAGCTTGAAGTCGACCGAAGGCGCCGAGCCGATGTCCAGCCGGACCTGGGGCCGCGTGGACGGGCGAAACCCCGACAATGACGCGGTCACCGAGTAGCGCCCGATGGGCAGGTTGACGAGCTGGTAGAAGCCGTCGGACCGGGACGTCGCGGTGGCGACGTATCCCGTGTCCAGGTTCTTCGCCTCGACCGTCGCCCCGGGTAAGGCCCCGCCGTCGGTGTCCTTGACGGTGCCGGAGATCCGGCTCGTCGTGACGTCGGTCTGCGCGAGAGCGGGAAGCGCGAGCGCGAGAGTGAGAATCGCGATCCAGACGGGAAGCGCGCGCCAGCGCGCGAACAGGGGTCTACACATCGAACTCCTCCTTATTCGAAGCATGTGGGCAAGCTGATGTTTCGGCACGATCGGGATTTCGTCGGGAATCTACACGAAGTTGTAGCCCGGCGCGAGATGTCTTGTACCTTTTTTTTGGTCTTAAGAATGCATTTTTTTGAACCAAGAAAGGCGCGCGGCCGGACCGTGGATTCGCTTTCATCGAGCCCTCCTGCGGCACGCTGTCACGCCCGAGTCACTCCGACTCGCTCGCCGTGCAGCGGTTATGGAACTGATGTGGCAATTCTGCATTTCTTGCAGATTCCTCGATACATTCAGGCTCAATTGGGCACGAGTCTGGGGATTTGACGCTATTTTTTTGCATCAAGAACGTTTTTTGTTGGACACCACGAATTCCGTCTGCTACCCTCCCTCGACATGAATTCTGCCGATATCGCCTGGATGCTGGTCGCGACGGCTCTCGTTCTCCTGATGACTCCGGCCCTCGGTTTCTTTTACGGCGGACTCGTGCGATCCAAGAACGCTTTGAACACGATGATGATGAGCGTCTCGGCGCTCGGCTTCGTGGGAATCGGCTGGGCTCTCGCCGGCTATTCGATCGCCTTCGCGCCGGGCAACGCGCTGGCGGGCGACATGTCGCGGGCGCTGCTTCATGGAGTGGGTCTCGAGGCGCAGGGCACGATCCCGCACCTGCTCTTCTTCTCCTACCAGGGGACCTTCGCGATCATCACGGCGGCCTTGATCTCCGGGGCGATCGTCGAGCGGATGCGCTTCGGCTCGTACCTGGCCTTCCTCTTCCTCTGGGGAATTGCCGTGTACGCGCCGGTCGCGCACTGGGTCTGGGGCGGAGGGTGGCTCTCCCGGCTGGGGGCGCTCGACTTTGCCGGCGGGACCGTCGTGCACGTCAACGCCGCCGCGGCGGCCCTCGTCGCGGCGCTCGTGCTCGCCCCGCGCAAGGACTTCGCGCGTCAGGCCATCCTGCCGCATAACGTCCCGTTCACGCTGCTCGGCGCGGGGCTTCTCTGGTTCGGCTGGTTCGGGTTCAACGCGGGGAGCGCGCTCGGCGCCAACGCCTCCGCGGCTCTCGCGTTCACCAACACGATGCTGGCGCCGGTGGCCACGCTCGTCGCCTGGACCCTCCTCGACCTCGTTCGTTCCTCCAGGGCGACGGCGGTCGGCGCGGCGACGGCCATCGTGGTCGGGCTCGTCGCGATCACGCCGGCCGCCGGGTTCATCAGCCCCGTGTCCGCCATCGTGCTCGGAGCGGTGGCGGCCTTCCCGAGCTATTACGCGCTGCTGTGGCGCGCCCGCACGCGGCTGGACGATTCGCTCGATGTCGTGGCGGCGCACGGCGTCGGCGGGACGGTCGGGGCGCTCCTGACCGGCGTCTTCGCGCAGAAGTCCTGGAACGGCGTCGCGGACGGACTCGCCTTCGGCAACGCGCGCCAGCTCGCCATCCAGGCGGCCGCGGTCCTGGCCGTGGCCCTCTACAGCGCGGGAGCGACCTGGGGAATCCTGAAGGTCGTGGCGCTCTTTGCCCGAGTGCGCGCGACGGCGCGCGAGGAGGGCCTGGGCCTCGACGTCACCCAGCATGGCGAAGAGGCGTACACGAGCGGCGAGGGCGCGATCCTCGTGCTGCCCGAGGCCCACGGGGCCCGCGGCCCCGCTTTCGGAGCCGGTGTTCGCGCCCGGCGGAGGCGCCTCCTGAAGCTCGTCGTCGCGATCGTCCGGCCCGAGAAATTAAACGACGTCCTCGAGTCTCTCTTCCGCGCGGAGGTGCGCGGCCTGACGCTTCACCGCGTGCAGGGACACGGCGGGGAGACCGACCGCGTGGAGACCTACCGCGGCACGACCGTGAAGATGGAGCTCTCCGAGAAGGTGCGCCTCGAGATCGGGGTGTCCGACCACTTCGTCGAGCCGACGGTCAACGCGATTCTCTCCGCCGCGCAGACCGGCGCCGTCGGCGACGGCAAGATCTTCGTCCTGCCCGTCGAGAAGGTCTACCGCATCCGCACCGCCGAAGAGGACCAGGCCGCGGTGACGCCAGTCGGTTAATCGCGCCTCGCGTCTCTCCCTTGTCATCCTGAGGAGCCCCTCCGGTTCCAATGTCATCCCGAGCGAAGCGAGGGATCTGCCCTCGTCCCTGCAGCTTGCCGAAACGAAGTCTCGGGGCAGGCTCCGCGACGAAGGATCTGCTCCCGTTACTTAGAACCAGCCGGGAGCAGATCCTTCGCTTCGCTCAGGATGACGGGAGTTGGGAACGGATTTCTTCGATCTGGGCGGCGTGGCGGTCGGTGTGGGCGGCGAGGAAGAGGACCCACTGGTAGCCGTCGATCATGCCGGCGAAGGGGTGCGCCCCGTAGCGGTCCCGCAGCGGTTCGGAGGTCTCGCGCACGTAGGCAAGGTTCGCGGCCCGGCGCTCCTCGAAGGTCCGGATCGTCTCCTCACGGGTCGCAAAGCGGCCCGTCGGGCGGATTCGCTCGGGTGCTTCGCCCCGCTGCGACCGGTCGCGCAGGAACCTCCGCACGAAGTCGTCCTTTCCACGAATCTCGCGCCGCTCCTCCTCGGAAGGCTCGCTCCGCCCGCCGCTCGCGAAGAACCTGGCGAGCGGGAGCTCGGCCGCCGCGACGTGCTCGGCGCACTCGGCGATCGACCAGCGGTCCGGAGCGGGCCGGCGGCTCCACTCTTCCCCGGTCAAGCCATCGAGCGCCGCGAGTAGCCGCCGGCGAGACGCTTCCAACTCGGCGACGGCGGCGGACCTTTCTTCGGGTGTCAGTTCCGCCATGAGGCGCGATCCTATCGGATGCGCGTCATCCCGAGGAGCGAAGCGACGAGGGATCTGCCCTCCGCCTGTCAACGGCGCACCTCGAAGTCTTGAGAGCAGATCCCTCGCTGCGCTCGGGATGACAGGGAAGGCACGGGATGAGGAGCGGCGACGTTAGACTCTCTCCACCGTGAAACTTGCCGCGGTCCTCCTCTTCGCCGCCGCCCTGGCGGGTTGCGCGACCCTCTCGGTCCGGCCGGCGGCCATGACTCTGGAAGAGAAAGTCGGCCAGCTCTTCGTCTACGTGACGCCGGGCTCCTTCATGAACGAGGGCTCCCCGCGCTACCGCGAGCTTCTCCGCCAGGTCGTTGAGAACCACGTCGGCGGCATCCACTGGGCGACCTGGTCGAACGTCTTCGAGGCGGCGTTCATCAACCGCCGGCTTCAACACTCTGCCAGGGTCCCGCTGCTCGTGAGCTCGGACCTCGAGGCCGGAGTCGGGATGCGGTTTGCGGACACGACGTACTGGCCCTGGCCGATGGCCGTGGCGGCGACGGGCGACCCGGATCTGGCCCGGCGCGAGGGGGAGATCGTCGCGGAGGAGGCGCGCGCGATCGGGTTGAACCAGATCTACGCGCCGGTGGCCGACGTCAACAGCAATCCGGACAACCCGGTCATCAACGTGCGCAGTTTCGGCGAGGACCCGGAGGAGGTCGCCCGGTTCGTCGCCGCCTTCGTCCGCGGCGTCGAGTCGCGGGGCGTCATCGCGACCGCCAAGCACTTCCCGGGGCACGGCGACACACGGACCGACTCGCACCGCTCGTTGCCGGTCCTTTCCGCTTCGAGGGAGCGGTTGGAGAGAGTCGAGCTCGTGCCGTTCCGCGCGGCGATTGCGGCGGGAGCCGGTGCCGTGATGACCGCGCACCTTTCTCTCCCGGCCCTGGACGACGAGCCCGCTCCCGTCCGGCCCGCAGGGATCGCCGAGAACCCCTACACGCACGACGCCGCGGAAGCCGCGCGGAACGCCACGATGCCTGCCTCCCTGTCCGCGAAGATCACCGGCGGGCTCCTGCGCGGAGAACTGGGGTTTCGCGGCCTCGTCGTGACCGACGCCCTGGACATGGGCGGGATCGTGGACCACTTCGATCCCGGGGAGGCGGCCGTGCGCGCGATCCTGGCCGGCGCGGACCAGGTCGTCAAATCCACCGACACCGACGCGGCGATCGCGGGCGTCCGGCGCGCCGTGCAGGCGGGCCGGATCACGCGCGACAGGCTCGACCTCTCCGTCGGCCGCATCCTGGCCGCGAAGGCGCGCGCGGGAGATCCCGAGCCGGACTGGAATCGGATCTTCCGCGTGGTGGACAGTCCCGAGCACCGGGCGGTCGTCGAGGAGATCGCGCGGCGCTCGGTGACGCTGGTGCGCGAGAGCCCGGGCGCCCTGCCTCTCGATCGCAAGACGCGGGTCCTCCAGCTCGTCGTGGCGGAAACCGAGCGGGGACTCGGGGGCGACCTGAACAAGGAGCTGAAGAGCCGGCTGGAGAGCCCGGCGGAGATGGCGGTCCTCGACTCCCGGTCGAGCGCGGCCGAAGTCGCCAAGGTCCTCGAGAGCGCCTCCCGCGCCGAGGTCGTGCTTCTGGCCCTGTTCGTCCGGTTCCAGAGCGGCAAGGGATCGATCGTGCTTCCCGCCGCCGCGAAGGAGGTGGTCGAGCGGCTCCCAGCCCTGGTTCGGGTCGTCGCGGTCTCCTTCGGATCGCCCTACGTTCTCCGGGAGCTGCCGAAGCTCGAGACGTACCTCTGCGCCTGGGGCTCGCAGACGGACATGCAGGTTGCCGCCGCGCGCGCCCTCTTCGGCGAGGCGCCCATCACGGGCCGCCTCCCGGTCACGATTCCAGACCTGGCCCCCCGCGGCGCGGGCATCCAGAAGGGGACCGGGAGACTGGGAGACGGGGGGACTGGGCGAGGAAGGCGAACGCAATGAGCCTCGTCACGCTTCTCCTCGCCCTCGCCCTCGGCGCGAAAGCGACCCACGGCGGTCTTGCCGCCGAGCGGCTTGCCCGCATCGACGGCGTCGTGTCCGAGTCGATCGCGAAACACGAGCTTCCCGGGGCGGTCGTCCTGGCGGGGCACCGCGGCAAGGTGGTCTTCCGGAAGGCCTATGGGAACCGCGTGGTCGAGCCCTTCGCGGAACCGATGACGGTGGACACCGTGTTCGACGTCGCCTCCCTGACCAAGACGGTCGCGACCGCGACGTCGGTGATGATCCTCGTCGAGGAAGGCAAGCTCCTTCTCTCCGATCCGGTCGTGAGGCACATTCCGGAGTTCGCACCCGCGGGGGGCGACCGCGCGAAAGTCACGATCGAACATCTGCTCACGCACCGCGCCGGATTCCCGCCCGACGACCCGCTCGCTCTCTATGCCGGCACGCCCGAGGAGATCTTCGCGCGCAAGTACCAGCAGCCTCTGAAATCCGCTCCCGGCTCGCAGTTCGTCTATTCCGACGTCGGGTACGAAGTGCTGGGGGAGGTCGTGCGCCGCGTCTCCGGCGAGCGCCTCGACCGTTTCGCCGAGGATCACATCTTCCGCCCCCTCGGGATGAAGGACACCTTCTTCAACCCTCTCCCCTCGGGAGAGGGCAGGATGAGGGCGCCGGCGTCACCGCCTCATGGCATTCCCATCTCTCGCATCGCCCCGACGGAAAAGCGCGGCGACCGCTGGATGCGCGGCGAGGTCCACGACCCGCGCGCCTACGCTCTGGGCGGCGTGGCCGGCCACGCCGGCCTCTTCTCGACCGCGGCGGACCTCGCGAAGTTCTGCCAGATGATCCTCGATGGCGGCAAGCTCGCGCCGCGCCCGCATTCTCTCGCCGTCGGGCGTCGAGGCGATGACGCGCCCGCGCTTCTACGGCGACGGAGACGTCCGGGGCCTGGGGTGGGACATCGCGACCGCCTATTCGAAGAATCGCGGCGATCTCTTCCCCGTGGGCTCCTTCGGCCACACGGGCTTCACCGGGACGTCGCTCTGGATCGACCCCGCCTCCGAGAGCTTCGTCGTCTTCCTTTCCAACCGGGTCCATCCCGACGGCAAGGGGGACGTCCTGCGGCTGCGCGCCCTCGTCTCGACGATCGTGGCCGCCGCGGCGATGGACGATTCGCGTCCGCGGGCCCGGGCGCTCGCGGCCCGCGTTCCCAGGCCGTCGCGCGAGGTCGCGGCGGGAATCGACGTGCTCGCGGCCGAGGACTTCCGCCCGGTCGCCGGAATGCGCATCGGTCTCGTCACCAACGCGACCGGCCGCGCGCGAGACGGGCGCTCGACGATCGACGTGCTGGCGTCTCCGGAGGCGAAGAAGGCGGGAGTCACGGTCGTGCGGCTCTTCTCGCCCGAGCACGGCCTGCGAACCGACGCCGACGCCGGCGTCCCCGATCATAAAGACCCTGCGACCGGGCTCCCGGTCATCTCGCTCTACGGCGAGCGCCGCCGCCCGGCGTCCGCGGAGCTCGCGGACCTGGACGCCCTCGTGCTCGACATCCAGGACGTCGGCGCGCGCTTCTACACCTACATCACGACGGGCGGATACCTGGTCGAGGAGGCCGCGAAGGCGAAGATCCCGCTCGTCGTCCTCGACCGCCCCGACCCCATCGGCGGCGCCGTCGTCGAGGGACCGCTGGCCGACTCCGACAAGCTCTCGTTTACCGCGTATCACGCGGTTCCCGTGCGGTACGGCATGACGCCGGGGGAGATGGCCCTTCTCGTCAACGGGGAGAAGAAGCTCGGCGCCGACGTGCGCGTCGTGAAGATGCGCGGGTGGTCGCGCGACCTCTGGTACGACGAGACGGGGCTCGAATGGATCAACCCATCTCCGAACATGCGATCCCTTGGCGCCGCGGTTCTCTACCCGGGCATCGGGCTGCTCGAGACGACGAACCTGTCCGTCGGGCGCGGCACCGACACGCCGTTCGAGGTGGTCGGAGCGCCGTGGCTCGACGGGCGGCGGCTCGCGGAGGTCCTGAACGCCCGCGCGATTCCCGGCGTGCGCTTCTCGCCGGTGCACTTCGCGCCGTCCGCGTCGGTCTTCGCCGGAGAGCGCTGCGGCGGAGTGCGCATGAACGTCGTGGACCGCGGGGTCCTGCGTTCCGTCTCGCTCGGAATCGAGATCGCGGTCGCTCTGCGCGATCTCTATCCCGCCGACTGGGACCGAAGGAGCTTCGTCAAGCTCCTCGCCAACGGCGCCTCCGTCCAGCGCCTGGAACGTGGCGAGACCGCCCTCGCGATCAGCGACTCCTGGCGGAGAGACCTCGAGGAATTCGAAAAGCGCCGCGCGAAGTATCTCCTGTATGAGCGCTAGATCCAGCCGTGCGCCTTGTAGTACACGACTGCGGCCCACTCCCGTGCGGCCATGAGCGCCGCGGAAACCCTGATCATCGTCCGAAGTCCCAGGCCGCCCGACGCCCCGGCTCGCGAAGCGGAATCAGACTCCCCATAGGACGTCACGACGCGAATCGCGGTGAAGCCCGCCTTTTGGAAGACCAGCCGCACGCGCCACGCGTTGTAAGGACTCGTCACGAGCAGCAGCGGTGTCGATTTCATCGAGCCCGGATTGCCGAGGTCGATCGAGAGGAGCCGGATCGGGTGCTCGTGGGTGTTGCGGGATTGTCGCTCGAGCCTGATCGCCTGCGCGGGAAGGCCTATCCATACGGCGGCCTCCGCGTAGATCTCCGCCTCGCTGCGGGCGCTCGAGCCGGAGTTGCCGCTGAAGATCACGATCGGGGCGAGGCCGTCCCGAAAGAGCGCCACGGAGGTTCGAATCCTCTGCCATCCGGATGAGCTCGGAAGTCCGTTTTCAGAGCCGGATCCCAGGCAGACGATCGCGGAGGATCGGACGGGCGCGTCGTTCTGCATCAGAGGCCTGTCGACCCAGAGAGGCAGGGGAGCCATGATCCAGACCAGAAAGAGGGTCGTCACGGCGCCCGTCGCGAGCAGGTAGAGGCGCAGAGCCCGCAGCGCGGTCCAGCGCGGGCGTCCGCGCGTCGTCCCGGGAGTCAAGGCGTCCGGCTCGAGCGGGAAGGGGAGGACGCGCCCGGGGATCCTCGCCGGGATCGGAGGGATTCGCGCTCGAGCTCCCAGCGGCGGCGCAGAAGGCCTGCCGCGCCGCCCTTCAAGTCCCGGACGATCGGCCGGCGGCCGGCGACCACTGTCACCACGCGGATCGCGCTCAAGTTTGCGCCGATCTTGTGGAGCATCCTGCGCGAAGCGCGGTTCCCGATGCCCGTTCGGTAGAGAACGACTTGCACTCCCTGCCCCGCGAGCTGCTCTGCCTGGAAATGCAGAAGGCTCGGCGCGAGGCCGAGGCCGCGCCATCCGCGCGCGACCGCGACCCCTCGATGCCTCGCCTTCTCCGACTCGGCGGCCTCGTTCCACGTGCAGGCCACGATGCGTCGTTCCGGGTTCCGAGCCACGAAAACCTGCTGGGTGCGCCTCTGGTCGAGCCGGACTCCGAGCAGACGAGCGGCGGCCCCGGCCGATTCGGGGTCTTGCTCGACCCGGATCTGTTCCCAGCCGAACCCGGGAAGCGCTTCGAAGCGCGCCCTCGACGTGGGAAGCTCCCACTCGAACAGGATCCGGACGTCGAGCAGCCGTCCGAAGGTCGCGCTCCACGCGCGACCCGCCAGGCCGAGCGCGCCCAGCCGCTTCGCGGCGTCCCGGAGCGCTGGTCCGAGATTCCGGAGAGTTTCGATCTGCGTATGATAGAACGACTCGACCAATGCGACTCACCGGCGAGGAACGGGGTCTGAGAGAAAACGCCGATTTCCAACTGGCCACGCCTCTCCTTCTGCTGGCGGGGGTCTGCCTGGCCGTGATCCCCTGGCTCCACCCGAACAACACCTGCAGCGACTGGCTCATGAAATGGGGCCAGCTCGCGAAGCATCCGCTCTGGCTGCCGATCCACGAGATCGCGATGGCCGGATTCGCTCTTGGGGCGGCGGGGGCGATGGGACTGGCGTTTCTCAGCCGCCGCTCGGCCCTCGGCTTTTTCTCGGGCGGGATCATGGCGGCGGGCCTGGCGATCCAGGCCATGCTCGTGCCGCTCCACGCGACGGTGGTCAGCCGGCTCGGGGAAGCCTTCAACGCGGCGTCGACCGATCCGGAGCGCCGGTCGTTCCGGACTCTGGCGGAGGCCGTCGTCGCCTACGACGTGGCGGGTTCCCGCGTCGCGGCGGCGTTGCTCTCGACCGGCGCGGCGCTCCTGGCGTGGCACCTGCGCCGCCGGGAGGCCCTTTCGCCCGTCACCGCCCTCGTCTTCGCGGGTCTGGGGAGCGTGTGGGGGTTTCAGACGCTCGGTCTGTTCGGACGGCTGCACATTCCCACGTCCGAGTGGATCCCCTATACCTCCCTGGCGCTCTGGATGGGAGGGCTCGGGCTCCTGCTCCTAGCCCGGCGGCGAGAACCGATCGCGAATCCGGCGCGCGGCGATGGGCGGAACCACGAGAAGCCACTTCCGCAGGAACCATAGAGACCGAACGAGGAAGCGGCCGGCGGGCGGCGCCGCTCCAAGCAAAGAGGAACAAGCGCGGAGAGCCAATCGGCGAGCCAGGGTGTCGGGTGGCTCGGGCAGATCGCGGTCTCCCTGCTCCGTGACCAGCCCCGTGATCCGGCCGAGCACCGAGGAAGTCCGCACAGGCAAATCGGGGACGGCCGTCGCGTCCCCGCGCGTCAGGATCCAGCCGCTCCCGACGGGAAACCGCGATCACCCGATGGACCAGGATTCGGTTCCCCTCCTGACAGACCGCGACATCCCCCTCGCGCACCTCGGCGCCGCAACGCACGCGCACCTGCGTCCCCGGCGGGATGACCGGCTGCATGCTCGTTCCGGAAAAGCGCGCCGTGAGCTCTCGTCGCTCTTTCCTCCAGAGGCTCGCGGCCGCGTCGAGCCGTTCCGCGCTCCACCCCTCGAGCGCCATCTCGGGCGGGTACGGTCAGGCCGCCGCGAGCCGGTGGTCGGGCAGCAGGAGGTAGGGCCCGAGCGACTCGCGGACGAAGGGACGCTTGAAGGCCCAGAAGACGCCGTCCAGATAGAAGTGGAGCAGGACAACGACGTTCAGGATCCAGTTGTGAAACCCCATCGCGTTGAAATGATGGACGGTCCGATCAACCAGCGAAGTCGCCGCGACGATGGCGAGGAGGAAGATCACGATCCGGTAGGGCCTCCGCGCGATCTCCGTCAGGGCCCGCTGGACGGCGGAGCCCTCGACCGTCCGGTGCTTGCGATGGTGCAGGAGCCAGAGCAGCCCCATGTACTGCAAGTAATGCCCCGACAGCATGGCCGATGTCGCGGTGCTGCGGGTGTCGAGAATCACGTAAGGCGCAAAGAGGAGGAGCGAGGCGCCGAGAAACACCAGTTCGGACCGCGCCACCGGGGTCTGTCTCCGCTTCATTCGGACCAGAAGCACGGCGAGGGCCGCTCCCCCGACGACGAGCAGGACCGGACCGACGTAGGGAGCGATATCGAAGGGAACGTAGCGGAAGTAATGCGCGAAGCTCTGTTGCTTGGCGATGTGGACCGCGTAGAGGCCGCCGCTCACCGCGAGCAGCGCGACGTTGGCGGGCAGCCGTTCCGACTGATTGTCGCCTCCTCCCAGATGCCTGTAGACGGAGAGAATCCCGTTGGACTGCCGCGAAACGTGAAACACGTTCCAGGTATCCACCACCACGGCGACGAGGAGGTAGAAACGAAGCGCGAGAGCGAGCGTGAGAAAGCCGACGACGAGCACGGGCCCGAGAAAGAACGCGACCTTTCGAGTGCGATAATACGCAAGGTTCGAGTCGTCCATGTAGAACGTGTAGGTCGAGAGATAGTGGGGCATTCCCAGCAGGAACAGGCTTGCCCCGCCCAAGACCACGGCCGGAACGGCCCACGCGATTCCACACACGGCGATCCCGAGAAGGGGGGAGAGTGCCAGAAGGGCGAGATCGTATCGAGGACTCTGAATCCAACCCCTGTTTTGAGCGGTGGCGGGCTCGGGCTTCATGAGGTGACGGCGAGGCAGTCTACCATGCACCGCTCCCCCCGCTGCCGGTCATGACTTCGGCGCTGTCGCTGATTCGAAAGGGGCTTTCACCCGAGCTGATCCAGACGGCGCGGCTTCTCTTGTTCGCAGTTTTCATCGGCTTCGCGTTCCGGGTCTCCCGGGCGGCCGATCCGGCTCTGCGCCGTCGCCGAATCAATGGCCTGATTCTCTTTCTGCTCGCGGTCAATGCCGGAGTCATCCTCCTCCGTACGGACGCCTGGCCGTTCAGTCCCTATCCGATGATGGCGGTCGACGCGACCGACCACTCGAACGTCCGAACGATGATCGCTTTCCGCGCCGTCGACCGGCAGGGGCGCGAGTGGAAAGTGGACCCGCTCGCCTGGTCTCCTCTCTTCCCGCAGGCGATCATGGGCTGGTTCGAGACGGTGTATCCGCTCGCCTCGCCGGCGGACCGGAAAGAGGTCGCTCGTTTTCTCCTGGCCCGAGCGGAAGCGGCCCGCGCGAGTCGAGTCGCGGGCCGCCGGGTCGGCAACGAGCGTTGGCTCGGATTCCTCGCCGCGCCCGACACGAACCTCTACTGGGATGTCCGGCCGACGCCGACGGAAGCGCTCGTCTCGCTGCGCGTTTACCGGTTCTTCTGGCGCCCGACGGAACTGGCGGCGGATCCGTCACGGTTCGGCCGCAGACTCCTCCTCGAATGCCGGGCAGATTGACGCGCGCGCTCCTGCCGGCGTGGGATTGGTTCTGGTTTCGGCCGGCGGGGCCAGCCGGCCTGATCGCCGCTCGCTCGATCGTGTGCGCGCAGGCGCTCTGGATCCTGCTCTCGCGCCCGAATCTGCCCGACGTGCTCGAATGGCCGCGCGCCTTCTGGCTTGGCGTCGATCGCGCGCGCGCCGTCCGTTTCCTGGTCCTGGGGCTGTCTCCTGCGGTCGAGCGCGCGCTCTTCGCATTGCTGCTCATGGCTCTCGCCGCCGGCGTCTTCGGTCTCTTCACCCGGATCGGCGGACTCGCCATGGCCGTGCTGACCTACCATTTTGCGGCGTTCGAGGACATCTTCTCCTCGCGAGGAGGCCCGTTCTTCCGTGGCCTGACCCTCCCGGTCCTTGCGCTGGTGCTCCTCGCATTCGCACGGAAGCCCCGGTGGCGCGCGCCGTCTTCTCCAGAGTACCGATGGCCGCTCGCCGCGATTCAGCTCCTCTTCGCTCTCACGTATCTCTTCTCCGGGATGAGCAAGCTCTTCACGGTGGGCCCGCGCTGGTTCACCGGGCGCAACTTCCAGGGCCTCGTGCTCGGATTGATACTCCCGGAGGTGGCGCCGGCCTGGTCAAGGCCCGTCGCGGCGAGCGCGGTGCTTTGCTGGGCGGGCGTCTTCATCGGATTCGCCCTGGACTTTCTCTTCGTTCTCGTCCTCGTCTTTCCGCGAGCGGCGCGCTTCGCGATTCCCGGCGTGGCGCTGGTTCACCTGGGCATCCTCCAGATCCTGGGTGTCGTTTTTCTCGGCCTCCCGTTGCTTCTGCTCTTCGTCGACTGGGACGGTTTGCGCAGGAGCGGCGGCCGGTGGAGGCCCTCCGGGGCGCGGCCCGAGGACGCCGGGGGAGGACCTAGCGGCCAGGGAGCAGAGCCCGCGCGGCCACGATCTCCTCTTCGGTGAACCCCGCCTCGCGCCGGAGCTGTTCGTCAATCGGATACGAGGTCGCCGCTTCTCCCGCCACGATGCGGATAGCCCGGTTTGCGGCCGAGACCGCGCGGGCGAGATCGAGCAGCGCCCGGGAACCGTCCTTGCGCTTCAAGCGATCGACCCAGACGTTCGCGTACCGGACGTGTTGGACCTCGTCGGCGAGCTGCCCGTCGAAGAGCTCCGCGAGATCGGTCTCGCCGGCGCGGGCCGAGGCGTCCAGAATCGCGCTTTGAATGGCGTCGATTCCGGCCGCTTCGAAACTGCGGTTCTGAACGGTCAGGCGTCCGATCAACGATTCGATGCGGGTGAGGATCCGGTATTGGAAATTCATCACGGGATACTGGCCGACGCGGACTCCTCTCTTCTCGAAGCAGCGCCGGAACATCTCGATGTGGCGCGCCTCGTCCCAGCACTGCCGCGCGATCGCCATTCGCAGCTCCCAGGGCGCAGCGGGGAAATCGGCCAGATTGCGAGCGGAGATCTCGAGCCCGTTGATCTCCTCGTTCATCTGGCGGTGGAAGAACTCTCCGGTCGCGGCCGGATCCTCCGGAGGGATGTTGGCCATCTCGGTCCAGACGTCTTTGACGGAAAAACGCGAATCCCGCTCGGGGTTCTCCGCGAAGAGCTCCGGGTCGAGAGGCGCCTGCATCAGCGGCTCGCCGGGGACGATTCCGGCACGAGCGAGCGGAACCCTGCCTGCTTCAGAATCTCGTGGATCTCGTCGTCGGAGAATTCCGCCAGCCGGCGGTCCTCGACGTTGACCGCGGGAGCGGCCGAGCCGGAAAGCTCCGCCGAGCCGGGACTGAGCTGCGCGACCGTCGCATTGACCTGCGCCACCCAACGGACCGCCATCGCGAGCTTCAGGAGGACGCGCCGGTCCTGCTCCGCGATCTTCTTCAACCAGCGATTGGCGAATCGAACGTGCTGGATCTCATCGGCCAGGATCGCCTCGAGCAGGTCCGCGGTGGCGCCGTCACCGGCCTCGCGCCAGGCCGTGATGTTGCCCCCGACGACGTCCATGGCCCCGGCCTCGAACGTCCGGTTCTGCGCGGCCAGCCTCCCCGGGAGATTGTCGATCGCGCAGGTGATCGACCACTCGAAGACGGAGATCGGAAACTCCCCCTTGGTTCCCCCCATCTCCCCGAGCCTTCGCGCGAGTCCCGCGACGTGGCGCGACTCGTCCCAGCACTGCCGGGCGAGCTCCATCCGGAGTCCCCACGGAGCGTCGGGGAACTCGACGAGGCATTGGGCCGCGATGTCGAGGCTGGTGATCTCGTTGGCCATGTGCCGGTGAACCGACTCCCGGCGCGCGAGCACTCCCGTGCCCTCGAAGGTCTCCATCTCCGAGTCGGAGAGGACGAGCCGGAAACAGGCGTCGCGGGCCGGCGCCGCGCGCAGCTTCAACCCGCCGGTCTCGAAAAAGCCGATCGCGCTCATACCGCCGCCGCCACGATCGTCGAGATGGCCGCGTCGCGCCGGCGAAAGTCGTGCGTCGCGGCGGCAGGCAGTCCGATCTCGCTGCGCAGCCGGTCCGCGTCGCGGCGCTGGCGCGCGTAGTCACCGAGGATTCTCTCCAGGATGACGCAGGAGGGAGCATCGACCAGGGTGTCCGTTCCCGCGAGGTATTCGCGATAGCGCTGCTCCAGGCCCGGCAGCAGCACGTCGTAGAGAACCGCGAGCCGCTCCGAGGTCGAGCCGACGCGAGCGGCGTCCTCGAGCAGTTGGGCGAACGGTTCCGAGGGGGGAAGCGAATGGTGCTCCGGGAGCCTCAGTTCAAAGGTGCGTTTGCCCAGGGCGTCGGCGTGCTGCGCGAAATCCCAGATGTGGCGCCCGAAGAGGACCTTGACTTCCATCTCGGGGATCGTCGGCGTCCAGCCCGCGGCGATCTCCATCAGGCGAACTTCGACGAATCGAAATGTGGCGATGGCGCGAGCGCGCTCCTGGACTGAAAAACTCATCGGGACCCCAACTCCTTCTCGAGAAGTCTAGCAGTTTCGTCCGGGTCCGCTGCAACGAGCCGGAAGCAGGCGAGAGAGGAAACCAGCCTGACCATTTCGAAGACCCGCTGCGTCGCCGGGACGTTCGTCAGCGTGCTCGCGATCGGCTGCAGACACGCCAGCTCTTCGCGTCCCGCTCGTCTGGGGACGAGCTCGGCCGTCGAACCGAAGCCGGACAGGAAAACCAGAGCGGTCAACGGCGTGGGGCGCGCCGGCGAGACGGGCAAGAGCGACTCGATCGGCACTCGTACGAGCCCCTCCTCGTCCGGAGTGGGATGCAGCCGGGCGAGAGCGTCACGGACGATCGCGCTCGTTGGACCGGGCTTGATCCCGACCGGGCGGCGAAAGGGAAGGAGCTCTCCGGAGGCCGGAACGTAGCAGGCCGTCTCATCGCCCAGGAATCCGTGTCCCCTGGCCGCGAGAGCGAGCGCCAGGGTCGATTTCCCAGTGCCCTTCGGGCCGAGCAGCAGCGCTCCGCGCCCCGCGATCGCCACCGAAGCCGCGTGGAAGAAGAGCGCGTCGGGACGCAGGCGCAGCATGCGCAGGAACAGGAAGTGCGAAACGATCCGGCGCCACCGTGGGACTCTCCGAAACAGACACTCCTCGGCTCTGAAGAGAAAGACCGGAACCGGATCGCTCGCCAGCCCCAGCGCAACGCTCCCCGTCTCCGGAGAGTCGAGCAGGCGTAACGGCACGGTGGGGGAAGAGAAGCCCAGGAGAAAGCCTGCCGGGTCGGAGAGGCCATCTCCGGAGATCCGAAGGCGTCCGTAGCCTTCCCGGCCGCTGTCCTTCTCGAGATGAACCGAGAGCCGGCCGAGCGGGGACGTCGGGGGAGCCTCCCGGCCTCCGAAGATGCTGACGAACTCCTCCAGAAACAGGGCATCCTCGGAGCGAACTTCCATCGTCACTCCGAGGAGCGTCAGGGTTTCCGGGGAGGTCATCGGGGCGCAGCGCTCAGACTGCTGCTGCTCGGACGCCGAGGCGTCGGGACGAACCGAACCGGCTTCTAGCAGCCCGCGATCCACCAGGTCTGCATCGCCTGGGTGATCTGGAATGTATTCAGGATCTCCCGTTCCGTCAGGACCTGAATCCGGGGAGGTTCGTAGCGAGGCCGTTCCTCGCGGTTGGACGACTCTGTGACCGACTTGACCGGGAGTTCCGCCATACTTCCGTCCCTCCTTCTTTGCACCCTTCCTCCGTTATCGGAGGCTAATCTTGCGTGAGCTTAGGGAGATTTCGTCTCCATGTCAATCAGAAGTCCTTTCGAGATCAAATCTTCCAGGGCCTGGCGGACGTCCGCCTCGGCAGCCGCCGGGTCGACCCCCTCGAACTCCTGGGTCAGGCGTTCCACGATGTCCGCGGGGGTCGAGGCCTCCTGGCAGCCACGCCAGATGGCCGCCATTGTCCCGTTCAGGACGAAAAATTGGGAGGTCTCCGGGTCGAACAGCATCAGCTCCTTTTGGAGCGGCGCCTCCTCGATCTTGGGGTTCCGTTGCAGGCCGCGCAATTCCACTTCGGAATACGCCTCCTTCTTCATCGGCCGGGGATTCTAGCAGCTGCCCCCACGCCGGGCGCCATCCTATTTTGACTTTTCCAGGAAGCGGGGAGGGGGTCCGAATCGGACCTGGGGGGGCCCCCCGCGGTCCCCGGGGGACAGTCTAGGGCCTGCCCGTGGGCTCCGGTGCCCGGCGTTGGACGGAGCCGTCGGTCGAGTGCCCGGCGAGCACCGACGAGATCCGGGTCAGCAGGGTGGGAAACGGGAACGGCTCGGGAACTTCCGCGAGCCCCTCCCGGGTGGCGACCTCGATGTTGGGAAGCGGAGGAAGCACCGCGTACCCGTCCTCCTGGAGCCTCTGGACGTTGCGCTGCACGGCCGGGTGCCGCCACATCGCCGTGTTCGTGACAGGGAGGAAAAAGACCGGCACGGGACTGGCGAGCACGAGCGCCGAAATGAGCTCGTCGGCGATCCCCTGAGCGACTTTTCCGAGGATGTTGATCGTCGCGGGATAGACGAGGACCAGGTCGGCGGACCGCGCGAGCTCGATGTGCGGCACGTACACGCCGTCGCTCGAGTCCTCCAGCTCGACGAAGACGGCATGCCGGCTCGCGACTTCGACGGCATAGCGGGAGACCAGCCGGGTTGCCGCACGCGACAGGACGACTTGCACGTCGTCGGCGCAGTGGCGCAGGAGCGAGAGGATGAACCCGGGCAGCGCATACGACTGGTAGCCCCCGCTCGCGCAAAGAAGGATCTGGCGGGCTCGTCGCGGAGTCGATTCCGTCATCGCCTCTCCCTTTCCCATCCCGGTCATTATGTCGTCAAACCTGAAATTCTCCACGCCAGGCAGCCAGCGCGAACAGCCGCCAGATCGAGCGGGCTTCGTCGTGGGCTCCCCTCTCGAAGTCTTCGACGAACCGGCGGACCTCGGCCGGCTCGACCCATCCATTGCCGAGGCAACGGGGATCCAGGACGGTGTCCTTGACCCGGGGCCACATCTCTCCCCGGAGAAGCCAGCCGTCGGGTGTGCCGAACCCCATCCGGTCGGCGCGTTCGGTGATTTCGCGCGGGACGCGCACGCGGGCGACGTCTCGAAGGATCCTCTTGCGGTCTCCGTTGCCGACCTTGAACTCGTCCGGAAGGGAAAACGCGAACTCGACCAGACGGCGATCGAAGTAGGGCACCCGCGCCTCGACCGAGTGAGCCATCGCGCTCTTATCCGTGTAAGAGAGAACGAGTTTCGCGTTGCCCCAGAGCAGATCGGAATAGAGCCGCCGGTTGACCAGCGAGGGATCGGGGCTCGAGTCCACGGGCGCCATCGAATCGCTCGCGGGGACCGACCGGGGGGAGAGCCAACGATCGCGCCGGGCTCTCCGGCGCGCGAGCGGCGCGAGAAAGTACCCGGCCAGAACCGCGGCCGGGCCGCGGGACTCCCGGCGCGCGATCGCCCGGAGCTCCCGGGCGAAATCGGCCAGCCGCCGCCCTCGCAGGCGGTCCACCAGCAGCAATCTCTGATGATAGGGGTATCCGGCCAGAACCTCGTCCGCCCCCTCTCCGTCGAGGACGACGGTGCAATCCTTCGCCCGGCAGAGCTCGAAGACGCGGTATTGCGCCAGCGCCGGCATTCCGAGGGGCGGCTCTTCGAGAGACCGGATCACGGCCCCGGAATGGTCGGAGATCCAGCGGCTGTCGAAGGTCGTCTCGAAATTGAGCAATCGCTTCCGCCGGACCATGTCATCGACATAGGAGAGCTCGCAAAACCGGGGCGCGGCCTCGCGGAATCCGAAGGAGAAGGTCGGCGATTCGCGCCCTTCCGGGCGGGTGATGTCGGAAAGGAGGCTCGTGAGCACCGCGGAATCGAGTCCTCCCGAAAGGAGGCTCCCGACCGTGACGTCCGCGACGCGATGGGACTCGACGGCGGATGAAAGAATCGAGCCGAACTCCTCGAGCGCGTCCCCGTACGTCCGCGGCGGGCGAGCCCGGCACGCGACGGCGAGATCCCAGTACTTTTGAAACCGCGGCGGAGATGGCGCCCCGTCGAAGGGGACCTCGAACCAGGTCGCCGGCGGAACGCTCCGGACGTCCTCGAAGAACGTGTCCTCGAGAATGGGGGCGCGCCGTCCGCGAAGGTAGTTCTCCACCATGCGGACGTTCGCGCCTGGCCGGCCGCCGACGGCGGCGAGGATCTGTTTGATCTCCGAGGAAAGCAGCAGAGTCGACCGGGAGAGGCTCCAGTAGAGCGGCTTGATCCCGAACCGATCGCGCGAGCCGATGAGCCGCCGGCCCCGCAGATCCAGGATCACCGCGGACCACATTCCGTCGAGCCGGGCGAAACAGTCGGTCCCCCATTGCTCATACGCGGCGAGAAGCACCTCGGTGTCGCCCGAAGTGCGAAAGCGCCGTCCTTTTCCGGAAAGCTCGTCCCGCAATTGCCGGAAGTTGTAGATCTCTCCGTTGAACACGATCCAGCATGCCCCGTCCGGCGTGCTCATTGGCTGCGACGCCGTCTCGGAGAGATCGAGAATCTTCAGGCGTCGAAACGCGAGGCCCACGAGCGGACGAAACGTCGTCGGGAGGAGGGCCGTCTCGCCGCATCGGTGAACGGCGCCTTCGGGCGAGATGAGGAGAAAACCCTCGCCGTCCGGTCCGCGGTGGCGAATCGGTCCGTGCATGGAGAGGAGCCGGCCGATTCCCTCCGGCGGCGCCTCCGGGTCGAGGAGGACGCTAATCCCGCACATCGGAGAGGGGCGCGGGGGATCTCCATCGGCGGGAAAGGCGGTCGGTGATGGCCAGGCCGAGCAGAGTCCAGAGGAACGCGTCCACCTGGAAACGGTAGAGGGGCCCTTCGCTCTTCTCGAGAAGGCAGGCGACGAGCGCGACGTAGATGACGTTGCCGACAAGGAAGACGGCGGTCGAGCGTTCCGGGTTCTCGAGCATGCCCGGAGGCCGCGCCCGGGTGATCCCGCACCACACCGCCGCCGCGATCAGCGGAAAACCGAGAAACGGCGCCGCCAGCTCATACCACCGCCATCTCGAAAAGAACTTCCCCGGATGGTCGAAGTAGACCCCGATCTGGTAGCCGCAGAATATGTAGATCGAGTTGACGACGTTGGCAAGGTAGAGATGAGGATTTCGAGAGATCAGGTAGAGAGTGTCCTTCAAGTACTGCCGCCCGACCGGGACATAGATCGCGTTGTTGAAGTTCGGCTCTCCGCCGGACTTTCGGACCTGGTCGAGCGCCGCGATGCCCGTCCGCTGGACGGAGAAATAATCCCGATACACCTCGACCGAGGCGTTCCGGTAGACATTGACGAGGGGAGAGACCCGACCCTGTTCGAGCGCTCTCTGCTTGGACTCCCGCATTCCCGCGGTCATCGTGGTCAGATTGCACCCGAGCCAGCTCGACCCCGTGAACTGATCGAAGAGCAGGTACTGCTTGAACTGGAAGAGTCCCACGACGAGAACGGGCGCCGCCGCGAGCAGGGGGATCCCGCGGCGCCGGCCCGGCTCCGCCGCGACGCGGGGGTTGCGCAGGAGGACGATCGCGGCGAAGAGCGCCGCCGCGACGCACCACGCGAGTGAGAAAAAGGCGCGTGTCAACGGAAGGATGGCGAGCAGGAGGCAGAATCCGGCGAACCAGCGCAGCGAGCCGTCCTTCGCCGCCCGGTGAAAGCAGACGGCCGAGAGAACCAGCAGGACCGCGATCGGAACGCCGTAGTACACCGCGCTCTCCATCCAGAGCGCGTTGGGGCTGACGAGAAAGAGAACCGTCAGCAGGACGGCGGTCCAGGTTTCGACGCCCAGCCGGCGCATCAGCCCGTATGTCGTCAGGTAGAGGACCAACCCCAGCCCCCAGTTGACGAACTGATAACTCCGGGCGAAATCCGGCAATCGCAGCATCCCGGCCACGAAGAGATTGAAGAGAGGAGGCTGGGAATGCAGGTAATAGAGGCTCGTCCAGAGGTCCTCCCGCAGGAGTTTCGTGTCCAGCAGCGGCATCCCCCGCTCGATCGTGCTGACCTCGAGCTTGTTCGCGGAGAGCGCGGCGCGGGCCTGCGCCAGGAACCCGCCGGACAGCGACAGGCCTCCAACGCCCGGTCCGGAGGTCGTGTAGAGGAGCCGGGAGATCACGAAGACACTTATGACGATCCCGATGGGGAGAAGGGAGCCGCTCCTTTTCATGGGTGAAAAAAATATAGCAGAATCGGGCGCGTCGACCGCCCGGCAGGTGGTGCCTGTACGATAGGAACATTCTGGATACCCGGCTGCCCGGTTCTCTCTGGCCCGCGCTCTCCCGCCTCTGCACGGGGGAGCCCTGGCCTCCACACGACGAAGCGGCGGCAGACCGCCTCGTGCGCGCCGCGGCGGAAGAGCGCCTGCTGCCGCTGCTCTTCGAGGACGAATCGTTGCCGGCGCTCGTTCGCGACGCGCTCGACCGCGCCTCCGTATGGAAGCGTCTCTTCTCCCTCCGGTCTGCCGCTCTCGACGCCAGCATCGTCCGGGTCGGAGAGCTCCTGCGCGGCGAGCCGTTCCTCTTCCTGAAGGGCGCGGACTACCGCCACCGCGTCTACCCCAGGACCTGGCTGCGTCCCATGCAGGACATCGACGTCCTGGTGCCGGCCGGCCGCGCCGATGCGGTCACCCGGCGGCTGGGGGAGATCGGGCTCACCCGGCGGTTCCCCGTCGGACCCGTCGCCCGGCTCGACTCCTATCACGAGCGCGTGTTCGACCTGGAGGATGTGACGCTGGAGGTCCACCACAGCTTCGTCCAGAGGATTCGGTATCGAGTGGATTACGACGGAGTCTGGGCGCGTCGCGCCCCTTTCTCCGCGGGGCCGCTCGCGGCGCAACGGCTCGGAGATGCGGACGCGCTGCTCTACCACGCGGTCTCTTTCGCCAACGACGAATTCGCCGTGCCGCTCATCCGCTTCGTCGATTTCTGGCTCCTCTGCGGGGCGAACCCGGACGCGCTGGCGGAGGCGGCGGACCGTGCCCGCTCCTGGCTCGCCGGCCGCGCCCTCTACGGCGCGTTGCGGCAGACCGGTGGAGTCTTTCCCGAGTTCGAGACGGAGTCCGTCCGGCGGATCCGCACCCTGCTGCTCGCAGCGACGTCACGGTGGTTTCTCGACCGGGCCGTTCTTCCCCGGGCAGGGGAGCGTCCCTCCTCGAAGCTCTCCCGATCGCGCCAGCTGTGGCGCAAGTTCTGGCTGATCTCCGGTTTCCCGCGCCGCGCCGGGTTTGCCGTGTACCACCTGTACGCGCTGCTGAAGGGGGCGCTGCTCGCCAGGAGGGCGCGCGGGGTGTGAGGGGGGCGGCGGATCAGGGCACGACGTGAATGACGCCGGTCATCCTGTCGTGGCCGATGCCGCAGCTTGAGTCCGTGCAGAGGAACGTGAAGTCGCCGAGCGTGCTCGGCGTGATCGACTGCGTGAAGCTGTCCCCCGGGGCGAGAAAGCCGCCGCTCAGCCCGAGCGGTGCGATGCCGGAAAAAGAGTGGGGAGCGGTGTCCACGGGTGCGTCATTGAAGACCCGAATCGTGTAGGTCCGCCCCCGGCGCAGCGTGGCGACCGATCCCCCGTCTGGCTGGCCGGGCACGGAGTAAAAATCCCACTGCCACGGGATCCCGCGCAGCGCGATCGGGATCGCGGCGGCAGGCCCGGAGACGGTGTTCGCGGCGCGCCCGCAGGCGGTCTGCCCGAGCGACAACAGGAGGAGCAGACCGAACCCCGCCTCCCAACGCGAGACACTCACGGCCCCGATCCCCTACGGCAGGAATCCGAGGTTCGGAGTGGTGAACCGACCGATCAGCGGGAAGAGGGTCGGGAGGTCCGAGCTCTGAACTCCGAACCAGGCTGCCAGCGTCGCCGCGTATTGCTCCACGGAAGCCGTCGGGATCCAGCGCCCTCGATTGTCGGCGTCGTCCGGTCCGTCGAGCTGAAGGCTCGGGAAAACGGTGCCGTTGGATCCGGGAACGCCGTAGAAGTCTCCGCCGAGCACCGGGCCTCCCATCACGAGTTGGTGATTTCCCCAGCCGTGGTCCGATCCGACGGTCGCGATGGAGCCCGAGGGCTCGAGCGTCCGGCCGAATTCTGAAAGCGTGAACGTGGTGACCCGGCTCTCGACGCCCAGCTCCACCGTTGCCGCGTAGAAGGCGCCCATCGCTGCGGAGAGCTCGCCGAGCAGAAAAGTTTGATTCCCGATCTGGTCCTGATGGGTGTCGAACCCTCCGATTTTCGTGAAGAAGATCTGACGGTTGAGATTGAGCTGCGTCCCGGTGAGATTCAACTTGATCAACTTCGCGACCTGCTTCAACTGGTTGCCCAGCCTCGAGGCAGGAAAGACCGTCGTCAACGTCGGGTCGACGGCGAGGGCCTGGCCGGCGTCGACCGCCTGCTGGGTCGTGCTGCTGGCCGCGGCGACGAGCGACAGGTGCTGATCGATGGTGCGCAGGTCGTCGAAGGAGCTGCGGCGGGCCAGCGATTCGGACGATGCGTCGAAGCCGGAGAAGACCAGCACCTGGTTGAGCGGCGTGGGGGCCGGTGTGAGCGCGATTGGCTGGGTGCTCTGTCCCACGGCGAAGAGGACCTGTCCGGCAATCGAGGCAACCATCGGAAACGTGCTTCCCGAGTTGAAGGCGGCCGCGAGGTCGCCGGTTCGCCCCCCCCAACCATAAAGGGAGTTCGTGTCGGACCGCGGGGACTGCCAGAGCGCCATCTGATCCGAGTGCGAGAAGAGCGCCGGGGGACGGGGCGCCCCGGAGCGGTACTGGCTCTGCGTGAGGGGCTGCAGGAGAGGGCCGACGTTGGCGACGACCGCGAGCTTTTGCTGGTTCCAGAGCGCGTGGAGCTCCGGCAGGCTGGGATGAAATCCGAACGGCCTGCCGATCGACCTCGGCGAGATCGGCAGCAGGCTGGCCTGCGGGATGGCCAGCCCGGGATTGCTTCGGATGGAGGCATAGGAGGCATACCCGGCGGTGTCCAGGGGCACGATCATGTTGTTCCCGTCGTTTCCCCCGTCCAGGAACACGCAGACCAGCGCCCGATAATCCGTCACTCCGGGCCGCTGCGCGAGCGCGCTCATCAGGCCGAACTTGTCGACGCCCGCCTGGAACGCCGCCATTCCGAGGGCAGCGCAGCTCGTGCGCCGCAGGAATTCCCGTCTCGACTGCCCCATCGTTTCTACCGAGCGACCTGGTATTGCGACGACGTGGCGACCAGGTAGACCGCTTGTTGCACGCGCAGCAGCGGATTGGTGTCGGCCACCGCGGAGACGGCGTTGACGATACTCGTCTGCATGGAGGCCGACATCGCCCCGTGCATCATCAGCCGGTTCAACTGCGAGACGAGCCTGGTCGGACTGGACGCGAGCGCAAGCCAGGGGGAGAAATCGAGTGCCGTGCCGTTGGGCGAATTCGTTCCAACGGGGATGTTTCCAAAGACCAGGGTCCTGATGACGTTTTCCCTCTTCACGCTGTCCGCTGCCGAAAAGATGCCGAATTCCGGGCCCAGAAGCGGCGTCCCGGGAGCGAGGAAGCCGGCCGGATAGTAGCCGAAGACGGTCGGGGGCTCGAAGAGGATTTGATCCATCGTCGCGGTCAGCGGGCTCAAATACCCGTCGCTCAAGCCGGAAAGATCGGCGGACTTCGCGCCAAAGGCCCGCAGCACGTTGATGAGATAGAGGACCGGCTGCTTGAGATGCCCGTATTCCGGCGCAGTCTTCGAATCCCCCCGGGCTTCCGGGTCGAGCAGGATGGCGGTCAGGACCGCCTTCATGTCGCCTCGCACGCCGGCCCCGTTGTCGTTGAAGGCCGCGGCGACGCGCCGGACGTAGGCCGGTGTGGGATTGCTCGTGACCAGGTTGTGGATCAGATGCGTCGCCAGATAAGGCCCGACGTTGGGGTGGGAAAAAATTGTGTCGATGGCCTGGTTCAAGTCCTGGTCGCCCGTCTGGCCGGCCGGAATCACGGTCCCGCCCAGGATCGTCTTGCTCCCCGTGTCGTGGTCGGCGGCCGTGAAGAGCATGGGTGTGATGAAATCCGGACAGCCGGGCGGCACTCTCGGGGCGCTCCAGCCCGTGAAGAGGCGGGCCAGGGTTGTCACCGCCGCCTGGTCGTAAGCCGGAATCGGGTTCCCGTTGATGTCGAGCCGGACAGTCCCGTCCGGGTTCAACAGGTTCGGCCCGATCGAGAAGAGCTGCATGATCTCCCGCGCATAGTTCTCGTTCGGGCTGTCCTTCGTGCTGGTGGCCATGTTGAGGTAAATCCCCATCGCGGGATTGAGCGTGATCTCGTAAAGAAGCTGCCGGTAGTTGCCGAACGCGTTGCGGTCGAAAATCTGCAGGTAGGGCGTCAGCCAGCTCGGCACAGTGGCCAGGGTGGTGGAGACCACCAGGAGCTGATGGAGCGCGAAGGCGACCCGCTGACGAAGTTGGTCCGGACCGTACAGCGCATTGACGAAGAACCGGGTCTGAAGCGGGTACATGGTGTAGGTGTCCCGAAAGCAGATCGTGCCGCACCCCGGGGGGACAACTTCGGGCTGGAGCGGCAGGGACGGGTAGCTGGAGGCGGGCAGGCTGAACTGTTCATTCAACCAGCCCGCCATCCCGATGGCCTGCAGGTGCGCGAGGCCCGCGTCCGTCGGTCCCCACGTGGCCTGCTCGAGGAATCGGACCTGATCGGCCGAGGCATTGCGGGCCGGGACCGGAATCGGCCGGCGCGGCCGGGCGTCGACGGTCGGCGGCCGGTCGTCCGCCCCCGTCGGGATGGCGGCCGACGGCGGCTTCGGCGACTCCCCTGCATCGCTCGTTTCCGGGGCGGCGAGCGGCAGCAGGACCGCGATCGCGGCCGCGAGAACCCAACGCTCGCCTTCAAGAAGTCGCCTCATCGTCAGCCGTATTTGTGGGAATCCCCTTCTTCCCCGCTTGCCGGTTGTCCTGGAATTGATGAACAGTCTAAAGAATAGCCGCCTGCCGCGCCGGGGGTCAACGCTCCGCATCCCGCCGGCCCTTCCGCCCGGCACGACCAGGGCCGCTAGACCGGGTCGCTGCCGGCGATCGCCTCGGCCTCGATCTCGACGAGCATCTCCGGCGCGATGAGGCGCGACACTTCGACCATCGTTGTCGCGGGGCGGATCTCTCCGAAGAACTCCCCGTGCGCCTTTCCGACT
>CAVUIX010000031.1:0-46878 GCA_963741435.1 uncultured Acidobacteriota bacterium | reverse complement strand
CATTCGCGGTTCTGTCTCTGGAGGCCCCATGTACGCCATCCTCCGCGCGGGCGGGAAACAACTGAAGGTCGCGCCCGGCGACGTCGTCCGGATCGAGAAGCCCTCGGAGAAGGTCTCCAAGGGGGACACGCTGACGCTTTCGAGCGTCCTCATGGTCGGCGGCGAGGAGGGCAGCGACCCGAAGACCGGAGCGGGAGTTTCGGTCAAGGCGACCGTGATCGGCCCCGTCCGCACGAAGAAGGTCCTCGTCTTCAAGAAGAAGCGCCGCAAGCAGTACCGGCGCACGAAGGGTCACCGTCAGACGATGCTCCAGGTGCGGATCGTGGGGATCGACGGGATCGAAGAGGCGGGGACATCCAGGCCCGCGGAGGATAACCAGAATGGCTCATAAGAAGGGACAGGGCTCTTCTCGCAACGGCCGCGACTCCAACTCGCAGCGCCTGGGGGTCAAGCGTTTCGGCGGCCAGCTCGTGACCGGCGGCTCCGTCCTCGTCCGCCAGCGGGGCACGAAATTCTTCCCGGGCTTGAACGTCGGGCGCGGCAAGGACGACACCCTCTTCGCGAAAGTGCCCGGCATTGTCCGCTATCGCGACCTCGGCCGCAGGGGCCGGACCATCTCGATCGAGCCCGTCGAAGCGTGAGGCTTTAAGGCTGTGAGCGGTAAGCTCGAAGCCACCTCCGCCGTCCCTCTTCCGCGCCGACGCCTGACGCTGACGCCTCACGGCTTCAGCATGTTCATCGACACCGCGGAGATCCGCGTCAAGGCGGGCGACGGCGGCAACGGCTGCGTGGCCTTCCGGCGCGAAAAGTCCGTTCCGCGCGGCGGACCTTCCGGAGGCGACGGCGGCAACGGCGGATCCGTCTGGGCGCTCGCCGATCCGTCGCTGAACACGCTCTACCACCTGCGTCACCAGACCGTCTACCGCGCGGGGCGCGGACAGCACGGGCAGGGCTCCAACCGGCACGGCGCGTCGGGCGAGGACATCGCGATCTCCCTGCCCCTTGGCTCGGTCGTGACGGACGCCGAGACGGGGGAGCGCATCGCGGACCTGCTCCAGGCGGGCGAGCGCGTGCGGCTCGCCGCGGGAGGAAACGGCGGGTGGGGCAATCAACACTTCGCGACGCCCACGCGGCAGGCCCCGCGCTTCGCAAAGCCGGGGCAGCCCGGGGAGGAACGCCGCCTCGCGATCGAGCTGAAACTCCTGGCCGACGTGGCGATCGTCGGCTTCCCGAACGCGGGAAAGTCCACGCTGATCTCCGTCATCTCCGCGGCGAAACCGAAGATCGCCGACTATCCCTTCACGACTCTCGTTCCCCATCTGGGCGTCGTCTCCGGAGACGATCCGACCGAGACGCTCGTCGTGGCCGACATCCCCGGCCTGATCGAAGGCGCGCACCGGGGCTCCGGCCTCGGCATCCGATTCCTGAAGCACGTGGAGCGCTGCCGCCTCCTCTGCCACCTGGTGGACGCATCCGGCTCCGGCGACGCGGAGAGCGACGTAGCCGTGCTCGAGCGGGAACTCGCGGCCTTCTCCCCGGAGGTCGCCGCGCGTCCTCGCGCGCTCGTCGCTTCCAAATGCGACGCGGTCAGCGAGCCCGAGCGCCTGGAGTCCATCCGCGGCGCCGCGCAGCGACGGGACCTGCCGTATTTCGAGATCTCCGCGGTCACCGGCGCCGGCCTGGGAGACCTCGTACGGTTCTTCTTCGCCGAGACGGGCCGTAAGACGTAAGGCGTAAGGCGCAAGGCGAAGCCGGACGAGCCATCGGGCGCTCCGCCTGACGCCTCACGCCTGACGCCTCACGAAGTAGTCTTCGCGCATGCGCATCGGCGTCCTCGGCGGCACCTTCGACCCGGTGCATTTCGGGCATCTTCGGACCGTCGAGGCCACGGCGGCGAGATTCGGGCTGGGAACGATCCTCTACGTGCCGGCCCGCCGCTCTCCCTTCAAGGATGAATCGCCCGCCGACCCCCGCCACCGCGTGGCGATGCTGGCCCTGGCTCTGGACGGGCATCCCGACTGGCGGATCGCCTTCGACGAGCTCGACCGGGAGCCTCCCTCCTACACCGTGGACACGCTGCGAGCGCTGACGGCCCGGTCCGGCGGGGCCGAATTGTGGCTGCTGATGGGGACCGACACGCTCGCGCATCTCGCGCGATGGAAGGAGCCGGAGGAGATCGTCCGCCTGGCCCGCATCGCGGCCTTTCATCGCGAGCCCTTCGTCGGGGACGGCCTGCGCGTGCCGGAGATCCCGGGCCTCTCCAACAGGTTGGAGGTTTTCGACGCCGGATCGGTTAAGATATCCGCGAGCGGCCTGCGGGCGAGCCTCCGGCGCGGAGAGAGCGCGGCGGACAGCGTCCCGGGGCCGGTCGCGGAGTACATTACGAAGCACGGCCTCTACAGATCCCCGGCGGCGGCGCGTTGAAGGAAACGCTCTCGTCCCGGGACAAGGTCCGGGAGGGGCTGTCCGCCGCGCTCGACCGGAAGGCCTCCGCGGTTCTCGTCTTCAACCTGACCGAGCTGACGACGATGGCGGACTATTTCGTCCTTTCCACCGCCGGAAACGACCGGCAGGCCCGGGCCATCGCGGACGCCATTACCGAGGCCATCGGCCCACCCTTCTCGGTCGAGGGTCTCTCGGCGGCGAAATGGATCCTGATGGACTACGGCGACGTCGTGTTTCACGTCTTCCAGGCGGAGGCGCGAAAGTTCTACGCGCTCGAGCGTCTCTGGGGCGACGCCGAGAATGAGACGGTCCGCTTCTGCGGCGGATGTCTTAGGCGGCCGCTCGAGAGTCCGGAAGAGAGCAAGCGGCGGTACAGTCGGCATCCCATGGCGAACACCCGATCGCTCTCGCTTCTCGGTTCAAGACAAGCAACCGGGCGCTGGCGCGGGAGATCACGGCGCTCGAGCGCGCGCTCGAGCTTCCGAGCACGATCCTGATCGCGGGGGAGAGCGGAACGGGCAAGGACCATCTGGCCCGCGCGCTGCACGAGGCCTCTTCACGCGCCGAGCGGCCGTTCGTCCGCATCGATGCGGCCAATCTCTCCGACGAGCTCTTCGAGAGCGAGATGTTCGGCCACGAGCGCGGAGCGTTCACCGGCGCGGTCTCCGCCAAGAGAGGGCTCCTGGAAGCCGCGGCGGATGGGACCGCTTACCTCGATGACGCTTCGTCGCTGTCACCGGCGGCTCAGGCCAAACTGCTGCGAGTTCTCCAGGAGAAGACGTTCCGGCGCCTGGGCGGCGCCTCCTCGCATACCCTCCGAGCCCGGCTCCTCGTTTCTTCGCGGAAGGACCTCTCGGCGCTCGTCGAGGACGGGCTCTTTCGCCCGGATCTCTTCTACCGCATCGACGTGATCTCGGTCCGGCTGCCGCGGCTGATCGAGCGTCCCGAGGACATCCTGCCCCTGGCGCGGGAGTTCCTGAGAAAGGCCGCTCGCGCATACCTCCGGCCGGCGCGCACGTTCACGCGCGAAGCGGAGCAGGCTCTCCTGAGGCATTCCTGGCCCGGGAACATCCGCGAACTGCTTCACGTCGTCGAGAGAGCCGCCCTGGCGTCCTCGGCGCCGGCCGTGACCGCCGAAGAACTTCCGGCCGGAGCGCTCGGGTCGCCCCGCGCGATTCTCGCCGCCGCGGTGGAGAAGACCTGGACGCTGCGGCAGCTCACGGATGCGTATATCGAGGAGACTCTGCGCCGCGCCTGCGGCAACCGGACGCTGGCGGCCAAACGCCTCGGCATCTCCCGGAAGGCCCTCTGGGAACGGGAGCGGAAAAGGAAGGGAAGCTGAGACGGAAGTCCTTTCGCAAGAACGCTTAAAAAGCGTCGCGCCCGCGGAATAACTCGGCTATGATCCCGCGTTCAAGTCTGGACGCCCCGCCGTGTTCCAGGGGGCGTCACGGAAGGAGAACACGCGACATGCCCTCGACCACCACTCGCGCTGCGAAGATGCCGAAGAAGGAACTGGAGAAATACCGGCGTCTCCTGCAGGAGAAGAAGAACACCCTTCTGGCCGAGCTCGCGAAGACCAAGAACGCCGAGGAAGAGACGACCGAGGAGTCTACGCAGGACATCGCCGACAAGGCCGTTTCCTCGTACACGCGGGAGTTCCTCTACTCCTTGAACGACAGCGAGCGCAACACGATCCTGCAGATCGAGCAGGCCCTCTCCCGCATCGAGGACGGCACCTACGGCACCTGCTTGAATTGCGGCAACCCGATGAGCGAGAAGCGCCTGACCGCCATCCCCTGGTCCCGCCACTGCGTGGACTGCCAGGAGCTCGCGGAGAAGGGACTCCTCGAAGCTTAGAGAGAACGCGTCCCGGTCGAGGAAGGCCCCGGGAGACCGGGGCCTTCTTGTTGTCAGGACGAATCGGGTGATCGGTGCCGCCGAAGTAGACTGGGCGCGTGCCGCGCAAGCCTTTTTCGGAGGCCGTGATTCCTTCCTTCGGGGAGGCGCCATCCGTGATTCTGATCGCCGGGGACGTGGAGTTCTTCGTGGAGGAGGCGGCGGCGAAAGCGGCCGCGAGGCTCGCGGAAGGGGACGCGGAGGTCCTGCGCTTCGAGGAGGACGCGCCGGTCGAGGCGGTGTCGGACGCGCTGCTCAACCGCTCGCTCTTTTCCGCGCGGCGGCTCGTGCAGTTCGACGTCTCGGGGATTCTGGGCTCGGAGTCTCCGGGGGACCTCGTCGACATGGCCGTCGAGGCGTGGGAGAGGGGAACTCCGGCCGGCCGGCGCGAGGCGTTCCGGCGGGCGCGGGCGGTGATCTCGGCGCTCGGTCTTCCGGCCGGCGCTCCGGCGGAGGAGCTTGCGGAGGACGCGGCGCGCAAGACGCGGCGCAAGCCGCAGCAGGAGGTCCTGGCGGCGATCCTCGCGGAGCTGCCCGAGGAGCGGGGCAGCCCGGCGGTCCTGAAAGGCGCCATCCGCCTGCTGCTCGAACGCGGCAACGACGGCACCGTGGCGCTTCTGACGGCCACGGCGCCGCCCGCCGGCGTCGATCTTCTTGAGGAGATCACGAGCAAGGGCCTGGTGCTGGCGGCCTCGGTCGGGGAGGATCCCTCGCCGGCCCTGGCGCGGCTCGCGCGCGCCCTCGCCCGGGAGCGCGAGGTCTCGCTCGATCCCGACGCGATCGACCGGCTGCTCTTCCAGACCGATTCCGATCCGCGGCTCTTCTCCGCCGAGTTGCAGAAGCTCCTCCAGTGGGCGGGTCCGGGCGGGCGCGTGCGCGCGGCGGACGTTCGGGAGAACGTCGGCGACGACTCCTCGGAGGATGTCTACGCGCTCTACGACGCGATCGGCCGGCGCGACGCCGGGGACGCGCTGGCGCGGCTCGAGCGGCTCTTCTCGAGGGCGGACCGTTCGGGCGGGCAAACGGGATGTGGACACGGAGGAGTACTGGCCGGTCCGCTTCTTCGGGATGTTGTCGGAGGAAGTCCGGCGCATGCTCGTCATCCGCGAACGGATGGAAGAGATGGGGAGCGGCCCGGATGCCTCCATGGGCTTCAAGACCTTCGAGGCCCGCGTCCTGCCGCGCCTCTTGGAGCCGGTCGCGCCCTTCGGACGCTCCCCCTTCCAGAACAAGGCGGGTCAGGTCAGCCCCTTCCTCTGGTTCAAGGCGGCCAACCGGGCGGCGCGCTACACGAAGCCCGAGCTCTCCCGGGCGCTCGCCCGCGCCGCGGACGTGGACGTGAGGCTCAAGTCATCGGTGCCGCCGCTCGATGCGCTGTCCGTCTATGTCGCGGAGCTGATCGCCGGAATTTGATTCCAGATTCCAAATTCCAGATTCCAGGTTGCCGCGCCGTGGCCTTCCTTCTGCCTGGAATGTGGAATCTGGAATCGTGAAACCCATTTAGTATTCTCCCGCTTGGCCAAGAGCGTCGCCATCGATCTGTCCGGTCGCGTTGCGCTGGTGACCGGTGGCTCGCGCGGCATCGGGCGCGCGGTGGCGGAGCTGCTGGCGCGGTCGGGAGCGCGCGTCGCCGTCAATTACGTCGCCGGACGCGCGGGCCGCGCGGTCTTTCGTGGAGGAGATCCGCGCCTCCGGCGGCGAAGCGATGGCGCTCGCCGGCGACGTCTCCGACGCCGGGGCGGCGCGCGGGCTTGTCGAGTCCACCGTGGCGGAGTGGGGACGCCTCGACATCCTCGTCAACAACGCCGGGATCTGGGAGGAAGACCGGGCGGGACGGGGAGACCTCGCCGTGTGGGACCGTACGCTGGCGATCAACCTGCGCGGGGCCTTCCTCGTGACGGACGCGGCGGTGCCGCACCTGGAGAAGACGGAGGGGAGCATCGTCTTCGTATCCTCCACCGCCGGCCAGCGCGGCGAGGCGGGGCACTCCGCCTACGCCGCCACGAAGGGCGCCCTCATCTCCTACACGAAGTCGCTCGCGGCGGAGCTCGGCCCGCGGGGAATCCGCGTCAACTGTGTCGCTCCGGGCTGGGTCGAGACCGACATGACGCGCGAGGCCCTGGCCGACGGGCCGGCGCGGCGCGAGATCGAGAGGTCGATCCCGCTCGGCCGGGTCGCGCAGCCCTCCGACGTCGCCGGGCCGGTCCTGTTTCTGGTCTCCGACCTCGCCCGCCACGTGCAGGGCGAGGTGCTCAACGTCAACGGCGGAAGCGTGCTCACAGGGATGAAGTAGCGTCCCAGGCTCCAATGTCCAAGGACGCAAGGTAGCCCCGAACGCACGGCTACTTTGGACTTTGGACCTTGGACTTCGGACTGATCGTCGCGCCCGGAGGAGTGATGGAGAGACTCGACCGGAAGGACCTCCGATTCATTCTGATCTGCATCGCCGTGATGGCGGCGGGCGGCGCGATCACCCTCGCGTTGTTCCGGCGCGCTTTTCCCGAGGCGTCCATCGAGTTCCGCGTGAATCGGGAGGAGGCGCGCGCGGTCGCGGAGAAGTTCCTGCGAAGCCGCGGCCGCGACGTCGGCCCGCGCCGGTTCGCCGGCCGCTTCGGCGTCGAGGACGAGCCGAAGGTGTACCTCGAGCGGGAGCTCGGCCTCGAAGCCGCGGGCCGTTATTACGGCAGGGACGCGAAGGTCTGGCGGTGGGAGATGCGCTGGTTCCAGTCGGGCGTCAAGGAGGAAGAGCGCGTCGCGATCACTCCGCTGGGCGACCTGGCGTCCTTCGAATCGGTCCGCAAGGACGACGCGCCCGGGCCGCGTCCCTCCCGGGAGGAAGCGCGCGCCGTCTCCCGGCGCTTCCTCGCTTCGCGCGGCCTCGACCAACCTCGAGCCGATCGAGGCGACGCCCCGCTCGCGTCCCGCGCGGACCGACTGGACTTTCGTGGACGAGAGGAAGGGCTTCAAGATGGGGGAGGCCACCGTCCGTTACGCGACGACGGTTTCGTCAAACGAAGTCTCCGCGTTCCAGGAGTACGTGCACGTCCCGGAGGCCTGGACGCGGTCGTACGAGAAGCTGCGCTCGAAGAACAACACGGCCAACCTCGTCGGGAACTTCGCGCTCTTCGTCACGTTCCTCGCGATGATCGCCGTGATGATCACGAAGCTCGTCCGCAAGGACATTCCCTGGAAGCTCGTGGCCGGCTTCGGGGCCGTGGCGTTCCTGCTGTCTCTCCTCTCGACCTTCAACGGGATCCCCTTGAGCCTCTTCCATTACGACACGGCAAGCCCGCTCTCGGCGCACATGGCCAAGGAGATCATCCTGGGCATTCTCGGAGCGGTCGCCATCGGGGCCTCCATCGCGCTCGTCGTGGCCTCGTCCGAGCCGATCTACAGGGAACGTTTTCCGGGGCACCTCTCGCTTCCGGGCCTGCTTTCCAGGCGCGGGCTGCGCTCGAAGGGCTTCTTCCGGGGCCTGCTCCTCGGTTACGCGATGACCGCGTTTTTCTTCGCGTATCAGGCGGTCTTCTACGTCGTGGCGGAGCGGCTGGGCGCCTGGGCGCCGGCGGACATCCCGTACGACGACATCCTGAACACCGCGCTGCCGTGGGCCACGGTCCTCTTCATCGGGTTCCTGCCCGCGGTCATCGAGGAGGGTTCCAGCCGCCTCTTCTCGATCTCCTTTCTCGACAGGCTCGGGGCCGGGCGGATCGTGGCGGTCGTTCTGCCTGCCTTCATCTGGGGCTTCAACCACGCGGCGTACCCGAACCAGCCCTTCTACATCCGCGGGCTCGAGGTGGGTTTCGCCGGCGTGGCGATCGGCTTCCTGATGCTGCGCTACGGCGCGCTCCCGCTCCTCGTCTGGCACTTCACCGTGGACGCGCTCTACACGGCGCTCCTGCTGCTGCGCTCCCGCAACGTGTACTACGTCGCGACGGGCGGCGTGTCGGCGCTGATCCTCCTGCTTCCCCTGGCGGCTTCCCTCTTCTTCTACTGGCGCAGAGGAGGTTTCGCCCCGGCGGCGGGCCTGGCCAACGCGGATCTCGGCTTCGCGCCGGCGCCCCCCGCTCCGGCATCCGTTCGGGAGAGCGTCCCGCCGCCGCGCCCGGTCACGCGCCGTGCTCTGACCGTCCTGACGGCCGTGGCCGTGCTGCTCGCGGCGTCGTTCCTGGCGCCGGCCGATCCCAACCGGCGGCTCGTCGAAGACGCGACCGGGCGGTCGAAGGCCGCGGCCATCGCGCGCGCCTTCCTGCACGCCAACGGCGTCGTCTCCGAGCGCCATCACGTGGTCGCCTACCCGGGCACCGGCTTCGCCGATGACGAAGACATGCGGGAAGCGAACCCGCCGGAGAGCGGCGCGATTCCGACGTTCTCGGAGGGAGCCGCTCGGTACGTCCTCTCCCGGGGAGGAGCCGCGGGTTTTCGCAAGCTCGTCGAAGACCGATTGCCGCTCGACTTCTGGGCGGTGCGCTTCTTCGAGGCCGAGAAGAAGGAGGAGTGGAAGGTCCTGGTGGATTCGCGGCGGTCCCGCGTCATCGGCTTCGTCAATCCGAAGGAAGAGGCGGCCCCCGCGGCGCCCGCTCCTTCCGCGGAAGAGGCGAAGCGGCGCGCTCTCGAGGCCGCGGGAAAGCTCGGCTACCCGGCGGCCTCCTACACCGTCGTGGACCTGGGCACCCAGAACCGGCCCAAGCGGGTGGATACGACAGTCGTGCTCGAGTCGCGCCCCCCGGGCGTCGGCGATGCGTGGCCGCGGGTCCGGGCCGTCTTCCACGGCGCGCGGCTGGCATCGTTGCTCCCCTCGTTGCGCGTGCCGGAAGACTTCCAGCGCGCGTATCGGAAGAGGGTCGCGCTCGGCTGGCTGCTCGTCGGGGCGAAGGTCGTCGCCGTCGGCGGCGTCGTCGGCGTCGCGTTCCTTCTCTTCCTGCGGATCGTGCGGAGCCCGGAGTTTCGCTGGAGAACGCTCCTCGTTCCGCTGGCGGTCGCCGCGCCCGTGGCGGCCTTCGGTGTCGGCAACAATTTCCCCAACGTGTTTCGGGCCTACCCGACCCAGATTCCCCTCGCGGCCTTCGAGTTCACCGCCGTGATCGTTCTCTTGATCGGCCTGATCGTGCTGCTGTGCGGACTCGGGATCGCCTTCGTGCTCTTCTCGGGCGCCCGTCCCGGATGGCGGCGGGCGAGGCTTGCGGGCTCGCTCACGGACGCCGGCGTTCGGGCCGCGGTGGCGGCGCTCGGTCTGGCGGGCCTCTCCCGCTGGGAGGTCCTCGCGGCGGCCCGTTTTCCCCTGGCCTTCTCCTTCGACCCTTCGCTTCCGGACTCTCTCCAGACCGCAATCCCTGCGGTGGCGGTCCTGTGGGGCGCTGCGCGGAGCACGGTCGCGATCGCGGCCGCGGCGGCCGTCGTGGCGCTGGCGCTGCCCCATCCCGTCTTCCGAAAGCCGCTCGGGCGTGCGCTCGCGATCCTGGCGGTATTCCTCGCGCTCGTTCCCTCCTCGTTCCATTCGGCGCAGGAGCTGCTGGCTTCCCTCGGACCGCCTCTGCTTACATTGGCGTACCTGGCGGCCGTCGGGTTCTGGCTCCTGAAAGACCACGTGGCGGCCTGGGTGCTCTTCGGTGCCCTGACCTTCGGCGGCCGGGGAGCCGCGGCTCTCCTCGTGCAGCCGGCGCGCGTCGATCAGGTCTCGGGCTGGATCGGCCTCCTGCTCGTTCTGCTCGCCGCCGTTGCGCTGCTCGCCGGCCGCCGTCCTCAAGCGCCGGTGGAGTCCTTTCCGGTCTCGACGCCCGGGGTGACTCTATGAGCCGGGCGGCGATCGCCGTCGCGCTCTGCCTCTGCGGCCTGGCCGTTTCAGCCCCGGCCCTCCCGGCGGCCGACCCGGGGGCCGCCGCCGTGCGCGATCGGGTCCGCACGTACCGGACGGCGCACGAGGCGGCCATCCTCGAGGAGCTCACCGCGCTTCTCTCGCTTCCGAACATGGCGTCGGATACCCCGAACATCGAAAAGAACGCCGAGAGGATCGCCGCTGCCCTGCAGAAACGCGGCGTCGCGACGGAGTTGCTGCGCGTCTCCGGCGCGCCGCCGGCCGTGTACGGCGAGCTGTCCTCGCCGGGCGCGTCGCGCACGGCGATTCTCTACGCGCACTACGACGGCCAGCCGGTCGTCCCCTCGCAGTGGGCGGGCGATCCGTGGAAACCCGTCTGGCGCGACAAGGCGCTCGAGGACGGGGGCCGGGAGATTCCGGCGGAGTCCCTGCGGCCGCCGCTCGATCCGGAGTGGCGGATCTACGCCCGCTCGTCGAGCGACGACAAGGCGCCGATCGTCGCGCTGCTCTCGGCGCTGGACGCCCTGCGCGCCGCGGCGCTTCCCCTCTCGGTCAATCTGAAGTTTTTCTTCGAGGGAGAAGAGGAGGCCGGCTCGCCGCACCTTCCGCTGCTGCTCGAGACGTACGCCGGCCGCCTGAAGGGGGACGTCTGGCTTCTCTTCGACGGGCCGGTGCACCAGACGCGGCGCATGCAGATCTACTTCGGGGCGCGCGGGGTCATCGGCGTCGAGATCACGGCGTACGGCGCGACGCGGCGCTTGCACAGCGGCCACTACGGCAACTGGGCCCCGAACCCGGTCGTCGAGCTGGCGAGCCTGATCTCCGGCATGAGGGACACGGAGGGGCGCATCCTGATTCCACACTTCTCCGACGACGTCCGCCCGCTGACCGAGACGGAGCGGCGCGCGCTCGCGGCCGCTCCCGACGTGGACGCGGGGATCCGTTCGGAGCTGGGTCTCGCGCGCACCGAAGGAGGCGCCGAGAGCCTGCTCGAAACCCTGATGCGCCCGGCCCTGAACGTGCGGGGTATCAGCGGGGGGGACGTCGGCTCGCGGGCCACCAACTCGATCCCGACGGATGCGACTGCCTCGATCGACTTCCGCCTCGTGCCCGACCAGACGCCCGAGAAGGTCCGACTGCGCGTCGAGGAACACCTCCGGCGGCAGGGCTACACGATCGTGCGCGACGCGCCCGATCTCGAGACGCGGCGCAGGACGCCACGTCTCCTTCGCGTCGTGTGGGACTCCGGTTATCCGGCCGCGCGGACCTCGATGGACCTTCCCGTGTCCCGCGCCGTCGCGCGCGTCATCGAGGAATCCTCGGGCGGGCCGATCGTTCAGCTGCCGATGCTCGGCGGCAGCATCCCGATGTATCTCTTCCTGGACAAACTGAGAACCCCCGCCGTGGGCATCCCGATCGTCAACCACGACAACAACCAGCACGCCGCCAACGAGAATTTGAGGTTAAGAAATCTCTGGGACGGCATCGAGACGTGCGCCGCGCTGCTCGCCCGCCTGGGCTACCTCTGGCGTTAGGTGTCAGGGTAAAGGTGTCAGGGGAAATGCAGGTGTCAGGTATCAGGTGTCAGGTTTCAGGTTGATTGCCCGGGCCCTCGTCCCTGACACCTGACACCTGGCACCTGACACCTGCATTTCAACCTGACACCTGTTCCCTGAAACCTTCTTCCTCAACTTCCGGTGGAGTGATACCGCGCGACGCCGCTCTTCCACAGCGAGAGGGCTAGAGCCGCGGCGGCGGCTGCCACGAGAGGGACGGCCCAGAACTCGCGGAGAAACTCGGGGCGGTGGAGGAAGCGGGCCGTCGGGTAGAAGGACGCGAAGGCGAACGGGATCACGAACGACAGCGCGAAGCGCACCCAGGCGTCGTAGATCGTGAGCGGGTAGCGGCCGAACTGCATCAGGTTGAAGACCGGCGGCGAGATCCCGATCCGGTCCTCGATCCAGAAAGACGTCGCCGTCAGGCCCAGGAAGATCGCAAGGTAGATCACCGCGCCGCAGATCGCCCAGGCGACGAACAGGACAACATCGAGCGGACCGAAAGCGAGCCCCATCCGCCGCGAAGCCCAGACGATCGCGAAGAGGCCGGTCGCGGTCTCCTGCACCGACTCCAGGCGGAACGACTCGAACAGGACCTGGAAGACGGAGGAGACCGGCCGGAGCAGGACCCGGTCGAACCGCCCCTCGATCAGATACCGGTCGGCGAAGAGATACAGGTTCCAGGAGAAGACGTTGAAGACGCCGAGCGGGATGAGCGAGAAGCCGTAGAGGAAGACCATCTCCTCGAATGTCCACCCCTTCACCGCCGGCACCCTCGAGAAGACGATCAGCAGGAACCCGAACGCCGCCGCCGTCCCCAGAAACGAGGCCAGCACCGAGGAGAAGAAATCCGCCCGGTATTCCAGCCGAGCCTTCGCGTACTGCCCGAAATACAGGACGAAGAGCCGGAAGTGCCGCCGGAGATTGCGGATCATCGTCCAGTTCATCGCACCGATCACCAATCACAAATCACCAATCGACAAATCTCTTCTCATCCTCCCTGGATCGTGATCCGCGCACGGGAGCGTCTCCACGCGAATTGTCCCGCGGCGAGGAGCGCCACCGTCCACGCGGCCTGAAGGGCGAGCATCCCGGCCGCCGCCGCCCCGCTCACCTTCCCCAGGTAGAGGGCCGCCGGCGTGTAGTTGATGTGCGGGAAGGGTGAAGCGAAGAGGGCCGTCCGGAACGGCTCGGGAAAGAGCGTGGTCGGGATGAGCAAACCGGAGAGGAGCTCCAGGATCATGTACTTGGCCCGGAGGATTCCCAGGATGGACTTGGTTCGAATGGCGATCAGGCCGACGAGGAAGTTGATCGCCGCGACGAGGAAGAAGGAGAGCCCGGCCGAAACGAGGAAGAGAGCCGCCGCCGCCGGCGAGGCGGGAGGGCGGACCGGGAACACGAGGCCGATCACGATCCCGATCGGCAGGGTGAAGAGCAAGGCGCGGAAGGCGGACTGGCCTGCCGAGTCGGCGATCATCACGGTCTGGAAGTCCACCGGCCGGATCAGGTTCATCGCCAGCCGCCCTTCCTGCACCTGCGCCGCGAGGTCGCGGTCGATCTCGTTGAAGTAGAAGGAGCGGATCGTCCACCCCACGGCGACGTAGGTGATCATCTCGGGAAGCGACAGGCCCACGACCGTCGGCGAGTGGCTGAAGACGGCCCTCCAGATGAAGTAGTACACGGCGACGTTGAAGAGATACGTCAGCACGCCGACGTAATACCGGGCCCGGTAGGCCAGCATGTTCAGGAACCCGATCCGCGCGAACGGCACCGCGGCCCGCCAGACGCCACTGAGTCCAAGGTCCGAGGTCCAAGGTCCAAGGGAGCCCGGTGTCGGCGCTACTTTGGACTTTGGACTTTGGACTTTGGACATCTGTGTCACGCGATGCCCTCCCGGTAGATCCGCTTCACCACTTCTTCGATCTGGGGTTCTTCGATGGAGAGGTCGGCGACGTCGAAGCGGTTCACGATCTCCTTGACCGCCGTCGCGGGGGAGAGCTGCCGGCGGTCGATGTCCATGCGGTAGCGGTGCGAGCCGACCTCGAGGATCTTCGGCCCGTTCCAGGCGAGGAGCGACGGGTCCGGCACGGTCTTGACGTCGAAGATCACCGAGGTGACCGGCAGGATGCGGTCGCGCAGCTCCGAGAGCGCGCCGTCGAAGAGCAGCCTGCCGTGGTCGATCACGATGACGCGCCGGCAAAGCGTCTCGATGTCGGAGAGGTCGTGCGTCGTCAGGAGCACCGTCGTTCCTTCCTCGCGGTTGATCGCCTGGAGGAACTCGCGGACGCTCGCCTTGGCCACGATGTCCAGGCCGATCGTGGGCTCGTCCAGGAAGAGGAGCGGGGGCCGGTGCAGCAGCGAGGCCGCGAGGTCGCAGCGCATCCGCTCGCCCAGCGAGAGCTTCCGCACGGGCTGATGCAGGTAGGCCGCGATGCCGAGCACCTTGTCGAAGAGCTCCATCCGCCGGGCGTAGTCGGCGTCGGAGATCCCGTAGATCTCCTTCAACAGCCTGAAGGACTCGACGACCGCGATGTCCCACCAGAGCTGCGTGCGCTGGCCGAAGACGACGCCGATCGTCGCCACGTAGCGCGTGCGCTCCGTCGAGGGCACGAACCCGTTGCAATGGATCTCTCCGGACGTCGGCGTCAGGATGCCCGTCAGCATCTTGATCGTCGTGGACTTGCCGGCGCCGTTGGCGCCGATGTAGCCGACCATCTCGCCCGGCGCGATGGAGAAGGTGACGTCCGAGACGGCGGCGGTCTGGACCGCGTGGCGCCGGACAAGAGACTTCAGCGCGGCCGCCAGCCCCTCCTCGCGCCGGTACGTCCGGAACACCTTCGTCAGGCCGGAAACGGAGACCGCCGGCTCCGTCATGATTGCTTCGGGTCCCGTTTCGCGATTCCCGCCTCCCGGGCGATCGCGACCGCGCGCGCGTAGATCTCCCTTGCCGGCCTGGCGGTCTGCGCCGCCACCTCTCGCGCGATCGCCCGCTTCTCCTTCCCCGCCGCGAGCCCTTCCCGGATCCGGCGATCGGCTTCGTCCTCCGACATCTCCTGCGGAGCCTCGCGGTTACCCTCGACGACGACCGTGACCTCCCCGCGGCCCACCCCTCGCGAGCGGAACTCGGCGGCCAGCTCCGGGAGCGAGCCGCGAGCCGCTTCCTCGTGCATCTTCGTCAGCTCGCGGGCCACGCAGGCCCGCCGGGAGCCGAGAATCCGCGCCGCGTCTTCCAGGGAATCGAGGAGGCGATGGGGCGCTTCGAACCAGACGAGAGTCTCCGAACGCGGCTTGATCTCTTCCAGGAATCGCCGGCGCTCGCCCGAGCGCGCCGGGAGGAAACCCAGGAACAGATGGGGCACCGCCGGGAGTCCCGAGATCGCGAGTGCGGCCGCGGGAGCCGAGGGCCCGGGGACGACGCGCACGGGGAAACCGGCCCTGGCGGCCGCCTCGACGAGATGCTCTCCGGGGTCGGAGAGCCCGGGCATGCCGGCATCGGTGACGAGAGCGACCGTTTCTCCCGCCTCGAGCCGCTGCAGGAGCTCGCCGATCCGCGCCTTCTCGCGGGGAGCGGGGCAGGAGAGGCGCGTCCCGCGGAAGCCGAAGCGCGCGGCGAGCTTGGCCGTGACGCGCGTGTCCTCGCAGAGGATGGCGTCCGCGCCGGACAGCGCCTTGAGTGCGCGCGGAGAGAGGTCCTCGAGGTTTCCGATCGGCGTTCCGACGACGAGGAGCTGTCCGATTTTTTCGGAAGCGCGCATGAGCTCTGAAAATAGCATGCGCCTCTTCCCATGCTTCGGTCGACTCCCTATGATCGCCCTGTGGTCTTCGTCGCGCTTCTGCTCCTGTTCGCGGCCGGCCCGCCGGTCACGGTGGACCGGATCGCGGCGACCGTCAACGACGTCGCGATCCCGGAGAGCGAGGTCCGGAGGGCCATGGCGGTCTCGGCGCTGCGCCCGGAGGCGGGAGAGGCGCCCGACGCGTTCCGCGCCCGCGTGCTCGACGCGCTGATCGACGAGCGGCTGCAATACGAGGACGCCCTCCGGTTCGGCCCGGCCGTGCCGGACGCGGCGGAAGTCGAGGGCGCGTTGAAGAAGCTCCGGGACAGGATCGCGAAGGAAGGAAAGAACCCTGCCGCCGAGTTTGCCGCGGCCGGCCTCACGCCCGAGGAGGTCCGGGCCACCGTCGAGCGCCAGCTCGTCATTCAGCGCTACCTTCAGGAGCGTTTCCGCCCCATCGCCTTCGCCGACGAGGACCGGGCGCGCGAGGAGTACGAGAAGCGCTACGTGCCGGAGCGCAAGGCCGCGGGCCTGGCTGTGCCGGCCTTCGAGGCGGTGTCCGACGAGATGCGCGCCCGCTCCGAGCGGCGGATCTTCGGCGAAGAAGTCGAGAAGTGGATCAAGGAGCTGCGCGAAAAGGCGCGGATCTCGATCTATCCCGCCGCGGCGCCGACTGCCTCCGCGCGCACACCGGTCTTCGTCTCCACCCCCGCCCCGCCGCCGACACCGAGTCGCGAAGGTGTCAGGTTGAAGGTGTCAGGGAGACTGCAGGTTCAGGTACTGGGGTCAGGTTGGGAGCCGGCCGGGCCTGAAACCTGATACCTGGCACCTGCGTTTCCTGACCCCTGTTCCCTGAAACCTGCGCCCTCTCTTACCCGGGCGGCCAGCCCATCCTTCTTCCCGCGAGCAGGTGGAAGTGCAGGTGGAAGACGACCTGGCCGGCCTCGCGCCCGGTGTTGGTCACGAGGCGAAAATCCGGCACGCCGAGGTCTTTCGCGAGAGCCGCGGAACGGGCGACGATCTCACCCAGGAGCGCCGGATCGGAGGCACCGTCGTTCAGGTTCTCCACGTGTTTCTTCGGGATGAGGAGGATGTGCGTCGGCGCCTTCGGGTTGATGTCCTCGAACGCCAGGATCCTCTCGTTCTCGAAGACCTTCTCGGAAGGAATCTCCCCCGCCACGATCTTGCAGAAAACACATTCGCTCATGGGCTCGCTTCGCTCGCAGGTGTCAGGTGTGAGGTGTCAGGTGTCAGGGACGAAAGCTCCTCGTTTCGACTACAGAACCCTACCACCTGGCACCCACCACCTACCACCTACGATTTTCCCTCGCCGGCGGGAAAGGTCTCCGCCTTGCGGATCCGGACGTCGGCCCGGATCTGGCCGACGCGGCCGTCTTCGAATCGGACTTGCGCGTCGATCATCAGGCTCTCTTTTTCCGAGTAGAGCGCCTCGATCAGGTCCGAGTATCTCTCCGCGATGAAACCGCGGCGCACCTTTCGCGTGCGCGTCAGTTCTCCGTCGTCGGCGTCGAGCTCCTTGTGCAGGACGAGGAACTTCCGGATCTGCGAGCCCTTGAGCCGCGCGTCCGCCGCGAGGTCGCGGTTGACCTTCTCGATGCACTCCCGCACGAGATCGGCGACGGGCTCCTGTCCCGCCAGGTCCGTGTACCCGCTGTAGGGGAGATTGCGCCGTTCCGCCCAGTTGCCGACGGCCGGCAGGTCGATGTTGACGAAGGCCGCGGCATAGGGGCGCCCGTCGCCGAAGGCCACCGCCTCCTTGATGTAGGGGAAGAACTTGAGCTTGTTCTCCAGGTACTTCGGGGCGAAGAGCGTGCCGTCGGCCAGGCGTCCCACGTCTTTGGCGCGGTCGATGATCTTGACGTGGCCGTCCTCGTCGAAGAAGCCCGCGTCGCCCGTGTGGACCCAGCCGTCGGGAGTCTTCGTCGCCGCCGTTTCCTCCGGGTTCTTGAAATAGGAGTGGAAGACGCCGGGGCCGCGGAAGAGGACCTCCCCGTTCTCGGCGATCTCGACCTCGACGTCTTTCACGGGCGGCCCGACCGTGTCCGGCTTGACGTTGCCGTCGGGCTGTACGCAGACGAAGACGGAGCCTTCCGTGGATCCATAGAGCTGCTTGATGTTGATTCCGAGAGAGCGGTAGAAGCCGAAGAGGTCCGGGCCGATCGCCTCGCCCGCGGTGTACGCGAGTCGGATGCGCGAGAGGCCGAGCACGTTTTTCAACGGGCCGTACACGAGGACCCGGCCGAGGGCGTAGCGGATCCGGTCGGCGAGGGACACCGGCTTTCCGTCGAGGATCCGTGTGCCTGCCCGCCGCGCGACCTCCATGAAGTGACGGAACATCGCCCTTTTCACGGCGCTCGCGTCCTCCATGCGGATCAGGACCTGGGTGAGCATGTTCTCGTAGATGCGGGGCGGCGCGAAGTTATAGGTCGGCCCGACCTCGCGCAGGTCGTTCATGACGGTCTCGCTCGACTCGGGACAGCTCACGCAGAATCCCGCCACGCACGATTGCGCGTAGGAGAAGAGGTTGTCGCCGACCCAGGCCATCGGCAGGTACGCGAGCAGCTCGTCTGACTCGTTCAGGCCTTCGCGCTCGATGCCGTTGCGCCCGGTGACGATCAGGTTGTCGTGCGTGAGCATGACCCCCTTGGGGCTGCCCGTCGTGCCGGAGGTGTACAGGATGATCGCGACGTCGGATGCCGCTCCGCGGGCGACTTCGTTCTCGAAGAAGCCGGCATGTTCCCTGTCGAAGACGCGGCCGAGCTCCTGCACCTCCGAGTAGTCCTTCAGGACGGAGTGGTCGTAGTGGCGCAGGCCCCGCGGGTCGTCGTACACGATCTCGGAGAGGGCCGGGCATCGCGCGCGGATCTCCAGGAGCTTGTCCACCTGCTCCTGGTCCTCGGCGACCGCGATCCGGACCTCCGCCTGCGTGAGCGGGTAGATCATCTCCTCGGCGACCGAGTCCTGGTAGAGGGGCACGGGGATTCCTCCCAGGCACTGCGCGGCGGCCATGGCCCAGTAGAGGCGCGGCCGGTTGTCGCCGATGATCGCGAGGCGGTCGCCGCGCGCGAATCCGCGGGCCGCCAGGCCGCAGGCGAACGCGCGGATCTCGCGGGCGGCTTCTTCCCAGGTCCACGTCTGCCAGATCCCGAAGTCCTTCTCCCGGATCGCTGGGCGGCGGGGCCGGACCCGCGCATGATGGAGGATCAGGCGCGGAAACGTGTCGAGCGGCTCCGAGTTCATGGTCTGGGGTGTATCCGAAATCATCTTAGCCCGCCCGGTTCCCTGGAGAGTTGCCGGACCGCGGGAGACGAAGCAAACGGTCGGCGTTGCCCCCGAGCACCGCGCCTTCGTCTGCCGGTGAGAGGCCCCAGGCGCGGACGCGCGCAACCGAGTCCTCGATCGAGACCGCGACCGTCGGCGTGTCGGAGCCGAAGAGGATCCGGCTCTCGAGCCCGGCGATGGCGGAGCGGGGGAGAGAGACCGGATCGGCGACGACCGGCGTCAGGTCGGCGTGAACCGAGCGCGTCCGCGAAAGGAGCTCGAGGGTCCTGCCGGTGGCGGGGGAGCCGAAGTGGGCCACGATGATCCTGGCTTCCGGCCAGCGGGAGGCCGTGCGGGCGACGGCGTCCACTTCCTCCCCGGTCGCGGTGCCCTCGTGGGCGCTGCCCGGATGCACGACGACGGGACTCCCGCTTGCCGACACGCGGCGCCAGAGCGGGTCCAGCCTCCGGTCGTCCGCGGAGAAGCGGCCGACGGAGCAGTGGATCTTGAAGACCGACAGGCCGAGAGTTTCTTGCGCCTCGGCGACGACCTCCGCGACGTCGTCGTCGGGATGCACCGTCGCGCCGGGCACGACGAAGGCGTCGCCGGCGAAGGTCTCGGCCATCCAGCGGTTCAGCGAGGCGGCCACGCCGCCCCGGTGCGCGTAGGGGAGGCTCCAGCAGCGCCCGACGCCGGCCGCGACGAGCGCCTCCCGGGCCGCGCCGGGCGCGTAGGGATAGAGGAGGCGCGGAGCGCCTCGGTCGACGAAGAACTTCCGGATCTTCGCCGCCAGCCTCTCCGGCAGCAGGTGCACATGGGAATCGACGATCATGGAAGAGTCGAGGGGCTTGTCCTCATTCGACCGGTCTCGTGTCTTCGATGACCTTCCCGTCGTTGGGAAGAGCGCCCGGCGGCACGAGCTCGACCTCGCCGCGCAGCTTGCAGACCTCGCGGATCGACGACGCGACGGCGGCGGCGAGGTCCGGGATCTGAGGAGAATCGGTCTCGCAGCGCAGCGTCATTTCGTCCGCGTCGTTCACGCGGCGGACGACGAGGCGCGCGCGCTGCAGTTCCGGGTGGCGGCGCAGGACCTGCGCGACGAGGCTCGGATGAACGAACATCCCGCGCACCTTCGCGCTCTGGTCCGCCCGGCCGAGCCAGCCGCGGATGCGCGTGTTGGTCCGGCCGCAGGGGGAGGCGCCCGGCAGCACCGCCGAAAGGTCTCCCGTGCCGAACCGGACGAGCGGGTACTCGGCCGAGAGGAGGTTCGTCACGACGACTTCTCCAACCTCGCCGTCGGGCACCGGGTCGCCGGTGCCGGGGCGGACGATCTCGACGATCAGCCCCTCGCTGACGATCAGGCCCTCGCGCGCCGCGGACTCGTAGGCGACGACGCCCAGTTCCGCCGTCGTGTAGCACTGGAGAACGGCAACGCCGTCCTCGTGAAATCGGTCGCGCAGGGCAGCCGGCAGCGCCTCCCCGGAGACGAGGGCCTTCTTCAGGCTCGACGTGTCGGCGCCCGTCTCGCGCCCCTTCTCGAGAAGGATCCTGAGAAAAGAAGGGGTGCCGGCGTACCCCTGCGGCTTCAGGGCCGCGATCGCGGCGGCTTGCAGCTCCGTCTGGCCCACGCCGGCTGGAAAGACCGCGCACTTCAACGCCCGCGCCCCCGCGTCCACCATCAGTCCGGCCGGGGTGAAGTGATACGAGAAGGTGTTGTAGACGAGGTCCCCCTTCCGGAAGCCGGCGGCGAAGAGAGGACGGGCGAAACTCGCGAAGTCCCCCTCTCTCGCGGGCTCGTAGAGCGGCCCCGGCGATGCGAAAACGTGTGCCGATTCGCCCGGCGCCGCCGCGGCGAAGCCGCCGAAGGGGGGCTCGAGCCGCTGCCGCTCCGCCAGCTCCGACTTTCGAAGCACGGGCAGGCGAGCGAGCGCCGCGCGGTCCGTGATCTCGGAGCTCGCAATTCCTTCCAGACGCCCGGCGAGAGCGGGGGAGCGCGATCGGGCGCGCTCCAGGTGCGCCGGCAGCACGGCGAAGAGGGCAGCCTCCCTCTCTCGCGGATCGCGCGTCTCCAGGTCGTCGTAGTGTTCCATTCCGCGTCTGCCGTCTACTGCCTTCCGTCTCCCGCTCTTCTCACGCCAGCCATCTCTTGCGCCTCCGGTAATGCTTCGCGTCGCGGAAGCTCCTGCGCCCGGCGCCCGAGATGCCGAGATAGAACTCCTTGACGTCTTCGTTGCCCGAGAGGTCCCCGGCCGTCCCTTCCATGACGACACGGCCGTTCTCCAATATGTAGCCGTAATGCGCGAAACGCAGCGCGACCGCCGTGTTCTGCTCGGCGAGGAGGAAGGTCGTGCCCTCCCGCCCGTTCAGGTCCCGGACGATCTCGAAGATCTCCTCGACGACCTGCGGCGCGAGGCCCATGGAAGGCTCGTCCAGGAGGACCATTTTCGGCCGGGCCATGAGGGCCCGGCCGATGACCGTCATCTGCTGCTCGCCTCCCGAGGTGTAGCCGGCGATCGACTTGCGCCGGGCCTTCAGCTGCGGGAAGTACTCGTAGATCTTCTCGAGGTCCCGCAGGAACTCGGAGCGGCGGGCGTGCCGCGCGAACGCGGTTGTCAGGAGGTTCTCCTCGACCGTGAGATGCCCGAAGCAGTGCCGCCCCTCCATGACCTGGATCACTCCGTGGCGGACGAGCTCCCGGGGATTGCGGTTGTCGATCCGCTTTCCCTCGAACTCGATCGTGCCCTTGGTCACGGCTCCGCGCTCGGACGCGAGGAGATTGGAGATCGCCTTCAGGGTCGTCGTCTTGCCCGCGCCGTTGGCGCCCAGAAGCGCGACGATGCCTCCGCGAGGGACCTCCAGGGAGACCCCCTTCAGCACGAGGATCACGTGGTCGTAGATGACCTCGATGTTGTTGACCGAGAGGAGGGGCCTCTCCGGGGGGCCCGGTCCCCCTTCCTGTTCACTCCTTGGAACAGTCACGGGGCGTGATCCCCTTCTCCTTGGCGTAGGCGGCCGCCGACTCCTCGACCAGCGGTCGGACGATCGACTGGTCCGACTTGATCCAGTCGGTGATCACCTTCCATTTCGTCCCGTCCCATTGCTGGAACTTGACCGCGCCGCCCCCCTCGTGGTCCATGCAGGAGAGCTTGATCGGCTGCAGGAGTCCAACGGCGCCGAGCTCCTTCAGGCGCTTCTCGTCGATGTTCAGGTTCTCCAGTCCCCAGCGCACCTGCTCGCCGGTCAGCGGCTTCTTGCCGAACTTCGCCTGCGCCGTGCGGATCGCCTCGGTGTTCAGGATGCCGTGGATGATGCCCCGGTTGTAATAGATCGAGCCGAAACGCGAGAAGTCCTCCAGGTTCCCCTTGTGGCCCGCCGGAGTAGACGTACTTCTTGACATCCTGCAGAACCGGGAAATCCGTTCCCGACGGATGGAAGGCCGCCGAGATGTAGTTCTTGGCCGCGTCGCCGGCCGGAATCACGTCCTCTTCCGCTCCGCTCCACCAGAAGCCGACGATGTGATCACGCGGATAACCGACCTTGGCGGCGGTCTTCAAGGCAACCGGGTTCATCACGCCCCAGCCGCGCAGGATCACCCAGTCGGGCTTCAATTGCCGGATCTGGAGCCACTGCGATTCCTGCTCGTTGCCCGGGTGGGCGACCTCGATGTGCGTGACGGTGAAGCCGTACTTCTTGGCCTGCAGATCGAGGATCCGAATCGTCTCCTTGCCGAAGGCGGAGCCGTGGTAGAGGTTGACGATCTTCTTCCCCTTCAGCTTGTCCATCCCGCCTTCCTTCATGCCGATGAACTTGATCTTGGCGGTGTTCTGGCTCCAGTAGTTCGTCACGAGGGGAAAGACGTACGGGAAGACCCGCCCGTCCGAGGCGTCGGCGCGGCCGTAGCCGATCGAGACGACGGGGATCTTGTCGGCGGTCGCGCGCTCGATGCAAGCGTACGTGATGCCGGTCGAGACGAAGTTGAACATCGCGGCGCCGGTCGGCCCCTTCTTCTTGAGCCTCTCGTAACATTCGACACCGCGGTCGTTCTTGTACTCCGTCTCGCATTCCTCCCAGGTCAGCTTGACGCCGTTGATGCCGCCGTCCCGTTTGTTCAGCATGTCGAGGTAGTCGATGAACCCGCCGAAGGTGCCGGTGCCCCCCGCCGCGTAGGGTCCGACCCGGTAGTCCACCATCGGAATGAACTGCTCGTTCTGCGCGAGAGCGGGGACGGTGACCGCGGCACCCAGGACGAAACAAGCCAGGCCGACGAAGACGAGTCTGTTCCGAGTTTCTGCCGATGAGATCATTGCGAAACCTCCTTCTGTTTCCAGCGCGAGTTCAAGACTCCCGAACGTGTCATGCCGGCTCAGTGGGGGAATGGCCAGAGGCGCAGCTTCTCCTTGCCCGTCTGCCACAGGCGCGCGAGCCCGGCGGGCTCGACGGCGAGGAAGAAGATGATGAGAGCGCCGAAGACCATCAGCTCCAGGTTCGAGGCGAGGCTCTGGCTCACTCCCCCGGAGAAGAGGGAGTGCGCCGCGACGTTCAGGAAGATCGGCAGCAGCACGATGAACCCGGCGCCGAGGAAGGAGCCGAGCACGCTTCCCATGCCTCCCACGATGACCATGAAGAGGATCTGGAACGAGCGAGTCAGGTCGAAGGCCTGCGGCTCGACCGAGCCCAGGTAGGCGAAGGCCCAGAGCGCTCCGGCGACGCCGCAGTAGAAGGAGCTGACGCCGAAGGCGAGGAGCTTGGTCTTGAGCATCGGGATGCCGATCACCTCGGCCGCGACGTCCATGTCGCGCACGGCCATCCAGGAGCGGCCGACGCGGCTGCGCACCAGGTTCTTGGCGGCCAGCGCGAGCAGCGACACGACCGCCGAGCGTGAGCAGGTACCGCCGGACGGGGCTCTCGAAGCGATAGCCCAGGATCACCATCTTCTGCGCGCTGATGACTCCGGAGGGATTGTAGTTGGAGAACCAACCGAACTTCGTCAGCGCCCACTCGATGACGAACTGGGCCGCGAGGGTCGTGACCGCGAGGTAGAACCCCTTGATCCGAAGGCTCGGAAGGCCGAAGGCGAGGCCGACCGCCGCCGCGACGAGCCCCGCCAGAAAGAAGCTCGCGAGCACGGGCATGTGCGGCACGCGCAGCATCAGGTTGTACGCCGCGAAGGCCCCCACGGCCATGAAGCCCGCGGTCCCGAGCGACAGCTGCCCCGCGTAACCTGTCAGGATGTTCAAGCCGAGAGTCGCGAGCGAGAGGATCAGCGCCGGGATCAGGATCGCGTTGAACCAGTAGTCGTTCCCGATCAGCGGCACCAGGACGAAGCCGGCGATGAGAACCCCCGCGAAGACGATCCGGTCCTGGCGGATCGGGAAGATCTGCTGGTCCTTCTCGTACGTCGCCTTGAACTGGCCGGCCTCTCTGTAGATCATGTCGGTCCGGAGCCGACTTTGACCTTGACTTGCTTCGGCATCACACTCTCTCGATCCGTTTCTCGCCGAAGAGGCCTTCGGGGCGGATGAGCAGGAAGACGGTCGCCAGGACGTAGGGGAACCAGTTCTCGATGCCGCTGCCGATCTTCGGGCCGATGTAGACCTCGGCGAGCTTCTCGGATGCCCCCACGAGGAGCCCTCCCACGATCGCGCCGGGGACCGAGGTGAAGCCCCCCAGGATGAGCACCGGCAGCGCCTTGAGCGCCGTGAAGGTCAGCGAGAACTGCACGCCGGTGCGGCAGCCCCAGAGGATGCCCGCCGAGAGCGCGACAAAACCGGCGGCGGTCCAGACGACGACCCAGATGTGCTCGAGGTGGATGCCCACGGCCAGGGCCGCCTGGTGATCGTCGGCCACGGCCCGCAGGGCGCGCCCGATCCGCGTCTTGCTGAAGAAGAAGGCGAGGAGCGCCACCTGCAGGGCCGCGAAGGCCGCGGCGAAGAGATCGAACCGGCTGATGTTGATCCCCCGGACCTGGACCGGGACGTCCGGGATCCCGATGTCCAGGCCATGGACCTGCGCGCCGAGAAGGCCCTGGGCCGCCCCTTCGATCAGGAACGCCAGGCCGATCGTGGCCATGAAGAGAGAGATGGACGGCTGGTTGACGAGCGGCCGCAGAACGAATCGCTCGACGAAGAAGGCGAGCAGGACCATGGCGGCCAGGGTCGCCGCCGCGGCGAACGGGAAGCCCCACCCCTTCTCGTGAAGTGAGACGAAGATCAGGGCGGCGAAGAAGACCATGGCGCCCTGCGCGAAGTTGAAGACGCCCGAAGCCTTGAAGATCAGGACGAAGCCCAGGGCGACGAGCGAGTACATCACCCCGGCGAGCAAGCCGCCGATCAGGACCTCGAAGAAGAAGGACCAGTCCATCGATAAGCGCCTTCCTCAGACGCGTCGTTCGAGTCCAAAGTCCAAGGTCCAAGGTCAAAGTAGCCACGGGTCCCGTTCTGACTTTGGACTCTGGACTCTGGACTCTCGGACTCATCAGGCATGAGCGACTCCCAGATACGCGTTGATCACCGTCGGATCGTTTCGGATCTCGTCGGGCGTGCCGTCGGCGATCTTTCGCCCGTAGTCGAGCACGACCACGTGGTCCGATACGTCCATGACGACTCCCATGTCGTGCTCGATCAGCACGATCGTGGTCGAGAACTCGTCGTTGACGTCGAGGATGAAGCGGCACATGTCCTGCTTTTCCTCGACGTTCATGCCGGCCATCGGCTCATCCAGCAGCAGCAGTTCCGGCTCGGCCGCGAGCGCGCGGGCGAGCTCGACTCGCTTCTGCAGGCCGTAGGGGAGCCGCCCCGCCGGAACCTTCCGGACGGCCTCGATCTGGAGGAAGTCGATGACTCTTTCGACGGCCTTTCGGTGGACGATCTCCTCGCGCCGCGCGCGGCCCCAGTAGATCGCCTGGGAGATCAGGCCCGCGCGCATCTTGAGATTCCGGCCCGTCATGATGTTGTCGAGGACGCTCATGCCCTTGAACAGCGCGATGTTCTGGAACGTGCGCGCGATCCCCTGCTTCGCCGTCTCGTGCGGGCGCATCCGGCGGCGGCGCACGCCCCGGAAGGTGACGCTTCCGCGCCGGGGATCGTAAACGCCGTTGATGACGTTCAAGAGCGAGCTCTTCCCGGCGCCGTTGGGCCCGATGATCGCGCAGATCTCGCCCCGCCTGACTTCGAGGCCGACGTCGGACAGCGCGGACACGCCGCCGAAGGAGAGCGTCACGCCCTCCACTTTCAGCAGGACGTCGCCGATCCTCCCGCCGCTCACGGGCCCGGCACGCGGCGCACGCTCCCCCCGAGAGCCGCCAACTTCTCCTCCATTGCCTGAAAACCGCGGTCCAGATGGTAGACGCGATGGACCACCGATTGTCCTTCGGCCGCCAGAGCCGCGATGACCAGGGCCGCCGAGGCCCGCAGGTCGCTCGCCATCAGGTTCGCTCCCGTCAGCCGGGCGGGCCCCTCCACGCGGGCGCGCCGGCCCTCGACGTGGATCCGCGCCCCCATCCGGGCGAGCTCCGCCACGTGCTGGAAGCGATTCTCGAAGATGGTCTCGGTGACCGTGGAGACCCCCTCCATCGTCGTCGCCAGGGCCATCCACTGCGCCTGCAGGTCGGTCGGGAAGCCAGGATGGGGCGCGGTCGCAATGTCCCGGGCGGAGAGCGTTTCCCCCGCGCGAACTCGAAGAGAGTCCGCGCTCGCCTCGACCCGCGCTCCGGCGGCGGCGAGGTTCTCCGTGAGAGCTTCCATGTGCTCGGGCCGGCAGCGGAGGACCGTCACGTCGCCCCGCGTGATCGCGCCCGCCAGGGCGTACGTGCCCGCCTCGATCCGGTCGGCGACGACGGCGTGCTCGGCGGCATGGAGCGCTTCGACCCCCTCGATCGTGATCGTGGCCGTCCCTTCCCCCCCGATCCGCGCTCCCATCGAGCGCAGGAGCCGCGCCAGGTCGACGACCTCCGGTTCCCGGGCGGCGTTCTCGAGGACGCTCTCGCCCCGGGCGAGGGTCGCCGCGAGCATCGCGTTCTCCGTGCCGGTCACCGTGACGGTCGCGAAGGTGATCTTCGCGCCCGAGAGCCTCGCGGCCTTCGCTTCGACGTATCCGTGTTCGAGCGTGACCTCGGCGCCGAACTTCCGGAAGGCGGCCAGGTGGAGATCGATCGGGCGTACGCCGATCGCGCATCCGCCCGGCAGTGAGACGCGCACGTGTCCGCTCCGTGTCAGCAGCGGCCCGAGCACCAGGACGGACGCGCGCATCGTCTTGACCAGATCGTACGGAGCGTCCGCCGCGTGGATCTCGCGAGCCTCGATCGTGACCTCGCCGGGCCGCGCCGACAGAAACACGCCGGTGTGGGCCAGCAGCTTCTGCATCGTGCGGATGTCGCGCACGTCCGGGAGGTTGGACAGATGCACCGGCTCGGGAGTCAGGAGGGCCGCAGCCAGGCAGGGCAGAGCCGCGTTCTTCGCGCCGGAGGCCTCCACCGCCCCCTCCAGCCGAACCGGCCCCTCGATGTGGAATGTATCCACGATGCGATTCTAGCGCGAAGAAGGATTGGTGATTGGTGATTCGGTGAAACTCAGGTGTCTCCCTGATCACAAATCACAGATCACAAATCACTAATCTCTTCTGCGGGCGACGGCGACGCGCGGGATGCCGTTGAAATCCGGATCGATCCGCACGAAGCGCCAGCGGCGGCGCTCTCGGATCTCCCTCTCGACCGCCTCGGACTGGCCGTAGCCGATCTCGAAGAAGAAGAGGGCGCCCGGCTCGAGGAGCCGGGGCAGCTCGTTCAAGAGATGCCGGATCGCGGCGAGAGCATCCTCGCCGGCGAAGAGAGCGCGCGCGGGGTCGTGCTCGCGGACCGTGCGCGGGAGCGTCGCCCGTTCGGAGAAAGCGAGGTAGGGGGGATTGGACAACGCGAGGTCGGCGCGCAGCGTCCCGACGGCCGAGAGCCAGTCGGAGGCCGCGAGGCCCAGGCGGGAGAGCACGCCATGTCGCACGGCGTTGGCGCGCGCGAGGGCCAGCGCCTCGACCGAGGCGTCGAGGGCGAAGGCCCGCGATGCGGGGCGTTCGAGCAGATATGTGATGGCGAGGATCCCGCTTCCCGTTCCCAGGTCGAGCAGCCGGCGCGCTTGCGGCGCTTCGCGCAGGGCGGACTCGAGGAGGATCTCCGTCTCGGGGCGGGGCACGAGCGCGCGCCGGTCGACGGTGAAGGGCCGCCCGTAGAAGTCCCACTCGCCGAGCAGGTGTTGCACCGGCGCGCCCGTCAACCGTCTCCGCCACAGGGAGTCGAACCGGGCCCGCGCTTGCGCCTCGACCTCTCGCCGCGGATCGAGCGACAGGGGACTCGCGCCCCCCAGCGCGTGCGCCAGCAGGACGCGGGCGTCCCAGGGTGTCGCCTCGGCGGCTTCCTCGCCGCGCGAGTTCGTTCGCCGCCTCGAGGAGCTCCTTCGCGGTCATCGGCAATCGGTGATCTTGTGATCGGGTGATCGGGTGATTGTGGGAACCCGATCAGCTCCGATGGCTCGATCACCCGATCACCCGATTGCTCTCAGGCCTTGGCGAGCTCTTCGTTCAGTCGTTGCGCCTGGAAGTGCGCGGTCAGCGGCTCGATCAGCTCGTCCAGGTTTCCTTCGAGGACGCCGGCCAGCCGGTGGGTCGTGAAGCCGATGCGGTGGTCGGTGATGCGGGACTGCGGGAAATTGTAGGTGCGGATCTTCTCCGAGCGGTCGCCGGAGCCGACCATTTTCTTGCGCTCGGCGGCGATCGCGCCTTCCTTCTTCTCCCGCTCCATCTCCAGCAGGCGGGCCTTCAGGACCCGCAGCGCCTTGGCCTTGTTCTTGATCTGGCTGCGTTCGTCCTGGCACTGCACGACGACCCCCGTCGGGATGTGCGTCAGGCGAACGGCCGAGTACGTCGTGTTGACCCCCTGGCCTCCCGGCCCGGAGGCGCAGAAGCGGTCCACGCGGATGTCCTTCTCCTCGATCCTGACGTCCACGTCCTCGGCTTCCGGCAGCACCGCCACGGTGGCGGCCGACGTGTGGATGCGCCCGGAGGCCTCGGTGTCCGGCACGCGCTGGACGCGGTGGGTGCCGCTCTCGTATTTCAGGCGCGAGTACGCCCCCGCTCCTTCGACGAGCGCCGTGATCGCCTTGAGTCCGCCGATTCCCGTGTCGTCGCGGTCCACGATCTCGACTTTCCAGCCGCGCGACTCCGCGTAGCGCGAGTACATGCGAAAAAGCTCCGAAGCGAAGAGCGCGGCCTCTTCGCCGCCGGTGCCGGCGCGGATCTCGAGGAACACGTTGCGGGAATCCTTCGGGTCGTTGGGAAGCAGCAGGACCTTGAGCTCCTGCTCGACCTCCTGCAGGCGAGCCGTGAGAGCCGTTCGCTCCGAGGAGGCCAGCTGATACAGCTCGTCTCCGGGCGGGAGCGATTCGGTCAGCTCCCGGGCGCCTTGCAGCTCATTCTGGACGCGCCGGTACTCCTCCATCTTGGCGATGATCGGCTCGAACTCCGAGAGGGTCTTCTGGGCGTCACGCACCGCGCGATGGTCCTGGACGAACTGCGGGTCGGCCAGGCGCGACTTGACCTCGTCGTACTTGCGGCGGATTTCTTCGAGTTTATCGAGCATAAGCAGGTGTCCGGTATCAGGTGTCAGGTGCCAGGTTTGGACCGCGAGCGTGAAGCGCTCCCGGCCGCAGTCTCTCGCCGAAGGCCGCTAGAGAGCGGTGAGGAAAGGGAAAACCGGGGCCGGAGTCGCCATGCCCCTAGGAGGCAGAGGGGGCGGCCTTCTTCTCGTAGCGCTTGCGGAAGCGTTCCACGCGGCCGGCGGAGTCGACCAGCTTCTGTTTGCCCGTGAAGAAGGGGTGGCACTTGCTGCAGATCTCGATGCGCAGCTCTTTCTTGGTCGAGCGGGTCGTCCAGGTCTCGCCGCACGCGCAGTGGACGAGCACGTCGTGATACTCGGGATGCAGGTTGGTCTTCATGGAACCGTGAATTCTATTACGGCAGCCTCTTCTCCCGCAACTCCCGCCGGAGCGGACGGGGAGGCACCGGATCGGAGTTCCCCTGGATCTCCCGGACGCCTCGATCCCGCTTGGGTTTAGAATCCCTCGGTTCAGCCGTGTTTTACCTCTACGTCACCGCCCCCGGAATGCCGGCGCAGAAGTTTCTGCTGGACCGTCCCGTGACGACGATCGGGCGGTCCTCCATGAACGACCTGCCCATTTCCGACAAGATGCTCTCCCGCCAGCACGCGCGGATCGTGCGGGATGGCAACGGCGGGCTGACGATCGAGGACCTCGGCTCGCGCAACGGCACGTTCTTGAACGGCGAGCGCCTCGTGACGCTGCAGCCCCTGAAATCCGGAGACCGGATCACGGTGGGCGGAGTGACGCTCAAGGTCGAGTCCGAGTCCACGACCCGCGTGCGCATCGACGAGATCGCCGGCGAGGACGCCCTCGACAACACGATCCTGAAGGCCTCGGCAGAGCTGCTGCGCAAGCCGACCGAGACGGACCCGAGGCTCCCGGCCGAACAGCTCTCCAAGCTCATCGAATCGCTGCGCGTGGTCAACGAGCTGACGATCCAGCTCTTGAGCGACGTCTCCGTGGACGAGCTCCTGAAATTCCTGATGGACAAGGTCTTCGAGACGCTCATGCCCGACCGCGCCGTCGTCTTGCTGCGCTCCAACGTCACCGGCGAGCTCGTTCCGGCAGTCGTCCGCGTCGCGGAGGGGATTTCCGCCGAGGACATCCGGTTGTCCAAGACCCTCGTCGCCGCGGTCGTCGAGAAGAAGAACGGCCTTCTCCTGATGGACACCGCGACCGGCTCCGGCGTTTCGCTCTCGGAATCCATCCGCCTCTCCGGAATCAAGTCCGTGCTGGCTGCGCCGCTGGAGAACGGGGGAGAGGTCGTCGGCTTGATTTACGTGGACTGCCGGATGGGGCACCGCTCGTTCGAGGAAGCGGACCTGCGCCTGCTGACCTCGCTCGCCAACGTGGCCGCCGCGAAGATCCAGAACGCGCGCCTGCAGGAGGCGGCGGCCAAGACGCGCCAGATGCAGCGCGAGTTCGACCTGGCGCAGGAGATCCAGCAGCGCCTCCTGCCCGAGAGCCCGCCCATCGTGCCCGGGTACGAGTTCTACGGCTCCAACCTTCCGTCGCGGCAGGTCTCGGGCGACTACTTCGATTTCCGTCCCCGGCCCGACGGGAAGTTCTACGCCACGATCGCGGATGTCTGCGGCAAGGGGATCGGTCCGGCGCTCCTGATGGCGTCCCTGCAGGCGTCCTTCCACGCGTGGGCCGACGAGCAGGTGCCCGTGGCCGAGATGACCGGACGGCTGTCGGAGGCGATCTCCCGGCGCACCGGCCCCGACCGCTTCATCACGTTCTTCCTCCTCCTGCTCGACGCCGCGAACGGCGAGATCGAGTACACCAACGCGGGGCACAACCAGGGGCTCGTGATCCGCAAGAGCGGGCAGATCGACGAGCTTCCCTCGCACGGGCTCCCGCTCGCGCTCTTTCCCGGGCGGCCCTACGGCTCCTCGAAGATCTCGCTGGAGCCCGACGAGTTCGTCTGCCTCTACACGGACGGGATCACGGAAGCCTGCAACCCGGCCGGCGAGGAATTCGGGCTCGACCGCTTGAAGGGTTTCTTGAAGACGCAGGTCGGGCGGGAGCCGGCCCTGGTGGATACGGCGCTCGCTCGCTTCCAGGAAGAACACTCCGCCGGCGAGCCTTACGGCGACGACCGCACCATCGTCATCCTTCGCCGTTTGCCGGTGATGTAGACCCGGGTCCGGGCGGGACTCGAGACGGAGCGCCGATGAGTCGCCTGCTTGTCGAGGGCGCGACACTGCTCGGCCTGGCCGACCGCAAGGACATCCGGCCCGCGGCGGATCTCTACGCGGAGGGGGGAACGATCCGCGCGACGGGGGCGGACGCGCGCCGGCTTGCCGCGCTGCCGGGAGAGCCGGTCGAGAGGCTGGACGCGCGCGGCAAGTGGGCGCTTCCGGGCTTCGTCCAGGCGCACCTCCACCTCTGCCAGACGCTCCTGCGCAACGGACCCGAAGGTCTCGAGCTCCTGCCGTGGCTGAAGACGCACGTCTGGCCGGGCGAAGCCGCCCACGACGAGGAGACGATGGCGGTCTCCGCGCGCCTCGGCCTCTCCGAGTGCCTCGCCGCCGGCGTGACGGCGATCCTCGACATGGGCTCCGTCCGCCATTCCGATGCGCTCTTCGTTGCCGCGGCGCGGGCCGGCGTCCGTTACGCGGGCGGCAACGTGCTCATGGACGACCCGGAGACGACGCCGGCGAACCTGCGCGCTTCCGCGCGCGAGGGACTCGCCGAAACCGAGCGCCTGCGGGTCGGCTTCCACGGAAAGGAAAATGGAAGGTTGCGCGTCGCCGTGCAGCCGCGTTTCGCGGTCAGTTGCACCGACGCGCTCCTGCGCCGCGCGTCGCAATATGCGGCGGAGGAGAGCCTTCTCATTCATACCCACGCGTCGGAAAACCGCGGCGAGGTCGATCTCGTTCGGCCCCGCACCGGCCTGGGCAACATCGCCTACCTCGACGGCACCGGCCTCCTGGCCGGGAGGACCTGCCTGGCGCACGCGGTCCACACGGACGCGGGGGACTGGGAGATTCTCCGGGCTCGGGGGACGAGCGTCGCCCATTGTCCCACCTCCAACATGCGGCTGGCGTCCGGGGTCTGCCCGGTCCCGGACCTTCGCCGCGCGGGCGTGAACGTGGCGCTGGGCTCGGACGGAGCGGCCTGTAACAACTCGCTCGATCCCTTCCGGGAGATGCGGCTGGCCTGTTTCCTGCCCCGGACCCGCCCGACGCCGGAGACGCCGGAAGGGCTCTCGGCCTTCGAGGCTCTGCGGATGGCCACCTGGGACGGGAGCCGTGCTCTCCACCTCCCGGGTCCCGAAGGCCTCCTGCCCGGCGCCCGCGCGGATCTCGCGATCCTGGACCCGGAGGCGGGATGGTCGCTTCCCGACGGCTGGTCCGACGAGCCCTACGGCGCCGTCGTCTATTCGATGAGCCCGGTCAACGTCTTCGCGACGGTCGTGGACGGCCTCGTCCGCTACAGAGCCGGAGACCCCACCGTGGGCGGTTTGAAACCCTCTCCCGCAGAGGTGCGCGCGGCGGTCCGAAGCCTCAAGTCCCGCATGTGATGTCCGGTAAAGCGTGAGGCGTCAGGCGTGAGGCGAGGCAGCCAGAAGCCCGGAGCTGCGCCTTACGTCTTACGTCTCCCGTCTTCCGACCTCAGGTTTCCCGGCTCTGGATCTCCAGCCGCTTGATGATCTCGTGCAGGGTCGTGGGCTTCAAGCGCAGGAGTTCCGCCGCGCGCTTCTGGACGCCGCCGGTTCGGCGCAGCGCCGTCCGGACGAGGCGCCGCTCATAGTCTTCGACGAGGTCCTTGTAGGTCGAGCCGTTCTCGGGGAGGCGCACGGGCAGCTCGGCGCGGTCCGGCTGCAGGACGCTCTCCGGAAGCAGGTCGAGGCCGATCAGTCCGCCCGAGCAGAGGACGACGGCCCGCTCGATCGCGTTCTCCAGCTCCCGGACGTTGCCCGGCCAGTTGTAGTCGAGCAGGGCGCGCAGGGCGTCCGGGTGCAGGCCGGAGATCGTCTTGGAGTTCTCCGACGCGTAGAGGCGGACGAAGTGCTCGGCGAGAAGCGGAATGTCCTCGCGGCGCTCCCTCAACGGAGGGACCGGGATCGTGATGACGCAGAGGCGGTAGTAGAGGTCGTCGCGAAAGCGTCCTTCCGTGACCATCTGCTTCAGGTCCACGTTGGTCGCGGCGATGATGCGCACGTCGGCCTTCTGGGTCTCCACCGAGCCGACTCGCATGAACTCCTTCTCCTGGATGACCCGCAGGAGCTTCGCCTGGGTCTCCAGGCTCACCGTGCCGATCTCGTCGAAGAAGATCGACCCTCCTTCGGCCGCCTCGAAGAGCCCCTTCTTGTTGGCGACAGCCCCGGTGAAGGCGCCGCGGACGTGCCCGAAGAGGTTCGACTCCAGCAGGTCCGTCGGCATCGAGCCCGAATTGACCGTGACGAAGGGCGCGCCCGAACGCGGCGAGTGAGTGTGGATCGCCCGCGCCACGAGCTCCTTGCCCGTCCCGCTCTCGCCCTCGACGAGAATCGTGGACTTGGAGGGGCCTGCCAGGCGCACGAGCTCGAAGACCCGGCGCATCCCTTCCGACTTGCCGACGATGCGGCCAAGGCCGTAGCGTTTGGAGAGCTCCTGCTTCAGTCGCCGGTTCTCTTCCGTCAGCTGGCGCTTCTCCGCGCCCTTCTCGACGGTTAAGAGAACTTCCTCGTTCTGGAAAGGCTTGGGAATGTAGTGGAACGCCCCTTCCCTCATCGCGTCGATCGCGCCTTCGATCGAGGAGTACGCGGTGACGATCACGACGACCGCGTCCGGGTCGCGGCTGCGGATCTCGCGGAGCACCTCGAGGCCGGAGCGGTCGGGAAGCATCAGGTCGAGCAGGACCACGTCGAAGGGCTCCGCCTCGAACATCGAGAGAGCTTCCGCCGCGTTGGCCGCGACCGCCACATCGTAGCCCTGGCGCTCGAGCAGTGTCGAGAGAACGTCGCGGATGACCTCCTCGTCGTCCACGACGAGGAGTCGCAGAGCGCGGCTCATGGCGCCGGAGCGGAGAGAGGCAGCGTCACGACGGCCTCGACTCCTCCGCCCTCGCGGGGCGCAAGCTGGATCTCGCCTCCGTGGCGGCGCACGATGTCGCGCGAGATCGCGAGGCCGAGCCCGGTGCCGCCCGACTTCTTGGTCGTGTAGAAGGGCTCGAAGAGCCTGTCGGCTCCGCCGGGGGGAAGGCCCACGCCGCGATCGGCGATCCCGACGCGGACGGATTGGCCGTCCGTGTCCAGGCGGCACGTGACCTCGCTGCCGTCAGGCGAGGCGTCGCGGGCGTTGGCGAAGAGGTTGACGAAGACCTGCTCGAGCTCGCGCGGGTCGCCCGTGACCCAGGCGGGATCGCTCCCGCCGTTCGATTGAAAGAGGAGCCGGCGATTGCCGAACGTCGTCTCGACCGACTCGGCGGCGTTGGAGATCACGGCGCGCAGGTCGGCGCGGACGTTGGCGCGCGCGCGCGGACGCGCGAATTCGAGCAGGTTGTTGACGAGGTGAGCCGCGCGGAAGGTCTGTCTCTCCATCTTCTTCAGGATCTTGTAGCGGGGATCGCCGGGCGCCGTCTCGGCCAGCAGCAGTTGCGCGTAGGAGGAGAGGCCCGCGATCGGAGTGTTGACCTCGTGAGCGACCCCCGCCGCGAGCACGCCGAGCGAGGCGAGGCGCTCCCGCTCCGCGAGCGCCTTCTCCGCGCGGACCTGATCGGTCACGTCGTCCACCAGGACGACCCGCCGGTCCGGCTCTCCGCGGAAAGCCGAGACCGAGACGCGCAGGTCCCGCTCCTCGCCGCGGGCGTTCCAGAAACGGGCTTCGACGGCGCTCTCGCCTCCCTCGTCCGGGGCCGGCGGCAGCTCCACGTCCGGCAGGACCTCCGCGAAGGTCGAGCCGACAAGATCCGTTTCCGGGCGGCCCACGATCGCCGCGAAGGCGGGGTTGGCGGACTGCAGACGCCCGTCGCGGTCGATCACGAGGATTCCGGAGGAGGAGGATCGGATGACGCTCTCCTGGTACTGCTGCAGGTTCCGGATCTCCTCCAGCCGCTCGGCAAGGGCCCCGTAGAGTCGGGCGTTCTCGAAGGCGAGGCCGGCCTGGGCCATGACCGCCGTCAGCAGCGACTCGTCCTCCGAGGAGAGCGGCACACGCCCATCCTTGTGGCCGGCGCCCAGCGCGCCGACGAGATTGCCCGCGCACCGCAGGGCGAAGAAGACGCGATAGCCCGCCGCGTGGAGCCGCGCCGACGCCGGCTCCTCTCCCTGCCCGAAGGCGGCCCCGCGCAGGCGCCAGACATCCTTTGCGGCCAGGCGCCTCGAGAGAAGTTCCCAGTCCGCGCCCCCCACGCTCGGGCCCTCGAAGAGGAAGAGAGAGCAGGGCACGACGTGGAGCCCGTCCTCCACGCGCCGCACGATCGCGGCCGACAGATCCTCCTGCCGTCGCGGAGTCGAGAAGTCTCTCGCGATGTCGAGCAGCGCGCGGCGCGCGCGGTAGGTGTCGTGGTACTGGATTCTCTCCAGCACGCCGGTGATCCGCCTCTTCATCGGAACGAGGAGCGCGGCGAGCACGAGCCCCGAGCCGAACGCGATGACGTTCTTTCCCGCCTCGGCCATCCCTTCCAACGTGCGGTCGAGAAGCGTGTTCAGCAGCACGAACGTCATGCCGCCCAGAAGAACCGCCGCGGTCGTTGCGAGCGCTTCCCGCACGAAGATCTCGACGTCCCAGAGCCGCCACTTCAGGATCGCGTAGGCGAAGGCGAGGGGGATGAAGACGAGCGGAACAACCGACAGACTCGAGAGCAGCGGCGAAGCCAGCCCGAGGATCCTCGGGAAGACCGACAGGAGCAGAAAGGGCGCGAGGCCGACCGCGACTCCGAGTCCGATCCACCGCATCTGCTTCTCGGCCTCGGCGTCCTCGCGGCGACGCCGCAGGAGTTGCGTGAGCCGCCACAGAGCCGCGACGCCGAAGAGCGCGAAGTAGGCCTGCCAGAGCCGAGTCGCGAGCTCGAGCAGGGCCGCCGCATCGGCGCCGGCGGAGGTGAGAGGCGCTTCCTGAATGGCCAGGTATGCCGCCCCCGGCAGATAGAGAAACGGAAGAATCCGGCGGCGCTTTATCGACAGCGGCTGCGGGAAGACCAGGAAGAAGTGGAGGAGCAGAGCCGGGAGGAGCGCGCGGTAGACGTCTTCGGTCAGGAGAAAGGCCTTCCAGACCGCGTCGTGCGGCCCGGCGGGCGTCACGACGTAGACCGCGAAGGAGGAGAGGCAGAGCGCCCAGAAGATCCGCGCCGCTCCGGCGCGCTCGCGGGAGAACGTGAAGAGACCGATGAGGAGATAGAGGAAGCCGACAAACGCGAGGAAGAGATAGGTCCGATCGAGCGCCACGACCGGACGCGCCAGACGCATCTCGCGGACTTCTCCGTGGGAGACGACGAGCAGGCGGTGCGGGAAGGGCTTGCGCGCCAGGCTTCGCTCGGGCTGAGCCAGAGAAGCCGCCGTCTGCCCGTCCGCGGTGATGATCCGGTCTCCGGGCGAGAGGCCAGCGGCTGCAGCCGCGCCCCCGGGCTCGATCCGGGTAATTGTCAGCGCACCACCCGATCGCACGTAGTCGAAGCCCGGCCGCGAGAACGTATCGACCTTCCGGGCAAATGACAGGAAGGCAATACCCACCGTCGCAACGGTAACGAGCAGAACCGCTCCAACGCCTAGCGACTTGATCAGACGAGGCACGAGCGCTGATTCAGCAATCCGAATGCCATGCGAAAACAGTGAGTATCATCGAATAAAGCCATTTCTTACAGATACTTAAGAAAAATAATCAGAGGGTCTCCGACCGTCGAATCCAATTTTCTGAATATACCTCCAGATTATTTTGAATTAGAGGAAGACAGAGGGAGAGCCAAGGGAAGGGCGTCTTAAAAGGAGATTGCCACGCCCCCGAGCAAGCGATTGGTCGAAAGAGAGTCGTCGCTGGTCAACGCAACGCTGCGGGCCGACTCGAGGGCGACGAGAAGCTTGCAGACCGTGCCGAACGGGTTGACGCCGACGACCGAGAGATCCTGGGCGAGGGAAACCGCGATCTTGCTCGAGTCGTTGGACCGGAGCGCCGCCGCGCTCGCCAGGCTCTGGCGCACTCCGCGCACGAGCACCGCGACGCCCGTGTGTGTCTGAACGATCTCCACGGCCGCGCGGGCCGACCAGAAATGCCCCTTGTTGTCCGTGATCCCATAGTTCTTTTCGGAGCCGGAGGCCGGATCGCCTCCGATCCTGCCGTAGCGCAGCCCGATGCTGCCCGAGAGTTTGTCGGTCAAGCGGTGGCTTCCCGACAGCTTGTACTGACGGACGGAGTTGCCGTCGAAGAGATAGATGCTGTCGAACTCGGTCAGAAAGTCCCCTTCGAAGAACGCGCGGACCGTTTCGTTGATCCGCTGATCCGACGCCTCGAGGCGGAAGGAGCCGTCGGGGCCTGCGGCCCGCTCCAGCCCGACCACGAATGCCCTGCTGGAAATGGCTTCGTTGTTCTCTTCGACGGAGGTCACCAGCGGAAGAACGGTCCCGGAAGCGGTGCCTGATTCCGCGACCCGGTAGAGACCCCGCACGAAGACGTAGGTCTTGCCCCCGAGGTCGTAGTTCGCGCTCAGGCGCGGCGCGATGCCGTATCCGCCCGCCAGATACCGGGCGACGACGCCCCCCTCGACCTCGCCTCGCGAGGAGACGCGCACGGAGGAGCCGGCGGAGAGGTCTCCGTCGGGCGCCGACATCAGGAAGGCTCCGTCCGATCCGACGCCCGAAGGTCCGATCGTTCCCTCGCGGTGCCGGTACGTCATCGCGACCGCGACACCGGGCGAATCCGTGGCGGGCCGGGCGTAATTCGCGCGCACTTCCCAGGTTCGCGAGGCGAGCGGGAAGAAGGTGGATCCGGGCGATGTGGCGTGATAGAGATTCGTTTCCTCGACATAGCGGGCCGCGACCGATTCGACTCTTCCTTCCTCGCTGTCGCGGGACCAGGAGACGCCATGGGTCTCAAGGCTCGCCGTGCGGTCGTCATGAAGGTTCAGGGTATGCCGGCGGGTCGTCAAGCTGACACGGTCGAGCGGCGACATGGCGACATCCAGGGCCAGTCCCGCGGCGTTGCCGGCGGTTGCGAACGTATCGGCAACCCCCGAGGGAGCGGTCACGGCGGAGTAGTCGCCGCGGAGGTCGTATTGCCAGCCGTTCGGGAGCCCCCCGCGCACGCCGACGGCGGTGCGGGAAAGCGAAGAATCGCCCTGGGCCACGTCCGAGACCGTGCGGACCTCACCGGCGATCATCTTGTCGACCCGGACCTGGCTGGAGAGCGGCGTCTCCTGCGCGACGGTTTCCAGATTGATTTCCCGCAGGACGTCGGCGGGCAGCTTGTCGCGCAGGTCCCAGACGCTCGAGGACTCGCTCTGCCCGCGCGGGTCTCCGGACTTGGCCGCCAGCTGGATGTGAACCGCGCTCACTCCGATGGATGCGGGCTGGTGCCACAGGCGAACCAGCGCCGGAAGGAATCCGTTCTTGTAGGCGACGAGGTCGTAGACTCCGACCGGCGCCGAAGCAAGAACGAACGTGCCATCGGGAGCCGTGCGCGATCGAGTCAGGGAGGTATCGCCAAGGTTGTAGAGAATCACGAGCGCTCCCCCGATCGGATTCTCCAGATGGCTGACGATCCCGGAGATGGGGGGAGCCAGAGGCGACGCGAGAACCGGTGAAGGCGCGGGCGCAGCCAGGCACCACCCGCCGGAGATGCATGCCGGCAATAGCCACGCGAACGCTGCCGAAAGGCGACGTCTCATAGAACGGGACCCAGAGTCCCAACGCGGAGTATATGACTCCGGAGAGTCAATTGCCAATGTCCTTTATGAGCGGGTGAAGGAGGCGCCGAAGGCTCCCCGCCCCTAGGAGTTACGCGGCCCTGGAATTCGAGCTCCGGGGGCCCTCAGCGGCCCCCTGTCAGGAGACCCTTCAGCACCTGGCTGGCAATCGCGGGATTCTCCTTCAGGCGGCGCAGCGAATACGCACGCCACGACTTTCCGTACGGAACGTAGACTCGCAAGCGGTGGCCCGAGGAGACGAGCTTGCGGCGCAGGTTTCCCGACACGCCCAGCAGCATCTGGAACTCGTAACCGTCGCGGGAGACGCCCAGCCGCCGGATCGACTCGAGCGCTCGCGCCACCAGAATCTCATCGTGGGTCGCGATCCCGACGTAGCACCCGGCCTGGAAAAGGTCATCGACGAGCGCGGCGAAGCTGTCCCGGATCTCTTCGCGGTCCTTGTAGGCGATCTCCGGCGGCTCGACGTAGATCCCCTTGCAAACGCGGACGTTCGCCAGGACCGGCGCCACGCGCCGCGCGTCCTCGCGGCTGCGGCGCAGGTAGGCCTGCAGAACGAGTCCGACACGATCCGTGATCTTCCTCGATTCGAGATAGATGCCGATCGTCTCCTCGGTCACCGAGGAGTCTTCCATGTCGATCCGGACGAAATTGCCGTGCGCGCGAGCCGCCTCCAGGATCGTGTTGAGGTGCTCGCGGCACCGGCGAGGGTCCAGCTTCAAGCCGAGGGCCGTGAGCTTGACGGAGATGTTCGAATCGAGCCGGTGCTCGGCGATGGCATCCAGGGCGCGGCGGTATTCCGCGACGGGCGGCTCCGTCTCCGAGATCCGCGTGACGTCTTCGCCCAGCACGTCGAGCGTCGCCATGCACCCCTCGGAGTTCAACTGTCGGACGGTCCTGACCGCGTCTTCGAGCGTTTCTCCGGCGACGTAGCGCGAGGCGACGCTGCGAACCAGCCGGCTCGGCACGAGGGGGAGAGTCCTGACGATGAGTGTGTCGAGGAGTTTCATGAGCCGGCGACACGGAGCGCGCCCGGGATGTCTCCGGCGAACATGTCGTCGCGCGAGGCGCGCGCGAAGCACCAGACGTCCACCTCCCGCGCGCCCGCCGCAAGCAAGAGGCGCGCGCATTCCCTCGCGGTCGCGCCGGAAGTGGCCACGTCGTCCACGAGCAGCACGCGCCGGGGCGCGGCGGCGCGAGCGCGAAAGGCGCCGCGGACGTTCTGAGCGCGGCGCGCGAGGGGGAGCCCGCTCTGACGTTCGGTCGGGCGGACCTTGACGAGCCTGCGCGGAGAGAACCGGATTCCCAGGCTCCTCGCCAGGGCGGCCCCGAGCAGATCGGCAGCGTGATCGCCGCATCGGCGAGCGCGTGCTGTCGCGGGCACGGACGCCGCCTCGTCCCAGGCCGCGGAAGCGGCAAGGCGCGCCGTCATGATCCGCGCCAGCCGCGGGGCGAGATAGTCCGCCCCTCCGAACTTGAAGGCGATGAGGATGTCGCGCGCCGAGCCGCGGTACGGAGCGGCCGCGCGCAAACTGCGGAAAGGGGGCGGAGAAAGCAGGCAGCGGCCGCAGCGGGAAACCTCCGGGGCCCGCGGAGGAATCGAGATCTCGCCTGCCTCTGCGCTCGGAACCGGCTCGTCGCAGATATCGCACCGCGACTCCTCCGGCATCGGCATCGATTCCCAGCACGCTTCGCAGACGCCGCCGCGGAGAAAGCGCTCGAGGGAGCGGCACCGGCAGGCGAGGCAGCGGGATGGAAAGCAGAAGCCGGCGGCAGCGCGCAGGATCGCGATCAGATTCTTCTCCGCGAATTCCGTCCGGCTTCCGTAAGCATCCGAGAGCGGATTGTAAACGCGCTCCGGGTTTCGAGTTGTGCTCGATCTCTCTCCACCGGGAACTTGGAAGTTGAAACCGGAAGCCATAGACTGCCTTCGGAGGTTGCCTGTGTCCCACCGCAGGATCGGGTTCGGGCTCATCGCGGCGCTACTCCTCGCCGCGCCGGCGTCGGCGCAGACGTTTGGCGTTGGAGGAACGATCGGCGTTGTCAACGACATCGAGCACCATTTCCACTGGGAGGACTTCCAGCCCAAGGACTGGAACCTCTTCGTCGAAGCCGAGGTGCAGCCGAAAGTCATCTTCAGGGTGACCTACGGGACCCTTCGGGTGAAAGGGGAGAACGCCGGGACCGTCGTCACTCCGCCGGGATCCACCGAGCCCGTGACTCTGCCGGACCTGAACGAAGATATCCACTACGCGACGGTGGGAATCTCATACGAGTTCTTCGAGGGAATCTATACCTCCGGCATCTTCGCCGGAATCGGCGGCTACAAGGTCGAGCCTGATGATGTTCCGGCGGAGATCGCGAATTACCGCGACAATCGCGAGACCGCATTCGGCTGGCATTTCGGAGTCGATGGGGGCTTTCAGGTCATCAAGCATCTCTCTGTCAACGGCCGCCTGACGTTTCACAGCATTAATTCCACTTTCGGGCGGTCTCTGCTGACAGCCAACGCGGGGGTCACATACCGCTTCTGACGGGTCGCGGGTCGAGGGCCGTTTGGCGCACCGTTTGCAGCGGACCTGGCAAGGCCATGAAAGGCAATCGGTTCACTCCCGCCAACAGAATCCTCCCATCCGGCCGCGCGGTTGCACGCGCGGCCCGGCTCGCTTTCCTCAATTCTTAGGCTCCCGCCAAAAAGGCCGACAGGCCGACCCGTCCGGCGAAAGCCGGGCGGACGCCCACCGTCGCTACGCGCGCTCCGCGGGATCTGCGCCTGACGGCGCGATCCCGCTACGGCGCTTCGCTCCCGCGGCGCGAGGCTCCTCCCCCCTGGGAGACTCCTCGCGCCGCGACCGGGGCTTGTGCGTCGCTTCGCGACGCCGCGAGCGTGGTAGAGCGGCGTTCGCCCTCACATCATTTCTTTTCTTCGGGGGGGACGGCGAGGGGAAGGAGGGTGGACTCTTTTTTCGATGAGAGGGAGATCTCCGTGCGGGCGCGAGTCACTCCCTTGATCGTCATCAGACGGTGTTGCAGGAAGTCGGCGAGGGCGGCCGTCGAAACGGCTTTCACCTTCAGCCGGTACGCGTATTCTCCCGCGAGAAAATGACACTCCTGGACGCCGAGCAGTTTCTCCAGATCGTCCACGAAGGCCTTCTCGTAGCGCGGGTGCTCGAGGGCGACATCCACGTACGCCGTCAGAGGGAACCCCATCTTCTCGTGGTCGAGCAACGCGACGAAGCCCCGGATCATCCCGTGGCGCTCCATCTTCTTGATCCGCTCGTTGACCGACGGAGTTGTGAGCCCCACCGCCCCGGCGATCTTGGCCTGCGACAGCTTCCCGTTGCGCTGGAGCATGTCCAGTATCCTGAGATCGATGTCGTCGATGCTCATCCCCGCCGCCCTTATAAGATTAGAAGACTGCTCGATTGCGGCTAATAATATTAGACCACCTAGGACTGTCAATAGCTTATTTTCGGCGCCGCTATAATCCCGGAAACGTATGAAAAAACGGGACTACTACGAGGTTCTGGGGGTTTCGAAAGAGGCCTCCGAGGACGATCTCAAGAAAGCCTACCGCCGCCTCGCCCGCAAGCTTCATCCCGACGTCAACCCGGGCGACAAGACGGCCCAGAAAAGGTTCCAGGAGGTTCAGGAGGCCTACGACGTCCTGCGGGACGCGGAGAAGCGCAGGGCCTACGATCGGTTCGGGCACGCCGGACGTCCTTCCATGGGCTTTGAACCCCCCTCCGGAGGCTTCGGCGGCGCGCCGGGAGGCGGTTTCGAGGGGACCACCTTCGAAGGGTTCCAATTCGAGGGGGGTGATCTGGGCGATCTCTTCGGCAATCTCTTCGGAGGAAGAGCGCGCCGTACCGAACCGGAAAAAGGGGAGGACGCGCAGGGGAGGATCGAGATTCCGTTCCGGGAGGCGGTGCTCGGCGGAACGGCCTCGCTCTCCCTCCGGCGCGAGAAGGAGTGCGCGCGCTGCCACGGAACCGGAAGGCTCGGCCGCGACGTTTGCCCGACATGCCGTGGGCGCGGGCGGGTGGCCGAAGTGGAAACCGTGCGCATCAAGATCCCGGAAGGAACGGAGGACGGCGGCACCGTGAGAGTGCCGGGCAAGGGAGGCCCCGGATCTCGCGGAGGATCGACGGGAGATCTCTACGTGACGGTTCGCGTTACGCCCGATCCGTACTTCGAGCGGCGCGGCGACGACATTCACGGCATCGTGCCGGTCACCGTCAAGGAGGCCTACGCCGGAGCCGAGGTCGATGTGCCGACGATCCGCGGAACGTTTCGCGCCCGGATCCCGCCCGGAACGCGCGGTCAGAAGCTGCGCCTTCGCGGAAAGGGGGTGCGCAACCCGCGCACCGGTCAGACCGGAGACCACATCTACACGATCCGCGTCCTCGTCCCCAGGACCGTGACGCCGGCCGGGCTCGACGCCGTGACGCTTCTCGATTCTCTCTACGACGAGCCGGTGCGAAAGGATCTGCCGAAGGGCTTGTGATTCCAGATTCCAGATTTCAGATTCCAGGAGACCAAGACAAACCACGGGCCGCACTGGAATCTGGAACGTGGAATCTGGAATCTGAATTGACCGAGCGGAGCGAGGTCAGTTCCTGGTGGCCATCTCCTGGACGAGGCGCAGCGCGCGGTCGTAGGTCATGGAGGTGTCCAGCGGAATCGTTCTGGCGGACGACCACGCCTTGCCGTCGAAGCGGCTGAAGCCCACGGCGCCCTCCGTGCGCCACATGAGCGTCGGGTGATAGGACGCGCCGATCATCGTGATGACGCGGTCGATCCCGCCAGGCACGCTGTCGGAGATCGGGCCCTCGGAAGCGACGCCGACGACCGGGATGCGCCGGCGCTGCCACGTGACGTTGTCCGGATCCGGGCTTGCCGAGGCTGCTCGGGAACGTGACGCGGATGACGTAATGCTTGTTGGAGCCCAGGTCGGCGAAGCTCGCGAGAATCGCTCCCCCGATCCCCTCGATCTGCAGCGCCGGGTACATGTAGGCTCCCGGGGTCCGTTCGCCTGTAAGAGTCGGGACTCCGCCGCCGCCCACCGACAGTCGGAAGGTCGTAAACCTGCACGTCGCTCGCGTCGGAAACCTCGTCCAGGAAGATCGGGGCAAAGCGCGCCTGCACGTACTGCGCCTCCTCCCACCAGATGACCGACAGGATCGTGCGCGTGTGCGACGCGGAGCTGCCGTCGTCGTTCTGGACGGACACGGTCTGGTGGGAGAGCAGCATCTGCGGGTTGTAGGCGTGCGCGAAACCGAGGTTCGGCAGGAGATTGGCCAGCGTCCAGGCGCCGCTCCGGAAGATCCCGAGCCGAAGGACGTTCAAGACCGTGAAGTCCTCCTTCCAGAGGAGCACGAGCGATCCGGTCGGCTCGTCGTAGGCCAGCTGGAGGTCGCGTTTGAGGCTGTGGCCGGCCGTGTCCGGAACCACGCCTTGAGCGACGCTTCCATCCTGCCGCCGGGAGCTCCAGGCAACGACGTAGTCGCTCGCGCTCACGTCAGGATCGGTCAGACCCAGATCCGAGGCGTAGCCCGAGCGGACCGAGTAGAGGGTGCCGTCCGGGGCGAGGAGCGACTTCTCTTCCTGAGCCGAAGCCGCGCCGCCGGAGGCGAACGCGGCGCCGGCCGCCAGGGCGAAGGCCGCGGCAGCGAGGAAGAAGCGGAGGGCGCGGCGCGTCATGAGGATCATGCTCTCAGGTTGATGACTTCCATCAGGCTGATCTGACGGAGGTAGTTCTTCAAAGCCGGGAAGTCCGGGTAGTAGCTCGCCAACGCCTCGTACTGCTCGTCCGCGCGTGAGGTCCGGCCCATCTCCGAGTACGTCTCGGCCAGCAGATAGTGGGAGTTCTTCACGACATCCTCGCGCCCGAACTCCTTGCCGAGGCCGAGAGCGCGGACTCCCCAGCTCTCCGCTTCGTCCAACCGGCTCATCTTGACGTTCGCGAAGCAGAGATCCAGCGCCGGATAGTCCATCGCCTGCCGCGCGCCCAGGCTCTCGAGCACGGAGAGCGACCGTTGGACCAGGGGCAGCCCGCGATCGATGTTGTCCAGGGCGATGTGGCAGTAGCCCAGATTGTCCGCGGCCACGGCGGACTGTCTCGAGAGGCTCTCGCCTTCAGACTCCAGCCGCTCGACCGCCTCCTGGAAGAGATCGCGCGCCGCCTCGAAGCGTCCCTCGTGCAGCTCCAGGTTCGCCAGGAGATTGAGCGATGTCCCCGTCAGCTCTTCCAGCCCGAGCTCGCGGCTTCTCGTCAGCGCCGCCTGCGCGTAGAAGCGAGCGCGCTCGAATTCCCCCCGCGCCTCATGGGCGTTGGCGGCGACGTAGCCGGCGAGAGCCCCGTTATAGGTCGAAGGGCTCCGCATCAGGATTTCCTTCAATCGCGAGAGATCGAAATCCTGGCGGTCCATCTCGATCAAGGTCGTCGCGCGGTTGCACGTGAAGAGGTCCTCGAGGTCGCGGTCCTTCCAGCCGCGGGCGAGCGAGAGCCCGTCGTCGTAGAGCGTCAGCGCGCGCTCGTAGTCCCCCGCCCAGATCGCCTCCTTGGCGGTCTTGCGCAGAAACTCCAAGTGTTTACGGCGCTCGCTCATCCGGCTCGCATCGGTTGATCCGATTCTAGACACTCGCCTCCGGGAACTCAAGGTCTTTCTTCCTCATTTGGAGCGGCCGCCTCGGAATCCGGCTTGTCCGGCCGTTGCTGCAGCTTCTTGAAACGGACGAAATCGCGCACCTCTCGCTGCGCCTCGCTCGTGAGCTCCTGGAACTCGGTGACGAGCTCGCGGGCCTCGGCGTCCTCCGCTTTCTCCGTCTCGCCGAAGAACTCTCCCATCTTCAGGTCGAAGACGTGGAGGATCTTGAAGAGCGTGTCGAGGCCGACCTTGTACTCGCCCTGCTCCATCCGGGAGAGATCGGATTGCGCGATCCCGATTTTCTCGGAGAGCTCGGTCTGCGTGAGGTGGTGTCCCTTCCGGAGCTCGCGAATGCGGGAGCCCACCAGGTGAATCTTGCGCGGAGAATGAGGAGACGACATCGGACTTCCCAGAAAATGTTATTGCGTCATAAACTTCGGCAACTATAATCCCGCCTCCGATGTCAAGCAACAGGAAAAGACTTTCCGCCCGCCTATTTCTGCTTAAAGAGATGGTGGTCAGGGACATCCGGGCGCGGTACGCCGGCTCGGGGCTGGGGGTTTTCTGGGCCTTCGGCCAGCCGGTCCTCTGGCTCCTGCTCTACGCCTGGGTCTTCGGGCTGATCCTCCGCATCCCGGTCGAGAAGGGGTTTGCCGGGTTCCCCGAGTTCCTGCTGGCCGGTCTGCTGCCCTGGATGGCCATCCAGGAGGGGATCTGGCGGTCCTCGTCGGCCCTGACCGACAACGCGGCCATGGTCAAGAAGACGGTCTTTCCGCTGGAGACCCTGGTTCTCTCGGTCGTCCTGGCGGCGGTCGTCAACCAGCTCATCGCCTTCGCCATATTCGCCGTCTACCTGGCGTGGCTCGGACATCTCTCCTTGCGTGGACGCTCCTCGCGATGCCGGCGCTCCTGATCCAGACGACGCTGACGTTCGGAGTCGCGTGCTTCGCGGCGACCGTCACGACTTTCATTCGA
>CAVUIX010000030.1:0-50660 GCA_963741435.1 uncultured Acidobacteriota bacterium | reverse complement strand
CAACTTCCACCCCATCTGGGCCGCCGGAAATCCGGGCGCCGAGCCTTCGCCCGCCGAGATCCGGAAAGGAACCGAGGCGGTTGCAAAAGCGAAAGCTCCGGAGGCGAAGACGGAACGGGAGCGCGACTACATTGCCGGCGTCGAGGCTTTCTACCGCGACGCCGACAAGCTCGATCACCACACCCGCTCCGTCGCCTTCGAGAACGCGATGGAGCGCGTTTATGTGAAGTACCCGAACGATCGCGAAGCCGGGATCTTCTACGCTCTGGCGATCCTTGGCACAGTCACGCCGGCGGACAAGACCTACGCGAGCCAGAAGAAGGCCGCCGAGATCCTCAACCGCATCCTCCCGCAGGCGCCGGAGCACCCGGGCGCCGCGCACTACCTGATCCACAGCTTCGACTATCCGGCGCTCGCCCCGCTGGCCCTTCCGGCGGCGCGCAGCTACGCGAAGATCGCTCCGGACGCGCCGCACGCGCTTCACATGCCGTCGCACATCTTCACGCGCCTCGGCCTCTGGGAGGACTCCATCCAGTCGAACCTCGCTTCGGCGGCGGCCGCGCAGCGATACGTCGCCACGGCGGCGCCCGGGGCCACGTCTTTCGATGATCTGCACGCCGAGGACTACCTGGAATACGCCTACCTGCAGCTCGGGCGCGACGCGGAAGCGCGCGGCGTCGTCGAGAGAGAGGCCCGCGTCGAGCGGCTGGACGTGCCGAACTTCGCAGCGGCCTATTCCCTCGCCGCGGTCCCGACACGCTACGCCGTCGAGCGGGGAAAATGGAGCGAGGCGGCGAAGCTGGAGCTTAAACCGTCGAGCTTCCCGTGGGAGAAGTTCCGCAACGCCCAGGCCATCGTGGTCTTCGGGCGGGCCCTGGGCGCCGCGCGCTCGGGCGACCTTGACGCCGCGCGCGCGGAGATCGGCCGGCTCGAAACGATCCGCGACGAGCTCGACCGGAAGGGGGACAAGTACTGGTCCGGGCAGGTCGAGATCCAGCGGCTCGAAGCCGCTTCCTGGATCGCGCGCGCCGAAAAGAAGAACGAGGAAGCGATCCGGCTGGCGCGTTCGGCCGCGGATCTCGAAGGCGCGACCGACAAGCACGCGGTCACGCCGGGCTCCATCATCCCGGCGCGCGAGCTGCTCGGTGACCTCCTCCTCGATGTCCGGCAGCCCGCGCCCGCGCTCGAGGAGTACGAGGCCTCCCTCGCCGTGGCCCCCAACCGTCTGCATGGTCTCGCGGGCGCCGCCCGCGCCGCGCGCGCCTCCGGGAATCGTGACAAGACGCTAAGCTATTCCGCGAAGCTCCTCGCTCTCGCCAGTCGTGCCGATGCCGACAACGCCGAGCTCGCGGAGGCGCGCAAGTCCGCCACACTCGACAAGTAGGAGGCTAGGGCAGCTTCACGGCGGCGAGGGAGAAGGGAACCTCTCCGAAACACTTCGGCGTCTTGAGCCGGACCTGGAGCGACGCGGTCTGCGGGATCGGTTCGAGCATCCTGATGATCCTAGTCCACGAGCTCCATCGTGCCGAAGGAGCGGATCGGAGCGCCGTCGGGCGCCACGAGATCGAAGGAGAAGATTTTCTTTCCGGGATCACCGACCTTCAGGATGAGGTCGTTGTCGCCCGCGCTCAGGAACAGGCGTTCCATCATTTCCGCCAGGGCGTCTCCCATCGCGCCGGCCATCTCTTCCAGCCCGGTCTCCGTCCCCTTCTTCCCCTTCTTCTTCGCGGCTTGCGCTTTCTTCTTTTCCTCCGCCTGCTTCTTCTCTTTTTCGAGGCCGGCCCTGGAGAGAACCTGGATCTGGATGCTCCGGGAGGCGAGCGCCGGCACCGCGAGCGGCGGCTTGTCTTTCTTCGCCATGACCCTGTCGATCCGGACCGTTCCGGCGGGATCCCGCGAGGGCAGGTACGTCTCCAGGACGCCTTCGATCGCGGTCAGGCTCTTCGCCTTGCGCGAGGGGCTCGCCAGATCGACCCTCGGCGTAGGAGGGCCGCCCTCGCGAGCCTCCTCCCAGCGGTCCGCATCCTGCCGGGACTCGGCCGCGCTCGGCATGAGGCTTCGGCCCGTGTCGTCCGAAGCCTTCGCGAGATGAACGCGGGCCGATCGGACGGCGCCCGCGTCCTCGCCTTCGAGTTTGAACGTGATCGAAAGCTCGGACCGGGGAAAGTCCCGCGTCGTCCGGCGGTCCAGGACGGACTCGACCGCGACCCGGATGTTCGGAGGCGCGGCCGGCTCGGACGGTACGCTTTTCTTTGGCGCCTTCTTCGATTGCGCCAAGGCCGGAACGGCGGCGGCCAGAGCCAGAGCGAGCGCGAGAAGAACGCCGGCCCGGCAACCCCTGCCGGTCATGGCAGCGCGACTCCCCTCAGGTCGAGCGGAATCGTCACGAGCGATTTCGCCGTGCGCAGCGTGACGACGAGCGCGGCGTCGGCCGGTGGCTTCTCCGAAAGATCGATCTTCACCATCTTCAGCTCGCGGCCGCCGGTACTGCCCCGGCTCGGAGCGTGGAGCTCGGCGCCATCGGGCCGCACGATGTCGATCGCTATGATCCTGCCTTCCGGATCCTTCGTCTCCAGGAGGACGCTGTTCTCGGAAGGCGCTTCGCCCGAAAGCGACCCGATGGCTTCCATCAACGACAGCGCCTGCTGGATCTCCGCGTCCGACGCGCCATGCTTCTTCCCTTCGGCCACGATCTGTTCCTTCGTGGGACGGTTCTTCTCCTGCCGGGTCTTGTATTCCCCTGCCGAGAGGGGCGTGATCTCGACCTTCGCGGACTTCAGCGCCGTGCTCGCAATCGGCTTGTCCAGCCCGCCCAGGAATGCTTCGAATCTCTGCTTCGTGTTCGGGTCTCGCGCCGGAATGAACAGCTCGACCTCTCCCGCCACGTCCACCGTCGAGGCGTCGCGGCTCGGACTGAGCAGGCGGACTTCCGGCCCCGACTGGCGATTGGCCGCATACTCTTCGAAGTCCTTCGGCTTATCGTCCCGCTCCGGCTTGAAGAGGACCGTGCCCGCGTCGTCCTTCGCAAACTTCACTCTCACGCGAACAGCTTTGACGTCGTCCATGCCGCTCCCTTTCAGGAGAAGCTCGATCGTCAGCCCGCCGAACCGTGCGTCCGAAGAGCGCTGGTCCTCGACGGCCCCCGCCGTGATCTTGACGTCCTCGGCGGCAGGAAGCGGGGAAGCGAGCAGGAGGACCGTGAGAATGACACGCGGACTTCGCAGCGGCACGACCGACCTCCCTCAGTTCGGCGCAATCTAGCATGGGCCTCATGTGGCCCGCCGGCAGGCTCGCGGCTGTCCGCAATCGGACCGCGGTGTCCCAATTCCGAACAGTCGATGCGGCCGCGGATGCGACGGGGCGTGCACACAAAGGACGTCTTTTCATTGGATTGGCCGTCGCGAGAGCGGTGGCACCCGCCTTGCCTCGTTCCTGGCGTCAGATCATCGAGACCGGGGACGTCTCCTTGAGTCGTTCCGGCCAGTCGAGAAAAGGAGCGAGAGAGGTCATGACGGCGCTTGGCCAGGATCTCCGGCACGGAGCGAGGCTCCTCGTGAAGAGCCCCGGATTCACCCTGGCAGCGATCGGCATCCTGACGCTCGGCATCGGCGCCAACACGGCCATCTTCAGCGTCGTCAACGCCGTCCTTCTGCGGCCGCTTCCGTTCCCCGATTCCGCGCGGCTCGTCCGGGTCTGGCACACGCCGCCCGCGGCCTCCTTCCCGGGGATGCGGATCTTCGCCGTCTCTCCCGCCAACTACCTCGACTGGGAGAGCCAGAACCACGTCTTCGAGAGGATGGCGCTCATCCAGTTCCGGGGCCTGAACCTGACCGGCGGCGGAGAGCCAGAATCCGTGGCCGCGGCGCAGGTGTCGTCCGATTTCTTCCCGGTGCTCGGAGCGCGGCCGGCGCTCGGACGCACGTTCACCCGGGAGGAGAGCGCCGGAGGACCGAGCCGCGTCGTCGTCCTCGGCCATTCGATCTGGAAGACGCGCTTCGGCGCCGATCCCGGGATCGTGGGCCGCGAAATCCGGCTGGACGATCAGCCCTGGCGCGTCGTCGGCGTGATGGGCCCGGACGTCCGGCTCCCGGACTTCAGCAGCATCTGGATCCCGATGGAATGGGACGCGAAGATGCGGGCGCAGCGGAACAACCACAACTGCCTGGTGGTCGCGCGTTTGAAGCCGGGCGTGGACCGGACGCGGGCGCAGGCCGAGATGAACGTCATCTCCGACCGGCTCGCCCGCCAGTACCCGGAGGACGACGCGGGCTGGGGCGCCGTGGTCGTCCCGCTTCGCGAGGACCTGGTCGGAGAAGTCCGGCCGGCCCTCCTCGTCCTGCTCGGGGCCGTCGCCTTCGTGCTGTTGATCGCGTGCGCCAATGTCGCCAATCTCGTGCTGGCCAGGACGCTGGCGCGGCGAAAAGAAATTGCCGTCCGCAGCGCGCTCGGCGCGAGCCGCGGGCGCCTGGTGCGGCAGGTGGTGGCCGAGACGCTCCTGCTTTCGCTCGCGGGGGGCGCCCTGGGTCTCTTTCCTCGCGAGCTACGGCGTGGACGGGATCGTCGCCTTCCTGGCGGACCAGCTCCCGCGCTCGGCGGAGGTCCACCTGGACGCGTGGGTCCTGGCCTTTACCGCTGGCGGTCTCCCTCGCGACGGGCGTCGTCGCCGGGATCGTTCCCGCGTGGCGCCTGACGAAGGGGGACATCGCCGAGTCCCTGAAGCAGGGCCTCGGGCGTACAGACGCCGATTCCGGCGGGCGACGCACGCGGAGCGCGCTCGTGGTTTCCGAGGTGGCGCTTTCCCTCGTGCTCCTCGCCGGAGCGGGCCTCTTGATCCGCAGTCTCTGGCTCCTGCGGCGGGTCGATCCCGGGCTTCGACTCTCGCGGCGTGACGACGGTGTCCGTCACCCTCCCGAGGAGCAAGTACGCCGAACCCGGCCGGCGAAGCGCCTTCTTCGACCAGGCGCTCGATCGGATCCGCGCGCTGCCCGGAGTCGAATCGGCGGGGGCGGCCAACACGCTCCCCCTGACGGACACCCAGAACTGGCCGATCGCGATCGAAGGCCGCCCGCTCCTGCCGGTCGCGCAGCAGCCGATCGCCGTGACGACTGTCGTCGCCGGCGACTACTTCCGCGCCCTGCGCATCCCGCTTCGCCGCGGGCGCCTCTTCACCACGGAGGACCGGGCCGACGCTCCGACCGCCGCCGTGATCAGCGAGTCGATGGCGAAGCGCTTCTGGCCCGGAGAGGATCCCATCGGCAGGCGGCTGACGGCCGTCTTCCTTCCCGACAGGATCTGCCAGGTCGTCGGAATCGTGGGCGACGTCAAACTGAGAGGCCTCGATTATCGCGAACCGGTTCCCGCAATGTACCTGTCGAACGAGCAGGTGCCCGGGCTCGGCATGGAATTCACGATCCGCGCAAAGACCCCATCCGTGGCTTCGGCGGCCGTCGCGGCCATTCAGGCGATGGATCCGGCGCAGCCCGTGCTCCGGGTCGGCACGATGGAACAGGTCCTCGCCGGCTCCCTCACGCGTCAGCGGCTCGTCATGCTGCTCCTCGCCGCGTTCGCGGGCCTCGCGCTCCTCCTCGCCGCCGTCGGCATCTACAGCGTGCTCGCCTACGGCGTGCGGCGGCGCGGCCGGGAGATCGGGATCCGGATGGCCCTCGGGGCGCGGCCGGCCGACGTGATGCGGATGATGCTCCTCCAGGGGATGCGCCCGGCCCTCCTCGGCCTCGCCATCGGATTGGGCGCGGCCCTCGCCCTTGGACGCGTCCTCTCGGGGCTCATTTACGGCGTGAGCGCGTCCGACCCGGCGACGTTCGCCGCGGTCGCGGTCCTGCTCTGCCTCGTCGCTCTGATCGCCTGCCTCGCCCCCGCCCGCCGCGCCACCCGGGTCCACCCCCTGCGCGCTCTGCGGGAGGAATAACCCCGGACCTTTTTCGAAACCTTCCGGGGGCGGCTCCGTAACTCCCCTTGACATTCGACAGGAGCGGGAGAACACTCCTGTAGGCATTCTCAAGGAGGGCCGATGACGCCCAGGTCCGATCTTCTCCAGGGGACACTCGACGTTCTGATCTTGAAGACGCTGCGGGCGGCGCCGATGCACGGCTGGGGGATCTCCCAGCGGATCCAGCAGCTCTCGCAGGACGTGCTCCAGGTCAACCAGGGGTCGCTCTACCCCGCGCTCTACCGGCTGGAAGCGAAGGGGTGGATCCGATCGGAGTGGGGGGCGTCGGAGAACAACCGCCGCGCCCGCTTCTACGAGCTGACCCGGAACGGACGCAAGCAGCTCGCCGAGGAGCAGGAGGAGTGGGAGCGTTTCGCTCAGGCGGTCTCACGCGTGCTCGAGGCCGGGTAAGAAGGAGACAGCCATGACGTCCCGGGTGTTGACGGCCTTGAAGACCCTCCGGCGGCGGAGCGCGGTCGAGAAGGAGATGGACGAAGAGATGCGCTTTCACCTCGACATGGAGACGCGCAAGCTGATCGAGCGCGGCCTGTCCCCCGAGGAGGCGCGCCGGGAGGCGCTCCTCTCCTTCGGGGGCGTCGAGCAGCACAAGGAGTCGTGCCTCGACGAGACGGGGGCGCCCGTCATCGAGACGCTTCTCCAGGATCTCCGGTACGGCGCTCGGGGGTTGAGGCGCAATCCAGTCTTCGCGGCCGCGGCGGTCGTGACGCTCGCGCTGGGCATCGGCGCCAACGCCGCGATCTTCAGTGTCGTCCATGGTGTCTTCCTCCAGGCCCTCCCCTACGGCGGCGGCGACCGGCTGGTCCGCCTGCGGCAGGACGCGCCGGGGGTCAACGTGACCGACTTCCCCTTCTCCCCCGTGGAGATCTCCGACTACGCCTCCCGCAACCACACGCTCGCGGGCCTGGCGGAGTACCACTCGATGTGGTTCGTGCTGCTCGGAAAAGCCGAGCCCGAACGCGTCCAGACCGGCGTCGTCGCGGCGAACTTCTTCGACGTGCTCGGGGTCGAGCCGCTCATCGGCCGGACATTCCGGGCCGGTGAAGACGCCCCGGGTGCGGAGCCGCTCCTGGTCCTCTCCTACGACTACTGGATGCGCTCCTGGGGTGGGGATCGCGGGATCGTGGGGCGGACACTCCGGATGAACGACCGCATCCACACCGTCATTGGCGTCCTCCCGCCGATCCCGGCCTACCCCGACGACAACGACGTCTACATGCCGGTCTCCGCCTGCCCCTTCCGCAGCCGGCCCGAGATGAGCCACGACCGGGACCAGCGGATGGTCCAGGTCTTCGCGAGATTGAAGCCCGGCGTGTCGCTTGGCGCCGCGCGCGCGGAACTCGCGGGCATCGGACAGAGTCTCGCCGCGCAATACCCGGACTCCTATGGGGGGAAGGGGAGCGGCTTCGCCATGACGGCCGTCTCGCTCCGCGAGGAGCTGACGCGGACGGCGCGGCCGACCTTCCTCGTCCTCTTCGGGATCGTCGGGCTCGTGCTCCTGCTCGCGTGCGCGAACGTCGCCAATCTCACGCTCGCGCGCCTCCTGCGCCGGCGGCGGGAGCTTGCGCTGCGCTCCGCCCTCGGCGCCGGCCGGCTGAGGCTCGCCCGCCAGCTCGTCACGGAGAGCACTCTCGTCGCGCTCGCCGGGGGCGCGCTCGGCCTCCTCTTCGCCTCCGGCGGACTGCGCTTGCTCGTCGCCTTCGCCGCCCGTTTCACTCCGCGCGCGAGCGAGATCGCGATCGACGGCCCGGTCCTCCTCTTCGCTCTCGCCGTTTCGCTCGTGACCGGGATCGCCCTGGGCCTGATCCCGGCCGTCTCCTCCCGGCGGAGCCTGACCGAAGCCCTGCAGGAAGGCGGGAGCCGTTCCACCGCGGGCGCCGGCCGCCACAAGATGCGCAGCGCCCTGATCGTGCTGCAGGTGGCGATCTCCTTCACACTCCTCATCGGAGCGGGGCTCATGATTCGCAGCCTCTGGAAGCTGCAGGAGGTGGATCCGGGCTTCCGGATCGGGCGCGTCCTCACGACGCGGCTGGATCTGAACTTCACCAGGTACACCGACTCTGCCAAACGCTGGGCGTTCGAGAAGGAGATCCTCGAGCGCCTGGCTTCGGAGCCGGGCGTCGTCACCGCGGCGATCTCCGGGAGTTTCCCCTTGAACGAGACCGGACCCAACAACGGGCGTTTCGAGATCGAGGGACGCCCGGCGGCATCCGAAGACCTGCGCCCGCAGGCGGAATTCCAGCGAGTCTCGTCCGATTACTTCTCCACTGTCGGCGTGCCGCTCCTGCGGGGACGGGTCTTCAATTCGGCGGACTCCCCCGACACGCCGAAGGTCGCGGTTGTCAGCCGCTCTCTCGCCCGCCGGTTCTGGGAGACGCGAGACCCCATCGGGGCGCGGGTCACGATCGATCGCGGCAAGAGCTGGATCACCATCGTCGGCGTCGCCGGCGACGTCCGGCAGTACGGCCTGGCCGCTGCGCCTCCCGACGAGATCTACGTCGCATTGCCGCAATTCCCCACGCTCTCGGGGAGCCTCCTTGTCCGGACGACGGGCAGTCCCCTGGCGCTCTCCCGGCTCGTCCGGGAGACGGTCCACTCCGTGGATCCGGATCAGCCGATCGACCGCTTCCAGACGCTCGACCAGGCGCGCTCGAACGCGCTCGCCTCGCCCCGGCTGACCGCGACGCTCCTGTCACTCTTCGCGGCCCTCGCCCTCGCCGTCACCTGTGCCGGCATCGCCGGAGTCATGGCCTTCGCCGTCGGCGAGCGCCGCCAGGAATTCGGGATCCGGATGGCCCTGGGAGCGAAACCGGGCTCCGTCCTGAAACTCGTCCTTCGGCAGTCGATGACACTCGTCGCGGCGGGCCTCGCGCTCGGGCTCGTCGGCGCGCACCTTCTGGCGCGCCTGATGTCCGGCCTCCTGTTCGAGGTCAACGCCACCGATCCGCCGACGTTCCTCGCGATGTCCGTCGTCCTGGTGACCGTGGCGCTCCTCGCGTCGTTCTTCCCGGCCCGCCGCGCCACCGCCGTCGATCCCATGATCGCGCTCCGAAGCGCCTGATAACCGCTCGAAAGGAAGGAGACCATGCGCGCCAATCTGAGAACCGGGGCTTTCGTTCTCCTGCTCGCCGCGGCGGCCGTGACTTCGCCCGGGCTCTTTCTTTCTCCCCCCGGTTCGGACAACGGGGCCTGGGTCTGTCCTCCCTGCTCGGGAGGCTGCGACGAGAAGACCTACGAGAAGGCCGGCGACTGCCCGGTCTGCGGGATGCAGCTCGTCAAGAAGTCCGCGGCCGCTGCAATGAGGCAGGCCGCGGCGGAGAAGCCGCTGCGCCTCGCCGTTCTCCTCTTCGAGGGAGTCGAGATCATCGACTATGCCGGTCCGTGGGAGGTCTTCGGGCAGGCCTCGATTCACAATCATCCGGCGTTCGAGATCTACAGCGTGGCGCAAGCGTCCGGCCCCCTCACGACTGCGATGGGCATGAGCGTCAACCCGACATACACCTTCGCCAACGCGCCTGCGCCCGACGTGATTCTTCTGCCGGGCGGAAACGTGCGCCCGCAACTGGCCAATACGGCGGTGCTCGCCTGGATCCAGGACGCCGCGCGGGAGGCCCGGGTCGTCTTCTCCGTGTGCAACGGCGCCTTCTTTCTGGCGAAGGCCGGGTTACTCGACGGCCTGGAGGCCACGACGTTCGCTCACCTGATCCCACAGCTCAAGGAGGAAGCTCCGAAGGCCCGCATCGTGTCGGACCGGCGTTTCGTGGACAACGGGAAGATCGTCACGGCCGCCGGTCTCTCTTCCGGAATCGACGGGGCGCTCCACGTCATCGAGAAGCTCTTCGGGCGCGGTCATGCCGAGGTCGTCGCCACGGGTCTCGAATACCACTGGCAACCCGATTCGAAATGGGCGCGCGCGATGCTCGCCGACATGCGGCTCGATCCCGTGTATGGGTGGGTCCGCCAGTTTTCCGACCGCACCGTTGTCCGCCATCAGGGAACGCCCGACCAGTGGGAGACTCAGTGGAAGTTCACGACCGATAAGAGCGGCAGCGAGATTCTGAAGGACCTCGAGCCGGTCGCGGAAAAGGAGAAGTGGGCGCCCGGCGCGAGCGGGAAGGAGCCGGGACGCTCCTGGCGCTTTTCCGATTCCAGAGGGCCGCGTCTGGAAGGCCGCCGCCACCGTCGAGCCCGTCTCGGGCGACCCGAAGGCCCACCTGCTGACGGTGCGAGTCGCCGCGCGCGAGCTGACGCATGATGCCGCGCTCCGTCCCGTCCTGGGTTCTGGCGCTTCTCGTCGCGCTGTCTTCTCCGGCAAACGCGCGGCAACCGGCGCCGCGGGCCGTCTCCAACGGCGAGCTCCCTATCGTTTCACCGGACGGCAAGCGCATCGCCTTCCTGTCGAATCGCGGCGGCGCATCAGGACGTGTTCGTGATCGCGGCGGACGGAACCGGCGAGACGCAATTGACGAACACGCCCGAGGAGGAAGGTAACCCGGGATGGACGGCGGATGGAAAGCGGGTCCTGTTTTCGGTTTTCGCGAATGACGCGAGCCGGCTGTACTCGATCGATCCGGAAGGAAGGAACCTGCGGCAAATCGCCACGATCCCCGGCCGGGGTCTGACGCTGTCGCCCGACGGGAAGAGGCTCGTGTACATGGCGGGCACGTGGACTGCGATGAGGCTCATGCTCTCGTCGCCGGACGGCTCGAACGCGAAGCAGATCAACAACGGCACCTCCATCGCGTGGAACGTCCACTGGTCGCCCGACGGCGAAGCGCCTCGCCTTCACCGGCCGGCCGCCCGATTCGAGCGACGGGCTCGCCGTCTTCGTCATGAATGCCGACGGCTCCGGGCGGCGCCAGGTCACTCATTTCGCGCCCGCCGAGGGCCGCGCGCAGTGGCCGGTCTGGTCGCCCGACGGCCGCGAGCTCGCCATCCAGGCCAACGACCTCGAGGCGCACTCCTGCCACATCTGGATCGTGGACGCCTCGACCGGCGCCGCGCGCAAGCTCGCGGCTCACACCGAGCCCTACCTCGACGAGACGCCCTTCCTGGTTTCCCGACGGAAAGCGGATCGCCTTCCAGAGCAACCGCACCGGCCGCATGGAAATCTGGGTGATGAACGCCGACGGCTCGGGCCAGCGCCAGGTCACCGGCCTAAAGTAAGCCCCGCGTCCGTGCGGATCGTTATTGCTTCGGCCTGTTTTGGAATTCTGCGAGCCCCGGATCATCAGAGCGCAGGGCTCTCACCAGACCTCGAAATCCCCACCGCCATCTCCTTCGCGCGGTCCAGATGCGAACTCAGAAACTACCACGCTCCCGGCTGAATCCAGCCATTTCCGCTCTATTCATTCCTGGCCGCCGCAATTCGGAAGGGCGCGGCTTTCTCCGGCCGGCCCCAGGCCTCGTACAGCGCGACGAGTCGGCTGCGGGTCGCCCTGGCTTCCTGTCCCTGTGCGCCCGGAATGTCCTTGAGAACCCTTTGTGCATTCAGCAGCAGCACCTCGGCTTCGTCGTAGCGGGCGAGCGCCGTCAAGGCGGCTCCGAGGACGCTCATGGGCACGGCGACGCGCCAGTCCTCCGTCGGGTAGAGGCGCTGGCGGATGCGAAGCGCATCGCGGGCGAGCGGCTCGGCCGCCGCCGGCTCCTTGCGCGCCAGGTGCACCCGGGCCAGGTAGATCTTGCCGAACGCGATGAGCGGGTGGTCGTTGCCGACCGCCGGCTGCGCGATTCCAAGCCCCTCCCGAAGCACGGAGGCCGCTTCCTCGTACCTGCCCTGTTCCAGCAGAGGCGCGAGAGAGGTTGATCAGTCCGGAGGCGACGTCGATGTGTTTGTCCCCGAGTCTCCTGCGTCTCATGGCGAGGGCTTCCCGGAAGAGCGACTCGGCCTCTCGGAAGTCCCCCCGGTCCGCGGCGATCAGACCGAGGTTGTTCACGATCGTGGCCACGTGCGGATGGTCCTCGCCGCGGGTCTTGCGGAAGATGGGCAGAGACTGCCGGAACAGCGACTCGGCGCGCGAGAGGTCGCCGCGGCGCCGCATCACGTGCGCGAGGTCGGTCAGGCTCACCGCGGTCTCGTGGTCCTCTTCCCCCAGCACCTTGCGCCGGATCGCCAGAGATTCGCGGAAAAGCGCCTCGGCGCGTTCGTCGTTGTTCAGATCCCCATAGACGCGTCCGAGCTCCACCAGCGTCACGGCGACGTCCTTGTGCTCGCGGCCCAGCACCCTGCGCCGCATCGCGAGGGCCTCCTCCAGGACCGGCGCCGCGGACGCCAGATCGCCCTTCGCCCGCAGCAGCACTCCGAGCTCGTTCAGGCTCTGCGCCACGCGTTCGTTTTCCGCCCCCGGGGACTGGCGTCCGACAGCCAGCGCCTTTTCGAGCAGAGATCGAGCCTTGTCGTAATGGCCCAGCCGCTGATAGATCCTTCCCATCACCGTCAACATCTCGGCCTGGAGCTCGGGCTGGCCCGCAAGCTCCTTCTCGATTCGCTCGGCGCCGGCATCGAGGATGCCCCTTACGGTCGGCTCTCTTGTCTGTTGTTCGCCATAGGGATCCGCTCCGGTCAAGAGCCCGGTCAAGAGATCGCTGACCTTCGTGGCCTTCTGCGCCTCGAGGCGGGCGCGATCGCGCTCCCTGGCCAACCGCGCCGCGGAGAAGCCGACGACGAGCGCGAGCAGCATGACCACGGCTACCGCGGCGGCCATCCCGCGCGCGTGACGCCGCGCGAACTTGCCGGCGCGATAGGCGAGCGTGTCGGGCCGCGCGCTGATCGGCTCGTGATCGAGGTATCCCTTGATGTCCCGGGCCATCGCGGAGACCGAGGAATAGCGCTCCTCCGGCTTCTTCTTCAGCGCCTTCGCGACGATCGTCTCGAGGTCACCCTTCAACGCGCGGCGCAGCCCTTCGGGAGACGTCGCCCGGAGAGCGGCGCGTTGATCGAGTCTCTGCGCCGTCTGCGCCTTCCTGTCGGAGACCGCGTCGGAGAGGCGCTGCGGCTCCGTTTCGACGATGGCCAAAACGAGCCGCGCCGGCGATTGGAGCGCCCGCTCCGCCGGATGCCGCCCGGTCAGAAGCACGTAGAGCAGCGTCCCCAGCGCATAAACGTCCGTGGCCGTCGTGATCGTGCCCCCCGTCACCTGCTCCGGAGCGGCATATTCGGGCGTCAGCGCCCGCCCTCCCTCGCGCGTCAACGCCGTCGCCTCTCCCGTCTCGGTCTCACCCCCGAGCAGCTTCGCGATTCCGAAGTCGAGCAGCTTCACCTGCCCGTCCGCGCCCACGAGGACGTTGGAGGGCTTGATGTCCCGATGCACGATCAGGCTTGCGTGCGCGTGGGCGACAGCCGCCAGGACGTCCAGGAAGACGCGCAGGCGCGCCTCCACGTCGAGGCCCTTCGCGTCGCAGTAGCGGTCGATCGGCTCGCCGTCGACGTGCTCAAGCACCAGGTACGGCTGCCCCGCCGCCGACACGCCCGCGTCGGAGAGACGAGCGATGTGCGGATGCTGGAGTCGAGCCAGGATGTTCCCCTCCCGCCGGAATCGCTCCTCCCCCGCGCGCCCGACCAGGCTCGCATTGAGGAGCTTGACGGCCGCCTGCCCCTCGAAGCGGCCGTCGCTGCGCCTTGCGAGCCACACGCTGCCCATGCCCCCCTGGCCGATCGAAGAGACGAGCGTGTAGGCGCCGATCGTCTGCCCGGCGAGCGAGGCCGGCGGCGGCGGAGAGAAACCGCGCCTTCAAGGAACCCCTCCCGGTCGAGTGAGCACCGCTCCTCGAGCAGGGCCTCCAGATCCGCCGCGAGCCCCGGATCCTGAGAGCGCAGGGCGGCCAGCCAGCGCCCGCGCTCGCCGTCCGTCATCTCCATCGCGCGGTCCAGATGGGGACTGACGACCTGCCAGCGTTCGCGGCTCACGGCGGACATGTCTTCGGCTCCCGGTTCAGTCTCTCACCCCGGTCCCGTCGCTTCCAGGGGGCCCTCCTGCCGGAGAGCGCGGTGGAGATAGATGCGCGCCTTCTCCCAGCGCCGCTGCACTGTGCGCTCCGACACGCCGCGCATGGCGGCGATCTCGGCGAAGGAGAAGCCGCAGAAGAACTTCAGATCCACGACCTCGGCGAGCGCGGCATCGACCGCGGCGAGGTCGTCCAGGGCCGCGCTGATCCGCTCGAGCTCCTTCTCGTCGGCCGCCGCGTCGGCCGCAGCCTCGAGAGACGTGATCTCGAATCCGCCGCCGCGCTTCAGTGCCCGGCGGTTGCGCGCATAGTCGATGATCAGACCCGCGCATCACTTTCGCGGCGTAGGCCATGAAACGCCCGCGGTCGGGGAAGACCGCGGATTCGCGCCGGGAGATGTCGAGGTAGGCCTCGTGGAGGAGCGTCGTCGCTCCGAGCGTCACGCCCGAGCCGCTGCGCGCCAGCTGGCTCTGGGCCAGCCTGTGCAGCTCCGAGTAGAGGGCGGCGAAGAGCGCGTCCGCCGCGGAGCGGTCGCCGGACTCTGTTGAAGAAATGAGCGACGAGATTGTCGGAGTCACGCAGAGCACCCAGCCCAAAACCGTTTTGATGCTACACCTGCCAAAACGATAAACAACAGGTTCTTCTCTCGAGTTGCCGGAGCGGCGGCGCCAATCGCCTGTCGTCTTTCCCGCGCCGTTTCCGATTGTGTAAGTGAGTGGCGAACCATCGCCACACGCGCGGCGGCACCGGGTCCAGGGCCGCGTGGACGCGCGAGAGTCGTTGAACCCCGGCGAGAGTAGGACGGCAGAGCCTTGTCTCCGGTCGCATCGGAATGGTGGAAAAGAGAACAGGAGGGAAGGATGTCCGAGAGAATTCGCAAGAGCGCGGCCAGCCGCTGGATTATTGCCATTTCGCTGGTGGTTGCCCCTGCGGCCGCCTGGGTCGCTTCGGGCCAGAGTGAAGAGGACGAGGGCGGGCGCAATCCCCTGGCGCCGTTCGTCAACCCGACCGGCGTGGCGAGAACCTTTTCGACGGCGGGCCGGATCGACACCGGCAATCCCTTCTTCCAGAGCCTGGGCACGAACGGGCGCGCCTGCGTCACGTGCCATCAGCCTTCCACCGGCTGGACGATTACGCCCGCCGAGGTCCGGCAGCGCTTCGAGAGGACCGGCGGCCTCGATCCGATCTTTCGGACGAACGACGGCTCCAACTCTCCTCTTGCCGAGGTCTCGACCGTCGAGTCCCGTCGAAACGCCTACAGCATGCTCCTGAACAAGGGGCTGATCCGGGTCGGGATCGGCATTCCCGCGGGAGCCGAGTTCACGCTCGAGGAGGTGGACGATCCCTACGGCTTTGCGAGCGCGAGCGAGCTCTCGCTCTTCCGGCGCCCCGCGCCTTCCACGAACCTGGCCTTCCTGAGCGGCGTCATGTGGGACGGCCGCGAGACCTTCCCCGGGCAATCGATCGCCTTCGACCTGATGCACCAGGCCAACAGCGCCACAGAAGGCCATGCCCAGGCGAGCCGGCCGCTCACGGCCGAAGAGCGCGAGCAGATCGTGGCCTTCGAGACCGCTCTCTTCACGGCCCAGATCTACGACGTCGCCGCCGGCGATCTGTACGCGAAGAGGGCCCTGGGCGGCCCGAGAACCCTCTCCCGGCAGGAGTTCTACATCGGCATCAACGACCCCCTCGGCTTGAACCCCAGAGGAATTCCCTTCACGCCGGTCGTCTTCACCGATTTCGAAGCCTGGATGGACATGAGGGGCCACGGCGACGACGCAGATGAAGGAGTGGGCGGACGAAACGAGGCCCGCCTGGCGATCGCTCGCGGGGAGCAGCTTGTTCAACAGCAAGCCGATCGATATCCGGGGCGTGAAGGGCTTGAACGACGATCTCGGACTGCTGAGCATCCCGGGCACCTGCGGGACCTGCCACGACTCGCCCAATGTCGGCAACCACTCGGTGCCGGCGCCGCTCGACATCGGGCTGACCGACCCCGAGCGCCGCACGCCCGACTTGCCGCTCTATACGCTGAAGAGGACCGCTACCGGCGACTTGATCCGGACGACCGATCCTGGGCGGGCTCTCGTCACGGGCCGGTGGAAAGACATCGGGCGATTCAAGGGGCCGATTCTGCGCGGTCTCGCCGCCCGCGCTCCCTACTTCCACAACGGCTCGGCCGCGACACTGACGGAAGTGGTCGAGTTCTATAACAGCCGCTTCAACATCGGATTCACCGAGGCGGAGATTGCCGACCTCGTCGCGTTCCTCCGGGCTCAGTAAGACCACGGGCGCGGCGGAAACACGGGAAAGGAGAACCCCTTGAAATCATCTCAAAGACGAATGTCCGCCGGATGGAGCTTTACCGCGGGCGCCCTGTCCGGAGCCGTCGCGGTCTTCGTGCTGCTCTCCTCGCTTCATATCCCCGGGTTGAAGGCCGAGGCCTCGGATCAACCGCGCCGTGGCGCCGTCGAGTCGCCGGGCAGCGCCTTTCTTCCGCAGACCCCGGCTTCCAGCGTCGCCGACGCGCATCCGGTGGATCCCGTCGTCCGCCCGGCGCCGGACTCTCTCCGGAAGGCCGGGCCGAGATCCCCGGCCGCTCCGCGACCATCGCCGCGCCATTCGGAGCTGGACCTGCAGCTCGATTGACCCGGCCGGCGATCTCCGTGGGGTTCAGCGGCGCGGCAAGGCGACCAGGGCAATCTCGATCGCAATCTCATCGCGGACCGCGATCGTCCCGAGCGCGGTCGCGTACGGCTTGATGCCGAAGTCACTCTGCTTGACGGTATTTCGAGCTTTACCGAGATCGTCGGCGCCGGGCCCTCGAAGCAATTCGACATCCTCGGCATCAAGATGTTCGACTCGTGCGAGCTGCGCGTCCACCCGACCGGCAAGGCAACGGCGCGGTTCGGCACGAAGTCCCAGGGACAGGGGCACGAAACGACCTAAGCGCAGATCATCGCGGAGGAGCTCGGCATCCCCGCCGCCCACGTCGAGGTCGAGGAGGGCGACACGGACACGGCGCCCTACGGCCTCGGGACGTATGCCAGCCGCTCGACCCCGGTGGCCGGCGCGGCCGGCGCCGTCGCCGCGCGCAAGGTGCGCGAGAAGGCGAAGAAGATCGCGGCGCATCTGCTCGAGGTCAGCGAGGACGACCTGGTCTGGGAGGTCGGCAAGTTCTCCGTCAAGGGCGCCCCGCAGAGGTCGAAGACCATCCAGGACATCGCCTTCGCCGCGTACACCAACCACCCGCAGGGCATGGAGGCGGGGCTCGAGGCGGTGGACTACTACGATCCACCGAACCTGACGTTCCCCTTCGGCAGCTACATCTGCGTCGTGGACATCGACCGCGGCACCGGCGAGGTCAAGGTCCGCCGCTTCGTCGCCGTGGATGACTGCGGCAACATCATCAACCCCATGATCGTGGACGGCCAGATCCACGGCGGACTGACCATGGGCCTGGCGCCCGCGCTCTTCGAAGAGATTACCTACGACGAGAGCGGCAACATCCAGGGGGGCAGCTTCATGGACTACCTCCTGCCCACGGCGATGGAGACGCCGAAGTGGGAAACCGACAAGACCACCACTCCGTCCCCGCACCACCCCTTCGGCGCCAAGGGCGTCGGGGAGTCCGCCACCGTCGGCGCCCCTCCCGCGATCGCCAACGCCGTCGTGGACGCCCTCTCCCATCTGGGCGTCAAGCACATTGACATCCCCATCACCCCCGAGAAAGTCTTGAAGATCCTGAAAGAGAAGGGGGTCGCCGAGTAAAGGAGAGCCGCATCCGCCGGCCGGGACGCAGCAGGCCGCCCGCACGCGGCGAGAGACGTCGCCATGATGCGAACGTGTCCGTCGAATGAGTCCCTTCCTGCGCTTCGGTCTAGAATATCGCCATCGAAAAACGCACGCTGACCAAGCCGAGGGGTATGAAGACGATTCTCGCGACGGCCCTTGCATCACTGCTTTCGTTTCCGATGCTCGCCCAGACGCAGAAGCCGGCGCAGAAGCGACCGATTCCTCCGACGAGCGTTCCGACCAGCATTCCGACCGGCATTGCGACAGCGCAACCTGCGGCACCCTCTCCAAGTCCCACGCCGCACGTATGGCAGCAGGAGCCGAAGGCTTTTCGGGGCGTCACCTGGGGGACGAGCGAGAAAGATGCGAACGCCGCTCTTAAGTTCGGATTCTGTACCGATTCGGCTAGCACGATTCCCGGTTCAAAAATGCGAGGTTGCATGTCACCATTCAGCCTCGGAAGTGTTTCGGTTACGGCAATTTTCCAGTTTATGAATGACAAGCTCGTTGCGGTTGGAGGCCATTTTCCTTCAAAGGAGTACGAAACCGTGCGCACGGCTTTCGTCGAGAAATACGGCCCTCCCATGACCAAGAGTTCCACCGTCCAGAAACGCATGAATGCCAGCTTCGAGCAGGAGAAGCTGACATGGGAGGGGCCGGGGGTTGCGATATCCCTTGACCGATTAGGTGACAAAGTGACCGAGGGATTCTTCTACATCCTGACTCAAGAGTTCCGAGCTGGTCTTCTTAAAGCCAATGAGGACGTGAAAAAGAAGCTCAAGGACGCACTTTAGAGACAAAGTAGTGCCGCCGCGTGAGGCGACTTAACGGCAGAACAAACACCCGGCCGGTGACGAGCACGAAGTCGTCAGCCAGGATCCGGTCAATCACCTTTACCGTAGGCGCCCAGCAGCAGGCCTCTGGGCCGTTCCTGCCCACCTACGGTGTGAACAACCACTGGTCTCCGTCCCAGTACCCGTGAAACCCCTGACTCCGAAGCCTTGCTAAGGGTGACGGATGTAAGAAAAGGACCTAGTCCTTTAGTTGGACGCGCTTCCTCCGGCGCCCCGTTTGCGCCGCTTCTCACCTCACTGCCGCTCCAACCCTTGCCGCGCTGAATCAACCAATCCAAAAAAATTACTTGACCATGAGGGCGGTTTGCCAGTATGAATGCATCAGACCAGGCTGCTAGTACAAATGCATCAGATCAGGCGGCAGGGTGAATGCCTCTTTGGACAGGGCATCAGCACCAGTTTATCCATCATGTCCGTTGCGCGAGGGAGATGACGAATGACTCGTAAATGGCCTTGCCTCATCGCGGTGTTGACAATTCTGGGGGCTGCGCTGGCACCGTCCTTGAGTGCCGAACAAAATCCGGGGAACTCGCTGGCACCATCCTCAAATGCCCAACAAGACTGGACGACTTTCCGAGAGAACTACGACGCCATGATGTCCAACTTCGAGCGCATGGCAGCGGCAACAGGCAACAAGGCGCGTCAAGAGCGTGCTCACCAGGGGCGGGAAGCCATGCGGCTGGTGACAGATGCTCAGTTGGCCAAAACGTTTGGAGAGAACCCCGTCCCGGACCTTTCCTTCGGCGCGACGGCCAGTCAGTACCTCGCCGCTAAGATGGAGTCCCAGCAGAAAACAGCCGAGACGAAGCGCGCCCTGTCACCACTGACGCCCGGTTTTCCCGGTCCAGTCGACCTCGTCGCCGGATGCGATGGGGTGGACATTACCGCCGAGACCCGATATGCCCTTTTCATCATCAAGGAGGTTGCAAATTCGATCCTGGCCGCGGCGGCCTGGGTTTGCAACGAGGACATCCTGGGTGAAAACGGCTCGCTGGCATGCGTTCCCCTGGCCATCGCGGCTGATGTTGCGAACGGCTTCTTCGACACAGCAACGTTCTGCGCGGGGGAGATCACCGCAAACCAGGTGGACGCCAATTTCAATCGACTCGATCACATTCACAATGATCTCGCGGATGTCCAGGCTTCCGTCAACGCCCTCGACACGCACCTCACGAACGTCAACAACCACATCGCAGCCGAGTTCTTGGCCCTGGACACACATCTCACGAACGTCGACAACCACATCGCAGCCGAGTTCGTCGCCCTTGACACCCACATCGCAAACGAGTTCGCGGCCCTGGACGCTCATATGGTGGCACTGTTCGCCGCGTTGAGCGCTCAGCTCACTGGGTCAACAGACATGCTATCGGCCGATCTGAAGCAAGTGATGAAGTTGGAACTGACACCCGAGGGCCTGCGCCAGATCGTCCCCGCAATTCTGACTTGCACGGTGGCTGCCGACAATTGTCCTAACGTCCTGAATGCATGCACGGGCACAGGCGGCCGCTGCTCCTGGAACAACGTCGGACCTCTCCCGTAGCGCTGCGGGAAGCATCGGATAACACAGGTCAACCTCCGCTACGCGCAAGCGTAGCGGAGGTTTTTACGCTTGTCAGATCAGGTTGACGAAGCCGCGCGAGCCGGCGTTGCTACGCCGTTCATGAGCTGTATTCCTGCCTTGCGTTTGGCGTCGGCGGTTCTCATTGCCGGTCTCTCCACCGTTTGCTTCGCACAGACCGATGCCCAGCCCGGGTGGACCGGTTCCACGACAACCAGCGTTAAACCCGAAATGCGGCAGGAGTTCGAAGCGTCTCTCAAGCAGATCATGGCGGCTTATAAGAAGGCAGGGATTCCGTGGTTTCTTACGCTGCAGAACTTCGCGGGTGACACGACGGAGTATACGACCGTCGTGCCGGTCATGAAATTCGAGGACCTCGACGGCCCGCCGGTTGTCGTGAAAGTGCTGGGTGAGCAGGCATGGGAAAAACTGTCCCGCAAACTCGACCGCTGCTACACCGCACAAACTCGCCAGTATGCGGCGCGGCAGCCCGAGCTTGAAATCAACAAGGCAGACGTGCCCATGGGGGCCTACTGGCTGGAGACGAGGACCCTGGTGGCCCAGGGCAGGATGGACGACTACCTGGCATGGCTCAAGAACGACTACCGCCCAGCGCTGGAAAAGGCAGACGTCTCACACTTCTTCGTATGGCGCCCCATCTTCGGCGGCGAGGGAGGCGAGGTCGTGTCATCGCGAATGCTCAAGAACCTCGCGGAAATCGACGGCGGCCCGGTCCTGACGAAAGGGCTTGGCGATGCGGGAGCTGCCGCCGTCAATGCCAGGTTGGCCCCGCTCATTCGCTCTTCGACCACGAGAATTGTCCTCGTGCGAACGGATTTGACCTACTCGACGGCCGGCCCTCCCGCTAATTGAGGTCGAGCGGGTCATGGGGTCGGGTCGCCGGGATCCCTGGCAAAGCGATCGAAGTAAAGCGATCGAAGAGCGCGCCGGAACGGCTCAGGGTGCCGGCTTCATGGACAGTGGTCCAAGGACAGGGCGAAGAACCGGTGCCGCAACTTCACTTCAACGCTGACACGCATTGGTTCTTTCCCGGCACCGCGCCGGCGCCCGAGGAGAAAGCGAAGACTTGATCTGCAAGGCTCCCTGCCGGAACCATGGCGAGCTCTACCCCAAGCTCGAGGGAAGCAGTGAAGGCCGAAACGAGTCAGGGCCGTCGCGGCCGGGTCGGGGAGGGAACCAGCTCCGTGGTCGTGGCTCTGGACTTCGCGCGCCCGAGGTCCCGGGCGTACTTGATGGACCCCGGCGTGTCGTACTTGGCCAGATAGGCGCGGCTGACGGCGTCCTTCAAGCGGCCGCTGCGGATACGGATGGCACGGACAGAAATCGCACGGCTGCCGACCTTGATGGCGCCGCGCGGCTCCTCGAGGAAGGTCCTGTACCAGCTTCGAGGTTTCAGGCTCCACGACCGGACGAAGACCCGGCCTTCCACCACCACGGCCCAGATGCCGATGAAGCGATGCTGATCGCTGCCCGCCCGGATGGCCAGCATCTTCCGTCGCGAATGCGGGCCAGAATCCGTTCGCCGAAACCGCGCCCGGGGTTCATCCCGAGGCCAGCCTACCGCCGGGACGCGACATCTTTTCGACCTGACCCCTTCCCGCCCTCGCGTGAAGCTATCGCAGCTCGACGCGGCCCTTCGGACAGTCCACGGTCGCGATCAGGGCCGGAGAGGGCGCGGAGGTGACGCGCAGATCGAGGCCGAGCACTCGGAGCATCTCCCCGACGCTCCGGGCGTCGGGATGCTCGGCGCTCAGGGCGACGAGCGTCGCCCCCGCCGCGGCGGCCTGCGCCGGGTGCGGGGTCTTTCCCCAATCGATGAAGAACGGGACGATGCCGTCGCCCAGGACCGTCGCGGGGCTGGTGAAGCGCCATGAGAGGACAACACCGTCCGGACGCTTCCGGCTCCCGGAACCGACGGCCCCGAGCTTCACGCCGTTGCGCGCGGCATCGGCCACGAGGCGCTCGAGGTCCTGCCCCCTGGCTGCCCACGCGGCGAGCCGGGGAGCCTTCAGGCCGTCGATGCCGAAGCGCCTCGGGCCGGATGGATGAGGCTGTTCGGGATCGGGGCCGATGATCTCGAGATACGACGCCGGCCCCAGCGCGACCAGCGCGTTCCGGGTTCCGGCGCCGGGATGCTGGCCTCCGGGCGTCGCCCGGATCCCGAGGAGCTTCTCGACAGCGTCGATCCCGACCTTCAGGTCCGGCGTCGCGTACACCAGGTGATCCACGCGGCTGACCGAGTCGGCCGTCTTTTCCGGCTCGCCGCTTTCACCGCGACTCACGAGGCACAACATAGCTCCGAACGCGGCAATCCAGGTCCTCTTCACAAGGCCTCCGATGCAATGGAGCCCATCAGCGAGATTACAGTACCCTCAACTCGAACGAGTTAGATTGCGGGAGGCAGGCCCTGGACTTCGAGACGGCCGTCAAGCTGAATCTCTACCAGACGATCGCCGAGACGACGCGGGCCCCGGACGCCGCGGATGTGGCCCGGGCGCTGGGCTCGTCTCTCTCCCGGGTCGAGGAGGCGTTTGCGACGCTCGCCGGCAAGCGCCTGCTCGTGCTCGAGCCGGGGACGAGCACCCGGATCCGGATGGCCCCGCCGTTCTCGGCCATCGAAACGCCGTTTCTCGTGAGAGTGGGCGAGAAGGCTTACTACGCCAACTGCGCGTGGGACGCGCTCGGGATTTCCGCGGCGCTCCATCGCGACGCGCGAGTCTTCGCCTCGGACGGCCACACGGGCGAGCCTCTCGACCTGGAAGTGCGCGGCGGGAAGCCCGTCCCGCGGCCGTGCGCGATCCATTTCGCCGTTCCGGCGGCGCGCTGGTGGGACGACATCATCTATACGTGAAAGACGATGCTCCTCTTCCGGTCGGAAGAGACAATCGATCGGTGGTGCGAGGCCCGGGGCGTCGCGCGCCGTCCCACTGTCTCCCTGGACCAGCTCTGGCGCCTGGCCGTGACCTGGTACGAGAACCGGCTCACGGCCGAATCCCGCCGCCCGGCACCCGATGAGATGGCCGGCATCTTCTCCTCGATCGGCCTCCACGGTCCGTTCTGGGACCCCAGGTCAGACCAGTGGCGGCGAACGTAGCCCGGCCGGAGGCCCCTCAGCCGTGACCACACCCGGCGCCATCAGCCGGGTGGTCATACGCTCACTTGCGCAACAAGAGGACGAGCCCGAGGGCGACAGAGCCGAACGCGAGCGCGAGCTTCCCGGCCGGTCCCAGCGTGGGGACCGCGGTGCCCGCCGAAGGAGTCGCCGTCGGGGCCGCCGTGGCTGGAATGCCCGTCGGCGTGGCGGTCGCCGTGAGAGTCGGAGTGGCCGTTGGCGTCAGCGTCGGAGGGGCGACCACTTCGACGACGCCGTTCATGAGGGTTCCACCGGGGAAGCTGTGGACTATGCAGTAATACGGGTAGGTGCCCGGCGTCGTAAAGACATGCTCGAACGAGCCGGTCGAGATGATCCCCGAGTCCCAGACCTCGGGACCCGTCGCCGCGTCGCTCGTGGAGGAATGAATCGCTCCGGCCCACACCCAGGTCACCTTTTCGCCGGGGGCCACGGAGACACTCGGCGGCGAGAATGCAATGCCCGGACCCACGTTGACAGTCTGGTCCGCTTCGCCGCTGACCGCGCAGCACAGGAGTTCCTCGAGTGCCAGTGCCCGGACATCGAGTTCTGCGGCCGCGCCATCGAGAGGTCGGCGCAACAGCCGCGCCGGGCCCGCCGGGGAGCGAAAACCCGCTCGCCGAGATGGTCGGACAAGATCGTGATTTCCAAGGAAACCGGGACGAACACCGACAGCAGCAGACCCCGTCCTCGGCCGATTCCAAGCTGACGCGCGTCCGCGGGATCAGTCCAGATCCTCATCGAAGCGTGTAACCTAGAAAGCCCGTGAACCTCGGGTGGTCACGGGACGCGCTCATGGCACAAGAGACCGAGAAAGCGAACTCCGAGCGGTACCGTCGCGGAGATCCGCGGGCCATCGTACTCGGTCTGCGAGTCGTGCCCGTTGCGGTCGCCGCCGTTCAGTTCTCGGGCGGGCAGCGAGCGCCGGAGATCCCGGTCTATCGGCGTTCCGATCACGACCGGGACGCGGTCGGGTTTGCCTCCCGCCGTCCTCACGTCGAAATACTCTGATGACCGCGAGCCGCTGAGAAGGCTCATCGCTGTTTCTGGAATCGCTGGGCCGGGACGGCGGCGGGGTTCTGCAGGCCCACGAGTGACCGCCGCCTTCCTCCTCGGTGGCCAGCGAGTCCCTCGCGCTCCGCCTCGCCGAGCATTCTCGCGGCGATCTGGCGGCTCGCTCTCCGACCACGCTTAGTTGCCGCCCTCGTCGGAATCTACGCTCGCTGTTTCTTTCCTCATGGACCTTTCCCGGTTGCCTTCTTACGCGACGTCGCTCGAGCGGCTCGGTATCCGAACGCCCGGTTCTCTTCAATCGAGATCGCTTGTCTTACAAAGTGGACCTCGGCTGGATCCTCTGGTCGCGACCGTGGAACGGCACGAATTGACCTGTTGTAGACCTATGCTTCGGTGTCTCCCGTATCCCGCAGACACCGTCGAATTCGGCTGCAGGCGCGCCCGAAGGTGTACGTGGAGTCGTCGAGCAACGTCGGCGTCGAGTTGCCTGGATTAGATCATGCGAGGCGTCGGTATCGAGCCGTCATTCCCCGGCCTGAGCAGCCCGACGTCGTGGAGCATCCCGCAACGGCGCGACGCGGTGTATTCGCCGCGTCTGCAGCCGAAGTCGTAGACCTGGTCTCCCTCCTCGAACTGTCCTTGTCGTATTCGATCAGGCGATCTGAGAAGTTTCCGAGAGCCGTATCTCGAAGGCGGGCTCGATCGCATTCGTCCACGCCTTACCGATATGGGCGCCAATGTGTACTGCCAGAGCCATGAGTCGAGCTCGGAAAGAGGCGGAACGTCGCGTCGCGTATCAGCGTCTTGCAGAGCTCGATGACTTTTTGTTCTTTTCCTTAATGATTACCGGCGCCCTCGCAGCGATCACGATCTGCTTCGACATAGACATACCGCAGTCTGTAACGCCGGCTCCTCTTCGTGGCGGATTCCAACCGACCTCTTTTGCGGGGATTAGCGCAGCCCGGCAGCGGACTCTGCCCCTCGCTGGTCCAATCGATCGTCTTGCGTCGCGTCATGTGCTCGCCTCGGTTCGCTCGTTGAGGATTCGCTCCTATACCGGACGGCCGTTCTCGGATGGATTTTCTCTCCTTGGTTTTTCCCTCGTACACGCCTACCTGACGCACCTCTCTCTGGGAGAATCGCGCTAGGCCGTTCCCTGCGGCAGGAGCTCTTCAGCCTGGTCCCTCGAAGACACCTCCGCAGAGGTCAGGAGCGGTCGCGCTCATCTAGGCGGAGAAGAACCTGCCAGACCTGGCCCTTCCTCGTGGCCCTCGCTGTGCGACGTGGCTGGTGGCCGACATTTCGGCGGCCACGAAGAAGCGCGAAGGCCCTGGGCGCGACGGTCATGAAGGACGTCGACGAAGTCCCGGACATGGGTTGGCTGAGCATCATCGTCGACCCGACCGGAGCCATGCTCGGACTCTGGCAGACCAGGATGTAGATCGAGCGCCGGCCGGCCCATCAAACTGTTGCGAACGGGACGAATCTGGTCGAAGCTGGAAGGCCGGAGGTACGGATCGTTGGCCGATCCTGACGCAACGGTACCGGCTGTTGCGGTGAGTCCGCCATCCCGGGAGGAAACCCGGACGCCGCACGCGCACATCGAGGCCGCCCGGGTCCGCGGCTCGGAGCCGACCGCCGCCTTCGCGCCCTCGGGGCCCACGGGATCGCGCGAGTTCCTCGCGGAGCGCCTCGCCCTCTTCGGCCGCGTCGCGTGCCTGGCGTCCAGCGGTTTTCTCCTCATGCGCCTCGCCATCACCGCTTCTCTCAGGGGGAACGTGTTCGAAAACTTCCCGGTCGCCCACCTCGCGGCGACGGCGATCCTCTTCCTCGTCTGGATCCTGGCCGGCAACCGGGCGTTCTCCGACCGCGGGCTGCGCCGCCTGGATGCCGCGGGGACGATCGCGGCCTCGCTCGCGTACGCGATGATGGTCGTGACGATGCCGCTCGCCTGGCGGCCGGATCAGCTCGTGCTGCTGATCCTGAATGCCGTGCTCCTCGGCCGCGCCGCTTTCGTTCCGAGCGAGCCGCGCCGCACGGCGTGGATCTCCGCCTCCTCCGTCGCCGCGATGCCCATCGTGACGTTCCTCCTCCTCCGGGCAAGCGCGTCTCGCGAGCTGCCGACCGGCGCCGTCGTGACGCAGGCGATCCTCTGGGCGACGTTCACGGTGGTCCTCGCGACGCTCATCTCGAGCGTGACCTTCCACCTGCGCCGCTCCATCGCCCGCGCGCGGCGCCTGGGCCAGTACACGCTCCTCGAGAAGATCGGCGAAGGCGGCATGGGCGTCGTCTGGCGCGCCGAGCACGAGATGCTCCGGCGCCCGACGGCGATCAAGCTGCTTCCCCCGGCGAGCGCCGGGGAGCAGAACCTGAAGCGCTTCGAACGCGAGGCGCAGCTGACCGCGCGCCTGACCAGCCCTCACACCGTCTCGGTCTACGACTACGGACGCACGCCCGAGGGCGCGTTCTATTACGTGATGGAGTATCTCGACGGGCTCGACCTCGAGAGCCTCGTTCGCGAGGCGGGTCCGCTCCCGCCCGGCCGGGTCGTGCACATCCTCCGGCAGGTGTGCGAGGCTCTCGCCGAGGCGCACGCCGTCGGCCTCGTCCACAGAGACATCAAGCCGGCGAACATCCTCTTGTCGGAGGTCGGCGGCATCCCGGACTTCGCCAAGGTCGTTGACTTCGGGCTCGTCAAGGACATGACCGGATCCGCGGACGCGCGCCTGACGCGCGAAGACGTCGTCCCCGGCACCCCGCAATACCTCGCCCCCGAAACGATCCGCGACGGCTCCTCGTCCGACCCGAGGAGCGACCTCTACGCCCTCGGCGCCGTCGCCTACTACCTCCTGACCGCGACCCCCGTCTTCGACGGCCGCCCCGTCGCCGTGATCCAGAGCCACCTCAATGCGCCTCCCGAGCCGCCCTCGGAGCGCCTCGGCCGTCCCCTCCCGCCGAAGCTCGAGGCCCTCGTTCTCGACTGCCTCGAAAAAGACCCGACCCTCCGTCCCGAAACCGCCCGGGCCCTCGCCGACCGCCTCGACGCCTGCGACGACGTCGAGCCCTGGGACGCCGAGGCGGCGCGAAGGTGGTGGAGAGGAAGAAAGACGGCGTAGCCGGCCAGGGCGCGGACCGGTTGGCGGCGGAGAGGAGCCACCAGGAGGAGCTGCTCGCCGCACGTGGGGTATCCCTCCGCGACGTCCGAGAGTAACGATCCCCCTGGCTTACTCGTACTCCCGGACTTCGATTCTTCCCGGCTCGCCCGGGGAGGTCAGAGCGAGGAGCGCGTCGCGGAGGATCGACCAGTGGAGGGCGCGGTCATTGGGCCGCCCGAAGGTCCGCCCGACTCAGAACCCCGGGTCGACGTCGGCCCGAAAGACCGGCGACAGCGCGCGCGGCGGCCGCGCCTGCCGGGTCTCTTCCGGCTCGACCGTGATGACGACGGTCGGGATCCCGATCATCTCGATGGCGCGCTGAACCGACACGACCGTGCGGTGGCAGAGGCCGTCAACCGCCGGTCAGGATCACCGCGTCCGGCCGCACCTTGTCGACCGCGCGCGCGAGGGCCGGCACGGTCGTCTTGCGGATCTCCGCGAGCTGCTGCGTGTAGCCCATCGAGAAATGGGACGCGGTCGTGCCGCCGATCACGCCTTCCGACGCGAGCTCGTTCAACCGGTCGATCGGGAAGATGCAATTCAAGTCGGCGTCGACGCAGTCGTGCGGGTAGTGCTCGTCGGAGTACCGGAGATCCGAAGCCGACGCGTCGCCCGGGATCGCGCGGAAACTGTTGTCGCCCGCGGCGTTGAACGGAGGATCGCTCTGGTGGTACACGCCGGCCGTCGTCACCAGGCACAGGCGCGCGGTCGCGAGCGCCTTGGTGACGCAATAACGCGAGAGCTCGCCGCCGAAGTCTCACGCGAGGCGATCGAGGGCCTCGATGATCTTGTCGGTCGGGGGCTGCTCCCCGATGTCGTGAATGTCGATGTAACGGATGATCCCCTCGGCGTCGACGACGAAGATCGCGCGCTCCGCGATTCCCGCGGGGCGCAGAACGCCGTAGTCCACGGCGACCTTGCCGTGCGGCCAGAAGTCGGAGAGGAGCGGATACGAGAGTCCCCCCAGCGATTTGGCCCACGCCTCGTTGGAATGAACGTTGTCCGTGCTGATGCCCAGAACCTGGGCATTACGCCGTTCGAACTCGGAGAGGTCCTCCTCGTACGACGGCATCTGGATCGTTCAGACGGGGGTGAACGCGGCCGGGTAGAACGCCAGGACGACGTTCTTGCCGCGGTAGTCCCTCAATGAGATCTCTTTCTTCGGTCCGCCCCGCCCGGCGGCATCCCCCGTCGCCGGGAGCGTGAAGTCGGGAGCGGCGTCTCCGACCTCGAGTTTCCAGACCGGCTTCGCTTTGTTCGCCATCAATTCTCCTTCTCGCGGCGCCAGCCGCGCCCGCGCATTCTTCCGGCTGCGGACAGAATCCGGAAAACCCGGATCAACCCGGTTCGACCCGGATTCACCTCTTAATAGCTCACAGGATGACTGACGGTTTCACTTTTTCCGCCCTGATAATCAGCCGCGGGAGAGCGTTGAATCGAGGGACGCCGAGCGATGAATTTCTCAAGACCAGCGTCGACCGTCAACGCATCGAAATGACACAGCTGAATCATCGGCCTGTCTCAGGTGTAGGTGTATAGTGCCTCGAAACGTGCGCCATTCGGCCGTAATCTGAATCAATCTGTCGCCATGCTAGGGAAAACCATCTCTCACTATCGCCTCCTCAAGGTGCTCGGCGAGGGGGGCATGGGCGTGGTCTACGAGGCCGAAGACATCCGGCTCGGCCGCCACGTCGCCTTGAAGTTCGTCGCCGAGAAGGTGCTGGACCTGCCGGAGACCGTCGAGCGATTCGAGCGCGAGGCGCGCGCGGCCTCGCTCTTGAACCATCCGAACATCTGCACGATCCACGATGTCGGAGCCGGGGAGGGCTACCACTTCATCGCCATGGAGCTGCTCGAGGGCACGACCCTCGAGAAGATCCTGGCGCAAGGCCCGTTGCCGCCCGAGCGCCTGCTGCCGCTGGCCGTCCAGATTGCCGACGGGTTGGACGCGGCGCACAGCCGCGGGATCCTCCACCGTGACATCAAGCCGGGCAACATCTTCGTGACGTCGTCGGGCCGGGTCAAGATCGTGGACTTCGGCCTCGCCAAGTTCCTGCCGTCGCCCGCCACCGAGCTTCTGCCCTCCGGCTCGGAATCGCAGGTCACCTTGCCTCGCCACCTGACCCTGCCGGGCTTTCCCATGGGCACCGTGGCCTTCATGTCGCCGGAACAGGCCCGGGGAGAGGAGCTCGACGCGCGCTCGGATCTCTTCTCATTCGGCACGCTTCTCTACGACATGGCCGTCGGCGAGATCCCGTTCCCCGGCACCACGCTGGCGGTGATCCTGAGCGCGATCATGGAGAAGTCCCCCGTGCCTCCGCGGGAACGGAACCCCAACATTCCGGAGAAGCTGCAGGACATCATTCTCAAGGCGCTCGAAAAGGACCGGGACGCCCGGTACCAGTCCGCGCGCGACATGCTCATCGACCTGCGGCGCCTCCTTCTCGAGAGTGCCAGCGGGAGTGAATCGGTCACGATTTCCTCCGGCGCCGTGCTCGCGGCTCTCCCTCCGGGGAGGCCTTCGCAGGCCGTACCGGCCGCGGTTCCTCGCAGGCGCCGCCGCGCGAGAGTCGTCGCCGCCGGCGCCGCCGCGGTTCTGATCGCCGCCGCGCTGGTCCTCTGGCAGCGGCGCGGCCCGCAGAGCCCGCCGCCCACCCCCGCGGCCCGCCGGAGATCAAGTCGCTTCTCGTGCTCCCTCTCGAGAACCTCTCCCACGACCCCGCGCAGGACTATTTCGCCGACGGAATGACCGACGAACTGATCGCGAAGCTCTCGAACATCTCCGCGCTGCGGGTGATCTCGCGCACGTCGGCGATGCACTACAAGGGGTTGAGGAAATCCCTGCCGCGAGATCGCGCGGGAGCTCCACGTGGAGGCCGTCGTCGAGGGCTCGGTCCTCCGCTCGAACGACCGCGTGCGCATCAACGCGCGGCTCATTCAGGTCCCCGGCGAGAGGCAGATGTGGGCGGAAGGCTACGAGCGCGATCTTCGCGACGTTCTCGCCCTGCAAAGCGACGTGGCCAGCGCGATCGCGAAGGAGATCCGCATCAAGATCGCCCCGGAAGAGAATTCGCAACTGGCCCGCAAGGCCACGGTCGACCCCGAGGCCTACCAGTTCTACCTTCAGGGAAGGGCCTCGTTTTCCCGCTTCACCCCGGAATCGCTGACGAGGGCCGTCGAGTACTTCGACCTCGCGATCGCGAAGGATCCCGCCTTCCCGCTCGCCTATGCCGGCCTGGCCGATACTGACATCCAGCTCGCCGGCCGCCTGCTTCCTCCGCACGAGGTCATGCCCAAGGCCCGGACGGCGATCCAGCGCGCGCTCGAGCTCGACCCGACCCTGGGCGAGGGACACGCCTCGCTCGCCCAGGTCAAGCTCTTCTACGAGTTCGATTGGCAGGGCGCCCGCGAGGAATACCGGCGCGCCCTGGCGATGAATCCCCGCTCCGCCCTGATCCACCAGATGAACGGCCTGTTCTTGAGCGCCCAGGGACGATCGGAAGAGGCCCTCGCGCGAGTCCGCCCGCGCTCTCGATTTCGATCCCGTCAGCACCAGTTCCGGCTGCCTGCGGGCGCGCCTCCTCTATTACGCGCGGGAGTTCGATCAGGCGATCTCGCTGTATCGAAAGGCAGTGGAGACGGATCCGACGGTCGCCGGACACTGCACCTGGTCGAGTCTCGCGTTTCAGCAGCTGTCCCGGTTTCCCGAAGCGATCGCCGCGGCAAGGCAGGCAAGCGAAGCCTCCCCGAACGAAATGTTGCCTCGAGCGGCGCTCGCCCGCGCCTACGGGCTCACGGGCAACAAGGCGGAAGCGCAAAAAGTGCTCGACCACTTCCGCGAGGTATCGAAACGCCGATTCATCTCGGAGTACGACTTCGCCATCGCCAACTCCGGCTGGAACTCCGAAGAATCGCTCGCCTGGCTGGAAAAGGGCTATCAGAACCGCGCCGGCCTGATCGTCTATCTCAGAGTGGATCCCGCGTTCGACGGCCTCCGCTCCGACCCCCGCTTCCAGGACCTCGTCCGCCGCATCGGCATCCCGCCGTAGCTGTTACTTGCTGAAGACCTTCTTCAGGAGGTCGGTCACCCGCGCCGCCGGATCCTTGCGGATCTTCCGCTCCTCGTCGCCGAGCACGAGGAACAGCCCGTCCAGCGCCTTCGTGACGACGTATTGCTCGATGTCCACGGAGGGCAGGCTCGAGGCGAACGGAATGGATTTGTAGGAGTCTTGAAGCTGCTTGTATTGCTGAATCACGCCGACGTCCTTCATGGAATCCGACACGACCGGCCGGAACGCGGCGGTGAGCGTGTCGCCCGTCGTCCTCCGAAGATAGTCCGTCGCCGCCGTATCCCCGCCGCCCAGGATCTTCCGCGCGTCGTCGAAGCTCATGCTCTTGATGGCGCCCCAGAAGATGTCCTTCGCGGCCGGGGCGGCCTTCTCCGCGGCGCGGTTCATGCTCAGCACGAACTCATCGACCATCTGGCCCTGGCCCAGGCCCCGGAGCACACTTCTCCACCGTGCGTAACTGCGACGGCATCAGGATCTTGATGGCCTCGTTGCCGAAGTAGCCATCCACCTTCCCGGTCAGGTTCACCGCGTTGCCCGACCCGATCTGGAGCGCTTCCTTCAAGCCCGAGACGATGTCCGTATCGCTGGATTTCTCTTTCTTGCTGGTGTCGAGCCACTTCGACGGATCGATGGTCTGGGCTGACGACATCGCCGCCACCACGGCGAGAATCCCCCCAAGAAGAATGACAGTGCGTCTTTGCATACCGGGCTCCCTCCAGGCGTCCTTCTGATTCGACACCCGTTGCAAGCGTGCCGCACAACGGCGCGGCCGGCAAGATCCGAACTCATCAAGCCTCGGCTGGTGTTTTCGCCATGATAATCATTCGCGGGAAGGCGCGAACTGAGGAGGGAAGAGCGATGAGTTACGAATTCCTCAAGACCAGCGTCGAGGAGCGTGTGGGGTGGCTGGAGTACCGGCGGCCGCCCGTCAACGCCATCGACTGGAAGATGCTCCGGGAGATCGGAGCCGCCCTGAAGGATCACCTTCAGGACCCCGGCGTCCGCGTCGTGGTGATCGCCAGCGCGCTCGAGAAGTTCTTCTCCACGGGAGCGGATCTTCGGGTCCTGCAGGCGATGCGTCCCGGGGAGATGCGCGACTGGGTCGAGATCTGCCACGGCCTCGTCCGCGAGATCCGGCAATCCCCAAAGCCGCTTCTGGGCGCCATCCACGGAACCGCCGTGGGCGGCGGGCTGGAGATCGTCCTGAACTGCGATGTCCGTTTTGCCGCGGCGGGAGCGCGGCTCGGGCAGCCCGAGATCAATATCAACTTCATCCCTCCCGTGGGCACGACGCAGTCGTTGGCCCGGCTCCTCGGCCGGCCGAGGGCCTTGCGGTTTCTCTACGAGGGAACGCTCGTCACGGCCGAGGAAGCCCTCGGCATGGGGCTCGTCGACTTCGTGGTGGCTCCCGAGAAGCTCCGAGAGGAGGTCCAGGCCTACGCGGCGGCCCTGGCGCGCAAGCCGGCGGGTGCTCTCGCCGCCATCCGCCGCTGCATCACGCTCGGGCTCGATCTCGACTACGACGACGCCCTGGCCCTGGAGCTCGAGGCCGCCGTCCAACTCTCGGCCACTCCCGACTTCGCCGAAGGGCTTCGCGCCTTCCTCGAGAAACGTCCACCGAATTTTGAGTAGTTCGCCGCTTGATCAGACAGACGCGATCATGGCCAGGTGCACGACCGGCGTCTTCTATCATCCGTCCTTCTCCCGGCGGAGCTACCTGACGGTCGGAACCCGGCTGGCCGACTTCCCGGGGGCTCTGGACGGCATCCTGAAGAGCGACAACGTCCTGTTGTACGAGCCGGAGCCGGTTTCCCGGCAGTTGCTGCTGAAGGTCCACACGCCCGACCTTCTGGAGGGCGTGACAAGGGACCCGCTTTGCTCCACCGCCTGGCACTCGGCGGGAGGCGTCGTGAGCGCCGGCGAGAAGATTGCGCGCGGCGAGATCACCAACGCCTTCGCCTTCATCGGCGCGGGCGGGCATCACGCGGGACGAAGATTTTTCGGGGGCTTCTGCTGCTTCAACGACGTGGCTCTCTGCATCGTCAACCTGCGGGAGGAATTCGGCCTCAAGCGTTTCGCGATCGTGGACACGGACGCGCATCACGCGGACGGCACCCGCGACATCTTCCGTGACGATCCCGACGTCCTCCACATCTGCTTCTGCGGCACGGATTACGAGTCCGCCGACGGCACGAAAGTGGACGTGGCTTGTCCAATTCCCGGGGAAGACGGCGAGCGCGAACGGCCAATGAACGACGCGTACTTCGACCTGGTCGCGCGGCACGTCCCCCACCGTGTCAGCCACTTCAAGCCGGACCTCCTCTTCTGGTACTTCGGCTTCGACACTCATCAGGGCGACTACGGAGACATCGGCCTCTCGGGGCCCTGCTACTGGAACATCGCCGACCTGATGAAAGACTTAGCCGGAGAAGGTCTGCCGGGGGAAGCTGGAAGTGGTCCTCGGCGGAGGCTCTCACCAGCCACTCGCCACCTATCTGATTCCCGCCGATCATCGAGCGCCTGGCGGGGTAACCACCACCTGGCCGCTCATAGATAGTCGTGGAGGCCGTCCTCCTCGTCCTTCCAGGCATCCCGCAGCCTCTTCTCGGCCAGGCTTTTCCAATCCAATTCCTCAAGGTCTTCCTCCTCGAGCGGCTGGATCAAGGCGTATGGCTTTCCGTATCGCGTCACCACGACCGGCTCCCCTTGTTGCGCGCCCGAACCAGGTACTCGGACAACTTATCCTTCAGCTCGGCGACAGGCGTCCTCTACCACCTCATGGGACCGGGTCGCTAGCGCGAGGGCTTGTCCGGGCCCGCCGCGCTCACGGCGCTGCGGAACGCATGGAGTTCGCCTGTTTTCCTCATCGAATCCATCGACTTTACGCCGTCACCGGCCGGGTGTAGGTTTCGCCCCTACGGTTCTGAAAGGAGACAACCCATGGCAACCGAAGCAAAGTGCCCGTTCGATCACACCGCCGGCGGCGGCACGTCGAACCGGGACTGGTGGCCCGAACCAGCTGAAGCTGAACATCCTGCACCAGCACTCGCTCCATGTCCAATCCGATGGGCAAGGGCTTCAACTACGCCGAAGAGTTCAAGAGCCTCGACCTGCGGCCGTGAAGAAGGATCTCCTGGCGCTGATGACCGACTCGCAGGACTGGTGGCCGGCGGACTTCGGCCACTACGGGCCGTTGTTCATCCGCATGGCATGGCACAGCGCCGGCACGTACCGCACCGGCGACGGCCGCGGCGGCGCCGGCAGCGGCCAGCAGCGCTTCGCGCCCCTCAACAGCTGGCCCGACAACGTCAACCTCGACAAGGCGCGCCGGCTGCTCTGGCCGATCAAGCAGAAGTACGGCCGGAAGATTTCCTGGGCCGACCTGATGATCCTCGCCGGCAACGTCGCCCTGGAATCGATGGGATTCAAGACCTTCGGTTTCGGCGGCGGTCGCGAGGACGTCTGGGAGCCGGAAGAGGACGTCTACTGGGGCTCCGAGAGCAAGTGGCTGGAGTGACAAGCGCTACACCGGCGACCGGGACCTCGAGAATCCGCTCGCGCCGTTCAGATGGGCCTGATCTACGTCAACCCGCGAAGGCCCGAACGGCAACCCGGATCCGATCGCGGCGGCGCGGGATATCCGCGAGACCTTCGCGCGCATGGCGATGAACGACGAAGAGACGGTTGCGCTCATCGCCGGCGGCCACACCTTCGGCAAGACCCACGGCGCCGGCCAGCGACGCATGTGGGGCCCGAGCCGGAAGCCGCCGGCATCGAGGAGCAGGGCCTCGGCTGGAAGAGCAGCTTCGGCACGGGCAAGGGCGCTGACACGATCACCAGCGGCCTGGAAGTCACCTGGACCACCACGCCGACGAAGTGGAGCAACAACTTCTTCTGGAACCTGTTCGGCTACGAATGGGAACTGACGAAGAGCCCGGCCGGCGCGCACCAGTGGAAGCCGAAGGACGGCGCGGGCGCCGGCACGGTGCCGGATGCCCACGACAAGTCCAAGCGCATCGCGCCGTCCATGCTGACCACGGACCTCTCCCTGCGGTTCGACCCTGCCTACGAGAAGATCTCGCGGCGCTTCCATGGAGCATCCGGATCAGTTCGCGGACGCGTTCGCCCGGGCGTGGTTCAAGCTGACGCACCGCGACATGGGCCCGCGCGCCCGCTACCTCGGCCCGGAGGTGCCGGCGGAAGAGCTCATCTGGCAGGACCCCATCCCCGCGGTCAATCACAAGATTGATCGACGCGAAGGACATTGCCGCCCTCAAGGCGCAAGATCCTGGCTTCGGGGCTGTCCGTCTCGCAGCTGGTCTCGACCGCCTGGGCGTCGGCGTCCACCTTCCGCGGCTCCGACAAGCGCGGCGGCGCGAACGGCGCGCGCATTCGTCTCGCGCCGCAGAAGGATTGGGAAGTCAACCAGCCGGCCCAGCTGGCGAAGGTGCTGAAGACCCTCGAGGGCATCCAGAGCGACGTTCAACAGCGCGCAGTCCGGCGGCAAGAAGGTCTCGCTGGCCGACCTGATCGTTCTGGCCGGTTGCGCGGGCGTCGAGCAGGCCGCGAAGAAGGCCGGTCACGACGTGACGGTTCCCTTCACGCCGGGACGCATGGACGCCTCGCAGGAGCAGACCGACGTGGACTCCTTCGCCGTGCTCGAACCGATCGCGGACGGCTTCCGCAACTACCTCAAGGGAAGTCCACCGTATCGGCCGAGGAGCTGCTGGTCGACAAGGCGCAATTGCTGACGCTGACCGCGCCCGAGATGACGGTTCTCGTCGGCGGCATGCGCGTCCTGAACACCAACTTCGGACAGTCCCAACACGGCGTCTTCACCAAGCGGCCGGAGGCGCTGACCAACGACTTCTTCGTGAACCTGCTCGACATGGGCACGGAGTGGAAGGCGGTCTCGGACGCCGGCGGACGTGTTCGAAGGGCGCGATCGCAAGACGGGCAGAGCTCAAGTGGACCGGCACGCGCGTCGATCTCGTCTTCGGTTCGAACTCCCAGCTCCGCGCCCTGGCCGAAGTCTATGGAAGCTCGGACGCGCAGGCGAAGTTCGTCCAGGACTTCGTGGCGGCCTGGAACAAGGTGATGAACCTCGATCGCTTCGACCTTGCGTGATCTCGGAGGATAGGCCTTAAACGCCTTACTTCTCGGCGGGCTGGTCCTCGTGACCCCGGACGAAGCGCTGCGCCAGTATGCCGCGCCCACACTCTGGTGACTGTCGAAACCTGGTCCGGGTGCCTCCGTAAGAAGAGGAGCACCTCCCCACCGGAGGTTCGCCCGGGAGGAATCGAATGAAGAAGCTCTGCTTCCTGGCCCTTCTCTTCGCAGTCGCCCCGCTCGAGGCCCAACCCGCGACCGACCCCGAGGCGGCCGCGATCCGCCAGACCGCCCTCGACTACATCGAGGGCTGGTACGAGGGGGACGCCGCCCGCATGGAGCGCGCCCTCCATCCCGAGCTCGCCAAACGCATCGTCATGACGGACAGCGCGACCGGCAACTCCCGCCTCGATTCGATGGGCGCGATGACTCTCGTCCAGCGCGTGCGCGCCGGCGGCGGCCGCAAGACCCCGAAAGAGGCCCAGATGAAGGACGTCACGATCCTCGACCGCTTCCAGAACGCCGCGGTCGTCAAGGTCGTCGCCTCCGGCTGGATCGACTACCTCCAGGTCGCCAAATTCAACGGCGATTGGAAAATCATCAACGTCCTCTGGGAACTGAAACCCAAAGACCCTGCGCCTCCGAAATAGATCCCGGAAGCCGGAGAAGGCTGGCGCCGGCAGCTAGGCGGCGACGGTTCCGAAGAGACGGCCGACGAGGGCCGTGCAACCCATGGCGACCGCCCCCCAGAAGGCCACGCGTACCGCGCCGGTCAGCATCGACGCACCGCCCAGGCGCGCCGCGGCGGCGCCGAGAACCACGAGTAACAGGAGCGAGCTTCCGATGACGACCGGGGTGATGATCCCAATCGGGACGAACAAGACGAGGAGAAGCGGCAGCGCCGCTCCGGCCGCAAATGCGCCGGCGGAGGACAGAGCCGCCTGAATCGGCCGCGCGCGGGTCATCTCGGACATGCCGAGCTCATCCCGCGCGTGGGCGCCGAGCGCATCGTGAGCCATGAGCTGATCGGCGACCTGTCCGGCAAGCTCCGGCGTCAGGCCACGCGTCACGTAGATCCCGGCCAGCTCGGCCCGCTCGAGTCCGGGTTGGGTGGCGAGCTCCTTGCGCTCCCGGTCAAGATCCGCCCGCTCGGTGTCCGACTGCGAGCTGACCGACACGTATTCCCCGGCCGCCATGGAGAGAGCTCCTGCAACCAGCCCCGCCAGCGCCGCCACGAGCACCGGTCCGCGGGCCGATTGCGCCGCCGCCACCCCAACGACCAGGCTGCTCGTAGAGATCAGCCCGTCGTTTGCTCCCAGCACCGCCGCCCGAAGCCACCCGATGTGCTCGGTGCGATGGAATTCCGCGTGTCTCATCGGGGATGGACCCGAAAGGCGATCTGGATCATCTGCCGTTCGATCCTACTCCGCGCGATCGCCAGTCCGCCAGGTGCGGCTCAACGGGAGCGCGCCGCGTCCCGGCCGCCGCCGACCGGTCCGCCGCGGGCGTCGCTCTCCTTTATGCAAGCCCGGACCTATTTCCTTGTAATATCCACGCCACAAAGTCTCCTTCAAACTCGCCGACCTTTTCAGTATCCTGGCACAGCACAGATCGAACGGTGACTCTGCCCCGGCTCTTTCGCTTGAGGGTATCAGCAAAACGACGCCAGGCCGCGGTGTCGGAAATCGCAGCAGAAGCGGTAAACCTCCCGGTTATCGGGCGCTCATAAGTCATGGTGTTCTTCTGAATGACGATGCGGACATTGAGCTCCTCGCTCTTCAGCCGAAGGTACATCAGCGTCCAGGCCGACAATATAGCGACGGCACAGGCGCTGCCGCCAAAGACCGTTTCGCGATGGTTGATGTTTGGCGCCAATGGGGCGGCCAATGTGACACCAGTATCTGTCGCAGCCACAACCTCCACTTCCATTGCTTTGGAAAGTGGAATGTGATCATGCAGATACTTCTGTAAGACGGCCCTATCCATCACAAGAACTCCTCCCATCGCCAACAGCGGTCGCGCCGTCGAGGTCCGCCGCGCTGCACGCACTCGGTCTCGCCAGGCCTCTCGGCTTCCTCCCTGATGAGGTGCTAAAGGGCGGCGCGGTAGATCTTGGTCGCCCACAGCCAACGACTGCCCTTCTGCTTGATTTCTATCCGACCTTTAGCCATGAGATCGTGGATCAAAGGCAAGTGAGCTAATAAGTCGCCGCCGAGTGGATACCATTGTTCCGCAATCAGGTCCACCGTGCCGAAGTGCCTTCGCGCAGTATCCAAGACTCTGGATTCAGCCGACAACGTCAGAACGGGGAAGAAGATCTGCCCCTGCGGGGTGAGGAACTCCGGAGCTTCCGATAGAAGTCGCACGATCCATCGCGTCCCATCTTCACCGGCATCGCTGGGAATGTGAGGCGGATACCAACGCGAGTGCCGAGCAATCGGCTCGGCCATGCCGGCAACATCATCCACAATCAGATCGAATCGCATTCCTGCCCACGGCTCGAACAGGCTGCCGCACCGGCAATCGATGGCGAGCTGGAATGTCTGAGCATTCCTCCTGGCCAATGTCACCGCTTCGGCGCTGATATCCGAAGCGTAGATTGCGGCGCCCGGTAAAATCAGCTTTCCCAAAGCCACGGCAACGATCCCGCATCCGCAGCCGAGATCCAGCGCCGAGGTAGCGGCCTTGTTGGCAAATCCTCGCACACCGCCCAGAAGCAAATTAGTCGTGCTGGTGGGATGGAAGACATCTGAATTGGTCTCCACGACAATACCTTGCATGTCACCAAAGTCTCTGTCCTTATACTCAAAGGTTTCTGATGAGTTGGTCATTCACCTTCCCCCGGATTGGAGGGTCTCATTCGACTGATCCTTTTCGCGTTTCACACGGCAGCTCGGGAAAAGCTCTAAGACTCATCGGCCATCGCTCGTTCAGCGCGGGATAGCCTACTAACAGCAACCGGTCTGGCTTCACAGGCTTCAGGAGCCCCCATTCGCTCCGGATGGCGGTAACGGGAGTTGCGGGGTAGTATTTTATGACTCCCGATACCGGCTGGCACTCCCAAGTCAGTTCCAGCAGAGCAGCGTAGCTCCGCCTGCCGCCCTAACCCCCGACGCCTCAATAAGAAAGGAATCAGCCTCGCGCCGTCCGTCATTTTCCTGGCCGCGCGGCGGCGCGTTTTTCCATCTCGCCCATGGACACGTCCTCGACGTGCGTCATGACGTACCAGATGCGGCCGGAGGGATCGGTCAGGCCGCCCGTTCGGTCGCCGTAGAACTGATCCCTTCTCGGCCGAGTTCTTCCTTCTCCGCGAAGCCGGCGACGAGAACTCGTCCCCCGCCTGCCCTCCCGCACCACGGAGGGACTGACCCCGCTTCCTTCGTTCCTCTCCCCGCGCGGGATTGACGCCGTTCTTCTCATCAGCCTATACTCCGCCTCCGTCGCGAGACCTACGAAGGAGAGTTGCCATGCGTCGCATTTCTCTCGTCGCCCTCGTCCTCACCCTCTTCACCCTTTCAACCCTCTGTTACGCGCAGTCTGCCAACGCCAACGTTAATCGCCAGCCCAGACTCACGCCACAGCAGAGCGATACCACGAACGGATTGATTGCCGTAAGCCCGGTGAATTCTCGTGTGGTCTGGGCCAGCGGAAGGAACGGAACCTTCACCAAGACAACCGATGGCGGCAAGACCTGGCATTCCGGCGTAGTGCCCGGAGCCGAAGCACTCCAGTTCCGCGACGTGCAGGGCGTGAGCGACAGAGTCGCCTATCTGCTCTCGATCGGCACGGGCACTGATTCCCGTATCTATAAGACCGAAGACGGGGGCGCCAACTGGACGCTGCAGTTCCAGAACCAGGATCCGGACGCCTTCTACGATTGCTTCGCTTTCTGGACTCCGACACGCGGCCTGGCTCAGAGCGATTCCGTTAATGGACGCTTCCCCGTGATTCGCACGAGTGACGGCGTCAACTGGGAGGATATCGGCGATCGCCTTCCGGTGGCCCTGGCCGGCGAGACGTCGTTCGCTTCCAGCGGGACCTGCGTAGCCACGCAAGGTCAGCGTCGTGCGTGGATCGTCACCAGCGCCCCCGCCAAGGCTCGCGTGCTGGCCACCACCGACGGCGGCAGCACATGGGCAGCCTACGACACACCCGTTACTCAGGGCACACCGTCGTCGGGCATTTTCTCCGTTGCCTTTCGCGACGCCCAGCATGGATTCATCGGCGGTGGTGAACTCGATCCCAGTCTGCCGAACGTGCATCGAGCCGCGCGTTCCGGCGATGGTGGAAAGACGTGGCAACTGACCACGGAGCCGCCTTCCATCGGCACAATCTTCGGCTTGAGCTATGCAAGCAATTCCGGCGTCGGCGAAGACGCGAACAGCGGCAAGGATGGAGACGAGGGTGGTCGCGCAACCGGCAGCCGCACCGTCGTTATCACCGGACCGGGAGGTTCGGCGTGGACGGGCGACGAAGGCGATACCTGGTCTGTACTGCCCGATCTCACGGGATACTGGGCGGTCGCGTTCGCCAATCAAAGGACCGGTTGGCTGGTTGGGACTGGCGGCGAAATTACCAGGGTCGACTTCTGATTCGCCGAGATTCCTTGTAGCCGCTTCGCGGGACGCCTCCGGCTGGATCGACTACCTCCAGGTCGCCAAACTCAACGGCGATTGGAAGACCATTCCTTCACCAAAGTCACGAGTACTTGCGGTTGGAGGCCGTTCCGATTCAGAATTGCACAACCCCGGAGGTCATCATGCGCTTGGCTCGGATCCTGTTTCTCGCGAGTGTGTCGGTGTTCGTGGGCTCCGCTCTTCTCGACGCGGCGGATGAGAAAGGCGCCAGGCCGCGCGTCGCGGTCCTCGAGTTCAAGAACAAGGCGCCGCAGGGGTGGGGGCATGTGGGAGCGGCCGCTCAGGACATCCTGATCTCCGAGCTGGTCAAGAAAGGCAAATACACGGTCATCGACCGGGAGCGCCTGTCGGCGATCCTGCAGGAAAAAGACCTGTCGCTCTCGGGAGACATCGATCCCAAGACAGCGGTCAAAGCGGGCAAGCTCCTGGGCGTCGAGTACGTCATTGTGGGATCGGTCACGGAGTTCGGATCGGTCAAGAGCGGCGCCTCGACGGGATGGCTCGGCGGGCGCCTTCCGAGCGTGGACGTCGGGACGAATCGCTTTACGGCCGCGATCGACGCGCGCGCGATCTCGACGACGACGGGCGAGGTGATCTGGGCCGACACGGCGCGGGAGTCCACGACGGACGCGCGCGTCTTCGTCGCCGGCGCCGGAGGAGGCGCGGTTGACGAGGCCCAGGCGGACAAGGTGATCCGGCCCGTCTGCGCGCTGCTCGCCGCGAGCCTCGAGAAGGGGAAGTTGACGACCGCCGGGCTGGGCGGCTCGGCCGACGCCTCCGGAATCGCGGGGAAGATCGCGCGCGTGGACGCGGGTGAGATCTACATCAACGTCGGCGCGGAGGCCGGCGTGCAGGTTGGCCAGGTCTTCCAGGTCGTGCGCAAGGGGAAAGCGATCACGGACCCCGACACGGGCGAGGTCCTCGGCGCGGACGAGACGAAGGTCGGGCAGGTCAAGATCACCGAGGTCAAGGGCCCGCGCCTCTCCCTCTGCTCAGCCGTCTCCGGCGACGGCTTCAAGGCCGGAGACATCCTGAAGCCGTAACTCTTCCGTGTCATCCTGAGGAGCGAAGCGACGAAGGATCTGCTCTGCAGGTTTTGAGAGAGCAGATCCTTCGCTGCGCTCAGGATGACAGGCGGATTCCCAGGCGGTTCGGGGAGATCGCAAGGTCCCCGGACAAGATTGAAACTTCAGTGCGCCGCGAGCTCGCGGGCGAGATCGCAGGCGAGCGGATAGGCGCCGGCCGCCGCGTTGCAGGCGGCCACCGCCTCCTCCAGGGCCCTTCGCGTTTGTCCCCGGTCGCGGAAGAACACGGCGCGGGCGGAGAGGACGCGGGCGTTGCCGGGGTTGCGCTCGAGCGCGAGGTCGAGCTCCTCCTTCAGATCGCCGCGGATGTCGCCGAAAACCAGACCGAGCTGCCAACCCGCCTCGCGGTCCTGCGTCAGGTGTCCCGCGGCCAGCGCCTCGCGCGCGAAGTGCGCCGCGTCGCGGTTCAGGACGCCGTTGGGCGCGGCGTCGAGCGCGCGGCGCAGCAGGAGCACCGCGTTGGCCTGGTTGCCGTCGGCAAAGTCGATCGCGGCGGCGCAGAAGTCGCGCAGGAAGACCGCCTCGCGATCGTCCGGATGGCTGGCGGCCACCTCGGTCGCGAGCCCTCTGGCGCGGACGAAGTCTTCCCGCGAGAGCGCCCGCCCGCGGGCCTCCAGCGCTCGATAGGCCTCCGCCAGCTCGGGCGAGAGCGCGGCGGCCGCCCCGGAACGGATGAGCGGCTGCGCCATCGGCCGTGAAGGCGGGAGCAGCTCCGCCCTGTTTCGCTCGGCCTTCTCGCGAGAAACCCTCGCCGGCGGCGCCGCCGAGGCAAGTCTCGTTTCGGTGCCGCGAGCCGGCTCCGAAGGCCGTGGCACGGCCGCCGTCGGCTCTGTCGCCGCCACGGCCGGGGCGGCGGCCGGTGATGAGACGGCTGCTGCTTTCGGGGCCTCCGCGGGGGCGGGCTCCGGGGTCGCCGCGGCGGCCACGGGAGTCGGAACGGAAGGGCTCCCCCGGTCGGCAAGCACTCGTTTCGTGACGAAAGCCCCCAGCACGAGCAGGACCATGCCGCCCACGAACGCGAGCGCGAGAACGAAACGGTTCCGGCTCACCCTCACGGCCGGCGTCGAGAGCCGTCGCCGATGGGAGCCAGGGCATGATGCGTGGGAGCCGCTTCCGGCGAGACTCGGCTGCGCCGGCGCGCCCACGGCGCGAGCGAGATCCTCGACGAACTCCGAGCAGGTGGGGTAGCGGTCCACGGGGTCCTTGGCGAGGGCGCGCGCGAAGACCGCGTCCACTTCGGGCGGAATCCCCGGAATGCGGCGCGACGGCGGCTCGGGCATATCCCGTACGTGCTTGTTCAGGACGAGAAGCGGCGTGTCCGCGTGGAAGGGGACGGAGCCGGTCAGCATCTCGTAGCCCATGACGGCGAGCGAATACTGGTCGGAGCGCCCGTCCAGGATCCTGCCGATGGCCTGCTCCGGCGACATGTAGTTGGGCGTGCCCAACAGGTCTCCCGTCTGCGTCAACCCGGTCAGCTCCGTCGAGCGCGCGATCCCGAAGTCCGCGAGGAGCAGGTGCCCTTCTCGATTGACCATGATGTTGGCCGGCTTGATGTCGCGGTGCAGCACGCCGCGCGCGTGCGCGTAGTCGAGTGCCGCGGCGACCTGCCGCAGCCAGTCCACGACCAACGGCAGGCGGATCGGCGCGCCGAGCCGGTCCTTCAGGCTTCCGCCTTCGATCAATGGAAGGACGAGGTAGACGTCGGGACTCGAGCCGAAGTCGTAGACCGAGAGGATGTTGGGATGATCGAAGCTCGCGATCGTGCGCGCCTCCCGGACGAAGCGCTCGGCGAAGACCGCGTCCTTCTGGATGACGTCCCGCATGACCTTGACGGCCACCGCGCGGTGGAGGTCCTCGTCGAAGCCTCTCCAGACGCTCGCCATGCCGCCTTCGGCGATCTTCGAATCCAGGCGATAACGTCCGAGCTTCACGGCCATTGCGTGTCTATTTCCCTGCGCGCGCGGCGGCGCGTTTTTCCATCTCCTCAATGGACACGTCCTCGACGTGCGTCATGACGTACCAGATGTGGCCGAAGGGATCGGTCAAACCGCCCGTGCGGTCGCCGTAGAACTGATCCGCGACGGGCCGCGTCAACTTGGCGCCGGCCGCGACCGCTCGCTCCACGACCTTGTCCACGTCCTCGACGTAGATGCAGAGACTCACCGGCGAACCGCCGAACGCCTCCGGGGCCCGGGCGCCCATCTCGGGCGCGGCATCGGCCAGCATGACGTGCCCGGCGCCGATCATCACGTCCGCATGCCCGATCTTCCCGTCGGGGTTCTGCAAACGCCCGATCTCTTTCGCTCCAAACGCCTTCTTGTAGAAGTCGATCGCAGCGGCGGCGCCATCCACGATGAGATAAGCGGTCGGACCCTCGTAACCGGCAGGAATCGGTTTGACTTTGGAATTCATGTCCTCGCCTCCTCAGCTTTCTTGGGACCAGCAAGCCGGCCCGCTCGAGCCTACAAGCCGCATGCTCTTCGCTGCAAGCACCGCGGCGGCGTTCAACCAGAACGGCAGCGAAATCGGCGCCGTCTTCTCCCCGAACGGCAAGTCACTTCTCTTCTCCCGCGACACAAAGGAGCTCCTCTCGGGCGAGTTCTTCCTTCTCCGCGAAGGCGGCGACGAGAACTCGCCGCCCTCCTGCCCTCCCGTGCCCCGGGAGTAGTCGCGCGACCCCCTCCGGTCCAGTTGACCTGGTCTTCTTCGCGGCGCCCTTGACGTGCCGCTCGCGCTGGGTAAGCGGTCAGAATCCTGACGCTCGAGCGGTAGGATACGGGTTGCGCTAATGGCAATTCCTGATTTTCAGACTCTGATGTTGCCGTTGCTGCGGCATCTGGGCGACGGGAAGGAACATTCGCAATCAGGAGACCCTCGATGCCCTGGCGAAGGAGTTCGGCCTCAGCGAGGCCGAGCTCACGCAGCTTCTACCGAGCGGGACTCAGGGGCTGTTTCGGAATAGGGTGGCCTGGGCGAAGGCGCACTTCAAGAAGGCGGGCCTTGTCGAATCGCCGCGCCGCACCGTTTACAAGATATCGCCTGCAGGCCTTGACGTCCTCGCAAGGAAGCCAGCGAGGATCGACCTCAGGTTCCTCAACCAGTTTCCGGGTCATCGCGAATTCAGGACGGCTTCGAAGACGACCGAAGCGCATAACTGAGACGGCCGATGCCCCTCCGAGCCAACTGACAGCGCAGGAGCACATCGAGACTGGCTATCAGCAAATCAGGGAAGAGGTGGCGGCCGACCTTCTGAGAAGGGTCAAGGAGTGCCCACCCGATTTCTTTGAACGTCTCGTGGTGGAGCTGCTCCTGGCCATGGGCTATGGGGGATCTCGCCAGGATGCCGGCCAAGCGGTCGGAAAGAGCGGCGACGGAGGGATTGACGGGATCATCAAGGAGGACAAGCTCGGCCTGGATACGATCTACATCCAAGCCAAACGTTGGGACGGCACGGTCAGCAGGCCTGAGATCCAGAAGTTCGCGGGCGCCCTTCAGGGTCAGCGAGCGCGCAAAGGAATCTTCCTTACCACCTCCGCCTTTTCGAAAGAGGCGCGTGATTTCGCAGCCTCCATCGACAGCAAGATCATTCTCCTCGACGGCGAGACGCTAGCGAATCTGATGATCGACCACGGGATCGGCGTGACCGACGTCGCCACGTACGCCGTTAAGCGAGTCGACTCCGACTACTTCAGCCAGGAGTAGCACCTAGCGGCATCTCCTTCACCTGCCACCAAACTCATCTTGCAATCTTGCAAGACCGACCCCTCTCTCATCCGCTGACCGGGGCTGGGCACCGCAAAAGCAGTTCCGTCCACGCTCAGGAAGCCTCGGCGATGGGGATCTCCAAGCCTGGGAGGAGGGCTGAACGAAGGACGGTACCCACACCGAAGATTGCCTCTCGCCGGAAGCCGTCGCCGGAGTTGATGAGGACCTCGATTCTCTTTGTCTCCGGATCCGCGAGCCAGAGCTCGCGAACGCCGAAGCGAGCGTAGAGCTTGGTCTTCAGGGTGCGGTCGCGGTCTTCGGTCGAAGGCGAAAGGACTTCGACCACCAGATCCGGCGCGGCCGAGATGAACTTCTCACCGATGATGGAGCCGCGACCGGCGGCGACGAAGAGAAGGTCCGGCTGCACGATATCCGTTGGCGAGAGGACTACGTCGCAGGGGGCCACCAGGATTTCGCCTAGCTGGTGGTCCTCGACGTACCGGCAGAGACGAAGGTAAAGGTTTCCAACGATGCGCTGATGTGGCGGGCCTGGTGTGGGCGTCTTGAAGAGGTCTCCATCGATGATCTCGTAGCGGCAGTCCTCAGGGAGGAGGAGGTAGTCCTCGTAGGTAAACCGCAGCGAAGCGGACGTGGTCATGGACTGAATTCTACCGCCTCAGCTCATCTCCGTCCGTGGACCAGCCGGAGCAGATCCTTCGCTTTGCTCAGGATGACAGTACTAGCTGCAACCACTGGTGGCGCCGCAGTTTAGGCAGCGGTAGCAGGAGCCGTTTCTTATCATGATGGAGCCGCATTCGTGGCAGGCGGGGGCGTCGGCTTGGGTTTCGAAGGCGAGCTTGTGCTCTTCGGAGATGGCGGAGCGGGCGGCGACTTGCTGCTCGGTTACGGCGATGGGGCCGGTCGAGGAGCTGTCCCGGGACACGATGCCGATGGCTTGCTTCTCCTCGGCCGTCATGAACTTGGAGCCCAGCCACTTGAAGATGTAGTCCACCAGGGACTTGGCCATGGGGATTTCGGGGTTCTTGGTGAAGCCGCTGGGCTCGAAGCGCATGTGGGTGAACTTGTCCACGAGCGCTTCCAGCGGGACGCCGTACTGGAGCGTCAGGGAAATCGCCGTGGCGAAGGAGTCCATCAGGCCGGAGATTGTCGAGCCTTCCTTGGACATGACGATGAAGATCTCGCCGGGCTTGCCGTCGTCGTAGAGGCCGACGGTGACGTAGCCCTCGTGGCCGCTGACGGAGAACTTGTGGGTAATCGAGCGGCGCTCGTCGGGGAGCTTGCGGCGGTAGGGGGCGGGCACGGGGGCGACGGCTTTGCCGACGTACTCGAAGGAGCCGCGGGCCTCGGGGTGCTTGGTGTCGGACCGGGAGGCCGCGGTGTTCAGAGGCTGCGTGCGCTTGCAGCCGTCCCGATAGATGGCTATGGCCTTCAGGCCCTGCTTCCACCCTTCCATGTACACGCCGGCGATCTCGTCGGGCGTGGCGTCGGGCGGGAGGTTGACGGTCTTGGAGATCGCGCCGGAGAGGAAGGGCTGGACGGCGCCCATCATCTTGACGTGCCCCATGTAGTGGATCGAGCGGCTGCCGTTCAACGCGCGGAAGGCGCAGTCGAAGACGGGCAGATGCTCCTCCTTGAAGCCGGGCGCGCCCTCGATCGTCCCCTTCTCGTCCACGTAGTCCACGATCGTGTTGATCTCGGGCTCGGTGTAGCCCAGGCGCCGCAGCGCGAGCGGGACGGTCTGGTTGACGATCTTGATCGTGCCGCCGCCGACGAGCTTCTTGTACTTGACGAGCGCGAGGTCCGGCTCGACCCCCGTCGTGTCGCAGTCCATCATGAAGCCGATCGTGCCGGTCGGCGCGAGGACGGTGACCTGCCCGTTCTTGTAGCCGTACTGCTTGCCGGATTCGAGCGCCGCGTCCCAGACGGCCTTCTGGGCGCGGGCGAGCTCGGGCGACATGCCCTTGGTCGCTGGGAACCCGGTAAGCCGCGTCGCGGTGCATTCCGATGACTTCGAGGAACGCGTCGCGGTTGCGCGGGTATTCGGCTGAACGGGCCGACTTCCGCGGCGATCTTCGAGGACTGCAGATACGCCTCTCCGCTCATGAGCGAGGTGATCGAAGCCGCGTAGGCGCGGCCCTCGTCCGAGTCGTACGGAAGACCGGACGCCATCAGCAGCGCGCCGAGGTTCGCGTATCCCAGGCCGAGCGGCCGGAGCTTGTAGGAATTCTCGGCGATCTTCGGCGTCGGATAGTGAGGCGTTGTCCACGAGCATTTCCTGCGCCGTGATCATGATGTCGCACGCGTGGCGGAAGTTCTCCACGTTGAAAGTGCCGTCGTCCATGTTGAAGAACTTCATCAAGTTGATCGAAGACAGATTGCATGCGGTGTCATCGACAAACATATATTCACTAGCACGGATTAGATGCGTTGATTCGGCCAGTCACCTTGACCGGATTCCACTTGTTCGTCGTGGTGTCGTACTGCATGCCCGGGTCGCCGCAGACCCAGGCGGCGTCGGCGGCTTTCGCCATGAGGTCGCGGGCGCGGTATTGCTTGTGGGGCTGGCCCGATAGGACTTCTTTTGTCCACCACTCGCCGTCATTCTCGACGGCGTGCATGAACTCGTCGGTCACGCGGATGGAGTGGTTGGCGTTCTGGTAGAAGATCGAGGCATAGGCCTCGCCGTTGAAGGAGCCGTCGTAGCCGGCGTCGATGAGCGCCCAGGCCTTCCGCTCCTCGCTTGCCTTCGACAGGATGAAGTCCTCGATGTCGGGGTGGTCGATGTTCAGGATCACCATCTTCGCGGCCCGGCGGGTCTTGCCGCCGGACTTGATCGCGCCGGCGAAGGAGTCGAAGCCCTTCATGAACGACAGCGGGCCGGAGGCCGTCCCGCCGGCGGAGAGGACTTCGTGCGAGCCGCGGATCGTCGAGAGGTTCGAGCCGGTGCCGGAGCCGTACTTGAAGAGCATCCCCTCGGTCTTGGCGAGGTTCAGGATCGCGTCCATCGAGTCGCCGCAGGAGTTGATGAAGCAGGCGGAGGCCTGGGGCTTTGGCTCGATGCCGACGTTGAACCAGACGGGCGAGTTGAAGGACGCGACCTGGTTGACGAGGATCGCGGCGAGCTCGTCGTGAAAGGCGTCGCGGTCGGCGGCGGTCTTGAAGTACCCGCCCTTCTCGCCGTAGCCGGTGATCGTCGCCGCGACGCGCTCGATCAACTGCTTGACGGAGCTCTCCCGCTCGGCGGTGCCGACGCGGCCGTGGAAATACTTCTGCGAGACGATGTTGGTGGCCGTCTGCGACCACGACCTGGGGACCTCGACGTTCTTCTGCTCGAAGATCGTCTCCCCCTTCTCCGAGGTGATCGCCGCCGTGCGCAGTTCCCACTCGAGCGCGTCGTACGGCGAGACCGACGGGTCCGAATAGACCCGGTGGAACGTCAGGCCCTTGAGACTTTTTGTCCCGCCGGCAACGTCCTCGGCCGCGGACTGCTTGATACCCTTTTCCGTCTCAGCCATCCCTCCGCCCCCTTTTTTGGGCGGATTTCTCCGCCCAACCCAAATTTCGAAACAAACTCCCTCGGCTGATGAAAACTACCCAGGCCTCAGTGTTGAATTCGAGGTTAAATCCGAGGGAGAATCGTGTCAAGCTAAAATACAAGATATAGGGGTCCGGGTGAAAAAAAGCACTCGGAATAGTGGCACGGCGCTTGCTGTTGATGATATCGTGCGAGACGTGAGACAGATTCTGAAGCCCGTGAAGCTGACGGCGAAGTCGGTCTTCGAAGTGAACCATTCGCGGCTGGCGATCGGCGTCTTCAGCCGGCCGCTTCTGGACATGGAGTGCCGCAATTTCCGCAAGGCGTGGGAGATGGAGGCGATGCCTGGCTTCGAGGACTTCCAGCTGGACAAGTCGCGGGTCTCCTTCGTCGCGAGCCCGGAGAGAGTGCCGGAGGCCTGGAGCCGGATCGACAGCCTGCTCGCCTCGGCGACGGAAAACGTCAAGAAGGCCAGTTAGCCGCGATCACGCGCGGCAGTTCCAGATTCCAGGTTCCAGATTCCATGGTTACGCCGGTTGACCCTTTTGAGCGGTACGGGAGATAATTGAGGGTGGAATCGAGGCGGGCCGCGCCGTGTTGGTAGGGGCTCGAAATCAAAAAGGAGCTTTCATGTCGTCCACCGTTGCCTCCCCTCCGACACCGATCACGCCGACCGGCGAGGTCAAGCCGCTGCTCTCCCTGACCGACGCGGCCGTCGAGAAGGTCAAGTACTTCGCCACGTCAATGCCCGATTCGCAGGGGAAGCCGCTGCGCATCTTCGTGCAGGGGGGCGGGTGTTCCGGGTTCCAGTATGGCTTCCAGTTCGACGAGAAGAAAGAGGACGACAACGTCATCGAGCAGGGCGGGATCACCGTCCTGGTGGACCCCCAGAGCGCCGGCTACCTGAAGGACGCCGTCGTCAACTACATCGAGGACTTCCGCGGCGCCGGCTTCTCAGTCGAGAACCCCAACTCCACCGGCGGCTGCGGCTGCGGCAAATCCTTCCAAGCGTAAACCAGTTCACGGCGAATACCCGAAAGCCCCGCCCCCGCGGGGCTTTTT
>CAVUIX010000029.1:0-676392 GCA_963741435.1 uncultured Acidobacteriota bacterium | reverse complement strand
GAAATGAGCTTCTTGTAGCGCTCCCAGGTCAGGGCGGTCCAGGTTTCCGTCTGCGCGTGGCCGAAGGAACGGACGATCATCGCGACCTTCGCGGCGACCGTCTCGTCGGGAGCCTCGAAGATGTCCAGGTAGTCGTAAGGGCCGAGGATGGCGAGGTTCGCCTTCCACTTCACGTCGGGGCACTCCTTTCGGATGCGCCGGTCCACGGCCGTCTCCAGGCGTGTGACGTCCGCCGGAGATTTGACCGCCTCGGCGGAAAGGCGCGTCAGCATGACAAACGTAGCCATCGTTCCCTCCCTTTCTCGCTCCGAGAGACTGTCTCCCGAGGGGGATCGAGCCGCAAGATCCATCCGGACCAGCCTGGCATGTCTGCGCCCGCAGTCTTTGAACGACGCCTGTTTGCGGGATGCGGCGGACGTGGAAGAGTGATTTGCTTGCAGCCATGGGCTTGGCGGAGCTTCCGGATCCTCGACGGCTGGGAGGCCTTTCCTCGGCCGAGGCCTCGGCGCGAATGCGGGAGGAAGGGGCAAACGAGATCCCCTCCGCCCGGCGGCGGAGTCTCCTGTGGCTGGCAGGGGACGTCGTGCGCGAGCCGATGATCCTGCTGCTCGTTTCCTGCGGCGCGATCTACATCGCTCTCGGAGACCTCCGCGAAGCCATCATCCTCTCTCTGTCGGTTCTCGTCGTCGTCTCCATCACGATCTTCCAGGGCCGCAAGACCGAGCGGGCGCTGGAGGCGCTGCGGGACCTCTCGAGCCCGCGCGCCCTGGTCATCCGGGACGGCGAAGCGCGGCGGATTGCGGGCCGGGAGGTCGTGCGAGGCGACCTGGTCGTGGTCTCCGAGGGCGACCGCGTTCCCGCCGACGGAAGCGTCCTCTGGGCGTCGAACCTGAGCGTCGACGAATCGCTGTTGACGGGCGAATCCGTTCCGGTCTCCAGGCGCGCGGTCCCGGAGGGCGGTCCGGAGACCGCGCAGCCGGAGGCACGTCTGTTTTCCGGCACGCTCGTGGTCGCGGGCCAGGGCCTCGCGCGCGTGACGGCGACCGGACCGGACACCGAGATGGGCAAGATCGGCAAGTCTCTCGGGACGATCGAGATGGAGGCGACGCCGCTCCAGCGCCAGATGGGCCGGATCGTGGTGCGGCTAGCGGTGCTCGGGGCCGCGCTCTGCCTTCTCGTGGCCTTCCTCTACGGGCGGTCGCGGGGGAGTCTCTTCGACGGGCTCCTCGCCGGTCTGGCGCTCGCGATGTCGATCCTGCCGGAGGAGTTTCCCGTCGTGCTGACGATCTTCCTCGCGCTCGGAGCCTGGCGGCTCTCGCGCAAACAGGTTCTGACGCGCCGGGTCGCCGCGATCGAGGCGCTCGGCGCCGCGACCGTGCTTTGTGTCGACAAGACCGGCACCCTGACGCTCAACCGGATGAGAGTGACCCGCCTCGTCAGCGGCGGACGGAACCTGGACGTGGCCGGAGAAGGAACGCTTCCCGACGAGTTTCACGAGCTCGTGGAATACGCGGTCCTGGCGAGCCGGACGTCGCCCTTCGATCCGATGGAGCAGGCGATTCGCGAGCTCGGCCTGCGCACACTCGCCCGAACCGAGCACCTGCACGAGGATTGGGATCTTCTGCGCGAGTATCCCCTCTCACCCGAAAGGCTCGCCGTGACGCACGCCTGGAAGGCTCGCGGGCGGGAGGAGGCCGTGATCGCGGCCAAGGGGGCGCCGGAAGCGATCGCGGACCTGTGTCACCTCGCGGCCCGGGAGACCGCGCGGCTCTTCGAGTCCGTCGAGGAGCTGGCGGGGGAGGGGTTGCGGGTTCTCGCGGTGGCCCGGGCCCGTTTTCACAACGCGGTCCTGCCCGAGGATGTCCACGACTACCCCTTCGAATTCATGGGCCTGCTGGGCCTCGAGGATCCTCTGCGGGAGTCGGTGCCCGGAGCCATCCGCGACTGCAAGACCGCGGGAATCCGGGTCGTCATGATCACGGGAGACTACCCGGTCACCGCCGCGAGGATCGCGAGGGAGATCGGGCTGCCGGACGAGGCCGTGATGACGGGCGCGGAGCTCGACGCGCTCGATGATCCCGCCCTCGAGAAACGCATCCCGTTCGGTCTCCGTCTTCGCGCGGGTCGTCCCCGAGCAGAAGCTCCGGCTGGTCCAGGCGCTCAAGGCCAACGGAGAGATCGTGGCGATGACCGGCGACGGCGTCAACGACGCTCCCGCGCTGAAAGCGGCGCACATCGGCATCGCCATGGGAGGCCGCGGCACGGACGTCGCACGGGAGGCGGCCGCCCTCGTGCTGCTCGACGACGACTTCTCCTCGATCGTGCGGGCGGTCCGGCTCGGGCGGGGAATCTTCGACAACCTCAGGAAGGTGATCGCGTACCTTCTGGCCATCCATGTCGCGATCGCGGGGATGGCGCTCCTCCCGGTGCTCGCCGGCTGGCCGCTCCTGCTTCTCCCCGTTCAAATCGTCTTCCTCGAGCTGATCATCGATCCGGCCAGCTCGATCGCGTTCGAGGCGGAGCCCGCGGAGAAGGACCTCATGCTCCGCCCCCCGCGGAGCGCGGCGGAACCGCTCCTGTCCCGGCGGATTCTGGTTCTCTCCTCGCTTCAGGGCGCGGGGGTGCTCGCGGTCGTCATCGCCGTCTTCGCCGCTCTCCTCGCGCGCGGCGGCCCGGAGGGGGCCAGCCGCGCCGTGGCGTTCGCGGCGCTCATCACGGGAAACCTCGGGCTGATCCTGACGAACCGGTCCTGGTCGAGGACGATTTTCGGCTCCCTCCGGGCGAGCAACCCGGCGTTGTGGCTGGTCGTCGGAGGGGCGGCCGTGACTCTCGCGCTCGTCCTGGCGGTGCCGGGCCTGCGGCAGGTCTTCCAGTTCGCGGAGGTGCGCCCGGCAGACGCGCTCTTGGGAGCGGCGGCGGGTGCGGCGAGCATCCTCTGGTTCGAGCTCTTCAAGCTGTGGCCCCACCGGTCCCGGTGACTTCAGGATCAGGCTACGACGACAGGGATGGGCGAACGCGCGATCGCCTCCTGAGTCGTGCTGCCGAGCAGGAAACGCGCGACACGTCCGCGCCCCCGCTCTCCCAGGACGAGCAGGTCATAGCCGCGGCGCGCTTCGCGGCAGAGGGCCGGGCTTGCGACGCCGCGGAGCAGGAGCACCCTCTCGTCCGACCGGGGACGCCGCAGTCGGCCGAGCCGGCGCGCGTAATGGTCCGCCAGCCCGGGGGAGAGTCTTCCCGGCTCTCCGCGAAGAAGGTCCCCGCGATTCTCGACGACGGCCGCTCTCATGTTGGAGGCCGGGCGGACGTGAGCCAGCGTGATGCGGCCGCCGACCTTCGCCGCGAGAGCGCGAGCGGCGCGGAGAGCCTCCAGCGATTCGCGTGAGAAATCCACGCCGACGAGGATCCGGATCCGGCCGCGCGCCACGTTGCGATCCTATCCCTTGACGCAGGCGATCGGGAGCACTCGGGCGACGCGGCGCGAGAGTCCCGTCGCCTCGGCCACCGCGACGACCTCCTCGACGTCCTTGTAGGCGCCGGGGGCTTCTTCCGCCGCGCCCTTGGCGGTGTGGGCCTTGATGACGATTCCCTTCTCCAGAAGCTCGCGGATCAGAGCCTTCCCCTGCCACCGGCCCTTGGCCTGCGTCCGGCTCATCCTTCTTCCCGCCCCGTGACAGGAAGAAGAGAACGCGCGACGCTCCGACTCCGCCGTGCCGGCGAGGATGAAAGAGGACGTGCCCATCGTTCCGCCGATCAGGACCGGCTGCCCCACGGAGCGGTACTCCTCGGGGATGTCGGGGTGTCCGGGGCCGAAGGCGCGCGTCGCTCCCTTGCGGTGCACGTAGAGGGACCGCGTCCGCCCTCCGACCGTGTGCTCCTCGACCTTGCAGGTGTTGTGTGACACGTCGTAGAGCAATTTCAGGGTGGCCTTCGGGAAATGCCGGGCGAAGACGCCCCGGACCAGGCTCCCGATCACCTGGCGGTTCGCCAGGGCGCAGTTGATCCCGGCCCGCATCGCTCCCAGGTAGTCCTGTCCCTCCGGCGATCGAATCGGGGCGCAGGCGAGCTCCCGGTCGGGCAGCCGGATGCCGTACTTGCTTGCCAGGGGGAGGAGCCGTTGCAGGTAGTCGGTGCCGATCTGATGGCCGAGGCCGCGGGAGCCGCAGTGGATCGACACTGCCAGTTCTCCCTCCTCGAGGCCGAAGGCGCGGGCGGCCGCCGGGTCGAAGATCTCGTCGACGACTTGAAGCTCGAGATAGTGGTTGCCCGAGCCGAGAGTGCCCACCTCGCCGAGCTGCCGCTCCTTGGCGCGCCGGCTCACCTTCGAGGGATCGGCTCCCCGCATGCAGCCGTTCTCTTCGACGCGCGCGAGCTCCGAAGCGTCCCCCCATCCGCTCTCGACCGCCCAGCGGGCGCCTCCCAGAAGGACCTGATCGAGCTCGTCGATCGTCAGCCGGACGGCGCCCCCCCATCCCACGCCCGCCGGCACGGTGCGATAGAGGTCGTGCGCCAGAGTCTCCGTCTTCCCGGACAGCTCCTCCGCTTTCAGGCCGGTGGTGTAGGTCCGCACGCCGCAGGAAATGTCGAATCCCACGCCGCCCGCCGAGACGATCCCTCCCTGCTCCGGGTCGAAGGCGGCGACGCCGCCGATCGGGAAGCCGTATCCCCAGTGCGCGTCGGGCATGGCGTAAGCCGCTCCCACGATGCCCGGAAGCGCGGCGACGTTGGCGAGCTGCTCGCGAACTTTTTCGTCCAGAGCATCGATCAACTCCCGGCTCGCGTAGATTCGCCCGGCAACGCGCATCGGCCCCGTCGCGGGCAGCTCCCAGACATTCGTCTCGACCTCCCGAAACGCCGCTTGCATCAGTGATCTCCTCTCACACGTCCACGACGCATTGCGCGATCCACCGGTCCCCTTCCCGTGCAACGCGCAGGCCTGTGTAGGTTGCCCCCTTGGGCTGCACCGTCCACTCGTGGCGATCCGGATCGAACGGCTCGCCGCGCGCTCTCGCCGACAGGCGGAAGGGCTTATCGCCTCCCCCCTCGATTGCGACGGCGAACTCGCCGAACACGAGACGCCGCGTATCCGCAAGAGAAACGAGCTCGTTCAAGTACGCCACCAGGAGCTCTTCCAGGCCCGGCGCTTCGACTTCGATGCGCTCTTCGACAGCTGCCCGCACGGAGGAGGGTTTCTCGGCGAGGAGAGCGAAGACGGCATGGGCGGCTCCCTCGAAAGCCTCGGCAACCGTGGCTCCGAAGCCGCGAACGCCGACATCCGCGCCATGCTCGAAATGTTCAAACTCCACGCCCCGCTCCCGACCTCCCGATCTCGATGAGTCTTCACGAGTCCGGCGGCCCGCGAATGATGTAGGCGAATCATGCAGGGAGTTCCTTTTCATTCCATCATGGACGGAGTCGGCGAGCATCGCGGCTCCGCTGGCCGAGCGAGAGCGAGGGTGCGAGCGGACTCGGCGAAAGGAGGGTGTGATGCCTGTTGCGGCCAGGACCGACCAGGAGATCCATCAGGATGTCCTCCGCGAGCTCCAAGGGGATCCGCGCCTGGAGGAGGCCGAGATCGGGGTCGAAGTGAACAACGGCATCGCGATGTTGACGGGAACGGTTGACCGCGAAGCCGAGAGGCTCGCCGCCAGGGAGGCGGCGTACCGGGTGATCGGCGTCCTCAACGTGGCCGACGACATCCATCTCCTGGTGCCCCGGGGCTTGAAGCGAACCGACAGCGACATCGCCAGGACCGTCCGCCTCACGCTCGAATGGGATCCATTCCTGCCCGATCAGAGGATCCGCTCAGCGGTCTGCGAGGGCCGGGTCACTCTCGAGGGGGAGGTCTCGACGCTTCGGGAGAAGGAGGACGCGGAGCGGGTCGTCCGGGTCCTCGCGGGCGTCCTGAGCGTTGACAACCTTCTCACGGTCGTGCCGACCAGGGTCGATCCGGAGGTGCTTCGCAGATCCATCGAAGACGCGCTCGAGCTGGAGGCGGAGCGGGAAGCGGAGAAGATCAGTGTGAACGTGGAGGGCGACACCGTCACGCTCGAAGGCAAAGTCCGAACTTGGCCGGAGAAGAACTCGGTCCTGGGGACCGTCAGCCACGCTCCCGGCGTTCACGAGGTAAGGGACCACTTGTCCGTCGATCCCCGGTACTGAAGGGCCGGACAACGGTGGAGCCTTCGGAGGCTCCGATGACAACCGGCGTGAGCATCAATGACCCTGGCCGCTCTCTCGGGATAGGACAGGATGCGGCGGGGGAGCGGCGGCTCACTTTCGAGCCTCGGCAGGAGTGCCAGGCTGTCGAGAGGCGCGAGCCCCGCCGGCCCGGCGATTCTCCCGCCCCGATCGTGCGTGACGTCATGACGCGGAATGTCCGGTCTTGCCGTCCGGAAGACACGCTGGCCGCGGCGGCGATCGCGATGTTCGAGGCGGACTGCCGTTTCCTCCCGGTGGTGGACCAGATCGGTCATCCAATCGGCGTCGTGACGGATGGCGATATCTGCCTGCTTGGATCGACCAGTCACCGCCGTCTGAGCGACATGTTCGTCCGCGATGCGATGAGCGGCCCACCCGCGACGTGTCGGGCCGGGGACGAGGCTCTCGTCGCTCTGAAGGTCATGCGAGAGCACCGGATCCGGCACCTGCCCGTCATCGGGGAGCGGGGGCGCTCGAGGGGGTCGTGTCTTTGACCGATGTGGTCCTCTGTGCCGAAGAGTGGGGCTCCGTTTCTCTGCGCCAGGAACTCGCCGCTGCCCTCCGGGAGATCGTCCAGAAGCATGGAGACCAACGGTTCATCGTCCACAATCCCTTCATCGAGGAGTGACGAAAAGGCAGCGGAGTTCCGAAGCCTACTGCTCGCCTCATTGGCGGGAGCGGACTGATGTCTCCTAGAAGAAGCCGCACGGGTCAGACCGCCGGCGGGCTCATCTGATCGAAGAGACGCTCCGCGTCCTCCCGGCGGCAGAGCTGGGTTCCCGGGTTCATCACGGCGGCGGCTCCGGCCGCGACGCCGAAGCGGACCGCCTCCGGGAGCGGTCGCCGGCGAGCCAGAGCGAGGACGATGCCGGCGACCATCGCGTCCCCCGCTCCGACGCTGCTCGCGACCGGTACGGCCGGCGCCCCCACCCGCTCTTCCCGGGCCTGCGTGACCCAGAGCGCGCCGCCTTCTCCCAGAGAAAGGACCACCGCTTCGCAGTGTCCCTTCGCGATCAGATGGCGGGCTGCCTCGGCAAGCGCCGACTCGGTGGAGGCGCCCCCTCCGATCAGCTGCTGGAACTCACGCAGGCTCGGTTTAATCAGAAAGACCCCTTCCTCAACGGCCAGCCGCAGCGGCTCGCCCGACGTGTCGAGCACGAAGCGGGCCTGGCGCGCCCTGGCGATCCCGGCCGCGCGGGCATAGAAATCGGCGGGGACGCCGGGCGGCAGGCTCCCGCTGGCGACGAGGAATTCCGGAGCGGGCCGAACGGCCTCCAGCGCGCCGAGACAGGAGCGCCATTCGCCTTCGGTCAGCGAAGGGCCGGGGAAGACGAAACGGTACTGGCGTCCGGTCGCGTCTTCGTGCACGTTGACGTTGCGCCTCGTCCACTCGCGGATCGGGATTCTCCGCTGCGGCACGCCTTCCCGATCGAGCAACTGCTCGAGCAGGTCTCCCGACGGTCCCCCGGCCGCGTAGACCGCCAGCGCCTCGCCGCCCAGCCGCACGACGGCTCGCGCCACGTTGATGCCGCCGCCCCCCGCCTCCTGGCTCGGGGCCCGGCACCGGAGCTTCACATCGGAGAAGACGTACTCGACGGAGCTGTTCTCGTCGAGGGCCGGGTTCATCGTCAACGTTACGATGGGAGGCATTTCACGAGTCCGGGTCCAAGGTCCAAGGTCCAGGGGAGGAGCGCGCGGAGTCAGAGAGGGCGCTACGGATGAAGAAGACCGTCCACTTCCTGCGGGAGAGGGGAGGAGCGGAACTGGATGATGGTCTTCGTTCCGTCATTCGACTCGATCTCGAGCGCTTCTTCGGCGCCGTCCGCGGAGAGCTCGACCCAGACCTGCTTGGGATACGGCACTTCGTGCTCGACGTGGTGTTCCGGGGTGCGGCCCACGTGAATCGAGATCGGGCCGTGACCGGCGTGATCCGCGACGATCCCCTCGAGCGGGAGATCGCTCGATTCCACCTGCGACCCGAGGGTGGGGCTCACGATCCGCACCGTGACCAGCCAGTCCTCGTGGCGCCGGGAGAAGTCTCGGAAGAACCGGTACCACTCCGTTCGCGGAACCAGGCGATTGCGCATGGATCCCCCCGGGCTCAGGAGGCCTTCCGCTCCGAGTTCGCGAGAGCCAGAAGATCGCACACCTGCTCGTCGCTGACCTGTTCGAAATTCTCGTAGAACATTCCCACGGCGACAAAAGGCTCCGGCGTCGCCAGACACACGACCTCGTCCGCCACGCGCTCGAGGGAGAGGACCGTCGAGCGCGGGGCGACCGGGACCGCGACGACGACACGGGCCGGCGACAGCGGCTCGAGAGCCGCCAGCGCGGCCCGCATCGAGGACCCGGTGGCCAGCCCGTCATCGACCAGGATGACGGTCCGGTCTCCCACGTCGAGCGGCGGCCGGCCCGCGCGATAGGCGATTTCGCGGCGGCGGAGCTCGCGCAGCTCGGCGGCGGTGACCCGGGCGACTTCTCCCTTGGACACCCGGTACTCGCGCAGCACGTCGGGGTCGAGGACTCTGGCGCCTCCAGAGGCGACGGCTCCCATGGCCAGCTCCTCGTGGCCGGGAAGGCCGAGCTTGCGCACGAGGAAGACATCGAGAGGAGCCCCCAGGGCCATCGCGATCTCGAAAGCCACGGGCACGCCGCCACGGGGAAGAGCGAGAACGGAGACGTCGGCCCGGCTGCCGTAGAAGGTCAGCCGCCGCGCCAGCGCCCGCCCGGCATCCTGACGGTTACGGAACAGCATCACCGGCCTCCTTTCGAAGAAGCCCGCACGAGGACGACGGGCCGGCGGGACAGATCGAGGACGCGTTGAGCGACGCTGCCGAGGACCAGGTCGTTGACCGCGCTCCTGCCCGCGTTGCCGAGAACGATCAGGGTCGACGCCCGGAGAGCGGCTTCCCGGACGATGGTCCGGGCCGCGGGCGTGGGCCGGCCCGGTTTTCGATAGACGAACTCAACGCGTTTGCCGAGCCCGCGCGTCAGCTTCGCCGCCCCGCGAAGGATCCTGTCCGCGGCTGCCCGCTCCGCGCGGTCAAGATCGGGCAGGACTCCGAGCGCCCGCACGAACGCCGCCCCCGTGAGCGCGATGTCGGCGGCGAGCGTCGAAACGCTCAGGACGACGAGCCGGGCGCGGGGGATCGCGGAGGCCAGACGCGCCGCGAAGGCAACGGCCGCCCGGGACGGCTTCGAGCCGTCGGTCGCGGCGAGGATCCGGACCGGGCCCCGGCCCGTTGCCGCGCCGGCGCGCACGACCGCGACCGGGAGCCGGGACACGTGCACGAGCCGGTGCGTGATGCTGCCGAGCGTGTAGCGCAGGAACTCCTTCGCTCCGCCGCTTCCGACGACCACGAGATCCGCCCGCTCGCGGGAGCCGGTCCTGGCGATCGTCTGGGCAATCGGCTCGAGCTTGTTCGCCCCGGCATACGCGGTACGAACACGCGCTCCGAGCCGTTCCGCGTCGCGCCGGGCTCTCTCGAGGACTCTCTGCGACCAGACCCGCTCTCGTTCCTCGATCGAAGACTCGAGCTGGCCGGAACGGGGACGCGCAAGCCACCGCCGCGAGGGAAGTCTTCCGACCGTGATCACAGTGAGACTGCCGCCGCGCAACTTCGCGGCGAGCGCGGCGGCAAAACGGACGGCAGCCCCGGATGTCCTGGCCCCGTCCGTGGCGACCAGGATTTTCACGAAGTGAGCTTAGACCATGGCAGGCTGGCCGGAAAGATCCGTTCGCATCAGCGGCGTTGCGGGCGCAACCTCCGGCTCTGGGGCCGCGCCGAAAGTTCTATCATCGCGGGTCGAGCGAAAGGAGAGCCGATGGGTATTTTCGGCCGGATCATCGCCGCCACGGACTTCTCGCCGGCCTCGGAACCCGCGGTTGCCCAGGCGGTGAGGCTTGCCAGGGCGGAGGGCGCGGAGCTGACCCTCGTGCACGTCTACGAGCCTCCGGGCGCCGCCTCCTTCGGGAGCTATATCGCTTCTCCGGGCCTTTACGATGAGATCGAGCAGGCCCTGCGGTCCGGCGCCGAGAAGAGCCTCGCGCCTCTCGTGGAAGCCGCCCGCAAGCAGGGGGTCCGGGTCACGTCCCGGGTCCTGCGCGGAATTCCGCATTCCGGGATTACCGAAGCGGCCGCGGAGAATCACGCCGATCTGATCGTCATCGGCACGCATGGCCGCAGCGGGTTCTTCCGGTTCTTCCTGGGCAGCGTGGCGCAGAAGGTCATCGCGGCCGCGCCCTGCCCGGTCATGACGGTCCGCCCCGAGCCGAGAGCAGAAGAGCGGGGCCGCGAAGGGTCGAGCCCCGCGGCGCAGGCCCGCCGGCCGCGGCTGAGCGCGGGCGACGTGGCCGGACCCGCCCCTCCCGGAGTTGTCGTTGACCCCGGCGGGATGTTGTCGGACTCTTTCTTCCTCGCCGCGGTGTCACCTATCTGCTCGTCGTCGAGGCCGTCAAACGGCGGCTCTTCGCCCGGCGGGGTCTCTCCGTGAGCTAAGGGAGCAGGGAGCCGATTCCTGATCCGATCGCCAGGAGAAGGAATGCGAGCAGCGTCTGTCCCTGCGCCGGGACGATCGGCGCGGTTCGCTCGAAATTTCGAGAGAGGGTCCGTGCGGCCAGGGTGGCGGGAACGAGGCCGACCGCGCCGAGCCAGACGCCCTCGGGCAGGCCGAGCAAGGGCTCGGCGAGAAGCAGAAGAAACGCGGCGGCAACGAGCCCGGCGAAGACGAAGCTCGACGCTCGGCGGCCGAGCCGGACGACGAGTGTGCGCTTGCCGGCCGCGCGGTCCGCGTGGAAGTCCGGAAACTCGTTGATCCAGAGGAACCCGGCGATCAGGATCCCCAGGGGCACCGAGAGCGCGATGACCGGCGCCGGAACCGACCCGCGCTGCACGAGGTAGGTTCCCGAGCAGATGAGCGGCCCGTAGCAGACTGCGACGGCCGCTTCCCCCAACCCGCGGTAGGAGAGGGAGAGCGGCGGCGCCTGGTAGAAGTAGGCGCATGCCATCCCGGCGACACCGAGCCAGAGCACCCTCGGCTCCCGAAGGAACACGATCGCGAGACCGCAGGCGGCGCCGGCGGCATAGAAGACGGCGGCCACCGTGGCCGTCTCTCGCCGGGTCAGCAGGCCGTCCACCAGCACGCGTTTCCCACCCGAGAAAGGGCTCCGGTCCTCGGGGGCGACCGCGAGATCCGTTCCGGAATCGAAGTCGAAGACCTCGCCCGAGGCATTCTTGGCGACCTCGATCGCGAGGATTCCGGCGACCGTCACGGCGAGCCAGACCGGGGCGAGCGGTCCCTCGCGCGCGGCCGCGCAGGCGCCGAGGAACATCGACGCCATGGACGCCAGGGAGACCTTCGGGTCCGCGAGCCGCCAGATCCCGGCGGCGACCGAGTGCTTGCCGTCCGCCATTGCGGCGATTGTCTCCGCTTGTCGCGCCGCGGCGGCTCGCGGGAGTTGTCGATCAGGCCTCGAGCGGGACTCCGGTCTCCTTCTTGGAGACGGAACGCCTGTAGATGGCCTTCAGGGTCTTCACCGTCTCTCCGAAGTGGTCCTCGGCGCAGAGAACCACGTCGTCCATCGAGAGGATGCCGACGAGCCGCCCGTTGGCGTCGAGGACGGGCAGGCGGCGGATCTTCCTCTGGCGCATCGTTTGAAGAGCGGCCGAGACGTCCTCTTCGGGAGAGCAGGCGTAGACCTTCTTCGACATGACCTCGGTGATGGGTATCCCCGCCGCCGGCAGCGGCCGGAATCCCAAGGCGAGGCAGATGTCCCGGTCCGTGACGATCCCCACGAGCTTGTTCGCCTTGTTCAGGATCGGAACCGTTCCGCAGTCGTGCTTCTCCATGATCAGGACGACGTCGGCGACGGAGGCGTCCGTTCCGGCGGACTTGACCCGCGGATTCATGAGCGCTTCGACCTTCATGCGTTCTTCCTCCCCGCTGACAGCATCGTCCGAGGCGAGCGAGATCACCAGATCAAGCTGCATCAAAACGATTCCGCCGCAGCGGGGGCCTCGCCGGCGGAGTGCGGGCACGGCCGCCGCCGCGCGCCGCCCTCCCGTATGATCCGTTCGTATCAACGCGCGGGCGCAGAAATGCGTAACCCTGATGCGCGGGAGGTCTCCATGTCAGCCACAGTCACGAGCGGCGCCGCTGCGGACGCTTCCGCGGGCTATCCGGCGCAGGAAGAGTCCGACGTCGTCCTGAAGTCCGGGTCCACGCTGCGTCTTCGCCCCATACGGCCCGAGGACGCCCCGGCTCTTCTCGCCTTCTACGCGCGGCTTTCGCCCGACAGTCTCTACTTCCGTTTCTTCTCCGTCCCCGCGCTCAACGTCAAGAAAGCGGAGAGCGTCTGCCAGGTGGACTACCAGAACACGTTCGCGCTGGTCGGCGAGACCGGCGGCCGGATCGTCGCCGTGGGCCATTTCTTCCGGAACAAGGAGCGGCCCGAACGCGCGGAGGCCGCCTTCACGGTCGAGGACGCGCTCCAGGGGCAGGGCATCGGAACGCGCCTGCTGGAAAGGCTGGCCGAGATCGCGCGCGCCCGCGGAATCCAGGTCTTCGAGGCGGAGGTCCTCGCCCAGAACCGCCGGATGATCGGCGTCTTCCGCAACTGCGGGTTCGAGTTGAAGCAGACGTTCGAGGGGGGCGTCGGGAAGATGGTCTTCTCCCTGACGCCGACTCCCCGGTTCGAGGAGAGCTACGCCGAACGCTCGGAGCGCGCGGCCGCGGCCTCGATGAAGCTGCTGTTCGAGCCGAAGGTCGTCGCCGTCCTCGGGGCGAGCCGCGAACGGGGGAAGATCGGGGCCGAGCTCTTCTTCAACCTCGTCTCCAACGGCTTCCAGGGAACGATCGTCCCGATCAATCCGAACGCAGAGGAGATCCTGGGTCTCCGGTGCTATCCGCGGCTGGAGGACTACCCGGGTCCCGTGGACCTCGCCGTCATCGTGATCCCCGCGGCAAAGGCCGAGGCCGCCGTGGACGAGTGCGTTGCCAAGGGCGTCAAGGCGATCATCATGATCACGGCGGGGTTTTCGGAAACAGGCTCGGAGGGACGGCGGCGGGAGGCGGCGCTCCTGGAGAAGATCCGGGCCGCCGGGATCCGAATGGTGGGGCCCAACAGCATGGGACTCATCAACACCGACCCGAAGGTCCGCCTGGATGCCCAGTTCGGTCCCGTGCACCCGCCGGAGGGGCGGGTGGCCCTCTCCTCGCAGAGCGGGGCGCTCGGGCTGGCGCTGCTCGATTACGCCTCCAAGCTGAACCTCGGGATCTCGACGTTCGTCTCCGTCGGCAACAAGGCGGACGTCTCCGGCAACGACCTGATCCAGTACTGGAGCGAGGACCCGCGCACGGACGTGATCCTGCTGTACCTGGAAAACTTCGGCAATCCCGTCCGCTTCGCCCGCATCGCGCGCCGCGTCGCGCGCAAGAAGCCGATCATCGCGGTCAAGGCCGGCCGCTCGAGCGCGGGCTCGCGCGCCGCGGCCTCCCACACGGGAGCGCTCGCCGAGTCCGATCCCGTCGTGGACGCCCTCTTCCGGCAGGCGGGAGTCATCCGGACCGGGACCCTCGAAGAGCTCTTCGACGTGGCGACGCTCCTCTCGCACCAGCCCGTCCCCCTCGGCCGGCGCGTCGGCATCCTGACCAACGCCGGAGGCCCGGGCATCCTCGCCGCGGACGCCTGCGAAGCGCGGGGGCTGGAGCTGCCGCTCTTGTCCGCGTCCGCGGCCGCGAAGCTGCGCGCCTTCCTTCCCGCGGCGGCGAGCGTGGGCAACCCGGTGGACATGCTCGCGTCGGCCACGGGGGAGCACTACCGGAAGGCGTTGAGGATCCTGTTGGACGAGGAGAATTTCGACAGCGTCCTGGCGATCTTCATCCCGCCGATCGCGAGCCAGGCCGAGGCCGTCGCCACGGCCATCGTCGAAGGCACGAAGGGGGCGCGGAAGCCCGTCCTCGCGACGTTCATGAGCGCCAAGGGAACGCCGCAGGTCCTGTCGGCGGCGATCCCCTGCTATCCCTTCCCGGAATCCGCCGCGATCGCGCTCGCCCGCGCCGCCTCCTACGGGGAATGGCGCCGGCAACCGCCGGGGAAGGTCCCGGCTCTCGACGGCCTCGAGGTCGAAAAGGCTCGAGGAGTGATTGCGCGCGCGCTCGCGGGCGGCGGCGGATGGCTCGGACCGCGCGAGGCGGGAGAGCTCCTGTGGGCGTTCAAGATTCCGGTCGCGGCGATGCGCGTCGCCCGCGACGAGACGGCCGCGGCCGCCGCCGCGAAGGAGCTCGGGTTTCCGGTCGCGGTGAAGGCCGCCGGCCCCACGATCCTCCACAAGACGGAAGTCGGCGGCGTGCGTTTGAATCTGACCGACGAGGGCGCGGTCCTCTCGGCCTGCCGCGATCTGAAGAACCGGCTCGGCGCGGACCTGACCGATTTCCTCGTCCAGGCCATGGTGCCGGGCGGCGTCGAGGTCCTCGTCGGCGTCACGCAGGACTCGACGTTCGGACCGCTCGTCGTCTACGGGAGCGGCGGAACTCTCGTCGAGCTCGTGGCCGACGTGGCCTTCCGTCTCCCTCCGCTCACCGACAGGGACGTCGCCGCCATGCTCGACGAGGTGAAGGGCACGGCTCTCCTGCGCGGCTATCGCGGAGCGCCGCGCGGAGATGAAGACCGCCCTGAAGGAGATGCTGCTGCGGGTCTCCGCGCTCGTCGAGAACTGCCCCGAGGTCCGCGAGATGGATCTGAACCCGGTCAAGGTCCTGACGAGCGGCGTGTGCGTCGTGGACGCCCGGATCCGGGTGGGCCGCCCGCCCTCTGTCTCTCCGTCGCGCCGGATCGCGTACTAACGTCGCTTCGCGTTTGCGCGGGTTCTGCGCCCTTCGGGCGCACCGGCGAGCGGCTCGGCCGGATGCGGCCTCGACCGCTCGCCTGAACCCGCGCAAGCGCTCCGCTCCCGCGGCGCGAGGCTCCTCCTTCGATTACTTCAGGAGACTCCTCGCGCCGCGACCGGGGCAGGCACGACGATGAACGGGATTGGGCTCTCAGACGCACATCGCCGAGGCTCCGTCTGGTGCGTCTGGATCATGCGCGGGGAGGCGGCACGGGGCACGATGGGAGCGTCAGAGGAGGTTGGCCATGAGAGTTCAAGACGTGATGACTTCGCCGGCTCATTCGTGCACGCCGGACGCGAGCCTGGCGGCCGCCGCGCTGGCCATGCAGGAATACGGTTGCGGAGCGCTTCCCGTGCTCGACAACGCCGGCCGGCCGGTGGGGATCCTGACCGATCGGGACGTCTGCATGGCCGTGGCCCGCAAGAACCGGTTTCCCGCGGCGATCCCGGTACGGGAAGTCATGACCCTCAATCCCTTCACCTGCGGCCCGCGGACCGATCTGGGCTACGCGCTGAACGTCATGGCGGACGGACACATCCGGCGGCTGCCCGTCGTGGACTCGGATGGCAGGCTCGTCGGGATCCTGTCCTTCACCGACGTCCTGACCTCGGCTCAGGAAGCCCGGACCGTGGATACTCCGCTCCTGCGCAAGCTCGTCGCGGCTTCGCGGCCGTTGTCCCGGCCTGTCTCCTCGCGTCAGAGTTACACGGGCCCGCCGAATTGACGCGTGAGACGGTAGAGAAGGCGAAGAAGGACCCGGGCTAGACGCGGTCGGGGAGCTTCAGGGCTTTTTTCATCCGGCGGTCGAAGAAGCGGTCGGGCAGGAGCCGCCGCAGGAGAATCAGGGCGCGAGCCATCCGCGTGATCCGGTAGCGGGTCCTGGGATTGTCCGATTCGATGGCTTCGACGATGACGCGCGCCACCGCCTCGGCCGGGAGTTTCCCCGCCTGGAAGTCGGTGTCCATCGCCCGCTCGGCGTTCCCGTAGAAGGAGGAGTACGGGCCGGGGCTCGCCAGCATCCGCGCGACGCCCGCGCGCGCCCGGTCGCCGAATCGCGTCTCGATCGGGCCGGCCTCGATGACGGCGACACGAATGCCGAAGGGCGCGACCTCGACGCGCAACGCGTCGGAGAAGGCCTCGAGGGCGTGCTTGGAGGAGCAGTAGGGCGCGGCGAAGGGGATCGCGATCTTGCCGGCCACGGAGGAGACGTTGACGATGGTGCCGCTGCGCTTCTCGCGCATCGCGGGGAGGACCGCGCGGGCGGTCTCGATCGCGCCGAAGAGATTGACATCGAACTGGCGTCTCCATTCCTCGGCCGTGACGTCCTCGGCGGCTCCATACTGCCCGTACCCGGCGTTGTTGACGAGGGCGTCCACGCGTCCGGCCTCGGTCAGAACGGAGGCGACGGCGCCGCGGATCGAAGCCGCGTCCGTGACGTCCAGAGCGAGCGGACGGATCTGCCCGCCGCTCTCCAGGTCCCGAAGGCTCTCCGGGTTGCGGGCGCTGGCGAAGACCCGGTGGCCGCGACCGGCGGCCTCGAGCGCCGTGGCCCGGCCGATGCCGCTCGAGCAGCCCGTGATGAGGATCACGCGTTGAGAGGGCATTCCGAGATGTTACCCTTGCGCGGGAAATACGATGGGCTACGCGGAGAAGCACCTGGCGCCGGGGGAGACGATCCTCTACCGCGCTCGCTACCACTGGGTCTTCTACAGTTTCTCGATCATCGTTCTCGTTCTCGCGGCGGGCCTGGGCTTTGCCGCGCTGCACGCCAGGAACGCCCAGGCGGGAGACGAGGTGGGACGGCCGCTCGCCTTGCTCGCGGCCGCATTCGTCGTCATCGGGCTCGTCGCGTTTCTGGCGCTCCGGATCCGCGCGAGCATGGACGAATTCGTCGTGACCAACCGCCGCGTCATCCGGAAGGTCGGCATCTTCGCGCGCGAGGTCCAGCACGCGCCTCTCGAGAAGATCCAGGACATCACGGTCGAACAGGGGATTTTCGCGAGGATGCTCGGCTACGGAACCGTGATCGTGGAAACGGCGTCTGAGAAGGGAATGCTGATCTTCCCGAAGATCGCGTCTCCGGAGGATCTCCGGACCAACGTCTGGCGCCAGGCGCCTCCCGCGCGTCGCAGACCCCTGCCGAAGTCCCGGCGGCCCCCGCGCCGCCGGCTCCCCGAGCGCGTCTGGAGGAGCTGGAGAGCCTGAAGCAGCGGGGCCTCTTGAGCGAGGAGGAGTATGCCGCGAAACGCCAGGAGATCCTTTCGCATCTATGACTTGCCATCGGAGCCGCGGCGTCTGCCCGACGTAAACCGGGATGCGCCCCGGTCGTCTATCCCATGTGCCCTCTCTCGCGATGATTCCCCGTCAGACCGATCCCGGCATCGATGAAGCCCGGCTGATCCAGGAAGTCCGCGCCGGGAAGACCGAATCCTTCGAGTACTTCGTGCGCCGCTACCAGCAGCGGATTACCCGCATCGCGTACCGCCTGCTGCGCGACACCGGAGAGGCGGATTGCGCGGCGCAGGAGAGTTTCCTGAGGGCGTATCGGAACCTGAACGACTTCCGCGAGGGCTCGACTTTCGAGACCTGGCTGACGCGGATCTGCATCAATTGGTGCAAGGACCGTTTGAAGCGCCGCCGTCTCGTCCTCTACTTCCACCAGGCGCCGCCGAGCAGGAGGAGGAGACGGGGCCGCGGGAGATCGCGACGCATCCGGATCCGTCGCCCGAGCGCCGGGCGCTTTCCCGCGAGATCCGCGAACGGCTTAGCCTGGCAATGGAGTCCCTGTCGCCGCGCCAGAGATCGGTTTTCGTGCTGAAGCACTTCGAAGAGCTTTCGATCCCCGAGATCGCGGACCTGACGGGATTGGACTCCGGCACCATCAAGTCGCACCTCTTCCGGGCGGCTCAGAAGATCCGCGAACGGCTCGCCGATCTTCAGAAGAAGGTTTGAGCATGGAACCGAAGACCGTCAACCGACACCTGACCGACGCGGAGCTCTTCAACCTCGCGGTCCCGCCCGTGGGAGAGCCCGAGGCGCTGCCGCGGCACCTGTCCGAGTGCTTTAGCTGCAGCCGGTCGCTGCAGGAGTGGAAGAGCGCGGTGCGCGATCTCGCCGACGAGGAGACGGAAGAGCTCGATCGGCGGTCGTCCGCGGAGTGGGAGGCGCTGGAGGAAAAGACGATCGAGGCCATGAGACGCGCCGGCCGGACCCGGCGCGCGCCCGCCGTCAAATGGGCAGTCTCGATCGCCGCGTCTCTCCTGCTGGCGATTCTCCTGATCCCGGCCCGCAAGCCCGGGCGGGCTGCCGTCGCGCAGCCCGGCGGGACCATCGCGGCGTTCTCGGCGCAGGACCAGAGGGACGACGCGTTGCTGCGCGACGTGGCGCGCCTGTCGCAGGGAGAAGACAGCGGTTCCTGGAGCACGCTTGCTCCCGAGCCCGCGGGCACCGAGGAGGAACAGCTGTGAGGAAGATCTTGATCGTCGCGGCGCTGGCGGCGCTCGCCGCCGCGCCGACGGCCGGCGCCGCAGGCATGGCGGAGGGGAAGTGGTGGAAGAACCCGGGCGTGGTCGCCGAGCTGGGACTGACCCCGGAGCAATCCACGGAGATCGAAAAGGTCTTCGTGCGCTCGCGCTCGAAGCTGATCGACCTGAAGGCGGACCTCGAGAAGAAGCAGCTCGATCTCCAGGTCGCGATGGAGGACAAGACCGCCGACCGCGGCGCCGTCGAGAAGAAGATCGAGTCAGTCGAGAACGCCCGGGCGGCTCTCCAGAAGACGCGCGCCCTCATGATTCTCGACATGAAGCAGATCCTGAAGCCCGCTCAATGGGAACGCCTCGTCCAGATGCACCAGGAGAGGCGCGAGCGGATGCAGGATCGCCGCCGGATGTTCCGCGAGGAGGGCGCGCCTCCGCCCCCGCCGCAGGGCCGCCGCCCCAACGGCTAGCCGAAAGGCCTGAGCCTTTGTCGTTCTGAGGCCCGCAGGGCCGAAGAATCTGCTCCGTGGATTTAGGAGGGCAGATCCTTCGCTTCGCTCAGGATGACACGCTCGGGCTACGATCTCCGACCATGGATGAGGCGACGCGCCGGCGCATCGAGGAATATGTCCGGCCGCTCGCCGCGGGCCTGGACGGCATCACCCAGTTCGGCGATACCCATCGGATCGTTTCGGCCTGCGAGAAGATCGCTGGCGGGCGAAGCGACCTCGACCGCGACCTTCTCTATCTCCTGGCGGTGTTCTCGGGACAGGAACGCTGGGTCTCGCGGATGGGGCATCGCAGCCGGACGGAGATGTTTCTCGCCTCGCTGGGAATCCCCGGCCGGAAGATCCAGGCTCTCTTTCGAGGGCTGACTCGCCTGGAGGCCCGACCCGCGACGCCCGAGGAAGAAGTCGCCCATGATGCCTTGAAGATCGACGAAATGGGGGCCCGCGGAATCGCTCGCAAGCTTCAGGACGGGCGGCGCGAAGGCGCGAGCTTCCTGGAGACGGCCGGCGCGATCGAAGAGGCCGCCCGCGCTCCCCTCCGGACGGAGGCGGCCGAGGCGCTCGCCCGCGGCCGCCGCCAACTCATGCTCGACTTCGCGCGACGGCTCGCGGAGGAGGAGGCGGAGCTGAAGTAACCGCGAAGGAACGGACCGTGTCATCCTGAGCGGAGCGAAGGATCTGCCCGGTCAAGATAAGCGACTCGATCGGAGCGGATTCTTCGTCGCTCCGCTCCTCAGAATGACACGGCGGTGGGAGAGCGCGTCCTCAGGTGAGGGACTTGCCGCCATCCACGGCGATGATCTGGCCGGTGATGAACGCCGGGCCGCCGCAGAGAAAGAGGACCGTGCGCGCCACGTCTTCGGGGATCGCCGTTGCGCCGCAGAGGGACGCGTCGGGCGAGCTTCTCGGCCTCCTCGGCGCTCGTCCCTTCGGGGACGAGCACCGTTCCCGGCGCGACGCCGTTGACGGAGACTTCGGGGGCGAGCTCGACGGCGAGCGCGCGCACGAGACCTTCGACGGCGGCCTTCGAGACCGAATGGGCCAGGTAGTGGCGCGCCGGGTCGCGCGCGAGGAAGTCGGAAATCAGGACGACTCGCCCCCGGCGCTCCTTCAGCGCGGGCGCCGCCGCGCGAGCCAGCAGGTAGCCGGCCCGCGCGTTGACGTTCATCGCCGAGTCCCAGAGCCGCTCGTCGGTCTCCTCGAGCGAGGCGCGGTGAAAGCTCGAGGCGGAGTGGACGAGCAGATCGGGCCCGCCGAGACTCTCCACCACCTCCCGGAGGACTCGCCGGCAAGCTTCCGGCTCCGCCAGGTCTGCCTCGACAGTGACGGAACGCCGGCCGAGGGCCCGGATCGCCCGCGCGGTCTCGTCCGCCGCGGGCTTCGAGGAGCGATAATGCACGGCGACGTCGGCGCCCGATTCCGCCAGCGTCATGGCGATCGCCCGGCCCACGCGGACCGCCGCTCCGGTCACGAACGCGACCTTGCCGGCCAGCAGGAGATCGGCCATGCGCCATCGTAACCTTTCGAGGCGAAGTGACGTCATTGGAAGGGGAACAGCCCCTGCGCGGGGGAGGAAATGATGAAGACCCTGGCCGCTTTCTCCCGGAGCGCGCTCGCCGCGGCGCTTCTCTTCTTCTGCGTCTCGCAGGCGCGCGCCGGATCTGTCACCGGGCGGGTGCTGGATGCTTCCGGAAAACCGATCGCCGGCGCCAAGGTGCAATGGACCGCGTACCGCACCGACGACGAAGTGCTTCTCGACGAGACGGCCGGTAAGGACCCGGCGGTCCTGGGCGAGACATCGGCGGACGCGGAGGGGAGATTCCGAGTCGTTCTCGACAAGCCGGGGGTTTCCGTGGCCCTGCGTGTCCTGGCGCAGGGACACCCGTCGGCGCGTTTCCCGGGACCCTTCGACTCTTCCGAAGAGAACTCGCTTTTCGACATCCAGGTCCCGGCTGCCCAGCTCATGTCCGGGCGGGTCGTGGACGAGGCGGGCAAACCCGTCGGCGGCAGCTCGAGTCCTCGTGGTGTCGACAGAGAACGTCCTCGACGCAGATCAGCGGACCCTCGGGGAGGCGCGCACCGGAGCCGATGGGGCCTTCACGGTTCCCGACGCCCCGGTGGGCGCCAGGGTCGTCGTCGTGCGGGCGCCGGACTTCGTTCCGGCCAACCGGATCCAGCTCGAGGCAAAGCCCGAGGAGAAGGTCTCGCTGCAGCGCGGCGGCGTCGTGCGAGGCCTGATCACGGACACATCGGGCAAGCCGGCCGCCGGCGTCATCGTCACCTCGGAAGACGCGGCGGCGCAGACGGACGCGGAGGGGAAGTTCCGGCTGACGGGCCTCCCGGCCGGCAGCCTCCACCTGCAGGCGCTCTGGAAGGACGATTTCGCGGCTCGCAAGGACGGCGTGCGCGTGCGCAAGGGGGAAGAGGTCGAAGCGAATCTGAGGTTGAAGCCCGGCGTCGCGATCGCCGGCACGGTGATCGAGGAAGGCTCGCGCCGCCCCGTGGCCGGGGCGCGGGTTTCCGCCTACGCCGCGACCGCGGCGCGATTCGGGCGATTGGCTCGCCGCCGCGCCGAGCGCGCCGTCAGGACCGATGCCCGTGGCCGCTTCCGGCTCCCGGGGCTGGCCCCGGCCCGCTACGGGGTCGAGGCCGTGAGGGACGGATACCTCACCGCGTCGATCGCCGGGATCAACACGGCCACGTCCTCGGTGCCTCCGGCCAACCTCGCCCTGAGGAGGGCGGCGAGCATTTCGGGACGCGTGACGGACGAGAAGGGGCAGCCCGTCGCCGCCGCCCGCGTCCGGATCATGCGTGAGATGGGGATTCGCCGGCTCCTGCTCGGCGCCGCTTCTAATCCCGCCGCCGTCCTCGGCGGCCAGGGCGCCCAGACCGCCGCCGACGGCACGTTCCGCCTCCGCGGCCTGGAGCCCGAGCGCAACCTCTCTCTGGAAGCAACCAAGACCGGCTATGCCGCGGCGCGCAAGCCGGGCGTCTCGCTCAAGGCGGGGGACGCGATCAAGGACGTCGCCCTGGTCGTGCGGCGTGGGCTGGAGGCTCGCGGAAAGGTCGTGGACGCACAGGGGCAACCGGTCGCGGGCGCGGAGATTCGCGCGATCCATCGCGAAGAGGGCGCGATGGGAGGCGCGAGGGTCCAGATGCGCCTCATGGGCGTCGCCCAGGACAAGCCCGACGCCGTGACGGGCGGAGACGGCGCTTATGCGCTCAAGGGACTCGAAGAGGGTCAGTACACCTTGACCGTCGCCAGGGACGGTTTTGCCCGCAAGTCGGTTCCGTCCGTGGATGTGAAGGCCACCGGAGAAAACGTCTGGCCCCCGGTCACGCTCACCGCGGGCGCTCCGATCGCGGGCGCCGTGCGGGATTCGACGGGCGCGCCGGTCCCCGGCGCGCAGATCTTCGGCATCGACGTGGGAGGCTCGGGGGGCCGCCCTCAGAACGCGACGTCGGATGCCGACGGCAGTTTCCGCCTGGACGGGTTCGTCGCCGAGCGCGCGATTCTCGTCAATGTCTCGGCGCCGGGATACGCCACGCTCCAGAAGAACGTGACGCCTCCGGCCGCGGATCTTGTGATCGTGTTGAAGACCGCCGGCGCGGTTCGCGGCCGCGTCGAGGACAGCGATACGAAGAAGCCGGTCACCGACTTTTCGATCTCGCGCAGCGGTCCTCGCGGCGGCGGAGGAATCCAGATCGCCATCGGGCGCGGAGGCGGCGATCAGACGTTTCAGTCCGACGACGGGACCTTCGAGCTGGCCGACGTGCCTCCGGGCAAGTGGACGATTCGAGCCGCGGCGGCGGGCTACCGCTCGGCCGAGACTTCCGGCGTCGAGGTCGGCGAAGGAGAAACGAAAGAAGGCGTCGTCCTCTCCCTGAAGAAGGGGGGCGGCCTCTCCGGACGCGTGATCGATCCGCGCGGGACCGCGGTAGCCAATGCCTCGGTCACGTGGCACCCGGCGGAGACCGGCGGGGGACCCATGGGCGCCGCGATGGCGAGGATGATGGGAGGCGGCGGAGGCGGGGGTTCGACGACCTCGGACGCGGACGGTCACTACCAGTTCGACGGCCTTCCGGATGCCCGGGTCACCGTGACGGCCTCCCATCCCGACTACCTCGACGCGTCCCGCGACATCGATCCTTCCAAGGAAACGTCCGTGGATTTGTCGCTCGGCACCGGAGCGAGCATCTCTGGAACCGTCGTCGGAAGCGACGGCCGATCCGCCGTCCCGGGCGCCCTGGTGCAGTTGACCGAAGAAGGGTCGAGCGGAGGGGGCTTCGGTGGCGGCTTCGGCGGGGGCGGGGGAGACTCCACCCGGACCGACGGCTCTGGCAGCTTCCTCTTCGAGCATCTCGGCGGTGGCCGCTACAAGATCATCGCGTCGGGAAACACCGGCAAGTCCACGGCGAAGGACGTCGTCGTCGCCGAGGGCCAGCCACTCGCCGGTGTGCTCGTGCAGATGGTGACCGGCACTCTCGTCCACGGCAACGTGAGCGGGCTTCCGTCAGGACAACTCGGTGGAGTGCGCATCATGGCCTCCGGCACCAACTACTCCGACAGCGCACAGACGGACGACAGCGGTGCCTATTCGCTCCATGACGTACCGTCCGGCGTGATCCGACTGCAGGCGATGACGTCCTTGCTCTCCGGGCGCTCCACAACGAAGACAGTCGAGGTGCCCGACGGAGGGGACTTCCAGGCCGACATCGCCTTCCAGGGCGTTTCGCGCCTGGCGGGACGCGTCACGCGGGGAGATCGGCCGCTGTCCGGCCTCTTCGTCAACGCCCTCCCCGATCCGCCGCGCCCCAACGCCGGACGCTCCTCCGGTCAGACGGACGAGAACGGCAGCTACGCGCTGGAGGGCCTGGATGACGGGAACTACACGGTCGCCGTCAACGGCCAGGGCGTCTCCTATCGCCGCGAGTTCGCGGTCTCGGGCGATACGTCCGGCGACATCCCGTTGCCCGCGATCTCCGTGACGGGCACGGTGACGGAATCGGGGTCCGGGGTCCCGCTGGAAGGGGTCACGGTCCAGGCCCAGACCGGGAACGAGACGCAGGCGTTCGCGATGAAGCAGGGTGTGACCGACTCCTTCGGCCACTACTTCATCGACGACGTGGACCCGGGAAGCTATCAGCTGACGGCGCGAAAGGCCGAGTACCAGATGAAGACGCAGAGCCTCACGGTCGGATCCGAGAGCGCGCAGTCGGACTTCGCGCTCTCCCGGGGCACGGGAGTGGGCATCCAGGCGAACGACGGGTTGACGGGCCTGCCTCTGCGGGGCGTCTCCGTGATCGCTTTCGGAGCCGGAGGCTCCATCGCCTTCAATGGCACCATCAGCCTGGATTCGAGCGGCCGCGGTGACATCGGCTCGCTCGGGCCGGGAGCCTATGCTCTCTACGTCTTCTCCAACGGCTACTCGCCGCGCTCATTCCCGTCGGTGATGGTGCCCTCCGCGACTCTGGGCGTGGCGTTGACTCCCGGCGGGAGCGTCGAGGTGCGTCCGACCGTTCAAGTCGCGGGGCGGATCCTGGACAGCTCCGGATCGATCTATCTCCTGGGACCCTTCCGCCTGGACGCCACCGTGCACCCGGCCCCGCCGGTGACGGTCTGGAACAACTTCGCCCCGGGCTCCTACCAGCTCGTCGTCACCGGCTCCGACGGCGAAGTGTCCTATCCCTTCACCGTCGCCGAAGGCCGCACCACGACGCTCGTCGTCAAATAGCCGCGCGCGGCCGGGCTCTCCGCGCGTAAGCGAGGGGATCGTCCATCAGCCGGTGGTTCTCCGCGAAGGTCTTCCACTCGGCAGCGAGCGCCCAGGAGTGGATCGCCATGGCCGTGAGCGCGGCGGTCAGGTGTGTCCAGGGTCGAAGGGCGCTCGTGTGTACGGCGCCTCCAAGTACGAAGACGGTGATCGCGGAGAGGAGCGCGAAGGTCGCGGGCGGCGACGTCTTCGCTTTGAAGCGTCGCAGGGCAGCCAGGACGGCACGGCGCTCTTCTTCGGGGTACGAGGCGGCCTCCTCCTTCACGAGCTTGCCGGTGCCGATGAAGTAGAAGATGACCATGGACTGCGAAAAGAGGGAGAAGAGGACCGTCGGGATCGCGAAGCCGACGTGCCGGGTGACAAGACGTCCGGCCAGTGGCGCGGCGGAATGCAGGGCCGATGCGACGAGGAAGCCCTGAGCGGACGTCGCGAGAAAACCCGCGAGCGCAAGGGCGGTCATCAGGAGCAGCGCGATCGCCATCGTCGCGATTATGCGCGATCCGTCAGCCCCGCCGCGGGACGTTCGCTTCTTGACCGGGGGTGGAGCGCGGGACACAATGCGATGGCGCCCCGGAGGGAACAATGAGCGACGAGGTCCGAACTCTTTGCGACATCTTCCTGAAGGCGGCGGCTTTGCGAAAGCCGGACCTGCTGATCTCCAAGGTCGGCGGCGAGTGGAAGCCCGTCTCCGCGATGGACTTCGGGTACACGGTCCGCGCTCTCTCGCTGGGCCTGAACTCGCTCGGCATCCAGCCGGGCGACCGCGTGGCGATCCTGTCGGAGAACCGGCCGGAATGGGCGATGGCCGACTACGCCATCCTCTGCGCCGGCGGATGGTCCGTCCCGATCTACCCGACGCTTCCCGCGCACCAGATCGCTCCGCTGCTCAAGGACTCCGGCGCCCGGGCGATCTTCGTTTCGTCGCTCGAGCAGCTCGGCAAGATCCTGACCATCCGTTCGCAATGTCCGGCCCTCGAGTACGTCGTCACGTTCGACGCGAGCCCGCCGCAGGAGCCGGGGTTCCTCGCTTTCGGGCAGGCGGTCGACCGGGGGCGGCCGGCGCTCGACATGAGCCCGGGCGCCTTCGAGCAGCGCGCGCGGCGAGTCAGGGCGGAGGACGTCGCGACCATCATCTACACCTCCGGCACGACGGGGGAGCCCAAGGGGGCGATGCTGACCCACAGCAACTTCGTTTCCAACGTGCTCGGCTCCTGCAAGGTCGTGCCGATCACGGGGGACGCCACGGCGATGTGCTTCCTGCCGCTCTCGCACGTCTTCGAGCGGATGCTCGACTACGCGTACCTCTACCGCGGCGCGACGATCGCGTACGCGGAGTCGATCGAGAAGCTGAAGGACAACTTCCTCGAGGTCAATCCGCACTGCTTCGGGGCCGTGCCGCGCGTCTACGAGAAGGTCCTGGCGCGGATCCATGGCCAAGGTCGAGTCGGGAAGCAGTATCAAGAAGCAGCTCTTCCGCTGGGCGGTCGCCACGGGCAAGGAGAAGCTCTCCTACGACCAGAAGGCGGCGCCCGTCCCGGCGGGGCTGGCCTTCGGGGCGAAGATCGCCGACAAGCTCGTGCTCGGGAAGATCCGGCATGCGCTCGGGACCCGTTTCCGTTTCGCCGTCTCCGGCGGCGCGCCGCTCTCGAAGGATCTCGCGGAATTCTTCTGGGGAGCGGGCGTCACGATCTACGAGGGGTACGGCCTGACGGAGACCTCCCCGGTCATCTGCGTCAACGGGCCCCACGCGTGGCGCCTGGGCACTGTCGGCCGCCCGATCCCGGGCGTCGAGGTCTCGATCGCCGCGGACGGTGAGATCCTGACGCGCGGCCCGCATGTCATGAAGGGCTATCTGAACAAGCCGGAGGCCACGGCCGAAGCGATCGACCCGGAAGGCTGGTTCCACACCGGGGACATCGGGCAGCTCGATTCCGACGGGTTCCTCATGATCACGGACCGCAAGAAGGACCTGATCGTGCTCGCGGGCGGCAAGAAGGCCGCGCCGCAGCCGATCGAGACGGAGCTGAAGAAGTCCGTCTACGTCAGCCTCCCCATCGTGCTGGGAGACCGGCACAAGTTCCTGGCGGCCCTGATCGTTCCCAACTTCGAGAGGCTGAAGGAGGTCGCGGCGCAGAAGGGCATCGCCTTCGAGCCCGAGACGATCGACGCCAACCCGGAGATCCGCGCCCTCTTCCAGAAGGAGATCGACGAGTACAACGTGGACAAGCCCCATCACGAGCAGATCCGCGCCTTCGCCCTGCTGCCGGCGGACCTGTCGGTCGAGGACGGCACGATCACGCCGACGCTCAAGGTCAAGAGGCGGATCCTGGAGACCCGGTACCAGAACCTGATCCAACGGATGTACCAGGCCGCGGAAAAGCCGCATGTCGCGTGATGTCGTCGTCGTGGACGGCCTCCGGACGCCGTACGCGAAGGCGAACACCGAGCTGAAGGACGTCCCGGCCCAGGACCTGGGCCGCATCGTCACGGTCGAGCTGCTGGCGCGCACGGCGTTCGACGCCGGGCAGCTCGACCAGGTCATCTTCGGCAACATCGCGCAGCCGCCCGACGCGGTCAACGTCGCCCGGGTCGCGGCGCTCCTGGCCGGCGTTCCCGCGAGCGTTCCGGCCTTCACGGTCAACCGCCTCTGCGGATCGGGCCTCGAGGCGATCGTCGAGGCCGCGTACCGTATCTCGGCGGGAGACGCCGACGCGATCGTCGCGGGCGGCATCGAGTCGATGTCGAACATCCCCCTGCTCTACTCGAAGGAGAGCCAGGAGGTCTTCACCGAAGTCTTCACGGCGCGGGCCACGGGCGGGAAGATCGCGGCGGCGGCGAAATTCCGGCCGAAGCACTTCAAGCCGGACATCGGCCTGCAGATGGGACTGACCGACGCCGTGTGCGGACTGAACATGGGGGAGACGGCGGAGGTCCTGGCCAAGGAGCACGGCATCAGCCGGGAAGAGCAGGACGCCTTCGCGCTGCGCTCCCATCAGAGGGTGACGATGGCGCGGGAGAAGCTCGCCGAGGAGATCGTGCCGGTGCCGATCCCCCCGGATTACAAGGCGATGTCCGTCCGTGACAACGGCGTGCGGGAGAACCAGACGTTCGAAGCGCTCGCGAAGCTGCGTCCCTTCTTCGACCGCAGATTCGGGACGGTGACGGCGGGCAACTCCTCGCAGATCACCGACGGGGGCGCGGCCACTCTCGTGATGAGCGCCGCTGCGGCGAAGGCCCGGGGGTACAAGCCGCTCGCGAAGATCCGCGGATTCGCGTTCTGCGCGCTGGAGCCCGAGCGCATGGGCCTCGGCCCGGCGGTCGCGACGCCGCTCGCCTTGAAGAAGGCGGGAATCGAATGGAAGGACATCGGTCTGATCGAGATCAACGAGGCCTTCGCCGCCCAGGTCCTCGCCAACGCGCGCGTCTTCCCCTCCGCCGCCTGGCACGCGAAATACGCCACCGGCGGGCCCATCGGCGAGATCGACTGGGACAGGACCAACGTCAACGGCGGCGCGATCGCTCTCGGCCATCCCGTCGGCTCCTCGGGCAACCGTCTCGTGACGACGCTCGCGCGGGAGATGCGCCGCCGCGGCACCGAGTTCGGCCTCGCCACCATGTGCATCGGCGGCGGCCAGGGCGGCGCGATCGTGCTGGAGTTGATGTGAGGAGGAATCACAAAACCAGATGAACTCTTTCCAACTCGACATCGAAGAGGACGGACTCGGAGTCCTGACCTTCGACCGGCCGGGCGAGAAGGTGAACACATTCTCGCGGGAAGTGTTCGAGGAATTCTCCGACGTTCTCGTCGGGCTTGCGCGGGAGACGCGGTTGAAGGGGCTCCTGATCCGCAGCGGCAAACCGGGCACGTTCATCGCGGGCGCGGACGTCAAGGAGTTCGTCGGTCTCCCCGCCGCCCGGATCCGCGAGGGCTCCGCCCGCGGCCAGGCGCTCTTTGAGCAGGTGGCGCGCCTCCCGGTCCCGACGATCGCGGCGATCAACGGGATTTGTCTCGGGGGAGGGACGGAGCTGGCCCTGGCCTGCGACTACAGGTTGATGTCGGACGCGCCGAAGGCGAAGATCGGTTTCCCGGAAGTGCAGCTGGGGATCTTCCCGGCCTGGGGCGGCTGCGCGCGTCTGCCGCGCCTGGTCGGCCTGGCGGCCGCGCTCGACCTGATCCTGACCGGCAAGCAGCTCGACGCGAAGCGGGCCAGGAGGATCGGCCTCGTGGACGAAGCGGTCCCCGCCGCCATCTTCGAGGACTGGTCCCGGCGTTTTGCGCGGGAGAAGCGCGGCGGCGGCAAGCCGCGTCCCGGGCGCCGCGGCCCCGCGGGAGTTCGGGAATGGGTGCTCGAGAAGAATCCGCTCGGTCGGCGCCTGATCTTCAAGACCGCGCGCGAAAAGATCGTCAAGACGATGGACTTTCACTATCCGGCTCCGCTCGAGGCCCTCCTGGTTCTCGAGGAGTCCAGCGGTCTGCCGATCGAGGCCGCGCTCGAGGTCGAGAACGCTCACATCGCCAACATCTTCGGTGGCGAGGTGCAGCAGAATCTCCTCTCGATTTTCTTCTGGACCGAAGAGGTCAAGAAAGAGACGGGCGTCCTGGATTCCGCCGTCCAGCCGCTCCCGGTGACGCGGGTCGGAGTGCTCGGCGCCGGCGTCATGGGCGGCGGGATCGCGCAGCTCGCGGCGGACAAGGGGATCCCGGCGCGCATGAAGGACATCGAGCCCGACGCTCTCGCGCACGGATACGCGGCGGCCGCCGGAGTCTGGAGGAAGGCGGTCGAGCGCCGGAGGTTGAAGCCCCGCCAGATGGCGGCGAAGATGGCGCTTCTCTCCGGGACTCTCGACTACAGCGGCTTCTCCCGCTGCGAGGTCACGATCGAAGCGGTCGTCGAGAGGCTCGGCGTCAAGCGCGCGGTCCTGAAGGAGTGGGAAGCGGTCGTGCCGGAGCAGGCGATCTTCGCTTCCAACACCTCGACGCTCCCGATCGGAGAGATCGCAGCGGCGGCGCTCGCTCCAGAGCGCGTCGTCGGGATGCATTTCTTCAACCCCGTCGACCGGATGCCGCTCGTCGAGGTCATCCGCGGCCCACGCTCTTCCGACTCGAGCGTCGCGACCGTTTTCGCGCTCGCGAAAACGCTGGGCAAGACGCCCGTCGTCGTCAAGGACTCGCCGGGGTTCCTGGTCAACAGGATCCTGGCACCGTATCTCTCGGAAGGCGTCCGGCTGGTGAAGGAGGGATGCCCGATCGAGAACGTGGACCGGGCGATGACGGAGTTCGGCATGCCGGTCGGGCCGCTTGCTCTCCTGGACGACGTGGGCCTGGACGTCGCGGCGAAGGCCGCCGAGGTTCTCGAGAAGGCCTTCCCCGACCGGATGAGGAGGGCGGGGGACGAGGCGCTTGCCGCGGCCGGACGGCTGGGAAGAAAGTCCGGGCGCGGCTTCTACGATTACCAGGGCGGCAAGCGCGCGTCCGCATCCTCCCAGGCTTACGAGCTCCTCGGCGTGACGCCGGGGAAGACATCGCCGGCGGGACAGGACGAGATCGAATCACGGCTGGTCTTCTCGATGATCAACGAGGCGGCGTATTGCATGGCCGAGGAGGTCGTTGCGTCGGCCTCGAAGCTCGACCTCGCGATGATCTTCGGCACCGGGTTCCCGCCCTTTCGAGGAGGCCTCCTTCGACATGCCGATTCGCTCGGTTCCTCGCGCGTTCTCGCCGCGCTCGAGGACCTGGCCTCGCGCCTCGGCACCCGCTTCCAGCCCGCGCCGCTCCTTCGCGACATGGCGAAATCGGGCGTCCGCTTCCATACGGAACGGCCCGCGAGTTGATCCGTTGAGGAGAATCCCATGAGCACGGCCAAGCCCCTGCCCGAGTCACAACAGCTCCAGTCGCCGATGCGCGCCCTGATGGCGGGCCAGGTCCCGGAGGACGTCGTCTTCCCGTTTCCCGAGGTGTCGGCCGAGGAGCGGGAGACGGTCTCGGCGTTCCTCGAGTCCTTCCGGGGATTCGCCCGCAGCCATATCGATCCGGCCAGGATCGAGAGGGAGCATCGCATCGACGACGACGTGGTCCGGGGCCTCGCCGACCTCGGCGTCTTCGGGATGACGATCCCGGAGGAATACGGCGGCTACGGCTTCTCCGCGTCCGCCTATTGCCGCGTGATGGAAGAGATCGGCACGATTGACGCGTCGCTCGCCATCCTGGTCGGCGGCCACCTGTCCATCGGCCTGAAGGCGCTCCTCCTCTACGGCAACGAGGAGCAGAAGAAGAAGTGGCTTCCCCGGCTCGCCTCGGGGGAGATGCTCGCGGCCTTCGCGCTGACCGAGCCGGAGGCGGGCTCGGACGCCGCCTCGATCAAGACGACGGCCGACTACGACGAGAAGACGGACACCTTCGTGCTGAACGGCAACAAGCACTGGATCTCCAACGGCGGTTTCGCCGGGTTCTTCACGGTCTTCGCCAAGGACGTCAAGCTCGCGGCCAAGGACGAGCACCGCCGGATCACGGCGTTCGCCGTGACGAAGGACCTGCCGGGCATCCTCCCGGGAAAGGAAGAGCGCAAGCTCGGCCTGAAAGGCTCCTCGACCGTCCCGATCGAGCTCCAGAACGTCCGGGTGCCGGCGGGAAACGTCCTCGGCGAGCGGGGCCAGGGCTTCAAGATCGCCGTCGAGGTCCTGAACACCGGGCCGCACGTCGCTCGCGGCCGGATGCGTCGGCGGATCGAAGGTCATGATCCGTCTCGCGGCCGAGCACGCCACGCAGCGCCGCCAGTTCGCGACGCGCATCGCCGACTTCGAGATGATCCGCGGCAAGTTCGCGCGGATGATGGCCAACACCTACGCAATCGAGTCCCTCGTCTACCTGACGGCGGGCCTCGTGGACCGCGGCCTGCCCGACTACGCGCTCGAGGGGGCGTGCTGCAAGGTCTTCGGCACCGAGGCCGTCTGGCAGACGATCAACGACGCGCTCCAGATCGCGGGGGGCAACGGCTTCATGGAGGAGTACCCGTACGAGCGGGCGCTCCGCGACTCGCGCATCAACATGATCTTCGAGGGGACCAACGAGATCCTCCGCGTCCTCGTCGCGCTCTCGGGGATGCGGGACGCCGGCGAGGGCCTGAAGGAAGTCGGCAAGGCCCTGAAGGCGCCGCTCTCCTCGCGCGGCATCCTCGCCGGCTACGCCGCGCGGAAGATCCGCTCCGTGAAGCCGGCCCGGCTGACGAAAACGGCGCCCGGGCTGGCGGAGGAGGCCGCGATCGTGGCGAAGTACGTGGGGGCGGTGTCCAACATCCTCGAGAGGGTCCTGAGGAAGCACGGCAAGAAGATCATCGAGAAGGAGTACCAGCAGGAGCGCCTGGCCAACATCGTCATGGACCTCTACGCCTGCCTCGCTGTTCTCTCCCGCGCCACGGCGTCCCTGGAGAAACGAGGCCGCGAGAAGGCGCAGGAGGAAGTCCGCCTGGCCCGGGCGTTCGTCCAGTCCGCGAAGTACCGGATCGTCGGCCAGCTGAAGGAGATGGACCGGAACGTCAGCGCCTCCGCCAGGAGCCGCGACGCGCTCCACACCGGCATTTCCGAGACCGCCTATTCGCGCCTCGGCTACGGCTTCTCCTACTGGGAATGATGGCCGGGCCGCAGGCGTTCGCTTCGCGAACGGCGGCCTAAAGAGTCTAAACCGGAGCCGGGCCCCCGGAGCCGCGGGAGAGGGGCGGGGTGAGGGCGCCGATATCGCACTCCTTTAGTAGACTCGCGCGCATGAACAGAAGAGACCTTCTCAAGGGCGCCGCCGCGGGCGCCGCGACGCTCGCGTGGCCGGCGCGCACGATCGCCTCGCCGGCCGCGTCCTCCGACCTCAAGCCCGTACTCGCGCAAGTCGAGAAACAGCACGACGAAGCGGTCAAGAGGCTCCAGGAATGGATCCGCCAGCCTTCCATCGCGGCGGAGAACCGCGGGATGGCGGAAGGGTGCGACCTGCTCATCCGGATGCTGAAGGACGCGGGCTTCGGCCGCGCCGAGAAGGTGCCGACCGACGGGCAACCCGGCGTCTTCGCCACGCTCGATGCGGGCGCGCCGCGCACGCTGGCTCTCTACTTCATGTACGACGTCAAGCAGGTCGATCCGGCCGAGTGGTCGTCCCCGCCGTGGGACGCGGCGATCCTGGACAAGCCGGGAGTCGGCAAGGTGGTCGTCGGCCGGGGCGCCGTCAACCAGAAAGGGCCGGAGGCCGCCTTCCTCGCGGCGCTGCACGCCTATCGCGGAGCCGGACGAAAGCCGCCGGTCAACTTCGTGTTCGTCGCCGAAGGGGAGGAAGAGATCGGCTCGCCGCATTTTCCCCAGATCGTGCGCAAACCCGAGATCCAGGCCGCGCTGTCGAAGTGCATGGGCGTCTTCATGCCGAGCGCGTCGCAGGGCCTGGATGGAAACGTGACGATCACTCTCGGAGCCAAGGGTGTCATCGAGCTCGAGCTGACTTCGTCGGGCGAGAAATGGGGACGCGGCCCGCGCCTGGACATCCATTCGTCGAACAAGGCGCGCGTGGACAGCCCCGCGTGGCACCTGGTGCAGGCGCTCCAGACGCTCGTCTCGCCCGACGGCAATACCCCGGCGATCGAGGGATACCTGGAGCACGTCCGCCCGATCTCCGCTGCGGAGAAGGCGATGATCGCCGAGGGGGCGCGGCGGATGGACGAAGCGATCCTGAAGAAGCAGCTCGGCATCCAGCACTGGATCGACGACGCCCCGTTCATCGACTCGCTGGAGAGACTCGTCTCGCAGCCGACGGTCAACATCGAGGGGCTTGTCGGTGGTTACACCGGGCCCGGCGGGAAGACGATCCTCCCGCACAAGGCGGTCGCCAAGCTCGACCTGCGGCTCGTGCCGGACATGAAGGCCTCGGAGTCGCTCGACCTCGTCAAGAAGCATCTCGCCAGGAAGGGCTACGGCGACATCGATGTGAACATGACCGGAGGCTACGATCCCACGAGCACGCCGCGAGACGCCGCGGTCATCCGTGCGCAGCTCGCGGTCTACCGCCGCTCCGGGACCGAGCCGATCCTCTGGCCGCGCAACGCCGGCTCCTGGCCGGGGTATGTCTTCACGGGAGAGCCGCTGCGCCTTCCGGCCGGCCACTTCGGCCTGGGCCACGGCTCCGGCGCGCACGCCCCCGACGAGTTCTACGTGATCGAGTCTTCCAACCCGAAGGTCCAGGGATTCGACGGAGCGACCCGATCCTTCGTGGAGTACCTCGCCGAGATCGCCGTCGCTCCGCCCTAGCCGCGAAGTGGGCCGCCTGGTCACTGCAGAGTGAGTTGACCTTCTGCGGCGGGAAACACGTACCGTCCGAAGGGAGCGCATTAGTGCATCCTGCAAGCAGAGTTCCCGCCCGCGAAGGACCCGTGTGCGAAAATGGACCGGATGAGCGAAACGAAGGGGCCTTTCGTGGGAATCGACCGGGCCGTCGAGGAGATGAAGTCCGGGCGGTTCGTCGTCATCGTGGACGACGAAGACCGGGAGAACGAAGGAGACCTGGTCCTGGCCGCGGAAAAGGTGACGCCGGAGGCGATCAACTTCATGGCCCGGGAGGGGAGGGGTTTGATCTGCCTGGCCCTCACCGAGGAGCGATGCCGGCAGCTCGAGCTTCCTCCGATGGTCGAGGAGAACACATCGAACTTCGGGACGGCGTTCACGGTTTCCATCGAGGCGCGGGGGCGCACGACGACCGGCATCTCCGCCGCCGACCGCGCGGCGACCGTCCTGACGGCGATTGATCCGGCGACGAAGCCTTCGGACCTCCTGCGGCCGGGCCACATGTTTCCTCTGCGCGCGCAGCCCGGAGGCGTCCTGAAGCGGGCGGGGCAGACGGAGGCTTCGGTGGATCTGGCGCGGATCGCGGGACTCGATCCCTCGGCCGTCCTCTGCGAGGTGATGAACGAGGACGGCACGATGGCGCGCGTGCCGGACCTGACGAAGTTCTGCGCGAAACATGGGCTGGCGATGGTGACGGTCGCCGACCTGATCGGCCACCGGATGAAGACGGAGCGCCTCGTCCAGAGGATCGCCTCGCCCCATCTGCCCACGCGCTTCGGCGACTTCCGCGTCTTCGCGTACCGGAGCAATGTCACGAACGAGGAGCACATCGCTCTCGTGCACGGGGAGATCCGCGAGGACGAACCGGTGCTCGTGCGCGTCCACTCCCAGTGCCTGACGGGAGACATCTTCGGCTCGGCCCGATGCGACTGCGGCGAGCAGCTCGCCCTCGCGATGGAAAAGATCGTCGAGGCGGGACGCGGCGTCTTCCTCTACCTGCTCCAGGAAGGCCGGGGCATCGGGCTCTTCAACAAGTTGAAGGCGTACGAGCTGCAGGACGAAGGCCACGACACGGTCTCGGCCAACGAGAAGCTCGGGTTCCCCCCGGACATCCGCAACTACGGCGTCGGATGCCAGATCCTGCGCGACCTGGGCGTGCGCAAGATGCGCCTGATGACCAACAATCCCTCCAAGTACGTCGCGATCAGCGGCTACGGGCTCGAGATCGTCGAGCGGGTCGCTCTCGAGATCGACCCCACCGAGCGCTCCCGCAAGTACCTGGAAACCAAGAAGAACAAGATGGGACACCTGTTGAAGATGGTCTGAAGAGGATTTGTGATTTGCGATTGGTGATTTGTGATCGGGCGCTCACAACTTCAATCGACTCGTCCTTCCCGCCTCGCCATAGAGTGAGCACCGACATCTCTTAACAACAAGGAGGAGCCATGTCACCACGTTTGATCGACGTCAGCGGCACGCCCGGAGGCGGCGGCCGGAGCCTGCGAGGCCTCGCCATTGTCGTCGCGGTCGTCCTCGTCATCCTTCTCGGCAATCCCGTCAGGGTCGTCCCGGCCGGGCACGTCGGTGTCAAGGATTTCTTCGGAAACGTCTCTTCCAGCGTCCTGGGGCCAGGCGTCCGGGTCGTCTTCCCGTTCACCCGGGTCGTGAACATGTCCATCAAGACGCAGGAGGTCAAGGAGACTGCAGAGGTCCCTTCGAAGGAGGGGCTCACGATGGACCTCGAAGGCTCTCTGCTCTACCGCCTGGATCCGGCGAGGGCGGCCGAGATCTACCGGACGATCGGCCCCAACTATCAGGAGATCGCGGTCGTCCCGCAGGTCCGGTCCGCTATCCGCGAGATCACGGCGACGTACGAGGCCAAGGTGCTCTATTCGGCGGAGCGCGACAAGATCTCCCGCGAAACCCTCGAGCTCTTCCGCAAGATGTCCGAGGGGCGCGGGATCATCAGCGAGGCGATCCTCCTGCGCAAGATCGGCCTCCCGGCGGTCGTGGCCAACGCCATCCAGGAGAAGCTGCGCCGCGAGCAGGAGGCCGAGCAGATGAAGTTCGTCCTCCAGAAGGAGTCGCAGGAGGCCGAGAGGAAGCGCATCGAGGCGCAGGGCGTCGCCGACTTCCAGCGGATCGTGGCCTCCGGAATCAGCCAGCAATTACTCGAGTGGAAGGGGATCGAGGCGACCGAGAAGCTCGCCCTCTCGCAGAACACGAAGGTCGTCGTCATCGGGAATCCGAAGTCCGGCCTCCCGATCATCCTGGGAGGTGAAGGGAAATAAGGGGCCAGGTGTCAGGTTGAAGGTGTCAGGGGAAATCGCAGGTTTCTGGTATCAGGTGCCAGGTTTCAGGGACGAGAGCCCGAACAAGGATCTTCGTAACCTCGACTCCTGCACCTGGCACCTGACACCTGCATTTCACCTGATACCTGTTCCCTGACACCTGTCACCCCTGTTGTACCAGTGCTCCAGCTTCTCGGGGGAAACTCCCGCGAAGTAGCCCGCAAGCACCTTCCAGTTCCTGAGGACCTGGCGGAGGGCGCCGCGTTCCCGGTAGCGGCGCGGCGACGTGACGGTCTTCTCCGGCAGGACCGAGAACGGGCCGGCGCGCTTCAAGCGCCGCACGAAATCGACGTCGTCGCAGATCGCGAGATCGCGATAACCGCCGGCTTGCTCGTAGGCCTCTCGCCGGCAGAAGAGGCCCTGGTCGCCGAAAGGGAGGCGCAGGAGCCACGATCTCTGGTTTGCCCACCACGCGATCCATTCCAGCGCCGGGGTCGCGTCCTCGTAGGCCAGCGAGAATGCTCCTCGCCACGGCTCCGGTTTCGAGGCAATCGCGGATGGCGGCCAGCGCGTTCCCGGGCGGCCGCGAATCCGCGTGCACGAAGAAGAGAACCTCGCCCCGGGCCTGCCGCGAGGCGCGGTGGAGCCGGAGCCCCCGGCTTCCCCCGCCGCGGACGATGACCGCTCCGATCGCCTCGAAGGCGCGGGAGGTCTCGGGACAATCCCCGCCGTCGGCCACCACGATCTCCGACTGCCCGGGAACGAGAAAGTGGCGGAATCGCTCGGCCGCGCCCGGAGCCTCGTTTCGGACCGGGATAATCAACGAAATCAAGCGGGTCCGGATGCTAGCATCCTCCTCCGGATGAGAATTCCGATGGCGGCCGCGGTTCTGGCGGGCGGAGGCTCCCGGCGGATGGGTCTCCCCAAGGCCTCGCTGCCTTACGGCAGGTCGACGTTGCTCGCGCACCAGACGGAGCGGCTGTCGCGGATTTTCGAAGAGGTGCTCGTCGTGGCCAAGGAGGCGCCGGGTTTCGACGCCGGGCCGGCGCGTCTCGTGCTCGACCGGACTGCCGACCAGGCTCCGATCCACGGCCTCGCTCGTGCGCTCGAGGAGGTCTCAGACAGACTCTTCGTGCTCGCCGTGGACCTGCCCGCGCTGGCGGTCGGAGTGATCCGTTCCATCGCGGAGAGGAGTCTCGCGTCGCGGGCGGCGGCGGTCGTGCCCCGCGCCGACGGGCGGCTCCAGCCGCTGGCCGCGGTCTGGCGCAAGAGCATTCTTCCCACCGCGCTCGCACGGATCGCCCGAGGGGAGCTGTCGCTCCATGGACTCGCGCACGAAATCGGAGCGGAAGTCCTCGCGGAAGAGGAATGGCGGGCGGCCGATCCCTCGGGCAACTCGTTTGCCAACCTCAACACGATCGAGCAATACAACGCGGCGCGGGAGCGGGCATGACGGAAGAAGAGAAACCGCCCAAGCAGCCGCGGCGTCCCCGCTCGACGGGCCCGCTGCGCGGCAGCCTGCTGCACCTGGATTCGCGCGGCCGGGCGCGCATGGTGGACGTGGGCGGAAAGGCATCCACCCGCCGGCGGGCCGTGGCTCGGGGAAGGGTGCGCTTGAACGAGACGGCCTTCGGCGCGCTCGCTGCAGGGAAGCTGTCGAAGGGGGACGCCCTGGCGGTCGCGCGGCTGGCCGGCATTCTCGCGGCCAAGAAGACCTCCGAGATCGTGCCGCTCGCTCATCCCGTGAGCCTCGACGCGGTTTCGGTGGAGTGCGAGCTGGCCGCGAGGAGCCGCGAGGTCATCGTCACGGCGACCGCCTCGACCGCCGCCCGCACCGGCGTCGAGATGGAGGCGCTCACCGCCGTAGCCGGCGCCTGCCTGGCGCTCTACGACATGGCCAAGTCTCTCGACCGCTCCATCGAGATTTGCGAGATCGTCCTGATCGAAAAGACCGGCGGGCGATCGGGGACCTACCGGCGGCAGCACTCGTGACGATCCGCGTCGCGATCATGACGGTCTCCGACGGCGTCGCGGCCGGGCTGCGGGAGGACCGCGGAGGGCCGGCCTGCGAAGAAGCCCTGCGCGAGTCGGGGATCGCCCACGAGATCGTCTCGCGCGAGAGCCTCCCGGATGACCGGCAGCAGATCGCGCGCGCCATCCGGCTGACGGCATACTCGCGCCGCGCCGACCTGATCGTCGTGACGGGAGGCACCGGTGTCGCGCCGAGAGACCGGACTCCCGAGGGCGTGCGGGAGGCCATCGAGTTCGAGATCCCCGGCCTCGCCGAGAAGATGCGCTCCGAAACGGGGGAAGACTTCCCGGCGGCCTACCTCTCACGGCAGGTCGCGGGCGTGCGGGACCAGACGGTCGTCGTCGCGCTGCCCGGATCTCCGCGGGGCGCGGCCGACTGTCTGCGCTCGATCGTGAAGCTGCTGCCCCACGTGATCGCTCTCGTGCGCGGCGAAAAGGACGAGCACCCGCTCCCGTGATGCGAAGAGTTCTCTGCGGGATCGACAATCTCCTCGCCGACCCGTCGCCGATCGCGGGAAGACGCGTCGGTCTCATCACGAATCCTTCCGGCGTCACGTCCGGGGGGGTGCCGGGCTGGAAGGCTCTCTTCGAGTTGAAAGACGCCCGGCTTGTCCGCCTCTTCGGCCCCGAGCACGGCGTGGACGGAGGCGCGGTCTACATGGAGGCGGTCGGCGATTCCGTCCACGCCCCGACCGGCCTTCCGTCGGTCTCGCTCTACGGCTCGACGCGCGACTCCTTGAAACCCCGCCGGGAGGACCTGGCGGATCTCGATGTCCTCGTCTTCGACGTCGCGGACGTCGGCGCCAGGTACTACACGTACATCTGGACGATGATGCTGGCGATGGAGGCGTGTGCCGAGTCCGGCAAGAGGCTCGTCGTGTGCGACCGCGTCAACCCGATCGGGGGAGAGACCGAAGGCGCGCCCCAGGAGGAGGATTACCTCTCCTTCGTCGGAATGCACCCGGTCCCGGTTCGTCACGGGATGACGGCCGGCGAGATGGCCGGACTCCTCGCGTCCGAAAAGAACATGGACGTGGATGTCGCCGTCTGCACGATGTCCGGCTGGGCCCGGGACATGGCCTTTGCCGCGACGGGCCTCCCCTGGGTCTCCCCGTCGCCCAACATCCCGACGCCCGGGACGGCGCTCGTCTACCCGGGAATGTGTCTTCTCGAAGGAACGAACCTGTCGGAGGGAAGAGGCACGGCGCGCCCCTTCGAGATCTTCGGCGCGCCCTGGCTCGACGCAGTCGCTTTCGCCGGGGAGCTCAACGCGCTCGATCTCCCCGGCGTGTCGTTCGTGCCCGTTCATTTCCGTCCAATGTTCGACAAGCACGCGGGACAGACCGTCGGCGGGGCGATGATGCACGTGGCGAGCCGCGACCAGCGCTCCGGCCGGCAGGGGGCGCCGCGGCCGGGCGCGGTCGTGAGCCGGCGCGGCTTTCGTTCCTTCGAGACCGGGATGCGAGTGATCGAAACCGCGCGCCGGCTCGACCCCGGCCGGTTCCGCTGGCGGACCGAGCCGTACGAGTTCGACCCGCGGGCCGCGATCGACCTCCTGACCGGCTCGCCCCGCTACCGCGAGCTCGTCGAGGAGGGGGGCGATCTGACTGCCGAGATCGCGAGGCACGACGCCGGCGCGAGAGAATTCCTGTCGCGCCGCGAGCCGCACCTGCTCTATCCGGACCGCAAGCCGGCTGCCGTGGCCTTCGTCGGAGGACACGAATCCGGAAAGACGACGCTGATCGTGCAGCTCGTCCCGTGGCTGACCGCGAGAGGCCTCAAGGTGGGAACGGTCAAGCACAGCTCGAAAGACGCCGAGGACGACGTCGCGGGCAAGGACTCGCACCGCCACGCCACCTCCGGCGCCGCGGTCTCCGCGTTCGTGACTCCGGCGCGGGAGACGACCCGGAGGTTCGGACAGGAGGAGCGGTTCGACGATCTCCTCGCGCGCGACTTCTCCGATTGCGACCTCGTCCTGATCGAGGGGTTCAAGTTCCTCCCGATGCCGAAGATCGAAGTGACCCGGGCCCGCGCCGCCCGTCCCCGGGTCGAGGGGGTCCTGGCTCGCGTCTCCGACCAGCCGCCCGAAGACGACCTCCCGACGCATGCGTTCGGTGACCTCCAGGGCATCGTCGCCACCGTGCTCCATCTCGCCGGGTTGGACCGGGGCCGGAAGACGGTAGACGGCAGACGGTAGATGGCGTGCGCGGGAGACGGGTAGGAGGAGGGATACGGCTCATGGTTCTCGGGCCCTTCGTCTTCCGTCTCCCGCCTCCCGTCTCCCGGCCATGAACACCTCATTCATCGTCTTCGACCTGGACGGAACTCTCATCGACGGGTACGACGCGATCGGGGACGCGCTCGCCTACGCGATGGATCGCCTCGGAGTGCCTGCCCTCGCTCCCGAGAAGGTGCGCGTCCTGGTCGGGCACGGAATCGACAGGCTCCTGGAGAAGGCGGTCGGCCCGAAGCGCGCTTCTGAAGGAGTCCGGCTCTTTCGCGAGCGATATCCCGCGGTGGCCGTCGAGAAGACGCGCCTCCTGCCCGGCGTGCGCGAGGTCGTGGCGGAGCTCGACGCCCTGGGACATCTGATGGCGGTCGCCTCGAACAAGCCGGCTCGATTCTCACGGATGATTCTCGAGGCGAACGGAGTGGCGCGGCACTTCGTGGAGATCGCGGGGCCGGACGAGAACACTCCCACCAAGCCCGATCCGGCGATGCTCCGGCGCCTGATGCGCGCGGCGGGGGCCTCGCCCGGAGCGACGGTCGTCGTCGGAGACATGGAAGTGGACTTTGAATTCGGCCACGCGGCGGGCTGCCGCGTCGTCCTCGTGCCCGGGGGCTCGCGATCGCGCGAGGAGCTCGAGAGCGTCCGCGCCGATGCCCTCCTCGGCAGCCTGGCGGAGCTCCGCGCATGGCTGGAGAAGTCCCCATCGGCGCCGCAGGGCGGGGGCACTACAATCGCCTTCATGAAGAGACAGGACAGGACGTGAGCCGCGTCGTCGTGGCGGACAAGGTCGCGCCGGCCGGGCTGGATGTTCTTCGCAGGGCCGGGCACGAGGTCGTGGAGCTGGACGGGCAGCCGCGCGAGCGGCTGCTCGAGCAACTGAAGGACGCGGACGCCCTGCTCGTCCGCAGCGCCACGAAGGTGGATCGGGCGCTGCTCGAGGCCGCGCCGCGGCTGACGGTCGTGGGGCGCGCGGGCGTCGGCGTGGACAACGTGGACGTGCCCGCCGCCACCGCGAGGGGCATTCTCGTCATCAACGCCCCGACGGCCAACGTCACCTCCGCGGTCGAGCACACCTTCGCGCTTCTTCTCGCGCTTCTTCGCCGTATTCCCGCGGCATCCGCCTCGATGGAGGCCGGCAGGTGGGACAAGGCGAAGTTCGTCGGGACGGAGCTCGCCGGCAAGACGCTCGGAATCGTGGGGCTCGGCCAGGTCGGCTCACGCGTGGCCGTTCGCGCCCGCGCCTTCGAGGCGAAGGTGGTCGGGTACGATCCTTACCTGCCGGCCGAGCGGGCGAAGGACATGGGAGTGCCTCTTCTTTCGCTGCCGGAGCTTCTTGCCGCTTCCGACATCGTCACGATTCACGCGACCGCCGGGGAGAAAGGAAAACCAATCCTCGGGCGGGAGGAGCTCTCCCGGATGCGGCCGGGAAGCATCCTTCTGAACGTGGCCCGTGGCAGTCTCGTGGATCGCGAGGCGCTCATCGAAGCGCTCCAGTCGGGCCGGCTCGCCGGAGCGGCGCTCGACGTCTTCGATCCGGAGCCTCCCGACGCGAACGACCCGCTGCGCAAGCTTCCCAACGTCGTGACGACGCCGCACCTGGGCGCCTCGACCGTCGAGGCGCAGGAGCGCGTATCCCTCCAGACGGTCGAGGCCGTGGCCGAGGCGCTCGCCGGAGCGACCTACGTGCCGGCGGTCAACCTTCCGTTTCGAGGCCCGGCCGATCCCACGGGCGCGGCGGCCTGGATGCGCCTGGCCGAGCGCGCCGCCCACTTCCTCTGCTCGATCGCACCGCACGGGCTGGCGTCGCTTTCCGTCGAGACCTGGGGGCTTCCCGAGGATCTGCTGCGTCCGATCACCGTCGCGGCGGTCAAGGGAGTGCTCGAAGGGCACACGCCCGGGACGGTCAATTTCGTCAACGCCCTCGTCGTGGCGCAGGAACGGGGCGTCAAGGTCGTGCAGACGCGGCACGAGCACCCGGGCAACTATGTCCGCTCGATCCGCGTCTCGCTCGTGGGAGGCGGATTCCCGGCGAGCGCCGACGCGACCCTCTTCTCGGGGCGCGACGCCCGGATCGTCAAGGTGGACGAACTGCCGCTGGAATTCCGCCCGGAGGGAACGATCGTGTTTCTGAAGAACCGCGACGTGCCGGGGGTCGTCGGCAAGGTCGGCACGATCCTCGGGGACGCGGGAGTCAACATCGCCGACTTCTCGCTCGCCCGCGGCGAGGGCTCGAAGGCGGCGGCCGTGATCGCCGTGGATTCCGCGCCGTCCGCCGAAGTGCTCGAGCGTCTGCGGAGCGCGCCCGCGATCGAGGACGTCCGCGTCGTCAGCTGGTGATCGCGTGGGCCGCCTGAGAGTCGTCGTCCTCTTCGGCGGCCGTTCCGTCGAGCGGGAGGTCTCGCGCATCTCCGCGCGCACGATCGCCGGGGCGCTCGACCCCTCGCGCTACGACGTCGTCCCGCTGGCGGTCGGCCCGGACGGGCGTTTCCTACCCGCGGGGGAGTCGCGGCGTCTGCTGGCCGCCGGTCCCGTTCCCGAGAAGTTCCGCCTGCCCCGGTCCGCCCGCGTCGCCGGAGGAAGCCGGGCAGGCGCTGTTGCCGGCCGAGATCAGCCCCGCGAGGGCCGATGTCGTCATCCCGATCATCCACGGCACGACCGGCGAGGACGGCGTTCTCCAGGGTTTCCTCGAGTTCCTCGGGATTCCCTACGTCGGCGCCGGCGTCGCGGGCTCCGCCATCGGCATGGACAAGGCCGTTTTCAAGTCCCTCCTGCGCGACGCCGGCATCCCCACGACGCGCTTCTGCACCCTCTCCCCCCGGGAGAGGGCCGGGGTGAGGGCGCAACTGTCCACCGAGAACCCCGCCTTCTCGCTTCCCCTCTTCGTCAAGCCCTCCAACGGCGGCTCCTCCGTCGGCGTGACGAAAGTGAAGGAGTGGCCCCAGCTCGACGCCGCCGTGGACCTCGCCTTCCGCTACGACGACCGGGTCCTGGTCGAGGAGGGCGTGGACGCGCGGGAGCTGGAGTGCGCCGTCCTCGGCAACGACGACCCGCGCGCCTCGATCGTCGGCGAAGTCGTGCCGGGCCGCGAGTTCTACGACTACGACGACAAGTACCGCGAGGACAACGCGAAGCTCCTGATCCCGGCCCCAATTCCCGACTCGGTCTCGGAAGAGGTCCGCTCCCTGGCCGTGAAGGCCTTCCGCGTGGCCGGGATCTCCGGAATGGCGCGCGTGGACTTCTTCCTCGAGCGCGGGACGGACCGCGTCCTCGTCAACGAGTTGAACACCCTCCCCGGCTTCACGGCGATCTCCATGTACCCGAAGCTCTGGGAGGCGAGCGGCCTGCCGCTCGCCAGGCTCCTGGACGAGCTCATCCGCCTGGCGATCGAACGCAAGGAAAAGCGCGACCGCCTCTCCCACGAGCCTCCGGCGGAGCTGACGTGAGTCTCGGCCTGCTCGCGTTCCGCTCCTTCTCGCGCTCCTCTCGCAGGGCGCCACGCAGGAGAAGCCGTACGAGGAACGGGTTTTCGTCGAGCGCGTCGTCGTCAACGTGCACGTGGTCGACAACCTCGGGCGTCCCATTCCCGGGCTGACCGCGTCCGACTTTCGCGTCGCGGTGGACGGGAAGCCGGTCCCGCTCGAGTCCGCCGAATGGGTTCCGACAGCCGGCCCGCAGCCGGACGGAGCTCGCGCCGTCGCGGCGCCCGCCCTGGTTCCCGCGCCTGCCCTTTCGGAGACGGCGGCGGGGACGGCGCCTCCCGGCGGCGACGGACGCCTGATCGTCGTCCTGTTCCAGTGGGAGATCGCCGGCCAGAAGCAGGAAGGGTTCGTCCGCATGCAGCGCCAGGCGCTCGACTTCGCGCGCTCGCTCGGGCCGCGCGACCGGGTGGCGGTGCTTCTCTTCGGCTCCCGGCTCTGGCTCCAGCAGGACTTTACGCGCGACCGCGGCGGGATCGAGGCCGCGCTTGGCCAGATCCTGCGAACGGCGGAAAACCGGGCGCGCGATCCGGACTCCGAAGTCTCGCTCGCCGACCGGCTGACCGAGGAGGACGCGCGCTCGGCCACGACGATCGAGAAGGCCCTTGCCGCCGTCGGGCGCGCCCTCGAGCCGATCGCAGGCAAGAAATCGCTCCTTCTTTTCGGCTGGGGAATCGGCAAGTGGTCGCCCACCTTCCGGAACGAGCTTGCCGGTTACGTGCGCCAGACGCCGGACTACGAGCCCGCGCGGCAGGTCCTGTCGAAGGCCGAGACGTCGGTCTTCTGTCTCGACGTCAGCAACGGCGCGCACGGGCTCGCCGCGGGGCTGGAACGCGTGGCCTTCGATACGGGCGGCTTCTATGTGCCGACCTGGGATTTCCCGCAGTTCGCGATGCGGAAGGTCGAGCGCGCGCTGACCGGGCATTACGTCCTGGTCTTCCGCAAGCCTCCGGGGCTGCCGGGGCGCCACTCGATCGAGATCCGCCTTGCCGGCCGCGCCGGCAACGTCTTCCACCGCAGTTCCTACGAGGACGGCGAGGCTCCATAGGTGGGCCGGGAGGAGCTCCGCATTCGCCCGGCGGTCGCGGCGGACGCCGGAGATCTCGGGGCGCTCATCCGCGAGTCGGTCCTCGGTCTCTCCGGCGCGGATTATTCGCCCGAGCAACTTGCGAGCGCGCTGCGGCACCTCTTCGGCGTCGATACGCGTTTGATCAAGGACGGGACTTACTACGTCGTCGAGTCCGGGGACAGGCCGGTGGCGTGCGGAGGGTGGAGCCGGCGCCGGACGCTCTTCGGGGGCGACCAGTACTCGCACCGATCCGACGACCGGCTCGATCCGAAAACCGAAGCCGCCCGCATCCGCGCGTTCTTCGTCCATCCCGACTGGGCGCGCAGGGGAGTGGCGCGCCTCCTGCTCAGGGAATGCGAGCGCGCGGCCAGGGAAAACGGCTTCCGGCGTCTCGAGCTGATGGCGACCCTGACCGGCCTGCCGTTCTACGAGCGCGAAGGCTTTGTGGTGCTGGAACGCGAGGATCTGAAGCTCCCCGACGGAGTGCCGTTCCCCCTGGCCCGCATGTCCCGCGATCTCGAGAGCTGACACCGCGCCAGCGTCGGTTCCCGGCGTCGGGTGAGGGGGGCGTCCGTGAATGATCCGGGCTAAGCTCGTCCCGTGCCGGAGCTGCCGGACATCGTCGCCTATCTCGAGGCGCTCCGGCCTCGAGTGGTCGAACAGCGGCTCCAAGCCGTGCGCGTCAAGAGTCCGTTTCTCGTGCGCTCGGTGTCGCCGCCGCTCTCCGAAGCCTCGGGCAAGACAGTCGTCGGAGTTCGACGGATGGGCAAGCGGATCGTCTTCGAGCTGGAAGACGATCTCTTCCTGGTGCTGCACCTGATGGTCGCCGGAAGACTTCACTGGAGGCCCCGCGGCGCGAAGCTCGCCGGACGGACGCCGCTCGCGGCGCTCGATTTCGATGATGGGACTCTCCTCCTGACGGAGGCGAGCACGAAGAAACGGGCATCGCTCCATCTGGTCGCGGGGGAGGAGGCCCTCCGGCAGTTCGACCGCGGCGGGATCGAGCCGCTCGATGCGGACCTGCCCGTGTTCCGGGAGGCGCTGACGCGAGAGAACCACACCGTCAAGCGGGCCCTGACGGATCCGCGCCTCTTCTCCGGGATCGGCAACGCCTACTCCGACGAGATTCTGCATCGCGCCAGGCTTTCGCCGGCGAAGTGGACGAGCCGGCTGAGCGAGGAGGAGATCGAGCGGCTCCACCGCGCGACGCGGGAGACGCTGTCGGCCTGGGCCAGCCGGTTCGTCATTGAAGCGCGGAAGGCCTTCCCGGAAAAGGTCACGGCGTTCCGCGAGGGAATGGCAGTTCACGGCCGCTACGGCGAACCCTGTCCCGTCTGCGGCTCGCCGGTCCAGCGGATCGTCTATGCCGACAACGAGTCGAACTACTGCGCGGTCTGTCAGACCGGCGGAAAGTTGCTCGCCGACCGCGCTCTCTCGCAGCTCCTCCGCGGCGATTGGCCGAAGACTCTGGAGGAACTGGAGGAGAGAAAGAGAACGGACAGAGCCTGAGGGGCGGGAATCGCCGCGAGGGACTCCGGGCTGCGGATAGAATCCCGGCTTCTTCACGTGGCCGAACCAGCTGCCAGACAGTCGCGATCGACGCGCGCCAGCTGTCCACGGCGATGGATCGAGGCCGCCTGCGCGTCCTGGAGACAACGAGGAGACGCGGCACCCAAGGTCACGATCGACCCTGCTGGTAGTGCCGGCGGGTCTCTCGACGAGCTACGCGATCGTGGTCCGCAAGCACAAGGGGGAAATTCGCGTAGAATCCCGGCCCGGTCTCACTCGATTCACAGTCAAGCTGCCGGTCGAGACACCTTCGGCCTCGCCGGCTGTCTCAGAGAACGTCCGAGAGTAAGGAAGCCATGGCCAAGCCGGTGATTTTCAGCGTGGACGACGACCCCGAGGTCTTGAGCGCGGTCGAACGAGACCTCCGCCAGCACTACCGCAGCGACTACCGGGTGCTCAAGGCCGGCTCCGGCCGCGAAGCCCTCGACGCCGCCCGGCAGCTCAAGCAGCGCGGCACTCCCGTCGCTCTCTTCCTGGTGGACGAGCGGATGCCCGAGATGTCCGGCACGGAGTTCCTGCGCGAGGCGCTCAAGCTCTTCCCGGACTCGCGCCGGGTCCTCCTGACGGCGTATGCCGACACGCAGGCCGCGATCTCCGGCATCAACGACGTGGGTCTTGATCACTACCTCTTGAAGCCCTGGGATCCTCCGGGAGAGCGCCTCTATCCGGTCCTGGACGACCTGCTGTCGGACTGGACGGCGAAGGTGCGCCTTCCGTACGACGGAATCCGGGTCGCCGGCGCTCGCTCCTCGCCGAGGAGCTACGCCGTCAAGGAGTTCCTCTCGAGCAACCAGATTCCGTACCAGTGGATCGACGTGGACCAGGACGCGCCGACGAGGGAGCTGATCGGTTCTCTCGGAGACGCGAGCCGGCTGCCGGTCCTCCTCTTCCCCGACGGCAGCCACCTCGCAGCGCCGAGCGACCGCGAGCTGGCCGAAAAATGCGGGATGCAGACGCGGGCGCAGCCGGCCCTTCTACGACCTCGTCATCGTCGGCGCGGGCCCGGCGGGACTGGCCGCCGCGGTGTACGGAGCCTCGGAGGGACTCCGAACGCTCCTCGTCGAGCACAGGGCTCCGGGAGGTCAGGCCGGCACGAGCTCTCTGATCGAGAACTATCTCGGGTTTCCTTCGGGCGTCTCCGGAGCCGATCTCGCGCGCCGCGCCGCGACTCAGGCACGCCGCTTCGGCGCCGAGATCCTCACGCAGGAAATCGTCGCGGTGCGCCGCGAAGATCCCTACCGCATCGTTCGGCTCGCGGACGGGACGGACATCTCCTGCTATGCGGTGATCCTGGCGACGGGCGTCTCCGTCCGGACGCTGGACGTGCCCGGCATGGCCTCGCTGCTGGGCATCGGCGTCTACTACGGCGCGGCCATGACCGAGGCCGCGACCTACCGCGGGCAGGACGTGTGCATCGTCGGCGCGGGAAACTCGGCCGGCCAGGGCGCCCTCTTCTTTTCCCGTTACGCGCGGCGCGTGACCCTGCTCGTCCGCGGCGAGTCTCCGGGCAAGTCCATGTCGCGGTACCTGCAGGACCGGATCGCGGCGACGCCGAACATCGAGATCGTGACGAGGGTCGAGATCACGCAGGTCGCCGGAACGGGCCGGCTCGAGCGCGTGTCGGTCCGCCACGTCGAGACCGGGGAAGAGCGCGCCCTCGACGCGGCGGCGATGTTCATCTTCATCGGCGCGAAGCCGCGAACCGAGATGGTCGCGGGCACGATCGAGCTCGACGAGAAGGGCTTCGTCCTGACCGGCCCGGATCTGCCGCGGGCCGACCGGAGGCCGCGCGGCTGGACGCTCGACCGCGACCCGTACATCTTCGAGACCAGCGTCCCCGGGATTTTCGCCGCCGGGGACGTGCGCGGGGGCTCGGGCAAGCGCGTCGCGGCGGCCGTCGGCGAAGGGTCCGGCACCGTCAGCATGATCCACCGATACCTGGAGACCGTCTGACCACGTCGCTAAGGCACCTCTCCGTTGAGAATCTTCGCCAGCTTTGAAGGATCGATGTTGCCGCCGGAGATGACGCAGACGACCTTGCCCGTGCCGGCCTTGCCGAGGATGGCGGCGGCGACCGACGTGGCGCCGGCGCCTTCGGCGATGACGCGGTTCCTTTCGGCGATGAGACGGACGGAGGCGGCGGCCTGGGCGACGGAGACGACGAGGGATCCGGCGAGGAGCTGATTGGCGAGAGGCCACATCTCGGGGAGCATGGACTTACCGCCGATGCCGTCCACGAAGCTCGGCGTGTGATCAATGGCGACGGGCCTGCCCGCGGCGAGGGAGGCGGCGAAAGGCGCGGCCGTCTCGACCTCGGAGGCGAAGACGCGCGTCGCGGGGGAGAGCGCTCGCAGCGCCGCGGCGATACCGCAGGAGAGGCCGCCACCTCCAAACGGCACGACGACGGCGTCCACGTCCGGCAGGTCCTCCAGGATCTCGAGGCCGATCGTTCCGTTTCCGGCGATCACGGCCGGATCGCTGACGGGATGGATGAAGAGGCCACCGATGCCGGGATAGCCATGGTCCTCGAGGACCTGCCACCAGCGCGCGTAGGGGAGCTTCACGGCCTTCGCGCCCAGCCGCTCGATCGCGGCGAGCTTGGTCTGCGGGGCGTTGTCGGGAACGACGACAGTGCAGGGAATGCCGAGGCGGCGCGCGTTCCACGCCACTCCCTGCGCCATGTTGCCGGCGCTCGCGGTGTAGACGCCTTTGCCGAGCGCCTCGCGCGGCGCGAGACTCATCGCGTTTCCCGCGCCGCGCAGCTTGAAGGAGCCGATCGGCTGGAGATTCTCGAGCTTCAACCAGATCTCCGCCGGAGCGTCTTCGACGTTCAGCCGCACGAGAGGGGTGCGAATCGGGCCCCTCACCCGTCGGCCGCGCTGCCCGCCTCTCCCGGGAGAACGGAGAGGCGGTCCCGAGGCGCTCCGCGGCGCGGATGTCTTCGATCGAGGGAAGGTCAATCGTTCGCGTGGCGGCTTCCTCCGAATTCCAGGAACCTTCCCTGCCCGGACCCTTTCGCCTTCTCGTAGATGTGGCGGGCCGACGCGACGTCCTCGACGGCGAGGCCGAGAGACTTGAAGAGCGTGATCTCCTTTGCCGTGGTCCGCCCGTGGATGCGGCCGGTCAAGACCTCGCCGATCTCGCCAATGATGTGGTGATCGCCGATGGCTCCCTCTTTCTTCGGGATCAAGAAGTCCCCGGCTTCGTTCAGAGCGGACTCGCGGCGGTCCACGTAGAGGCTCGACCGGACGACGGCCGCCGTGTCGAGCTCGCGGGCGAACGGGACGCTCGAGCCGACCGCGTTGACGTGCGCGCCGGGCGAGATCCACTCTCCGAGGAGAATCGGCTCGCGCGAGGAGGTCGCGGTGCAGATGATGTCCGCGCCGGCCACGGCCTCGCGGACCGAGGCGACCGGCTCGACCGCGATGCCGTGCTTGCCGGATTCGCGCGCGGCGAAGGCCCTCGCTCTCTCCGGATCCTTGCTCGCGACGCGGACGCGGCGGATCCTGCGCGCGATCCTCATCGCCTCCAGGTGCGTGCGCGCCTGGGTGCCGGAGCCGAGGATGGCGAGGTCGCCGGCGTCCTCGCGGGCGAGGGCGCGCGTCGCCACGCCGCTGACGGCGGCCGTGCGGATCGCCGTGATCGAGGTCGCGTCCACGACGGCGAGGAGCCGGCCGCGCTCGGCTTCGAAGAGGAGCACGGCGCCCTGGTGCGTGTCGAGCTCGGTCCCTTCGTTGCCGGGGAAGAACGTGATCACCTTGACCCCCGTGACCCTCTCCGGCAGGAGCACCGCGGGCATCAGGCCCAGGCCCCCGACCTTCTCCGGCAGCCACAGAATCGAGCGCAGCGGCAGCAGCGCCTGCCCGCGCGCGAGGGTCGCCAGCACCTGCGCCATCGCCTCCATGCACTCGGCCATCGGCAGGAGCCGGGGGACCTCCTCCTGGTTGACGATGAGAACCGGCATCGCTCTCCTCCTACTGCCAGCGGAAGATCTTCAAGGCAACGACGTAGCTGACGACTCCCCATACTGCCAGGATGGCGAGCTGCGACGGAAGCGCCGCGAGGCTTTTCCCTTCCAGCATGATGGCGCGGAGCGCCTCGTTGGCGGCGGTCAGGGGCAGGGCCTCGATCGCGGGTTGCATGGCCCTGGGGAACCGCTCCTGCGAAAAGAAGACGCCGGAGAAGAGCCACATGGGGACGAGAATCAGGTTGATCAGGCCGTTGACGCCCTCCAGCGTCTGCACCCGCGATCCGCAGAGGAGACCGAGCCCCCCGAAGGAGAGCCCGCAGAGGACGCAGAGCAGGATGAGCGCTGACGGCGAGCCCCGCAGGGGGACCTGAAAGACGAGCATGCCGAAGGCGAGGATGACCGCCGCCTCGAGAGCGAGGAGCACGAAGCGCGACAGCATCTGCGCCAGGAGGTAATCGGTCCGCCTCATCGGTGTCGCCGTCATCAGCTTCAGGGTCTTCTTGATCCGAGCGCCGACGATCGAATAGCCGATGCCCCACACGCTCGTGGACAGGAGGTTCAAGCCGAGAAGACCCGGCAGCAGGAAGTCGATGTACCGCGAGCCTTTCTCCGAGACGAGCTCGTCCCGGACCGGCGCGGCGTCTCCGCGGCCGGCGGCTTCCTGCACGGCCTTGTCGACCTCGAACCGGGCCAGCCGCGAATCCGGCCGGGTCGGGTCGTACCAGTAGACGATCGGGGAGCCGTTCTCGACGAGGAGCGCGATTCTCCCCGTTCTCAGAGCCGCCCGCCCCTCGGGCAGGGAGGAGAAGAGCTGCGGCTTGAGCAACGCCGAGCGCGTCAGGGCCTCGCGCAGGACGCTCGTCTGCGCCTTGCCGGTGACGCCAACGGCGACTGGTTCGGGCGCCTTGTCGCGAAAGGCGAAGCCCAGGGCGAGCGTCATCCCGATCGGAAAGACGAACACCCAGAACATCCCCTCCGGCTCGCGAACGAACTCGAGGAGGCGGGCCCGCACGAGTTCCGCCAGCGGATGCGACCTCCGAGAGCTACTCATCGCGCAGCTCATGGCCGGTCAGCGCGAGGAACACGTCTTCGAGCGTGGCCCGGCGGGTCGAAAGCTCCTCGAGCTTCGCCCCTGATCGATCGAGAGAGAGGAGCAGCGCCGGAATCGCCTCGGCGAGGGAGGTGACGCTGACCGACCAGTGGCTCCCGCGCTGCCGCGGGTCGAGCGCGCCCGGAATCCCGGCGACGAGGGCGGGGGCGGCCGGCGGGTCCGAGGAGAACTCCAGGATGTTGGACGCTTGGAGGCGCCCGATGAGCTCCGCCGGGCTTCCTTCCCCGATGATCCTGCCGTGGTCCACGATGGCCACCCGGTCGCAGAGTTGTTCGGCCTCTTCCATGTAGTGGGTCGTCAGGAGGACAGTCCCGCCGCGCGCTCGGAAGGCGCGGATGTGCTCCCACAGCTGGTGCCGGCTCTGCGGGTCCAGGCCCGTCGTCGGCTCGTCGAGGAAGAGGATCTCCGGGTTTCCGGTCAGCGCGCAGGCGACGGCCAGCCTCTGGCGCTGCCCTCCCGAGAGCTTCCCCACGCGCGCCTCCCGCTTCTCCTCGAGCGACATGTCGCGCAGGGCCTCCTCGGGGTCGCGGCCGTTGCGGTAGAAGGAGCGGAAGAGGCGGAGGGTCTCGAACACGGTGAGCTTGTCCTGGAACCGGCTCTCCTGGAGCGAGACACCCAGGCGCTCCCTCAGTTCCCTCTCGTGCGTCCCCCAGCGCCGGCCGAGCACGGTGACCTGGCCCATGTCGGGCCTGTTCAAGCCCTCGAGGATCTCGATCGTCGTGGTCTTGCCCGCGCCGTTGGGCCCGAGGAGGCCGAAGCATTCCCCGGCGCGCACGGCCAGGTCCAGGCCATCCACGGCCGTGACGGCACCGTATCGCTTCGTGAGCCCACGGCATTCGATCGCGAAGGCGTTCAGGGTCTCTCCCATGAGGCTCGGGATTCTCTCAAATGGGCCCAGAGTCCAGGGTCATGCGAGGTCCGCCGCCGTCGGACCTCAGGCGTTGGACTACGCCAGGAAGCACCCGACGGACGGCGTGGATGTAATCCGTGTAGGGCGGCTCGTGGCCTGCCGCTCGGATGTTGCTCGCGATCTGGCCGCGATGATGTGAGGAGTGCAGGACCACGTGCGTCAGGATGTCTCCGACTCTGCTCGTCCAGGGTTCCCCCTTCGAGTTGACGTAGGCAACGGTCCGGGAGAGCCCGGCGGGAGTCAACTCATGGACGTAGTCCGTCCAGAGCCGCGAGAGCTCGTGGACGGCTTCCCGGCACTCGGCCAGGGAAAGCTCCGGCCATACCGGGCCGGGCTCGTCGTGCATGATCCGGCCGTACCAGAGACGCTCCGCCCCGACGATATGGCCGAGGAGCTTGACCGACCGGGGGAGCGGCGACCCGATCGCCTCCAACGAGGCCAACGTTTCCCGGTTGGCCCAGTCGTCGTAGGCGAGGAGACGCTTGAGGTCGAGATTCAGCATCACTGAGCCGGAACCAGAATGCCCTCGAATCCCTGCTGCTCGAGAGCGGCAAGAGCTTCCCGCGCTTCGTCGCGGGAGCCGAAGGAGCCCACCTTGACGCGTGTCAGGCCGTTGTACGGCTCGAGCGAGACGGAGCGTCCGGCCGCGCGAGCTCTCTCGGCCTGCCGCCGCGCATTGGCAGCGTCGGCAAAGGACCCGATCTGGACCGCCCACTGGCCCGACGGCGACACCGGCGGCGGCTCCGTTCCCCGCTTGAGCACCGACAGCCGCACGCGGCCGGTTCCGGGACCGATCAGGTCGAGCCTGCCTGCCGCCGCCCGTGAGAGGTCGATGATGCGCCCCTTGATGAAGGGGCCGCGATCGTTGATTCTCACGCGAACGCTCTTTCCGTTTTCCACGCTCCAGACCTCGACGAGGGTTCCCAGCGGGAGCTCCCGGTGGGCCGCGGTGAAGAGCGAAGAGTCGTAGATCTCGCCCGAAGCCGTGGGTTTCCCCTCGAAGCCGTCGTCGCCCCCATACCAGGAAGCGATGCCTTCCTCCGACCACTCGGCGGGGAAGGCCGGCGGAGACTCCGCGGGCGCGGAAGAGGGCGCCGGAGAGGGCCGGGAAGAAGCGCAGGCGACCAAGAAACCGAAGAGAAGCGCGTAGAAGAGCCGCCGCTCGAGCTTCCGGGATCTCAAACTCGGATCGCCGCCGGCTCGACATGGGCGGCGCCTTCCAGGGCGGGATCGAGCTCCTCCCGGACGAAGATCTCAACCTGTTCGGAGGCCCGGCCGACGAGCTTTCCCGGACCCGCCGCGGCGGCGATCTCTTCCCGCGTCAACCCGAACGAGGGGTCGTTCGCGATCCGCTCGAGCAGATCGGCCGGCTCCCCGTCCCGCGCCCGCTTCTCCGAAGAGGCGCGGGCCAGGAGGCGGAGCCGCTCGTGCAGTTGCTGGCGGTCTCCTCCGCGTCGCACGGCCTCCATCAGGATCTCTTCGGTCGCGAGGAACGGGAGTTCCGCCTCCAGGCGGCGCCGGCAGACCTCCGGGCGCACGACGAGGCCGCCCGCGACGTTCTCGAGCAGCACCAGGATCGCGTCGGCCGCGAGGAACGCCTCGGGCACGGCGATGCGCTTGTTGGCGGAATCGTCGAGACTCCGCTCGAGCCATTGCGTGGCGGCGGTCATGGCGGTGTCGAGCGAGAGCGCGATGACGTGACGCGCCAGGGCGCAGATCCGCTCGGCGCGCATCGGGTTCTTCTTGTGCGGCATCGCGGAGGAGCCCACCTGCGAGCTCTCGGAAGGCTCCTCGATCTCGCCGTCGTGCTGGAGCAGGCGCAGGTCCGTCGCGATCTTGTGCGCCGACTGGGCGAGGCCGGAGAGGGCGTGCAGGACCATGTCGTCCTGCTTTCGCGAGTAGGTCTGTCCCGAGACGGCGACGCGTTTCTCGAATCCCGCCCGGGCCGCGAGCGCGCGGTCGAGCTCCTCCACACGGGAGGAGTCTCCGTCGAAGAGCGAGAGGAAGGAGGCCTGTGTTCCGGTGGCTCCCTTGGCCCCCAGGAACCGGAGGTTGGACCGCGCGGCGCGGATCGCCTCCAGGTCGAAGAGGAGGTCCGCGCTCCACATCGCCGCCCGCTTTCCGACTGTCGTGGGCTGCGCCGGCTGGAAATGAGTGTAGGCGAGGACCGGCAGGTCGCGGTGGGCGAGCGCGAACGCGCGCAGGCGCTTCAACACCCCGACGAGGCGTCTCTCCGAGAGTGACAGCGCCTCGCGCATCTGGATCAGGTCGCCGTTGTCCGCGACGAAGGCCGAGGTGGCTCCCCAGTGGATGATCCCGCTCGCGGCGGGCGCGGCGAGCCCGAAGACCTTGACATGCGCCATCACGTCGTGCCGCGTCTTCGCCTCCTCGCGAGCCGCCGCCTCGAAGTCGATCTGCCCGAGGCTGCCGCGCATCTGGACGAGTGCCTGTTCCGGGATCGGCAGGCCGAGGCGCTTCTCCTCCTCCGCAAGCCAGAGCCAGAGGCGGCGCCAGGTCTCGAATTTGAAGCGGGCCGAGAAGATCCGCGCCATTTCCGCCGAGGCATACCGTTCGAGGAGTGGACTGGAGTAGGCCTCGACGTCACTCATACTCTTCCTCGGCGATGTTGAAGAGAAGGATGTCGTCGTTGCCGCACACTTCGCACTGGGCATCCTGGATCCGGCCCTTGTCCATCTCGAAGACGTAGCACGGGCTGTTGCATTGGCGGCAGATCAGGTAGTCCACCTCTTCGCGCTCGTCCTCCGGAAGGGGCTTGCGGGGGGGAATGTCTGGCACGGCGGTTCTGTCTCCGAACTATTCTCGCATAGGCGCTGACGATTCCAGATTCCAGATTCCAGGTCAGGGATGTCCGGCGGGCCTCCTGGAATTTGGAATGTGGAATCTGGAATCTCCCTCCGACCGCCTTGGGTCGGACATGGTTTGTCCGGGGCGGCTGCTATTCTGGTCGTTGATGTCCTCATCAGTTGGGTTCGTCGTGATCGCCGTGGCTCTCCTAGCGGCCGCGGCCGCGCTCGCGCTCTTCGTGCGCGCCCGCGAATCGGGGCGCTTCGACCGGCTGCTGGCGGAGGCGGCCAGGGCTCGCGAGGCTTCCGAGTCCGTGGACCGCCGTTTCGACGAGTTCCGCCGGTCCGTCGAAGAGCGCGTTCGCGGAGTGGAGCAGAGCCTCTCGGACGGGCAGAAGGGGCTGGCCGAGCACCTGGGCGAGTCGGGCAGGCTGATGAAGGACGTCGGAGAACAGATGGGACGCGTCTTCAAGGCCTCCCAGAAGATCGAGGAGCTCGCGGGAAACGTGACGCGCCTGGAGGACCTGCTGAAGCCCCCGAAGCTGCGCGGAACCCTGGGAGAAGCGTTTCTCGAGCAGGCCCTTCGCCAGGCCCTGCCGCCCGGGTCCTGGCAGATGCAGTACCGGTTCGCCGACGGAATGTGCGGTCGACGCCGCGATCCGCGTCAAGGACCGGTGGGTGTACAGTGGATAGCAAGTTCCCGCTGGAGAACTTCCGGCGTGCCCGCGAGACTCGACGACGAGGGGGAGCGCCGGCGGGCCCGCGCGGCCTTCGCGAGCGATGTCCGCAAGCACGCGGACGCGATCCGCCGCAAGTACATCCGTCCCGCCGAAGGGACGCTGCGAGTATCGCGTTCATGTACGTTCCGGCGGAAGCCGTCTACTCCGAGATGGTGGCCGACGGCGAGGAAAAGGCGCTCGCGGACGCCTGCATCGAGATGCGCGTCTTCCCCGTCTCGCCGCGGCTGCTCTATGCGTTCCTTTCGACCGTCGCGATGGTCCTTCGCGGTGAGGAGCTCCAGAAGAACGCCCGGGAAGTCCAGGAGCGGCTCGCCGAGCTCGAGAGACTCTGGGAGCGGGCGGAGGAGCCGTTCCTGAAGGTCCGCGGCCACATGAATAACGCGCAGAAGCAGTACGAGGAGGCCGCCGCGGCGCTCAACCGCTTCAGCGCCAAGCTCTCCGGCATCACGGAAGTTGCCCAGGAGAAATTGGAAGGAATCGAGACGACTGGAAGCGAGGTCGTTCCGCTCCTTCCGCCCTCGTGAGTCGGGTTCAGGTGTCAGGTTGAAGGTGTCAGGGGAAATGCAGGTGTCAGGTGCCAGGTATCAGGTGTCAGGGACCGGGGCGGGCCCAACCTGACACCTGGCACCTGATACCTGACACCTGCATTACACCTGACACCTGTTCCCTGACACCTTGTCCCTCCCACCGGCTGGTAGAATCTCCCGCCCCTTCGGGCACGCTTATGACACTGCGCGTCAACTCCGAGGTCGGGAAGCTCTCCTCGATCCTCGTGCATCTGCCGGGGCCGGAGATCGACAGGATGATCCCCGCCATGATGGAGGAGTCCCTCTTCGACGACATTCTCTTCGGCGCGCGGGCACGGGAGGAGCACCGGCGCTTCCAGCGTGTGCTGGGGTTCGTCGCCGACGAGGTTCTGGAAGCCCAGCAGTTGCTCGCGGACGTCCTCGACGTCCGGGAGCATCGCGACGCGGTCCTGAAGGATCTCGCCGCCTCCCTCCACTGGGGACCGGACATGGACTCCAGGCTCCGGGACCTCTCCGCCCAGGAGCTCGCCTCGACTCTCATCACCGGAATCGAGAAGCCCGCGCGGGAGGAGGCGCAGTCCTCCTCCGAGCTGTACTGGCTGCCGCCGGCTCCCAACTACTTCTTTCAGCGGGACCCGCTCGTGGTCGTCGGAGATCGCGCCATACGTTGCTCGATGGCGACTCCGGCGCGGGCCCGGGAACCGCTCCTGTCCGGCTACATCTTCCGGTACCACCCCCGCTTCGCGCGTCACGATGGCGCCTTCTGGTTTGACGAGTTCTCCGCGGAATACGGCCCCCAGACCTCCTACGCGCGCATGCGCCCGACCCTCGAGGGCGGGGACGTGCTCGTCCTGCGTTCCGACCTTCTGGCGATCGGGTATTCGGAACGAACTGAAAAGACCACGATCGAGCGACTGGCGGAGAGACTCAAGTCCCTGCGCTCCCCGGTCAAGCGGATCGTCGTCGTCGCCATTCCGCCGGCGCGCTCGACGATGCACCTGGATACCGTCTTCACCGCGATCTCGCGGGAGGAGTGCCTGGTCTACGGGCCAATGATCCTCGCCGGTGGCGACGAAGAAGCGGATGTCTACCAGTGCGACCTGACCCGGCGGGAGATCAACTGGAGATCGGAGAAAGACCTCCTGACCGCGCTCAAGGCCCAGGGTCTCGACCTCGCGCCGGTCCGCTGCGGAGGAGACGACCCGATCGCGGAGCGCCGGGAGCAGTGGACCGACGGCGCCAACGCCTTCGCGCTCGCGCCCGGGGTCGTCCTTCTCTACGACCGCAACGTTCGGACGACCGAAGAGCTCACGCGCGCCGGCTACAGGATCGTGGACGAGGCCGACCTGCTGCTGGGCCGCGAAGAGCTGGACGTGAGCAAAGGCAAGTGCGTCATCAGCCTGGCTGCGGACGAGCTTTCCCGCGCGCGGGGCGGCCCGCGGTGCATGGCGATGCCCCTCGTGCGCGAGGAGCTGGGGACGTGAGGCGTGAGGCGTGAGGCGTGAGGCGAAGAAACAACCACGAGCGGCACGGGCCTCGCCTGACGCCTGACGTCTAACGCCTAGCGACAATGAACACACCCTTCTTCTCGTTCGTGAGGCCGCTGGCGGTCGTGGCCTTCGGAGGCAACGCTCTGCTGAGGCCCGGAGACTCGGGTACGACGGCGCAGCAACTCGACCGGGCGCGCGAGGCGGTCCGGCACCTGCTTCCCATCCTCGGCCGCGGCTACGAGCTCGTCGTCGTGCACGGCAATGGCCCCCAGGTCGGAAACCTGCTGATCCAGGCGGAGATGGCTTCCAGCGAGCTGCCGCCGCAGACCCTTGACTTCTGTGTGGCGCAGACCCAGGGAGCGCTCGGGCTCCTGCTTGAGCTGGCCTTCGCCAACGAGCTGCCGCGAGCCGGTTTCCGCAAGGAGGTCGCGACGTTCATCACGCAGGTCATGGTGGATGCCGCGGACCCGGCTTTCCTGGCCCCCACCAAGCCGATCGGCCCCTTCTTCTCGCGCGAGCGGGCCATGGCGCTGGAGGAGACCGTCGGTTGGAAGATGATCGAGGACTCCGGGCGCGGCTGGCGCAAGGTGGTCGCGTCCCCGCGGCCGAGGGCAATCCTCGGAGTGCCCGTGGCCGCCGCTCTCATCAACCGCGGCCACATCGTCATCGCCGGCGGAGGAGGCGGCATCCCCGTCGTCACGAGCGAGGAGGGAGAGGTGAGGGGGGTCGAGGCGGTCATCGACAAGGACTACACCGCGTCCATGCTCGCGGTGTCTCTTTCGGCCGATCTCCTAATCATCCTGACGGGTGTCGAGTGCGTGTCTCGGGACTTCGGAAAGCCCACGCAGACGTCACTCCGAGAGCTCGACGTCGCGACAGCGCGCGCGCTGCTGGCGCAAGGCCAGTTCCCGGCCGGCAGCATGGCGCCGAAGATCGATGCCGCGGCGCGTTTCGTCGAGGCCGGGGGAAGACAGGTCCTCATCACGCGCGCGGAGTCTCTCTCTCAGGCTCTCGAGGGGAAAACGGGCACGCTCATCAGGGAATCGGATGATCGGGTGATCGGGCGATCATCCCGGACCCTGGACCTCAGACCTTAGACTTCCTCCATGAAACGCGACTACATCAACGAGAAGGAGTGGCGACCGGAAGAGATCCGAGAGGTGCTCGACCTGGCCGGGCACGTCAAGGAGGATCCGGACCGGTTCCGAGCGGAGCTCGCCGGGAAGTCCCTCGCGATGATCTTCGAGAAGTCCTCGACGCGCACCCGCGTCTCCTTCGAGGTCGGGATGTTCCAGCTCGGTGGGCTCGCGATGTTCCTCTCCTCCCGGGACCTGCAGCTGGGCCGGGGAGAGACGGTGGCGGACACTGCCCGTGTGCTGTCGCGCTACGCCGACGGGATCATGGCGCGCACGTACGCGCACGCGACCGTCGAGGAGCTGGCCCGGTGGAGCACCGTGCCGGTCATCAACGGCCTGTCGGACCTTCTCCACCCCTGCCAGGCGCTCGCGGATTTCCTGACGGTTCGCGAGCGTTTCGGTACGGAGAGGGGGTTTCCGCTCTGTTACGTCGGAGACGGCAATAACGTGGCCAACAGTCTTTTGGTGACCGGCGCCAAGCTCGGTGCCCGCGTGGCGGTCGTTACGCCTGCCGGCTTCGAGCCGCCGGCGCAGGTCCTGGCCTGGGCTCGCGAGGCGGCGCGGGAAACCGGAGGCTCCGTTCTCGCGACGGATTCGCTGGAGGAAGGACTCTCCGGGGCTCGCGCCGTCTATACCGACGTCTGGGCCTCCATGGGGCAGGAGGCGCAGGCGGCGGAGCGGGCCGCGAAGTTCGAGAAGTACCGGGTCACTCGCGAGGTCTTCGCGATGGCCGCCCCCGATGCCATCTTCCTGCACTGCCTGCCGGCTCATCGAGGGGAGGAAGTGGATGGCGCGGTCATCGACTCATCCGCCTCCGCCGTCTTCGATCAGGCGGAAAACAGGCTCCATGCGCAGAAGGCGCTGCTGCTGACGCTCCTGCGCAACGCCGACGGGACACCGCTCTGAGCAGTCCGCCGGACACGCCGGCCTTCCGGGCCCGCTCGGCGTTCCCTCGCTGGGTCGCCGTTTCGGCGGCCAGCATGGCCCTCGTCCTCATCCTCGGCGTCCTTCTTCTCCTGGCGCGCCCCCGCGGCGCTCGCGTGTCCCGCCCGGCCGCATCCGACTCCTCGGCGACCGTCACGGCCGAGATCGCAGACCTGCGCCGGGAGCCCTCCGCGACGGCATCTCTGGCGGGAGCCATCCCGAAAGGGACGCGCCTGACGGTCGTCTCGGATCGGGGGCGCTGGAGGGAAGTCCGCACCGGCAAGGGAGAGACCGGCTTCGTGCCGGCGGAGGCAATCGAGACGGACTCCGAGCGGCAATCGAGAGAAGAGCGCGCCAGGAAGATCCTGTCGTTCACTCCCGTCTCCGGCGTCATGGCGGAAGAGACGGACCTCCTGCTCGCTCCGTTTCCGTCCGCTCCGCGCGCGGGGCGCCTGCGCCGTGGCGCGACCATTGCCGTCTACGGCGTTGACCACGACTACTACGCGGTGCGCGCCGACGATGGCGCGGTCGCCTTCATTCATTCGAGCGACGTGGACCTGGTTCCGCCCGACCCCAGGCGCCCCGCGATCGTCCCCGATAAGGGAAAGACGATCAAGGACGTGACCGTGACGGACCTCTCTCCTGCGCCGCCGGAGTCGCCGCCTCCCGGAATTCCCGCCCAGAGCTCCCCGTCGAGTCGGGAAGCAGAAGCGCCGGCGGCCGAGGAGCCCCTGGAGCCCGCGGTCCTGGTTTCCAAGGTGGACCCCGAGTATCCCGAGGGCGCCCGGCGCGCCGGAGTCGAAGGAACCGTCATCCTCGACGCCTCGATCAGCGAGACCGGCCAGGTCACGCAGATCGCCGTCGAGCGGGGACTGCCGCTGGGTGTCTCGGAGGCCGCGGTCGCCGCGGTGCGGCGCTGGAAATACAACCCCGCTCGCGGCCGGTCGGGGCCCGTTGCCTCCCACAAGAAGATACGGATCGCCTTCTCCCTGGGAGGATGAGGTTTCAGGTTTCAAGTCTCAATTTCAAGTGCGAGGGCCTGGCTCCAGCGTCCTGGACCCGAAACATCAAACCGGAAACCCGATCGGCCGGTCTATAATTTTTGTCTCCATGCTCCAGGTTCTGTACGAGACGGACGGCCGGCCCCAGGTCTTCAACCTCGTGAAGGACGAGGCGACGATCGGACGGTCGAACGACAACGACATCGTCTTGAACGACTTTTCCGTCTCGCGCCGGCATGCCACGCTGCGCCGGGAAAACGACGCCTGGGTCATCCGCGACAACCAGTCCACCAACGGCGTCCGAATCAAGGAGAAGCTCGTGCAGAGCGCCAGAGTCGGAGACGGCGACCAGGCGGTGGTGGGAACCTTCGTCCTGCGGTTCCGCGAGGAGATCGAGGCGCCGCCGGCCGCCGTCTCGCCCCGAAAACAGGATTCGACCTCCACCTGCATCCGGCCCATCTCGGAATTCAACCTCGACTTCGGCCTGGAGAAGGGGGCGGAGTCCGCCGCCAACGAGTCCACCCGGGGGAAGAAGCGCGCGGTCCTGGACGTCGCCTACAAGAACAAGGTCTTCGAGATCCTCGTGCAGGTCGCCAAGACGCTGATCTCGGTCGACGACGTCGAGACGGTGCTCGGAACGGTCATGGACCTGATCTTCGAGTACCTGCCGGTCGACCGCGGTTTTCTGCTCCTGGAGGAGGCGGACGGATTGAAGCTGCGGATCAGCCGTTTGAAGTCCTCGTCGCGGATGACGACGGACGGGTCCGCCCCCTACTCGCGCACGATCGTGGACATGGTCGTCCGGCAGAAGGTCGCGGTCCTGACCTCCGACGCCCAGACCGACGAGCGGTTCGAGGCGGGGATGTCCATCCGCATGCAGCAGATCCGTTCCGCGATGTGCGCCCCACTCTGGAGCCGCGACTCCGTGATCGGCGTCATCCACGTGGACTCTCCGATGCACGTCGGGTCCTTTACGGAGAAGGACCTGGACCTGCTGACGGCGCTCGCCAACTTCGCCGCGGTCGCGATCGAGCGGGCGCGCCTGCGCGAGCGCTTCGAAGAGGAGCGGCGCATCCGCGGGCGGCTCGAGCGCTATCACTCGCCGCAGGTCGTCGAGGAAATCATCGCGCACGCGGAGGCGACCGGCGACCGGGAGGTTGCCCTGACCAAGTCGGTCACGGTCCTCTTCGCCGATCTGGTCGGATTCACGAGCTGGTCGGAGCACATGGCGGCCGGCGAGCTCGCGAGCCTCCTGACGCGCTTCTTCACGCTCGCGTCCGAAGCGATTTTTTCGCAGGACGGCACGATCGACAAATTCATCGGGGACGCGGTCATGGCGTTCTTCGGCGCCCCGATCGACCAGCCGGACCATGCCGTGCGCGCGGTCTCCGCGGCGCTCAAGATCCAGGAGGAAATGGCGGCGTGGAACCTCGAGCGCGCGGCCCGGGGAGAGCCTCCGGTCGCGGTCCGGATCGCCCTCAATACCGGCGAAGCGATCGTCGGCGAGATCGGCTCCGAGCGGCGCGTGGATTACACGGTGCTCGGCAACGCCGTCAACGTCGCCGCGCGCATGGAAGAGTTCGTCGCGGGCGCCGGCGACGTCGTGATCGGCCCAGAAACCTATGAGGGGGTCAAGGACCGCTTCTCGGTGGCGCAGATGGGGCAATTCGCGCTGAAGGGCCTCTCGGCCCAGGTGCCGATGTACAAGGTCCTGGGCGCCCTCTCGAACGACGAGACGCTGTACGCCGCCCGCGTCGCCGGCCCCGGCAAGAAACGCTCGACCTGACCCCGAAAACCTGAGACCTGTTTCTACGAGCTGGCCTGGCGGATGCTCCGGGCCAGCTCCGGGTCGGCCGGGGAGAACTTGAGCTGCCGGTAGGCGCGGTAGAAGAGCCGGGCGAGCACAGGCTGTTGGTTGCCGAGGGCCATCTCCGTGTCGGATTTCAGCGCCTGCGGGAGCCAGCGCTTGAGCTCCGCCGTGTAGGAGTCGTCGGGATGGGTCACAGCCCAGAAGTTGGCCGCATCGGCGACGTCCAACGCCCGGCGAGCGCGGCGCTCCAGGGGCCGGCTGGACCACTGCTGGAGGAACCTCTTCAACTTCGCGGCCGTGATCACGCCCTCGAGCGGCTCGTCGGCGATGTCGCCGGGCACGGCGGCCGCGTTCGTCGGCCCCGGTCGAGGCTGCGTGGGCGCGGGGGCGGGCGCCTGCGTCGGCGGCGGACGAGTAGGGGCCTCCGGACGCGGTTCGGTCTCGGTCGGCGTCCGCTGCTCGACGATCCGAGGGGCGATGACGACTTCGTCGGGACCGCTCGTTGGCGGGGCGGTCGGAGCGATTGAAGCGGCGAAGGTCGGGACCGGTGACGGTGCGGACCTGGGGGATGCCGATCTGTGCAGGATGAAGAAGGCCGAAGCTCCCGCCACGGCAAGCAACACCGCCGCGACCCAGAGGGAGAGCGTCCGGCCGCCGCCGCGGCCGGCTGCGACAGACGAAGGCATCTCGATGGGATGGGCCGGCACGGGGCCGATGCTCTCGAGAGCGGCGGCGAAATCCCCCGCGGAAGCGAAGCGCCGCTCGCGTTTCTTTTCGAGAGCGCGCATGACGATGGAGGCCAGCGCGGAGCCGGTCCTTGCGGGGAGCCTCGTCGTGTCGAGCGGAGGCGGGGCGCCGTGGAGGTGCTTGCCCAGGTAGCCTTCGGGAGTCTGCGACTCGAACGGCGGCCGCCCCGCCAGCATCTCGTAGAGGACGACGCCGAAGGAGTAGAGGTCGCTCCTCCCGTCCACCGCTTCGCCCTCGGGGAGCGCCCCCGCCTGCTCCGGCGAGCAGTACTTGAGCTTGCCCAGGAAGAAGCCCGTCCCCGTCATCGCCAGCGACTCGGCCGCGACGCGCTTGGCGATACCGAGGTCGATGATCTTGGCGACGAGCCGTCCTTCCCGGTTCTCCCGCACGAGGATGTTGTCGGGCGAGAGGTCCCGGTGAACGATCCCCTGCGCGTGGATCTCGGCCAGTCCCGCAAGGACCTGCCGCGCAACGTCCAACGCCTGCGACAGAGGCAGCGGACCATGGCGGTGCATCCACTCCTCCAGCGTGACGCCGTCGATGAACTCCCAGACCATGTAGTAGGAGCCGTCCGGCAGTCGCGAGAAATCGTAGAGCGCGGCGACGTTGGGGTGGCGCACGAGCGTCGCCATGCGCGCCTCCTCCTGGAAGCGGCGCGGATCGGGACCCTCGCCCAGTGCGTCGGGCTTTGTGACCTTGATGATGCGGATCTCGTCCAGGTGGACGTGGCGGGCCTTGTAGACCTGGCCCATCCCCCCTTCGCCGATCTTCTCCAGGATCTCGTACTTGCCGTCGAGCGTCTGTCCCGGCGTCAGGCGGGCCGCCGCGTAGCCGCAGGCCGGGCAGAACCGGGCGGGCGCGGGGATTCCCGCGCCGCAACGCGGACAAATCGTTTCGTTGGCCGGCATTGGAGGCATTGTAGCCGCCGGGAGATGAGCTCTCGGCTTTCAGCTCTCGACGTCGATTCCGGCTGCACCACGTTGACCTGACGACAATCGAGCCCCACATGCAAGAGAACCGAAGACGGGCCAGGAGTTCCCGGCTGACGGCCGATAGCTGATAGCTTTCTCCCATGAACGTCCCCATCTTCGTTACGGGACGCGCCGAGAAAGCACTCGAGGCCGAGCGGCTCGGATTCCGGTTCGAACGCGTGAACCTCGATCTGGCCGAGCGCCAAGCGCTCGATCCCACCGACATCGTCGAATCGAAGGCGCGCGAAGCGTACGCGAAGCTGGCGCGGCCGGTCGTCGTCGAGGATTCGGGACTCGCGATTCGGGCGTGGAAAGGTTTTCCCGGCGCCCTGGTCAAGTGGCTCGAGAAGAGCGCCGGCCTCGAAGCGATGGCTCGCATGCTCGACCGGTTCCCCGACCGTTCCGCCACCGCCACGTGCGCCGTGGCGTATTTCGACGGGCAGCGCGTCATCCAGGGGCGCGGCGAGGTCTGCGGCACGATCGCCGACGTTCCCCGTGGAGAGGGCGGGTTCGGATGGGACGCTCTCTTTATCCCGGAGGGGAGCGACCGGACGTTCGCCGAAATGTCGGGAGAAGAGAAAGACCGGGTCTCGCACCGCCGGAGGGCATGGGAGGCTCTCGCGCGCCAGTTGGATGGAGTCTTAAAACGTGAAGCATAAAGACGTAAAGCGAGGAGATGCGATGCGAGGGGAATGGCTTCGTCTGAGGTTGAACGCTTTGCCCTTTGCGGCTCTTTCCCTTCTCTTCATCGGAAGCGTTGCGGCCGAATCGAACGGCCGCACCGTAAAGACGAAGGACGGCGTGACGCTGAAGGTAGAGACGTTCGTGGACCGCCTGGAAGTGCCTTGGTCGCTGGCGTTCACGTCGCCTGCCCGGATGCTCGTGACGGAGCGGCCGGGACGGGTCCGCGTGGTCGAGAACGGCGTGCTCCAGAAGGCTCCGCTCGCCGTCATCGCGGATGTCGAATCGAGGGGGGAAACGGGCCTCATGGGACTGACGCTCGCTCCGGACTATCCGGCGAGCCGCCTGATCTATCTCTCCTACGCCTACGCCGTGACCGGGGGGATCCGGGTGCGCGTCGTTCGCTTCCGCGACGACGGCTCGGGACTCTCGGACAGGAAGGTCATCCTCGAGGGGCTGCCGGCGGCGCAGTTTCACGCCGGCTGCAGGCTCCGCTTCGGGCCGGATGGCAAGCTGTACGTGACGACGGGCGACGCGACGACGCGCGAAATCGCTCAGAAGATGGATTCCCTCGGCGGCAAGACGCTCCGGTTGAATCCCGACGGCTCCATCCCGGCCGACAACCCCTTTCCCGGATCTCCGATCTACTCGCTCGGGCACCGAAACTCGCAGGGCCTCGACTGGCAGCCCGGCACGGGCCTCCAGTTCCAGACCGAGCATGGTCCCTCCGGCTTCGACGGTCCCGGCGGAGGCGACGAGGTCAACATCGTCGAGGCCGGGAAGAACTACGGCTGGCCCGTCGTCCACCACAAGGCGTCGAAGGAGGGGATGGTCTCGCCGCTCCTCGAATTCACGCCCGCGATCGCGCCCTCCGGCGCCTCTTTCGTCACCGGCTCGAGGGTCCCGGCGCTCAGGGGTGATTTCCTCTTCGCCTGCCTGCGCGGCGAGCAATTGATGCGCGTGCGCCTGGATCCGAAAGACCCGCGCCATGTCCTCGCGACCGAAGCCCTCTTCGACCACGAATTCGGCCGGCTGCGCGAAGTCCAGAACGGCCCCGACGGCGCGATCTACTTCACGACCAGCAACCGCGACGGCCGCGGCTCGGTTCACCCCGGCGATGACCGCGTCCTCCGCCTCACGCAGGCCTCCAACTAGCAGGGAGCGTGTCGAGTAGGCGAATGGCCTCGCGGCCCGACCCGACGGAGAGCTTCCACGCCATGAAGGCTGCGGCTTTCGCCAGAGGGCAATAAGCGAGCGGCGTTCCCGGTAGATTGGTAGACTGGAGAGAGAGTATGGACGAGAGACCGATCCGGGTGCTGATCGCCAAGCCGGGGCTGGACGGGCACGACCGCGGGGCGAAAGTCATCGCGCGGGCGCTGCGGGACGCGGGCATGGAAGTCATCTATTCCGGGCTGCGGCAGTCGCCGGAGCAGATCGCGGCAGCGGCGATCCAGGAGGACGTGGACGTCGTCGGGCTCTCGATTCTCTCGGGCGCGCACAACGTCCTCTTCCCGGAGATCCTGAAGCTGCTGAAGGAAAAGGGGGGCGAGGACATCCTGGTTCTCGCCGGCGGCATCATTCCCGACAAGGACATCGCTCACTTGAAGGCTCTCGGCATCCGGGAGATCTTCCTGCCGGGCACGTCGACGCAGAGTCTCGTCGATTTCGTCCGCAAGGAGGCGGGACGGCGGGTGGGAAGCTGAAGACCCGCGGAAGAAAGAAGGCGCCGGCCGTGAGCGCCCCCGCGGCCGAACATCCTGCGGCGGTCTCCCATCCGGGCGAGGCGCTCGAAAGCGTCGTGGACACGGGTTCGGCGGATTTTCGCGAGCGAGCGGCCGCGATGGAGCGCCTGGTCGAGAAACTCAAGGCCGAGCTCGCCCGCGCGCGGGAGGGGGGCGCGGGCCGGCAGCGCCAGGCCGAGCAGAAGAAGATGTTCGTCCGCGACAGGGTGGACGCGCTGCTCGACCCGGGATCTCCCTTCCTCGAGCTCTCGCCGCTGGCGGCGCACGGCATGTACGACGGAGAGGCGCCGGGCGCCGGTCTCGTGACGGGCATCGGGCGCGTTTCGCGCCGCGAGGTCATGGTCATCGCCAACGATGCCACGGTCAAAGGCGGGACCTACTACCCGATGACCGTCAAGAAGCACCTGCGCGCTCAGGAGATCGCGGAGCAGAACCGCCTGCCCTGCGTCTATCTGGTGGACTCCGGCGGTGCGTTCCTGCCGCTGCAGGCGGACGTCTTTCCGGATCGCGATCATTTCGGCCGGATCTTCTACAACCAGGCGCGAATGTCCGCGAAGCGGATTCCCCAGGTGGCGGTTGTCATGGGCTCCTGCACCGCGGGGGGAGCTTACGTCCCCGCCATGTCGGACGAGGCGGTCATCGTCAGGGGGACGGGGACGATCTTCCTCGCCGGGCCGCCGCTGGTGAAGGCCGCCACCGGCGAGGAGGTGACGGCGGAGGAGCTTGGAGGCGGCGACGTGCACACGCGCATCTCCGGCGTGGCGGACCATCTGGCCGAGGATGATGCCCATGCGATCGAGATCGCGCGCTCGATCGTGGCGAATCTCCACGGGGGGAAGTCCCTGCCGGCGGACCGGACCGAGCCGGAGGAGCCGGCCTGCGATCCGAAGGAGATCTATGGTCTGCTTCCCGTGGACGTGCGGCAGACCTACGACGTGCGGGAGGTCATCGCGCGCCTGGTGGACGGGTCGCGCTTCCACGAATTCAAGTCGCGCTACGCGGCGACGCTCGTCTGCGGCTTCGCGCGGCTCTCCGGGTTCCTGGTCGGGATCGTCGCCAACAACGGGATCCTCTTCTCGGAGTCGGCCCTGAAGGCGACGCATTTCATCCAGATGTGCGCGCGCCGGAAGATCCCGCTCGTCTTCCTGCAGAACATCACCGGGTTCATGGTCGGCCGCAAATACGAGCAGGGCGGCATCGCCAAGGACGGCGCGAAGATGGTCCACGCCGTCGCCAACGCGGCGGTTCCCAAATTCACCCTCATCATCGGCGGGTCCTTCGGAGCGGGCAACTACGGCATGTGCGGGCGCGCCTACGGGCCGAGATTCCTCTGGTTGTGGCCCAACGCGCGCATCTCGGTCATGGGCGGCGAGCAGGCGGCCTCGGTCCTCTCGAGAGTCAAGCAGGACCAGCTCGTCCGGGCCGGCAAGCCCAGGATGAAGCGGCGCGAGGTCGAGGAGTTCGAGCGCCCGACGCGCGAGAAATACGAAGCGGAGGGGAACCCCTACTACTCGACCGCCCGCCTCTGGGACGACGGCGTGCTCGATCCGGCCGAGACGCGGACGGCGCTCTCCCTCGCGATCTCCGCGGCCTACAACGCGCCGGTGGAGGAGACCGAGTTCGGCGTGTTTCGCATGTGAGTTCGGGGCGGTAGACTCTCGGGATGCTCGGCTGGATCCTTCCCTGCCTGCTCCTGGCGGCCGCAGGGCCGCCTCTCGAGATCGCCGTGGATCCCCGTCCCGGCGCGTCCTTCGGCCTCGTCCTCTCGGGTCCGGCCGGGAGCGCCGGCGCGGGAGAGTTTCGAGGAGGCGTGCGGCTGAACGGATCCCAGGTGGAAATGCCGTTGGCGGGGCGGGCGGAACTGGCCGGGGATCGGCTGCGGCTCGCCGCGACGGTTCGATACGCCGACGTGCCGGCGGATTGGTTGAGCCACTATCGGCCGGAAACTTTCGACTATCGCGTTCGCGCGGAGGTGGCCGGCGCCGGAACCGTCTCCTGGGAGGGGGCGCTTGCCTGGAGCGACATCTCTTTCGCCGGGGGGCGCGAGGCGCTCTCCCGTTTCGTGGCGCTCGGCTCGCTCGAGCTGACGTCGCTCTCCGCGACGCGGACCGAGGGACGTGGCGTCCTGTCCGTGACGAATCCCTTCGCGTTTCCGATCACGATCGCGGCGGCCGACTACCGTCTCCGTGTCAACGGGAAGGAGATCGGCGGCGGCGCGGCCAAGGGGCGGATCATGAAGGCCGGGAAGAAGAATGTGGCGCTCGAGCTCCCGTTCCGGCTGGACGAGAAGACGTTCAAGGCCGCCGCCGGCGACTCCTGGGCGGTCGGCGCGGACCTGGACGCCGGGGTCTCGGGATCGCTGACCCTGCGACTGCCGGCGGGCGACGTGGCCGTTCCCTTCGATTTTCCGAGGCGTCTCGGCACCGATGGAGCGCGTTCCGGCGTCTTTTCGCACCCGGCGGGCGCGACGTCGCTCTCCCCGAGATGAGCGAGCGCGGGCAGGCGAGTCGCCTCCGCCTCCTGCGGGAGGACTCCGTCGCCCGCATCGTGCTCGCCCGGCCGGAGGTGCGCAACGCCTTCGACGACGCGCTCATCGCCGAGTTGACCCGCGCCTTTTCCGACGTCGCGGCCGATCCGCAGACGCGCGTGGTCCTCCTGTCGGGGGAAGGGGCGGCGTTCTGCGCGGGCGCCGACGTCGCCTGGATGCGCAAGGCGGGAAGCTCCTCGCGCGAGGAGAACGAGGCGGACGCCGTGCGGATGGCACGCATGCTCCGCGCGATCGATTCGTGCCCGAAGCCTGTCATCGCGCTCGTGCACGGCGCGGCGATCGGGGGCGGCGTCGGCCTCGTCGCGGCGGCGGACATCGCGCTCGCCGCGGAAGGAACCATCTTCTCGCTCGCCGAGGTCCGGCTCGGGATCCTTCCCTCCGTGATCTCCCCCTACGTTCTCCGCGCCATCGGAGCTCGCCAGGCGCGCGATCTCTTTCTGACCGGCGACCGCTTCGACGCGCGGGAAGCGCACCGGATCGGCCTCGTGCACGCCGTCGTCCCTCCGGGGGAGCTCGAGTCCGCCGGCCGGAAGAAGGTCGAGTCTCTCCTCTCCTGCGGGCCCGAGGCCATCGGAGTGGCCAAGCGTCTCATCGAGGAGGTGACGGGCAGGAGCCCCGAGGAAGCCATCGAGTTGACCGCCCGCACGATCGCCGAGCGGCGCGCGTCCGACGAGGCGAAGGAAGGACTGACGGCGTTCCTGGAGAAGCGCCCGCCGTCCTGGGCGGTTACGAAGAAGTCGAACGTCTGAGGTCCGAGGTCAGCTGGCGGGTGCCGGCTCCTTTGGACCTTGGGCATTGGACTTCGGACTCTCGGCGGGCGCGGGAGCGGCCGCCGGGGGCGCCGCCGGCGCGGGCTCGGGACGCGGGCGTTTCGCCACTTCGTCCTCCATTTCTTTCTTGCAGAAGTAGCACTTGATCTTGGCCCCGGGAGCGGTGTCCGGCCGCCAGGCGAAGAAGACCTTGCCGCAGTTGACGCAGACGATGCGCTGCTGCATCCCGCTCATCCCGCCTTCAACAGACACGCCCGGCCTCCTGGAAAACCACGGCGAAGAGCATAACGCAGCGGGCGAATTAGAATGCGCCGGGAAGGAAGAAGAAGAGATGACACGCGCTTCCCGCTTTCTCGCGCTCGCGGTGTGCCTCCTGGCTGCGTTCGGAGCCCGCCCCGGGGTTTCGGCGCAGGCTCCCGCCGCAGCGGCGGCGACACGGACCGACTCCGGTTCGGCCGCTCTGATCGGGGAAGTCCTTTCGCCGCGCAACCGGATGGAAGAGGACCTGCGCGTGCTGACCGACGAGATCGGGGGGCGCGTGACCGGGAGCCCCTCCTACGAGGCCGCGCTGCAATGGGGGGTGGAGGCCTTCCGGCGAGCCGGGGTGGACTCGGTCAGGCTCGAGTCGTACGACGCGCCGGCCCGATGGGAGGCCGAGTCCGCGTCGGCGGCGGTGGTGTCTCCCTATCGGTTTCCCTTGCGGGTGGTTTCTTTCGCGCTCGCTCCCTCGACGCCCGCGGGTTTGACCGCTCCGCTGGTGGACGCGGGAGCGGGCCGCCGCGCCGACTTCGAGAAGCTCGGAGAAAAGGGGAAGGGCGCGATCGCTCTCGTCCGGACGAAACCGATGAAGTCCCTCGAAGATCTCTTCGGCGAGTACTTCATGGGCCCCGAGATGCTGGAGGCCGCCCGCAAGAGCGGCGTCTCGGCAATCCTGTTCCTCTCCAGCCGCCCGCGCGACCTGCTCTACCGCCACCAGGTCAGCCTGGATGGAACTGTCTCCGCGCTCCCGATGGCGCTCATCGCGCGCGAGGATGGGATGCGCCTGGCGCGCCTGCTCGAGAAGGGGCGGGAGATGCGTGTCTCGCTGGAGCTCAGGAACCGCGTCGGAGGCGCCTGGCGGCCGCAGAACGTCGTGGCCGAAATTCGCGGCGGCCAGAAGCCGGACGAGATCGTGCTCCTGGGCGCCCATCTGGATTCCTGGGAGCTCGGCACGGGAGCCCTCGACAACGGCGTCAACTGCGCCCTCGTCGTGGAGGCGGCGCGGGCGCTCGCGGCGGGGCACAGGCCCCGGCGGACCGTCCGCTTCGTCCTCTTCACCGGGGAGGAGCTGGGGTTGCTCGGCTCGCGGGGATACGTGGCAAGCCACCGCGACGAGATGGACCGCCACGTAGCCGCGATCATCCATGACATCGGGGATGGGAGGATCACCGGGTACTACGACAACGGGAGGCCGGAGCTCGCCGTCCCCCTTTCCTCGGTGCTCGAGCCCGTGGCCGCCTGGGGATCCAACCGGCTCTCCGACGAGGCCCTGCTCGGCACCGACAATTTCGACTTCCTTCTCGAGGGGGTGCCCAACCTCGTCGCCAACCAGGAGGCGGAGAGATACCTGCCCGACTATCACGCCGAGTCGGACACGTTCGACAAGGTGGACTTCCGCGAAGCCCGCTTGAACGCCGCCGTCGCGGCCGTGACCGTGGCCGGCATCGCCAACGCGCCCGCCCGCCCGGGACCGCGTCAGTCGCGGTCGGAAGTCGCGAAAGTCCTGGAGAAGAGCGGCATCGCCGACCAGATGAAGGCCTATTCCCTCTGGGCGGACTGGGAAAGCGGAAGGCGCGGAAGGAAGAATTGATCCGATCTCTTCTGATCGCCAACCGGGGCGAGATCGCGGTGCGCGTGGCGCGGACCGCGCTCGAGATGGGGATCGAGCCGGTCGGAGTCTACGCGGAGGCGGATGCGGGCGCCTTCCACGTGGGCCGGATGGCGCGCGCGGTTTCTCTCGGGCCCGGAACGCCGCTGGAGACCTATCTCTCGATCCCCCGGATCCTCGAGGCCGCACGGGAAGCCAGAACGGATGCTCTTCACCCCGGCTACGGGTTCCTTTCGGAAAGCGCCGCTTTCGCGCGGGCGGTCGAGACGGCCGGTCTGACCTGGGTCGGGCCGCCCGCCGCCGCGATGGAGCAGATGGGAGACAAGCTCGCCGCCCGTCGCCGGGCCCGCCGCGCAGGCGTGCCCATCGTGCCCGGCACGGACAAGGCCGAGACCGACGACGCGGCGATCGCGAAGAAGGCCGCCGAGATCGGGTACCCGATCCTCGTGAAACCGAGCGCGGGCGGCGGCGGCAAGGGGATGACGCTCGTCGAAACGCCGGAAGAGCTGCCGGCGGCGCTGGAAGAGGCGCGGCACCTGGCGGAAGCGACCTTCGGCGATTCCCGCGTGTATCTGGAGAAGCTCCTCGTTGCCCCGCGCCACATCGAGTTCCAGATCTTCGGGGACCGGCAGGGCAACGTCGTGCACCTCTACGAGCGCGAGTGCAGCGTCCAGCGGCGGCATCAGAAGATCGTCGAGGAGACGCCGAGCCGCGCCCTGGATGCGCGGCTGCGCAACGCCATGGGGCGGGCCGCCGTGGAAATCTCCCGCGCCGTGGGTTACGTCGGAGCCGGGACCGTGGAGTTCCTCCTCGACGAGCGACGGAACTTCTATTTCCTCGAGATGAACACACGCCTGCAGGTGGAGCATCCGATCACCGAGGAGACGCTCGGCCTCGATCTCGTTCGCGCCCAGATCGAGGTCGCCGCGGGCGCCGCCCTGGCGCCGGCCTGGAGGGAGGGGCGGCTCCAGCCTCAAGGACACGCGATCGAGCTACGCCTCTACGCGGAAGATCCGGCGACTTTTCTGCCGCGCGCGGGCCGCGTGCTTTCCTTCGAGCTCCCATCCGGCCCGGGCGTGCGCGTGGACGCGGGGGTGGAGGAGGGGTCGTTGGTCGGTCTCGATTACGATCCGCTGCTCGCCAAGCTCGTCGTCACCGGCCCGGACCGGGGCTCCTGCATCGCCCGCGCCCACCGGGCGCTCGAGGACTGGGTCGTCCTCGGCGTCGAGACCAACAGGGCGCTCCTTTCCGCGGTGATCGACTCGAAGGAATTCATCTCGGGCGACTACGCGACGGACTTCCTCCCTCGATTGACCCTCTCATCCCCGAGAATTCCCGACGCGGCCTGGATCGCCGCGGCCCTCTCGTTTTCCGATAGGAGGGGTGGCGGCAGCGGCGTTGCTGTCTCCTCGGGCGAGCCGTGGGACGCCGCCACGGGCTGGCGGTCCGGGCGATGAAGCTCTCCTCCGGCGACGAAGCGGCAGACGTGCGCATCGAGGGGGAGAGCGCGCTCCTGGACGGGCGCCGGGTGACGTTCGAAGCCTCGCGCCGGGACGGAAGGCTCGAAGCGATCAGGATCGGCGAGGATGTGTTCCGGGTCCGCGTCGCGCGGGAGAAGGAGCGCGTCTTTGTCTGGTGCGCCGGGGAGGTCCGGGAGTTTCAGCGGGCCGGCAGGCGCGCCGCGCGGATGGCGGAGGCTCCGGGGGGCCTGGTCGCTCCCATGCCGGGGCTCGTGCGCAGGATCGTCGCGAAGGCCGGGAAGAGCGTCGCGCGGGGAGACGTCATCCTGATCCTGGAAGCCATGAAGATGGAGCACGCGATTCGCGCGCCTCGCGAAGGAACCCTGGTCAAGATCTTTCACGTCGAGGGGGACCGCGTCGAGGCCGGCGCGGTGCTGGCGGAAATCAGAGAGTAGCTGTCAGCTGTCGGCTCTCAGCTTTCAGCGAAAGACCCTTGAACCGCAACGGGAGCCTGGAGCTGAAAGCTGAAAGCTGAAAGCTGATAGCTTACTTGCCCATGGAGCCGTGGGAAGAGCACGCCATCAAACGTCCTCACCTGCCGGCGCACGTGACCGTCTACGAGGTGGGACCGAGGGACGGCCTGCAGAACGAGTCGAAGCCGCTCTCCGCGGACGTTCGCGTCCAGTACGTGGATCGCCTGACCGAAGCGGGGCTGCCGGCGATCGAGGTCGGGTCCTTCGTCTCCGCCAGGGCGATCCCCCAGCTTGCGGACACCGACCAGGTCTTCGCCAGGATCCACCGCGCCAGCGGCACCCGCTACCCGGCCCTTGTCCCGAACCTGAAGGGTCTCGAGCGTGCCATCGCGGCCGGCGTGCGCGAAGTCGCGGTCTTCACGGCCGCCTCCGAGACGTTCAACCGGCACAACATCAACGCCGGCGTCGACGAGTCGATCGAGCGGTTCCGCCCGGTCGTCACCCTCGCGCGCAAGGAGAAGATCCGGGTGCGGGGTTACGTCTCCACCGCCTTCGGCTGTCCCTACGAGGGGCCGGTCTCGCCCGACGCCGTGCGCGAGGTCGTTCACAAACTGCTCGACCTGCCCGTGGACGAGATCTCAATCGGGGACACGATCGGTGTGGCCACTCCGGCCGGCGTCTACGACGTCGTCGAGACCCTGTACGACTCGGGGGTTACCCGGGCGGTGCTGGCGCTGCATCTTCACGACACGCGGGGCACTGGTCTGGCGAACGTCTACGCGGGACTGGAGTGCGGGATTCCCACCTACGATTCCTCTGCCGGCGGTCTGGGGGGCTGTCCCTACGCGCCCGGAGCGGCGGGGAACCTGGCGACCGAAGACCTCCTCTACATGCTCCAGGGTCTTGGAATCGAGACCGGAATCAGCCTGCCCGGGGTCGTGGAGGCATCCCGGTTTCTGGCCCGGGCCCTGGGAAAACGCCTGCCTGGCCGCTACCTCGCCGCTGTCTGGGAGGAAGGTGATAGGCTGACGCCTTCCTGATTGACACCGTGAAGGGACCCGAGTAGGGTCATTGGCCGTCGCACACCGTGACCGACAGCATGGGAAAAAAGATACTGCTGGCCGACGATAGCCTCACGATCCAGAAAGTCGTCGAGTTGACGCTCGCCGGCATGGACTACGAGCTGACCTGCGTCTCGAATGGGCAAAAGGCGCTGGAATCGCTCCAGAACTCGGTGCCCGACCTGATCCTCGCCGATGTCGTGATGCCCGAGAAGAACGGCTACGAGGTGTGCGAGGCGGTCAAGAGCAATCCTGCCACGGCCGGGATCCCGGTCATCCTGCTCTCCGGCACTTTCGAGCCGTTCGACCGCGACCGGGCCGATCGCCTCGGAGCCGACAGGGTTGTGTCGAAGCCGTTCCACGCGCCGCACCTGCTGGATCAGATCGAGGCTCTCCTGAGCGGAGCGGCCGGCGCAGCGGCGACCGAGTCCGGGGCGCCGGAAGAGGGTCCTTTCGGGACGATGTTTCTGGACGACACGATTCCGACGTCGAGGGCCGCCGACAGGAGCGAATCCTCGACCGGGGCGAAAGAGTGGAAAGAGGGAGCCCCCGCGGGTGAGGGTTCGTCCGTCGCCGGGGCAGAGCCCAGCGTCGCGGAGGACTTTGCCGGCGGTCCGGTCTTTCTCCCCATCCCCGAGACTCAGGCGGCGACCGGGGACTCGGGGACCCGCCATCCCGTCGAGGAGGCGCCGGCTTCCGAGCGGCCGCCGGCGAGGCCTCCCGGAGCGGAAGCCCGCCTCGAAGAGATCTCGGCGGAAGAAGCCGAAGCGTTCTTCGACAGGCCAGCCGCCGCGACGCGCCCGCCCGCCTCGCCCGCGCCGGTCGTGTCCGAGCTGACCCAGGAGCAGATCGAGCGGATCGCGGCTCTCGTCGTCGCAAAGCTCTCGGACCGCGTGCTGCGGGAGATCGCCTGGGAGGTGGTTCCGGACGTCGCGGAGATGGTCGTCAAGAGGCGGATCGAGGAGCTCGAGAGCACCGTCGAGTAACACAGTTGCGGTTTCTGATATTTTCAAAGGGGCAGGCGCCCCTTTTTTTATGTCCGAAAACCCGATTCCCGCTATCTCGGAAGAGAATGCCAGGAAGCTTCCGAAGACCTTCGAGCCCTCTTCCTTCGAGGAGCGCTGGTACCGCGTCTGGGAGGAGGAGGGGCGTTTTCGCCCCTCGGGACCCGCCGGGTCGCCCCGTTACGTCATGGTCATCCCGCCCCCGAACGTGACAGGGAAGCTCCATATCGGGCACGCCTACGGCCGCACGATCGAAGACATCCTGGCGCGCTGGATGCGGATGCGAGGCCGCCGCGTGCTCTGGGTCCCCGGAACCGATCATGCGGGTATCGCGACCCAGATGGTCATGGAGAGAAGTCTCGCCAAACAGGGGATCGACAAGCGCGACCTGGGGCGCGAGAAGTTCATCGAGCGTGTCTGGGCCTGGAAGCGCGAGGCCAAGGACACGATCCAGTCGCAGTTGCGCAAGCTCGGCTGCTCACTCGACTGGAGCCGCGAGCGGTTCACTCTCGACCCCGATCTCTCCCGCGCCGTGCGCCGCGCCTTCGTGCAGCTCTATCACGAGGGGCTCATCTACCGCGGGCGTTACGTCGTCAACTGGTGCCCGCGCTGCGGGACGGCCGTCTCGGACCTGGAGGTCGTGCACAAGGACGAGGAGGGGACGCTCTACCGCATCCGCTACGACGTGCCGGGCGTGCCTGCGGGCGCCGTCGTCGCGACGACACGTCCCGAGACGATGCTGGGCGACACGGCGGTCGCGATCCACCCGGAGGATCCCAGGACGGCGAAGCTTCGCGGCAAGACCGCCGTTCTCCCGATCGTCGGACGAGAACTCCCCGTCATCGAGGACCCCATTCTCGTGGACCGGGAATTCGGCACCGGCATCGTGAAGGTAACCCCGGCCCACGACGCCAACGATTTCGCCTCCGGCCAGCGGCACGGCCTCCCCGCGGTCATCGTCATCGGCCCGGACGGGAGGATGACCGCCGAGGCCGGAGAGTTCGCGGGCCTCGACCGGTTCGAGGCGCGCAAGCAGGTGCTGGCGCGGCTGACCGCGGAGAATCGCCTCGTGGGGAGCGATCCGTACAAGATGACGCTCGGGACCTGCCAGAGGTGCGAAACCGTCATCGAGCCGTACCTCTCGACCCAGTGGTTCGTCAAGGTCGAGCCGCTGGCCGCGCCTGCGATCACGGCGGTGGAAGACGGTGTCGTGCGGTTCGCCCCGTCCAACTGGACGAAGACCTACTTCGAGTGGATGCGCAACATCCGCGACTGGTGCATCTCGCGACAGCTCTGGTGGGGCCACCGGATCCCAGCGTTCACCTGCGCCAACGGGCACGTGACGGTCTCGGAGACCGACCCGAAGGCCTGCGAGGTCTGCGGTTCCGACTCGTTCGAGCAGGACCCCGACGTGCTCGACACCTGGTTCTCATCCCAGCTCTGGCCGTTCTCCGTGTTCGGATGGCCGGAGGAGACGGAGGACTTCCGGGAGTTCTACCCGACGGATACGCTGGTCACCGGTTACGACATCCTCTTCTTCTGGGTCGCCCGCATGATCATGGCGGGAATCCATTTCACGGGTCGCGCTCCGTTTTCCGTCGTGCACCTGCACGGCCTCGTCCGCGTCGGCGGCGAGAAGATGTCGAAGACCCGGGGCAACGTGATCGACCCTCTGGAGGCCATCGCCGAGTTCGGCGCCGACGCCGTCCGATTCACGCTCGCGTCGGCGGCGGCCTCGGGCCCGACCGTGTCCGTCGAGAGGAGCCGCATCGCAGGCTCCCGAAATTTCGCGACCAAGCTCTGGAACGCGGCGCGCTTCACTCTCGGGCAGATCGAGGACAAGGGCGCCCCGGATTCCCTCGAGGGGCGCGAGAAGAGCCTTCCCGACCGCTGGATCCTCTCGCGGTTGACGGCGGCTGCGCGCGAGGTCAACCGCAACCTCGCCGGATTCCGATTCGACGAGGCTGCGCAGGCGGTTTACGGGTTCCTGTGGCACGAGCTCTGCGACGGATACCTGGAGATGGTCAAACCCCTTCTCTCGGCGCGCGACGGCCAGGAGGCCGGCAAGGAGACCGCCCGCGCCGTGCTCGCGCGCTGCCTCTCGGACTCGCTCGCCTTGCTTCATCCCTTCATGCCGTTCGTGACCGAGGAGATCTGGGAAAAGCTGACGGGGCGGCCCGGAACGTTGATCGCCGCGGCCTACCCGCAGGGCGACGACGCCTTCCACGACGAAGCGGCCGAACGGGTCGTCGAGGCGGCCCGCGCGCTCGTCACACACGTCCGCAACTTCCGGACCGAGCGCGGCTTTTCGCCGACCGAGCTGGTGCGGCTGGCGATCGATCCGGACTCGCCGGAACCGGATCCTCGCCGGCGAGATCGCGACGCTCGCCCCGCTGCTTGCGGCATCTGGCGCGGCTCGCGGACCTGACCCTTCGAGAACGCGCGGCGGCCGAGAGCGTCGGCCGCTGACCCGCAACATCCCGGACGTCGCGAGGCCTCTCGATCGGTCTCTCCGTCGCCCAGGGCGGAGCCGGCGCGGACAGCGGGAAGCTCGCGCGGACTCTCGCGGCTCTCGACGGAGAAATCGCCGAGCTCTCCGCCAAACTTCAGAACACGGCGTTTCTGGACAAGGCTCCGCCGGCGGTCGTGGAGAAGACGCGCAGGCGGCTCGTCGAGCTGGAAGGGCGCCGCTCCGCGTTGTCCGCGGGAGGCGCGTGATTCCCTTCTCCGGCGGAGAGCTCGAGGCCCGGCGGTGGCGGGTCTTCGAGAACCTCACGTTTGTCCCGGTGATGGACTCCTCAAACAACCTCGCCCGGGAGCTGATCGACATGTATTTCGAGGAGGCGGAGCGTTTTCCGCCGACGGTTCTCGTCGCCGAGACGCAGCCGGGTGCGCGAGGTCGCAAGGGACGGTGGCAAGCTCCCGGAGGCCGCGGCCTCTACTTCACGTTCATCCGGCAGGCCCGGACAGGGGAGCCGATCTCTCTCATGCCGATCGCCGTCGCGCGCTGGTTGCGCGAGGCGATCAAAGACGCGTGCGGCGTGAGGGTCGAGCTCAAGTGGCCCAATGACCTGTACGTCGGCCGGCGCAAGATCGGGGGCATCCTGACCGAGGCCGTCACGCAGGGGGAAGACACGTACGTCGCCGTCGGCGTCGGCTTGAACGTGCTCGGCTCCCCGGAGAGCCTCGGAGTCGCGGGCGCGACGACCCTCGAGGAGGAAACCGGCCGCGCCTTCGCCCTGGCTCCGCTCCTCCAGGCCTTGCTCGACGGTCTCGACGGCGAGATGGCGGCGCCGCGCTGGGAAGTCGAGGTCGCCGCGTGGGAGAAGGCGTCCGTGCATCACCGCGGCGATCGGATGAAGATCCGGCACGACGGCCAGGAGATCGTCGGCCGTTACCTCGGGCTGACGGAGGAGGGATTCCTGAAGCTCGAGACGGGCTCGGGCGAGGCGGTTCTCTCCCACGGCGAGGTCGCCGAATGGTGACGCGGCAGGCGCAGGCGCTCCTGGCGGTGGACGTCGGCAACACCAACACCGTTCTCGGTCTGTACGAGGGCGGCAGGCTCCTGCATCACTGGAGGCTCACGACGCGGCGAGAGGCGACGTCCGACGAAATCGTGTTGTCCGTGCGCGGGCTGCTCGACGCCTCCGGCGGCCGGGAGGAGCCGCGGGAGGTCATCGTCGCCAGCGTCGTGCCGTCTCTGAAGTTCCCGCTGCGCCAGGCCCTGCGCCAGATCTCGGGCCAGGAGCCTCTCTTCGTGGAACCGGGCGTCAAGACGGGAATGCCGATTCTCTACGAGGTGCCGCAGGAGGTCGGCGCCGACCGCATCGTCAACGCGGTCGCCGCGCACGCCCGGCTCGGAGGTCCCTGCATCGTCGTGGACTTCGGAACGGCGACGACCTTCGACGTCGTGACGGAAAAAGGAGAGTACGCGGGCGGCGTCATCGTCCCGGGCATCTCGGTCTCGGCAGACGCTCTCTTCGAGAAGGCGGCGCGGCTCTGGCGCGTGGAGATCCGGCGTCCGGACCGCGTCATCGGGAAGACGACGGCGGCCTCGATTCAGTCCGGGCTCTACTTCGGTTACCTCTCCCTGGTGGACGGCGTCGTGGATCGGATCGCCCGCGAGCTCGACGCCAGGCCGCGTGTCATCGCGACTGGCGGCCTGGCCGAGCTCTTCGGAGCGGGATCGGAGCGTATCGAGGAGGTGGATCCTCTCCTGACGTTGACGGGGCTACTCCTGATCCATGAGCGAAACCGAGGAGGATAGGGCCTACTACCAGGCGGCCGAGGCGGCTTTCATCCGGCGCCGAGGGACCCCCTTCCTCCTGTCGCCAAGGGATTTCGCGTTGCTCAAGGAGTGGCGCGCCCTCGGCGTGCCCATCGAGGCGATCGAGCAGGGAATCGAGGAGGCCTTCTCCCGGCGGGAGGAGCGCTCGGCGGCCGGACGCGTCAACTCGCTCTCCTACTGCCGGGACGCGGTGCTGGAGGCGTGGGAGCGCCGGCTCCTGACCTCGGTCGGGCGCGGAGGCCGGGTCCGGGCGGCGGAGCCGGATGTGCCGCGCGCGCTCGAGGAGCTTGGGCAACGGCTCCGGCAGGTCGCGGGCCGGCGGCCGGAGCTCGCCGCTCCTCTCGAATCGGCGCTGAGATCCATCGAGCGGCTGGGGAAGTCGCGCAGGAGCGCCGGTGAGACCGAGGCCTCCCTGGCAAGGCTGGACAAGCGCCTGGCCGGCGCGCTCCACGACGCGCTGTCGGAGACCGAAAGAAGACGCCTTGACGCGGAGGTCGAGGCCTCCCTCGCCAGGGCTCGTATCAGCATGGATGCCGAAGCCGCCGAAAGAACCGCGCACGCGTTGACCCGACGCACCCTCCGAGAGCTCCTCGATCTGCCCCGCCTGACCCTCCTCTAACGTCGCTCCGCGCGCTCCGCGGGATCTACGCCTGACGGCGTGATCCCACTCCGGCGCTCCGCTCCCGCGGCGCGAGGCTCCTCCCCTTTGGGAGACTCCTCGCGCCGCGAGCAAACAGGGGTGTCGTGCTGAAAAATGTGTGAGGACGTCTGCTCCGACGTTTGTGCGCCGCGACCGGGGCGGGGCACGACGGCGGCTTGGCACGTCGCTGCATGCAACGCTTTCGTCTGCTTCTTCTTTCTTCGGGTTTCCGTCTTCCGGCTAGCATCTGCCTGATGCTGCGACGGGTCACGATCGCCAATCTCGCGCCGACGGGGGAGGGGGTCTCGAAGACTTCCGACGGCATCGGCTTCGTCGCAGGCGCTCTTCCCGGCGAGGAGGTCGAGGCGCAGGTCCTGGAAGTCCGCAAGACGATTCTGGAAGGGGCGCGCCGTGGCGATCCTGTCCCGCTCCCCGCTGCGCCGAACGGGAGCGCACGCCGAGGGCTGCGCCGGCTGTGACTGGTCGCACTTCGACCTCGAGGCCGCGCTCCGCGCCAAGCGAGATCTCTTCCTGGAGACGATGGAACGGATCGGCGAGCTGCCCGCCGGCCTCTTTGGCAATTTGTCAATCGAGCCGTCTCCGCTCGCCTACCGTTTGCGCGCCCGCTTCCATGTGGCCGGACGCGGCGAGGCCGCGCGCCTCGGCTACTTCGTGCCGCGGACCCACCGCGTGGAATCGGCCGAGAACTGCGAGGCTCTCTCCGACTCGTTGCGCGCGATCCTGCCTGGCCTGCGCGAGGCGATCGCGGCAAGCGGCGCGGCCGTTACGGACGTCGCAACGGTCGAGAACCGCGAAGGCTCCCGTCGGCTCGCGCGCGCCGCGCTTCCATCCGGCAGCGACCGGCGCGACGCGAATGCGGTTCTCGAATCCCTCTCCGGTCTCTTCGACGGAGTCGCGGTCGCCGCGGCCGAGGGGCCTGTTCTGGCCAGGAGCGGCGAACGGCGTCTCTGGATCAGGGTCGGGAATCGGGAGTTTCCGCTGACGGCCGGGACCTTCTTCCAGGGGAACCGGCATCTTCTCGAGCCCCTTTACGCCGCCGTCGCCGGAGAGGCCGAGTTCGCTTCTCCCGGTCGCGCCCTCGATCTCTTCGGCGGCGTCGGATTCTTCGCAGGGGCGCTCCTGGATGCCGGACGCGAAGTCACAACGGTCGAGGCCGACCATGCGGCCGTCGAGCAGGCACTCGCCGCGAAGAAACGGTGGCGGGCCGAGTCCTGGACGGTCCGGCATGCCGATGCTCTGGCATTTCTTGGCCAGGCCCGGGATTCCTTCGCCGTCACGGTGGCGGATCCTCCGCGCGCGGGTTTCCCCGCGGCTCTGACCCGGTCTCTCTCTCGCCGCAACTGCGGCCTCCTGGTGTACGTCTCCTGCGAGCCGGCGACGCTGGCGCGCGACCTGGCCGCTCTTGTTGCCGGGGGCCTTCACATCCGGAGCGCCTCGCTGTACGATCTCTTTCCCCTCACTCATCGGGTCGAAGCGATCGTGGCGCTTTCCGCCGGCGCGGAGTGAGCGAAGCGGTCTCCGGTTCCCGCGCGGCCCCGGCGGCCGCGGCGGCGGCCTGTTTCACCGGCGGGATCCTGCTCGGGGCGCGATCGATGACCGTCTCCGCGGGCCCGGGCGCCCTGGCCGGCTGCTGCCTTCTTCTGCTCGTCTGCCGGACGGCCCGCGGCCGGAGAGGCGCATCCTCGCTCGCCGCTTTCGCGCTCCTCTGGGCGAGCCTCGGTTTCATCCAGGCGCGGGTGCGCATCGTGGTGCCGGCGATCGAGGCCAGGGCCTCGTTCGCGCAGCTTGACCCGCGGCGGGACCGCGCCGTCCGCGTCGAGGGGGTCCTGACGGACTTCTGGAGCGGGACGCCGCCGCACGTTACGGGGCGCCTGCGGGCCGAGCGGCTCTGGGTCCACGGAAGCCCGCGGCTCTTTCCGGCGGAGGTATTTCTCTTCGTGGCAGGAGATATCTGCGCCGAGCGCGTGGCGGACAGGGGAGACCGCATCGTCGCCGTCGGCCACCTCATCCCGGAGGACCTTCCCGCCTCGACGCGGGACATCGTCATGCCGTGGCCGCAGTACCGACTCTCAATCAAGAGCCCGATGCTCATCGAGAGGAGCGGCCGGACGCCGATGTCCTGGCTGACGCTCCCGAACCGATGGCTGCACGCGCGCCTCCCTGCGGCGGGATCGCGCGGGAGAGCCTTCGACCGAGACGTGCGGGGACCGCTCTCGGCCCTCCTCCTCGGGAGAACTGCCGAGCTCGAACGTGGAATGGTCGCTCGGTTCCGGCGCGGCGGCCTCTACCATATGCTCGTGGTCGCCGGCCTCCATGTCGCGCTCGCGTGCGGACTCGCCATGCTTGGCCTGCGATCGCTTGGCGTCCGAGGAAAGGGGCGCGATGCGGTCTTCCTCGCGATCGTGTTCCTCTTCGTCCTCGTCGGAGGCGGCCACCCCCCGGCCGTGCGCGCGGGGATCGTCTTCGGAATTCACCGCGCGACGCGCCTCCTGGAACGGCCGATCACGAACCTGCAGGCGATCGGGTTGTCGGGATTGATCCTGTTCGGTTTCGACCCTGCGCAGGTCTATTCGATCGGCGTCGTCCTGACGTTCGCCGCGGTGCTCGGCATCGCGCTCTTGACAGCTCCCATCCGGGCGCGCCTGCCCGAGCGGCCTCGCGAGCTCTTCTCCGGCCTCGCCGCGGCATTCGCGGCGCAGTCGGCGACCGCTCCGGTCCTCCTCTGGCGGTTCAACGTCGTGGCGGCCGGCGCCTGGCTGACGGCCCCGCTGGCGATTCCTCTTCTCGGAGGCATGATCGCGCTCGGCGCGGGATTGCTGTTCTTCTACGCCGCCGGCTGGGCTCCGCCGCCGCTCGTCGGTCTCTTCGCGCTGGGAACGCGCGCGATGGACCTTCTCGCCGACGGGGCCGCCGGCGCCTCCTTCCTGAGGCCGACTCCGCCTCTCCCCGCGGTGATCACGGTCTCAGCGCTCACAGCCGCCGGCGTCTTCGCTCCCCGGCGGCTTGCCGCCGCGGCTTTCCTGTGCGCGGCCGTTCTCTTCCTCGTTCTCGCCTTGCGGCCGGGCCCACCGGGGCCGTCGCGGGGTTTCCGGCTCGAGGCCCTCGACGTGGGGCAGGGGGATGCCCTGCTTCTGCGCTGGCGCCGGCACGCTATCCTCGTGGACGGCGGAGGCCCCTTCGATCTCGACCGGCGCGACTTCGGAAGAACACGCCTGCTCCCGAAGCTTCTCGACCGTGGAGTCACCTCGCTCGACGCCGCCGTCCTGACTCATCCGCATCCGGACCATGCTCTGGGCCTCTTTGTCGTCCTGGAAGACCTTCCGGTTCGAGAGTTCTGGCGTTCCAGCGGGGAGGACGAGTCCGATTTCTTCACCGGCCTGGACGTGCTGGCCGCCGACGCGCGGAGTGCCCGTGCGCGTCCTCGAGGCCGGGGAGACGATCGACCGGGACGACGCGAGAATTACCGTCGTTCATTCGGGCGGCCCGCGTCGGAAAGTGGACGCGATCAACAACCAGTCGCTCGTGTTTCTCTTCGCGAGGGATGGAAGGAGCGCGCTCTTGACCGGAGATGCGAGCGCGGCCACGGAGGAGGCTCTGCTCCGGGAGCACCGGGTCTCCCGGGCGGACATTCTCAAAGTCGGCCACCACGGCAGCCGCAGCTCGACGACGACGGCCTTCCTCGAGGCGGTCTGCCCGCGCGCCGCCGTCATCTCCTGCGGCAGGGAGAATCGCTTCGGCCACCCGGCACCGGCGACCCTGCAGGCGCTCGCCGCCGCCCGCGTCCCCGTCTTCCGGACCGATCTCTCTTCCGACTTGAGGGTCGAGCTTCTCCCGGAAGTCACTCGCCTCGCCTGGAGGGGTCTCGAGTGAGCGTTGCCAGGCCGCCTCTGCTTCTCATCCTTGGCCCGACGGGCTCGGGCAAGAGCGCCGTGGCGCACGAGATCGCTCTGGCGCGCGGCGGGGAAATCGTCTCGGCCGACGCCTTCGCGGTCTACCGGGGCTTCGACATCGGGACGGCCAAGCCCGGGCGGCTGGAGCGCAGCGAAGTCCCATACCACCTGATCGACGTGGCCGATCCCGACGAGACTTTTTCGGCGGGACGGTGGGCGGAAGAGGCGCGGCAGGCGATCGAGGAGATCGGCCGCCGCGGCCGGCTTCCCATCGTGTGCGGCGGAAGCGGTTTCTATGTCGAGGCGCTGCTCAAGGGGCTCCCGCCCGGAGCCGCGGCGGACACCGGCCGGCGCGTTCGACTGGCCGCGTGGGGTAAGGCGAATCCCGCCGCGGCCCGCCGGTTTCTCGAGATCAACGACCCCGTCTCCGAGGGAAGGATCGCTCCCTCGAACCTGCGGTACATCCTGCGGGCGATCGAGATCGTGCTCGAAACCGGCGCCCCTGCCTCGGCGAGGACGCGTCCCGGCGGCGGGTTGCCCGAGCGCTGGCGAGTGGTGCAGCTCGGCCTCCGGCCTGCGCGCGAGGATCTCTATGCTAGGATCGCCGCACGAGTCCGGCAGATGCTCGATGCGGGCTGGGACGCCGAGGTGCGACGACTTCTCGCCAGCGGGGTTTCGCCGGACGCGAATGGTTTTGCCGCCATCGGATATCGCGAAGTGGCCGAGTGGGTTTCCGGACGCTCGAACCGGGAGGAGACGGAGCGGAAGATCGTGGGGGCCACCCGCGCGCTCTCCCGGAGGCAGCGGACGTGGTTCGCGCGGGAGCCGGGAGTGGAGTGGGTCGAGCCGGGCGAGGCGGTCGCGACCGCGCTCGTGAGACTCGGCGAAGGGCAGACGGGAAGGGAAGCGGACGACAATGAATAAAGTCCCCATCAACGTTCAGGACTCCTTCTTCTACAATCTCCGCAAGGACAACGTCGTCATCACGGTTCGCCTGACCTCGGGAGAAGAGCGCATGGGCCGCCTGCGCCGCTTCGACAAGTTCGCCCTCGTCCTCGAGGTGGAGGGGCGGGAAGAGATGATCTACAAGCACGCGATCGCCTCGATCCGCTCGGAGAATCTTCCGCCAGGCGCGTGAATCCGGGCAGGGCCGAGAGTCGAGAGTCGAGAGTTCAGCCGGAGTCTCCCAACTCACGCCGCCGGGTTCGTCTCCCGCGTATCGCGCACCGCGCTTCCTTCACAGGCCTCCAATGGCTCGCAGTTCTCCTGGTGGCGGCGCCCCTTGCGATCGGCTGCGTGACGGCGTCCCGTCCCGTCATCAGAGATGAGTTTCCTCTTGATCCGCGGGAAGAGCTGATGGGCCCCTTCGCCGACGAGACGATCCGGGGAAGCGCGGCGCTGGCGCGAGGCGACGCGCGCGCCGCCGAGGCCGCCTTCGCCGCGGAACGGTCGGGCGCGCCCCGGCCGCTCGCGGCCGAGATCGGGTGGATCGAGGCCGTCGTCCTGCAGGGCCGGGCGAAGGAGGCTCTCTCCGATTGCGAGAAGCAGCTCGGGGCGGGTGATCCCACGGTCCCGCTCCTGGTGGCCTGCGGCGAGGCACGGGCGCGCGCGGGCGACGCGGTCGAGGGACACGCCCTCTATCGGAGGGCGGTCGCCCGCGCCGCGGACCGGCCGGGACTGGACGCCCGAAAAGAAGAGCTGCGGCTGGCCGCGCGCGACGACCTCGCGGCGCGCGCAAAGGCGAGGGCGGCGCGGAAAGACTGGGCGGCCGGCCGATCCGAAATCGCAAGGGCGATCGCGCTGGCGCCGGAGTCTTCCGTCCTGCGCGCCGAGGCCGGGGACATCGAGATGGACGCGGGGGAGAAGACCGCCGCTCTCCAGCGTTACCGTGAAGCGATCGAGATCGAGCCGCGAAACACCGCCGTCCTCGAGAAGGCCGGCGCCCTCGCGCTCGAGCTGGGAGACCAGGCCCTGGCCGTGTCGCTCTTCGAGCGGCTGGCCCGCAACGATTCGCGCTTCGCGGCGCAGGCCGCGGACGCGAGACTCGCGTTCCGCGTGGCGAACTGGCCGCCGGCCGAGCGCGAGGCCGCGCGCACTTCCCGCCTGACGCGGGCGCAAGCGGCGGAGCTCGTCTGGTGGATGGTCCCCGAGGTGCGGGAGTCAAAGGGGGGAGCAGGAGTCATCGCGAGCGACGCCGTCTCCCGGCGCGACAGCCGTTCGCTGACCCGCGCAGCGGCCCTGGGCCTGCTCGAAGTCGACCCGGAGACTCACCGCATGAGCCCCGATGCCCACCTGTCTGTGCCGGCGGCCGCGAAGCTGCTGGTAAGGCTTCTCGCGATTCTCAAGCCGCCGTCGGCTGTCGTGCCGTGCCTTCCCGGGCCGCCCCGGGGCCCTCTGACCAACTCCGAGGCGGTGCGCCTGGCCCAGGGATGCGGCTTGATTTCCGAGAGTGGCGGGGGGAATGTCGGCGGACCGATGTTCCTCCGGGCCCTCGATCGCGCGCGCTCCGTCGCCGGCGGGGAGAACCGGCGATGACGGCCCTGGAGCGCTTACGGGGCCCCTTCACGCTTCCCAACTTCATCACGCTCTCGCGGCTGGCCGCGCTTCCGTTTTTTCTCTTCTCCATCGCCGACGGGCGGTTCGGCATCGCGCTCGCCATCTTCGTCATCGCGGGAATCTCCGACGGCATCGACGGCTACCTCGCCCGGCGTTTCGACATGAAGTCCGCGCTCGGCGCGTATCTCGACCCGATCGCCGACAAGCTGCTCATGATGAGCTCGTACCTGTTCCTCGCGGTTCCCTCTTTTCCGGCCGTCGTGAAGGTGCCGGTGTGGCTGGCCGTGATGGTGATCTCGCGCGATCTCCTCCTCATGACCGTGGCGCTGCTCTTGATTCTCTCCTCGAGCGTGCGCCAGTTTCCGCCGACGTGGCTCGGCAAGGTCACGACCGTGACGCTCATCGTGACTGTTCTCTTCGTCCTGTGCGCGAACCTGTGGGGATGGCCGATGTTTGTCGTCCGGATCGCCTTCGGAGCCGCGGCGACCACGACGTTCCTCTCCGGCTTCCACTACGTGTACCTCGTTTCGAAGTCCCAGGCCAAGCATTGATCCGGCTGAGACTCCTGTCCCGGCCGGGCTGTCACCTCTGCGAGGAGATGCGCCGGCAGGTGGACGCGATCCTCGCAGGGCCGGCCGCGGAGCTGGGAGGAACTGGACGTGGACTCGGACCCCGAGCTCGCGCGCCGTTATGGAGAGTCCATCCCCGTCCTCTTCGTCAACGGCCGACTCTTCGCCAAGGTTCGCCTCCCGCGCCTGGCGGCCGCCCTGCGTCTTCGCCGGGCCGCCGGGCCGGAAGATCCGAAGCAGAGGTAAGTCCGCCGTTGCCGTCCCGCCGCGCTTTCGCTATATTCCGAGCTGCCCGAGCGGGCATAGCTCAGCTGGTAGAGCGTCAGCTTCCCAAGCTGGATGTCGCGGGTTCGAACCCCGTTGCCCGCTCCAACCCTTCCCTGGAAGAGCAGGGGTCTCGACTTCCCGCGGCAACGCTCCGGTCTCCCGCACGGAAAGCCCGTGGTTCTGATTCCTGTATCCTTTGCTGTCCTGGATGGCCGGCCGCAAGTCCGAAGAGGAGGAAAGCAATGAAGTGGTCTATCGTTTCCGCGCTTCTCGTCCTGTCCCTCCTGGTGTCGTCACAGCCCGCGGTGGCGGCGACACTTTCCGGAACGGTGTTTAGCCAGGGGTCACCCGTCGCGAACCTGACCATCACCGTTCAAGGAACCGAGATCAGGACGAAGACAGGTCCCAGGGGGGAATACAAGCTCGAGCTGACGCCGGGAGATCATGTCCTGGTCATCCGTGGGCAGGAGTTTCCCGTCAAGGTCACGGCCGACCCAACGAAACATGACATTCAACTCTAGCGGGCGCCCGGGTCTCCGGGTCGTGAAGCCAGCCGGAAGCCCGTCCATTTTTGCCCTTCGGCAACGGCCTCCGCAGAGAGGGAGAGAGGACTCTTTCAAAGTGGCTGAGAATGAGAGCAAGCGGACGGATGCATGGGAAAAGATGGAATCCTTCGCAAAGATTCTGGCGGGATTCAGCGCCGCCGCCAGCGCCATCCTGATCCCGATCCTTATCAGCTCGTATACGGAGAAGAACCGCAAGTCCGAAATGTTCATAAAGACGATGACGGAGCGGGAGAAATCGGACACCGATATCCGCCAATCGATGTTCCAGTCGCTCCTGACCGGTTATCTCGGCGCGGTCAAGGAAGATTTTGTCAAAGCGGATGAAGATTCTTTCAGGCGGCGAATCATGTTCCTGGAGCTCCTGACCATCAACTTCCAGGAGTTTTTCAACGCCAAGCCTCTTTTCGAAGAAGTCTACATGGGGCTGGAGCGGAAGCGAATCGAGGCGCCGACCGAAGCCGAGAAGGCAAAATGGGACAGGTTGGAACAACAGATCATCCGCGTGTCGGCGGGTATCGTGGCCCGGCAGTCCAAGCTGCTGAACAACATCGGAACGAGCACGGTATTCAATATCGACAAAGGGGAGTCGATCTGCGTGAGACTCTACAATCGCGAGGACTTCGCCACCCTCAGGCAAGAAGACGGCGCGACGCGTTTCCAGAGTTTCCAGGCGGGCCGTTGCGTCGTGCAGGGTAACAGGAACGGAGGGGGAGGGGACCCGCAGGTGGACAAGAGCGCCAGGAAGGGTGAGAAGCCGGATGGAAGCGACAGGTCTCCGACGGGAGATACTCGACGCGAGTCCCTCGAGATCATGCCCGTTGCGCTTGGAGAGAGCCTACGCCACGGTTCAGGTCGGTATTTACGAAGACGTCTTCGACAGGAATGTCTTCAAGGGGAGCGTGCAGAAGGGGAGCATCCGGTTCGACGTCTCCTATTTTGATTTGCCCTACATGGATAACACCAAGATGAGCGATGGCAACCGATTCGCGTTGATCCTGAGGGGGATCGCCGGCGACTCCGTCGAAATCGAGGCCCTTCGATTCAGAGATGACTTCATGAGCCTGAGGGATCGCCCTCTCTTTGAAGACATTTTGCGGAAGCTCGAAAAAGGTGGCGCCTGATCGGGTCGCGGAACGTGCGGCCGGCCGATTTTTTGGGGACCGTTTTCCGCGGGGATCTGAAGTCGGGGGGGCGGCAGCGGGGTCCCCGGGCAACACCAGCGGCACGGGACTTTTCCAGCGTTCATGAGGTCTCTAACTGCCATCCGGCAGGCCTTTCGAAGATGAAGAATGTGTAAAGCGCCGAAACTGGCAAGGACTTTGCTCCGTAAGCATAGGTAGATAGATTCCCACCGATCCGGACCCACCAAACTCTCCGCTTCTGGCGGAGCCTCGCCTGCCGTTTCCCGGCGCTTTTTCCTGGGCCCGAAGTCCTGGCCGGGCACCAGGAAGCCCATTTGGACGGTAGAATCCGGTCGGACATGACGCCTTCCATTTCGAAGCGGGCCCAGGGCATGCCGGCTTCGCCGATCCGCCGGCTCATGCCGGTCGCGGACGAGGCGAAGCGGCGCGGAGTGCACGTCTATCACCTGAACATCGGGCAGCCGGACCTGGAGACGCCGGCGCCGATGCGGGAGCGGCTGCGCCTCCTCGAGAAGGAGAAGGTGTACGCCTACACTCCTTCCGGCGGAACTCCGGAGTACCTCGCGTCGCTCCGGAAGTACTACGCGGGTTTTGGCATTCCGCTCGCGCTCGACGAGATCCTGGCGACGACGGGCGGCAGCGAGGCGATCCTCTTCGCGATGATGGCGTGCGCCGGGGAAGGGGAAGAGGCGCTGGTCGTCGAGCCCTTCTATACCAACTACCTGGCCTTCGCGGCCATGGCCGGGTTGAAGCTCGTGCCGCTGACGAGCCGCGTCGAGGACGGCTTCCACCTTCCTCCGCGCGAGGCCTTCGAGCGGGCGCTCACGGCCAGGTCCAGGCTCGTCCTGCTCTGCAATCCCAACAACCCGACCGGGACGGTGTACAGCCGGGAGGAGCTCGCGATGGTGGCCGCGTTCTGCCGCGACCACGGGCTGTTCCTCGTCGCCGACGAGGTCTATCGCGAATTCGTCTACGACGGCCGGCACTCGCTCTCGGCGCTGCAGCTTCCCGGATTCGAGGACCTGGTGATCGTCGTGGACAGCCTGTCGAAGCGCTACAGCGCCTGCGGCATCCGCCTGGGGAGCCTCGCGACGCGCAACCGCGACGTCTACCAGGCGTGCCTGCGCATGGCGCAGGGCCGGCTCTCGCCTCCGGGGCTGGCGCAGTTCGTGGCCGTCGGCGCGTCCGACCTCGGTCCCGACTACACGCGCGGCATCGTCGAAGAATACGGGCGGCGCCGCGACCTCCTCTACGGCGGGCTGAAGGAGATCCCCGGCGTCTTCCTGACGAAGCCGGAGGGGGCCTTCTACTTCGTCGCGCGCCTTCCGATCCGCGACTGCGACGACTTTGCGAGCTGGCTGCTCTCGGATTTCTCCCTCGACCGCGCGACCGTCATGGTCGCCCCGGCGCGGGGCTTCTACGCGACTCCGGGTCTGGGAGCCGACGAGGTCCGGATCGCCTATGTCCTGAAGGAGGAGGATCTCGAGGCTTCGGTACGCATTCTGGCCGCCGGCCTCGAGCGCTACGCGAGCGTCCGGGAGCCCGCTCCCTCCTCCGCGACCCTCGCCGTTGCCTCCAGCGGTCCCGATTTCACTCCCGTCGGCACGTAATTCGAACTGGACTGATCCGCCCAGGGGCGGAATGCATATACTTTGATCTTTTCCGGAGGAGGTTCCCCTGACTATGTTTGGAAAACCCCAGCCGCCGGGATCGCCGTTTTCGCCAGATGTCCCTCCGGCGCGGCCAGCCGCGCCGTCCACTTCCTCTTCCTCGAAGACCCTCATCGGGTCCGGAGTTCGGATCGTGGGCGACCTGATCTCCGACGAGGATGTCCTGGTCGAAGGACAGATCGAGGGGAAGGTCCGCGGGGAACGCAGCGTCACCATCGGACCGGGCGGGGACCTGAAGGGGGACGTCGCCGCGAAGTCGGTCGTGGTCGGTGGAAAGGTCCGCGGACAGATCGTCGCGACGGAACGGGCCGAGCTCGCCTCGACCGCCGTCGTGCACGGCGGCGTCCAGGCCCCCAAGATCATCATCGCGGAAGGAGCGCATCTCCAGGGCAACGTGGCCATGTCGGCCGGAGCCGAGGCGCCCGCGCCTCGCAGATCGGAGGAGCCGTGACACCCACGGAGGTGGCCCTGGAGCCGCAGACCAATTTCATCGGCGGAGAGTGGGTCCCGGCCGCCTCGAGGGCGACCTTCGAGAACCGGAATCCGGCCGACGCGGATGAGCTCGTCGGGGTCTTTCCGAAGAGCGGACGCGAAGACGTCGAGAAAGCGGTCGCGGCCGCGAAGCGGGCCTTTCCCGAGTGGCGCGATACGCCGGCCCCGCGACGGGCCGAGATTCTCTCCGCCGCGGGAGAGATCCTGAAACGCGACAAGGAGAAGCTCGCTCGCCTCATGACGCGCGAGATGGGCAAGGTGCTCGCCGAAACGCGCGGGGACGTGCAGGAGGCGATCGACATGGCCTTCCTCGCGGCGGGAGAGGGGAGGCGTCTCTTCGGATTCACCACCCCTTCGGAGCTGCGAAACAAGTTCGCCATGTGCATCCGCCAGCCCGTGGGGGTCTGCGCCTTCGTGACTCCCTGGAATTTCCCGATGGCCATCCCGGCCTGGAAATCCATGGCCGCCCTGATCGCGGGAAACTCCATCGTGATCAAGCCGGCGACCGACACGCCGGCCTCCGTCGTCGCGCTCGCTCGAGTGTTCGAGGAGGCGGGGCTTCCCGCCGGCGTCTTCAACGTCGTCATGGGCTCGGGGGGAGAGGTCGGCGACCCGCTGGTCGAGCATCCGGACGTCAAGGTCGTGTCCTTCACCGGTTCGACGGAGGTCGGCCGGCGCATTTCGGTCGCGTGCGCGCCGACGTTCAAGCGGGTGCACCTGGAGATGGGGGGAAAGAACGCGATCCTCGTCATGGACGACGCGGACCTCGACCTGGCCGTGGACGGGGCGGTCTGGGGCGCCTTCGGCACGACGGGACAGCGCTGCACCGCCGCCTCTCGCCTCCTCGTGCACCGGGCCATTTACGGCGCGTTCCTCGAGAAGCTCGTGCCGCGCGTCCGGTCGCTCCGCGTCGGCAACGGGCTCGACCCCGGCGTCGAGATGGGGCCCTGCGTCTCGGAGAAGCAACGGGAGAGCGTCCTCTAGTACGTCGCAATCGGAAGGAAGGAAGGCGCGAAGCTCCTCTGCGGTGGCGAGAAGCTCGCGGAAGGAAAGCTCGCGAAGGGGTGGTTCCTGTCGCCGGCGGTCTTCGCCGACGCGGACGCGCGGATGCGCGTGGCTTGCGAGGAGATCTTCGGTCCCGTCACGACGGTCGTCCCGATCTCCTCTCTCGAGGAAGGGATCCGCGTCGCCAACTCGGTGCCTTACGGCCTCTCCGGATCGATCTACACGCGCGACGTGAACAAGGCGTTCACGGCGATGCGCGACTTCGAGACAGGAATCTTCTACGTCAACTCCTCGACGATCGGCGCGGAGGTCCATCTTCCGTTCGGAGGGATGAAGGACACCGGCAACGGACACCGGGAAGCGGGCATCGCGGGGTTGGACGTGTTCACCGAGTGGAAGTCCATCTACGTGGACTTTTCCGGCCGCCTCCAGAAGGCCCAGATCGACACGCACGGCTAGCCGTCGCTCCGCGCGCTCCACGGGATGTACGCCTCACGGCGTCATCCCGCTCCGGCGCTCCGCTCCCGCGGCGCGAGGCTCCTCCCCTCTGGGAGACTCCTCGCGCCGCGAACTCGACAACAATTCTGGTTGGAGGCGGCATCCTTGTTTCCTTGGAGGGTACGGGTCTTGCCCCTCCCGCCGCCCCTACAGCCCTTGAGCACCGATAGAATCCGCGCGCTGACACCAGAATGTCATGAGGAGGATGCCTTGAAGAGTCTGCGCAGTCTCTCTGTCGTCCTTGTGTCGTGCTCGTTTCCGCCGCTGGCTTCTCGCCGCGGAGAAGACCGGCGACGAAGAAAGAATCGCCGGCCGTCGTGACGATCGCGAAGGCGTACGAGGGGATGGAGTTCCGCAACATCGGGCCGTTTCGCGGCGGGCGCGTCACGGCGGTCGCGGGCGTGCGCTGGAAGCCGCTGGTTTACTACTTCGGAGGCACCGGAGGCGGCGTCTGGAAGACCGCGGACGGCGGGTCGAACTGGACGCCGATGTCGGACAAGGACTTCAAGACCGGGTCGGTCGGCGCGATCGGCATCGCCGAGTCCGACCCCAACGTGATCTACGCCGGGATGGGGGAGGCGCCCATCCGCGGCAACGTCTCGCACGGCGACGGCGTCTACAAGTCCACCGACGGCGGGAAGACCTGGAAGAACGTCGGTTTGAAGAACACGTACCAGATCTCGCGCGTGCGAGTTCATCCGAAGGACCCGGACCTCGTCTATGTCGCCGCGCAGGGCCACGTGTGGGGATCCAACTCCGAGCGCGGCATCTTCCGCTCCAGAGACGGCGGCAAGACATGGGAGAAGGTCCTCTTCGTCAGCGACAAGACGGGAGCCTCGGACCTCTGCATGGACCCGAGCAATCCCCGGATCCTCTACGCCGGCTTCTGGCAGGTGTACCGCAAGCCCTGGACTCTCGAGTCGGGCGGTCCGGAGGGGGGAATCTGGCGCTCGTCCGACGGCGGCGACACGTGGAAGAAGCTCGCGGGCGGCCTTCCCGAGGGCGACCGTCGGCAACATCGGGATTGCCGTCTCGCCGGCCCGGCCGGAGCGAGTCTGGGCCATCGTCGAGTCGAAGGACAAGGGGGGCGTCTACCGCTCCGAGGACGGCGGCGAGAAGTGGACGAGGGTGAATTCCGAGAACAAGCTGCGCCAGCGCGCCTGGTACTACACGAGGATCTACGCCGACCCGAAGAACGCGGAGAGCGTCTACGTCCTGAACACCGCCTTCTTCCGATCCAACGACGGCGGGCGCACCTACAACCCGATCCGCGTGCCGCACGGGGACAACCACGACCTCTGGATCGACCCCGACGATCCGGACCGGATGATCGAGTCCAACGACGGCGGCGCCAACGTCTCCTTCAACGGCGGAAGGACCTGGTCCTCGATCATGAACCAGCCGACCGCGCAGTTCTACCGGGTCACGACGGACGACCGTTTCCCCTACAGGGTATACGGTGCTCAGCAGGATAACTCGACCGTCGCGATCGCGTCCCGCGGGCGGGGGCGAGGCATCGACACCAACGACTGGTATGCGGTCGGGGGAGGCGAGAGCGGCTGGATCGCGCCCAAGCCCGGGAACCCCGACATCGTCTTCGCCGGGTCCTACGGCGGCAACATCACCCGCTACGATCACAGGTCGGGCCAGCAGCGCAACGTCGTCGCGTGGCCGCAGCTGGCGATCGGGCGCGGCGGGAAGGACCTGAAATACCGCTTCCAGTGGAACGCGCCGATCGTGATCTCGCCACACGATCCCAACACCCTGTACCACGCGGCCCAGGTCCTCCTGCGCAGCCGCGACGAGGGGCAGAGCTGGGAGGAGATCAGCCCGGACCTGACGCGCAACGACAAGACGAAGCAGGGCAAGTCGGGCGGCCCGATCACGCACGACGACACCGGCGTCGAGGTGTACGACACGATCTTCACCGTCATGGAGTCGCCCATCGAGAAGGACGTGATCTGGGCCGGCACCGACGACGGCCTCGTGCAGGTGACCCGGGACGGCGGCAAGAACTGGCAGAACGTCACGCCGAAGGGAATCCCGGAGTGGATCCGGATCAACTCGCTCGACGTCTCGCGGACCGACAAGGGGACCTGCTACGTCGCCGCGACGATGTACCAGTTCGACGACTTCCGCCCGTATCTCTACAAGACGGCCGACTACGGCAGGACCTGGACGAAGATCGTCGGCGGAATTCCCGAGAACGCCTTCACGCGGGTGATCCGGGAGGACCCGGAGCGGCGCGGGCTCCTCTATGCCGGGACGGAGCTTGGCCTCTATGCCTCCTTCGACGACGGCGCGAACTGGCAGCCCTTCCAGTTCAACCTTCCCGTCGTGCCGGTCACGGATCTCGCGGTCAAGGAGGGAGACCTCGTCGTCGCGACACAGGGGCGCTCCTTCTGGATCCTCGACGATCTCACGCCCGTGCGCCAGTACAAGGATTCGCTCGCGGCCGAGCGCGTCCACCTCTTCAAGCCGCGCCCCGCCGTGCGCTTTCCCGGCGGCGGCTTCGGGGGAGGCGATGAGGAAGGATCGTCCGGCGCGCTCGGGAAGAATCCGCCCAACGGCGTGCTCGTCAATTACTACCTGAAGGAGAAACCCGGCGAGAAGGAGTTCCTGACCGTCGAGTTCCTCGAGGGGGACAGAGTCCTGCGGTCCTTCACGAGCGAGAAGAAGACCCGGGAGGGGGAGGAGGCCGGCGCGCCGGGCGCCGCGCCGGGCGGAGGAGCCGGAGGTCCCGGCGAGGAGGATGGCGAGAAGCCGATCGAGCCGAAGGCGGGGTTGAACCGCCTCGTCTGGGACATGCGGATCGTCAAGCCCTCGCTGCTGCCGCGCGCGATCATCTGGGGAAACAGCCAGGGGCCCAAGGTCGCGCCGGGGACTTACACGGTGCGCGTGAAGTACGCCGGGCAGACGCAGACGGAGCAGTTCGAGGTGCGCCCGAACCCGAACGCCGGCGCGACCGCCGAGGACCTGAAGCAGCAATACGACCTCCTGCGGCAGGCGCGGGAGGGGCTCTCGGCGTGCCACGACGGAGTCCAGCAGATCCGTGACATCAAGAACCAGGTCAGAGAGATCAGCGACCGCGCCGAGAAACTCGGCAAGGGAAAGACTCTCAAGGAAGAAGGCAAGGCCCTCTCCGACAAGCTGACGGCGATCGAGAAGAAGCTCGTCAACCCCGACATCAAGGCGAACCAGGACGTCCTGAACTTCGAGCCCGCCCTGGACCACCAGTTTGCGGGGATCGCGACGGTCGTCGGATCCGCCGACGCGAAGCCGACGGATTCCTCGCCGGTCTACCTGAAGCAGATCCAGGCCGAGCTGGCCGCGGTCCAGGCGGAACTGAAGGGGTCCTCGACAAGGACCTCGCCGACTTCAACAAGGCCGTCCGCGACCAGGACATCCCCCCGTAGTCGCTGTTCCGAAGAAGAGGGAAGGCTCGTAGGGATGAAAAGGAACCTGTTGTCGCTTTCCGCGCGTAGGAGCGGCACTTGCGGCTACCCGCCTCTGGTGACTGCCACCATCCGGACGGAACGTTGGAGTCGCCCCGGTTTCGTGGATCATTTGACTTGGGAGAAGGAGCTCACGATGCCGAGGAGCCACGCGCCGTATCCTCTGGAGTTTTCGCGTCGGATCGACCGGTGCGCTCGGGGCGGACGCCGGAGGAGCTGTCTGGCAAGTTGAGCCGTCAGCGCAGGGATCCGCAACTGGGTGTGCCAGGCCGATCTGATGGGGACGTCGCAGCGACTGGGCCGACGACAGAGGAGTCGGGAGCGAGCTGCGGCGGCTGCGTCGAGAGATGCGCGGCGTCGCCTTCCTTCGCTTCGCTCAGGATGACAGGGCCACGTCGATCGACCGGCCGCGATCAACTCCTCTGATGTCATCCGGCAGCGGCGCGACGATCTCGATGGGCTCGTTCGTCGAAGGGTGGCGGAAGGCGATTCGCTCGGCGTGGAGGGCCTGGCGGGGGAACTCCATGAGCTTCTTCTTCAAGGCGGAGTCCTTGACGCGATCGTAGCGAGGACGGCCATAGACGGGATCTCCGACGACGGGAAGGCCCGCAGCCGCGAGGTGGACCCGGATCTGGTGCGTGCGGCCAGTCACGAGGTGGCATCGGAGGAGGGTCAGGCCGAGCGCGAACCACTCGCGCTCGATCTCATAGAGGGTGCGGGCCTCGCGGGCGGACGCGGTGGGCTCGGCGGTCGGGCGGAATGCCTTCATCTTCTTGCGGTCGCGGGGGTCGCGGCCGATCGGCAGCGCGACTTCTCCCTTGCGGACTTTCGGGACGCCCGCGGCGAGCGCCAGGTATTCCTTGCGCATCGCGCGCTTCTTCATCTGGCGCGAGAGGGAGGCGTGGGCGAGGTCGCTCTTGGCGACGAGGAGGACGCCCGAGGTGTCGCGGTCGAGGCGGTGGACGATGCCGGGGCGCAGCTGCCCGCCGACGCCGGCCAGGGGGTTCGGGGGACCGCAAGGTCCCCCGCCGAGACCTCCAAACTCGCGCACGTGATACAGAAGGGCGTTGACGAGGGTCCCCGAGCCGTGGCCGGGCGAAGGATGCACGACGATGCCCGGAGGCTTGTCGATCGCGAGCAGGTGCTCGTCTTCGTAGAGGACCGAGAGAGGGATCTCCTCGGCCTCGATCGCGACGGCGCGGGGCTCGGGCACCTCGATCGAGACGTCCTCGCCCGCCCGCACCGGCCGAGAAGGCCGGGCCGGCGATCCCGCGACCCGCGCGGCCCCCTCCTCGATCAGCTTCCGGATCCTCGATCGCGAGAGGTCCGAGCAGACGGAGGTCAGGTACACGTCGAGGCGCGTCCCCGAGGAGGGCTGGCCGACCTTGAAGCGGCGAATCATCTACTCGACTGTCAATTCTGACGATTCAGATGCCACGGAGAATCCGCTTTCGACAGACCTGGAGATCCTTCGCGAACCTCAGGATGACAGAGAATCTGGTCTGTCAGGCTTCCGCGCGACTGCGCCTCGAGAGGTAGAAGAGCATCGCGAGGGAGGCGAGCGCGGTCAGCACGCCGATGAACTGGGAGGTGGAGAGGATGCCGGGGATGACGAACCCTCGCACCAGGTCGCCGCGCCAGACCTCGATGATGCCGCGCGTGATCGAATAGAGGAGGATGTAAAGCCAGAAGACCTCTCCGTCGAAGGTGCGCTGGCGGTAGGCCCACTGGAGCACGAGGAAGATCAGTAGGGCGTTGAAGGAAAGGTAGATCTGCGTGGGGTGCAGCGGGACGTTCAGCGGGGTCCCGACCGCGTCGTGGGCGAAGGGGTCCGTGAACGTCACCCGGAAGGGACCGGAGGAAGGCTTGCCGTAGCAGCAGCCGGCGGCGAAGCAGCCCCAGCGCCCGATGGCTTCGCCGAGCGCGATCGAGGGGGCGCCCATGTCGGCGATCTGCCAGGCCGGCAGCCGGTGCTTTCGCAGGTACCAGATCCCGACGACGGAAGCGCAGATCAATCCGCCGTAGAAGACGCCGCCGGAGCGCAACACCTCGACGAGATCCGAGGGATGCGCCGCGTAACGCCGCCACTCGACGAGGATGAGCATCAGCTTGGCGCCCAGGATCGCCGAGGCGAGGATGTAAAGCGAGAGATCGAGGATCTTCTGGTCCGGCAATCCCGCCTCGATCGCCTTGCGGCGCAGGAGCCAGATCCCCGTCAGGTAGGCGATGGCCAGGACGATGCCGTACGTCGGCAGATAGAACGACCCGAGGTGAATGAGGCGCGGGAACACTTCAGCCTGTCGCGGCGCGGAGCGGCGCCGCGAGAACCCCCTCTCCCCCCGGGAGAGGGGCGGGGTGAAGGGTCCGCATCAGCCGACAATCCTTCATGAAACCTGCGGCGGCGCCGGGCGCGGCGCTTCCTCCTCGCTGCCGAGCATGTCGAGGAAGAGGAGTCCCACGCCGATGCAGATCGCCGAGTCGGCGACGTTGAAGGCCGGCCAGTGATGCCCCGAGACGGAGAAGTCGAGAAAATCCACGACGTAGCCGAAACGGACGCGGTCGAGGAGGTTCCCGACGGCGCCGCCCAGGATGAGCGCAAAGCCGACCTGCAGCCGCACGCTCTTGTGCGAGGAGCGCAGGGCATACGCCGAGACGACGATGAACACGAGCACCGCCACGCTGTTCAGGATGATCGCCTTGATCGACGAGTCCACGGAGGCGAAGAGGCCGAACGCCGCGCCGCTGTTGCGCACGTAGGTTAGATCGAAAAGGTTGCCGATGACGGCGCGGGACTGGTGCACGTCGAAGGTGCGGGTGATGATCCCCTTGGTCCACTGGTCGAGCAGCAGCACCGAGAGCGAAACGATGAAGTACGCGGCCCGGTAGAGCGCGCTCTCCTTAATCCTCGGGAAGTCACTCATGCGGCCAATTCTCCGAGGACCTGCCGGCAACGCACGCAGAGGCCGGTTTCCTCCGCCTCTGGAGTCACCTTCCAGCAACGATCGCACCGACGCCCCCGGGCCTTCTCGAAGCGGAGCGAGAGGCCAGGATAGGCGGAGGAGCTTCGCCAGCCATCGGAGCCGTCCGCCGGCGAACCTTGCGACACGACCGACACGATGAAGAGATCGGCAAGGCCCGAGCCCTCCGTGCCCGTCGCCATGCGGTCGGCCTCAAGCGCCTCGTTCGGCGTCAGGACGACGGCCCCCTCGAGGGAGGAGCCGATCACTTTTTCCCGGCGGGCTTCCTCGAGCACGCCGGCCACTTCTTCTCTCAATTTCGTCAACCTTTCCCAGGCCGGGGCGGAGGCGGAATCCCGCGCCGCGTCGTCCAGGGTCTCGAAACGCGCCAGGTGGACGGATTGTTCCTTCGGCTCCGGCAGCCAGGTCCAGATCTCCTCGCAGGTGAAGGGGAGGACCGGGGCCGCCAGGGTCGCGAGGGCGCGGCCGATCCGGTCCATGACCGTCTGCGCCGAACGCCGCTCCAGCGACGCGGGGGCCGAGGCATACAGGCGGTCCTTGACGATGTCGCAGTAGAAGGCGGAGAGCGTCGTAGCGCAGAAGTTGACGAGGGAGTGGTAGACGACGTGGAACTGATAGCTCTCGTAGGCCTCGACGATTCGCGCCGCCAGGTTCCGGGCCTCGCCCAGGATCCATCGGTCGAGCGGCAGGAGACCGGATACCGCGACCGCAGTCCCGGGCCGGGTTGAAGTCATAGAGGTTCGACAGCAGGTAGCGTACGGTATTGCGTACCTTGCGGTAAGCCTCCCCGCAGCGCGCCAGAATCTCATCGGAGATCGGGTCGTCATCCCGATAATCGAGGCTCGCGACCCAGAGGCGCAGGATGTCGGCGCCGTACCTGGGGATGAGATCCTGCGGCGCCAAAGCGTTTCCGAGAGACTTGGACATCTTCCGCGCCTCGACGTCGAGGGCGAAGCCGTGAGTGACGACGCCCTTGTAAGGAGCCTCTCCGAAGAGCGCCACGGAGGTCAGGAGCGAGGACTGGAACCACCCCCGGTACTGGTCGTGCCCCTCGACATACAGGTCTGCGGGCGGCCCGTCCGCGCCGCGCGTCAGTTCCGGCCACTCGCCCGACCGCAGGACCGCCAGGTGCGACACGCCCGAGTCGAACCAGACATCGAGGATGTCCGTCTCCTTCTGGAACTCGGTGAAGCCGCGCCGGTCCGCGCCCTCCGGGAGGAAGTCCTCCGCCGGCCGGGCGTACCAGGCGTCGCCTCCCTCGCGCCGGAAGATCGCGGCGACGTGGTCGAAGAACTTCTGCTGCTCCTGCCTCGAGTCCGGCCAGGGGTAAGTCCCGGCGCGCTCGCCTTCCTTCATCGCGTAGAGGAGCGTGATCGGCGAGCCCCAGCGCCGCTGTCGGGAGATGACCCACTCATGGCGGTTCTCGACCATCCCCGTGATGCGCTGCTCGCCCCAGGCGGGCCACCAGCGCACGCCGCGGATCGCTTCGAGGGCGGCCGATCGGACGTCGGTCTCCGGGTCATCCAGGCGCACGAACCACTGGACCGTGGCGCGGAAGATGACAGGCTTCTTGCAACGCCAGCAGTGCGGGTACTCGTGCCGGAAGTTCTCCTCGAGCCCGACGAGGGCACCCGCCGCGCGCAGGTCCTCCACGATCTCGGCGTTGGCGTCGAGCACCTTCTTGCCCCGGTACTTCGCGGCCGTCGTAAAGCGCCCCGCTTCATCCACGGGAGAGAGGATCGGGAGGTTCTCGCGGCGTCCCGTGACGAAGTCGTCCTCTCCATGGCCGGGCGCCGTGTGCACGAGGCCCGTCCCCGCGTCCATCGTGACGTACGCGCCGGAGACGAACCGAAAAGAATTCGCCTCCTCTTCGGCGGTCAGCTCGCCCCGCATTTCCGGAGCAAGGGGATGCTGGTAGCGCAGGCCGACGAGCGCATCTCCTCTTGCCGTGCCGAAGACGGCGAACTCCTGCCACCCGAGCGAGGCGGCCACGGCCGCCAGGAGCTTCCGGGCGACGACGTAGAGCCGCTCTTCCGGCCGCGACGAGCTGATATGTCTCCTCGGGTTGGACCGCGATCGCGACATTGGAAGGGATCGTCCAGGGTGTCGTCGTCCAGATTAGCGCGAAAGCGGGGGCGTCCTTCAACGCGGCCGGACGGTCTCGTGGATCGAACGCTTCATCCAGCTTTCCGCGGTCCGTGATGGGCATCGCGACGGTGATCGCCGGATCGGTCCGCTCCTCGTACTCGAGCTCTGCCTCGGCGAGCGCGGTCTGGTCGGTGTAGCACCAGCGCACCGACTTCAAGGCCTGGTACACGAGGTTCTTCTTGTAGAACTCGCCGAAGGCCAGGGCGATCGTGGCCTCGTAGGAGAGATCCATCGTCGAGTAGGGACGGGCCCAGAGACCTCCGACGCCGAGGCGGCGAAACTCCTCGCTCTGGATCTGGATGAATCCAGCCGCGTACTCCCGGCAGGCCTTGCGGATCGCGACCGCGTCCATCTCCCGCTTTTTCGAGCCGAGCTTCTTGTCCACCTGTTTCTCGATGGGCAGGCCGTGGCAGTCGAAGCCGGGGACGTACGGGGCGTCGAACCCCATCATCGTCCGGCTGCGGACGATCAGGTCCTTCAAGACCTTGTTCATGACGTGTCCGATGTGGATGTTGCCGTTGGCGTAGGGGGGGCCGTCGTGCAGGATGAACCGGGGACGGCCAGCGCAGGTTTTGCGGATGGCCCCTTCGAGCCCCATCGCATCCCAGGCGGCGAGCTGCTGGGGCTCCCTGCGGGGCAGATCGGCCTTCATCGGAAAGCCGGTCTTCGGCAGGTTCATCGTCGCCTTGTAGTCGCCGGGCTCGCTCATGGTGATCGCGCGAGATTACCCGAGATCCAAAGGGGTCAACGAACGATCCAAAGTCCACATGTCCAGATTCCAGGGAGGCGCCTCCAGGCCGACCGTGGTCACTTGGAATCTGGGACCTTGGACCTTGGACTCCTTTCCTCGGTCAGGAGGACGACCGCCGCCGCCGCCATCGTCCGAGTATGCGTAATGGAGACTTCGGCGGCGCGGACGTGGAGCGCCCGCGCGCGGTCGAGGGCCCGGCCTCGCAACTCGAGTCTCGGCTTGCCGCTGCCTTCGCGGCCCACGAAGATCTCCTTGAAGGCCACTCCGCGTACGCCTGTCCCGAGCGCCTTCATCGCCGCTTCCTTGGCCGCGAACCGTCCGGCCACGTGCTCGGCAAAGGCGCGCGCATGGCGCCGCCGGAGCAGGATCTCTCCCGGCAGAAAGACGCGGTCGAGGAAGTGCTCACCCCAGCGCTCGAGAAGCTCCGAGATGCGCGCGACCTCCGTCAGGTCGAGCCCCAGGAGCAGGCCCTTCACAGGCCGAAGAAACGGGCGATGCGTTCGGCGAGCGGCAAAGGCTCCGCCGTCTTCCCCGTCTCTCCGCGGCTCGCGTCGAATTCCCCCGCCGCATGGCGCCGGCGCTCCTCCATCGTCGCCTCGAGCTCCTGCACGAGCTGCGGTTGCTCCCGCAGGATAGGGGCGAGCGCTCCCTTCTCGATCTCGACGAGGGTGGTCTCGGTCACGGCCCGGACCGTTGCCGTTCGCGGCTCGCCGGTCAAGAGGCTGATCTCTCCGAACGCGGCGCCCGCGTCGAGGACGGTCAGGGCGCGGTCCTCGCCCATGGCCCCCTGGATCGAGACCGCGACGCTCCCGCTCTCGATCAGGAACATCGAGGAGCTGCGGTCCCCTTCCTTGACGATCGTCTCCCCCGGAGCATATTGGCGCTCGCTGGAACCCTCGACGAGCCTCCGGCGCTGATCCTCGGAAAGGCGTGCGAAGAGCGCGGCCTTGTCGACCGCCGCCGCGATGGCGGGCCGCCGGTCGGGAGTCTCGAGATTCGGCGCCCTGTACTGGTGCTGGCGGATGACCGGATACGCGATGGTCAGTTTGGCCCGGGAGAGGGCATACCAGACGCGTTCGTGCACCCGCGAGTCCACCTCCAGGTAGTTCGCGTAGTCTTCCAGCCAGTAGCGCACCTCGTAGGTGACCGCGTAGGCATCGAAGCCCTTGACGTACGCGACGGGCTCGGGCGCCGCGGCCACGCCGGCGATGCCGGCGACGGCGGCCCGCAGCGCCTCCCGGGCCCGCTCCGGCGACGCGTCGTACTCGAGGCCCACGCGCAGGATCCGCGCGATCGGAGGCCCGGGACGCGGGTAGATCTCCAGCTTCTCGTGTCCGGCGACGCTGTTGGGAAGGAGAAGCAGGTTCCCTTCGATGGTGCGCAGCTTGATCGCCCTCCAGGAGAGCTCTTCGACGATTCCGTAGGTCTCGGCATGGCGGATCATGTCGCCGACCTGGACCGTCTTCTCCAGATGCAGGGCCAGGCCGGCGAAGAGATTGCCGAGCGTGTCCTGAAGAGCGAGGCCGATGACGGCCGTGATGATCGCCGAAGTCGTGAAAACGGCCCCGAGACTCACGTCCGGAAGAATCAGCTTGAAGAGGGCCGCAACGCAGATGCCGAAGATGAGGAGCCCGATCAGCTGCCGCAGCAATGCTGGCGCCGCCGCCTTTCGCCGGAGGCGGAACGTGACGTCGAAAAAGAGGTAATCCAGCAGGCGCGTGACGACCAGCGCCCAGGCGATCCCGACCGCGAGAGCGCCGTAGTTCCTGTTTTGCCGGACATCGATCGTCGAGACTCCCAGCGCCGCGAGGAGCGCGACGCCGCCGAGGACGAGGAAGGCGAACAGGACCGGCCCGGCGAGGCGCCGGATGACGAGCGGGAGGCGCTCCTCGAGGGAAGCGATCGGTTTCATCGCCGGGCGATCCGCTCGAGGACGGCGCGCGGGTCACCGGCTTCCTGGAAAAGGCGGACTCCGGCGATGCCCGCGATTCGGTCCCTGTAGGGGTCCAGCCTCCACAGGTTCTCCTCGCTGATCCCGCCGATCGCGAAGACCTCGCAGGCGTGCCTGCTCCGCTCGGGAAGCTCTCCGAGCGCCGCCTCCCCGAGCGGCGGACCATAGGCGCGCTTGGAAGGAGTATCGAAGACGGGCCCGATGAGAACCAGATCGGCTCCCTCTCCGATACGGGCGGCGGCTTCCGCGGGGGAGTGCGTCGAGACTCCGACCCGGAACCCGCGGGGAGTCGCGGCACGGACCTTGGAGACCGGCAGCCCGGAGGCCGGCAGGTGAACCCCGTCGGCGCCCGCGGCGAGAGCGATATCGAAGCGGCGATTGACGAAGAAAGGAACCCGGGCGCCCAGCGCGGCGCGGGCGAGCCTGGCCCAGCCGAGGCATTCCCGGTCGGATGTGCCCCTCTCGCGCAGCTGGACCGAGAGGCCCTCCGCGTCCGCGAGTGCCGACAGCGTTTCCTTCAAACGCGAGTCGCCCGCCGATTCGCGGTCCGTCACGTAGAGGGCCTTCATCCCGGCTCCGAGGGTGGAGAGGCCAGGTCCCGCGAGAGCACGCGAAGGTCGCTCCAGCCGGCGGCCAGATGGACGAGCCCGAGCCCGGAGACGAAACCGCGGAAGAAGCCCGACGCCGGGATCCCGATGTGCCGCGACGACCAGGGACGCAGAAGCAGGTAAACGCCCACCGCGGTGCAGTAGAAGACGAAGAGGGCGTTGCCCGCGAGGGCCAGGGTTCTCCGACTCATGTGTTGACGGGCATTGTAACCACGGCAAAAAAAGGCCGCGCCCGTGGGCGCGGCAGAAGGAGGAGTAAGGGAGATCTCGGACTGGGCGATGGATCAGTTCGGGCGCCCCCTCTCGGCGTGCGGAGCGGGCGCGGAGCGCTGCGGAGCCGACTCGTGGCGAACCTCGGAGCGGGGCGCCGGGGCGGGCGGGGCCGGGTTCGCCGGACCGCGATCGACGCGGGCCGGCGGAGGCGCGGAGGCCGGCCGCTCCACCCTTGCCGGAGGAGGCAGGGAGACCGGCGCTCGCTCGATCCGTTCCCGCGGGAGATCGCGTTCCCGCGGCACGAACGTGCTCTCCGGCGCCCGCCGTTCCGGCACGGCGCCTTCGATCACGCGGCGCGCGGGGGGCAGGTCCGGGCGGGAACGCCAGGACTCGTGAGAAACGACCGGAGGTCGGCCCTCCGCGCGGTCGGTGCGCGGAATCTCGCTCTGCCGCTCCGGCGCGGCGGCGCGTTCGCGCGGCGCAACTTCGCGGGCCAAAGCGGAGCTCGCGTTGCCGCGGGCTCGCCAGGTCTCGCTCGCGCCCGCGCGCGGAACGATCCGTGCCTGCGGCTGATCGGCTCCGGCCACCGGGCCTCGCTCGGAGGTCCGCCAGCGTTCCGCCGCGACGGGCGCGCGGCCCGCCGAGACGGAGGGCAGCCCGCGCGAACGCTCAACGGCGGAGGCGGAGGCCCGCGGCGCGATGTCGGCCGCCATCGGGCCCGACAGACGGCCGCGCTCCGCGACGACGACGCGCTCGCGAAGGGCCGCCAGAGTATCGGCCGGAAGCGTTCGGTCGCGCGCCAGGACCGGCGCCAGGCGCTCGGAATCGGGGCCCGCCGCGCGCTCGATGACGCGCGGCGCCTCCCGGACATACGTGCGGATCGCTTCCCGCACCCCGCCTTCCCGCGCGTTGACGACGATTGGCTGGGACGAGACAGCGACCTGCGTGCCCAGGCGCTCAGCGATCCGCGTTCCCGGGACCACGTTCATGCGGGCCTGAGGCGCGCCGAATGATCCCGCTCCCGTGAAATTCCACCCGTGGAAATCCATGCGGCGAGTCGCAAACGTGCCTTGGATCGCGAAGGACAGGTTCGCCCGGGCGGCGAGGCCCCAATGCCGGTATGTGTCGTACCACGGGGAGTAGAACGAGTAGTAGCCCGTCGGGCACCATCCGACGTAGCCGGGCGCATAGGCCCAGTACACCCAGGCGGGAGAGTAGACGGACGCCGGAGCCCAGCACCACCGGTTGCGGGCGGAAGCGTAGAACCAGTTGCCGTAATGGTGGGGGTACCAGCCCCACGGGTCATTGGACCACCAGGTCATGCCCGCCGGCGTGTAGTACCAGGAGCCGTAGGAATACGGGCTCCAACCCGTGTCCACCCTGGGAGACCAGACCTCCCCGCCGTAGGAGGAGTCGTACTCCCAGTCGCCGTAGCCGTCGAGCGCGGCGACATCGCCGGCGTACTCGTCGCTGACGTACCGGGCCGACGCGGTGCGCGCTTCCTCGACAGTCCCGAGGCGGTCCGCAACCCAGAGATCGAAGCGATCTCGCGAGAAAGTGCCGCGGCCCGTCTCGGGCTCTTCCTCTCGCGCGCGCCATCAAGTACTGTCCGGCCTTGACGTCATAAGTGCCGGTGCGCGTCCGGACCTGCGCCGTTCCGGCGCGCGCGATCACCACCGTGCCGCGCCGCGGGTCGCTGTTGACCCTCACGTGCGCTCCCGCCGCCAGGTAGATCGTCGCGTCGTCGGTGTCGATGCGCGGAATCTCCTCTTCACTCGAGCCCATCGCGGCGAGAACCGCATCGCCGTCGGACAGACGGATCGCGGAGAACTGGTCCTCCTCTCCCTGCTGATCGGAGAGAGAGTCGAAGGTCGCGTGGCTGCCGCCTCCGAGGTAGAGGGCGTTGCCGTCGGCCAGGCCGATCTCGACCCTTCCCCCTTGCGAAACGGAGATCTCGTCACCCACGGAAATCGGCATGTTGCGGCGCGCCTCGACGCTGCCGTTCCAGCGCGTGGCGACCGTGGCGTCGCCCGTCATCATCCGGATATAGGAGTAGCCGCTGCGCGAGGCAGCCTCGTCGCCCGAGGCCGTCGCCGCGGCCAGCAGCAAGCCCGTCGCGGCTATCACGCCCAGAAGACTCCGTTTCGTTTGCATCTCCATATCTCCGCAAGCAAACAGAGCGAGCAACGTGCCACGGAGGTGCCTTGCGCATATCGAAAGAATGTGTTCTAAATAAAGGACTTATGATTTCCCTCGGCACTGCTTCCGGAATGATCCTGTCCCATCCGGGAGACAGTCTGGAGGATGCCGAGGACACGCCGGCTCCATCGACTTCGGACTCTCGACTCTCGACTCTGAACTTCTCTCCGACATGATCCGCGACGTCATCCGATACGGGGACGCTCGCCTGCTCGCCGAAAACGTGGAGGCGAACCCGGCGGCCCCGGATTTCGCCGCCCTGCTGAAGGACATGATCGAGACGTGTCACGCGGCTCCCGGCATCGGTCTGGCCGCGCCGCAGATCGGGGTCAACCTGCGCGTGGCGATCGTCGACCTTTCCGTGGGAGCGGATCCCGGGAGCGTCCTCGTCCTGGTCAATCCCGAGGTGATCGAGTCCTCCGGCGAGCAGAAAGAGGAAGAGGGCTGCCTCTCGATCCCGGACGTCTCCGAGCGGGTGATCCGGCCGCAGCGGGTCCGCGTGCGCGCAGCCGACGGGTCGGGAATGGTGCGGGAGATCGAAGGAGCGAACCTTCTCGCCCGGGCGCTCTCCCACGAGATCGATCATTTGAACGGCCTTCTCTTCCCGCATCGCCTGAGGGGACTGAAGCGTGAGCTGACCTGGAAGAAGATCGAACGCTCCAAGCGCAAGGCGGGTTGGTGAGTTGAATACGGTCAAGCTCCACAACACGCTCGGCCGGCGGCTCAGCGAGCTCACGCCGCTGGAATCGGGGCATGTCCGCCTCTACACCTGCGGGCCGACGGTCTACAACGTCGTGCACATCGGGAACCTGCGCACGTTCGTCTTCGAGGACATCCTTCGCCGCCATCTCCTCGCGAAGGGATACCGCGTGACGCAGATCATGAATCTGACAGACGTGGACGACAAGACGATCCGCGGCGCGCAGGAGGAAGGAGTCTCGCTCGCGCAGTTCACGGCGAAGTACGAGGAGGCGTTCTTCCGCGACATCCGCCGCCTGAACGTCCAGCCGGCCGAGCGGTATCCGAAGGCGACCGACCACCTGCCCGAGATGATCGCCCTGATCGAGAAGCTCCGCGAGCGGGGGCACACCTACGAGTCGGAAGGCTCCGTCTACTTCCGCATCGCGACGTTTCCGGACTACGGCAAGCTCTCGCAGATCGATCTGACGCAGACCCGCCGGGGCGAGCGCGTCGCCGACGACGAGTACGAGAAGGAGGACGTCAAGGACTTCGCTCTCTGGAAGGGAGGCAAGCCCGGCGAGCCCTCCTGGCCCTCCCCCTTCGGGGACGGCCGCCCCGGATGGCACATCGAGTGCTCGGCGATGAGCATGAAGTACCTGGGGACGCACTTCGACATCCACACGGGCGCGGTGGACAACATCTTTCCGCACCACGAGAACGAGATCGCGCAGAGCGAAGCGGCGACGGGGGAGCCCTTCGTCGAGATCTGGCTCCACGCCGAGCACCTGGTCGTGGACGGGGAGAAGATGTCCAAGTCGAAGGGGAACTTCTACACGCTGGACGACGTGCTCGCGCGGCGCGACGACACGGCCGCGCTGCGGTATCTCTTCCTCTCCGTCCCGTACCGGAGGAAGCTGAATTTCACCTGGGACGCGCTGGCCGGAGCCGCGGCCGCCGTGGACAGGATCCGCTCCGCCGCCGCCCGCATCGCCGAGGTCGCGGCCTCGGGAGCGAAGAAGCCCGGCGCCTTCGACGCGAAGGAGCGCGGCGCGAAGTTCCTCGACGACTTCACGGCCGCGATGGACGACGACCTGAACACCTCCGAGGCCCTCGGCGCGCTCTTCCCGTACCTGCGCGACGTCAACGTCGCCGTGGACGAAGGCTCGCTCGACGCCGCCGGGGCGGCCGCCGCGCTCGAAGCGATCCGGTCCGCGGACAGGGTGCTCGGCATCCTGCCCACCGCGCCCGAGGTCCTCCCCGCGGAGATCGAGGCGAAGATCGAAGCCCGCAACGCCGCCCGCAAGCGGCGCGACTTCGCCGAGTCCGACCGCATCCGCGCGGAGCTGGCCGGAAGGGGCATCCTTCTCGAAGACGGCCCCTCCGGCACCCGCTGGAAGAAGGCGTGACCGGCCTTCCGGACTATCACGTCCACACGTTCCGCTGCGGGCACGCGGGCGGCGCGTCGCGAGACTTCGTCCTCAAGGCGATCGAACGGGGTCTCTCGGAGATCGGCTTCACCGATCACATCCCCCTCTACTTCCTGCCGCCGGAGCGGCGCGACCCGAAACTTGCCATGCGGGAAGACCAGTTCGAGGAGCTACGTCGCCGAAGTCCTCGCGTTGCGCGAGGAATTCCGCGGGCGGATCGCCGTCCGGCTCGGGCTCGAAGCGGACTACGCGGAGGGCCACGAGGAGACCCTGGCCGCCTGGCTCTCGCGCGCGCCCTGGGATCTCGTGCTCGGCTCCGTCCACTTCGTCGCCGGAGACTGGATCGACGCGCCGGGCTCGGCCGCGCGATTCGAGAAAGAGGGAACCGAGTACCTCTACGACGAGTACTACCGCCTCCTCGCGAAGGCGGCGCGCAGCGGCCACTTCGACGTGCTGACGCACTTCGACCTTCCAAAGAAGTTCGGCCACCGGCCCTCCGGCTCCCCGCGAGGCCGCCGAGAAGGAAGCGATCGCGGCGGCGCGGGAAAGCGGCTGCGCCGTCGAGATCTCCTCGGCGGGACTGCGCAAGCCGGTCGCCGAGGCCTATCCCGAGGATCGGCTGCTCAAGCAGATCGTCTCCGCGGGAATTCCGGTGACGTTCTCCTCCGATTCCCACGCGCCGGCCGAAGTGGGCTGGGGCTACGAGAAGACCGTCGAGCACGCCCGCCGCTGCGGCGTGCGGGAATTCGTCACGTTCGACGCGCGCCGGAAGGTTGTCCATCCGCTGCCGGAGGTCGGCTGACCATGCGCGCTCTCACGCCGGGGATTCTCGCGATGCTCCTCTTCGCCGGCGCGCCGGACCAACAGGAGAAACCGGCCGAGAATCCCGACAAGCGGATGGCGCTGTCGAAGAAGAACGCCGCCGCCGAAGAGCTGGAATCGCTTGTTCTCGCCTTTGGCCTCGATGCGCATCGCGAGGACCCCTCAGCGGAGCATCCCTTGCGCGAAGACATCGAGGCCTACCAGCGGGCGGGCTTCGGGTCGTGGCTCGACGCCCAGCTCAAGACCGCCGACGACTCGATCGCGCCCGTGCCAGCGAGCATCCGGAGCTTCCTCGACAAGCGGCAGCCGACGCTCTGGCGCGTCGTGGGCCTGCTCGAACGCGATGTCCCGCGAGTGGGATTCGGACCCGCGAGCGGGCCAGCGCCGGCTGTCGGGCCTGAATCTCGCTGTCCCACTCGCGAGAATCCTCGCGGCCGCCGCCCTGGTGGAAGAGCGCGCCGGTCATCACGCACAGGCCGGTGATCTCCTGGAAGGCCACCTGGTCGCTCTTGCGGTCCTTTTCCGGAGAACCCGTGTTGATATCGCAGCTGATCGCAGTGGCTCTGGGCAGACTCCAGGCGGGGGCGGTGCGGAAGATGAGCGAGCCGCCGGTCCAGTGGTTCGACCGCATGTCCGGTGTCGAGCCGTGGCGAGGGATGCTGGATGCCATTGAAGCCGATCACCGATATGGCGTCCGACACGACGCGGAGCCGGATGACAGCCGAAAGGCTGTACGACCGGGCCTGGAGCGCCGTCACCGACCCGCTGCGGCAGCTCTCGCCGTGCGAAGTGACGAAGCTCTCCTCGGATGAGATCTGGAAGCCGGCACAGGACGAGCTTGATCGGTGGCACGAAGCGAAAGGCGACTCCGGCCCGAAGGAAATGTTCGCCATCGCCATGCCTAACCTGACGGGCGCGATTCGGCGGGCGGGCCGCCTGCTTGTGGACCGCGAGCTGACAGCGAGGATCCTGGAGCTTCGACAGGAGAAGGTCGCGTCCCGCGACGGGCGCTGGCCGGAGAGGTTCTCAGACCTCGACTCCCGGGTTTGCCCGGGTTCCTCCTACGAGTACCAGACCCGAGGCGCCGCCATGGCGATTCGCTTCAAGGGTCCGATCGACGATGGCGGCAGTCCCGGACTGGTGCTCCCCCTCTCCTTCGAGGTCCGGCCTCCCCGGCCGACCCCGACACCAACGCGGGTGCGGCGTCCCACGGTCACTCCCCGGCCCCGCGCTTGACAGCCGGGTTCCTCCCGGCGTAACGTTTCGCCCCTCATGACGTTGGCGCTCCGCACCGTCACGCATCACTGGCATCACGAGGTGGACCGGTAGGGCGACGCTTGCCCTGCCGGATTCGTTCGGGCGGGGCGACCAAGGTCAGCGAAATTGGAACCCCCGACCCGGAAGGGCTCGGGGGTTTTTGTTTTGGAAGACACGGTTCTTCAACTTCCGGCGTACGTGGCCTCGCTCGCCCCGCGCGACGTCGCGGACGCCCGGCGCCTCGTGTCGCTCGTCCCCGCGCGCGCGACCGCGATCGAGTACCGCGTGGACCTGGCGCAGGAGCCTCTGCCGGTGGCCGCGCTTCTCGCGCTGGACGAGCGGCCGGCGATCGTGACGTGCCGGACCGCGCGCGAGGGAGGGGGCTTCGAGGGCTCCGCCGAGGAGTACCGCGGGCTCGTCACCGCGGCCTATGACGCCGGCGCGACAGTGGATATCGAGCACTCGAGCGGCCTGCTCTCCCGCGCGGCGAACTTCCCGGAGAGACAGCGGATTGTCGTTTCCTGCCATTCGCCCTTCGCGTTGCCGGAGGACTGGGAGAGGCTGCTGGCAGAGATGCGCGCCGCCGGGACGCGAGCCGTCAAGCTCGTGGCCGGCGCGGCGGACCTGCCGGCGAGCCTCGCGATCGCGGCGATCCAGAAGCGGCAGGACGGCTCCGCGGTGTCCGTGTTTCCCATGGGGCCCGCGAGCGCTCCCGGGCGCGTGCTCTCGGCGCTCTTCGGCGCGTCGCTCGTCTACGGCTCGGTCGAGCGGCGGACCGCGCCGGGACAGCTCTCCCTGGCCGATCTCCTCGAAACTTACGAAATCGCCCGGCCGCGTCCGATCGAGTCCCTCTTCGGCATCGTCGGAGCGGATGTCTCGGATTCGCTCTCTCCCTTTCTCCACAACGCGCTCTTTCGTTCTCGCGGCCTGCCCTCGCTGTACCTGCCGCTGCCTCTCGCGGACTTCGACCGCCCGAAGCCGCAGGAGCTCGAGTTCGATCCTCCCTTCCGCGGCTTCTCCGTGACCCGTCCCTGGAAACTGCGAGCCGCCGGGACGGCCGTTCCGTCCGAGGACGTGCGCGCGACGGGCGCCGCCAACACGCTCGTCCTTTCCCGCGGAGGTTGGCGAGCGGAGAATACCGACGTGGACGGCGTCTTCGATCCCCTCGCCGATCACGACACGGGCGAAGGCCGCAGCGCCGTCATCCTGGGCGCGGGCGGCGCGGCGCGCGCGGCCGTCGTCGCGGCGAGGAAGCTCGGCTACGAGGTCATGGTCGCGAGCCGCCGCGACGAGCAGGCGGACGCGCTCGCGCTGGAATTGGACGTGGATTCCCTGGCCTGGGAGGATGTCGCGAAGAGCGAAGCCGACCTGTACTTCAACGCGACGCCGATCGGCTCGCGGGATGAGGACCCTCCGGCGTTGCCCGCGGAGGTGCTCGCGAACCGGCCGCTCGTTTTCGATTCCGTCTACCGCCGCGACGGCTCGCCGACCTCCACGATCCGAGCGGCGCGCGCGGCCGGCTGCCAGGTCGTGGAGGGGATCCGGATGTTCGCAGCCCAGGCGGTGCGGCAGGCGCGGCTCTTCGGCGTCGAGGACGCGACACTCGAAGAGGTCACGCGCCTACTCGGCGCTTCCCGGAGCCCCTCGTGAAGCGCCGAGCAAGTCTGCCCACAGGCGCGGCAGCGTACGTCTTCGGCGAAGCCACGCGGCGGCGCGCCGCGGAAGACCGCATCGTGGCCGGCCTGCGAAAGGCCGGATACCATGAGGCGATCGTCCCTTCCGCCGATTACCTCGCCCCCTATCTTTCGCATCTCTCCGCGGGCGAAGAGCGGGAGCTGTACCGCTTCGTGGACCGGCACGGCGACACGCTCGCCCTGCGCGCGGACTTCACGATCGCGCTCGCGCGGCACCTGGCGCCGCGGCTGACCGCGGGGGGGCCGCCGACGCGTGTCTTCTACAGGGGGGAGGTGCTTCGGGGCGGAGCGCGGGACGGAGGCAACGCCGAGTTCTACCAGGTCGGAGCGGAATTGCTCGGCGACTCCTCCTCCGACGCTGATCTCGAGGTGGCCGAGCGGTGCCTCGCGGCCCTCCAGGCGGCCGGCGCGGAAAGGGCGCATGTAATTCTCTCGGCGGTCGGGGCGCTCGAGGAGATGCTCGGGCCGGAGGTGAACGGAGCCGATTCTCGGGACCTGGCGGACTCGATTCGCGAGCGCCGGCTCTCCGAGACCGCCCGGGCGGCGGGCGCGATCTCCTCCGGCTTCGCCGGGCGGGTGAGACGCCTGTTGGAAGGGGACCTGGCGCCGGGCGATCCGCTCCTGCGGCGGATCGGGGAGACGGGCGCGACCCTGGAGCGCGTCGCGAGAGCCCTCTCGGAGCGGACCGGGTGCCGCGTCGCGATCGACGTCGCGGAGCCGGCGCCGCGCTCCTACTACACAGGCTTCTTCTTTTCCGCGTACGGACAGTTCGGCGGCGAGCCGATCGCGGGAGGCGGGCGTTACGACAGTCTCTACGCGGCCTTCGGCAGCGACCGACCCGCCGTCGGATTCGCGCTCGGTCTGGAAGGGGCCGTGGGGGGAGGCGCGTGACCGAGCCGCTGACCGTGGCGTTTCCGAAAGGGCGCATCGCGGCGCCGCTCGCGCGCCTCTTCGCGCGGCCGCCGCTCGAGATCGCCGCGTTCGCCGGGCGCGGGCTCGTCGTGGACGTCCCGGAGAAGGCGTTGAGATTCCTCCTGCTCAAGGATTTCGATGTTCCGACCTACGTGCGCCGGGGCGCGGCCGAGCTGGGAATCGCGGGCTCGGATGTCCTGGCTGAAAAAGAATGCGACCTGCCGAGGCCTCTCGAGTTCCCGTTCGGCCGGTGCCGGTTCTCGCTGCTCGCTCCGGAGTCGAGTCGCGAGCCATTCCCGGAAGGGCGCGCCGTGCGCGTGGCGACGAAATACGTGCGTCTGACCCGCGACTACTTCGACCAGAAGGGCATGGCGGCCGACATCGTGCCCCTCGCGGGCTCCGTCGAGATTGCGCCGCGCATGAATCTCGCGGACATGGTCGCCGACCTTGTGGACACGGGCGAAACGATGCGCGCGAACGGTCTTTCCGAAGTGGAGAAGATCTGCGACGTGTCGCCGCACCTCGTCGTCAGCCGCGCCGCGCTGGCCCGGAGGCGTCGCGACGTGTTCGCCTTCCTCGAGGTCCTGGAAGGGATGCTGTCGTCGTGAAGATCCGAACGTTCCGGATCCCCTCGCGGGAGGCAGAGGCGCACCTGGAGCTTCTGTCCCGGCGCTCGCGCTCCCTCTTCGACGGCGAGGCTTCCGCGACGGCGGCGCGCGCTCTTGCCGAGATCCGCCGCGGCGGAGACCGTGCACTGGCGCGGTGGAGGAAGCGGTACGACGGCGTCACGGGTCCTCCGCGGGCCGCGCGAAAAGCGGCGGGCGTTTCGCGGGAATTTCGGCTGGCCTTCGACGTGGCCCTGCGCCGTCTGACCGCCTTTCACCGTCTTCAGAAGACGCCCGGAGCGTTCCTGCGGATCGCCGGCAGCCGTATCGAGGAGCGGATCGTGACTCTCGACTCGGTCGGCGTCTACATTCCGGGAGGCGAGGCGCCGTACGTCTCGACGGCGCTGATGACGATCCTTCCCGCCCGGATCGCCGGCGTGCCGAGGATCGCCGTGGCCACTCCGCCGGCGGCCTACGACGGCTCGGCGGAGCTGCGCTACGCGCTGGAGAAACTCCGCGTGACCGAGGTCTATCGCATGGGGGGCGCCCACGCGATCGCCGCGCTGGCGGTCGGAACCCGGTCCGTGCCGCGCGTCGCGAAGATCGTGGGCCCGGGGAACCGCTTCGTCACCGCGGCCAAGCGGCTCGTCTCGGGGCTCGTCGGGATCGATGGCCTTGCCGGCCCGACGGAGGTCGCCGTCTTCGCCGATGCGAGCGCCGACGCCGAGCGGGTCGCGGCGGATCTCCTCGCCCAGGCCGAGCACGACGTAGACGCGGCGGCTCTCCTCGTCACGACTTCGGCGCGGCTGGCCGACCGCGTCACGGAGGCCCTCGCCCGGCGGCTGCCGGGTCTCTCCACGCGGGAACGGGCCGGCCGGTCGCTCGCGCGCTACGGCGCTATCGGGATCGCCGCGTCCGTTCCCGAGGCGGTCGCCTATCTGGAGAGCTTCGCGCCCGAGCATCTGGGCGTTCAGACGCGCCGCAGCCTCGCCGACGCGGCTCTCTTCCGCCGGGCCGGAGCGATCTTCGCGGGAGGCGACAGCTCCGAGGTGTTCGGCGACTACGTGGCCGGATCGAACCACGTCCTGCCCACCAACGGGACCGCGCGCTTCGCCTCGGCGCTCTCGGTCCGGGACTTCGTGCGCCGGATGCCCGTCGTCTCCCTCTCGACCCGCGACGCGGAGAGGCTCGCGCCGCACGCGGAGACGTGGGCCCGATTCGAGGATCTTCCGGGACACGGCGCGGCGGCCGCCCTGCGCCGGAAGGAGAAGGAATGAGCCCGCTCGCCCGGCGGCTGCTGCGCCCCGAGATGAAGGACGTCACCGCCTACGTGACCTCGACGGCGAGCGCGCCGGTGCGCCTCGACCGCAACGAGAGCCCCGAGGAGGTGACGCCGCAGACCCGGCAGAAGGTCCTCGGCGCGCTTTTGTCCGCGCGGTGGTCGCGTTACCCCGATCCTTACGCCCTCGAGCTCAAGTCCGCCCTCGCGGCGCGGGAGGGTCTCGAGCCCGAATCCGTGATCGTCGGCAACGGATCGAACTCTCTCTTCCTTTCCTTCTTTCTCGCCGCGGGTTTTCCGGGCCGCCGGTTCGGTCTCTGCCCGCCGACTTTTGGCCTCTACGCGCCCTGGGTCCGCGCCGCGGGCTGCCGCGTCGCGGACTTTCCGCTCGGCGAGGAGGACCTGGCGCCCCCCGTGGACGCGATGCTCTCCGCGGCGCGCGGAGATCCCGATCTCGCCTTCGTGCTCTGTTCGCCCAACAATCCCACGGGCACGCTCTTCCCGCGGGAGAGGCTCGTCTCGCTTCTGGAGACGGGCGCGCTCGTCGTGGTGGACGAGGCTTACATCGAGTTCTCGGGAGGGAGCGCCCGCGATCTTCTGCCGCGATTCTCCAACCTCGTGCTCTCGCGGACACTGTCGAAGGCCGCCGCGCTGGCCGGGGCTCGCGTCGGCTACATGCTGGGCTCTCCCGAGATTCTCTCGGAGATCGAGAAAGTCCTGCCCCCTTTCGGCGTCAATCTCTTCGCGCGGGCGGCGGCCCTGGCCTCGCTCGAGGACGAGGCCTGTGTGCGGGAGCGCGTCGCGGGGATCCTCGCGGAGCGAGAGCGGATGGCGCGGGTCCTGGCCCGGATGCCGGGCGCGCGACTCTCGGCCTCGCAAACGAATTTCCTCTACCTGCGCCCGGAGCGGCCGGCGGGCGAGCTCTTCGAGGCTCTCCTCTCCCGCGGCATTCTCGTTCGGCGAGTTGCCGGGACGAAGGCGCAGGCGCTGCGCGTCACCGTGGGCCGTCCGGATGAGAATGACCGCTTCCTGCAAGCCTGGAAAGAGGTGACCTCATGAACCGCGGACTCGTGGAACGCGCCACGAAGGAGACCTCGATACGGCTGGAGATCGCTCCGGCGGGACAGATGGCGACCTCCATCCGGACGCCCATCGGGTTCCTCGACCACATGCTCGACACGATCGCGCGGCACTCCGGTCTCGCCCTCGCCGTCCAAGCGCAGGGGGATATCCACGTCGACTTCCATCACACGGTCGAGGACGTGGGTCTCGCGCTCGGCGAGGCGCTGGAGAAGGCTCTCGGAGACAAGCGCGGCATCCGGCGATTCGGACACGCATACGTGCCTCTCGACGAGGCGCTCGCGAGGGCCGTCGTGGATCTCTCGGGCCGGCCGTATTTCGCCTGGGACGTGCCCTTCGACCGCGAGATGCTTCTCGTGACGCCGGAGTTCGCGTTCGCGCTTGTCGAGGAGTTCTTCAAGTCCGTGTCGTACCGGGGGCGCTTCAACCTGCACGTGGCCCTTCTCTCCGGCCGCAACGGGCACCACGCGGCGGAGGCGATCACCAAGGCGTTCGCGCTCGCTTTGAAGGACGCCATCGCGTCCTCGGGGGACGACGCCATCGCCTCGACCAAGGGAACGCTGGCGTGAGAATCGCCATGCCGGACCTCGGCCTCTCCAATCTGTGGAGCGCCCGGCGCGCTCTCGAGGCGCTCGGCCACGAAGTCGCGGCGGCGCGGGACCCGGAGCCGGTCGCGAGGGCCCGCCTCATCGTTCTGCCCGGCGTCGGCGCGTTTTCCGAGGCTGCCGCCCGGCTCGAAGCGACGGGGATGGGGCCCGCCATTCTGGCCGCCGCCGCGGCCGGCGCCCGAATCCTCGGCATCTGCCTGGGCATGCAGCTCCTCTTCGAATCGAGCGAGGAAGGAGGCGAGAGCAGCGGCCTCGGGCTCCTCTCGGGGCGCGTCACGCGGCTTTCGGGAGCGGCTCGCGTGCCGCACATCGGATGGAACAGGGTCATCGCGACCCGGGAGGGCGCCGCGCTCTTCGCGGACCGCGACGGCTCGGACTTCTATTTCGTGCATTCGTTCGTCGTGCGTCCCGCCTCCGACGACCTCGTGCTGGCCCGGTGTCTCCACGGCGAGAGTTTTCCGGCGGCCGTGGGAAACGGGCAGTTCCTCGGGTTCCAGTTTCATCCGGAAAAGAGCGGAGAGGCGGGTCTCGCCCTGCTCGCAGCAGCGCTTGGCCACCTCTCGGAGGTGCGAGGATGAGGAGCGAGCCCTTCCTGCTGCTGCCCGCGATTGACCTCAAGGATGGCCGGGCGGTCCGGCTGCGGCAGGGGAAGGCCCATTCGGAGACCCGCTACTCCGAGGATCCCGTGAAGATTGCCAGGCAATTTGCCGAGGCCGGAGCGCGGGCCCTCCACGTCGTGGACCTCGACGGCGCTTTTTCCGGCGCCCCGGTCCACCTCGCGATCGTCGCGCGAATCTGCCGCGCGAGCGGCCTGCCGGTTCGGTTCGGAGGGGGCCTGCGCGAGAACAAGGACATCAAAGCGGCGTTCTCCGCGGGGGTTGCGGTCGCGATTCTCGGCACGTCGGCGATCGAGGAGCCCGAACGGCTGGCACAGTCGCTCTCCCGCTTCGGGAGGCGTCTCGCCGTCTCGCTCGACGTCAGGGACGGCGCCGTGCGCACGAGGGGCTGGCTCGAATCCTCGCCGCTCTCGCTCGAGGCGGCGGCCGCGCGGCTCGCGGAGGCCGGCGTCGTGGATCTGGTCGTCACCGACGTCGCGCGGGACGGCGAGCTGTCGGGGCCGGACATCCCGCTCTTCCGGCGCGCGGCCGAGGCCTTCGGGTCGAGCGTGATCGCCGCCGGGGGAGTCGCGGACGACAAGGACCTGGATGCCCTGGAAGCGGAGCCGAGCGTCAGGGGCGCCGTCGTCGGCAAGGCGTTCTACGAAGGAACGCTCTCCCTCGCGGTCTTCGCAAAGGGGGCCTCTTGACCGGTGCGACGGGTTTGAAGGTGCGGCTCGTGCCGTGCCTGGACGTGCGGGACGGGCGCGTGGTCAAGGGGACCCGCTTCGCCTCCCTGCGCGACGCGGGCGACCCGGTGGAGGCCGCCGCGAGGTATGCCGACGAAGGCGCGGACGAGATCGTGTATCTGGACATCTCGGCGACTCCCGAGGGACGCGGTGCCGCACGAGAAGTCGTGGAACGAACGGCGCGTTCTCTCTTCGTGCCCCTGACGGTCGGGGGCGGAGTGCGGAACGCGCCCGACGCCGAGCGTCTGCTGCGCGCCGGAGCGGATCGCGTGGGCGTCAACTCCGCGGCTGTCGAGCGCCCGGAGCTCATAGACCAGCTCTCGCGCGCCTTCGGCAGCCAGTGCGTCGTGCTTGCCGTGGACGCGATCCGCACGGAAAACGGGTGGTCGGTCCGGACGGAGGCGGGCCGGCGCGCTTGGGACAGGGATGCCGTCGCCTGGGCGCGGGAGGGGGCCGACCGAGGGGCGGGGGAGATTCTCCTGACCTCGATCGATCGCGACGGCACGGGACACGGATACGATCTGGATCTACTCGAGGGGGTCGTGACATCGGTGAATGTTCCCGTGATCGCATCCGGAGGCGCCGGCGCCTACGAGCACCTCGTCGAAGGAGCGCGGGCTGGGGCGGCGGCGCTGCTCGTCGCCGGGACGTTCCACCGGGGCGAGCTGACGATCCGGGGCGCCAAGGAAGCCCTGGCGCGAGCCGGAGTGCCCGTGAGGATGACGGCGTGAACCTCGAGGCCGTCAAGTTCGACGCCGACGGGCTCGTGCCGGTCGTCGTGCGCGACACGGTCACGGGCGCCGTCGCCATGCTCGCCTACGCCAATCGCGAGGCCCTGGAGAAGACGCTCGATTCGCGGCAGGCGACCTTCTGGAGCCGCTCCCGAAAGGCGATCTGGATCAAGGGTGAAACCTCCGGAAACCGGATGGAGGTCCTCTCCGTCAAGGCCGACTGCGACGGCGACGCCGTCCTCTACGAGGCGCGCCTCTCGGGTCCCGCCTGCCACACGGGAGAGCAGACGTGCTTTCACGAGCCGCTCGGCGATTCTGCCGCGGATCCTCCGGAGAATTTCGACCTGGCCCCGCTCTTCGCCGTCCTGAAGCTGCGACACCGGGAGCGCCCGGAAGGGTCCTACTCGGCGAAGCTCTTCGAGAGGGGGCTCGACCACATCCTGAAGAAGATCGGCGAGGAAGCCGCCGAGGTCATCGTCGCGATGAAGAACCCGGACGACGAGGCCGTGGCCGGCGAGGTGGCGGACCTTCTCTACCACCTCTCGGCCGCGATGACTGCGCGCGGTCTGCCGCCCCGGGCCGTCAACGAGGCGCTCGCGCGGAGGCGAAAGCCGTGACCCGCCGCCAGCAGGAACGCGAGGAATTCCTCTCGATCGCGTCGGCGAGACGCGTCGTGCCGGTCGCCCGCATCTTCCCCTCCGACGCGTTGACGCCGGTCACGCTCTTCCGGCGAATGCGCCGCTCGGGCAAGGAGTGTTTTCTTCTGGAGAGCGTCGAGGGGGGCGAAGCGATCGCTCGCTACACGTTTCTGGGGTGCGGGCCGGTGGCCCGGCTCACGATCCGCGGGAGGAGTGTCGAAGAAGAGCGAGGCGGATCGCGCCGGGCGGTGCGCGGCGGCGCGCTGAAGGCGCTCTCCCGGCTCGCGGTCCGCCCGGGCTTCGAATCGAACCCGGACCTGCCGCCGCTCTCCGCCGGAGCCGTGGGCTACATCTCCTACGACGCGGTGCGCCTCTTCGAGGCCATCCCCGACAGGCACCCTCGCGAGGGAGGGATTCCCGACGGTCTCTTTCTCCTCTTCGACGCTACCGTCGCGTTCGATCATCCGCGGCAACGCCTTCTGCTCCTGACCAACATCGGAGTCGGGCGGGCCGCGGAGAAGCGGAAGGAGGTGGACGCGGCGATCCTCCGGCTCGACCGACTCGAGAGACTTCTGTGGGAAGAGCCCCCCGAGCCGGCGGCAAAGAAACGCGCGGTTCCGGGCCGCAGCGGGAAATCGGCGGCCCCGCCGCCCGCCCCGGCTCGCAGCGTGCCCGGAGTTGGAATCAGCGCCGACTTCGCGCCGCTCCTGCGTCGGGAGGAATTCCTCGAGGCGGTGTGCCGGGCCAAGGAGGGCATCCTGGCCGGGGACATCTACCAGGTCGTCCTCTCTCAACGGTGGACGGGACCGCTCGACGTGGACCCGTTCGACGTGTACCGCGCGCTGCGCATGCTCAATCCTTCGCCGTACCTCTTCTACCTCGAGACGCGCGAAGCGGCGGTCTTCGGCGCGTCGCCGGAGATGCTCGTGCGCTGCCGGGGCCGGGACGTGGAGACCCGCCCGATCGCCGGCACGGCCGGCCGGGGCGCGACGGCCGCCGAGGATCGGGCGCTGGCCGCGCAGATGCTCGCCGACCCGAAGGAACGGGCCGAGCACGTCATGCTCGTGGATCTCGCCCGCAACGATCTGGGACGCGTCTGCGAGATCGGCTCGGTCTCCGTTCCGCGGTACGCGTCCGTCGAGAAGTACTCGCACGTGCAGCATCTGGTTTCCGAAGTTCGCGGCACGCTCGCAAAGGGAAAGAGCTCCTGCGATGCCCTGGCTGCCTGCTTTCCGGCGGGAACCCTGACCGGCGCGCCGAAGATCAGGGCGATGGAGATCATCGACGAGCTCGAATCGGCGCGGCGCGGCGTTTACGGCGGAGCCGTCGGGTATCTCGACGCCGCCGGCAACCTCGACATGGCCATCGCCATCCGCACGGCCGTCGTCGAGCGGGGCCTCTGCCGGATCCAGGCGGGCGCCGGGATCGTGGCCGATTCGATTCCGGATCGGGAGTATCGCGAGGCCGAGTCGAAGGCCGCCGCCCTCTTCCGCGCCATCGAGACCGCCCGCGACTGGGCGCAATCGCCAATCACAAATCACAAATCACAAATCCTCAGATGATCTTCCTCGTCGACAACTACGATTCCTTCACATACAACCTCGTGCAGGCCGTGGGGAAGTTCGATCCGGATATCGTCGTCGCGCGAAACGACCGGTTCGACCCGATGAAGGTCGTGGCGCGGCGCCCCGACGCGATCCTGATCTCGCCCGGCCCGGGCCGCCCGGAGAACGCCGGCCGGACGATCGAGATGATCGCCGCCGCCGAGTCGAAAGCCATCCCGCTTCTGGGCGTCTGCCTCGGCCACCAGGCCATCGCCGCCTACCACGGCGGAATCGTGGAGCGCGCCCCGGTGCCGCGCCACGGGAAGTCCTCGCGCGTGACGCATCATGGCGCCGGTCTCTTCACGGGGCTGCCCAATCCGTTCGAGGCCGCGCGTTACCACTCCCTCGCCGTGCGGGAGGAGGGGTTGCCGGCGGAGCTGACCGTGACCGCGAAGAGCGATGATGGAGTCGTGATGGCCCTCTCCCACCGTTCGCTCCCGGTCTTCGGCGTCCAGTTTCACCCCGAGTCGGTTCTGACGCCGGAAGGGGAGCACCTGCTGGCCAACTTCCTCGGACGGAGGATCGGCCGATGACACCCACGGTGGCCGAGGCCCTGAAGGTCGTGGCGGCGAGGAAGTCCCTGCCGCGCGACCTGGCCGAGCGGACCTTCCTCGACCTGATGGACGGCAAGGCGACCGAGGCGCAGAAGGGGGCGCTGCTTCTCGGGATCGCCACGAGAGGCGAGACCGCGGAAGAGATCGCCGGCGCAGTCGCGGCGCTCCGGATGCGCATGCGACGCGTCGAGACCACCCGTTCGCCTCTCCTCGACACGTGCGGTCCGGGCGGCATCGGTCGGGACCTCTTCAATCTCTCGACGGCGGCGGCGATCGTGGCCGCGGGAGCGGGAGCCTCCGTCGCGAAGCACGGCAACCGCTCCATCTCCTCCCGGGTCGGATCGGCGGATGTCCTCTCGGCCTGCGGTGTCTCGATCGACCTCGACCCTGAAGCGGCCGCACGGGTGCTCGACGAGGTCGGGCTCGTCTTCCTCTTCGCGCCGTGCTTTCACCCCGCCATGAAGGAGCTCGGCACCGTCCGGAGAGAGCTCGGCGTGCGCACGATCTTCAACGCGCTGGGGCCGCTGGCGAATCCTGCGGGAGCGGCGCGGCAGTTGATAGGGGTGGGACGGCCCGAGCTCGTCCGGCTCCTGGCCGACGCCCTCGCGTCGCTGGGCGCGGAGCGCGCCGTGGTCTTTCACTCCGCCAACGGTCTGGACGAGCTCGTCCCGGGCGTGCCCGCCTCCGGCGTCGAGGTCGAGAACGGCTGGACGCGCCCCTGGAATTACGATCCCGCGACGCTCTCGCAGCGCAGTGTCGAGATTCGGGAGCTCGCCGGAGAGGACGCGCAAGGCAACGCCCGAATGCTCGAGAGGCTGCTCGAGGGAGAGACCGGCCCGCGTCGCGAGGCCGTTCTCCTGAACGTCGCCGTGGCCCTGACGGTCGAAGGGAGAGCGTCGGATGTGGAGGACGGTTATGAAAGAGGCCGCTCCGCGATCGACAGCGGAGCGGCCCGAGCGGCGTTCGACCGGATGCGCGAGAAGAGCCGTCCGCGGACACCGGGCGCGCCGTAGCCATGATGCCGATCCTCGACCGCATCCTGACGGACAAGAGAGCGAGGCTCGACCGCGGCGATTACGCCACCGCTGCGGCGGTCCAGGCGGCGGCGACGGACGGAGCCCGCTTCCTGGCATCTCTGCGGGAGCCCGGCGTCCGGGTGATCGCGGAGATCAAGCACCGCTCTCCCTCGGCCGGAGAAATCCTGCAGGAGGCCGACGGCAAGATCGAGCGCTTCGCCCTCGCCTACCGCCGCGGCCACGCCGCGGCGATCTCGGTCGTGACGGAGGAGGATCACTTCGGCGGCAAGCCCGAATGGCTGCCGCGCGCCAAACGCATCTCGGGCCTGCCGGTCCTCATGAAGGATTTCGTAATCTCGGAGCGGCAGCTCGATTTCGCCGTTTCCCTCGGGGCCGACGCGGTCCTGCTGATCGTTCGCGCCCTGACATGCGAAGAGCTCGTCGAGCTGGGCAGGGGCGCCCGCGAGCGCGGCCTCGCGACCGTCGTCGAAGTCCACGAGGCCGGCGAGATCGCGGCGGCAATGGCTGCGCAGCCCGACGTCCTCGGAGTCAATGCGCGCGACCTTGCGACCTTCGCGACGGACCTGAATGCGTCGGAGCGGATCGCCGCGATGATTCCACCGGGGCCGGTGCGCCTGGCGGAGAGCGGGATCATGAGCCGATCGGACGTGGCTCGCCTCCAGGCAGCCGGTTACGAAGCATTCCTGGTCGGCGAGGCGCTCCTCCGCGACGGGGACCCCGAACAGGCGCTGAGGGAGTTGAAGGGATGACCGAGGTCAAGATCTGCGGCCTGACGCGCCCGGCGGACGTGGATCTTGCCTGTGCCCTCGGCGCCTCCTACGTCGGCTTCAATTTCGCCGCCGCGTCGTCCCGCCGCGTGACGCTCGACGCGGCGCGCGATCTCGCCGCAGCGGCGCGGCCGGGCGTCCTCCGAGTCGGAGTGTTCGTCCACGAGGGCGCCGAGGAGATCCGCAAGGCGGCCGCGGCAGCGCGGCTCGATCTCGTTCAAATCCACCGCCCGATCTCCGCGCAGGACCTGAATCAGTCGCCCCTGCCGGTGATCGCCGTCGTCGGCGTGTCGCGCAATGGCGCCGACGTGTCCCCGCCGGAGCTTCTGGCGCGCTGCCGGTCGGTCCTTTGCGACACGGCCGTGCCGGGCCGGTCCGGCGGCACGGGGACAGTCTTCGACTGGACTCTTCTCGCCGACCGCGCCTGGCCCGTCCCGATCATCCTCGCCGGCGGTCTCGATCCCGGCAACGTCGGAGAGGCGATCGCTCGCGTCCACCCCTCCGCCGTCGACGTCGCCTCGGGAGTCGAGTCCTCTCCCGGCATCAAGGACGAGGACAGGATGCAGCTCTTCTTCGAAGCCGTCAGGCGAGCCGACCGCTCTTCCCCCTCTCCCCCCGGGAGAGGGAAGGGGTGAGGGGGAGAGTGTCCGCGGTGAAGACCGTTAGAAGCCGTTCCCGCCCCGGCTATTTCGGCCCCTACGGCGGCCGCTTCGCGCCCGAGACGCTCATGGCGCCCCTGGAAGAGCTCGAGCGCGCCTTCGAACGTTACCGCCACGATCGGAGCTTCCGGGCCGAGCTGGCCGATCTCTTGAAGACCTACGCCGGCCGGCCGACGCCCCTGACGTTCGCCGACCGGTTGACCGCCCATGCCGGAGGCGCGCGTCTCGCGTTGAAGCGCGAAGACCTTCTCCACACAGGCGCCCACAAGCTCAACAATTCGCTCGGCCAGGTGCTGCTCGCCCGCCGGATGGGAAAGACCCGCATCGTGGCTGAGACCGGCGCCGGGCAGCATGGCGTCGCTACGGCGGCGGCCGCGGCAAAGCTGGGTCTGCCCTGCCGCGTCTACATGGGCGTCGTGGACATGGCGCGGCAGGCGCCGAACGTCTCGCGCATGCGGCTTCTCGGCGCCGAGGTCGTCGGCGTGGACTCCGGCTCCCGGACGCTGAAGGACGCGATCAACGAGGCCATGCGCGATTGGACGGAAAACGTCCGCACGACACACTACGTTCTGGGCTCCGCGCTCGGTCCGCATCCCTACCCGTCGATGGTCCGGGAGTTCCAGTCCGTCATCGGACGCGAGGCGCGGGCGCAGTTTGCCAGGCTCGCGGGGCGCGACCCGCACGCGGTTGTCGCCTGCGTGGGCGGAGGATCCAACGCGATCGGCCTCTTCTCCGCATACCTTTCCTCGCGAGCGCGGCTCTTCGGCGTGGAGGCGGGAGGCCGCGGTCCAGGTCCGGGAGATCACGCGGCCCGCTTCTCCGGCGGATCGGTCGGCGTCCTGCATGGAACGCTCACGATGCTCCTGCAGGACGACGCGGGCCAGGTTCTCCCGACGCACTCCGTCTCGGCCGGGCTCGACTATCCCGCGGTCGGGCCCGAGCACGCGCAGCTTCGGGACCTGGCGCGGGTCGAGTACACCAGCGTTTCCGACGAGGCCGCTCTGGACGCCTTCGAGGTTCTCTCGTCGACGGAAGGCATCGTCCCGGCGCTGGAGAGCGCTCACGCCGTCGCCTACGCTCTCACTCTGGCGAAACGGATGCCGAAGAAGAGCTGGATCCTCGTCAACCTCTCCGGCCGCGGAGACAAGGACTTGGCGGAATTCGAGAGACTCCGCCCCTCGACCGCTCCTCCATGAGCCGCCTCGCCAGCGCCTTCGAAAGGGCGCGCCAAGACAGCCGGGCGGCGTTCATCGTGTACCTGACTGCCGGGGATCCGGACGCGGACGCCACTGTTGCATTGGCGGCGGCGCTCGAACGGGCGGGGGCGGACGTCCTGGAGCTGGGCGTGCCGTTCTCCGATCCGATCGCCGACGGGCCGGTCCTTCAGCGGTCGGCCGGGCGTGCTCTGGCTTCCGGCACGACTCTGACCGGAGTGTTCGAGATCGCCCGCCGCATCGCAACCAACACCCGGATGGCGCTCGTGCTGTTCTCGTATCTGAACCCGCTGCTACGGCTCGGGATCGAGCGCGCGTCCCGGCAGGCGCGCGACGCGGGCTTCGACGCGGCGCTCGTCACCGATCTGCCGCCCGAGGAGGCGGGACAGCTCCAACCCGTTGTCAGGTCCGCAGGCCTCGACACGGTGTTCCTCGTTTCTCCGACCTCCACCGGTCTGAGGATGAACGCGGCGGCCAGATTGTCGAGCGGCTTCCTCTACGTCGTTTCCCGGCCCGGCACGACCGGGGCGCGCCGGGACCTGCCCCCGGACCTCTCCGAGACCGTGCGACGGGCTCGCCGGGCGGCCCGATCACTGCCGATCGCCGTGGGATTCGGGATCGCGAGCCCCGACGCGGCGCGGCGCGCGGCACGGCTGGCGGACGGCGTCATCGTGGGCTCCGCCCTCGTTCGAGCCGCCGAAGAGGCCGGGGATGCCCGCGATTCTGCGGTCGAAACCCTTGCCCGCTCTTTGCGCGAGGCCTGCCGCCGGGGAGTGCGGTCAAGAGTCGAGAGTCGAGGGAAGCCCGGAGCACCCGGCTCTTGACTCCTGGCTCTTGACGCTCGACTCTAGAGTTTCGTCAGGATGGTTTCCGAGGGCGACTTTCTCAAGCTCCTGGGGCGGCCCGACCTGCCGGCCGACCTCCTCGAAGAGATCCTTGGCAACCGCAATGCTCGCAAGTTCCATACTGTCCGGCGCGCCCTCGCCGGGCACCCACGGACACCTCGCCACGCAGCGCTCTCGCTCGTGACCACTCTCTATTGGCGGGACCTGGCCCAGATCTCGGCGGACGCCCGGGTTCACCCCGAGGTTCGCCGCGCCGCGGACCGCGACATCGCCCGCCGGCTGCCCGAAATGGCGCTGTCGGAAAGAGTGGATCTGGCCCGGTGCGCGGGGCGCGGGACGATACTGTCCCTGCGGTTCGACAAGGACCCTCGGGTCCTCGTGGCCGTCCTCAACAACAGGTTCACGACCGAGCCCGACATCGTCCAGGTGGCTGCCCGCCGAGAGACGCCCCCGTCCGCACTGGAGACAATCGCCTCTCACCCCCAATGGGGTCTCCGGCCCGCCCTTCGAAGCACGCTGCTTCGAAACCCGGCTCTCCCCGTGGCCGTGGCGCTCTCGCTCCTGTCCCGGGCGAGCGCGGCCGACCTGGCCGGCATCCTGGAAACCCCCGGCGTTTTCCGTCTGGTGAAGGCCTGCGCCGAAAGACATCTTGCGCGCCGGAGCAAGCGGGGTTAGCATTTCCTTTCCGTTGCCAACCTGCGGAGAATCGAAATGATCCCGAGAACCGTTCTCCGGTTCGGCGAAGAGCTTCGCCGCGAGAGACTCGTGCGAGAGATCACGCTCGAGGAAATCTCCGCCTCCACGAAGATCTCGGTCCGGCTGCTGAAGGCGCTCGAGGAGAGCGACATCTCCCGGCTTCCCGCCCCGGCGTTTACTCGCGGGTTCATCCGTTCCTACGCGATTCACATCGGAATCGATCCGGAAGAAAAAGTCTGCGCGTACCTGACCGACCTGGCGGAAGCGTCATCCGGTGTCTCTCCTTCCGTCGCGCGGATCCGGCCGCGCTTCTGGCGAGGACGAGGTGCCACCGCGGGAACGATCGTCGGCGGCGTGACGCTGGTTCTCCTCCTTCTCGGCCTGATCGCCCGGCCCGAACGACGGCCGGCGGCGCGGCCCGACAAGCCTTCGGCGCGCGCCAGCCGGGTCGAGCTGAAGAACGTCGCCGTATCGAGCGAGCCGACGCCCGTCGTCCAGCAGCAGGAGCCCGCCTGCCGTTCCCGCGCCGGACTCGGATCCGCTCGTCTCGCTTCTCCTCGAATTCGATGCCGACTCCTGGACGAAGCTCGACGCCGCGGGCGAGACGCTCTTTGTGGGTCTCGTCCGGAGAGGCGAGATCAGGCGTTTCGAGGCGCGAGGGGGCTTTCGCCTGAGCCTCGGAAACGCCGGGGGCGTTCGGGTCACGATCGACGGGCACGCCCTGGAGTCTCTCGGAAGAACCGGGCAGGTGATCCGCGATCTTCGGCTCCCCGCGCCGCCCGCGCGCGGCTAGGTCGTCCGACCCCGATACACTCCTTGGCGATTCCCGGCCCGGCCCATTCCGAAGACCTCGTCACGCTCCTTCGGTCGCGGCAGGCGCCGATCGAGATCCGGAGATACGCGGCCAGGGGCGTCCTCCCGCTGGATGCGACGGATCGCCTCCGCGCTCTCATTCCGGTCCTGCTGGACTCCGAAGAGGAGATCGCGGCGACGGCCGGCGAGACCTTTGCCCAGATCCCGCCCGACGATCTCGCCGATTTCCTGCTCCTGCCCGACGCGTTGCCGGCGGAAATCGACTCGATCGCGAGCCGCACCGACGACGTCCTCGTGCTCGAGCGCCTGATGCGGCACCACAACGTGTCCGATGCCACGCTCGCGAACCTGGCTCGAACGGTGAGCGGGACCGCGCAGGAGGCGCTCGTCGTCAATCAGGCCCGACTTCTGCGCAATCCGGCGTTGATCGCCGCGCTGTTCGAGAACCCGGCCCTGACGGGGGACAGCCGCCGCGTGTTGAACGAGCTCAAGGAGGAGTTCTTCGAGAAGGAGACGAGGCGGCGGGAGGCCCGGCGCGTGAGAGAGAAGCCGGTCGAGAGCCAGCCTCCCGCCGAGGCTCCGCAACCCCCCGGCGAAGACGCCGAGGAACCGGAGGAGGGACCGGAGCCGCCGCCGGCGCCGGCCGCCGAGGGGCAGGAGGCTTCGCCCGGCGCCGAAGAGATCTATATCCGGATTATGGGGATGACCGTGCCCGAGAGAGTAAAGCTCGCGCTAACCGGCGGGCGCGAGGAGCGGCGTCTCTTGATCGCCGACGGGAGCAGGATGGTCGGCTTCGCCGTCCTGAGGGCGCGAGGCCTGACGATCACCGAGATCGAAGGCTACTGCGGGATGCGGCATCTGGAGCCCGAGATCTTCACAAAGATCGCGATGAAGAGAGACTGGGTGCGCCGCCCCTTGATCGCGCTGGCCCTCGTGAAGAACCCTAAGGTGCCCCTGTACGTCAGCCTTCCGTTGATCCGGCGCCTCCAGATGCGGGACCTGCGCAACATCTTTCGAGACCGCAACCTCCCGGATGCCGTCCGCGCAATGGCGAGAAAAACGTACATGGAGCGGCGAAGGTAGGGCTCAGGGTCCGCTGGGCCGAGAGTGGCCGGGGTTGCCCGCCGCCGGGCTCTTTTCCTATGCTAATCTTCCGGGCCAGCTCTCGAGACCTGACGAATTCGGAGATCATGCCCCGAGACATCGACTATTACGCGCTTCTGGGCGTGAGCCGAGAAGCGACGGAAGCGGAAATCCGTGAGCGGTTTCGCTCGCTGGCGCGAGAGGCCCACCCGGACAGGGCCCCGGCGCAGCGCCGCGGAGAGGCGGAAGCGAAGTTCCAGGAGCTGGCCCAGGCTGTCAACGTGCTGACGAACGCGGAACGCCGGAAGAATTACGACTTCGAGCTCTCCCTGGCCCACGCTCCGGGTGTGCCCGGAGAGAGCGATGCCATCGCCCAGGACTACATCGCGCAGGGCATCGCCGCCTTCCGGGAGAAGCGTTATGCCGAGGCCGCCGGCAACTTCGGCCTCGCCGTCCATCGCGACCCGCGGGACCCGCGCTCCCGGCACTACCTCGGCCTGGCCTCGGCGCGCTCGGGGGACATGAGGACCGCGGTGCGGGCGCTCGAGGAGGCCCTGGCACTGGACCCGCAGAACCCCCGCCTCCTGGCCGATGCCGGCTCGATCTTTCGCCAGGCTGGCCTGCTCTTCAAGGCCGAGAAGGCGTATCAGGATGCTGAGCGTTGGGACCCGTCGGCTCCGGATGTCCGGAAAGCTCTCGAAGAGATCCGCGCGCAGCGGGCGGAGAAGGAGCGGACCCACTGATGGCCGCTGCCGTGATCAAGGCCTACGGTCTGACCGACGTGGGCCGCAAGCGCAAGCACAACGAAGATGCCTTCGCCTCGGACGTCAACGAGGGCCTCTTCATCGTGGCCGACGGGATGGGCGGCCACGCGGCGGGCGAAGTCGCCTCGAAGATCACCGTCGAGACGATCGGCGAGTTCATCGCGGCGACGCGGCAGAAGGAAGAGGCCACCTGGCCCTTCAAGTACAACCACGAGCTCGACTTCAACAGCAACCGTCTCGCGGTGGCGATCGAGAAGGCCAACGAACGGGTGATGGCGGCGGTCGCGGCGCAGCCCTGGCTGAAGGGAATGGGGACGACCGTCGTCGCCGGCCTCTTGAACGAGAAGATCCTCTCGCTGGCCCACGTCGGCGACAGCAGGGCCTATCTCCTCCGCGACGGCCAGCTCTCACGCCTGACCGACGACCACTCCTGGGTCCATGAGCAGGTGACGGCCGGCATCCTGACGGAAGAGGAAGCCAAGACACACCCCTTGAAGAACGTCGTCACGCGGGCCCTCGGGGGCGGCCCCTCGGTTTCTCCCGACCTGCAGGAGCTCGTCTTCTCGCCCGGTGACCGCTATCTCTTCTGCTCCGACGGTCTGACGACGATGGTTGGCGACGAGGAGATTCTCGATACCGCCGCGGCGGTCAAAGACCCCCAGGCCCTCTGTCAAAAACTCGTGGACATGGCCAACGAAAAGGGGGGCGTGGACAACATCACGGTCGTCGTTGTGGACATCGTGGACTCCGCTGCCCCGGGGGAGAAGCCGGCCGAGGCAGTCGTCGAAGAGACCGTCGTCGCTGGCGAAAAGGCCTGACCTGGCCGTTTTTTCGCCAACGCCGGCATTTCCTGATCCGTAAAACGGTTGACGAAGGAGTGTCCGGCGTCTATCCTGACTTTTGATGCGCCGGCAAGTGAGGGAAGGAATCGTTTCTAAGCTGTTGATCTGCAGCGTCTTCTACGCTTCGGCGGCCGCGCTGTGCCTGGCCGCCGACGAGAAGACAGAAGTTCCTGACGGGCACCGGGCCTGGACGGAGAGCCCCTACCGTAACTTTCACGCCCCCCAGGCTGTTCTGGGCGGGAAGATCCTGGTTTCCGACGAGGCGGATGACCCGGCCCTGGCCGGCGAGCTTGGGCGGGAGATCAAGGCGCTCCAGGCCGAGCTCCACGACCGGGACGGATGGCGGCCCCCGTTGGCGGACGGTGATTCTCTGCGGATCTTCATCGCCCGAAAGGACGCGGGCGGTGTTCGGCGTCTTTCAGTTCGATCGTTCGTGCGGGGGCGCCTCATCGAGCCGGCGATTCAGATCGACGGCTCGGCGATGAGCGACGGCGAGATCGTGTCCGAGGCTGCGCGGCTCTACGCTCTGGCGACACTCTCGGCCTATGGAGCGCCGGACCGCACATTCCTGACCGCCGCGGCGGCGGACTATCTGTCGAACATGGCCCGGCCGGGAGAGGACCGCGAAGAGGCTCTCCTCGCGTCGGCGGCGCCCACGCTCGACCTGGCCTCCCAATCCGGAGCGCTGGGCCGCCTCTACGTCGAGGAATTCGCTCGCGCGGCGGGCGGAGTCTTCGCGCTTCGCGCAGTCTGGGAGAAGGCGGCGGAGACGAGGCAGGAAGTGTTGCCGCTGCTCCTCGCGGCCTACTCCGAGTCCACTGGCAAGACGGAGGCTCAACTTCTCCTGCAGTTCGCCGCGCGGCTCTACTCGTCGCTCGAGCCCGAAGCCGGCCCGTCGCGGATCGGTCTCTTCGACCTTCAGACGGGAGCGCTCGACGGCTCCAGTCCATCGGCGTTCGTCCTGCGCCACAGGAGCTACCTGCCCGGCGCGGAGGCGCCGTCGGCCCTGCGCCTCTCCTGGCCGGAAGCCGGCGCGCCGGCGGCCGCGGTCCTGCGGTACCGTGACACGGCTCTCCCTCCCGACGTCGTCTTTCTCTCGCCCGGCGCCGTTCACGCCATCGCGCTGGCGGGCGTGGCGAGAATAGACTGGCTGGTCGCCGGCTCCTCCGGCTCCCCCGCGCTGGCGGCAATGCCGGTGACGTTCGAAAGCCTCTCGGAATTCCCCTACAGCGGCCTCGTCGCGCACGCTTCCGGGAGCGCCGAAGGCGCGAGGGTGTGGTGGACGACGGCCTCGCATGAGAGCCTGGCAGGCTGGGCGATCTTCCGCGAGGAGGTCCAGCCGGACGGGCACATCGCGAGGACCGGTCCAGAGATCCTCCCGGCGTCCGACCACAGCGCGGAGCCGCTGCAGTACGTGTTCATGGATCCGACTTCGAGCCCCGGGACCTTCTACCGTTACACGGTCTGGGCCGTGACCGAGGACGGCACGCTCGCCAGAGCCTTCGCCGCGACGCTGCGCACGGCCGACTGACAGGCCCTGTCATTCTGAGGAGCGTAGCGACGAAGAATCTGCTCCGGTGAGAAACGCCCGAAAGCAGATCCTTCGCTCCGCTCAGGATGACACCGTTCCCGACACACGATGAAAGCCGAAAAGCCTGAAAAGAAGGTCCGCCGCGAGCCGGACGTCGGCAAGATCATCGACCGAACGATCGTCCGTCTCTGGGACACGATCGAGGAGCTCGAGGCGCTGACCCCGCCCGAGCTTCGCTTCTACCGCGTCGCCGTCTTCGGAAGCGCGAGGTTGAAGTCCGGGGACCAGGAGTATGTCGATGTCCGCGGGCTCGCCTCGCGGCTGACCGAAATGGGCTGCGACATCGTGACCGGCGGAGGTCCGGGACTGATGGAGGCGGCCAACGAGGGCGCGGCGATCTCACGCGGGACCCGCAAGACGCGATCCTTCGGCCTGACGATCGCCATTCCCTACGAGAAGGCCAACCCGTACCTGGACAGCGTCACGGCACACCGGACGTTCTTCTCGCGCCTCCATCACTTCGTCCGGATGTCGCAGGCCTTCGTGATCTTCCCGGGGGGAATCGGCACGGCGCTCGAGCTCTTCATGGTCTGGCAGCTCCTGCAGGTCGGATTCATGACGGAACGGCCGGTCGTCCTCGTCGGCGATCTCTGGAAGGGCCTGCTCGACTGGCTCCGGCGCGATGTCGTCCCGCGTCGCCTGATCAACGAGCCCGACATCGATCTCGTTCAGCTGGTCGGAACGATCGCCGAGGCCGCCACCCTGATCGAGCGGCACAAGCGGACCTTCGACGAAGCCCGGGAGCGTTTCATCCTCGAGAGGCGCCGCGCCGAACGCGCCGAGAAGGAGCCGCCCGCCGTCGTCGCGCCAGTTGTCGGCGAATGATCATCCCGTGATCGAAGGCGAACTCCAGGCCGCTGAGCTCTCTCTTCGCGAACCAGCGGGCCTCCGCTGCGTCGTCTGATCCCTTCGCCTCGCCGCGCACCGGCCGCGCCGCGTAGAGCACCGTGACCGTGTGTCCCCTCGGATCCCTCTTCGGGTCCGAATAGACGCCGAGCAGCTCGCCGACCCTGACCGTGACCCCCGTTTCCTCTCGTGTCTCGCGCGCGCAGCACGCCTCCGTCGTTTCCCCGTACTCGCAGAATCCGCCCGGAAGCGCCCAGCTCCCGAGAAATGGCGGCCTTCCTCGCTTGACGAGCAGCAGCCTCCCGAGTCGGTCCCGGACGAACGCATCCACCGTCAGTCGCGGGAGCTTCTTGTTCTTGAACGGGTCCGTCATCGACTCTTGGCGCCGTAGCCCTCGAAGAACTCGCGGATCTCCTCCGCGGGTCGGTCGGTGATCAGCTCCTGCGGGCTCTCGTCGTACCAGTCCTTGGGCAGGTAGCGGGCGTAGGGGGTCTCGAGGAACCGCCGGCAGATGAGCGCGATCACACCGCGGTCCGTCTCGCTCCGGATGAGGCGGCCTGCGGCCTGCACGACTCGCGTCATGCCCGGCTGGAGGTACGCGTAGTCGAACCCGGCCTCTTCCCGATCGTCGAAGTACCGCCGCAGCAGCTCGCGCTCGAAGGAGACCTGCGGCAGTGCCGGAGAGACGACGAAGACGCCGGAGATGAGCTCGCCGGGGTAGTCTACGCCTTCCGCGTACATCCCTCCCGAGACCGCGAAGAGGAGGATCCCCTCCCGGGGAGGCGAGGCGAGCGCCTTCAGGACCTGCTGACGCTCGAAATCCGAGAAGTCCGCGCGCTGGACGATCATGCGCGCTCGCGTCGGCGGCATGACGGCGGCGACCTCCGCGAGGAACTTGTAGGAGGGGAAGAGGACGAGATCGTTGCCCGAGTGGGCGTCGGACATCTCTGCGACGACCTTCGCGATCCGACCGTAGTTCTTCTCTCGCGCGGCGTAGGTCGTCCGGACGTGCGGAAGGATCATGACCTTTCGGTTCTCGGGGGGGAACGGGGGAGGAAGCGAAATGGAGGACGTGCGGTCGCGCTCGAGGCCGAGCACGCGTTCGATGACCTCCGGCGGTGTCAGGGTGGCCGAAAGGAGGATCGTCGAGGAGGCCTCCCGGAAGAGAGGGGCGAGCGCGCGCGCCGGATCGAGGCAAACGAGCGCCAGGCGAATCCCCGCGGCTCGGCGCTCGACGACACACGTGAAGTCCGGGCCCCACATGTTCAGGACGGCCGCGAAGCGGTGGAGTGCGAAGTGCGCGTCCATGACCGGATCGTCGGGCAGGGCGATCTTCATCTCGCGCTTCCAGGCGAGGTAGCGCAGCAGCTTCGGCTCCCACTCGGCCCGCAACGCGTGGAGAGCGTCGGCCGGCGCCTGGGTCTCCGCGATCGCGTCCCCCTCAGGCAGTTCCTCCGCCGCGGCCTCGAGGAGTCCGAGCACCTCGTCGACGGAGACTGCGAGGTCGGCAAACAGGTCGCCCGGCTGCAGGACGAGACTGTTCTGAAGCGCCCGCCAGTCTTCTTCGAGCAGCTCCGGCGAGAAGATCTTCCGCGCCCGGTCCGGCAGGTTGTGCGCCTCGTCCACGAGCAGGATGACGTCCTTCAACTCCTCGCCGGTCAGGTGCCGCATCGCGACACCCGGCTCGAAGACGTAGTTGTAGTCGGCCACGATGGCGTCGGCGCGCTGGGCGAGCTCGAGCTGCACCTCGAAGGGGCAGACCTCCTCGCGCCGCGCCTCCTCGAAAACGGTGTCCGGGTCGTGGTGAGGGTAGGTCTCGCGCAGGCGTCCGAGGATGTTCGAGCGCGCCATCTTCTCCGGGTAGTTCTTCGCGAAGCGGCAGAATTCCTCGTGGCAGAGAATCCTGTCGTTGGCGCACATCTTCTCTTTCGTGCGGACCTGGAGCGTCGAAAACGCTCGCTCGTTCATCGCCTGGAGCGCGGAGACCGCCATCTTCTGCTGCAGGGTCTTGGACGTCAGGAACACGACCTGCTTGCCCGAAGCCAGGCCTTCGCGCAGGGCCGGGTAGAGGACCGCGGCCGTCTTGCCGGAGCCCGTGGGCGCCTCCGCGATGAGGTTCTCTCCGGACGAAACGGCCCGGCCGACAGCCGCGATCAGCTTCTCCTGGATCGGGCGGGGCGCGGTGTGCGGAAAAGGGAGCCTCTCCGCTGCCCGGGCCTTTCGCGCCCGTGCCGCGGCCTGCGCCTTCCAGATGCGCAGAAGCGCCGCGAGACGCCGCTCGATGTCCCGGCCGGCCGCGTCCTCGTCGTAGGGGACCGCGACCGAGACCTCCTCGCCGGTGCCGATGTCCACGTAAACGAGGGCCGCCGAGACGCGCGGATGGCCCAGGCGCTTCCAGAGATAGCAGTAGGCCAGCAATTGCCGGCGGTCCCGCTCGAAGGCGTATCCCGCGGGCCGGATGCCCTCCGACGGGAGGTCGGTGGACTTGAACTCCTCGATCAGCCAATGACCCGCTTCGCGCTCGAGGCACCCGTCGAGCCGGCCGGTCAGGACCGCCGTCCACTCCTCCACCGGGACGCGAGCCTGGAGGTGGACCTCGCAGCGATACGCCTGGAAGGCCTCCCGGCGCGCCTCCAGCACCCGGGAATGGACCTGCGTGCCCAGCCCCAGGCGCCGCCACCCCTCGCCCCGGTCGAAGCCGACCCGCCGAAACCCTTCCTCCTCGGCCAGTTCCCGGACGTTGACTTCGAAGGTCCTGGAGGTTTCGTCGAATCTCATGGGAAGAGTCGATTATAATTTCGCGGTGCGACGCCGCTCCGACTTTCCGGTCGTTCTGGCCTTTCTCCTCTCCCTTCTGATCTCTCTGCCCGCCCAGGGCGCGTCCAGGCGCGGCCGGTCCGCGCGCGGTGCCAGGCCACCGGAGCCGGTGGCAAGCTCGCTTGACGAGGCACTCGATCGCGCCGCGCGGCGCCCGCCCGCGCGCTCCAACGGACTCTCGATCGAGATCGCGAACCTCGAGACGGGCGAGCCGGTCTTCGCGCGCAATCCCGACGCTCCCGAGACGATCGCCTCCGTGACGAAACTCTTTTCAACGGCGGCGGCGCTCCATTTCCTGGGACCCGAGTACAAGTTCAAGACGACCTTCTGGCGTAAGGGCGAGATCCGGGACGGGGTCCTGACCGGTTCGCTTCTCGTCGTGGGCGGCGGAGATCCGAACATCTCCGGCCGCTTCTACAACGAGGACTACAACGCCGTCTTCGACAAGTGGGCATCGGGGTTGAAGGCCGCCGGCGTCACGCGTGTCTCCGGGGAATTGATCTTGAACGACTCGTTCTTCGACTCCGTGCTCCGGCATCCGGAGTGGCCGGCCGGGCAGGAAGCGAAGTGGTACCAGGCGCCCGTTTCCGCGCTCGCTTACAACGACGGCGTCGTCCTGATCGGGATCCGGCCGGGATCGCGCCCCGGCAAGCCAGCGGCGATCTCGATCGAGCCCCCGACCGGATCTCTGCGCGCTTTCTCCTCGGCGCGTACGGTGGGGCAGCGGGGAAGCGTGCGCGTGGCGGTTGGACGGGCCGACGGCTCCAACGCCGTGACGGTGTCGGGGACGGTGCCGATGCGCGGAGTCTGGTGGTCCACGCCGATCGCGGTGGACGATCCCGCCGGATTCTTCGGCGGCGCGCTGAAGAACCGGCTGAAGGCGGCAGGGATCGAGATCGTCGGCTCGATCGTGGACAGGGACGTCAAGCCGGACGCCTCCTGGTCCCTGATCGCGGAGACGGACTCGGATCTCATGGCCACGCTCGCGGTCATCAACAAGCGCAGCCAGGGCTTCTACGCGGAGCAGACCTTCAAGACTCTCGCCGCCGAGAAGGCGGGCAAGGGAACGTGGGAGAACGCCGTCTCGCTCGAGAAGGATTTCCTCGCGTCACTCGCGCTCGATCCGACGCGCTTCAATCTCCGGGACGGCTCGGGTCTTTCACCGCAGAACCGCGTCTCGGCCGCCGACGTCGTCCGGTTCCTGCGTGCCATGAATACGCATCCCAGCGCCGCCGCCTGGAAGGCCACGCTCGCCACTCCCGGCGACCCCGAAGGCACCCTGCGTCACCGGCTCCGCGACGTCGCCGACCGCGTCGTCGCCAAGACCGGCTCGATCCGCGGCGTCTCCACCCTCGCCGGCTACGCGACCGCCCTCTCCGGCAAGATCTACGCCTTCGCGATCCTCCTGAACGGCCCCGGCGTCTGGGACAGCGGCGGCCACGCCTATCAGGATCGCCTCCTCCGAGCCCTCATCAAGAACGGCTGACCCATCCCAAACCCTCTCGCCGCGGGAGAGGACGGGATGAGGGGCGACCGGCGCGACAAAGTCTTCGGCGTCGCATCGGACGCCGAGAGCAGAATTGCCTGGTCTTCGGCCGTCCCAATCCAAATTCGACCACTCGCGGTGTCTCTCCCGTCCCTCCGGACAGGGTCTTAGAAACACCTCTGACACGGCCAGCCTGGTTCGCTCCCCTCTAACAACTTGATTCTCAACGGGCTTATCATTCGAGGCCGGTTTCGAAGCCGCACCTGTTCTTTCGGCCAGGGTGATAGAAAATACTCTTGACACCCGCCATCTTCTCGTGTGCAATGATTCTCGATTCATTTACAGCCCTAGGTGGATATCCAAGGCTCTGAACAGGGCAGGGAGCGTCCGGCTTTTCAGGGGCGCGTCGTCCGGTGGTTTTAAAGGTGAACACCGAGAAAACCCCGGCCGGCTTTGATTTCTTGGTGCGTGCACGTTTCGCCCGCACCTTCGGCGAAAGGATCGAGAATGACACTCTCAACCTTCCATACCAGCCTACCCAGTCCGGCGGGCCAAGATTATCTAAGTCGATTGCCAGTATATCTACTTACTTATTCTGATACGTAAGGTCTCGAAAAAGTACTTGACTGTACTCCTGTCCAGCTGTACCCTCCTGTCTCAACTCCCAGAAAGGACCCTGGCCATGGAGACGGTGACCCGGTCAGTGGCGTCCGGAAGATCCCTTTGAAATGGAAGTGTGCGGGATCTTCGATGAAACGCTGGGTCTGATCCACATCGCGCTTGTCACCCATTACGGCTTGGAGGAAGGCGAGGCGGCGGAGTTGGAAAGGATCTTTACCTTTGGTTTCTTCGCTTCTGCATGCGCCCGGGCAATACCTCTCCTCGCGACTCTCGCCCGTTTCTTGCTCGTTGCCTGCTGCCAATTTGCCCGCGAATATCAGAAATACATTATCGGGAGTGGGGTCCGTCAGTCGAGCGACAGGATTAACAAACTTCTTGAACGCGAACCCAATGATGTCGCCCGCGATTTTTCCCGTAGCCTCGAGTTGTTGAACTTCCGCCGCCATCGATGCCTAGATTGGCGCGTATTCTTCCCTTCCCGACCCGGTGTGAAATGGCGGCGTTGTCCCCGGACGAGGCCAGGCAAGCTGCACGAGCCTACCTTTCCACCTGCAACACTCAGCGATTGGACTCGATAGTAGATGGGGTTCTTTCGAATCCAGACGTTCTAGCGGGTGTTTGTGCGCTTCTCAGGGAGATGTTTGAAACGGCGCCTGCAAGCGCGGCCGAGGAGGCCGCGACGCTCTATACTCGGATACGGAATCTTGGGCGCCCACTGGGTCTTTTCGACGAACGCGACTATTTCCTTGGTGAAACCGCCCTAATCGTGGCGACGGCCCTGAGGTTTACGGGAAGGTTCGGCGATGTAGAGCGGTGGCTAGATCGAGCTGAGGCCGGATTCCGTCACACAATTAATCCCGGGCCGCTTCTCGCTAATCTAGCCTACGCACGATTGGCACTCCGCTACGCGGTGGGTCGGTACGATGACGTACTCGAACTCGTGCCTTCGCTCGTAACCAGTTTTGGGAAGCTTGGGATGCAACTGGAGGAGGCTAAGTGTCATTTCTTGGAGGCCAAGACGCTGATTCAATTGGGTAAATTGCAGGAATCTCTCCCCATGCTCACCTCGCTTCGGGATTCCCGCGTCGTCCGTGAAGATCGCATTCTGCTTAGTCACGTCCTCATTCAGGCAGGCAATTGTTTTGGCTCGGTTGGAGACTTTGCGCAGGCTGCGAGCATTTACGAGCAGGCGCTCCCCCTGATTCAAGAACGAGGCCCGTCCGTCGTCTTGGCGGAATTGAAGTGGAGCATAGGCGACACTTACAAGGCTCAGAATCAGCTGGCGAAAGCGTTGGACGCCTACCGCGCCGCGCAGAGAGACTATGCGAGCCTCACAATGGAGACGTCTGTAGCGCTCCTCCATCTTGTTGCGGCCGAGACGCTGCTGTCCCTGGGGAGACATCGGGAAGCCGAGTGGGAGATTCTTGCCGCGCTCCCCACAATCGAGGAACAGAAGATGGTAACCGAGGGTTTCGCTGCGGTTGCACTCCTCAAGGAGTCCGTCCGCCGTCGAAAGGCCGACCCAAACGCTCTTCGCGAACTTCGCGAGTACCTCCAGGCCAGGAAGTAAAAAGCGAGCGTCCGCGGTCGATTGGTGGCTTTCCTTCGCTTTCCTAGAGGGGATTCTCGAGGACGCGTGTATTACGGTTTTCGGCCCGGCCTCACCTGACCTCCTTAGCAATCAACGCCCAGGCTCTACGAATTTACACTTGACTCAGTCTTCGCCTTCCGTCGGTGGTTTGATTGGCTCCGAGGAGGTCGAGAGGCCTCCTGCCGAGATGTGCTCCGGCTTCTCATTCATCGGGAGATGCGGCGTCAATCGCCCTATCCCGGATGCCGCGAAAAGGGATCTTCCTGGCGGTAGTTAACTACCGCGGAAAGCGACCCCCGGACGTAGCTGAAACAGGTCGTCACCTCGTCAGCTAGCCACGAATTGCGGGGTTGTCGCGCTGAGCTTCTGGCCCTGTGTGCAGATCTATTGCTTTGACTCTGCTGCACTTCTGGGTCGTGACAATATGTAGGTAAGAGGCGAACGAACAGTGGAGCGCGGGGCGTCGGAGCGTGGCGGATCCGTCGGGGCGGCCAAGGGAACTGCCGTGCGGCAGCTGCGGTTGGCGGCGGAGCTGGAGGGGTTCTACCGGCAGTTGTTTCTACCGCTAGTCCGGCGGGCGACGTGGAGGCACGGGCTATCCAAGGAGGACGCCCGGGACGTGGTTCAAGACGCATTCGTTCTGGCCGTCGTTAAGCTCAGGGCGGGCGGAAACGCGCGGGCTTGGCTGATGAGCACCGTGGATCATCTCGCGACAAACCTCCGCCGAAAGGGCGCCCGTCGAGCGCGGCTCGAGGCACGCTGGCTCAATCCGATGGAAGAGTCCGAGGTGGTCGGCGCCGACAACGACCCGGAGTCCAGGAGGCAGTCCGAATGAGAACCGAACAGGAGCACGAAGTCGTCCCCGCGATTCGCGAGTGGCTCGCGGCGACGTCGGACGTCGAAATCCCGCCCGGCATCTCCCGCGAGAAGGCACGCGTGGCGCGCCCGTGAGTTTCTCGCCGCGAGTCATGGCAGGCACTGTCGTTGCCGACCAGGTTGAAATGGACGACGATTTCACGGACATTCTTTGGGCCTCGATCGAGGAGCTGAATGACAAACCTCTCGGCCGGCCGACCTTCGAGGAGTGCGACTGTTTCTATCAGTTCGTCGCGGCTCTTTCGGTGGAGAACGACCCCTTCGACGAGCGTGACGAGGTCCTCCATCGCGTGGCCAGGGTCGGCTGGCGCTCCGCCCCGGGAGGCCTCGAAGCGGTCCTGGAGACACGCGCCGCCATATGGAAACACGGCGACGAACAACGCCACCGTGAGGTCTGCGAGACCGCCGATCAGCTCACCGAGCGGATCGAGGTACTCACAAGGCAACAGGTACTTGAACTCCCGGAAATTCGCGAGACTTGTGCGCGGCTGGTCAAGCTATCCAACATTTATCCAAGCATGGTTGCAGCAGCAACTGCAGCGATGGGAACTCTTCTTGCGAGCCAAGACCGCCGAATTGGTCGACTGGATGACATTGAAAATCTGAAGGGTGCAGTTGCTCTGGCGGCTGCCATGGCATACCGGAATCTGGGCCGATGGGATTCGGCGTGGTTCAGGATATGCACGGGCAGCATCGGCATTTCGCCGGACTGCAGACACTAGTGATCTCGATCGAGTCGAAGTGGACCGTCTCGCGATTGAGCTTGCCAAGGGAGGCTGCGCAACTATTGCGCATCGGTTCCGGCACTAGTTCCACAAGCTGGTCGTTCCAAGGGAAAAGATCAAAGCGCAACTGATCCTGGCTGAGCGCTCATCGACCTAGACCGCCTCGACGAGGCGATGTTGATTCTCGAAGCGGCTTGCGGCAAGACCCTGTGATCGATAGCGAGCCCGCCTTTCAGGCATGGCTCTTCTCGAGGTCTGGGTTGGCCTTCGCCTACTTGGAACAGGGATGCTGAGGCAGTCGCAGCTTTCAAGTCTTCAGGGCGATATTGAAGCAGGTTCTTCCATCCAGCGCAGTTAGCAGACTTGACTCGAGCGGTGGGTGAGCACTTCGGAAGCTCGGGATGGCTTAGTGAGGCTATCGACTCTTTATCTGGACCGCCCGGGCGGAATGTTCAGCGGATGGGCCAAGCGAAGCTCGGTCGGATATGTGACGCTTATTGGTGGCGGAGTTGCTGATGCTGCTTGGCAAGAACGAGGATGCGGAGACGGAGTTACTTGCCGCCCTTCCGCTTCATCGAGAGGTCGGCCTGTGGAGGAGGCGTTAGCCGCCGTTGCGTCTGCTTCGTGAGGCGATGGCGAAGCGGCGCACCGACTCGACCGACAATTCGAAAGCTGCGAGACCAGCTTCGAAAGGAGTTGCAGCTGATGAAGCTATTCAAGCGACTTTTGAAGAAAGAGGCTCGCATTGAACGACCGGCGGAAGAATAGCGTCGAGCGCGATGCGGCGGCAGCGCGAGATCGAAGAGGAGCGGAGGAAGCGCATCCAGACTCTTCGGCCAGACCTCGGTCCTCTCTGTTTCTGGTAACCCTTTCGGCGACCCGGTTCCCGGAATCATCGAGCTTAGTCTCCTGTCGGCAGATCGAGGCCCTCACCCCGGCTCTCCCGGGGGAGAGGGGCAGGCGATAGAATGGCCGGCTCTTTATGGCGTCGCATCCTCGCAAGTCGTTGTTCCGGAAGGTGGAAAAGACGATCGAGGCGATCGAGAGGTCGCCTGACGTGGGGTCGACGATCGCCCAGACGGCTAGCGCGATCGTCGAGAACTTCCGGGAGGACATGGGGGTGCGGGGGGGCGGCTCTACGAGAGGCGGGACGGGGGCTATGAAGTCACGCGGACGTTTGGGGGCGTGAGCTCGGCGCCGATCGGGCTCTTTGTCTCGGATGACTATCCGCCGGTCCAGAGGGTGGTGGACGACGGGGTCGTCGTCATGGACCTCACGGCGCCTGGAGTGGACCCGGAGCTCGAGAAGCGGCTGGACGCGGACCGGTTCGCGGCCATCGCGGTCGGGGACGACCAGTACATCCTTTCGTTTTCGGTGGATCCGGGGGCGCCGACGGAGGACCTCATGGCCTCGCTGGGCATCCTCCGGCATGCGGTGGACCAGAAGCTGCGGCAGGAGCGGTTCGTTTCGGCGTTGAACGAGGCGCGGCAGATCCAGATGTCCATCCTCCCCAAACGGGCGCCGCGCGCCGGGCCGTTCGAGATGTCGGGATTCACGGCGCCGGCGGAGATCGTGGGAGGGGACTTCTTCGATTTCATCACCGTGTCGGAACGGATCTGGGGCGTCGCGATCGCGGATGCGTCGGGCCACGGCTTGCCGGCGGCGCTCCAGGTGCGGGACGTCTACACGGGCCTGCGCATGGGGGTCGCGCGAGATTTCAAGATCGTGCGCACGGTCGAGAGGCTGAACCGGATCATCCACCAGTCCCGCATGACGACGAAGTTCGTCTCGCTCTTCTATGGCGAGATCGAGGCGGAGGGCAACTTCATCTACGTCAACGCCGGGCATCCGCCGCCTCTCCACTTCCACGCGAAGGGCGCCTCGCCGCTCAAGCAGACGGGCATGGTTCTGGGCCCGTCCGGCAGCGCGGCATACAGCCGGGGGTTCCTCTCCTTGGAGAAGAGCGACGCGCTGCTGCTCTACACCGACGGAATGATCGAAGCCACCGACGGCAAGGGGAAGGAGTTCGGCATCGAGAGGCTCAAGAAGGCCTTTCTCGCGCTGCGCGACCGGCCTGCGGCGGAGATCACGCGGGCGCTCATTGACCGGTTGAGCGAGTTCACGCAGGGCCGTTCGCCGGAAGACGACCGGACGGTCGTGGTGGTGAAGTACTTGACAGAGGGGACGCCTGCCGCCCCGGCGCCGCGGACAACGGATGGGGCGCCGAAGGCGCCGCCCCTCCCTTAAATCGATCCCGCCGGCAGATCTCGCGCCCTCAACTCGGCGTTCTCCCCGGGGAAGAGGGGGAGGACTGACTCCGGAAGAACTCGGCGGTGATCTTGATTCCCTTTTCGAGAGCGGTGTAGGGGGGCAGTTCGAAGTCGCGCAGGGCGGCCGAGCCGTCGAGGACGCTGCGACGCTGCTCGCCGGGAGGGAGGGCGACGTGCTCGGGTTGCTCGCGGTACTCGAGCTCCCTCGCGATCAGCTCGAAGAGGCGATTGACCGAGGTCTCGACTCCCGTCCCGAGATTCCAGGTTCCGCTCTTTCCTGCGGCCGCCGCGCGGGCCGCGGCTTCGACGAGATCGCCGACGTAGATGTAGTCGCGCGTCTGCCCGCCGTCGCCGCGGATCTTCGGTCGCCGGCCGTGGAGGATCGCCTCGGCGAAGATCGCGACGACGCCCGCCTCACCGGTCCCGTTTTGTCCAGGGCCGTAGACGTTGGCGTAGCGGAAGACCTGGGTCTGGAAGCCGTGGATGACGCTGTAGTAGTGAAGGTACTTCTCGATCGAGAGCTTGGCGCATCCGTAGGGAGAAACCGGGTTGGTCGGGTGGTCCTCCCGGGCCGGGCGCCCCCCCTCGGGCTCGCCGTAAAGCGCTCCGCCGGTCGAGGAGAAGAGGATCCGGCGCACGCCCGCTCGCCGGCACGCCTCGAAAAGCTTCAAGGATCCGAGGATGTTGGCGCGCGCGTCGTGCAGAGGATCGGAGACGCTGTGACGCAGGTCGATCTGCGCCGCGTGGTGCGAGACGAACTCGATCTTCTCCTCTCGAAGGAGGGGCTCGAGATCCTTCTCCGCGATGTCCGCCTGGACGAACCGGGCTCCGTCCGGGACTTTCTCCCGGCGCCCGGCGGAGAGATCGTCCACGACGACGACGCGATGGCCGTCGTCCAGATGCCGCTTCGCCATGTGCGATCCGATGAATCCCGCGCCGCCCGTTACGAGGGTGTTCATAATTCGAGCCACGATGATACCCGCTCCCGACAGACGTCTGCGATTCGATCCGCGGGCTCTCGGCCTGACGGACGCCCGGCGAGATTTCTTCCGCCGGGACACGGTCCTCGTCGCGAGAGAGCTGCTCGGGGCGTGGTTCGCCCGGCGCTACAGGGGGGCCTGGTATGGCGGCCGGATCGTCGAGACGGAGGCTTATCTGGGGCCCGGCGACGCCGCGGCGCATTCCTGGAAGGGGAGAAGGACGCCGCGCGTCGAGCCGATGTACGGCGACGGCGGCCTCCTCTACGTCTTCTTCGTCTATGGAATGCATTTCTGCGCCAACGTCGTCACGCGCGTTGCGGGCGATCCGCAGGCCGTTCTGCTTCGTGCGGCGGAGGGGCCGGAAGGAGCGCCGGCGCGGCTGCTCTCGGGCCCGGCGAAGCTCTGCGACGCCCTCGGCGTAACGCGCTCGGCGAGCGGCCTCGATCTCGTCGGCCACGCCCGCTACCGCATTTTCCTGCCGCCGAAACAGAAGATCAGGATCGGCGTGTCGCCCCGCATCGGCGTGGACTACGCCGGCGAAGCTGCCGCATGGCCGCTCCGGTTCTTCGAACGCAGCTCCGCCGCGGTTACGAAGAGTCCAAGGCCCAAGGTCCAGGGTTCGGGGTAGCGCGTCGGGTTCCAGGACCCTTGGACCGTGGATCCTCGGCTTTAGACCTTCTCTTTCCAGCGGATAACGCCGTCTTTCCAGAAGCGCTGGAAGATCATCAGGACGTCGAGCTCCTTGATGGGCGAGATCTTCATGATGGACTTGACGTCCCACTGCCCGTTGATGCGCGAGAGGACGAATCCCTCCTGGGGAGAGAACGTGCGCTCCGTCAGTTCCGGGATCGAGATGGCGAGCTCCGGAATCTTCTCGCCGGTCACGCTGTCGCGTTCGAGCGCGCTGCGGATCTCGCGCTCCGCGTCGCGCACGGCTTCCGCTGCGCGGCCGTCGGCCGGATCGAGTTCCCGGGCCACCTTGAACATCCTGTAGGCGGCCTGCGGGTCTTCCTTCAACGACGCCTGGCCCCGCTGCAGGAAGTGCTCGACGTCCGTGTCGGTCGAGCCGCCCGAGGTGGCCGCGACCCTCCTCCGCCGCACGACGGACTGGGCCAGGGCCATGCTGCCGTCGGAAAGGCATTCGAAGATGAAGCGGGACACGGCGAACTCGGCGCTATGGGTCTGCAGGGCGATCTCCTCGATCGAGCGCTGGCCGTCGATCTGGTGAACCATCAGGCGCTCGCGCTCCGCGAGCTTGTCGAGGTTGATGGGCCGAACGAGGGTCGGAACGACCGTGGCGTCGGGCACGCGCTCGCGGATGCGCTTCCACTCGTCGTAGCGGTGGAGCCCTTCGAGGATGATGCTCGTCAGGTCGAGCGACAGCGGGACCATCTTCAGGTCCGGCTGCTCGCCTTCGATGAACTCGAAGTTCCCGTCCTGCCAGAGGAAGACGTCGTAGATGGATTCCTCCGCCTTTCGCCGCATCAACCGCAGCAGATCGGTCTCGGAGATCGCGTTGATCATGAGGAGGATCCGGCCCAGGAGGATCTTGGACTCCTCCTGGACCTCCATCGCCTTCTTGAGCTCGTCTTCCGTGATGTAGCCGTGCGAAACGAGGAACTGGCCGAGGTACTCGCGCTGGTCGGAGGAGGACGTGAAGTTGATGCGTCCGTTCTGGAAGAAGAGGCGTTTCTGGACCCCGCGGCCATCGATGAGGAGAGTGCCCGTCTTCTGGCCGAGGGCCAGCCACTGCAGCAGCTCCGAGAGCGGCATCGTCTTCAGATTGCCGGAGATTCCCACCTGTCGGACTATTTTACGACGCCCGGCCTCACTCCATGGGCGGGTTGTAGGCGGGCACGCCAGTCACGGCTTCTCCGATGATGAGGGTGTGGATGTCGTGGGTGCCTTCGTAGGTGTAGACGCTCTCGATGTTGGCGAGGTGCCGGAAGACCGGGTACTCGTTGACGACACCGTTGGCGCCGAGGGTCTCGCGCGCGAGTTTCGCGCACTCGCGCGCCACCCAGACGTTGTTGCGCTTGGCCATCGAGACATGGTGCGGACGCAGAGTCGCCTCGTCTTTCATCCGGCCGAGCCGCCACGCCAGCAGCTGCCCCTTCGTGATCTCGGTGATCATCCACGCCAGGCGCTCCTGTACGAGCTGGTGGGCGGCGATGGGGCGGTCCTTCCACTGCTTGCGGGTCTTCGCGTACTCGAGCGCCGCCTGGTAGGTCGCCATGGCGCTCCCGAGGGCTCCCCACGCGATGCCGTAGCGGGCCTGGGTCAGGCAGGAGAGAGGCCCCTTCAACCCTTCGACGCCCGGTAGAATGTTCTCGGCCGGCACGCGGCAGTCCTCGAAGGCGAGCTGAGAAGTCACCGAGGCGCGCAGCGACATCTTCCCCTTGTGCTCGAAGGTCGAGAAGCCCCTCTCGCCCTTCTCGACGAGAAAACCGCGGATGATTCCGTCCAGCTTCGCCCAGACGACAGCCACGTCGGCGATCGAGCCGTTGGTGATCCAGGCCTTGGCGCCGTTCAAGACGTAGGAGTCGCCGTCCCGGCGCGCCGTGGTGCGCATCCCGCCGGGGTTGGACCCGAAGTCGGGCTCGGTCAGGCCGAAGCAGCCGATGGCCGAAGCGCCGGCGAGCCTCGGAATCCAGCGGTCCTTCTGCTCCTTCGATCCGAAGGCGAAGATCGGATACATCACGAGGGAGGATTGAACGGAGACGAAGGACCGCAGTCCCGAGTCGCCCCTCTCCAGCTCCTGCATGATGAGGCCGTAGGCGATGTTGTCGAGACCGGGAAGGCCGTAATCAGAGAGGGTCGATCCGAAGAGGGACATGGCCGCCATTTCGGGGATGAGCTCCCTCGGGAACCGTCCCTGCCAGGCGGCGTCCTCGATGATCGGCAGAACCTTGTTCTCGACCCAGTCCCGCACCGTGTCGCGAACGAGCCGCTGGTCCTCGGTGAGGAGCGACTCGAAGTCCATGTAATCGACGAGTTCCAAGAATGGCTCCTTCGTGTGAAACCGGGATCGTAGCCTAATTGGAGAGACTGGGGGACCGGGGGACGGGGAGACTGGGGGACTGAGATGAAACAGCCTGCGCGACGGCGCCCCTCGATTCACCCGGTCTCCCGCTCGCCCGGTCTCCCGGTTCATCAAATCCAGGCGGTCGGAGCCGCCGTCGCGGGGATGCTGAAATAGACTTCACCACCGAATGAGCGTTTTCATCGGCGGCTCGGCCTACAACATGGTTCGAGACGTCGCCGACGGCTTCGTCATCGTCAGCGAGCGGACCTTCCGCAAGTACGGGCCGGGCGACTTCGCGGAGTTTTCCCAGGAGGTGAACCGCTTCCTGACGGAAGTCCGCTCCAACCAGCCGGCCCTCACGGACACGGAGGCGATCCAGAAGAGGCAGCACCGGATGCGCCGCCTGCAGCAGGCGCTCACGATCGCCGCCGCCGTTCATAGGCGGCGGTAGCGATGTCGGTCCGGGCCCTGGGAAAGAAGATCGTGACGTCGCTGCGCGGTTTCGCCCCGCGGCTCTGGATGCGTTCCGACTGGGACCGGCGCGCAAGGGAGAACGCGCAACACTTCATCGCTTGCGGCCACTCCGAGTCAGACGAGGTCTTCTGGGCGTCCGGCCGGCGGGACCTCGACCAGTTGATCCTCCACGACGTGATCCTCGACTCGTCCGCGCGGGCGCTGGAGATCGGCTGCGGCATGGGGCGAATCCTGAAGCCGCTCTCGGAGCGCATCGAGAAGGCCTTCGGCGTGGACATCTCGGCCGAGATGATCGCCCGCGCCAGGCAGGGACTGGCCGGCCTCGGGAACGCCGAAGTCTTCGTGACTCGCGGGCGGCTGAGCGATTTCGAGGACGCGTCGCTCGACTTCGTCTATTCCTTCATCGTCTTCCAGCACATTCCGACCAAGAAAGCCGTGACGCTGTATCTGCTCGAAGCGGCTCGGGTCCTCAAGGGGAAGGGCGTCTTCCGGTTCCAGGTGGACGGACGCCCGCGCCCGAAGACCTCGGCCACCGATACGTGGCTGGGCGTCTGGTACGAGCCGCAGGAGCTGCGGCGGGAGCTCGCCCGGAGCGGCTTTTCGATCGCGGATCTCTGGGGAGAGGGGACGCACTACCTCTGGGTGACGGCGGTCCGAGAGAGCCATCCCGGCCGTCCGGACTCGCGCGCGGTCAGGCTGCGTCGCAGGGGGTGGCGGCGCGAGGCGCTGGAGGCGCTTCTCGCGCGCATGAATCTCGACCCGCGCTCCGGCGTCGAGGAGATCATCTCCGGACGGCGATCCCTGCGGCAGATGGCGGACCGCTTTCTCGAAGAGAACGGCCGGCTGGATCCCGAGGCGTTCGTGCGCCGGGCCTACGAGGTCATCCTCGGGCGCGAGGCGGACGAGGACGGTCTCGCCTTCTATTCGAAGGAGATCGCGAGCGGAATCCCTCCCTCGAGCACGGTTGACTGTCTGCTCTCCTCTTCGGAGCTCGAAGACCGCCTGCGGCCCCCGGACCCCGGCTGATGCGCCGCGGCCTGCTCCGCGACTCGGCCCTCGCGTCTCTCTTCTTCCTGATTGCGACTGCCGTCTTCACCTGGCCGATCGCCGCGCACGTCACCGACGGGCTGGGAGACATCTGGGACGCGAAGCTGAACGCCTGGATCCTGCACTGGGACTATCACCAGACGTTTCGCGATCCCCTCCGCCTCTACGACGCCAACATCTTCTACCCGGCGCGCTATGCGCTCGCTTTCTCCGAGAACCTCTTCGGCGCCGCCCTCTTCGCATTTCCCCTCTACGCCGCCGGCGTCTCGACGCTCGCGGCGTACAACGTCGTCTTCCTGCTCGGCATGTTCCTCTCCGCGATGGCCGCGTGGGCGCTTGCCCGCGACGTCACGGGTGACCCGCTCGCCTCCGCGGTGGCAGGCGTCGTGTACGCGTTCTGCCCGTGGCGCATCGCCCAGATCCCGCACATCCAGTTCCAGTGGGGCGCCTTCCTCGCCCTCGCCCTCCTCTTCCTTCTGCGCTACCTCGACGGAGGACGCCGGCGCGACCTCGTCCTCTTCGCCGTCTGCTTCGCCTGGAACGCCCTCTGCAACGTGCACTACGCCCTTTTCTCCGGGTTCCTCATCGCGCTCGTTCTCCTTTACGAGGGACTCGTGGCGGGCTGGCGGGCCTTCCGGCCTCGTCTCTTCGGAACCCTCGCCGCAATGGCCTTGGCCGGCGTGGCCGTGCTTCCGCTGTTCGTGCCGTACGCGCTCGCTTCGAAGGTCTACGGAATGCAGAGAGGCACGGAGGAGATCGGAGTCTTCTCCGGCGTCTGGACGGACTTTCTGACGGCCGGCGGCCAGAACAAGCTCTACGCCCCGCTGACGAGCAAATGGGCCAAGGCGGAAGGGGAGCTCTTCCCGGGAGTCGCTGCCATCGCTCTGGCAGTCGTCGCGCTCGCGAGGCGGCGGGGCGCCTCGAAGGCCGGCGGGCCGGGATCGACCTCGACTCGCCGCCGGGGTCTCGCGCGAGTCTTCGATGTCCTGTTGCTCGCCGGCCTCGCCGTATGGGCCGCCTCCTTCGCCGGGATGCATGCGATCGGCCCGCTCAAGGTGCGGGAACCGAGCCGGATCGTCGTCTCCATCACGGTGATTGCGCTCATCCGGCTGGCCCTGGCGTTTCCTCGCCGCTCGCGGTTTGCCGACCTCGGAGACTTCCTCCGCAGGACGCGGATCGGGACGCGGCCGTCGCTCTTCCTCGCGATCGCCGTGGCCGGGGTCGTGGTCGCCCTCGGCACTCACACCCCTTACTACCGGTTCCTCGTCCAGTCGTTCGGGCCGGTCTTCCACGTGATCCGCGCGCCTGTTCGCGGAGTCGTCCTCTTCGACCTGGGCCTGGCGGTCCTGGCAGCCTTGGGGCTCGCCGAATTGACGCGGTCCCGCGGCGCGGGGGCGCGGCTTGCAGTCGTCGTGGCCGCGGTGGCCGCGATCGGCTTCGAGTACCGCGCCTTTCCGCTCGAGGTCGCGCGCGTGGACCCGGAGCCGGCGCCGGTGTATCGGTGGCTCTCGAGAGTCTCTTTTCCGGGGGGAGTCGTCGAATGGCCGCTCGGGAACTGGTACGACCAGGAGTACGAGTTTCGCTCAACGGCTCACTGGAAACCGCTCGTCAACGGGGCCTCGGGCTTCTCGCCCAGGGACTTTGACGAACTGGCGGCGACGTTGGACCGAAAGCCGATCCCGGACGAAGCGTGGGCGCTGCTCGCCCGGCGGCGGACGAGCCTGCTCGTCTACCATCCTGAGGCGGTGAACCCCGAATCAGCAGCGGCGTACGCCGACGCCGTGAACCGGGGGGTCCAGAGCGGCCGAATCCATCTGCTCAGGTCCTTTCCTCGGGGCGAGTCGCGCGATTTCGTCTTTCGGCTCGCCTCGGCGCCAGCCGCCGGCGTGCCCGACGCTCGTGACGCGGAAAAGGCCCGCCTCGATCGCGACCTCCTCGAAGTCGCGCTCCATCCCCCCTTCGGCTACATCGACAGTCCCGCCGAGGGGGAGACTGTCGAGTCCGGGGCCTGGGCCTTCGGGTGGGCGCTGGATGATTCCGGTGTTCGCCCAGGTCATTGTGTCCGCCGACGGCGGCCCGTCCATTTCCGCGGTTACCGGGCAGCCGCACGAGGGTGTTGTGCGGGTTCATCCCGACTTCCCCGACGCGGCGCGCGCCGGCTTCGGCTTCGCGGTCCCGGCGCTGCCGCCCGGACCCCACACGCTGACGGTTACGATCCTCGCGCTGTGACGGCGGAAAGACCGCCCTGCGCCGAAACATCCAGATTCGAATCGCCGCGGCCGGGACGTCAACCACGAGTCCCGGCGCTGAGGGTAATGTTGTCTAATCCCTCTGGAGTTCGTACAGCCCGACGTCCCGAAGCACGCCGATCTTCTTCCAACGTCCTCGCGGCTGTTTGATCATCTCCTCCGCCTCGAACGGGAAGAGGAGCGCGAACCAGAGTCCGCCGCGCTCTTCGATCCGCCGGCGCAGATCGGGGAATTTCGCGGGCTCGATCCAGTCCCAGCGCGCATAGGCCAGGTCCGTGTAGTGCTCGAGCGCGCCGCTCGCGGCCATGGAGAGGACGACCGAGCGGGCAGGCAGGGTCCGGGCCGCCCAGCCGCAGATCTCGGGGTAGACCGACTCGTAACGCGCGGTGTTCAGCAGGCCCACGGCGCGGGTCGAGCGTGCCTCCGTCCAGAAAACGGCGATCAGCGACGCGACGCCGACAGCGGTCAGCCATCGGCGCTTCGGAAGCCGCGTGGCCAGATCGCGCGCGGCCAGGAAGGCGCCGAGGATCAGTCCGGGAACGCCGGGCAGGAGAAATCGGACGAACCAGAAGGAATCGTACGGCTTGTAGAGGCAATAGAAGAGGAAGAAGGAAGCGAACCAGGAGAGCAGGAGGACCCGGTCGCGCCAGGCCGCCCTTCGATCCGCCCCGAATCCGATCCACGCCAGCGGGATCAACGGCGTGAGGGACCGGAGGATCCAGCCTCCGTAGTGGCGAAAGCGCGGTGGAAAGTTGCCGAGCGACACCGCTCCGAGCAAACCGGTCTTGCCGTAGCCGGACTGAAGCGGGCTGCCGTAGCAATGAATGTCGTAGGCGGCGAGCGCGGCGGCAAAAGGAATTCCTCCGGTCAGGAAGAGCGCGAGCGCCCGGAGCGTGACCGGCAGCGCAAACGCGAGCGGGATCACGAGAAGCAGATTGGCCGGGCGAACGAGGACCGCGATCCCGAGAGCGGCGCCGGCGCCGAGCGCCCAGGCGTTCCGGCGACGGGCCTTCACGGCGCAGAGGACCGCGGCGAGGCCCCAGAAGGTCGCCGTGGAGTCGCTCATCGGCTGGATCGCCTGGCCTATCAGGACCGGCCACGCGGCGAACACGGCGGCGGCCGCCGCCGCCCACGTTCGGGAGAGCGAGACTTCGCGCGCGAGAAGGTAGAAGAGCAGGACGCCCAGGAGCGCGGCCAATGGAGCGACGAGGAACGGTCCCCGCTGCCAGCCAAGGAGCAGGGCCGCGGCGGCCATGTGCGCCGGAAATCCCGACGGGTAGTAGGGGGCCATCGTGCCGGGACGAGGCCCTTCGACGAACCCGAGAGGGATGAAGATCTGCAGCAGGTCGTCTGGGAGCGCGTAACGCTGGAGGGTCCGCGGATGGCTCACGAGCGTTCCGGCCATCAGCCGCCTGGCGGTGTTCATGTAACCGGAGCTGTCGGACCCGCCCACGGAGAACGCGGTGTGACGCACGAGGAAGGATCCATACCCGGCGAGGAGAAACGCCGCGGCGAGGATCAGGAGGAGGGGATTCCTCCCGCTTCGTTTCAAGGTCGGCCCATCCATCGGAAGGGGATCGGGCCAAGGCGGCGGACGCGTCCATTGGGATCGCGCAGCTCCACGAGAAGGAGGTGCCCGGCCGCCCCGGCGAAGGGCTTCTCGACCAGGATGCGCCAGCCCGCCTGTGAGCAGTCGCCCAACTCGGGCCTCGAGCGCTGGATGTCGGGCCGAGGGAATCGCTCGACCGGAGGCACGAGGCCATCGGGAGAGATCGCGACGCGCACCTCCACCGGTCCCCGGGCGGACCTGGCCCAACCCGACGCCTCGAGTCGGCCGGAGATCCGCTGGCCGTCGACAGGCGCATCGATCCAGCCCGGGATCGAGGCGTCCTCGAGGTCCGGCCGCCACCAGGCCGGCGCCGGAGGGGACACACCTTGCGCGGGCTCGAACGCGGCGGCCAGCCGCGAAGAGGCGAGGGCGATGCGGACGAGCTTCCGTGTGGACAGCTCGAGCTCCGAGTTGCGAACGTCCCAGAGACGCTCGGGATGCTCGTCGAGGCCGTTGTTGAAGCCGCTCGGAAAGACGATCGCTCCGAGGAGATGGACGTAGAGGGAGAAGAGGAGACAAAGACCGAAGGCCACGGCGGCAACCCGGTTGCGCGAGACTCTCGGCCAATACGAGGCGACCAGGATCGTCAGAAGCGGCGCGATCTCCGTGATCAGCCGGTAACCGAACGTGTGTCCGCCCCACCACATGGACCAGAAGGAATAGACAGCGATCGTGGCCACGGCGCCGACGACGAGGTAGCGGACGAGGCGTCTGGAGCCGGGAGGAGCGGGCCGGAACGCGGCTGCGCCTGCCGGGAGAGCGAAGAGAAAGACCGGCGTGAAGATGAAGAGGCCCCTCGAAGGGCTCACGAGAATGCCGGACAGCCCCCTCCAGAAGCTGCCAGCGAAATTGGCGCGGGAGACATCCTGCGCGGGCGAGAACGGGGAGCCCCAGTACGCGTTGGCGTACCAGGCATGGAAGAGGGCGGCCGGCAGCGCGAGCGCCGTGAAGGCGGGGAAGCGTCGCCTCTCGTATCGAAGAACGTAGAAAGCGAGTGGCAGCGCGATGACGATGTTGGTCGGCCGGTTGATGACGGCGAGCGACAGCGCCAACCCGGCGATCGGGACTGAGCCGCCTCCCCGATAGAGCGCCCAGAGGGCGATCGAAAGAAAGAGAACGGACGGGCCGTGCTGGAAGAGACCGCGGCTCGCCACGCTCCAGACGGTCGTGCCGAAGGCATAGACGAGCGCGAAGAAGAGCGCTTCTTTCTCGGAACGGCAGACGCGCTTCAACGCGAGGTAGAGAAAGAGAACGGAGAGCGCGGCGATCCCGGACGAAGTCAGCATCGAGAAGAAGAAGCGGTGGGTGTAGAGATCCACGCGCGCAAGACGGGCGGCCGCGTAGACAGGCAGGTTCAGGACGCCCGGCAACACCGGGTAGTTCGACACGACCCGGCCGTGGACGAGCCGAAACCAGTAGGGCAGGTCTCCGGCGACGAACTCGCGAAAGTCGAAGTCGTGATCCTCCAGCAGCGAGATGGGCAGAAGCTCGGCCGGCACGGTGTCTCCGCTGCCCAGGTATCGGAAGGCGACGTTATAGACGAAGAGCGGGAGAAAGAGCGCGATCCACGGAGCCAGCGCCCGCAACGCCAACGGCCGGCGCGGCACCGATACCCTCTCGCTTTCCGGGGCGGTCAACGCCTCACCCTTCGTGGCTCCAAGTCCGAAATTGGAAATCCGAAATTCGAAATACGTTCACCCTTATAATCCACGCCCTTTATGGAAACGACGGCGATCTCACGCATCGGGGACAAGACGGGCCAGACCGCCACGGTGCGCGGCTGGCTGTATAACCGGCGCTCGTCGGGGCGGATCCAGTTCCTGATCGTGCGCGACGGAACGGGCTATCTCCAGACGGTCATCGCGAGGGCCGACGTCGAGCCCTCGGTCTGGGACACGGCGGAGAAAGCGACGCAGGAGTGCTCGCTCGCCGTCACCGGGACGGTGCGCGAGGAGAAGCGCGCTCCCGGCGGCTACGAGATGGCGGCGTCGAGCGTCGAGATCCTGGGTTCTTCGGAGAACTACCCGATCTCGCCCAAGGACCATGGCGTGGACTTCCTGATGGGGCTGAGGCATCTCTGGATGCGCTCGTCGCAGCAGCACGCTGTTCTGCGCGTGCGTTCGGAGATCGAGCAGGCGATCCGCGACTTCTTCTACCAGCGGGACTTCGTTCTGATCGACTCTCCGATCCTGACCGGCTCCTCGGTCGAAGGGACTTCGACCCTGTTCGAGACCGACTACTTCGGCGAGAAGGCGTACCTCTCGCAGTCGGGCCAGCTGTATCTCGAGCCGGCGGCCGCCGCCTTCGGCAAGGTCTACTGCTTCGGCCCGACCTTCCGCGCGGAGAAGTCGAAGACGCGGCGACACCTGACCGAATTCTGGATGATCGAGCCGGAGGTGGCCTTCCTCGAGTTCGAGGGGCTCTGCGAGCTGGCCGAGGACTTCATCGTGTCGCTCGTCTCCCGCGCCCTCGACCGCTGCAAGGAAGACTTGAAGCGCCTGGAGAGAGACACCTCGAAGATCGAGGCCGTCCGGAAGCCTTTCCCGCGGATCGCGTACCGGCAGGGGATCGACAAGCTCCGCAAGAAGGGGTTCGAGGTCAAGTTCGGCGACGATCTGGGCGCCGACGAGGAGACGGCGCTTGCCTCGGAGTCCGATCAGCCCCTGATCGTCACGCGGTTCCCGGCCGCGATCAAGTCCTTCTACATGCAGCCGGACCCGGAGGACCCCGAGGTCGTCCTCGGCCTCGACATGCTCGCGCCGGAGGGGTACGGCGAGATCATCGGCGGCTCGCAGCGCATCCACGACCTCGCTCTCCTGGAGCGGCGCCTGAAGGAGCACAAGCTGCCGAAGGAGTCCTACGAGTGGTATCTCGACGTGCGGCGTTACGGGACGTTCCCCCACTCCGGCTTCGGGATGGGCCTCGAGCGTTTCGTCACGTGGGTCTGCGGGATCCACCACCTGCGCGAAGCGATCCCCTACCCGCGGACCCTGAAGCGGATCTACCCGTAGGCTCGCTTTACTTCACCTCTTTACTTCTTTACACTCGAGTCATGAAAGGTACCGTTTCCTCTAAGGGGCAGATCACGGTTCCCAAGAGCGTGCGGACGCGTTATGCGCTCGAACCCGGGACCGAAGTGGAGTTCGAGCTTCGAGAGGACGGAGCGCTGCTGCGAAAGAAGCGAGCGACACGCCATCCGGTATGGGACGCGATGGGATCGCTCCGGGGCAAGTGGCTCTGGCCGAAGGGGATTCCGCATACCGTCGACGCCTACATGGACTACATCCGCGGCGGGTCCTATGAGGAGCTGACGGGCCGTAAGCCGCCGGCCCGACGCAAGAGGCGCCGAAAGTGATCACAGCCGTTGATGCGAACGTGCTCATCGACCTGAGTGTCGAAGATCCCTCGCGCGCGAAACCGGCCGTGGAGGCCCTGGAAGCGTGCGCCTCGGAGGGACGCCTCGTCGTCTGCGAAATCGTTCTCGCCGAGTTCGCGCGGGGTTTCCCGGAGGGGCTCGATCCGGCGGAGTGGGTGCGCGGCGCGGGCATCGACTATGACCCAATTCAGGAAGAGACGGCGGTCGAAGCGGGGCGGATGCAGAGGCGATACGAGAGTCGCATCGATCGCACGGCGCGCAGGCTGATCGCCGACCTTCTGGTCGGCGCGCATGCCCTCCTCCAGGCGGATCGCCTCCTGACTCGGGATCGGGGCTTCTACCGAGACTATTTTCGCGGCTTGAAAGTGATCGAACCCGCGTGACGGACAAGCCATTGCCGTCAGTCGGCGTCGTGTCGCTGGGGTGCCCCAAGAACCTGGTGGACACCGAGATCATGCTCGGGCACCTGATGCGGGCGGGGCACGAGATCGTGCCGGACGCCGCGGCGCGGGTCGTCATGGTCAATACCTGCGGGTTCATCGACCGGGCGAAGGAAGAGTCCGTCGAAGCGATCCTGGAACAGGTCGAGAGGAAGAAACGGGGCGAGATCGACCGAGTCATCGTCGCGGGGTGCATGGTCCAGAAGTACGGGCGGGAGCTGGCGGATGAGATTCCCGAGGTGGACGGCTTCCTCGGGTTGGACGAGCTGGAGCTCGCTCCAGCCGCGGTCTCGGGTCTTGGCTCGCTGCCGCGGTTCACGGAGAAGCCTCTGGCGACGCGACTCTACGACGAGGCGGCGCCCCGGGTCCTCTCCCGCCGCCGCGGTTACGCGTACCTGAAGGTAGGCGAGGGGTGCGACAACCCGTGCACCTTCTGCACGATTCCCCAGATGCGCGGCCGGCAGAGGAGCCGCACGATCGATTCGCTCGTCGCCGAGGCCAGGGCGATCGAGGCCCAGGGTGTCTCGGAGCTGGTCTTGATTTCACAGGACACGACGCGCTTCGGCGAGGACCTCGGCTTCAAGCGCAAAGGCCTCGCGCTTCTCGTCGAGCGGCTCCTTTCCGAGACCGGCTTTCCCTGGATCCGCTTCCTCTACGCCTATCCGAAGACGCTCGACGACTCGGTCCTGGAGCTCATGGCGCGCGAGCCCCGGTTCGTTTCCTACGTGGACATCCCGCTGCAGCACGTCTCCCGGACGATCCTGTCGAAGATGCGGCGAGGAGGCGATCCGGGCTCTTACCTCTCTCTGATCGAGCGCATGCGGCGCGCCGTGCCCGACATCGCCATCCGAACCACGTTCATCGTGGGTTTTCCGGGAGAGGGGGAGGCCGAGTTCCGCGAGCTCTGCGAGTTCGTCCGCTCGGCGGAGTTCGACAACCTCGGCGCCTTCACCTACTCGCCGGAGCCCGCCTCGATGTCCGAGCCGCTCGGCGACCCGATCCCCTCGGAGGAGAAGGAAAGGCGCAAAGCCTTCCTCCTGTCGCTTCAACGGCCGATCGCTCGCGCGAAGAACCGCGCTCTGCGCGGCCATGAGGTCGAAGCGATCGTCGAAGGCCCCTGCGAAGAGACCGAGCACCTTCTGGAGGGCCGCCTCCGCTCCCAGGCCCCTGAGATCGACGGCCGTCTCCTGATCAACGACACCGGTGGCCGCGACGTGTCCCCCGGCGACATCGTCAGGGTGAAGATCACGGAGACGCACGACTACGATCTCGTCGGAGGAATCCTCTGAATCAGATCACCCGATCACCCGATCATCCGATCACCCGATCGGCCTGAGCCTTGCGCGTCGTCCGGGATCCTCTCCGAGCCTCCGACCTTCCGCGCGGAGGCATCGTCACGATCGGGAACTTCGACGGCGTGCATCGGGGGCATCAGAAGATTTTGGAAGAAGTGGCGCTCCGGGCTAAAGAGGTCGCGCGCCCGTCGGTGGCCATCACCTTCGACCCGCATCCTCTCGCGGTCCTCAGGCCCGACCACGCGCCCCGCCAGATCCAGACACTGCGCCAGAAAGAGGAGGCGATCGAGGCTCTCGGGATCCAGACGCTCCTCATCATTCCGTTTACGCGCGACTTCTCTCTCACCGAGCCGGAGGATTTCGTGCGAGGTTTCCTGGCCGAGCGGCTCGGCGCCTCGGAGATGCGCCTCGGCCAGCACTTCGCCTTCGGCCGCGGCAAGCGCGGCGATCTCGCCCTCCTGAAGCGCATGGGCCCGGAATGCGGTTTCACCGCCTCGGGCATCGAGGAGGTCATTTACGAGGACGAGCCGATCTCGTCCACGCGAATCCGGAACGCCCTCGATCGCGGCGAGGTCGCCGACGCCAACGCGATGCTCGGACGCGAGTACGAGCTGGACGGGATCGTGTCGAAGGGGGAGAAAGTGGGACACAAGATCGGCTATCCCACGATCAACCTCGCCCCCGAGAACGACTTCCATCCCGCCGACGGCGTCTACGTGACGCGAATCGAGATCCGCTCCTTCGGCCGGCGATTCGGCGGCGTGACCAACATCGGCACGCGCCCCACCCTGTACGAGGACAAGAAGGCGACCATCGAGACCTTCGTCTTCGACTTCTCGGCGAACGTCTACGGCGAGAGGGTGCGCCTCTTCTTCGTCGATCGCCTGCGCGAGGAGCGCAAGTTCCCGTCCGTCGAAGCCCTCACCGAGCAGATCACCCGCGACATCGAAGCCGCCCGGGATCATCTCGCCGGCCGCAAATCGTAGACGCCGGACATGCCCGTGGCGGCGTGACGCATTCCCCCGCGTTACGCCGTCCGTCGGATGAAGATCCTCGCGGCGCCAAAGAGGACCAGGGCCGCTCCGAAGGTCCCGACGATCGTGGCGCCCGTCGGCAGGTCCCAGAGGTAGGAGAGGTAGACGCCGAGGGCCGAGACGACCGCCCCCATGGTCCACCCGATCGCCAGGCGCGGCCCGAGCCGTTCGGCGAAGAGCATCGCCGTCACGGACGGACACGATGAGGAAACAGAAGACGAGCAGGACTCCGGCGATCGCGACCGAGGAGGTCACGACGAAGCCGAACGACATGTAGAAGAGGAAGTCCCAGAACCGAATGTTCAATCCCTGCCGCTCCGCCTCCGCCTCGTTCATCGAGATGAGAAGGAACCTCCGCCGGAAGAGATAGTGAAAGAAGCCGACGAGCGGCGTAGAGAACGGCGGTCTTGAAGAGCTCCTTCCAGGAGACGGAGAGGATGTTGCCGACGAGCATCTCCTTCAGGTGCTCCGTCTCCTGCGTCGCCTTCGACATGACGAGGATCGCGACGGCGGCGGAGACGGCGTAGACGATGCCGATGATGGCCTCCTGGGGGATGCGCGTCTTGCGTGAGTGGAGCGGGACATGGCGAAGATCGCGGCTCCCAGGAAGGTGAACCCGAGCGAGAAGAGGTATGCGGTGCGTCGAGTGAAGTCGTAGCCGGCCAGATAGAGCCGACCGTCGTCCCGAGCGCGGCGATCTGGGCGAGCGAGAGGTCCACGAAGATGACGCCCCGCTCGACGACGTGGACGCCGAGGTAGGCATGGATCCCGGTCAGGATCAGGCTCGCCACGAACGCCGGCAGCAGGATCTGGAAGATGGTCACTTCTTCCCCTTCATCGCAGCTGACGAACGCGTTGAGATCGTAGTCGAAGAGGGAGAAGTAGTCCTTGATCGCCGGGACGCCGCCGACCGACGGGATAGAAGGTCACGACGCGCCGCGCCGGTCTGGGCGGCGATGAAGTTGGGGGTCTTCATGTCGAAGTACGGCTCGACCAGGATCGACGGGGATCTTCTCCTCCCTGATCAGGTTGATGATCTCGAGCGTGTGGGAGGGAGTCGGCGGAATGCCGGGCTTGGGCTCGACGTGCCCGCGATCACGAGCTTGAAGTGCTTGGCGAAGTTGGGCCAGGAGTCGTGGAAGGTGACGATCTTCGTGCCCGCGTAGGGACCCATCATCGCTGCCCACTCCTTCTCCTTCTCCGCGAGCTTCGCCTCGAACGCCGCGAGGTTCTTCTCGTAGGCCGGCCGGCCGGACGGGGTCGAGCTCCGAGAGCTTTGCCGCGATCGCGCGCGCGATCACGCGGCCGTTGTCGGGATCGGTCCAGTAGTGCGGGTTGCCGTACGGGTGCACGTCCCCCATGGCGCGCGTGACCTGGGTCGTGGGCCGCTGCAGAATGTCGCAGCCGATCGAGGCGTCGAGGTAGCCGGGACTGCCCGGGTGGATCTTGCCGTTGCGGCTCTGGTCGATGAGCGGCGGAAGGTACCCGATCTCGAGCTCCAGCCCCGCGACGATCAACAGGTCGGCGTTGGACAGCTTGAGGATGAAGGACGGCTTCGCGTCCACGAAGTGCGGGTCCTGGTAGCCCCTGGCCAGAGCGAAGGTCTCGACCCGGTCGCCGCCGACCGAGTCGGCGATCGAGGCGAAGTCCTGGAGGCTGGAGACGACCCTGACCTTGGCCGATAGCGGCGCAGGCGAGGCCAGACAGCGAGGAGCAGCAAGGAACATGCGTCGTCTTTTTCATGTTCATCGATCAATGACCTCAGAAGGGATGGGCGCCGTGGGCGCCGATCGCGAATTGAAGTTGAAGGAGCCCTTCGTTGGCGGTGATCCCGCCCGCGTAGCGGCGCCTTCGGAGCTCGCCGCGAACCTGGGAGAACTCGCTCGGCCAGAAGGTCAGCGTCAACGCCCCGCCGGAATCCCGGGCGTTCTGGTCGTCCGCGCGGTCCGAGAATTCGTAGCGGGCCCCCGTGAACCACCGCTTGGCGAGCTGGTAGTCGCCGGCGACGTAGAAGCCGCGGGAAGTCTGGGTCCCGCCCGGCTGCTCGCGGCGGCTGCGGTAGAGCTCGCTCCGCAGGATGAAGGAGCGATACGGGCGCCCCTGGAGCGGCTTCCAGCGGTAGACGAGGTGGATGTTCTCGAGCGTCGTCTTCGCGTCGGCGGTCGTTCCGTTGGAGCCCTGGCCCCAGGTCGCGCCGAGCTCGACGTTGTGGTCGTCTCCGAAATCGCGGTAGGCGCGGTACTGGCGCGAGGTAGCTCAAGTCCGAGCGGGACGGGGCGTCGAAGAGCCCTTCGGTCTTGCCGCGGAAGACCTGCGCCGTCAGCTCCGAGAAGGTGTCGCCCAGGGGAATGAGCTTTGCCAGCGAAACGCCGGCATCGCTCCAACCGTCCTCGCTCCCGAGCAGATTGATCATCGGAAGCGGCTCGTCGGCCCACGGGAGGACGTGGGGGTGGAGCGTGTTGATCTTGCCGAACTGCGCCTTGAACTTGCCGACCTTCAGGAGCAGACCGGCCGGCAGCTGCGTGAACGTCGCGTAGCCCTCCTCGACGTCCACGGAGTCGTTCGAGAAGGATATGAAGAAGTCCGCGCGGGCGTACGGGTCCACGATCGCCTGCAGTGAAAGCTCCGACTCCTTCAGCTGGAGAGAGGGCTGGTTGTCCACCGGGTTGTGCCCCGCGATCGCGAGGAAGTTCCCGATGACGGAGATCGACGGGTTGAAGTAGTTGGAAGTCTGCGAAGCCCCCCCGCCTGGCGCGGGAGGGGGCGCCGGAGTCGGCTGCGGAGCCGGAGGCGCGGGCTCGGCCGTCGGCGCCGGGGTCGGCTGCGGAGGCGGCGTCGCCTCCTGTCCGCGGGACGCCCGCGCCGCCAGGGCGATGACTCCCAGGCATAACGCGAGAGATTTCCAGATCCTCATGTCTCCTCCTGCCGGCAACGCCGGCGAGTGTCGGCGCTTCTCGGTTCGGAAGCGCCCGGGCCCTCAGCCCAGGACAGGAGGAGCGCGGCCTTCGCGGGGATGGCCTTCGAGCCTTCCGAGAAGAGACGGGGCCGCGACCGGCGTCGCGTGGACGGCCGAGCCCGGCTGGAGCACGGCAGCGGAGAGCCGGGGGAGCGAAAGCGATTTGTGCGCGAGGCAGAGGAGGCAATCGTGCGGCGCGGCCGTCCCGGATCGATCGAGAGCACTCCAACCGTCGCCGGTCGCGACGCGTGCGGCTCGACCTTCGGGTTCCGGATGCAGGCCGAAGGAGCCCGAGACCGCGAGAAGCCCCGCGGCCAGCAGGACGATCTGTGCGAAACGGGCCTTCCTCAATGCGCGAAACATCTTCGAGCCCAACGGGCTCGCCCGGCATTGTATTCCGATCGGGCCGCGCCCGCGGATCCCGCTCGCCATGCGTAGAATGGCCCGATGTCCGACGCGACGACCGCGCCTTCCGCCGCGGAGCTCCCCGGCAGGCAGATGCAGGCGCGGCTGCGGCGGAGGATGTCGTGGCTCCTGGGGCTGACGTTCCTGCACGTCGTGGGGGAGGGCGGGATCGCCCTCTTCGAAGCGATCCGCACCGGCAGCCTGGCTCTCCTGGCCTTCGGGCTGGAGAGCGTGATCGAAGGGGGAGCGGCGGTCCTGGCGGCCCGGCACCTTCGGCATCTGGCCGACGAGGAGGAGGACCACGCCCGCCGCGACCAGATCCTGGCGCGGTGGATCGGCCTCTCCTTCCTGTTTCTCGCGACGTACACGCTGGCTCGCGGCGTCGCCGAGGTCGCCGGCGGCCATGCTCATCAGGAGAAGAGCATCCTCGGACTGCTTCTCACGATCTTCGCCTCTTTCGGCATGCCCTTCATCGGGTACTTCAAGTACAAGACCGGCCGGCAGCTGGGCAGCAAGGGCCTCGCCGCCGAGGCGAAGGAATCGATCGCCTGCTCCTTCGACTCCTGGACGACCCTCGCCGCGATGGCCGGGGGACTTCTCGGGGCGCCCGGCTGGCTCGATCCGGCCCTGTCGCTCCTCATGGTCCCCTGGTTCCTGCGTGAAGGGCTCGCTCACGTCCGGGGGCGGGTCCATGCACACTAGGAATTGACGATTGAGTGATTGACGATTGTTCGATTGTGATCCGGAGCCTAATCCTCAAATCTTTCAATCTCTCAATCCTTCAATCCGAATCAGGTTAAAATGACGTGAATCTCAAGGCATCAACACAGCATATTTCTGAATTCGGAGGCACAAAGAGACATGGCGGACAACCCCAACGTGCATGCGGTCTCGGACTCGAGCTTCGACGGAGACATCCTGAAGAGCGACACGCCTGTCCTGGTGGATTTCTGGGCGCCCTGGTGCGGCCCCTGCCGGTCGGTGGCGCCGATCGTGGACGACCTGGCCACCCAGTACGTCGGCAAGCTGAAGGTCGCCAAGATCAACGTGGACGAGTCCTCGGCCGTGGCGATGCAGTACCAGGTCACTTCCATCCCGACATTCATCCTGTTCAAGAACGGCCAGGTGGCGGACCGGGTCCTGGGAGCGATGCCCAGGAGCGAGTTCATCAAGTTCATCGACCGGAACCTCTGACGCCCTTCCTCGGCGAAGGTCCATCGCCGCATCGCTGACGTAAGATGCGGCGGGTGAATCGTCATCTCGTCCTCTTTGCCCGGGAGCCTGTTGCCCAGGCGCGCGAGAAGGGCCTGGATTCGCCCGCGGCGGCCGGGCTCTTTCGGGAGTTCGCGGCGGGGTGGCTGGAAGCGGCCGCGCGAGTGAGTGCCCGGCTCATCGTGGCGACGCCCCCGGAAGACTTGAAGGGCTGGCGCCGTGCCCTTGCCGGCGCCGGGGATCTGCGACTGGATCAGCCAGCGCGGAGCGAATCTCGGAGAGAGGCTGGAGGATTCGGCGCGGCGCGCGGCTGCCTTCGGGGGCCACGCGGTCCTCGTCGGCGGCGACGTGCCGCCCTCGGAATCCGTCCTGAAGAGCGCCTTCGAGGCTCTCGAGACCGGAGCCCAGGCGGCCGTGTCGCCCGCCCTCGATGGAGGCGTATCGCTCCTAGCGCTGCCGGCCGTTGACCTGGATCTCCTGCGCGGATTCCGGGGACGGCGTCGGACCGTCCTGCGCGACCTGCTCCGCGCGCTCCGGGAGAGAGGCCGCCGTGTCGAGCTCGTTGCTCCAGCGGCCGACGTGGATAACCCGCGCTCCCTGCGGGCTCTCCTGCGCCGCCTGCCCGCCACCGCACCGCTACGGCCGCTCGTGAAGTCGCTCCTGGGTTTCCATTCCAGGATTGATCGCTTCCCGGTGTTGCCCGCCCGACCTCGCGATCTGGCCAGTCCGTCCGGATTGCGCGCGCCTCCCGCCGCCGCCCCGGCCTGATCCCGCCCGCTTCTCTTGTCATCCATCCGCCGGGTTTGCCGGCGAGGAGGTTTTTCGTTGGGCACGAGCGTCGCTCCGGGCCCGGCCGCTTCCGGGAAACAGGACGGAGGCTATCCGTTCGTCCCGTCCCTCTCACTCGACACGCTCTGGTTCCAGGTCGCGGGAACGATCTGCAACCTGAAATGCACGCACTGTTTCATCTCCTGTTCGCCGACCAACCACAGCCACGGGATGCTGACCCTCGAAGATGTGCGCGGCCGTCTGCGCGAGGCCGCCCGGCTCGGGGTCCGCGAGTATTACTTCACCGGCGGCGAGCCGTTCCTGAACCCGGAAATGATGCCGATCATCGAAGAGACCCTCGGCCAGGGGCCCGTGTCGGTCCTGACCAACGGCCTTCTGCTGACTCCGGAGAAGTGCCGCGAACTGAAACGCCTCTCCGACGGGAGCGACTATTCGCTCGACATCCGGATCTCGATCGACGGCTATACGGAGCAGGTCAACGACCCGATCCGGGGCGCCGGAACCTATCGCAGGATCCTGGACGGGATCCGAAACCTCGCGGACGCCGGGTTGAACCCCGTGGTCACCGTGACGGAGGCCTGCGGCGAAGCGGCGAGCGCTCAGGGACGGGCGCGATTCCTGGAATGGATGAGGCAGATCGGCCTGGAGAAGCCAAGGCTCAAGATCCTGTCGCTCTTTCGGATCGGCGCGGAAGAACGCCGCCTTCGAGCCTACGAGTCGTGGGAATCCCTCCGCGGCCGGCGCCTGACCGAGGAGGAGGCGGAAAGACTTCAGTGTTCCTCCTGCCGCATGGTCACGTCCAGGGGGGTCTATGTCTGCCCGATCCTGATCGACGAGCCGCGCGCCCGGATGGGTGATTCGCTCGCGGAGACGCTGCGCCCGTTCGAGCTCGCCTCCTCCTCCTGCTTCACGTGCCACGAATACGGCGTGACGTGCCGGACATGAACGTGGCGGGAGGCGGTAGGCGGGAGGCGGGGAGGCGAGCCGTGACGGACACCGTCCGGCTCGCTTTTTTTGGCGGCATCTACAGCAACGCCCATTCTCTGCGCGCGGCCGTGGCCGATGTCCGCAACTGGGGCGCCGACGGCCTCTATGCGCTCGGAGACTTCGGCGCCTTCGGCCCGCACCCCGACCGGGTCTTTCCGGTGCTCCTCGAGGCGGGGGCGCAGCCGATCCAGGGCAACTACGAGGAGTCCCTCTCGACGGGCGCGACGGACTGCCACTGCGGATACACGGACCCCAGGGACAACTACTTCGCGCAGCTCTCCTACGACTACACCTTCCAGCGCACCTCCGAGGAGTGGAAGCGGTGGATGGGGACGCTGCCCCGGACGCGGCGTTTCGAGGTGGGAGGCCGCAGGGTCCTGCTCGTTCACGGCTCGCCGCGGAAGATCAACGAATTCCTGTGGGAGAGCACGTCCCCGGTCGTCTTCCTGGAGAAGCTGCTGGCGGACGCCGGGGCGGACGTGCTCGTCTGCACGCACACGGGCCTGCACTGGAAGCGAGAGCTCCCGTCCGGAAGGCTCGTGGTCAACGCGGGCGTGCTCGGCCGGCCGGCCAACGACGGAAACACGAACGTCTGGTACGCGCGGCTGACGTTCGGCGGCAATGTCGCCGTGGAGTTCGTGCCCGTCGTTTACGACCATGAGTCGCTCGCTCGCGAAATGGAGGCGGAGAAGCTCCCGCCGGAGTTCATCGAGACGATCCGGACCGGCTGGTGGACGACTTGCCTGGAGGTCCTCCCGGCCAAGGAGAGGCAAAGAGGGAAGCACTGACGAATTTGTGATTTGCGATTGGATTGAGATTGAGGAGGATGCCTGCACATGCCCAGCTATTACCTTTCGGAGGACCTGGCGCGCTTCGGCGAGATGGCGAAGACCAATCCGAAGCTGTTCGACCTTTTTCTGAAGTGGTACTCGGCGACGATGGAGAAGGGGGCTCTCGACGAGAGGACGAAGAAGCTGATCGCGCTCGCGGTCGCCTTCGCGATCCAGGAGCCTTACTGCATCGACTCCTACGCCACGGCGTGCACGGACGCCGGAGTGACACCGGAGGAGATGGCGGAAGCCGTCAGCGTCGCGGCGGTCATCCGGGGCGGCGGAACGGTCGCCCATTGGGTCCAGGCCTGCAATACGATGACGCGCAAGGGCTGACGGCATCGTGAGCGGGCGGCTCCTCGTCATCGGTGCCGGACCGATGGGTCTCTTCGCGGCCCTCGAGGGCGTGGAAAGGGGCCTCGACGTCACGGTTCTCGAGAAGGATCAGGTGGGAAGCGCTCTGCTCCAGTGGGGGCCCACGCGTTTCTTCTCTCCGTTCGGAATGAACGTGCCGCCGTCCGCCCGCCGGGCTCTCGACGGGCGGGGGCGGCCGCTGCCTCCCGACGATGCGCTGCTGACGGGCCCCGAAATGGTCAGGCTCCTGCTCGCGCCTCTGGCCGGCTCGAGACCGCTCGACGGGCGCGTGCTCGCCGGACACCGGGTCCTCGGGGTCGCGCGCGCGGGGATGACGCGCATGGACTTTGCGGGCCACCCGCTCCGAGCGGAGCGGCCCTTCCGCGTGCTGGCCGAGACGGCGGCAGGCGAGCGGTCCTTCGAGGCGGATTTCGTCCTGGACGCTTCGGGCGTCACGGGCCAGCCTTGCTGGATGGGAGAGGGCGGCCTCCCGGCGCGTGGCGAGCGCCGCCTCGCGTCGCGCATCGTGCGCGATCTGGGTTCTCTCGACCGGCGCTTGCCGCGGATGTCGGACCGGAAAATTCTCCTGGTGGGCCACGGCCATTCGGCGGCCACGGCCCTCCTTCGCCTGGCCGACCTGTGCCGGGAATTTCCGGCGACGCAAGTAACGTGGGCCGTCCGCTCGGCCAATCGCCGCCCGTGCGCGGAGGTGGCGGAGGACCCGCTGCCGGAACGCCAGCGAGTGGCCTCCCTGGCAAACGACCTCGCGCAAGATCCCGCCGCTTTCCTTGCAGTCGAGCGCCGCGCCGTTGTCGAAGCCGTCGCGGAGGACTCGGACGGTTTCGCGGTCGAGTTCGCCGGAGGCCGGAGCGGCGTCTTCGGCGAGATCGTGGCGATGACGGGCTACCGGCCCGACTTGAGCTTCCTCTCGGAGCTGGCTCTGGAGGTCTCGCCCGCGACGGAAGGCGCCGCGAGACTCTCGAAGGCCCTGGCCGGCGTCACCGATTGCCTTTCGGTTCCCCGAGTCCGGAGCGAGGACCTTGCCTCGGGTGAGCCGGGCTTTTTCCTGATCGGGGCCAAGAGCTACGGCCGGTCGCGCAACTTCCTGATCCGCACCGGCCTCGGGCTGCTCGAATCGATCTTCGAAGGCATAACGCTCTCCCGCGCAACCGTGTAACCTTGAGGAGGCGGTCTTCGTTATTCGGTCGCGGAGCACGGCCGGGAACATCGGTCGCCGTCAGGGGGTTTTCATTAAACTATGACGAAGAAGACGGCGGTCTGGCTCCTGATCGTAGCGGCAGCGGCCGTCGGGCTCTTTTTCCTGATCGGAAGCCGCGGCAAGCCCGAGGCCAAGTACCGCACGGCGGTCGTGGACAAGGGCGACATCACGCAGACGGTGACCGCGACGGGCGCCGTCTCCGCCGTCACGACGGTCAAGGTCGGCAGCCAGGTGTCCGGGATCATTTCCAAGCTCTACGTGGACTTCAACAGCCAGGTGAAGAAGGGAGACCTTCTCGCGGAGCTCGATCCGACTCCGTTCCAGGAAAAGGTCAACGCTGCCGAGGCGGCGCTCCAGAAGGCCCAGGTCGATGAGCGCAACGGCGCGATCGCGCTGCGGCGCCAGACCGCCCTGAAGGCGGAGGGCCTCGCGCCCCAGGCCGACTTCGACGCCGCGCAGGCGAATTTCGATTCGGCCCATGCCTCCGTCGCGCAGGCGAACGCGGCCTTGAAGCAGGTACGGACGGACCTTTCCTACACGAAGATCGCCGCCCCCATCGACGGGGTCGTGGTGGACCGCCAGTACGACGTAGGCCAGACGGTCGCGGCGTCGTTCCAGGCGCCGATGCTCTTCCAGATCGCCCAGGACCTGACGAAGATGCAGGTCGCGGCCGACGTGTCCGAGTCGGACATCGGCCGGGTGCAGATGGGAGAACCGGTCCGGTTCACCGTGGACGCCTATCCCGATAAGCAATTCCGCGGGAAGGTGGCCCAGATCCGTCTGATCGCGACGGTCAATCAGAACGTCGTGACGTATCCGGTGATCGTCGAGGTCTCCAACCCCGACCTCCTGCTGCGCCCCACGATGACGGCCAACGTCACGATCGACGTGGCGGTCGTTCACGACGTCCTGCGGGTCCCCAACGCCGCGTTGCGCTGGAAGCCGGAGGGGACGACGGCCGCCGCCGCCGCGGGGAGCTCTGTCGAGGAGCGCGCGGCGAAGTCCGGTGGGAACGGCACCGGAGCCATGGCCCGCCAATTCGGCCAGACGGGCGCCGGGGGAGCACCGGGCGGAGGCCGGCCGGGAGGCGGCCGCGGCGCCCGTCCGACGACGATCTACGCGGCACCCCAGGGACCCAAAGCGGGGCCCAAGCCGTTGGAGATCCGCACGGGAATCACGGACGGGCGCTTCACGCAGATCGTCTCGGGAGAGATCAAGCCCGGGGACTCGGTGATCGTGGGACTCGCCACGGCCAAGGCGAGCGCCTCCGGCTCCGCCCCGCCGGGCGCAGCGCCCGGAGGACCGCGAAGGGGCTTCTAATGGCGGCAGGAACGCCGGTCCCCGTCATCCGGATCGAGGACCTGACTCGCGTCTATCAGATGGGCGAGGTCGAGGTCCGGGCCCTGGACGGCATCTCTCTCTCGATCACTCCCGGCGAGTTCGTCGCGGTGATGGGGCCGTCGGGGTCAGGCAAGAGCACCTTCATGAACATCGTGGGGTGCCTCGATCGTCCCACCTCCGGGCGCTACTTCCTGGACGGCGTGGACGTGTCGAGCCTCGACCGGGACGAACGGGCGGAGATCCGCAACGGGAAGATCGGGTTCGTCTTCCAGTCGTTCAACCTGCTCGCCCGCACGTCGGCCCTCGAGAACGTGGAGCTTCCTCTGATCTATTCGTCCAACGGCCACAGTTCGAAGGAGCGGGTCGAGAAGGCGCTCCGGTGTCTCGAGGCGGTGGGTCTCGCCGGCCGGGAGGGACACCTGCCGAGCCAGCTCTCCGGCGGACAGCAGCAGCGCGTCGCGATCGCGCGAGCCCTGATCAACGAGCCGAAACTGATGCTGGCGGACGAGCCGACCGGGAACCTCGACACGAAGACGTCCGAGGAGGTCATGGCGGTCTTCCAGAAGTTGAACGAAGAGGGGAAGACCGTTGTCCTGATCACGCACGAGCAGGACATCGCGGAATTCGCCAGGAGAGTCGTGGTGTTCCGCGACGGCAAGGTCGTCGAAGACCGGCCGGTGACACATCAGCGGCGGGCTTCGTTCGCCGCGAGCGAGGCGGGGCATGCTTAAGTTCCTGACGATCCTGAAGGTCGGCATGAAGGCGATCGCGCGCAACAAAATGCGTTCGACGCTCACCGCGCTCGGCATCATCATCGGCGTCGCCTGCGTCATCGCGATGATCGCGGTGGGCGGCGGCGCCCAGGCGGCGGTCCAGGCGCAGATCAACTCGCTCGGATCCAACTTCCTCATGATTTTTCCCGGTGTAGCGACGCAGTCCGGAGCCAGGATCTTCACGGGCCAGTCCACGATCACCGAGGACGACGTCGCCGCCGTCAAGGCCGAATGTCCCGCGGTCGCCTACGTGTCCCCCTCGGTCCGGTCCGCGGGGCAGATCGTCGGCGGCACCGGGAACTGGGGCACGTCGGTGCAGGGAGTGGGCGTCGAGTGGCCCTTCGTGCGCTCCTGGAACGTCGAGAAGGGGGCCTTCTTCGGCGACTCGGAGGTGCGCTCCGGAGCGAAGGTCGCCATCCTGGGCAGCACGGTCGCCAACGCCCTCTTCCCGGACGGGAACGCGGTGGACCAGATGATCCGGATCAAGAACATCCCCTTCAAGGTGGTCGGCGTCCTGGAGACCAAGGGGGGGAGCACGATGGGGCAGGACCAGGACGACACGATCATCGCCCCTTACACGACCGTCATGAAGCTCCTGAAGCGCACGGTCAAGATCGACATGTTCATGGCGTCGGCGGTGTCGCGAGACGCCGTGGACGAGGCGCAGACCGAGATCGAGGCGCTCCTGCGCCAGCGGCACCGGCTCCAGCCGGGCCAGGACTCGGACTTCATGATCCGCTCCCAGCAGGAGATCGCGCAGACCGCCGACCAGACCTCCCGGCAGATGTCGGCGCTGCTCGCCGCGATCGCCTCGATCTCGCTCCTCGTCGGCGGGATCGGGATCATGAACATCATGCTCGTCTCGGTGACCGAGCGGACGCGCGAGATCGGCATCCGGATGGCGATCGGCGCCAAGGGCCGCGACATCCTGACGCAGTTCCTGATCGAGGCGCTCGCCCTTTCGATCGCGGGCGGGGCCATCGGGATCGCGCTCGGCGTCGGGACCTCCCGGTTCCTCGCCTGGAAGCAGCAGTGGCCGATCGTGCTCTCCCCGACGGCCATCCTCCTCGCGTTCGGCTTCTCCGCGGCGATCGGGATCTTCTTCGGGTTCTATCCGGCCCAGAAGGCCTCGCGCCTGGATCCCATCGAGGCGCTCCGCTACGAATAGTCATCCGTCATCGGTTCTGGTACTCGAGACTGACGGCTGAAAACGGAGGAGGGATCGGACGCGCGCCGCGTTAAGATAGGAAGCACAGACCCTATGCAAAAGCGGCCGAACGCGGACGGGGTGTCACGTCCATGAGCGTTTTCGCACGCGTCAGGCGCGCCGTGGACCCGAGGCGGAGCTTCGGGGCGAGGCTTCTCCTCGGGTTCTCTCTCCCGTTCCTGATCCCCGGCGCTCTCGCCGTCCTGCTCCTCTCCCGGAAGCTGACGGATCTGCAGGATCAGTCGGCCCAACGCCTCTCCGAGGTCCGGCGCAGCCAGGCGCCGGCGCGGGTTCGACAGGGGTTCGCGGCGGACGCTTCGCAGGAGATCGCCCCGAGGTCTTATTCGGAGCTGCGGCAATACCTCGCGGTGACGTTCCTCTGCCTGCTCGCAGCGATGCTCGCCGCCGTTTTCCTCATCACGCGGCGTTTCACGGCGCCCATCGCGGATCTCGTCCGCGCGGCCGAGGAGATCGGGCAGGGCCGCCCCGTGTCGCTCTCGCGTCCGCCCGGGCAGGACGAGCTCGGCCGGCTCGCCGTCGCGCTCGACCGGACGGGTCACCGTGTCGAAAGGCGGGTCGAGACGCTGCGGCGGCTGCATCTGCTCCTCCGGCAGGAATTCCGCGCCGCGCCGATGCCGGAGATCCTGGCGCGCTCCAGCGAGGCCATCGCTGCGTTCACGCGGGCCGAGAACGTCTGGTTCCTCCTGCACGATCCCAACATGAACCGTCTCCAGGCCGCCTGGCCCGGTTGGAATATCAGCGAAGACGTCGCGGCGCGGCTCCAGATTCCCGTCGGCTCGCGCTCCGCCGCGAGCCGGGTGTTCCGCAGCGGCGAAGTCCTCATCGTCAACGATCTCGGCCGCGATCCGGAGGAGGACCGCGCGCTCCGGGAGGCCGTGCCGGCCATGAACGCCCTCTTCTGCCCGCTCAAGACGGAAGAGGAAACCCTCGGCGTCGTCGTCGCGACCGACCGGCCCGGGGGATTCGGACAGGAGGAGGCGGACGCGGTGACCTCCTTCGCGGACGCGGCGTCGTTGCTGATTCGCAACGCGCGCCTCTACTCCCGGCTGACCGGAACGGTCGAGGAGCTGCGGCGCGCGAGCCGCCTGAAGGACTATTTCCTCCAGAACGTCAACCACGAGCTGCGCACGCCGCTGACGTCGATCGTCGCCTGGACGGATCTGCTCGAGGAGCAGACGGTCGACGAGGCGACGCTGCGGCGCGGGTTGAAGCAGGCGCGCCAGTCCTCACGGGTGCTGCTCGCCCTGATCGACGACCTGCTGGACCTGGCGCGCCTGGACCGGGGAACCCTCTCCCTCGACCTCTCGACCGTCTCCCTCTCGGACGTCGTCTCCCGTTCCATCGACACCGTGCGCCTGATGGCGGAGGGGAGGGGCGTCGCGTTGATCCTGGCGCCGCTGCCGGAGACGATGCCCCCGGTGCGCGCCGACCCTCTGCGGCTGCAGCAGGTCCTCTGGAACCTGCTCGCCAACGCGATCAAGTTCACTCCTCGCCGCGGGAGGGTCATCGTTCGAGTCGAACGGGAGCAGCAACGTTATCTCGTGAGCGTCGAGGACGACGGCATCGGGATCCCGGAGAACGAGCTGACGCATGTTTTCGAACGGTTCCGCCAGGCGGACGGATCGGCGACCCGGCGGCATTCCGGGATGGGCATCGGTTTGACTCTCTCCCGGTCCCTGGTCGAGCTGCACGGCGGCGCCATCTGGGCCGACAGCGAGTCGGGACATGGCAGCCGTTTCACGTTCAGTCTGCCGATTCCGCCGGCGGAGCGGCGTGTCAGCGATAGCGGAGACGTCGCGGCGGGAATCTTCGTGACGAAAGCGGACGGGGGGACCGGGTGACGGTTTTCGAGTCGCTCCGTCAGGCGCTCGCGGCGGGGAGGCCGGTGCCCTTGAGGAGATCCTTGACGACCTTGAGTGTCTCCTCCTTCCCGGGCACGCAGAGGTTCGGGTCCTTTTCCTTTCCGGCCGCGAGAGCGGCGGCGTAACCCTCGCAGTCGTAGCCGCAGGCCGTGCAGTCGGTCTGGGCCATCGCGGCGTAGAGCTTGGTCTTCAAGTCCCCTTCCCTGGCCATCTCCATCCGCTTGGGAAGCGGGATCGTCTCGTCGTGGAAGGCGGGCGCTTCCTTCTTGACGACGGGAGCGGCCTTGACGTCCTCCTCGGGGCGGCCGCTGTCCACCCACCGGCCGTAGGAGAGGCAATTGGGGCAGACGAACGTGTAGTCCCAGCCGACAGGGAGGAACACCGCCGGCGTCCGGTAGACGACGAGCGGCGTGAAGTCCTGCGGGCAGGCCGGGGACTCGCTCTCCTGCGCGTCGAGCGCCATCGTCTTCAGGTGCGGGCGGGAGAACTCGATCTGCTTGGGCTTCTGGTCGAAGCGGAACGTCTCTCCCTTCGGGCAGACCATGACGACCTGGGGCTTGTAGACGCGCTCCACGAAGAATGTCCTCATGGGGATCTCGTGCCTGGGGCAGGGAGAAGGGCGGTCCTTCCAGAAGGAGGACACCAGCTTCGACTTCTCCGTCAGCGACAGCGCCATCGGGACGATTATAGCCGTCAGCTGTCAGCTGTCAGCTCTCAGCGTTTGACCCGGTACTCGGACGGGCTGATCGCTGACAGCTGAGAGCAGATGGCTAGAACGCAGCGAACGGATTGAGGCGACGCTCCTCTTCGATCGTGGTGCCGGGACCGTGGCCGCAGACGACGGGGGTGGCGCCGGGGAGGGAGAAGAGTTTCCCGCGGATGGAGGCGAGGATCGCTTCGGTGTCCCCGCCCGGAAGATCGGTGCGCCCGATCGAGCGGCGGAAGAGAGTGTCGCCGGAGAAGAGGACGGGCTCGGCCCCCTCGAGCAGGAAACACATGGAGCCGGGTGTGTGTCCCGGCGTGTGAATGGCGCGCAACGAGAAGCTTCCGAAGCGGATCAGCTCGCCGCCGGAGATCGGAGCGTCCGGAGGAAGCGGGGGGCCCGCCGAAATCCCGAAGAAGGACGCCTGTTCTTCCAGTCTGTCGTAGAGAGCGCGGTCGGCGGCGTGGAGGCGGATCGGCGCGCCCGTCAGGGCCGCCAGCTCCGCGGTGCCGCTGATGTGGTCGAAATGAGCGTGCGTGTGGAGGAGCGCGATCGCGGTGGCGCCGGTCCTGGCAAGCGCCCGCGCGATCCGCTCCGCCTCGTCTCCCGGGTCCACGACCACGGCCTGGCCGGCGGCTTCGTCCGCGATGATCGAGCAGTTGGTCTGCAGCGGCCCCACCACCAGCGTCTGAATGAGAGGCCGCGTCACTGGGAAGGTCCTGGCCGCGTGCTCATGGATTGACAGCGACGACCGTGTCCACGTCGTGGTGCTCCTTCAGAGCGGGGGACGCCCAGACCTTGACCGGGGAGGAGAGATTCAACTGGACTGCCCACTCGTCGTTCTCCGGGCGCCGGTACTCCGAGGCGAAGAGCTTGCGGCGGCTCGTGGGAGTGAAGATCTCCCACCGGATATACCCGAAATCCGCCTCGTCGCCGTGAAGATGGAAGGCGGGGATCCTCTCGCCCGGCTCGATCGGAGCCTCGCGAACCGTCATCGGCCGGAATCCATTCGCGAGGAGCCGCTCCTCGAGCTCCGCGCGCGCGCGCCTGCCGCGATGGAGAAGGGAGTGCCTGCCGCGCGCCACCCCGCGCCCCAGGATCAGATCATCGAGTGCGTCCGTCAACTCCGCGTCCATGGCGCGATCTTAACGCGGCGGAGGAAAGACCGCGTCGCGCCGCGCGGGGTCGAGGCGATGGAGGACGGCGCCCTCGGCCGTGGGAAATGTGGTTCCCGGAAATGTGGCGCTCAGACTGTCAGCATCGCAGGGCGCGGGACACCATAGACTCCGACGATGCTTTTGCTGGCCGCGCGGCTCATCCGCCTTTGTCTTGCGCTCTGGGTTGGAGGAACGCTCCTCGTGGTCCTGGCCGCTCCCGCCCTCTTCCGTCGGATCCCGTCACGCGACCTGGCCGGAGAGATCTTCGGAGAGATCCTGCGGCGCTTCGAAGCCGTCAAGCACGTCCTCTCCCTGCTCCTCGTCCTCGCGGTCTTCTACGAGCTCGAACAGACGCGGGGTTTCGCCGGACAGTCGTTCGTCACCGGGATCGCCATCTTCGCCGCCGTGGCGACGAACGTCTACCTCGCGATGGTTGTTCGCCCCCGCATGAACTACTTCCGGATGAAGGTCGGCTCCTTCGACGCAGCGCCGGCTGATGACCCGTGGCGGCTCCGCTTCGACCGGCTCCACAAGCGCTCGACGAGGGTCCTGGTCCTGGGATGGATCGCCGCGGCAGTGGCCCTGGCTTTCGGCCCGTAAGGGGCAATTGGTGATTGGTGATCAGGGCGAATTGGCTGTTTCAGCCCATTCACAAATCACAAATCACAAATCTCTTCACTCTGGCGATCAGGTCCATCTCGACCATCGCGCCCTTCGGGAGCGCGGCGACGATGACCGTCGAGCGTGCGGGACGGTGGTCGCCGAAGCGGCGGGCATAGACCGCGTTCATGGCGGGGAAGTCCTCCGCCCGGACGAGGAAGACCGTGGTCTTCACGACGTCGGTCCAGGCGAGCCCCGCGGACTTCAAGACCGCTTCCAGGTTGTCGAGCACCCGCTGGGTCGCGGCCTCGATGTCTCCGGGGACGAGCTCCCCGGCGGCCGGATCGAGCGGGATCTGCCCCGAACAGAAGAGGAATCCTCCCTCGACGACCCCCTGCGAGTAGGGACCGATCGCCCTGGGAGCGCCGTCGGTGGCGAGGAACTTCATCACCCCTCCTTCACCGCCGTCTGCCGGCTGTCGATTGCCGCCTCCGGCTTCCCGTCGGGTTCGAGGATCCCGATGAAGGGGAGGTTCCGGTAGGACTCGGCGAAATCCAGGCCGTAGCCGACGACGAAATGGTCGTCGATGGTGAACCCCAGGTAGTCCACCGGGATGTTCTCGTTTCCCGGGATCCGCTTCTTGAGCAGGGCGCAGATCTTGACGGACTTGGGATGGCGCGTGCCCAGGATCTCGATGATCTTGTTCAGCGTCCGGCCGGTGTCCACGATGTCCTCGACGATAACGACTTCCCGGCCGGCGACGTCGGTCGAGAGGTCCCGCACGAGCTGGACGTTGCCCGAGGACTTCGTCCCCGACCCGTAGGAGGAGACCTGGAGAAAGTCGAGCGAGACGGGCGTTCTGAGTCTCTTGGCGAGATCGCAGAGGAAGAAGACCGAGCCCTTGAGGATTCCCACGAGGAGCACGGGCCGGCCGTCCTGGTCTCTGTCCATTTCGGAGGCGATCCGGGAAATCCCCTCCTCCAGGGTCGCGGTGTCGATCAGGGTGCGGCCGAGCTTCATGGATGCCGCGCGGAGAGGGGCGCGGAGCCGGCGTCCGGAGATACAATGAAAGCCCAGGCAATCATTACAATGTCAGAGGAATTCCAATCCTTCCGGAGAGACTATATCCGGCTCACGGAGTGGTTCAAGGCGCTTTCGACCTTCGACCAATTTCTCCAGGGGATTCATCGGGCTTTCTTTCCGGTTCGGAGCGGCGCCATCGTGGACCTCGACCCGCTCTACAAGGAGCTGAAGCTTCTCTCGAAAGCGGGACGCGAGGGCGCCGGCGACGCGCCGCCGGTGTCGCTCGCCGAGCTGGAGGCGAAATTCGAAGCCGCCGCGGCGGAGCTCCGGGCGGCGGACATTTCGCTCTCGCCCTCTCTGACTCGCCGCTACTTCGAGAGGGTCCGGCCCTACGACCCGAGGATTCCGTTCTACCTCATCCGCTTCTATTCATACGAGGGCCAGACCGATGAAGATTTGCTGGACAAGGTGGACTACCTCGCGACGGTGGTGGCCGCCGGAAGCCCCGACCCGGCCGCGCACGTGTCGCGGCCCCGCGCCGAGGTCCGCAAGCTCTTCGACGCGGTGCTCATGGACTCGGCCTGGCCGCGGGTCGACGACGACACGGCTCCCCAGATCGCGGAGGCCTTCGACGAGATCACCGCGCAGATCGCCTCGTCGTCGGGGTTCGGAAGCCTGGCCGACGAAGGGTGGATCGAGAGCCTGAGAAACTTCAAGAGGCAGGTCTGCCGGGGGCTGTCGCACCCGCAGATCCTCACTTCCTCGGCTCTGTGCAACCTGACGGCGCGCGCGGTCTTCCGCCGGCTGTACGAGACGGAAGAGCGGATCCTGCGAGCAGCCGCGCATCGGATCGGAGAGCTCGAACAGCGGTCCTCGGCCGGCGACCTGGAGGACGCGGCGGCGCTCCGCCTGTTTCGAGAATCACGACGCGAGTTCGACCGGCAGGTCGCGGAGGGCTCGGTCCGCTGGCGGCAACTCCTGGAGGTCAGGCAGGCGGCATCGGAGGCGCTGAAGATGCTCGGCCTTCCCGAACCCGGGCGGGACGAAGAGATCCGAGCGGACTCCGAGTCGCAGGTCGGCGGTCTGGAGGATCCCTTCTGGGGCCCTTGCATTCGCCGGATCCTCTCCGCCCTGGGGGATGGCGGGACCGTCTCGGTCGAGGAGTCGACGGGCCTGTCGCAATGGAAGCTCGAAACCTGGGAGACGGACGCGGCGCGGCGGATGATCGGCGGCCAGCCTCTCTCGAAGGGAGACTCCGCCGTTCTTTCCGCCGCGGCGCTGCGGATCAAGGCCGAGGGGGAGACGGAATCGACGCGCAAGATCGCGGCTCCCAGGCTCCCGGCCGATTTGCTGCGCGACGCTCGCCAGACGCTTGCCCACGCTTTGGAACTCGACCGCGCGTTCGCCGCGCTCGCGGGCGCCGTCCAATCGCGTGATGAATCGGGCGAACAGGCGCGATGCTGGACCCGCACGCGAATGCGCCTGCTTCACGCCACGTCCGCCCTCTGGCTCGCGCTCGACGAGAGCGGACGGGAGGTCCAGGGTCAGGAGACGCCAGACCTTGGACTTTAGACTTTAGACGTCCCTTTCGACCATACTTCCGGCCCGAATGGACGAGACACCGCGCGAATCAACGGCGCCAGAGGAAGGTCATGCGGAGGCGGACCTCGTCCAGAACCGGTTGAACAATCTCCGGAGGATCCGCGAAATCTCGGACGTCTATCCGTTCGGGTTTCCTCTGACGGACTCGGTTTCCGAAGTGGTGCGGCGTCACCGGGAGTCGGCGGCGGAAGACCTGGAGAAGCTCGCGGCAACCCTCAGGACAGCCGGCCGAATCCTCGCCCAGCGCAACCAGGGTAAGGCCGGCTTTCTCGATCTGTCCGATGGGTCTTCGAGGCTCCAGGTCTACGTGCGCAAGGACACGGTCGGGGAGCGAGGCTGGGAGCTCTACCGCGCCCTGGACCTGGGCGACTGGATCGGCGTCGAGGGAGAAGTCTTCCGCACTCGCACCGGAGAGTTGTCGGTCAAGGCGCGGCAACTGACCTTCCTGGCCAAGTGCCTGCGCCCGCTGCCGGAGAAGTGGCACGGCTTGAAAGACGTCGAGCGGCGCTACCGGGAAAGGCATCTCGACCTGGCCGTCAACCCCGAGTCGCGCGCCGTCTTCGAGAAACGGGCGGCGATCATCCGCTTCCTCCGAAACTTCCTCGATGCCCGCGGATACCTCGAGGTCGAGACGCCGATGATGCAACCGATCCCGGGAGGCGCGCTCGCCCGGCCTTTCGTCACGCACCACAACGCCCTGGATCTCGAGCTCTTTCTGCGAATCGCGCCCGAGCTGTATCTGAAACGGCTCGTGGTGGGGGGCGTGCCGCGCGTTTACGAGATCAACCGCAATTTCAGAAACGAAGGCATCTCGACGCAGCACAACCCGGAGTTCACAATGCTCGAGTTCTACCAGGCCTACTCACGGGCCGACGATCTGATGACTCTGACCGAGGAGATGCTCTCCTCGCTCGTGCGGGAAGTGACCGGAAGCGCACGGACGGTCTGGGGCGGCGAGACGATCTCGTGGGAGCCGCCCTACCGGCGGATCACGATGCGGCAGGCCGTGCTGGAGGCGACACGTGCGGACCCTCGCGGCCCGGTCACGGACGGCGAGCTTTCCGACGCGACGGGGCTGCTCGCCGCCGCGCGGCGATTCGGCGTGGAGAAGCCCGAGCGTTTCGCCGGCAAGAAGGGCAAGCTCCTGGCGGAGCTGTTCGAGGCCGTGGCCGAGTCCCGGTTCGTGCAGCCGACCTTTCTGCACGAGTTTCCGACCGAGATCTCGCCGCTGTCCAAGCAGGACCCGAAGGACCCGGAATGGGTTGACCGCTTCGAGCTCTACGTGGCGGGAATGGAAATCGCCAACGGATTCTCCGAGTTGAACGACCCCGTGGAGCAGGAGGCGCGGTTTCGCGGGCAGGCCCGCGAGCGGGAAGAGGGAGACCTCGAAGCCCCCCCCTTCGACAGCGATTACGTGGAGGCCCTGCGCTACGGCATGCCGCCGACGGCGGGCGAAGGCCTGGGGATCGACCGCCTGACGATGCTCCTGACGGACAGGCACTCGATCCGGGATGTCATCCTGTTTCCCCTCCTGAGACCCAAACCATGAGCCGGAAGGCGGGAGGCGGCACTCGGCACTCGAGGGGCCGTGGATCGGAGGGCTTCGACTTCGCCTCACGCCTCCCGCCTCCCGCCTCCCGGCTCGATCGGTCATGAGTTACGAGACCTTCATCGCGTTGCGCTACCTGGCGTCCTCGCGCAAGCGGGCGCACGTCGCTCTGATCTCCACCATCTCGATCCTCGGTCTTGCCGTCGGCGTGGCCGCGTTGATCATCTCGCTCGCCCTCCTTTCAGGGTTCCAGGACAGGATCCGGGCGGAGATGGCGCTGCGCTCCCCGCATCTGGTCGTCTCGCCCGTGCGCGGCGACCGTCTCGACGACCCGCAGCTGGTCGCCCGGACCCTCGCTGCCCTGCCGGGCGTCCTCTCCGCCGACCCGGTCATCGAGGGGCGAGGATGGCTCTGCGACTCCTCGGGAAGGAACGGCGTGCCCGTGCGCTACCGCAATGTCTCCGAGGGGCCGCTGCGGCTCTCCGGCGAAGGAGCCCCGCCGGCTCGCGTCTCGAGGGCGGCCGCCTCGCGCATCGGCGCGGAGACGGGAGGATTGCTCCGCGTGCTTTCATCGCGCTCGAGGCTCTCGCCCCTGGGACCCATCCCGATTGCCGTCGTGGTCCGTGTCGCCGCAATCCGCCGCGGCAGCGCCCTCGAGAAGGCTGCGGATCTGGAAGTTCCCGAGCCGACAGCGCGGCTCCTCGCCGGCCTCGCTTCCGGCGCGCAGGCCTACGAGGCGCGGCTCTCCGACCCGAACTCCGCGGACGCAGCGGCGCGCATTGCTTCGGTCCGGCTCCCGGCCGCTTACCGCGTCCGGACGTGGCGGGAATTGAACGCGCCCCTCTCCTTTGCTCTGCGCCTGGAGAAGTCCGTCATCTTCGCGACGATCGCCCTCGTCATCGTCGTCGCGGCCTTGAACGTCGTCTCGAATATCGCGCTCCTCGTCGTCGAGAAGAAGCGGGACCTGGGAGTTCTCGTTTCTCTGGGCGCGCTGCCGGGTTCGCTGGCGAAGATCTACCTGACTCTGGGCGGAGTGATCGGCGGCCTCGGCACCGTCGCCGGAATCCTCGTGGGAGTCGTTGCGTCGTTGCTGCTCGACAGGTTCCATGCCGTTCCCCTTCCGGCCGACGTGTATCTGCTCTCGCACGTGCCCTTCGCGGTGCACCCGCGCGAGGTCTTCCTCGTCACCCTGTTCGCGCTCGCGACGGCGGTCGCCGCCGCCGTCCTGCCGGCCCGGGCCGCGGCGCGCATCGCGCCCGGCGAGGCGATACGGCTCTCCCGATGAAGAAGGTGGTAGGTGATAGGTATTAGGTGTTAGGGAGGGGGGCTTGGGCCCCTTCCACCGACCACCGACCACCTGTCACCTCCGATCATCATGCTGGCAGTAAGAGCCGAGAATCTCTCGAAGACCTACGCCGGCGAGGGGGCGCCGGTCACCGTTTTTTCGAACCTGTCGTTTGAATTGCAGGAAGGGGTCTTCGCGGCTGTGATGGGGCCCTCCGGAGTGGGGAAGTCCACGCTGTTGCATCTGCTCGGAGGGATCGACAGCCCCGATGCGGGGAGGGTGGAAGTCTTCGGGCAGGCGCTCGAGGAGCTCCCGCCGCGGGAGCGCGCCCGGTTCCGCAACGACCGCATCGGCTTCGTCTTCCAGTTCCACCATCTGCTGCCGGAGTTCACGGCCGAGGAAAACGTCGCCTTCCCCCATCGCATCGCGGGGGAGTCCGCCGGCGAGGCGTGCCGGCGCGCGGCCGCGATGCTCGACCGCGTCGGCCTCCTCGAGCGGCGCGATCACCGCCCGCGCGCTCTCTCGGGCGGAGAGCAACAGCGCGTCGCGATCGCGCGCGCCCTCGCGCGCGCCCCGAGCCTCCTGCTGGCGGACGAGCCGACGGGCAACCTCGACGCCGATTCGTCCGGCGCCGTCTTCGATCTGCTCGAAGAGCTCCATCGCGAGCGAGGGATGACGACCGTTCTCGTCACGCACAACCCCGATCTCGCAAGTCGCTGTGATACCATCTACTTGATGTCGCGGGAAGGAATTTCGCCCGCGCCGGGTTCTTCCGGCGGGATTTAGACCGATCAATGGAGCGGACCCGGAACCCCTGCGATGTTTGAGAAATACAACGAGAAAGCGCGCCGCGCCCTCTTCTTCGCGCGCTACGAAGCCTCCAAGCTCGGGTCCAAGGTGATCGAGTCCGAGCACCTTCTGCTCGGCATCCTCCGCGAGGGAGAGGACATCATCAAGGAGATCTTCTCCCGCTTCAACGTCAAGCCGGAGGAGGTTCGCCGCGAGATCGAGGGAGACCGCATCTTCGTCGAGCGGATCTCCTCGACGGCCGAGCTGCCGCTCTCGGAGGAATCCAAGAAGATCCTCGCCTACGCCTCGCACGAGGCGGAGTCCATGATGCACCCGTACGTGGGGACCGAGCATCTGCTCATCGGCCTGCTCCGCGTGGACGGCTGCGTGGCGGGACGCCTGCTGACCGCCCGCGGATTCAACCTGTACGGCGTACGGGAGGAGACGATCTCGCTGATCAAGGAGCGGGAGGTCTCCAAGCAGAAGAAGGAGCTCCCGTTCCTCGCCGAGTACAGCCGCGACCTGACGCAGCTCGCCGTCTCCGGGTCCTTCGATCCGTTGATCGGCCGGGAGAAGGAGGTCGAGCGGATCATTCAGATCCTCTCGCGCCGCACGAAGAACAACCCGATCCTGCTCGGGGAGCCGGGCGTCGGCAAGACGGCCATCATCGAAGGCCTCGCGACCCGGATCGTGGAAGGCGCGGTGCCGATTTTCCTGGCGCAGAAGAAGATCCTGGCGCTCGATCTGTCGCTGATCGTGGCCGGCACCAAGTACCGCGGCCAGTTCGAGGAGAGACTGAAGGGGATCATCCGGGAACTCCGGGAGAACCCGGACCTGATCATCTTCATCGACGAGATTCACTCGCTGATCGGCGCGGGCTCGGCCGAGGGGTCGCTCGACGCGGCCAATATCTTGAAGCCGGCCCTCTCCCGGGGCGAGGTCTCCTGCATCGGGGCGACGACCCTCAAGGAGTACCGCAAGTACATCGAGAAGGACAGGAGCCTCCTGCGCCGCTTCCAGGCGATCCAGGTGACCGCCCCGACCGAGCTCGAGACGTTCGAGATCCTGGAGGGAGTCAAGGACCGTTACGAGCAGTTCCACAAGGTGCGGTACCTGCCCGAGGCGATCCGGACCGCGGTGTACCAGTCCAACCGCTACATCACCGACCGCTTCTTTCCGGACAAGGCGATCGACCTCCTGGACGAGGCCGGAGCCAAGGTGAAGTTGAAGCGCGTGGCCGACACGCAGAACCTGCGCAAGCTCGAGATCGAGACGCGCCAGATCGTCAAGGAGATGAAGAAGGCGATCTCGGACAAGGACTTCGAGAAGGCCGTCTTCCTTCGCGAGCGCGAGATCGAGCTGAAGGAAGAGATCGAGAGGACCAAGGCTCAGACGGCCGAGCGGAGCGAGGCCACGCAGGAGGTCACGCGCAGGGACATCGAGGAGATCATCTCCTCCTGGACGGGCATCCCGGTCGCCTCGCTCGCGATGGAGGAGGCGGAGAAGCTCCTCCACATGGAGGACGCGCTGCGCCGCCGCATCGTCGGCCAGGAGGCGGCGATCATCGGCGTCTCGAAGGCCATCCGCCGGTCTCGCCTCGGCGTCAATAACCCCAACCGGCCGATGGGCTCCTTCATCTTCCTGGGCCCTTCGGGAGTGGGGAAGACCGAGGTCGCCCGGCGCCTGGCCGAGTTCCTGTTCGAGAGCCAGAAGGCGCTCGTGCGTTTCGACATGTCGGAGTACATGGAGAAGCACGCGGTCTCCAAGCTCATCGGCTCGCCCCCGGGCTACGTGGGGCACGAGGACGGCGGGCAGCTGACCGAGCGGATCCGCCGCAATCCCTACAGCGTCATCCTCTTCGACGAGATCGAGAAGGCCCACCCGGACATCGCCAACCTGCTGCTCCAGATCCTGGAGGACGGCATCCTGACGGACGCCTACGGGAACATCGTGGACTTCAAGAACACGCTCATCATCATGACGTCGAACATCGGGACGAAGCATCTCGTCAACCGCTCTCGAGTGGGCTTCGGCGGCTCGCGCGAGATCCAGAGCAACAAGGAGCTCGAGGACCTCGTCTTGAGAGAGCTCAAGAAGGACTTCTCTCCCGAGTTCATCAACCGGATCGACGAGACGATCGTGTTCCACCCGCTGGGGCGCGTGGAGCTCGCGAAGATCTGCCGGCTCCTGATCGACGACGTCAACACGACGCTCGCTTCCAAGGGAGCGGTCGTGGACGTGGACGACGCCGCGGTCGAGTGGCTTCTCGAGCAGAGCGGCGACGACCCCAACATGGGCGCCCGTCCGCTGCGCCGCTCCATCCAGAAGCACGTGGAGGACCCCGTGTCGGAGATCCTGATCGCCTCCCGCGACGAGAAGCTCGAGGCGATCGAGGTCCGCGTCGGGCCGGAGGGGCTCACGGTCATCGCTCGTGAGCCCGAGCCGATCGTTCAGTAAGCGGCCTGCGCTCGCGGGTCCGGTGGGAACAAGTGAGGCCCGTGCCGCGTTCGGGACCGCAGCGGCATGAACTTTCTCCACTGGAACGTCCCGCCGGGACTCCTGCCCGGGCGCCGCGAAGACCGCGGGACGCAGCCGTGAGGCTTCGCTTCGGGGCGGCGGCGTCCCTGGCGGCTTTCTTCTTCTGCGCGGCCCTCGCCTCAAGCCAGACGCCGGCCGCCTCGCCGCCGCCTCCCGCCGCGCCGACGCCGGCTCCCTCGCCCGCTCCCGCCGCCGCCGCGGCGCCCGCGCCGAAGGAGAAGATCCTCGGCATCCGGGTCGTGGGCTACCAGACCGTTTCTCCCGACACGATTGCCCACTACCTGGGAGTCAAGGTCGGCGATCCTTACGATCCCGACAGGATCCGCGAGAACTTCCAGACCCTCTGGGACGTGGGCCTCCTCGAGAACGTGTCGATCGAAGCGGAAAGCGCGGCCGGCGGCGTCACGCTCATCGTGACGATCGAGGAGCGGCCGACCATCAAGGAAGTGGACTTCACGGGAAATAAGAAGTTCTCCAACACGCAGCTCAAGGACCACTTGAAGGAAGCGAAGCTCGAAATCCGCGTGGGAGCGCCGCTGTCCTTGCGCGAGATCGCGAAGGTCCGCGCCTCGATCGCCGACTACTACAGCGAGAACGGCTATCGCAGCGCCACGGTGGACTTCCGCGTGGAGGACGTTACCCGGACCGAGAAGAAGATCGTGTTCGTCATCGACGAGGGGGACAAGATCAAGATCGCCTCGATCAAGTTCGAAGGGAACCACGTCTTCTCGCAGCAGAGCCTTCGCAACGCGATGTCCAAGACCAAGGTCAACACGTGGTGGAGATTCCTCTCGGAGACGAGCACGACGTACAGCCAGGCCAACTACGACGCGGACGTCGAGAGCATCAAGGGCCTCTACCATTCGAAGGGGTACAAGGACGTCGTCGTCAAGGACCCGGTCCTGGACGTCTTCATCAAGAATCCGAAGGCCGCGGCGAAGAAGCAGAAGAAGAACGTCCGGATCACCATTCCCCTCGTCGAAGGGGACCAGTTCTTCATCGGGCAGATCCAGATCCTGAAAGTGGACCAGACCGGGCAGGCGGAAGAGTCGGCCTCGTCCGCGCCGCTCGTTGTTCCCCGCGAGGTCCTGATGAAGCAGTTCCGGGACCTTCCGCCGGGAGCCGTTCTCAACCGCGACTACCTGATCGAGGGGCTTTCGGCGATCGAGGCGTTGTACAAGTCGCGCGGATACATCTACTGGTTCGCCGACCCCGCGTATCGCGATGTCGGCAATCACCGGGTGGACGTGGACCTGAAGCTCTTCGAAGGAGACAAGTTCTATCTCGGCCACCTGGAAGTCACCGGCAACACGACCACGCGCGACAAGGTGATCCGGCGGGAGTTCGCCCTGGACGAAGGCGACGTGATGAACATGGAGGCCGTGAAGAAGAGCCTTCAGAAGCTCCAGCAGCTCGGCTACTTCAAGGTCAACGAGGAGCCCGAGTTCGCGGTGCGCGGGGCCGAGAAGAAGGTCGATCTGACGCTCAAGGGAACGGAGACCTCGAGGAACGAGATCCAGTTCGGCGCTGGTTACTCGGCCCTGGACGGGTTCTTCGGGCAGTTCTCCTTTCAGACGCGCAACTTCATGGGACGCGGCGAGACGCTGGGCCTGTCGGGGCAGATCGGAAAGGTCTCCGACTATTACAACCTCTCGTACACGATCCCCTGGTTCATGGACCGCAACCAGTCGATCGGAGCGTCCCTCTACAGCAACGACGTCAACTACCTGAACATCGACGAGCGGCGGAGGGGAGGGAACACGTTCTTCGGCAAGGGCCTCGGGCTCTTCGACAGCTGGTCTCTCCTCTACCAGTACGAGAACGTGAAGGCGAACTTCCCCGTTCGCGGCGCCCAGATTCCTCCGGGCCAGCCGGTTCCGCCCACCAAGTTCACGGAAGTCCTCGGGACGACGTCGTCCGTCACTCCGGGATACCGCTACGACAGCCGCAATGATCCCTTCGATCCGAACCAGGGGTTCCGCTACTTCACGACCGTTCAGCTGGCCGGAACCGCGATCGGCGGGACGGACAGCTTCATCAAGCCCCTGCTCGGCACGTCGAGATACTTCCCGCTCCGGTGGCCGCGCCATACCTACCTGGCCGCGAACCTGGAGGGGGGATGGGTCACCACTTACGGAGGCAAGCCGATCCCGATCTTCGAACGGTTCCAGATCGGCGGCGAGCAGAGCCTGCGGGGCTTCCGGGCCGGAGCGGTCCTGCCCCTGCATGACAACGACCAGGTCTTCACGGACGAACTCGGGCGCATCCTCGGCGGGAACAAGTACTTCGTGTTCAACCTCGAGTACGTCTTCATCACCGTCGGACCGGCCAAGCTCCTCGTGTTTTCCGACATCGGAAACGTCTACCACGAGACCCAGCCCTTTGATCTGACGAGGGTCCGCACGTCGGTGGGAATGGAGATGCGCATCTTCCTGCCGATCTTCCAGGCGCCGCTGCGCTTCATCTACTCGTGGAACCTCCACCCGATCACTCCGATCGACCAGTTCGGCTTTCCGATCAACAGCCTGAGCGAGCGCAAATCCGGATTCGACTTCTCGATCGGAAGAACGTTCTGAGGAAAGTCCAGAGTCGAGAGTCAAGAGTCTAGAGTTCAGATCCCGGAGGCGCGCCCGCCCCATTCTCGGCTCTTGACGCCGGACTCTCCCTCTCGACCGGGCGCTCCTGGCCGCAGGAATGCCCGATTCGGACGCCCTGTTATCGAAGCCCTGGGATTTGCTAGTATTGTCGGCTTCGCATTAAAGGAGATGGAATGAAACGCTTCGTGCTCTCGATCCTGGCGGCCGGCGTCGTGGCGGCCATGGCGGCTCAGACCTCGGCTCCGGCGACGTCCTCGCCGGCCGCGCCTTCGGGGTCGGCCGCGTCGGGCATCGCGATCATCGACGCCCAGAAACTGGCGCTGGAATCGGCTCCCGGCAAGGAGGCCTACAACCGCCTGCAGAAGCTCTCGGCCCAGAAGAAGGAAGACCTCGACAAGGTCGAGAAGGAAGCCCGGGACCTGGTCCAGAAGCTCACCGACCAGGGGTCCTCGATGCCGGCGGACAAGCTCGAGGCGCTCCAGAAGCAGGCCGACGACAAGCAGAAGACCTGGAAACGGATGCAGGAGGACGCCCAGAAGGACCTGCAGGAAGCCGAGCGCAAGGAGATGGCCGCCCTGGAGAGCCGCATCGGCCCGATCGTGAAGGAGTACTTCAAGGAGAGGCGCTTCGCGGTCGTGCTGGACTCCCGCGCCGGGATCATGTACGCGGACGAGGCCATCAACGTGACCGATGAGGTCCTGAAGCGCATCAACACGAGCGTGGCCCTGCCGCAGCCGAAATCCGCGGAGGCTCCGAAGACGCAGGCGGGGGCGCCGGCGCAGAAGCAGGCGGCCCCGGCCGTCAAGCCGACTCCTGCCGCGAAGAAGCCGTCGTAGCCGTCGCTCCGCGCTTCCACGGGATCTGCGCCTTCGGCGCACCGGCGAGCGACTCGGCCGGATGCGGCCTCGATCGCTCGCCTGATCCCGTGAAAGCGCTCCGCTCCCGCGGCGCGAGGCTCCTCCCTCCGGTTACTCGGGAGACTCCTCGTGCCGCGACCGGAGCAGGGACGACCTGACCGGGACTGACGGAAAGGGCGGTGTCGGGTAGTATCCGTCCCCGGTGAAAGTGAGAAGAGCCATTCGGGTCGCGTCCGGGCGCCGCGGTTCCGCCGGGCCGGCCCCCGCCGGATCCTTTACGCTCGTGCAAGTGGCCACGGCCGTGGGCGGACGAGTGCACGGTGACGGGTCCCTGCGCCTGTCCGGCGTCCAGGGTCTGGATCGGGCCGGGCCCGGGGACCTGTCCTGGGTGGCAGACCGGCGCCGCGCGCGCGAGGCCGCAAAGAGTCGCGCCGGAGCGCTCCTCGTCGCTTCCGAGGAGGATGCCGGCGGCAAGCCGGCGGTCGTCGTTTCCTCACCGACGCTCGCGCTGGCCGTGTGGCTGGAGCTCTTCCAGCCCTCCGCCCCCGTCCGCCGGGGAATCTCCCGGGGCGCGCACGTCCATTCCACGGCCTCGCTCGGACGGGGCGTCTCCGTGGCGGCGGGCGCGACGGTGGAGGCGGGCGCGGTCGTCGGCGCGCGCACCGTTCTTTCGGCCGGGACCTTCGTCGGGCGGGACGCCGCCGTCGGCGAGGACTGCTACCTTCACCCCAACGCCGCCGTCCTCGAGCGGTGTTCCATTGGCGCCCGCTGCGTCCTTCAGGCCGGGGCCGTGGTGGGCTCGGACGGGTTCGGGTATGTCTGGGACGGGTCGCGGCACCGCAAGATCCCGCAGAAGGGAATCGTGCGGATCGAGGACGACGTCGAGATCGGTGCCAACGCCGCGATCGACCGCGCCACTTTGGGGGAGACGGTGATCGGCCGCGGGACCAAGATCGATAATCTGGTCCAGGTGGGCCACAACGTCGTCGTGGGAGACGACTCGCTCCTCTGCGGGCAGGCGGGGATCGCCGGCTCGTCCCGGCTGGGGCGGCGGGTCACGCTGGCCGGGCAGGCGGGCATCGGTGACCACGCCGGCATCGAGGACGGGGCGACCGTCACCGCGCAGGGAGGAGTCGTCAGCCGGGGCGTCGTCCCTCCGGGCGCCGTGGTCTCGGGGATGCCGGCGGCGCCTCACCGTGAGTTCCTCAAGAGAGCAGCGCTCGTCGCGAGGCTGCCGGAGCTGACTCGCCGCCTCGAGCAAGTCGAAAGGGAGCTCGCGGGCCTCCCCAAAGGAGAGAAACCGTGGAAATCGGAATCGCCGAAATCCTGAAGATCCTCCCGCACCGTTACCCGTTCCTCCTCGTGGACCGGATCCTGGAGATCGAGAAGGGGAAGCGGATCGTCGGAATCAAGAACGTGACGTTCAACGAGGAGTTCTTCCAGGGGCACTTCCCGGGCAATCCGGTCATGCCCGGGGTCCTCATCGTGGAGGCGATGGCGCAGGTTGCGGCGATCGGGCTCATGGACGTGGTCCCGGGGCACGAGAAGAAGCTCCTCTACCTGTCGGCGGTGGACCGCTGCAAGTTCCGACGGCCTGTCCTTCCGGGCGACCAGCTCCGCATCGAGTCGGAGATCCTCAACCTGAAGACCCGGGTGTGCAAGTGCCGGGCCGTCGCGACGGTCGACGGGGCGGTTTGCGCCGAGGCGGAGCTGCTCTCGACCCTCGTGGACAGGCCGTGACGGCGACGGTCCATCCCACGGCCATCGTCTCGCCCGAGGCGCGCCTCTCCGAGGGAGTCGAGATCGGCCCCTACGCGGTCGTCGGCGCGGACGTCGTGATCGGCGCGAGGACCCGGGTCGGCTCGCACGCCTCGATCGAGGGACCGACGGTCCTGGGGGAAGAGAACCGCGTCTTTCCGCACGCGGTCCTCGGTTTCGATCCTCAGGACCTGAAGTACCGCGGCGAGAAGACGCGCCTGACCGTCGGCTCCCGGAATACTTTCCGCGAGTTCTCGACGGTCCATCGCGGGACCGTGACCGGCCACGGCGAGACGGTCATCGGCGACGACAACCTGTTCATGTCTTACAGCCACGTGGCGCACGACTGCCGCGTCGGGTCGTTTACGGTCTTCGCCAACTCCGCTTCGCTCGCGGGACATGTGGACGTCGGAGATCGCGTCGTGCTCGGCGCCTTCGTGGGGGCTCACCAGTTCATCCGGATCGGGCGGTACGCGTTCGTCGGAGCATACGCGCAGCTGCGCCAGGACGTGCTGCCGTTTTGCAAGACCGAAGGCATCGAGGCGAAGACCTTCGGATTGAACCGCATCGGCCTTCAACGCCTCGGGTTCACGGAGGAGAGGCTCAAGGCGCTCGAGCGCGCCCACCGGCTCCTGGTCAAGTCCAAGCTCAACACGACGCAGGCTCTGGAGAAGATTGAAGCCGAGCTCCCCGGCCACGAGGACGTCGCCTACCTCGTCCGGTTCATCAAAGAAAGCAGGCGGGGCTTCCACCGATGATCCGTCTGGCTGTCGTTGGAGTGGGCCACTTCGGGCGGCACCACGCGCGGGTCGCCGCGTCCCTGCCCGGAGTGAAGCTCGTGGGAATCCACGACCGCAATCCCGAGCGCGCCGGCGAGGTCGCCCGGGAGTTCGGCCTGCGAGTCCTGCCGAACCTGGAGGCGGTCGCGCAGGAGGCGCAGGCGGCGATCGTCGCGACGCCGACGGTGAGCCACGCGGAGGTCTCCTCCTTCCTCCTGGAGCGGGGACTGGACGTGCTGGTCGAGAAACCCATCACGGCGAGCCTCCGCGAGGCGGACGGCCTGCTGGCGCTCTCCCGGGCGAAGGGACGAATCCTGCAGGTGGGCCACCTCGAGCGCTACAACCCCGCCGTCCAAGCCGTGCTTTCGGCCGTCCGCGCGCCGCTCTTCATCGAGGTCCATCGCCTGGGCGTCTTTACCCGCCGGAGCCTGGACGTGGACGTCGTGCTGGATCTCATGATTCACGACCTCCAGATCGTTCAGTCTCTGGCGGGCGGACGACCCGTGGAGATCCGGGCCGCCGGGGTGTCCGTGCTGTCCCCCCGGCTCGACATCGCCAACGCGCGGATCTCCTTCGAGGGAGGGTGCGTGGCGAACCTGACAGCCTCGCGGATCTCCGCCAACAAGGTCCGAAAGCTGCGCGTGTTCGCGCCCGCCATGTACGTGTCGGTGGACATGCAGAGCCGGACGGTCAAGACGTACCGCCTCTCGCGAGAGAAAGGGGAGCCGGAGGTCGTCACGGCCGAAGTCCCCGTCGGCCCGGAAGAGCCGCTCGCGCTGGAGATCGCCGATTTCGCCCGGGCCTCCCGGCTGCGCCAGCCGCCCCTGGTGCCGGGGGAAGCGGGCCGCGAAGCGCTCGCGCTCGCGAAAGAAGTCCTCGAGGCGATTGAGCGCCACCGTCTCGTGAGGGAAGGAACGGGGGCGTGACGGCGGGCCGTGCTCGCGTCGGGCTGATCGGCGGCAGCGGCGTCTATGACCTGACGGGCCTCGAGGACACGCGTGAAGAGAAGCTCGAGACCCCTTTTGGCCGTCCTTCCGATTCCTACTTCACGGGGAGCCTCGGGGGAGTGCCGGTGGCGTTCTTCTCGCGCCACGGCCGCGGGCACCGCTACGGCCCGACGGACATCAACTACCGAGCCAACATCTGCGGGTTCAAGATCCTCGGCTGCGACGCGATCCTATCGGTGTCGGCGGTCGGGAGCCTCAAGGAGGAGTACGCGCCGCGGCACGCCGTCGTTCCCGATCAGTTCATCGATCGCACGCGGCATCGCCCCGACACGTTCTTCGGCGATGGCGTCGTCGCTCACATCGCCTTCGCGGACCCGGTGTGCCCGGCCCTTTCCGCCGTTCTCGAAACGAGCGCGCGGGACTGCGGGCTGACCGTTCATCGGGGCGGAACGTACGTCTGCATGGAGGGCCCCCAGTTCTCCACGCGGGCCGAAGCCCTTCTCTACCGCGGCTGGGGAGCGGATGTCGTTGGGATGACGAACCTCACGGAGGCGAAGCTCGCGCGCGAGGCGGAGATGTGTTACGCGCCGATGGCGTTCGTGACCGACTACGACTGCTGGCGGGAGGGGACGGTCGCCGTCTCGGTCGAGACGATCCTCGAGATCCTCTCGGAGAATGCGGCTGCAGCGCGGCGCAGCCTGCGGCAAGCCGTCCCCCGCGTGGACCCGTCCCGGGCCTGCTCCTGCCGCGACGCCCTCCGCGACGCCATCCTGACCGACCGCAAAGCCATTCCCGAGGCGGCCAAGGAAAGACTGCGCCCCATCGCGGGTCGCTACCTGTGATGGGCCCGCCGTTAGGCGGCAGGCGAAGGCGGTAGACGTGTCTGAGCGGTTCCATCGTCTTCCGTCTTCCGTCTCCCGCCTTTCGTTTCGGGGCGGGTGGTCGTCACCGGATCGGTGGCCTTCGACTACCTGATGAGGTTTCCCGGACGTTTCGTGGAACATCTGATCCCTGACCGCCTCTCGCGTCTGTCCGTCTCGTTTCTGGTGGACGACATGCGCCGCGTGCCGGGAGGATGCGCCCCGAACATCTCCTACAGCCTGGCCCTGCTGGGCGAAACGCCGCTTCTCTTCGCAACGGCCGGGAGCGACGCCGCCGACTACCGGGACCGCCTCGCCCGCGAGGGAGTGGACGTCTCCGGCCTGCTCCTGCACGAGGATGTCTTCACCGCGTCCTTCTTCGTCTCGACAGACCAGGATCAGAACCAGATCGCGTCCTTCTACACGGGCGCCATGGCCCGCGCGCGGGAACTCTCGCTCGAAACGCTGGATCCCGCCGGGATTGCCCTCGTCGTGGTTTCGCCCAACGACCCGGAGGCCATGGCCCGCTACACCGCCGAGTGCCGGCGGTCGGGGATCCCTTTCCTCTACGACCCGAGCCAGCAGGTTGCCCGCCTCTCCGGGGAGGAATTGCGGGAGGGGCTCGATGGCGCGGCGATCCTCGTCGTCAACGATTACGAGTTCGGCATCCTGGCGCACAAGACGGAATTGTCGCGCGAGGATCTGGAGGATCGGATCCCCGTCATCGTCGTGACGCACGGCGCGCAGGGGTCCACGATCTCGGTCTCCGGAGAGGATGGCCAGACAGTGCGGCAGGTGGTCCCGGCCGCTCGCCTGGAGAAGGAAGCGGTCGATCCTACCGGAGTTGGGGATGCCTTTCGCGCCGGTCTCGTCCGCGGATTGCGGATCGGAGCACCCTGGGCCGCGGCCGGACGCATGGGCAGCGTGGCCGCGGTCTTCGGGCTGGAGGCCGTGGGGCCTCAGCCGCCCCGCTACACGCGGGATCAATTCCGTCAACGGTACATTCGCAACTTCGGCGACGATCCGGTCCTCGAGCTATTGAAGGATTGAAAGATTGAGGATTGAAAGATTGGGCACGTTCCCAATCGTTCAATCGTCAATCTCGCAATCGTCAATGTTAAGATCCCGTTCCTCTTTACGTGAGGAACAGATCCTTGAGCAGTCGCCCCGTTTCTCGTCGCGTGACCCCCGCCTTTCAACCGAAGACGGTCGAAGGAAGTCCGGACGCGACCGGCCTCCGATTCACGGTGATCTGCGCGCGCTGGAACCCGACGATCACGGATGCTCTGCTCCGCGGTGCCCTCCAGACGCTCGAGCGGCGGGGCGCGAGCGGAGCCGGCATCCGGATCGTGCGCGTCCCTGGAGCGTTCGAGCTTCCCGCCGCGGCGCGCGCCGCTCTTTCCTCGCGCCCTCCGCGGCCCGACGCGCTCATCGTCCTCGGCGCCATCGTCAAGGGAGAGACGACGCATCACGAAGTCCTGGGCCATGCCGTCGCGGCGGCGCTCGCGGCTCTGACCGCGGAGACCGGCCAGCCGATCGGGTTCGGCCTCCTGACCTGCGACACGATGGAGCAGGCGCGCGAGCGGTCCGGAAAGGGCGCGGAGGCGGCGGAGGCCGCCATCGAGATGGCGAACCTGAAGCGCGTTCTCGCGGCGCGCTGATGGGCGCGCGGCGAAAGGCGAGGGAGCTCGCTCTTCAGATGCTCTTCGAGAACGACGTCGCGGGAACGCGGCCCGACGAGATGTTCCGCCGTTCCCCGGATCTGCAGAAGGCGCCCGCGGCGCTCCGCGACTTCACGGAGCGGCTCGTTTCCGGGACGCTCGCCAACCGCGACGACCTGGACGCCATCATCTCGAGACAGGCGGACCACTGGAGGCTGGCACGGATGCCGATCGTGGACCGCAACATTCTCCGCCTCGCCCTGTTCGAGCTCCTGCACGAGCCCTCGACTCCGAGGCCCGTCATCATCGACGAGGCGCTGGAGATCGCGAAACGCTTCTCCACGCCGCGCTCCTCCCAGTTCATCAACGGAATCCTGGACGGAGTCCTGAAATCGCGCAAGGCGGAGGCGCCGCTCGCGTGAAAGAGATCGGCCTTGTCTTTCTGATCGGCCTCGTGTCCGCCGCGCTTTCGGGACAGCAGGCGGCCGTCTACCGCGCCTCGGGAGCCGACGCCGGGCTCTTCGACCAGTATGACAACGACGGATTCTCTCTGGAGGTCACGGCGGGCGCGTCGGGATCGGTGGAGCTTCGCATCCTCGTTTCGGATTCTCCTCTGTCGAGCGCCGCTCCCTTTCCGCCGCCCTCGCGCATCGAGCCCGCTCCGCCGGCCGCTCCCGACCGGGACGCGTTCGCGCGCAGGCTCGCGGCCGGGAGTCTCCGGCAATCGGACGCGGTCCGGCGCATTCTGCTCGGCCTCGTCTCCCGGATCTCCTATGACCCGGACCGGCTGCGCCGCCAGGATCCGGCCGCCGTCTTCGCCTCGGGGCGCGCCTACTGCGTGGGATTCGCGGAGCTCGCGGTCGATCTTCTGAGGCGAGCCGGGATCCCGGCGAGGACGGTGCAGGGGATCCTGCGAACCGATCCGGGCGCGGACGGCTACGAGGCCGCGATCGGCGGCGCCTACCACCGCTGGATCGAGGTCTACTATCCGGATCGCGGATACGTGTTCTCGGATCCGTGCTCCTCCGTCAACGGCGTGGACGCGCGCTACATCCCTTTCTCGCGCCGCGCGTTGACGCGCCCCCGGGCGCTCTCGCTGGCCCAGGTCTCGCTTGAGGGACAGCTGGCGTATGCGACCGTTGCCGCGGGAAGTCACAGCGTGCGAGTCCGGGCGACGGCGCCGTAGCCACGGGCCCGAGCCGCCCGCCGACCGCGAAGAAAGGAGCCCGATCGGGTATATTGCCGGGCTCCATGACCGAGAGATTCGATCACGCCGCGATCGACGCCCGGTGGCAGCGCCGCTGGGAAGAGGAACGCGTGGCGTACGTGGACACCGCTGCGGCCGGCGAGAAGTTCTACATGCTCAACATGTTCCCCTATCCCTCTGCCAGCCGGCTCCACGTCGGTCACGGGCGAAACTACATCCTGGGGGACGCGCTCTACCGGCGGGAGCGCATGGCGGGGCGCACGGTGCTGAACCCGATGGGTTGGGACGCGTTCGGACTGCCCGCGGAGAACGCGGCGATCGCGAGCGGTGTTCATCCGCGCGAGTACACGCTGGGCAACATCGCCCGCATGAAGGTGCAGTTGAAGAGTCTGGGGTTGCTCTACGACTGGTCCAAGGAGCTTGCCTCGTGCGATCCCGGTTATTACCGCTGGAATCAATGGCTCTTCCTGCGCATGTGGGAACGGGACCTCGCCTACCGCAAGACGGCCCCTGTCAACTGGTGCCCGGGTTGCCGGACCGTGCTCGCCAACGAGCAGGTCATCGAGGGCCGGTGCGAGCGCTCCGGCGATCCGGTCGAGATCCGCGATCTGACCCAGTGGTTTTTCCGGATCACCGGATACGCGGAACGCCTGCTCGCGGGGTTGGAAGACCTCGACTGGCCCGACCGCGTCAAGACCATGCAACGCAACTGGATCGGCCGGTCCGAGGGCGCGGAAATCCTTTTCCAGGTCGAAGGGCTGCCCGAGCCCGTGCCCGTCTTCACGACGCGGCCCGACACTCTCTACGGCGCGACCTTCCTGGCGCTCGCGCCCGAGCATCCGGCCGCCGCGACGCTGGCGAGGATGTCCCCGAAGAAGGAGGAGATCCAGATCTTCATCGAGCGCGTCCGCCGGGAGTCTCGCCTGGAGCGCGAAGCGGAGGGAGGCGAGAAGGAGGGGCTCGACACGGGTTTTGCGTCGGTGAACCCGGCGACCGGCGAGAAGATCCCCGTCTGGCTCGCGAACTTCGTCTTGCCCGAATACGGGACCGGCGCCATCATGGGAGTTCCCGCCCACGACCAGCGCGACTTCGAGTTCGCGCGGCGGTTCGATCTGGAGATCCGCCCGGTCTACCGGACAGAGGAGCGGGAGCTCGACCCCGCGGTGATGACGCAGGCGATGCCGCACGTCGGCTACCTGTACCGGTCGGGGGATTGGGACGGCACACCCAATGGACCCGAGGCCGTGCGCAAGGCCATCGCCTGGGTCGAGGCGAAGGGAGTCGGGAAGGGAACGGTCGGGTACCGGCTGAGGGACTGGTTGATCTCCCGCCAGCGTTACTGGGGCACGCCGATCCCGGCGATCCACTGCGAAGGCTGCGGGGTGGTCCCGGTTCCGGAGAGGGATCTCCCGGTGCTCCTCCCCGAAGACGTGGCGTTCCAGGGCGCCGAGGGGAATCCGCTGGAGAAGTCGCAAGCCTTCCTGCGCGTGGACTGCCCGTCGTGCGGCAAGCCGGCGCGGCGCGAGACGGACACGATGGACACGTTCGTGGACTCCTCCTGGTATTATCTGCGGTTCCTGAACCCCGACGACCGCGCCCGGATGCTCGACTCCGCGCGCGCGGCGCACTGGATGCCCGTGGACCAGTACGTCGGAGGCATCGAGCACGCGATCCTCCACCTCCTCTACGCCCGCTTCGTCTGCCGCGTCCTGAAGGACATGGGTCTCGTCGGCATCGAAGAGCCGTTCGCGCGGCTCTTCAACCAGGGAATGATCACGAAACTGAACGCGGCGACGGGCAAGGTCGAGAAGATGTCGAAGTCCCGCGGCAACACCGTCTCCCCCGACGAGTTGATCGAACGCTACGGAGCCGACACCGTCCGGCTCTACACGCTCTTCATCGGGCCGCCGGAGAAGGAATCGGAGTGGTCCGAAGAGGGAGTCGTCGGCGCCTACCGGTATTTGAACCGGGTCCATGAGTTGTGCGCCCGCGTGGCGACCCTGCCCGGGAGTGACGCTCCGGCCCGCGACACGCCGCTGGCGCGCCTGGAGCATCGCACGATCGCGCGGGTGACGGCGGACGCCGCCCGCTTCCACTTCCACACCGCGGTCGCCGCGCTCATGGAGTTCCAGCGAGGCCTCGCGGAGGCGCTGGACGAGGGTCGAGAGGACGACGCCGTCGTGAGGCGCGCCACGCTGACGCTCGTCAAGCTGCTCCATCCCATCGCTCCGCACCTGACCGACGAATGGTGGGAGCGATTCGGAGAGAAGAAACCCCTCATCGAAAACTCCTGGCCGGCGTTCGACGAGGAGCTCGCGACGACGCCCCGCGTGACGCTCGTCGTGCAGGTCAACGGAAAGGTCCGCGGACGTCTGGACGTCGAGCGGGGCACCTCCGAGCAGGAGGCGCTGACGCTGGCGCGTTGCGACGAGCGCATTGTCCCGTGGCTCGAGGGCAGAGAGCTGGCCCGGTCCGTCTTCGTTGCCGACCGGTTGTTGAACCTCGTCGTCCGGTAACGTCGCTCCGCGCTTGCGCGGGATCTGCGCCTTCGGCGCACCGGCGAGCGGCTCGGCCGGATGCGGCCTCGACCGTTCGCCTGATCCCGCGCAAGCGCTACGCTCCCGCGGCGCGAGGCTCCTCCCCTCTGGGAGACTCCTCGCGCCGCGAGCGAAGGTGAGATCGTGGCTGAAAACAACTACCTGTGGAAGAGAGTCTGCGAGAATAGGGATCGTGAACAGAAGGCGCGGCACTTCTGCTGCGGGAGGAATGTCGGGAAACGGGGCGAGCCTTGGCAGCGTCGGCATGCCTGCTGGCGGCGGCTGTCCTTTCGGGTTGCGGATACACCCTGGTGGGGAAGACTTCCACGCTCCCCGCTTCGATCCGCGTGATCCACTTCCAGACGCTCGTGAACCAGACGGCGCGGGTGGGAGTCGAACAGCGCCTCTCGAGCGCCGTCGCCAGCGAGCTCGCCAGCCGCGGCCGCTTCTCGGTCCGGGCCGACGCGACCGGAGCGGACGCGGACCTGACGGGAGCGGTCAAGGCGTTCGACCTCTTCGCGGTCGCGTTCGACGATTCCGGCAGGGCGAAGGAGTATCAGGTGCGGATCACCGCCAGCGTGGCCTTGAAGACCCTTCCCGACGGAAAGGTGCTCTGGGAGAACCCTTCGTTCTCGTTTCAGGACAACTACGCGCTGTCGACCAGCGCCGCGTCCTACGTGGACCGCGAAAACGACGTCATCGACAGTGTCGGCGCAAAGTTCGCCGAGAGCCTGGTCTCCAGCATCCTGGAAGGGTTCTAAGAAAGCGCGGCCAGAGGCCGCGCGTCCCAGTTTCAGGTTTCAAGTCTCAGGTTTCACGAGGGAGACCGGGTGGCCTCCTGAAACCTGGAACCTGAAACCTACTTTCTTGGCGGCGGCCCTGGCGAGGCGCGATTTATAGCGGGACGCCGCGTTCTTGTGGATCACGCCTTTCTTCCAGGCACGGTCGATTTCCGCGTAAGTCCCGGGAAGGGCCTCGGCCTTCTTCGGCGTCTCGGTCTGCCGGAAATGCTTGACCTTCGTCCGCAGATGCGCACGCACGCCGCGATTGCGCAGCTGGCGTTTGGCCGTCTGCTTCATCCTCTTTTCGGCCGACTTGATATTTGCCATTTCCCTTATGCCGATCCTTTCTTGCCTTCGAGGTCTATCTCGTCTCAATGCCCAGGGATTTCAGGCGGGCGCGCGCCAGCCGTGCCTCCTCGGCCGACGGGTATTCGTGGATGACGTACTGGAGCGCGACGACGCCCTCGGCCTTCTGGCCGAGTTCCACCAGGGCGTACCCCTTTTTCAACAACGCGGCGGCAGCCTTGTCGCTCTTGGGCCAGGCTTTCAGGAGCTTGTCGAAGTCCGCGATGGCTTCCTTGTGATTCTTCTGGGCGTAATGGCATTCGCCGATCCAGTACTGGGCATTGTCGGAGAGGTCCGTGTTCGGATAGGCGGCCAGATAGTCCTGGAACCCCTGGATCGCGAGGGCGTAGCGCCCCTTGTTGTAGTCGGAATACGCCGTGTCGTACAGCTCGGCGGGTGAGGGGTGGCCGCCGCCCGCCGGCGGCCGCACGACGGTGGCATCCGGGCGGACGTCCGCGGGCTGTCCCGCCGCCGGTGTGGGAACGGCCGCCGGCCCACCCCCGGATAAGGAGCGGAGCCGCGACAGGTCGCCCTGGGTCTCGGCGATCTGCTGGGAGAGCTGGGCGAGGCGCCGGTTGGTGTCCTCGAGCTTCGCCTCGAGCTGCTCCATCTTGGCCGTCAGCTCCCCGAGCTTCACGCCCGTGTCCGCGTTGGATTTCAGCAGTTGTTCGGTCTGCTGGGAAACGTTCGTGTTGAGCCTGGAGACCTCCTCCTTGCTCGAGGACTTCTTCTCGAGCGTCTGGATCTCCTTCTCGATGTCGTTCATCTGGCGGTGCAGGCCGTCGATGTCGCTGGAGCTCACACAGCCCGCGGCGACGCCGAGCGAGCAGACCGCCAGTCCGGCGGCGAGGTGCCGGGGGATCCGAACCACTACCGGGCCGTGACCAGGAAGTGGGCGCGGCGGTTCTGCTGCCAGCAATCTTCCGTCGACTGGTTGCAGAACGGCCGCTCCTTGCCGTAGGAAACCGTCCTGATCCGCGAGGCGTCAATGCCGAGGGAGACGAGGTACTCCTTGGCCGCGTTGGCGCGCCGGTCTCCCAGGGCGAGGTTGTATTCGGAGGTTCCGCGCTCGTCGCAGTGGCCCTCGATCAGGAACTGGATCGTCCGGTTCTTCTTCAGCCAGTCCGCGTCCGCAGCGAGCGCCGTGCGCGCGTCGTCGCGCAGATCCGACTTGTCGTAATCGAAGAAGGCATCCTTCAGGTAGCCGCGGGCGTTGATCTCCCGGACATCCGCCGGCAACTCCGCGCTTTCCACGGACCCCGGCGATGTCGTGGGAGGCTGGACCTTCGTCTCCGGGGTCTTCGGCTCTTCCGCCGGAGGCTTGGCTCCCGCTGCGGTCGTCGGAGGATTCTTCTTGCACGCCGTCACCAAGCCGAGCATCCCGGCCAGCAAGAACGCGAGGATCGTCAACCCTGTCCGTTTCGTCATGACTGCATCTCCTTGTAGCGTTGCGCGCGAATCCGGTGTGGCGCAAGAAGCTCCGAATATAGCAGATCCCGCCGGTTCTCCGCGTTCGGACCGAGCGAAGCGAAAGACGCGAAGAGATCGATCATGGCGTCCAGATCGGCTGGATGTTGTTGGACCCTTCGGTCAGCAGGCGTTTGTTCTGGCCGTCGGCGTCCATCGTGTAGACCTGGGTCCGGCCCCCGCGCCGGCACTGGTACGCGATCTTGTCGCCGTTGGGAGACCAGCCCGGGTGCCCGTTGGAGCCCTCGGACGTCAGCTGCACCGTGTTGCCGCTCGCGAAATCCATCACGCAGATGTTGAAGTCGCCTTCGTTGCGGCACGCAAACGCGATCTTCGATCCGTCCGGCGACCAGGCGCCCTCGTCGTTCCAGTTGCCGGCGTACGTGACGCGGCGCGCGCCCGATCCTTCCGCGTCCATGACCCAGATCTGCGGCGTGCCGGATTGGTCGGACGTGTAGAGGATCTGGCGTCCGGTCGGGGACCAGTCGGGCGAAGCCTCGAGGGCGTGCGTCATCGTGAGCCGGTGGAGACCGCTCCCGCCCGTGCCGGTCACGTAGATATCCGGGTTGCCCTTGGCCGATCCGCAGAAGGCGATCTGAGATCCGTCGGGCGAGAGAGCCGGGGAGGCGTTCAGCTCGAGGCCCGTCGGGATCTCTCTCTGGCCGCTGCCGTCCGCGTTCATCATCCAGATCTGGGGGAAGCGCTTGACGTAGCTCGTGAAGACGATCTTGCCGCCGCGCGCGTCGGGGTTCATCGCCAGAGAGTGGTGGGAGGTCAGGCGCCGCACGTTCCTTCCGTCGAAGTCCATCGCGTAGATGTCCTTGGCGCCGTCGCGGTCGGACACGAAGACGATCGACGAAAGAAAGAGGCCGTTCTTCCCGAACAGCTCCTTGACCAGGTCGTTGGCCAGCGTGTGGGCCATCCGTTCGACGTACGAGACCCCGCCGGTGTAGCGCCGGCCGAGGATGAGCTGATGGGCCTTCAAGTCCCAGACTCTGGCCTCGACGCTGACCTTGTCGCCGGTCACTTCGGCCTGCGTGTCGACGAGGTCCTCCGCTCCGGTGCCGCGCCAACGATCCGCGATCTCGGGCGTCTTCGCGTCGCGCGAGCCGGACGGATAGTGGGTCGGGTCCGCGATCACGAAGAGGCCGGTGTATTCCAGGTCCGACCGCAGCGTCGCGGTGAAGGGATCCACGATCTTCGACTGCACCGCGGGGAGCCCGGACGCGGAAAGGGGCGGGATCGCGAGCGGGATCTTTCGGCCGGCAGCCTCCTTCCGGATGGTGAGCACCATCTCCTGGCCAGGTGCGGGAGGAGGCGTGGGTTGGGGGGTCTGGGCGAACAAAGAGGTTGTGAGGAGGAGGAGGCCAGGAGCGTGGGCGAGTCGGTGAGCCCTCACCCCGGCCCTCTCCCGGGGGGAGAGGGAGGAAGACCCGGGATCGGGCGTTCTTCTCATTCGAAGATCAGATGGACGCCGAGGTAGCGTCCTCCGAATTCCTGGGGGAGGGGGGCGAGCGGCGACGAGGCGATCACGGCCCGCAGAGCGGCCCTGTCCACGAAGGGCAATCCGCTCGACCTCTCGACCTGCGGGTCGCTGATCGTACCGTCCCGCTCGATCCGGAACCGGATCATGGGGGAGATCGGAACGGACTCGGCCGGCTTGAACCAGTTCATTCCTATCGTCACGAGCATTCGCTCGACGTAGTAGGAATAGTTGAAGTCCGGCTGGTCGAACCTGGCGCCCCCGACTCCGACGTTGCCGCCCGTCCCCACCGGGCCCGTTCCGGGCCGCTCGGAGGGTGGCGCCGCGGAAGCCGCGGGAGCCGCGGGCACGGCCGGCGAGGAAGTCTTCGACGGCGGTCCCGGCACGGAGGGCTTCTTCTTCTCCTCCTTTTCCTTGGCCGGGAGAAGCTTGGCCTTGGAGGAGGGAGGAGGCGGCGGCTCTTCCGGAGGAGCGGGCTTCAGAATCTTCGGTTTCTCCGGCGCCTTCTCGGGAACCTCGACGGGCGCGCCGCCGGCAAGAGTGCCGGCCTGAATCAGCCGGACATTGACGGCCCGCGGGACGACGAAACGGGCGGGCCTGTGAAGCGCCGAGATCACGAGCATCGCCGCGACGCCCGCGTGGAGCAGGACGGCGAGCGAAGTCCCCATCGCCCAGGGGATGTCGCTGCGTTCTCTCCCGGCAAGGACATCTCCGACGGCATCCATAGTGAAGCTCTCAGCTTCAGCTCTCGGCTTTCAGCCAACGGAGGCCGGCCCGTTCTGCTTGCTGAGGGCTGACTGCCGACGGCTGATGGCTCATTTCTTCTTCGAACCCGACGTATCCGTGATGAATCCGAGGTTCTCGATTCCCATGCGATTCAGGACGTCCAGTGTTTCGACGACGGTTCCCACCGACAGAGACCGGTCCGCCTTGAGAAACACCGTGCGGTCCTTGCGGGTCCGCAGGAACGCGCTCAGCCGGTCCCGAAGGAGGCCGCGCGCCACCGGTGTCTCGTTGATGTAGTAGCGGCCGTCGCTCGTGATGGAGAGGATGATCGGATCTTCGACGCTCGAGGGAAGGTTCGTCGTCTCCGTCTTCGGGAGCGAAACCGAGACCCCCTGGTGGAGCATCGGCGCGGTGACCATGAAGATGATCAGGAGCACGAGCATCACGTCCACGAGGGGAGTGACGTTGATGTCCGCCAGATGGTCGTAGGGGTCTCCGGTTGTGCGCTGGAAGGCCATCTTGGGTTCCGTTAGGCGTCAGGCGTCAGGCGTAAGGCGAGGGACCAGACGCTCCGTTTGCTTCGCCTCACGCCTTACGCTTACGCCTCACGACCATCATGTGAAGTTCCTCTCGGCCAGGTTGATGAACTCCAGCGCGAAGTCCTCCATTCCCGCCCGCTGCGCCCGCACCTTGCCCATGAAGTAGTTGTAGAAGATGAGCGCGGGGATCGCGGCGGCGAGGCCGGCCGCCGTGTTCACGAGGGCCTCGGAGATGCCGGGAGCCACCGCCGCGATCGAAGTCGATCCGGTCTGGCCGATGGCGCGGAAGGACTGCATGATGCCCCAGACCGTTCCGAAGAGGCCGATGAAGGGGCACGCGGAGGCCGTCGTGGCGAGAAAAGTCATGTTTCGCGTGAGGCGGGAGACTTCGACGCCGATCGCCCGCTCCAGGGCTCGTTCCACTCCCGAGATGTTCTTGATCAGGAGCTTCCCGGCCGGCGGAATGGCGGGCTGCTGCATGGCGATCGTCGTGACGGGTGATTCTTCCGGCCGCACCGCCTTGATCTGCGCGTCCAGCTCCGCGTACCCCGCCTTGAAGAGGGTCGTCAACGGCGTATCGGTGAGCTGGCCCGCGATCGTGTTGACCTCGGAAAAGCGCTTGGACTTGCGGAAGAACGTCACGAACTTGTCCGACTGGCGGGAAATCTTCGCGAGCTTCAGGTATTTTGCGAAAATGATGATCCAGGAGACGAGCGAAAAGAGCAGCAGCACCGCCAGGACGACCTTCGCGGTGGGACTGGTCTCGCGGAAGAAGACGACGAGGGGGTCCTGGCCCCCGGGCAGGTTCTCCGCCCGGACGGGCTGAAGCAAGGCCACCAACATCGTTTTGCACCGTAACATACAGATTCGGAAGCGTCAAAGGGAATGGAGAGGAGAGGAGGCCGCGTTGTGCTCCGCATGAGTAACCTGTCTCGCATTCTGGCGGCGGCCAGTTTCGCTCTCGCGCTCCTTGGCGCAACGGCGACTGCCCAGCCCTTCGACATCCTGCCCGAGGAGAAGATCGTGGCAGGCATGAAGGGGTACGGGGTGACCGACATGGGGGACGGCAAGGGGATCCAGCGATTCGACGTCGAGATCCTCGGCCTGCTGAAACGCTACGCTCCCGGACAGGACCTGATCCTCGGCCGTGTCTCCGGCATCGGCCTCGAGAAGGCCGGGATCATCGCCGGAATGAGCGGAAGCCCCATCTACGTCGACGGGAAGCTCGTGGGGGCGCTCGCCTACGGCTGGCCCTTTTCCAAGGATCCGATCTGCGGCATCACGCCGATCCAGAGCATGCTCGACATCCGGCACGCGCCGGCGGCTCCGCCGGTCCCGATCGCGGGCTCGGCCGCCTCGACGGGGGCGCTCCTTTCCGCGTTCACCTCCGGGCACTTCATGGATCGGCTGGATGACCTCTTGAAACCCTTCGAGGCCGGCTCCCCGGGCACCCTCGCCGCTCTGCCCCTGCCGGTCTCCTTCGGGGGGGCGCTTGACCCCGGCCGGCTCTTCCATCGCATGGCCGAGGCTTCCAACTGGATGGCGGTGCCTTCGGGCACCGCCGCGACGCAGCCCTCGCAGGAACCTTCCCCGTTGAGGCCCGGGTCGGCGGTCGCGACGCAGCTCCTGTCGGGAGACATGGATCTGTCGGCCACGGGCACGGTGACCTGGGTCGAAGGCAATTCCGTGCTCGCTTTCGGCCATCCGTTCCTCTCGATGGGTCCGGTCTCCATGCCGATGTCCCAGGCCCAGGTCCTGACCGTGCTGCCGTCACTCTTCCGCTCCTTCAAGTTCGCGGCGACGGGACCGGTGCTGGGGTCCATCACGCAGGACCGCTCCACCGGCATCCTCGGGACGTTCGGAACGCACGCTCCCATGGTGCCGATCACCGTGCGGATCTCCTCCGACCAGATCCCGTCTCAGGTGTACCACTTCGAGGCCGTGCACAACTCGATGCTGACGCCCATCCTGGCGGCCATCGCGATCGACAATGTCCTGACGACCCTGGAGAAGCGCAGCGGCGAGCGCACGCTTGTCTGGAAGTCGGCGATCCGCACGCCGGGCAGGAATGTCCATTGGGATTCCGTCTTCTCGGGATTGAACGCCCGGGAGGAAGCCGTGGCCTCTCTCGCCCTGCTGACCAATTACCTGATGGCCAATGAATTCCACGACCTGACGATCCTCGGCGTGGATGTCGAGATCGCGCATTCGGACCGGTTGAAAGGCGCCCGCATCGTGCACGTGGAAGCGCAGAAGGAGCGTGTCCATGCGGGCGACGAGGTCCCCATCTGGGTGGACGTCGTGGACTTCCGCGGGAGCTCGCGCCGGGTTGTCCTGGATCTCAAGGTCCCTCCCGACACGCCGCCGGGTCCTCTGACGGTCTTCGTCGGAGACGGCTCGGCCGCCACGGCCTACGATCTCGCCCTCGTGCCTCCGGACCCGCAGTCGCTCGATCAGGTCCTGGATTTCCTGGCGCGGGTGCGGCCGCCCAACAGCCTGAACCTGCTCGCGTACCGCTCGGCGCCCGGCGCGGTCGTGGCCGGCGATGCGCTGCAGGCCCTGCCGCCGAGTGTCGCGACGATCCTGCGCGATCGGGGGCCGGGAGAAGCCTCGACGCCGGAGCTGGCGCACGTGAGGCTCCAATCCGTCTCGGTCGAGCAACCGACTCCGGTCAACGGCTCGGTTCGGCTCCGGATCGACGTCAAGCCGAGAATGTGGTGAAGCGGGTCCTTCGCTCCCTCGGGGCCTCTCTCCTCGCGATGACCGCGGCGGCTCTCCCCGCGCGCGCTGCTTCGACGAAGATCTGGGTCTGCGATTCGGCATCGGATTTCTCCACGGGGGAAGCGCGGGGAGTCTCGGTCGCCATGGACGGGACTCTCGTGCTTTCCCGCGAGTCGCATCGCGTGGACGGGATCTCTGAAGCCACCCTCTTTTCCGCCGTGCGGGACCGCGAGGGAAACATCCTGATCGGCACCGGGAACGAGGGGAGGATCCTCCGCGTCCCCCCGGCCGGCAAGGTGGAGGTTCTCGCGACGCTGCCGGAGAAGGAAGTTACCGCGCTCGCGGTATCTCCGGAAGGCGTGCTCTATGCGGGCAGCTCACCGGGCGGGAAGATCTACCGGATCGAGAAGGGAAAGGCCGCCGTCTACTACGAGACCAGGGCCCAGTACATCTGGGCTCTGACCTTTTCCGGAAAGACCCTGTATGCGGCGACCGGACTTCCGGGAGAGATCCATCGGGTCGAGGTCTCGGGCAAGGGAGAGCGCGTGCACGTGACGCGCGATCCGCACGTGCGGTCGCTCTACGCCGATTCGAAGGGGAGGATCTGGGCGGGGACATCGGGTTCCGGCCTCGTCCTGCGAGTCGATCCGTCGGGGACCGTGTCGACGGTCTACGACTCGTCGAAGTCGGAAATCACCTCGATCACGGGGAGCGGCGACGGCCGCGTCTGGGTGGCGGCCTCGTCGGCCGAAGCTCCCGCGACGAGCCAGGAACCGATCTCCGCGCCGCAGCCTCAACCGCCTGGCCGCCCCGCACGCCAGGCCAATACCCGGGAAGGGGAGGAGGCGCAGGACAAGCCCGAAGTCACGGTGACAGTCGGCCAGCCGCGCCTGGCCCCGCCCCATCCGGGCAGCCGGCAGGGCGGATACTCCTCGGAGGTTCTCCTCTTCGAGGAAGGCGAGCCGCCGCGCCAGGTCTGGTCGAGCCCCGACGAAATCGTCTTCGACCTGGCGCCGGAGGCAACGTCCTCTTCGATCATGGCGGCGACGGGTCCCAACGGGAAGATGTACCGCGTCGGGGCGAGCCTCTGGTCGCTCGACCGGACCTTCGACGAGAAGCAAGTGACTGCCCTGGCCGGAAACGCCGTCGCGACCAACTCCGCGACAGCGCTCTATCGATTGAGCGAAGGCCCCCGCCAGGGGGAATACGTCTCGGCCGTGAAGGACACGGGCCGCACCAGCCGCTTCGGAGCGTTCCGGTTCGAAGGGGACGTGCCGGCGGGAAGCCGGCTCGAGTTCTCCTTCCGCTCGGGAGAATCGGGACTTCCCGATTCGACCTGGAGCGACTGGTCCGCGTTCGTTCCGGCGGCGCAGACGGCCACGATCGCGGTTCCCCCCGCGCGCTATCTCCAGTGGAAGGCCCGCATGACCTCCGACGGCGAGAAGGTCCCCGTGGTCCGGCGCGTGGAAGCGGCCTACCGCAACCGCAACGCGGCTCCCGTCATCGAGAGCTTCGTTTCGCTCGGCCCCTCCGAGGTTCTCGCGCGGTCGGCATCGGGCGGATCCAATGTCTTTGAAACGACCGCGCCCGACGAGAAGGGAATCTTCACGAGTCTCGAGGAGTCCAAGTCGGAGCCGCCGCCGCGCCGCCTGCTGCGAAAGGGCTACCGGACACTCACCTGGAAGGCATCGGATGCCGACAACGACACGTTGATGTACGAGATCGCGTTCAAGCCGGCCGGATCGGGGCAATGGCTCACGTTGAAGAAGGGATTGCGCGAGGCGTTCTACTCCTTCGACACGACGGCTCTTCCCGACGGAGAGTACGTCTTCCGGTTGACGGCTTCCGACGCCGAGTCGAACCCGGAGGAGGGCAAGACCGCCTCGCGCGAATCCTCCGCCGTGATCGTGGACAACACTCCTCCCGTCATCCGGCGGCTGCCGGGCGGCCCCGACGTCTTCGACTTCGAGGCCAGAGACAACGCCTCGCCGATCTTCGAGGCCGAGTACAGCGTTGACGCCCGGGAGTGGGTCCGCGTCGAGCCGAAGGACGGCCTCTCCGATTCCGCGCTGGAAACCTACCGGATCAAGCTCGACCCGAAGTGGAAGGGAGCGTTCCTGCTCGTCCGCGTGACGGACGCCGCGCGCAACGTCGCCGCCGCGAGCTTCACACTCCCGTAGGCGGGCGAGCACGACCGGAGGCGGGAGGGGCAAGCCCCTCCCCTACGGCACGCCCGAGCGCACTCGTCGAACTTGGCGCTGTAGGGGCGGCGCTTGCGCCGCCCGCTCATGCCGCCTCTCCTCCCGCGTCATTCATAATGTTCGGCAGGTGAAGAAGCTCGGGAGCGTCCTCCTCGTCGTCTGCATGGCCGCGGGCTGTCGGGCGAAGGAACAGCGGCGGTCGTCGAGGCGCCGAAGGCAACTCCGGTTCCGACAGCGCTTCCCGAACCGGTCCTCGGATACATTGACGAGACCAAGAGCGGCACGCCTGTGGACGGGGGAGTGCTGCGGCGCCGCCTGGTCGGCGAACCGGCGACGTTGAACGGCGTGCTGCAGACGGGCCTTCCCGAGCAGCAGGTCCTCCAGTACGTGTCGCGCAATCTCCTCGATTTCGACTCGAGGATGAACCTGGTGCCCGGCCTGGCCGAAAGCTACCGGGTCTCCGCCGATGGCCGCGAAGTCCGGCTGACCCTGCGCCCCGATGCGGTCTGGGAGGACGGCTCGCCGGTCACGGCGGGCGACGCCGTCTACACGATCCGGCGCATCGTGGATCCGGCCGTCCCTTCGCCCGTGTTCAAGCCGGTCTTCGAGGGTCTCGCGTCGATCGAGGCGCTCGACGCGCGCTCCTTCGTCGCGAAATTCCGGGAGCCGTACGCCTACCACGCCATGGCATTCGTGCTGCCCGTCCTTCCCGAGAAGCGCTACGCGCGAAAGAACTTCCTGAAGGCCCGGGAGAACCGCGCGCCCCTGTCCAACGGCCCGTATCGGCTCGTCTCCTGGAAGGCGCAGGAGACGATCGTCCTCGAGCGCAACCCGAGATACTTCGGGCCGCGCGGCCATTTCGACCAGGTCATCTTCCGGATCATCCCCGACAACTCCGTGGCTTATCGCGCGTTGCTCGCCGGCGATCTCGATGAGACGGCGATCGAGGAGTCTTTGAAACAGCGGGCCGCCGGCGACCCGGACTTTGACCGCTGCTGCCGCCTCGTCGAGTTCTACAATCTCGACTACAACTCCATCGCGCTCAACAACAGGACCCCGTTCTTCTCCGATGCCCGGGTGCGCCGCGCCCTGACGATGCTCCTCGACCGGCCTTCGATCGTGCGCGGACTCTTCCGGGGGTCCGCTCGGATCATCTCCGGCCCGTGGGCTCCCGAATCCCCGGCCTACGACGCGAGCATCCGACCTCTCCCGTTCGATCCGGCGTCGGCCGCGCGGCTTCTCGACGAGGCGGGTTGGCGCGACACCAACGCCAACGGCATCCGGGACCGGGCGGGGCGGGAATTCGAGTTCGAGCTTCTGGTCTCCGCGGGCTCCAACGTCGGGAGGCAGATCGACGAAATGCTCTCGACGGAGCTCGCCCGCGTCGGCGTGAAGGCCACGGTGCGGCCACTGGAATGGGCCGCGTTCGTCGAGCGGATCGAGGCCGGCAGCTTCGAGGCCGCTTCGCTCGCGACTTCCGCGTCGGACCCCAACCCGGATCCCTTCCCGTTCTGGCATTCGTCGCAGTGGCCGCCCAGCGGGTTGAACAGCGGTTTCTACCGAAACCCCGAGGCGGACCGCTTGATGGAGGAAGCGCGCCGGGAAATGAACGAAGACGCGCGTCTGAAGATCTACCACCGGCTCCACGCGCTGTTTCGAGACGATGCTCCCGCGATCTTCGTCACGAACGCGTCGGCCAAGTACGCGTTCGCGAGGGGGATCGGGGGGCTCGCGACCTCGCCGCTGGGTTTTGCGGGAATCTGGCCGGGGCCCGCCGGGTGGTGGCGGATCCGGGATCGGGCTCCATGATCCGCTACGTCGCCCGGCGACTCGCCCTGGCGGTGCCCACGCTGGCGGGGATCGTCGTGCTCGTGTTCCTGCTGCTCCACCTGGCCCCGGGAAGCCCGGTCTCGGCGTTCGGAGCCGAGTCCGGCCGCCGGGTCTCGGCGCGCGCCGCGGCCGAGATGCGCCGCCTCTACGGGCTCGACCGGCCGCTTCCGGAACGCTTCGTCCAATGGATGGGACGGGTCGTCCGCTTCGACCTCGGGGAGTCCTTCGTGGACCGGCGTCCGGTGGCGGTCCGGATCCGGGAGGCCCTGCCGTACACGCTGCTCTTGAACGGCCTCGCCCTCCTCCTGACGCTCGCGCTCGCGATCCCCCTGGGCGTCGAAGCGGGAGGACATCCCGAGAGCGCCTTCGACAGGATTTCGGGCGCCGTGCTCTTCGCCTTTTACTCGACGCCTTCGTTCTGGGCCGCGCTCCTCCTTCAAACGCTCTTCTCGGTCAAGCTCCGCTGGTTGCCTCTCTACGGCGTCTCCTCGGACGCCGAGCCTTCGGGGCTCGCGGGGCTGGCCGATCGGGTCTCGCACCTCGCCCTTCCGGTCGTCTGCCTGACCTACGGCTCTCTCGCCTTCTACGCGAGGCTCGTGCGCGCGGGCGTCGCCGAGGCCCGGTCGGCCGACTACGTCCTGGCCGCGCGCGCCAGGGGACTCTCCAGGCGAGAGGCCCTCTGGAAGCACGCGTTTCGCAACGCGCTGCTCCCCCTCATCACTCTGCTGGGCCTGGTGCTTCCGGGACTTCTCTCCGGCAGCGTCATCATCGAGCGGATCTTCGCGTGGCCGGGGCTCGGCCGGCTGTACTTCGACTCGATCCTGTCGCGGGATTACCCCGTCGTGCTCGCGCTCGCGCTCGTGGGCGCCGTCGCGACGCTCGTCGTGACGCTCGCGGCCGACATCGCCTACGCGGTGGCGGACCCCCGCGTTCGAGACGGGACGGCCTCGTGAAGAGCCTCTTCCTGCGTCTGCCGGGGAGCGGGAGGGTCGCCCTCGCGGTCGTGGTCGGACTGTGGATCCTCGCGGCGTTCTCTCCAGCGGCGTCGCGGGCGGCCTCGGAGATCCGGCTGGAAAACCGGCTGCTCGCCCCCTCGTCGGGACACCTCTTCGGCACCGACGATCTCGGCAGGGACCTCTTTGCGCGCGTCGTCGTGGCGACGCCGATTTCTCTGGCGATCGGCCTGACGGCCGCCGCCGTCTCACTCCTGGTCGGCTTCGCGGTCGGAGCCATCTCCGGCTACCTCGGAGGAGTCACGGATCTTCTGCTCTCGCGGCTTGTGGAGGTCGTGCTCTGCTTTCCCGTGCTCTTCCTTCTGCTCGCCCTCGCGGCCTTTCTTCCTCCTTCCCCCACGGCTGTCGTCCTGGCGATCGGGCTGACGACCTGGCCCGGGGACGCCCGTTACGCGCGGGCAGAGATCCTGAAGGCCAGGAGCCTCGACTACACGCGCGCCGCCAGGGTCGCTGGAGCCTCGACGGCGCGCATCCTGCTGCGGCACCTGCTTCCCAACGTGCTCGCGCCGCTGCTCGTTTCGGCGGCCTTCGGGGTCGCGTGGGCGATTCTCGCCGAGGCGGCGCTCTCCTTCCTGGGCGTGGGACTGCCGCCCCCGGCGACCTCCTGGGGAGGAATCCTCTCGGCAGCGCCGGCCTACATCGAGGAAGCCTGGTGGATGGCGCTCTTCCCGGGCCTCGCGCTCTTCCTGACCGTGTCCGCCTATAATCTCCTGGCCGAAGGGTTGCGCCGAGCGAGCACGGAGAGAGGCGGCTACCGATGAACGAACGCATCGCCCTCTATCCCGGCTCCTTCGATCCCCTGACCAACGGGCACCTGGACATCCTGTCCCGCGCCCGCCGCCTGGCCGACCGCGTCGTCGTGGCGATCCTCGAGAACGACGCGAAGACCCCGCTATTCTCGGTCGCCGAGAGGATCGAAATGATCCGCGAGATCCTGGGGGACGACGGCTCGACGCCGGTGCGCTCCTTCTCCGGGCTCCTCGTGGACTTCGCCCGGGAGGTGGGCGCAACGCTCATCGTGCGCGGGCTTCGCGCCGTTTCGGACTACGAGTACGAGCTGCAGATGGCGCTCATGAACCGCCGGCTGAATCCGTCCATCGAGACGGTTTTTCTCATGGCCAAGGAGGAGTACTCCTACGTTTCGAGCCGCCTCGTCAAGGAAGTCGCGCGGCTCGGGGGAGACCTCACCGGTGTGGTCCCCGAGTCGGTCCGGCGGCGCCTCGCGGCCAGGATCTGATTCGGTGCGCGTGGTTGAGACTCCGCTGCGGGTCCGTTACGCCGAGACGGATCGGATGGGGATCGTCTATCACGGCCATTACATCGTGTGGTTCGAGATCGGCCGGACCGACTACTGCCGGGCGGCGGGAATGCCCTACCGGGCGATGGAGGACTCGGGACTCCTCATCCTGGTGACCGGCGTCGAGTGCCGGTATCGCCGGTCGGCCCGTTACGACGACGCTGTGCGGGTGCGGTCGCGCCTGACGGAGCTGGCTTCGCGCGGCCTCTCCTTCGGATACGAGATCGTGGATGAGGCGGACCGGCTGCTGGCCGAAGGCACGACACGGCACGTCTTCGCCGACATCAACGGGAAGCCCCGTCGCGCTCCCGGGGACATCCTGGAGAAACTCGAAGACTTCCGAACGCAGTAGCTCCCCGGCCTTTGCTACGTTTTCCGGGCGTATCTGAGAATCGTCCCGATGATCTTCCAGCCGGCCCGCAGGGTGCCGGACACCGTCCCCGTGATCTTGGAGACGCCAACACGGCGGCGGTAGGAGACGGGGACTTCCGCGACGCGCAGGCCTTCCCGGAGCGCCTTGACCTGCATCTCGCAGGTCCATCCGAAGGTCGGGTCGCGCATGCGAAGCCGGCGGCAGGCATCCCAGCGGATGGCGCGGAACGGGCCCAGGTCCGTGTAGCGGTGGCGGTAGAGAACGCGGATCAGGAAACAGGCGAGAAGATTGCCGAGGCGAGCCTGCGGCAGGAGCGCCCCCGGCTCATGCCGCCCGAGGATCCGGGAGCCGATCACGAGATCGGCCCCGCGGTCGATCGCCGAGAGGAGCTCCGGCATCTCTTCCGGATGGTCCGAGTAGTCTCCGTCCAGGAAAACCACGACGTCCGGAGGCGATTCTTCGAGCGCCGCGAGCCCTGCCAGGCAGGCGCTGCCGTAGCCGCGGCGCGCCTCGCGGACGAGGCGCACGGGCGGGGCGATCGAGGGACCGGGCGGTCCTCCGCGTGATCCCATGTCCTCGGCGACCAGGTCAGTCCCGTCGGTCGACCCGTTGTCCACGACGACGATCTCGGCCACGAGGCCGCGAGGGATGTCGCCGACGACGAGAGGGAGCGATTCCCGTTCGTTGAAGACAGGGATGATCACCGACACCCTCAAGCGACTTCCTCGGCGGGCAGCCGCGGCCTCGCGAGGGAGACCGCCAGGCCGGCCAGGATGAGGCCTCCCGCGACGACCGTTCGCAGCGCCAGTCTCTCCTTCAGGACCAGGATCGCCAGGGCCGAGGCGAGAAGGGGCTGGAGGAAGACGTAGACGGCGACTCTCGATGCGCCGGTCCGCGCGAGCGCCCAGGAGCTCAGAACGTACGGCACGACGGTGCAGACCACGACGACCCCGGAAAGGCTCGCCCAGGAGAGCGCGGTCACGGCCGCCGGAGAAAAGCGCAGAAGCGTCGGCAGTGCAACGAGCAGGATCGGCGGCGCGCCGTAGACGAAGACGCGTGACACGATCGTCAAGACCCGGTAGTGGCCGAGGATCGGCCGGGACAGCACCAGGTAGAGCGAATAGGCGAGAGCATTGCCGAGCAGGAGAAGGTCGCCGCGAACGTACCGGCTCTGCCAGTCGAAGTGATGGACGTTGACGAGGACGAGGGCGCCGGCTCCCGCGAGGAGGACTCCGGCAGCGGCCGATGCGGTCAGGGACTCGCGTTTCATGAGCACGGCGACGCCGAGCGTGAACACCGGGATCGTGGCGGTCAGGATCGTCGCGTTGATCGCCGTCGTCATCGACAGCCCGAGGATGAAGAGCACCTGGTTGAGCGAAACTCCCGAGGAGCCCGTAGAGAAACACGCGCTTGTGGTCGCCGGGCTCGAGCTTCTGCGCCCGCGAGAGCCGCCGGACGGACTCCAGCATCAGAGCGGCGCATGTGACCCGGAGCGCCGAGAGCGCGAGCGGGGGCATGCTCGTGAGCGCGAGCTTGCCGAGCGTCGGGAAGAGAGCGAAACCGGTCTGGGCCGCGCCGAGCGCCAGGTGCACCGGCCACGGACCGGTGGGCGGCCGGGAAATTCTCGTCCGGCGGGACGTCACGGAAAGAAAGGGAGAGAGGCGACGACGGCGGCGAGCGAGGGCTCGGCGGCCGAGACCAGGCGCTCGCCGATGGCCACGTCGCGGAACGCATAGCCGAGGCCGATCGGTCCGAAAGCGGGCGAGAGGACCGCGCTCGTGACGCGTCCCTGCTCGACCTTGCCGGCCTCCGGCTCCTCCGGCCGTTTCAGGACCGAGCCCGGCTCGATCAGACCCTCCGGGAACCGAAACCCGACCAGCCGGCGGTTGACGCGGCCGTACGTGCGCATCCGGGCCACGATTTCCTGGCCGACGTAGCAGCCCTTCGTCGTCGAGATGGCGGCGTCGAGCCCGACCTCGTCGGCGAGGTTCGACGTGTCCGCATCCTGTCCGAACCGCGGCCGTCCCGCTTCCACGCGCAGGATCTCGGCCGTCACCTCCGGCATGACGACGGAGCCGGCGCCCTCGAGAAGCCGGCCAAGCTCTTCGAACCGTCCGCGAGGGACGAGGATCTCGCGCGCGAACTCGCCGTCCGCCGGGAGCGCCGCGGCCTCCTCCGGCACGGGGACCTGAGACGCCCGCGGGCCGAAGAGACCCACGCGGACGAACTCGGCGGATCGGTCCACGATCTCCACCTTCTGGAAAATGATGAACTTCTTCAAGTGTTCCACGGCGGATTGCCGCGATCGGGCGGGGACGAGCAACCGGAGGCGGTCCGGCATCCCATAGACACGAGCCAGGAAGAGGAGCTTGCCCTTGGGCGTCAGGGCCGCGGCCGGACGGCTCTCGCCCGGGGCGAGCGACCGGACATCCTGGGTGAGCTGCCCCTGGAGGAACGCGACGCGGTCGGGACCTTCGACATCCAGGACACCGCACTCCCGCAAGCGGTGAGCGAGTGTCTCGCGAGCCGCCCTGTAGCCGGCGGGGATGGCTCCGACATCAGGCAGAACGGCCACGTCGTGATTGTACGGGACGGCCAAGGAGACCAGAGATTCCCGAGCGTCACTTTTCGCGGCGTATCATGGCCGGGTGAGCACCGCGGAGGACCGCCCCGATCTGCACGTGATCGACATCTTCATGATGTCCGTCAAGTGCGGCAACTGCGACACCTACCAGACGATCGTGGGATTTCGCAAAGACCCGGACAAGAACGTGTACACCTACGAATGCGAGAACGACACCTGCGACCCGAACGTGACGCGTACGATCGTGGAGGTCCCCAGGGAATTCGACAACTCGACCAAGCGCGCGGAGGAGCTTCCCTACTACGCGGGGGAGGAAGCCGCGCGGGAGGAGTTCCCGTAGGACCCTTTCGCCGCCGGTTTTTCGCGTAGAATCACGCGTTTGATGAGCGCGACCGTTCAGGCGGCCCCCGGGCTCGCCCCCGATCTTCTGGAGCGGCTGCGGAGGCGGCTGTCCGCATCCCCGGCTCTCGCGTGCCTCGAGGCAAGCCTCGAGGAGCTGGAGCTCGACCGGGCGGTCCTCCGGCTCCCGTACAGGGAGCAGATCACCAACGGCTCGGGGACCGTCCATGGAGGGATCCTCGCGACGCTGGCGGACACCGCGGTCGCCTTCGCTCTGGCCACGAACTTCGACGGCAAGATGGGTTTTGCGACCTCCGACCTGACGATTCATTTTCTTCGCCGCGCCCGGGGGGACGTTCGGGCCCGCGCGCGGATCATCAAGAAAGGAAAGCGCGTCAACGTCGGAGAAGTGGAGATCGTGGACGCCGAAGACCGCGAGGTCGCCCGCGCGCTCACGAGCTTCCTGCTGACCACATCCACCTTCGATTACGCGCCGGAAAGGACTTCATGACACACGACTCCGTTTCGTTTCCCGCCCCCGAGGAAGGGGCGAAAAAACCGCGCCGCCGCCGCGGAGGCGCGCGTCACCGCAAGACGCGCCCCGGGGCGGGCAAGGAGGAGGCGCGCCCCGCGCTCGAGCCCTCTCCCGCGCCTGTCGTGACGCTCGCGCCGCTGCCCCCTCCCGCGCCGGCGGCCGCCGCCGTGGCGGTGACTCCGGGCCCGCCCATCCGGACGTCGGTCGAGCAGCGGCTGGGACTCTTCATCGACTTCGAGAACATCGCGCTCGGCGTCCGGGACGCCCAGTACAAGAAGTTCGACATCAACCTCGTTCTCCAGCGCTTGATCGAGAAGGGGAGGATCGTCTTCAAGAAGGCGTACGCGGACTGGACCCGCTACTCCGAGTACAAGCGGGAGTTCCACGAGGCCGCCATCGAGCTGATCGACATCCCCCAGCGCGCCTATTCGGGAAAGAACTCGGCCGACATCCGCATGGTCGTGGACGCCATGGATCTCGCCAGCTCGAAGGGGCACATCACGACCTTCGTGATCTGCTCGGGAGACTCGGACTTCTCGCCGCTCGTCTCGAAGCTGAAGGAAAACGACAAGAGCGTGATCGGCGTGGGCGTGAAGAATTCCACCTCCGACCTGCTGATCTCCAACTGCGACGAGTTCATCTTCTACGAGGACCTCGTGCGCGAGACGCGGGCGCTCCCGTCGATCGAGAACCTGCCGGAGAAGAAGCGGGACCTCTTCCGCCTGATGCTCGACTCGCTGCAGGCGCTGGTCCGCGAGAACTACGACGTCATCTGGGGTTCGATGATCAAGCAGACGATGCAGCGCAAGCAGCCGTATTTCAACGAGTCGTACTACGGTTACAAGTCCTTCTCGGAGCTTCTCGAGGACGCCCAGCGCCTGGGCCTCCTCTCGATGAAGAAGGACGCCAAGAGCGGCGGATACATCATCGCGCCGTAGCGCTAGATCTCCTGGAAGAAGAACCGGTCGAGGACCGAGAGGCGCTCGCGCCGGTCGAAATCCGGCTCCATCAACCAGAGCGCCGCGTAGATCGAGGAGGCCAGCGAGTTCCCGTCCTGCGGAGTGAAGCAGAAGCCGACGAGCTCGTGGTCGCCGTTGACCGCCACCGTGGGAGCCGCGACGACGGCCTGCGACAGGATCCGGCCGTAATAGCCGTGGTCCCGGCCGAAGGAGAAGATCTGGTTGGCCGAGCGCTTCTCCGTCAGCGCGATCCGCTTGTTGGCGCGGAGGCGGTCCATCGCCTCCTGCCGTGAAACCGGCCTCGTGAACTCCATGTCAAACCAGAGGGTGTGCATGTATTGCGTGTTGAGCTTCACGGCCGAGGAGAAGATCCTGGGCTTCCAGCCGATCGTCGCGAGCAGAGCCGCGGCGTCCCGGGCATGATGCGTGCCGAACTCCTTGTCGTCGTGCTTGCCGGCCGAGGGAGCGGGGGAGAAGCCCGAATCCTGCGAGACGTCGTTGGCGCGGCGCATGCAGACGAAGCGCCCCCGCTCGAGCAGGCCGCCGCCGCCATTCCCGTCGTCCCCCAGGGTCCTGACGAGCGCGGCGATGTTGTGCGTGTTGCAGGAGACGATCTGGAGAAACCGGTCCTCGCCCGGCACCAGGGCTTCGTCGTTGATGCCCATGGCGTACATCTTCCCGAAGCCGAACTCGCTTCCCTGGGCCAGGAAACCCTGCGGACCGGAGAGGGTCTCGTAGAGCTTCTTGTTCTCGTTGCCCGCCGGCGTGCAATCGATGATGACCGTGGCCCGCTCCATGGCCTCGTGCGCCTCGAACGAGACCGTGTGTCCCAGGGCCTCGAAGTCCGCGACCTTGTCCGGGTCCACGGCGAGCTTCGCGCCCCGCTGGAGCAGATGGTTCACCTTGGCCCGTTCGGTGGTCATCGGCGTGCGCTTGTGGAACGTGATTTCGTCGATGCCCAGGTACTTCTTGAAGTCGGCGAACAACCCGATGAGGGGCTCTCCGATGGTCCCGGTCCCGACGACGTGTAGGATCTTCTTCATGGTTCTGACACCTTTCGCCGGCCAGGCCGGCGGCAGCGGCCGCGCATTGTCCGAATCGGCTCTCCGTGGGGCACGCAAGAGAATACGATGAGAGGGGAGTTTATCCAATCGCGCCCGTCGTGACTTCCAGGCTGAAGGCCGTCACATTCGCGGGGCCGGCGGGGAGCCTCGAGGGCCTCTGGAAGGAGGCCGCCGGCCCGCGCCTGGGCAGCGCCGTCTTCGCCCACCCGCATCCGCTCCACGGCGGAACCCTCCACAACAAGGTCGTCTTCCGCGCGGCGCAGGCTCTCACGGCCACGGGATACGGGACGCTGCGGTTCAATTTTCGCGGCGTGGGACTGTCGCAGGGCCGCGGCGAAGCCGGCCGGGGGGAACTGGAAGACTTCCGCGCCGCGCTGGACGAGGCGGAGCGCCTCGGCGGCCTTCCGATCGTCGCCGGAGGATTTTCCTTCGGAGCGGCGGCGGCCCTCCGCGCGATCGCCGGGGACGGGCGCGTCGCCGCGCTCGTCGCGGCGGGTCTCCCTCTCGCGACCGATTCCGGCGCGAATCTCGCCAGGCCCATGGTGCCGGCGCTCTTCATCACGGGAGAGCGGGATGCGTTCGGTCCTCCGGCGCTCCTCGCGGATCTGGCCTCGGACTCCTCGGAAATCGTCGTCGTGCCCGGCGTCGATCACTTTTTCGACGGAAAGCTCGGCGAGCTCGAGGTTGCGATCGCCCGGTTTCTCGCGGCATTGCCCGCAAGCGTGCATCCGTGACGTCCGAATCTCTTTCGGAAACGGCGCGGCGAGACCTTCTCTCGCTGGCGCGCCGCGCGCTCGAGGCTTATTTCCGCGGCGACCCTCCGCCGCGGCTCGGATCGGACCGGGCGGAATCCTTCGGGCAGGTCCGCGCCCTCTTCGTGACCCTGCGCCGGCGAGGCAATCTGCGCGGCTGCATCGGCACCCTCTCGCCGGAAGGGGACCTGACCCGGATGGTGCCCCGGTTCGCTCTCCGGGCAGCCTTCGAAGACCCGCGGTTTCCGCCGCTCTCCGCTGGCGAGTTGCCCGAGTGCGATATCGAGATTTCCGTCCTGACCCCTCCCGCGCCGGTGGAAGACCCCGAGACCATCGAGGTCGGGCGCGACGGGTTGATCATCGAGGCGAGAGGGCAGAGCGGCCTGCTCCTGCCGCAGGTCGCCACGGAGTGGGGCTTCGACCGGGAACGGTTTCTCGCCGAGGTCTGCCTGAAGGCCGGCCTTTCTCCCGGGGCCTGGCGCGAACCGGGCGCCCGGCTCTGGGCGTTTCAGGCGGAAGTCTTCGGCGAGAAGGAAGGAGATCACTGACGTGGCGCGAGGCATCGGCAGCCGGCAGAAGAAGGTCGTGACGGCGAAGAAGGTGTGGGTCAAGCCCTCGTTCTCCCTCTCCTCCCGGGAGAGGGACGGGGTGAGGGCGCCGGAGAAGCCGAAGCGCAGATTGAAAGCCGGGCGCCGGTCGCGCGCTCACCCTGGCCCTGTTACGGAGGGAGAGGGGACTTGAGCACGACCGAGTAGAGGAGCAGCGCCGCGGCGACCGCGGCGTTCAAGGAATCCACGGGCGGGCGCATGGGGATGGTGTAGCGCCGGTCGAGATACCGGTAGGCTCCGGCCGGGAGGCCGGTTCCTTCCGAGCCGATGACGAGGACGGAGGAAGCCGGCAGGGAAGACTCGAAGGGATTCTCTCCTCCCGACGCGACGGCCCCGCAGACGGTTCGGCCCGCCTCCTTCGCGTCGGCCGCGAAGGGCTCGAAGGAGACCCGCCCCGAGACGGGGATGCGCAGGACGCTCCCCGCGCTCGCGCGCACCGCGCGCGGATGAAAAAAGTCGGCCGTGCCGGGCGCGGCCACGATCCCCGAGCAGCCGGCCGCTTCGCCGACCCGAACGATGGCTCCGAGGTTGCCGGGGTCCTGGATGCCGAAGACAAAGACGGCCGGCCCCGGCCGCCCGAGGACCTCGGCGACGGGGACGTCGCGGCGGCGCGCGACCGCGAGCAGGTGCTGGGGCGTCTTCGAGTCCGCCAGCCTCTCGAGAACCGCGCGGGAGACGATTCGCGGCCTGGCGGAGGTCAACGCGGACAGCCTCCCCGCGCGGACGCTCGCGTCGTGAAACACATGCTCGAGGGGGAGCCCGGCGGCCACGGCTTCGAGGATGGCCTTCTCTCCCTCGAGGAGAAAGTGAGTCCGCTCCTCGAGACAACGGCCCACCTCCCGGATGAGCGGATTCGACGGGGATTCGATGGCCGCCACGGCGAGCATGCTATAACCGGCACGGATGAAATCGCTTCGCGGCAGGCTCGACCTGAGCGCGACCCCCCCGGAGGCGATCTCCGCATCTCCTCTTTCGGCTCTCTGGACTTTCCCGGCCATGATCTTCTCCGCGTTCCTCGTCGCCTGGGGCGCCGAGGCGGCGGAATTCCTCGTCTCGCAGGGACTCGCCCTCGCGATCCTCGCTCTCGTCCAGACGTTCCCGGAATTCGCGGTCGAAGCGGTGATCGCCTGGAAGGCAGGGAAGAACCCGCCGATGGTCCACCTCGCGATCGCGAATTTCACCGGGAGTCTCCGTCTCCTGACCGGACTGGGCTGGCCGATGATCTACGGCGTCGCGGCCTTCTATTCGGTCAAGAAGAGGAAGCGCCGCCTGGGCGCCATCCGGTTCCACGACGAGCACTCCGTGGAAGTGCTCGGCCTGCTGCCGCCCCTCCTCTACTTCGTCGTGATCTGGGCGAAGGGAAACCTCTCGCTTGTCGACTCCGCGATCCTCGCCGCGACCTATGTCACCTATCTCTGGATCCTCCTCAGGCTGCCGCCCAGACCCGACACGGTCGAGGAGGACGAAGAGGTGCCGGCGGTTTCCCGGTGGGCCCTCTCCTACAGCGGGGCCAAACGCTGGGCCGCGGTGGGCTCTCTCCTCCTCGGCGGCGGCGCCATCATCTTCTTCGTGGCGGAGCCGTTCCTGAACTCCATGCTGGCGCTCTCCGTGAGCCTCGGGCTGTCGCAATTCGTCTTCATTCAGTGGGTCGCCCCGTTTCTCTCGGAATTTCCCGAGAAGACGTCCGCGTTCGCCTGGGCCCGGCGCGTGACGCGCGCTCCCGTCGCCCTGATGAACATGGTGTCCTCCAACATCAACCAGTGGGGGATTCTCTCGGGGCTTCTCGCCGTGATCTATTGCTGGAGCCATGGCTCGACGGAGCCTCTGCCCTTCGACCCGTTTCAGCGGCATGAGATCCTGCTGACGATCCTGCAGGCGTTTCTCGGCTGGCTCTTCCTCGCCTCGATGGACCTGGCAGCCTACGAGGCGGCGGGCCTCTTCTTGTTGTGGCTGTTCCAGTTCCTGGTCCCGTCCTCGCGCCACGGGATAATGTACGTTTACGGGGCATGGATCGCGATCGAGGGGATGCTGATCGTCTCGGGCAGGAAGAAGCTCGAGGCGTTTCCCGCGTTCGCGCGGGTCTGGAAGAAGCACCTGTGACGCCGCCGCGGCTGTCCGGACGGGTCGCCCACCTGGCGCCCTCGCCGACCGCGGCCGTCGCGCGGACCGCCCGGGCGCTGGCGGCTCGCGGAGTGGACGTCGTGGACTTCGGCCTGGGCGAGCCCGATTTCCCCACGCCGGATTTCGTCGCCCGGGCCGGGGTCGCGGCGATCGAAGCCGGCAAGACGAAGTACACCGACTCCGCCGGAGAGCCGGGGCTCCGGGACGCCATCGCGGAGAAGTACCGCCGGGAACAGGCCGCTGCCTGCGCCCGGGAGAACGTCCTGGTGACGGCGGGAGCCAAGCAGGCGGTCTTCAACGCCTGCCAGGCCCTCTTCGAGGAAGGGGACACCGTCGCGATGTTCGTCCCGTACTGGGTCTCCTTTCCGGAGATCGTGCGCCTGGCGGGGGCACGGCCGCTCTTCGTTCCGACCGACATCCGATCGGGCTGGAAGCCGACGGCCGCCGCGCTCGAGCGCGCCGCGACGAAAGAGACGCGCGGAGTGATTCTGAATTCTCCCTGCAACCCGAGCGGCGCCGTCGTCGAGGCGGAGGAGCTCGCTCGCATCCTCGCGCTGGTGCGCCGACCACGAAGCCGTGCTCCTCTTCGACGAGACCTACGACCACTTCCTCTACGATGGGCGGCGGCACGTCTCGGCGGCTTCTCTCTGGAAGGAGCATCAGGACCGCCTGGTCATCACGGGCGCGGCCTCGAAGACGTACGCCATGACGGGCTGGCGGCTGGGATGGGCCCTGGCCCGCAAAGAGCTGATTGCCTCGATGTCCTCCTACCAGAGTCACTCCACGTCCAACGCCTCCTCGATCTCGCAGGAGGCCGCCCGGGCCGCGCTCACCGACCTCGACCGCTCCGAGATTTCCGTGGCGGACATGCTCGAGCACTACGGCCGGCGCCGTGAGATCATGACGCGGAGGTTCTCGGCCGTTGCCGGAGTCGAGTGCGTGGAGCCGGAAGGCGCCTTCTACGTGTTTCCGCAGCTCGACGCCCTCTATCCGCGAAAGAACGTCGGAGGCTCGGTTGAGTTCTGCCACCGTCTCCTCGACGAGGCCCACGTCGCCGCCGTGCCCGGAGAAGCCTTCGGCATGGACTCCTGCGTGCGTTTCTCCTTCGCCACGCCCGTCGAGCGCATCGAGGAAGGCCTGAGGCGCTTCGAATCCTGGATCCGCGTATAGCGGCGCTAGACGAGCGGTTGCTCGTCGAGAGAAAGGGGAGGGGAGGAGAGAGGTTCCGGCGGCGGCGTCACCACGGCCGCGGGCGGGGCGAGAGTCGGCTGGATGCGGTCGTACAGCGCGAGGTAGGAGCCCCACGCGGCGATCCGGATGGCGGGACGGATCGTCAGGACGGCGATCTGAAGCAGCACGTGCAGCGCGATCGCCAGCGCGGAAATCGCCGGGGCGCTCCACTCGATGCCGACCGCGAGAAGAAGGAGAGCGCCGCCGAAGAGGAACCAGAAGAGGAAGACCCCGAGAGCCCTCGGCCACCGTCCCGCCAGCATCCGGCGAGCGTGACCATAGGCCCTCCACGCGCCGATCGCGGACTCGGAGCGGCGCGCCGCGCGCGCGAAGTCGTGGAGCAGCGAGAAGACCGCGTAGAGCAGGAGGGCACCGACAACGGTTGCCACGCGGAAGGCGAAAGTGGACGAGGCGCCCGGAGGCAGGGGTTCGAAGAACTTCTTGTAGATGGCGTGGTCTGCAGCGAAATACGCGCCGATCACGGCTCCGGCGCCAATCAGAAAGATCAGGAAGCACTTCATGTTGTGCCAGGCGTTCCTCCGGACTCCCGCGGCGAAGTCCGGGACCGTCACGGGGGCGGCCTTCCCCAGGACCGACACGATCCCTCCCGCGAACAGGATCTGCTGGAAAATCACGATCAGAATGGCCAGGTTCGCCGCCGAGCGCGCTCCGGAGACGGCCGCGCTCTTCTCCCGAAGGAAGTCGAAGACATCCGTGGGAGCGAAGGAGGGATCGTTCTTCAGGATGTGGTCTCCAGCGAGCGTGCCGGCGAGCGAATCGCGGAGGGACGGAAAGAGCGGCGCCGCCGCCAGCAGGGAGAAGACGATGGTGAAGGCCGTCAAAAGGAGGACGAGTATCTTCGCCTGGCGCAGGGCCGCGAAGCCGCCCGCGATGCTGCTTCTCCTCTCCATCGGACTCACGCCGCCGCCCAAACGGCCTGCAGGAGCAGGCCGATCAAGTAGGCGGCCTCGGCAAAGTACTTCGCGGCGGCGCGGGTGCCCGCCGTCGCCGCAGGGCCTTTTCCCTGGCCGAGCACGATCGAATCGTTCAACCGGTTCCATTCCCAGGCGTTGACGCGGTCCGGGTCTGCGGCCGCCCATGCGAGCCTGGACGAGTAGCGGATTCGCAGCCGGACCCACCTCGCGTCCGCCGGGAGGGCGCGGTCCAGGACCCTCCCATCCTCGAAGACGAGCCGGGCGCGAGCCTCGTGCGGCCACTCGCCGCGATTGCCGAAGACCACGACGCTCTCGTACGACTTCTTCTTTCCGACGGACGAGTCTTCCTTTTCTTTCGTCGGAAGCACCCGGCGTCCCTTTTCGAACGTGGCGCGCCCGCCGGTCCGGTCGAAGACGCCGAAGTCTTTCGCTTCGGCCTGTGTCTTCGCGGAAACGACGCTCCAGTCCAGCCGCGCCGTCCCCTCGACGAGATTGCGCCGGTAGGTCGAGAGATCCCGTCCCGAGACGCGCTCGAAGACATCGAAGAAGTCGGACGTCGAAGGGTGACGGAAGGACCACTCTTCGAAGAACGCCCTCTGCGCCCGGGTGAAGGTCTCCACGCCCAGATCGTGGCGCAGCTGCGCGAGGAAGAGCCCGACCTTGGGATAAGAGTTGACGCCGTAGGAGGCGCCGGAGGAGTAGCCCCAGGCGAAGCGGCGGATCGGGTCGAGGTTGGGGAGTGAGGCGTAGGCCCCGTGCGCGAAGGAGTCCATGTCGAAACCGAGGCCGCCGGGCAACCGTGCCGGCCGCGGGCCGTAGGCCAGCTGCATCGCGCGGTATTCCGAATCAGTATTGATCCCTTCGTCGAGCCACGACTCCTCGAACTCGTTGGAGCCGACCATTCCGTACCAGTACTGGTGGCCGAACTCGTGGATCGTCACGTCCTCGATGAGACGGAAGCGGTGGAACGGCCAGCGCAGGAAGGGCTTCGGAGCAAAGCCCGTGATGAAGGTCGGGTATTCCATACCGCTCGATCCGAGGCCGTCGTCGGGCGGGTCCACGACGGTGAGCGTGTCGTAGGGATAGGCGCCGAACCAGAGCCCGTAGAAGGAAAGAGCCACGTTGGTCGATCCGATGTACCGGTCTCGCGCCAGCGCGTGGTCCGGTTGGAGCAGAAGCCGAACCGAAACGGGCCTCAGGGCGATCTGGCTCTCGGGCATGCCGAGCTGCCGGGCGGCCAGAGCGCTCCATCCGGGCGGAATGTCGCCGGGAGGATCGAATCGGAATTCGTGGACCTGGAACCTCGGGTCGGCGGTCCAGGCGAAGTCGTGAACGTTCTCCGCGACGTACCGGTAGACCGCCTGGTCTCCTTTCCTCGACTCGGAGACGCGCTTGCCCGTCGCGCCAACGACGAAAGAGGCCGGCAGGGTCAATGTCACGTCATATCGTCCGTAGTCGGCGTAGAACTCGGAGTTGGCGTGGAAGGAGTGGCAGTTCCATCCTCCGACTGCCCGGCCCCTCATTCCTGCGGGCTCGTACAGCCCGATCTTGGGGAACCACTGCCCGACGAGGTGGAAGTCACGGACATAACCCGTCCGCGCGAAGACACGCGGCAGCCTGGCGCGGAAGGCGATCGAGAGCGCGATTTCGCCGTGGGGCGGAACCGGGGAAGAGAGCGGCACGGAGAGCACCGTCTCGTCTTCTCCCTCTCCCTCAGGGAAAGGGTCGGGGTGAGGGCGCAGCCCTCCCTTCGCTCCAGGTTCGGGCCGGGCGCCGGCCGCGACGGGAAAGGGATAGCCGTCCGGTTGGATGAAGCGCGCCGACGGTTTCAGGTCCGAACCCGAGGAGGTCTTCATCGAGAGCACGTCGATCCATCCCCAGTCCTCCGGCTTCGTCCCGGCCTTGTCGCCGCGCAGCTGGCCGCCCGACTCGCGCGCGAAGATCGAGCGGTTGTTCTTGAAGGCGTTCAGGTACAGATGGAATCGCAGCTCGGAGACCGGATCGTCGGAGGGGTTCCTCCAGACCAGCCGTTCCTGGCCGTCGAGCATGTGCGTCGCGGGATCGAGTTTCACTTCGATCGTGTACTCGACGACCGGGGGCGAGATGGGTGTGGCGGCAACCAGAGCGCCGGCGGACAGGCAGATTGCCGAGACCGCTGCCAGCCGCGACGCGGCCCGGTTCAGAAGAGCGAAAGGGAATTGCGTCAAATGACCTCGGTCGTCAGGCAACGAGGAAATCGCCGGAGGATTCGAGCCGCCAGTCTACTTTGACGCCGGGTGTTCCTCGCAAGAAATGCGGAAGCGGGGATGCCCACCCAATAGAATCTCGGCCGTGTCCCAACGCCTCGCTTTCCTGACCGGAGGCACGGGTTTCGTCGGCGGCCACGTCGCTCGAGCCCTGTCCGCGGACGGGTGGGCGGTACGCGCGCTCACGCGGAGAACGTCGGGGCTTCCGCCGGACCTCTCCCTCGATGCGGTCGCCGGAGACCTGTCGGACGGCTCCCGGGACGCCCTTTGCTCGGCCTTGCGCGGATGCGATGCGATCGTGCACGTGGCCGGGCTGGTCAAGGCGCGCACGCTCGAGGACTACCGGGAGGTCAACGTTGCCGGGACAGAGCGTTTGATCGCCGCCGGCAGGAAGGGGGCGCCGCAGGCCCTCTTCCTGCTGGTTTCCAGCCAGGCAGCGGCCGGGCCGGCTCGAGACGGCCGGACGGTGCGGGAAGAGGACGTCCCGCGGCCCGTCTCCTGGTACGGCCGGTCCAAGCTCGAGGCCGAAGAGGTTGTGGCGCGGGAATGGAAAGGGCCCTGGCTCGTCTTGCGGCCGAGCGTGATTTTTGGACCCGGTGATCGTGGCCTCCTGACGCTCTTCGCCGGAGCCGCTCGCGGCTGGGTCCCCGCGCCTGCCGGGACCCGGCGCATCCAGATCATCCATGCCTCTCGGGCGGCGAGGGGCATCGCGCTCGCCGCCGGACGGCCCGACCTCTCCGGGAAGAGGGGTTTTCTCTGCGACACGGAGCCGATCAGAGTCGCCGATTTCGCCGCGGCGATCGCGCGATTGCCGCAACGTCCAGCCCGGGTCGTGCCGATCCCCGACATGCTGGTCCGGCTCGCAGGAGCGGTAGAAACGTTTCGGGAAGCCGTATCAGGACGTTCTCGCCCGTTCAACGCCGATAAAGCGCGAGAGATTCTGGCCGGCGACTGGCTTTGCGAGCCGGCACTGATGCAGAAGCATCTTGATTTGCCCCCTCCGTCTCCTTTGGAGTACGAATTACGGGAAACATGGAATTGGTATAAGCAGGAGGGGTGGCTCCCTTTGTAAAATTTGCTAAGATCAGGCCTGACGGGACTCGAATAAACTAACGGGAGGCACGATGAGCAAACCTGCTCCGGCGCCAAAACTTCCGGTCGAAAGCACGTCCCCTTTCTTTGACAAGTGCTACCGGTACGACGTGGCGCAGCGCGTCCGCCAGGCGGGGGTCTATACCTTCTTCCGGGTCGTCGAATCGGCCCAGGACCCCGAGGTCTCTATCGGCGGCCGCCGGCTCATCATGCTCGGGTCCAACAATTACCTCGGTCTGACCAACGACCCCCGCGTCAAGGAGGCGGCCATCCAGGCGATCCGCCGCTACGGCTCCGGCTGCGCGGGATCCCGTTTTTTGAACGGCACACTCGATCTCCACGTCCTCCTCGAGGAACGCCTCGCCGAGTTCACGCGGCAGGAGGCCGCCGTGACGTTCGCCACCGGGTTCCAGGTCAATCTGGGCGCGATCTCGTGTCTGGTCGGCAAGGGGGACTCGGTCTATCTCGACAAGCAGGACCACGCCTGCATCATCGACGGGGCGCGCCTCTCCTTCGGCGACAGTTCGCAGGTTCCGCCACAACGATCCCTCGGACTTGAGACGGCAGATGCAGCAGGACGCCGGCGCCAGGGGGCGCTTCATCGTGGTGGACGGAGTCTTCTCCATGGAGGGAGACATCGCGCCCCTTCCGGAGATCGTGGCGGCGGCTCGGGATTTCGGGGCCGGCGTCATGGTGGACGACGCTCACGGGCTCGGCGTGCTCGGCCCGACCGGCCGCGGGACTTCCGAGCATTTCGGCCTGGAGGAGGAGGTGGACCTGATCATGGGGACCTTCTCCAAGTCCCTGGCATCGGTCGGAGGGTTCGTCGCCGGCAACGCGACGATCATCGACTACATCAAGCACACGGCCCGCACGATGATCTTCTCCGCCGCACCGCCTCCCGCCTCCGTGGCCGCCGCGCTGGCGACGCTCGACATCATCGAGGGGGAGCCCGAGCGGCGGGCGAACCTCTGGCAGAACACGCTCTTCTTCCGCGAAGGGTTGAAGTCCCTCGGTCTGGACACCGGCAATTCGGAGACGCCCGTCGTTCCGATCGTCGTGGGAGAGGATGCCGTCGCGCTGGAAATGGTGCAGCGCCTCCACGAAGCCGGCGTCTTCGTCAACTGCGTCATCTCGCCGGCCACTCCGCCCGGCCGAGCTCTCATCCGCACATCGCTCATGGCCACGCATACCCGGGATCAGCTCGCCCGCGCTCTCGAGGTGATCGGGAAGGTTGGCCACGAGGTAGGTCTCATCCGGGCTGTCGAGGTGTGAAGAGTCCGGGACCAGGTTTCAGGGAACAGGTTTCAGGGAAAATGCAGGTTTCAGGTATCACGTGTCAGGTGTCAGGGAACGGACACCACCTGAAACCTGATACCTGGCACCTGACACCTGCCTTTCCCCTGACACCTTCACACTGACACCTCGCCTGAACGCTGTGACCGTCTCCATCGAGCCGATCACACGATCGAAACGAGACCTTCACCGGTTCTTCGACGTCGCGGACCGGATCTACCGCGGCGATAGGAACTGGGTGCCGCCGTTGCGCGACGACGTCGCAAAGGTCTTCGCCGAGAAGAACCCGTTCTTCCGTCATGCGGACATCGAGCTCTTCGTGGCCCGCCGCAACGGCGAAGACGCCGGAAGGGTCGCCGCGATCCTGGACCGGCATCACAACGAATTCCATGGCGAGAAGACGGGATTCTTCGGGTTCTTCGAATCGGTGAACGACCGGTCGGTCTCGGATGCGTTGCTCGACACCGCGGCGAACTGGGCCCGGCGGCGCGGCATGGGAGTCCTGCGCGGGCCCGCGAACCCGAGCTTGAATGACGAGGCCGGCCTGCTGGTCGAGGGATTCGACACGCCGCCCGTCCTGATGATGACGTACAACCCGCGCTACTACGTGGACCTGATCGAAGCATTCGGCTTCCGGAAGGCGAAGGATCTGCTCGCTTACTGGTTCGAGATCGCTCCGGAGCCGCTCTCTCGTTTCGCGCGCATCAACGAACGGTTTCGCAAGCGCAACCGGGACATCGAAGTGCGCAAGGTCTCCAAAGGCAGCCTGAAGGCCGACCTGCCGAAAATCCGCGAGGTCTACAACGAAGCCTGGGAGAAGAACTGGGGCTTCGTCCCGATGACTCCCGAGGAGATGGACTTCATGGCCGCCCGGTTGAAGACCGCTCCTCGACGAGAACTTCCTCTTCATCGGGGAGGCGAGGAAGGCCGACGGTTCCCTCGAACCGGTCGCGTTCATGCTCTCCCTGCCCGACTACAACACGGCCATCCAGCCGCTCGGCGGCAGGCTCCTGCCGCTGGGATGGCTGAAGTTCCTCCTCGGATTGAGGAAGATCAAGACGCTTCGCGTCGTCACCCTCGGGCTCAAGAGGGAATACCGCATGCGGGGAATCCAATCGATCATGTTCGAAGAAGGCCTGAAGGCGTGTCTGAAGCGAGGCCTGACCGGCTGCGAAGTCTCCTGGATGCTCGAGGACAACGACCTCGTGCTGCGGTCAGTCCGGTTATGGGGAGGAAGACACTACAAGACCTACCGCATGTACGACAAGCTCCTGGTGCCGGAGTCCCGTTCCAATCCAAGGGTCCCGCAAATATCGCTACCTGGAACCTGGAACCTGGAACCTGGAACGCTTGCCGGTGAGTTGTCGTAGAGCCGGTCGCCCACCGGGACGGTGACCACGGCCAGCAGCGCGCCGGCGATCACGTCCACGACGTAGTGGTATCGGCAATAGACGGTCGAGATCACGAGGCAGACGGCGATGGGCAGCAGCCACCAGAACGCGTCGCGCGCGCGCTGGAAGGCGACGATCATGACGACGACGGCGATCATCGTGTGTCCGGAGGGGAAGACGTCGAACTTCGTGTTCTCGAGCTCGTCGAGCGTCGAAGAGATCGTGCGGGACAAGGATGTCGTCTCGAGCGCAACCGTGTGACTCGAGGCGAGGGCGGCGCGGGGGCCGAGCGCGGGCACGACAAAATACCCGGCGTAGGAAACGACGTAGGCGAGAGTGAGGGTGAAGATGAAGCGGCGGGCGGTCGGAGGGCTTGGCCTCCAGATGAGAGCGCCGAGCGCGATCGCGATGAAGTAGTAGGTCAGGTAGGCCACGAAGAAGAAGTCCGTCAGGGCGGGACGCAGGAACCGCTGCAGCCACACCGTCGGGTCCACTCCGAAGAGCCAGCGGTCCGCCGCGATCAGGAGATCGTCGCGCGCGACCGGGCGAGCGGCGACGATCAGGGGCCCGAGGCTCTCGTAGAGAATCGGCACGAACGCGATCGGGTAGAAGTTGACGAGCACTCGCAGCACGGGGGGAGGCGATCTTCCCTCCGGACGGCCGCCATCACGACGAGGACGCCCGCCGCCATGAGGCCGTACCGCTTCAGGATGCCCGCCGGATCCGCAATGCGGCCGTCGAGCCAGAGCGCGAGCGCGGAAAGCACGGCCAGCGTGAGCAGATTCAACGCTTCGAGGGGGCGCGGCCTCACGCCCGCATTTATAGCGCGTTTCCGCGGCGGGCCCGGACGGCTTCGCCTCCACGCGATAGAATTCCCGCATTGATGAAGGCTCCGACGGCCTCTCTCGCCCTTCTCATCCTGGCGGCCCGTCTTCTGGCTGGCGGCTCCGCCACGGGACCGGCTGGCGGCGCGCGCCCGCCCCTCGTCGTCGCCGGCAGGATCGATACCCCGATTCACCCCGCCGCCGCCAATTACTTGAACAAACTGGTCAAGGGGGCCGAGAGGGACGGCGCGGACCTGATCGTGCTTGGTCTCTCCACGCCCGGCGGGCTCCTGACCTCGACGCGCGAGATGGCCTCCGCGATTCTCCTCTCGAAAATCCCGGTCGTGACATTCGTCTCGCCGTCCGGCGCCTCCGCCGCTTCGGCGGGCTTCTTCCTGCTTCTGGCGGGAGACGTGGCGGCGATGGCTCCCGGGACGAATACAGGGGCGGCGCATCCGGTGGCGGGAGAAGGGCAGGAATTGTCGAAGACGATGAACGAGAAGGCGGAGCAGGACGCCCGGGCCTTCATCCGCAGCCTCGCGAGACAGCGGGGACGCAATGCCGACAAGGCGGAATCCGCGGTCACCTCCAGCCTGTCCTTCACCGAGACGGAGGCGAAAGAGGCGAGCCTCATCGAGGTCGTCGCGCGCGACGTTCCGGACCTGCTCGGCCAGCTCGACGGGCGGACGATCCGGCGGGTCGGCGAGAAGGAAGCCACGCTCCACCTGAAGGGGTACCGTCTCGAAAGCCGGGAGATGAGCGGGCTCGAGAAGGTCCTGGGAGTCGTCTCGCACCCCAACGTCGCCTACATCCTCTTCCTGCTCGGACTCGTGGGTCTCTACTTCGAGATGTCGAGCCCCGGCGCGGTGCTCCCGGGCGTCGTGGGCGGGATCGCGCTGCTTCTCGCGCTCTACGCGTTCTCGGTTCTCCCGGTCAACTTCGCCGGCATCGCGTTGATCCTCTTCGCGGTGCTCCTCTTCGTCCTGGAGGTCAAGGCGGCCAGCCACGGCGTGCTCGCGGCGGGAGGGGCGATCGCCCTGCTCGCGGGCTCGCTCCTCCTCTTCTCCGGCCGGGGCGAGCAGGGCTACCGGGTGGACCTCTCGATCATCCTGCCGGCCGTCGTCATGACGCTCGGCGTCGTGGGCTTCCTGACGTTTCGGACGATCTCGCTCCGGCGGATGCCCGTGAGGACCGGGGCCTCCAGCCTGCTCGGGAAGAACGCGCGGGTCGTGCGCCCCTTCGGCGAGCCCGACACCATGGGCACGGTCCTGCTCGAGGGGGAATACTGGGACGCCTACGGAGCCCCCGGCGCGGCCCCGGGTGAGACGGTCCGCGTGGTCGGGATGGAGGGATTGAAGCTTCGAGTCGAACGGAGGACGTGATGCCGCAGGTCCTTTCTCTTCCCGGTTTCGTGTTTGCCGGGTTCATCCTGCTCCTCTTCGTTTTCAAGTGGATCAACATCCTCAAGGAGTACGAGCGCGCCGTGACCTTCTGGCTGGGCCGTCTGTCGCGGCAGCCCAAGGGGCCCGGTCTCGTGCTGATCTTCTGGCCCGTCGAGACGATGGTCCGGATGTCCCTGCGCACGATCGTTCACGACGTGCCGTCGCAGGACATCATCACGAAGGACAACGTCTCCGTGAAGGTGAACGCGGTCGTCTATTTCCGCGTCGTGGAGCCGGACAAGGCCGTGGTGCAGGTCGAGAACTACCTCTACGCGACCTCGCAGCTCGCCCAGACGACGCTCCGGAGCGTCCTCGGCCAGGCCACGCTCGATGAGCTCCTGTCGGAGCGGGACAAGTTGAACCTCTCCCTCCAGAAGGTCATCGACGAGCACACGGAGCCCTGGGGCATCAAGGTCTCTCTGGTCGAGGTCAAGCAGGTGGACCTGCCACTGGAGATGCAGCGCGCGATGGCGAGGCAGGCGGAAGCGGAGCGAGAGAAGCGGGCCAAGATCATCCACGCGGAAGGGGAAGCCCAGGCGGCCGAGAAGCTCTCCGAGGCGGCCGGCATCATCGGCCGCGAGCCGGCCACTCTGCAGCTGCGCTATCTCCAGACGCTCACCGAGCTCGCGAGCGAGAAGAACTCGACCATCGTCTTCCCGCTGCCGATCGACCTGCTGAAAGCGTTCCTCCCGAAGGACAAGTAGACTGCTGGCGTGCCCGAGCCCCGGACCCACTACCAGGTCTCTTTCACGGCGCGGCAGGCCGTGCTGTTTTTCGTCGTGGTCCTCGCAGCTTTGACGGGCGCGTACTTCCTCGGGGTCGTGACGGGGCTCGCCGGGCGGCCGCCGGCGGAAAGCCCCGCGGTCATCGCGTCAGGGGCCGTGCCAACCGCGCCCGCTACCGCCGAAAGGGCCTCGGGCGGGCCCGTTTCGAGCACTCCTCCGGCCGGGGCGCCGGCGGCCGAGCAAGAGCGAACCGCGCCGCCCGCGGCGGCCCCCCGGGAACCGGGAAAGACGGAAGGGCTCCAGTTCTTCGAGGACCGTTCGGCGGAGCCGACGCCGCGCGCCGGGGCGCCGACGGCTCAGGCACGGGCGCCGGCGAAGGCCCCGGGAGGCTTCTGGATCCAGGTGCTTTCCACGACGTCGGAGCGCGAGGCGAAGTCCCGCCGGAATTTCCTCTCCGGGCACGGCTACCGGGTCGTCGTCTCATCCTCCCACGGCCCGAAGGGGCCAGTCCTTTACCGGGTGCGCGTGGGACCGTACGCGTCCCGCGAGGAGGCCTCGAGGGCGGCGGAAGGTCTCGAGCGCAAAGAGAAGGCCAAGACGTGGATCGTTCCACCGGGAGAGTGAGCACGCTTCCCGTCCGGGCTCCGGAATGGATCCGGGAGAAGCGTCTGCGTCTGGCCGACCTCCACGAGGTCAAGCGGGTGATGCGCGCCGGATCGCTGCACACCGTCTGCGAGGAGGCCCGGTGTCCCAACCGGGGGGAGTGTTTCGCCCGGGGAACGGCGACGTTCCTCCTCCTCGGCGATGTCTGCACGCGGGCCTGCGGCTTCTGCGACATTGCCAACGGACGGCCTCTTCCCGTGGACCCGCTGGAGCCGTCCCGAGTGGCAGCGGCCACGCGGCGGATGAATCTGAAATTCGTCGTCGTGACCTCCGTGGACCGCGACGACCTGCCGGACGGGGGCGCCGCCCACTTCGCCGAGACAATCGCGGCTCTCCGGAAACTTTCCCCGGTCCCGGGGATCGAAGTGCTCACGCCGGATTTTCGCGGCAGGCTCGAATCCGTCCGGACCGTCGTCGAAGCGGGCCCCGACGTCTTCAACCATAACGTGGAGACCGTTCCCCGCCTCTATCCCCGTGCCCGGCGCGGCTCGAAAATCGACCGCTCCCTCGCCGTCCTCGCGGAAGCCAAACGCCTCGATCCGCGGATGACGACGAAGTCGGGCCTGATGCTCGGCCTCGGAGAGATGCCGGAGGAAGTCCTGGAGCTGCTCGCAAGGATGCGGGCCTCCCACGTGGACATCGTGACGATCGGCCAGTACCTTCGCCCGTCGCGGGAGAACCTGCCCGTCGAGGAGTACGTGCATCCGGAGGTCTTCGACGGCTACCGCGAGGCGGGGGAGCGCATGGGCTTCCGCCACGTCTTCTCCGGACCCTTCGTGCGCTCCTCCTATCGCGCCGAGGAAGCCCTCGCCGCAGCCTCTTCCCCCTCTCCCCCCGGGAGAGGGGAGGGGTGAGGGCTCAAGACAAGCCGGCTATCTCGACCTGGCGGACTCCCGCTGCGGGAGTTCTCTCCGGACTTCTCTTCGCCCTGGCATTTCCGCCGCTCGAATGGGTACTCCTCCTGCCGCTCGCGCTCGTGCCGTGGATCCTGGCGCTCTCGGCGGAAAGGAGCCGCGTCCGCGCCCTCGTCTCGGGCTTCCTCTTCGGCCTGGCCTACTGGATCGCTTCGATCCCGTGGATCTTCTACGTCGTCACGCATTACGGAGGTCAGTCCTCCGTCATGGGAGTCGTCTGCGTCGTCATCCTGGCGGCGATCCTGGCCGAGTGGCCCGCGATCGTGGGGTGGGGAGTCGCGGCTTGCGCGCCTCCCGGCTCCTCGAGGCGTCTTGCGGCTTTCCCGTTGCTCTGGATGGCCGCCGAGCACGCGAGGTCCTTCGTCTACGGAGGATTCCCCTGGAACCTGACCGGGCAGGCCCTCTACCGGCATCCGGTCTGGACTCAGTCGGCATCCGTTTGGGGCGTGTACGGGGTCGGCCTGGCCGTGACGGCGACGGCGACCCTCCTGGCGGCGTCCGTTCGAAAGCGTCGGGCGGGCCCGGCCCTGAGCGCCGCCGTTCTGGCGCTGATCCTGGGTGTCGGGGGAGCGCTCCGGCTGGCCGGAGGGAACCGAGAGGGGGGCCCGCCGCTCTCGGCGGCCGTTCTCCAGCCGAACCTCTCTCAGGAGTCTCGCCTGGCTCCGGGAGGCGGCGAGCGCAACTACCTCGCGGTGATCTTGGCCGCCCGCGCGGCCGCGAGCGAGAAGCCATCCCTCGTTGTGATCCCGGAGTCGGCGTTTCCGACCTATTGGGACAGGAGCGAAAGGATGCGGCGGGATATCTCCGAGATCGCGAGAGAGAGCGGGGGCGCCGTCCTGTTCAACGACATCGAGGAGGAGCCTGACGGGCGCTATTACAACGTGGCGCGGCTGGCCGGGCCGCAGGGCCTTCTCGGGAATCCGTACCGCAAAGTCCACCTCGTCCCTTTCGGCGAGTACGTGCCCCTGCCCAGGATCTTCTTCTTCGTCCGGCAGGTCTCGACCGAGATCGGAGCCTTCTCCGCGGCCGAGCGGCCCTCGACGATCGTATCGGGCACCCTGTCGGTCGGCGTCGGGGTCTGCTACGAGATCCTCTACCCGTCGCTCGCGCGCGAGGAGGTCGCGCAGGGAGCCAACCTGCTTGCGACGATCTCGAACGACTCCTGGTACGGGCGTGCCGGCGCCCAGCCGCAGCACTTCGCCGGGGCCGTGCTGCGCGCCGTCGAGAACAATCGCTATCTTCTTCGCGCGGCGATCACAGGGATCTCGGGCATCGTGGACGAAAAGGGGCGCATCCGCCAGGAGTTGCCCGAGAACCGCCCCGGCATCCTTCGCGACAACGTGCGGCTTTTCGACTCCAGGACCGTCTGGACGCGCTGGGGCTACTGGCTGCCGCGGCTCTCGGACTGCGCGGCTCTCGCCGTGCTACTCTTGGGCGTGGCCCGACTCTTCGGCTCGCGAGAGCCGAGAGCTGACGGCTGAGAGCTGACAGCTTCACCCATGACCGAACGCGACGATCTGATCGCCCATCTCAAGACCGCCTCGGAGCGACTCCTGTCGCTTCGGGGCTACCTTTGATCAGGACGCCGCGCGGAGCGCGCTCGAAGAGCTGAGGCGAAAAGCTTCCGCCCCGGATTTCTGGACGCGGCCGGAGGAGGCCCAGGAAGTCCTCAGGCAGAGCCGTGCCCACGAGAGGAAGCTCGACACGGTCGGCCGCCTGGACGATCTCGCCGGGGAGCTCGACACGTTCGCCGAGCTGCTCCAGGAAGGAGAGCCCGCGGAAGCGGACGCCCGCGAAGCCCTGGGCGGAGCCACCGCGTTCGCCGACGAGCTGGAACTGTCGGTCAAAATGGGATCGCCGGAGGATTCCAGGAACGCCTGGGTCATGATTCACGCCGGAGCCGGAGGCACGGAGTCGCAGGACTGGGCCGAGATGCTGCTGCGCATGTACCTGCGCTTCTGCGAGGGGCGCGGCTGGAAGGCCGAGCTGATCGACCGGCAGGACGGCGAGGAAGCGGGGTTGAAGAGCGCGACGCTCCACGTCCTCGGGGACCACGCCTATGGATACCTCAAGGGCGAAATGGGGGTCCACCGCCTGGTGCGCATCTCTCCCTTCGACGCGGCGCAGCGCCGCCACACCTCTTTCGCGTCGATCTACGTCTCCCCGGAGGTGGATGAGGACATCCAGATCGAGATCGCGGACAAGGATCTGCGAATCGACACGTACCGCTCGAGCGGCGCCGGAGGGCAGCACGTCAACGTCACGGATTCTGCGGTTCGGCTGACGCACCTTCCGACCGGCATCGTCGTGACATGCCAGAACGAGCGCAGCCAGGGGCGCAACCGCGACACCGCCATGAGAGTGCTGCGCGCGCGGCTCTACCAGCGGGCGCTGGACGAGCGCCGGGCGGAGGAGGAGAAGCTCGTCGGCGACAAGAAATCGATCGAGTGGGGAAGCCAGATCCGATCCTACGTGCTCCACCCGTACCGGATGGTCAAGGACCACCGCACCGGATACGAGACCGGCGACACGGATAAGGTCCTGGACGGCGGCCTGACTCCTTTCATCGAGGCGTACCTGAAATCCCGGGCCGACGCGGTCCGCGCCGTCGGAGCCTAGTCTTGGATCGTTCGGCCGTGGCGGGCGGCTGGATGGACGAGGTGCGCGCCCGCCTGTCGGGTCGCCCGGCGCGGAAGCCCGACATCGGCGGGAGAGAGCTGCGGCGCGCCGGAGTGCTCGTGCCGCTCTTCGTGCGGGACGCCGGGCTCTGGATTCTCCTGACCCGCCGCACGGAAAGCGTCGAGCATCATCGAGGGCAGATCTCCTTTCCCGGGGGGTCCGAAGAGGAGGGAGACGCGAGCCTCTTCGCGACGGCGGTGCGGGAGACCGGGGAGGAGCTCGCGATCGCGCCGTCCGACATCATTGCGCTGGGCGCTCTTTCGCCGATCGTGACGGTCACCAACTTCTACGTCGAGCCGTACGTGGCGGCCGTTCCCCAGCCTTACGTCTGGAGACCGGCGGAAGCGGAGATCGCCGAGGTCATCGAGGCGCCGATCGCCGCGCTCATGGACCCGGCGATCCTCGAGAAGAAGCCGATGCCCGGGCGCGAGGGAATGATCCTCTTCTATCACCACGGCAAGCACACCATCTGGGGAGCGACCGCGGGGATCCTCGCAGAGCTGCTGCAAGCGCTGAAGTGATTGACGATTGGAGGATTGACAATTGATCGATTGAGCACCGCCTGATCCTTCAATCGTCAATCATTCAATCCTTCAATCGTTCAATGGGCGTAGGTCTTCTCACCGGCCTCGATGCGGATCGGGAGCCGGTTCTGAGTCGGCGGCAGGGGACACGTGGCATAGGGCGTGAAGACGCAGGGCGGGTTGTAGGCCTTGTTGAAGTCGAGCACGATCCGGCCGTTCTTGTCCGGCGGCGCGGCGTAGAGGAAACGCCCTCCGCCATAGGTCTCGACACCGTTGGTCTGGTCGCCGAAGATGAGAAAGAGATCCTCGGTCCCCGATTCGGTGACCGCGTCGATGCGAAGCTCCTTGCCTTCGAGCTCGAAGACGACCGCGCCCGGAGACTTCTCCTGCTCGACGGAGCCGAGGATGTTGGGGACGGAGATCGTCTTGCCCGCCGGAGAGGCATCAAAGCGCGCGTCGAAGCGCCACTTCAGATCGATCGGGTAGCTGTCGATGCCGTGGAAGGCGAGGAGCGCCGGGTTGCGGCTGTCCTTGACCCGGACGCCCAGGCGTTCCCCCCTCTTGATCAGGTAGAAGCTGACACTGCCGTGCTTCACGACCGTCGGTTCACCCTCCGCGTCCGACCGGAGCGTCATCGTCGTGACGGGGCGTCCGCCGGCCGTGAGACCGGCCTCCGGCTCGGCTCGGAGGGTGACGACCCCCCGCGAGAGGTCGAGGGAGCCCATGGGCGCGCCGGACGCCGCTTCGGAGAAAACGATGCGATTGGTCTTCGGGTCGCTGCCGAAACTGTTCCGTCCCTCCCGCAGCCAGAAGAGGCCGACGAGCGTCAGCCAGCCATCCTCCTTTTTCAGGCTCGCCATCCTCTTCGCCCGCCACGCTTCGATCTCCGCGCGGTGGGAAACGGCGTCCGGGAGATTCGCAGCCGTGAGGACAGTGAGGAAGACGAGGGCGGATCCGCGGATTCGGGGCATGGTCAGCAGTCTAGGTGTTCGGTGTTCGGGATTCGGTGTTCGCTCTCGGAGAAGAGCCGATCCAGTTCGACAAACTACGACGCGGCTCTCTCGATCGCCGCGAGCTGCTCCGCCCGGGTGAGATTTGTCCGCGCGGCTTCGAAGTTGCCGTCCAGACCGAGCGCTTTTTCGAAGGCGTCAACGGCGCCGGTGAAGTTGCCACGGCGCGTGCGAGCGACGCCCAGGTTGTTCCAGAGGGAGGCCCCTTTGGGACTGACCTCGAGGGCCTTGACCAGGACCGTTTCGGATTCCGTCGGATTCCCGGCTTCGATCAGCGCCGCGCCGAGCCCGCTGGCGGCCTCCTCGCTGGCCGGGTCGAGGTCCCAGGCTGACCGGTAGGCGGATGCCGCCTCCTCGTAGTGCTTCTGTTCGAGACGCAGGTGCCCGAGCGCGATCCAGGCCGCCGCGTCGTTTGGCGACAGGCGCGAAGCCTCGACGAACTCCCGCTCCGCTTCCCTGGCCATCCCCTTCTTCCGGTAGGCCTGCCCGAGGTTGTCGTGGAAGACCGCGACCTGGGGGGCCATGCGGACCGCCTCGGAGAGCTGCTCGATCGCCTGGTCGATCTCGTCGGAGCGGACGAGAAACACGCCGAAGTCGTTACGGGCAACCGGATCGGTCGGATCGGTTTCGACGGCGCGCCCGAAGGCGATCCGCGCCGCGGTCTTCTCCTTGAGGTCCTCCATGGTCCGGCCCAGCCCGAGCGCCGCCGGCACGCTCTTGCCGTTCAGCTCCAGGGCGCGGCGGTAATGGCTGGCGGCGGTGTTCCACTTCCTCTGCATCTCGGCCAGCCGGGCCAGGCCCAGCTCCGCCCGCGCATTGCTCGTGTCGAGCACGATGGCCGCCGTGTACTCGCGCTCCGCGTCGGCTTCCTTGCCGAGCGCGAAGCACGCGTCCGCGATGAGGCGATGGGCCTCGGCGTTCTTTGGATCCACGTCGAGAGCGCGGCTGGCGATCACCTGGGCGTTGCGGAAGTCGCCGCGTTTCAACGCCGCCTCGGAGGATTCGAGCAACGGCGCCACGCTGACTCCGGCTCCCGCGGCGGCTCCCGGAGGCGCGGCCGGGGCGGTTCCCGGAAGCGGGATCGCGGTCACGACGCTGCGCTCCAGGTCGGAGGCCTTGCGCCGCTCCGCGTCCGCTTCGGCCCCCTTTCCGAGCCGGTCATAGATCTCCGCCAGCAGGAGGTGGATCTGCGGGTCGTTCGATTTCTCGGCCCTCTTGACGTCGTAGAGAGCCTCTTCGGCCTTGCCGTCGGCCAGCTTCTCCCGAGCCGTGCGTTTCAACTCCGCGATGTCGGGCGGCGGGGCCGAGGGGCCGGCCACTTCGGCCCGGACGGCTTGAGCGAGACGCACGAAGTCCGGGCTGTAAAAATCGGCGGCGATCTCCATGTTCGGACGGGCGCTGAAGGCAGCCTTCAGGTTCTCGCGAGCGGTCCTGGAGTTTCCCCCGATGAAATAGGCCCAGGCGCTCTGGAAGTAGAGATCGGACTTTCGATCCGCCGCAAGATTCGGCTCCTCGGCCGCCTTCGCGTATTTCTCGCCGGCTTCCTGGAAGCGTCCGGAATCGAAGGCCCGCTTGGCTTCGCCTTCGAGCTTGCCCGGCTCCTGCGCGAGGCAGAGAGCCGCGGCGAGGAGGAAGAGGACGGCGGTGGCCGCGCGTTTGGTCAAGAGCGTTCCTGACTGGGCGTGGGCGGGGGAGGCGATAACGTCTTCTTTTCGCCGTCCGCCACGGTCACGTCCTCCGTGTACGGGTTGACCCCTTCACGGGAGAGGGTGACGCGATGCGAGCCGGCCGGAACCGGGAAGCTCTTCTCTCCGATCAGGATCCCTTTGAACTTCGAGTCGATCAACACGTTGGCTCCCGCCCACGCCTGCGAATTGATGACCACGACTCCCACGGGGAAGCGGTATGCGATCGGAGGAGAGCCGTCGGCGCCGACGGTGAACTGACTCTCGTAGGCCGGAAGGTCCTGGCTCTCGAATCGCAGTTTGTGCTTCCCCTCGGGAAGCTCGACGACCTGAGCGGGAATGGAGGGGCCGATCCGCTTGCCGTCCACGAACAGGGTCGCGAGCGGGATGGAGCTGAACTGGACCTTGAAGGAGCGGGGCTTGGCGGGCTCCGCCTTCTTCGCGGGCCGCTCCACCTCCGGCGGAGCCGGAGCGGGAGGCGCCGGTATGGCTTCCTTCGGCGCTGGCTTGGCGCCCCGGGATTCCTTGACCGTGTCCTTGCCCACCTGGGGAGCCGGGAAGACGATCGGCGCCGTGACAACCGGAGCCGGGGCTTCCCTCGGCCGCTCCGGGGCGGCGGCCGGATGACTCCGCATCAGGACGAAGACACCCGCGCCGATGACGACGGCGGCCGCGAGGCCGGCGCCGATCCAGACTCCCTTTCCCGGACCCGCCGCCGCGGCGGGAACGGCCTCGGGTCCCTTGAGCTCCCCCGTGCTCTGGGAGGGATCCCGGAAGTTGACGAGCTCGAGGCCCTCCGGCGCGCGGGCCGGAAGGGGCGTCACCGCGCTGATGGTCTCGTCGTCGTGGGCCGGAGCCGGCACGACCGCGCCCGACGGCAGCTTGACGTGGGTCGACGTCGCCATCCCTTTGCTCGGGGTCTTGATCGTTTCGTCGGGGTCGAAGGGCACCGGGGGAGCCCCGGCTCCCTGCGCTCCGGCCTGGGCCGTGGAGAAGCCGCCGCTGCCTCCGACGATCTGGCGGTAGACGGAGATCAGGTCCTGGCGCATCGCTTCCATCGAGGGATAGCGGTTCTCGATGTTCTTCTCCATCGCCCTGTTGACGATCGCCGCCAATCCCGGGGGGACATCGGGCGCGACGGATTGGACGGGCTCGGGAGCCTCGTTCAGGATCCTGTAGAGGATCGTCGAGAGGTGCTCTCCGCGGAACGGCTTCTGATAGGCGAGCAGCTCGTAGGCGAGCACGCCGACGGCGAAGACATCCGTCCGCCGGTCCAGAGTCTCTCCCCGGATCTGCTCGGGCGCGAGGTATGCCGAGGTCCCCAGCGTGATTCCCGTCTGCGTCAGGCTCGATTCCGACTGGAGCGACTTGGCGATGCCGAAGTCCATGATCTTGACCGTGCCGTTCTCGAGGATCCGGATGTTCGCGGGCTTGATGTCGCGGTGGATGACGTGCGCTTCATGGGCGAAGTGGAGGCCCTCGGCGATGGCGATCAGGATCTCGACCTTGCGTTGGAGCGGGAGCGGTTCTCCGCGCTTGACGATCTTGTCCAGGTCTTCCCCGGTCAGGAACTCCTGGACGATGTACGGGATGTCGTTCTCGACCCCGAAATCGTAGATCGTGGTGATGTTGCGGTGGTGGAGGTTTCCGGCCAGCTCCGCCTCGCGGAAGAACCGGCTCTTGATCTCCGGGTCGTTCAGCTGGCACGTCTTGACCGCGACGGTCCTCTTGATGAACGGATCTCTCCCCTTGAAGACAGCGCCGAAGCCGCCGGTGCCGATCTGCTCGGAGATCTCGTATTTGCCGATTTTTTCCGGTACGCCCACGCAGCCCGTCCTTGCGCCGATTCTAACAGGCCGCCGCGGCCAGGGGGGACTGGCAAGACCGTTACACTTGCAGCCATGAATCGCCTCGCGTGGATCGCCGTCTGGACCGCGGTCGTCCTGTCGGCCGGCGCCTGCAAGCGGGCCACGCCGGGCAAAGGAACCTCCGAGGCCGGAGTTGCGCGCGTTCCGGTCATCATCCGGTTCCAGCCTCCGGCCGACGGGCTCCTGACGGACGCGCAGATCGACCGTTTCGTTCGCGTGCGTCGGGCTGCCCGGGGCCGCTCCGGCGAGGAGTCCGCGCGCGCCGTCGGCGTGGACCCGGAAGAGTTCGGATGGGTGCGGGCTCGCATCGTCGAAGCGCTCGTCGCGCTGGACACGTCGCAGCTCCGGAGCTCGGCGGAGGCAACCTACTGCGCGCACGATCGCCTCGCTTCGGGAATCAGCCAAGAGCGTCAAGGACCGGGAGACGCTGCGCCGGATGGAGGAGCAGATCGCCGGCCTCGAACGGGAGCGGGGGAGCCTGAAGGCGGGTGACAAGCCTCCCGCGGCCTTGGCCGCCAACGCCCGCCGCGTGGCTTCCCGGCGGACCGAAATCGAGGCCGCGCGGCCGTGACGGACGCCGCCGCCTTCCTCGATTCCGAAATCGCCGGGGGTTCTTTTCCCGGCGCGGCCGCGCTCACGGGCACCCCCGAAGAGGTGATGGATTTCGCGCTCGCGGGGAGCGCAGCCGTCGAGCCGGAGCCGGTTCCCGTGTCTGCCGGGACCCTCTGGGACCTGGCGAGCCTGACCAAGCCGCTCTGCTGCGGGGCGCTCGCGCGCATTGCCGCCGGCGGGGGTCTGTCTCTCGACCTGCCGCCGGGCTTCTTCTTCGCCGCGTGGAAAAGGACGCGGTACGACGGGATCACCCTCAGGACACTTCTGACGCACACCTCCGGGCTTCCGGCCTGGTACCCGCTCTACTCGCGCGGCGAAGGGGCCGACGCCTACAGAAAGACTCTCGCCGGGATGGAGCCCCAGGCGGCGCCCGGCTCCGCCGTCATCTACAGCGATCTGAACTTCCTTCTCGTCGGAGACATCCTCGAAGCGCACTTCTCGGCGCCGATCGACGCGGTTTTCTCCGAGCTGGTTGCCCGACCCGCGGGCTCGGGTGCGCGTTTCCTGCCGGCCGATCGGCGGGCCACGGCCGCGACGGAGAAGGGGGACGTGACCGAGAGGGGCATGACCGCGGCCCTCGGGCTCTCCTACGCCCGATTCCGGACCGAAGTCGTGTGGGGAGAAGTCCACGACGGAAATGCCTTCCGCCGCGGAGGAGTCGCCGGCAACGCCGGACTCTTCGGCTCGGCGCGAGATGTCTGGGCGCTCGCCCGGATGTGGCTCGAGGATTTCTCCGAGGAGTTCTGCGCCGACGCGACGCCGATGCTGCCGGAAGCGCGCGGGCTTTCCTGGCAGGGAAGGCGAGGCGCCGGCTCCTCGGTTCCCGGGATGTCGCCGCGCTCCTTCGGCCACACGGGCTTCACCGGGACCTCTCTCTGGATGGACCCGGAGGCCGGCCGCATCGCCATCCTGCTGTCCAATCGGGTGCATCCGACGGTCAAACAAGTCGATTTCAACGAGGTGCGGCGGCGATTTCACCAGACGGTGTGGCGTGACTGACTTCAGCCGGGGAGCCTTTGCAGCGGACGGCCCCGGTCAAGCTCGCGGCGGAGTGCGCGGCCGGATGTTATAGATTTGCGCCTGGGGAGCCATCATGGAAGACATCGTCATTCTGGACGGCGTTCGGACTCCGATGGCGGAGTACAACGGCGTCTTTTCGGACATCTCGGCGATCGACCTCGCGGTGCACGCCTCGCGTGAGGCCCTCTCGCGGGCGGGCACGGAACCGGGCGAGATCGAGCACGTCATCTTCGGCAACGCCATGCAGACCTCGGGCGACGCGATCTACGGCGCGCGCCACGTCGCGTTGAAGGCGGGGATCCCCAAGGAGGTGCCGGCGCTGACAGTCAACCGGCTGTGCGGCTCAGGCTTCGAGTCGATCGTCCAGGCTTCGCACCGGATCCTTCTCGGAGAAGCCCGGACCGTCCTCGCCGGCGGCATGGAGAACATGTCGCAGGCTCCGCACGTCATTCGTGGCGCTCGCAAGGGCCTCCGCCTGGGCCAGTCCAAGCTCGAGGATTCCCTGATGGTGGCCCTCCTCGATTCCTACTGCGGCCTCTATATGGCGCAGACCTCCGACCGGGTGGCGGCGAAATACGGAATCACCCGTCAGGAACAGGACGCCTATGCCCTTTCCTCGCAGCGCCGAGCGGCGGAAGCGTGGGCTTCCTGCCGGCTCTCCGAGGAAGTCGTTCCCGTCGAGATCAAGGCCGGCCGCAAGACCCTGCGCGTCGAGAAGGACGACCACGTGCGGCCGGACACGACCCTGGAGGCCCTGGCCGCGCTGCCCCCTTCGTTCGGCGAGGGCGGCCAGGTCACGGCGGGCAACGCGTCGGGAATCGTGGACGCGGCCGCCGCGGTCGTCGTGACTTCCGACGGCAACGCGCGCTCGAAGGGGAAGAAGCCCCTGGGACGGTTGGTGGCGTCGGCCGTCGTGGGGTGCGAGCCCGAGCTGATGGGGCTGGGTCCCGCTCCCGCCGCCCGCGCCGCCCTGTCCCGGGCCGGACTCAAGATAGAAGACATCGCTCTCTGGGAGATCAACGAGGCCTTCGCGGGCCAGATCCTGGGGGTCGTCCGCGAGCTCGGCCTCGACACGGAGAAACTGAACGTCAACGGGGGCGCGATCGCCCTCGGGCACCCTCTGGCCGCGACCGGCACGCGGTGCACACTGACGCTTCTGAAGGAACTGCGGCGCCGGGGACTGCGTTACGGAGTCGCGGGCGCCTGCATCGGCGGGGGTCAGGGCATCGCCGTCGTCGTCGAGTCCCTCGGATAGCTCGTCGCTGCCGGCTTTCGGCTCTCGGCTTCCCGTCAGGAGTGGAGAAAGCGATGAAGATCTCCAGGGTCGGGGTTCTCGGAGCGGGCCTCATGGGATCGGGGATCGCGGAAGTGTCGGCCAAGGCCGGCTACGAGACGATCGTTCGTGAAGTCTCCGACGAGCTCGTCCGAAAGGGGCTCTCCCGCATCGATGGCTCGCTCGGCAAGGCGGTCGAGAAGGGGAAGCTCGAGGCGAGCGCGCGCGACGCCGCGCGAGGGCGCCTCCGGACGACGACGCTTCTCGAGGACCTCGCGGACTGCGACATCGTCATCGAGGCGATCGTCGAGAACCTGGAGACCAAGAAGGAGACGTTCGCGGTGCTCGACCGCGCGTGCAAGGCGGAGACGATCTTCTGCTCCAACACGTCCTCGCTCACGATTACGGAGATGTCGGCCGCGACCTCCCGTCCGGACCGCTTCGCGGGACTCCATTTCTTCAACCCTGTGCCGGTGATGAAGTTGGTCGAGGTCGTGCGGACGATCGCGACCTCGGACGAGACGGAGAAGACGGTCTTCGACTTCGCGAAGTCGCTCGGCAAGGAGCCGATCCGCGCGCACGACAACTCGGGGTTCGTCGTAAACCGGCTGCTCGTGCCGTACCTTCTCGATGCCGTGCGCGCGCTGGAAGAAGGGGTGGGAACGAAGGAAGACATCGATCGGGGAATGGAGCTGGGATGCGGGCATCCGATGGGTCCCCTGCGCCTGCTGGATTTTGTCGGCCTCGACACGACGTACTTCATCGCCGAGATCATGTTCAACGAGTACCGTGAGAAGCGATTCGCGCCGCCGCCTCTCTTGAAGCGCATGGTTCTGGCCGGCCGGTTCGGAAGGAAGTCGGGCCGCGGGTTCTACGATTACGGAGAGTCGAAATGACGAGCGAGCCGATTCGGGTCGAGACTCATGAGGGGATCCGCACTCTGACGGTGGACCGGCCCGAGAAACTGAACGCGTTGAACGCCGCGGTCCTGGAGGCGCTCGACGCCCGCCTCCTTGAGGCGCAGAACGAGACGGACCTTCGATGCGTGATCGTCACGGGCGCGGGAGACAAGGCCTTCATCGCTGGAGCCGACATCGGCGAGCTGTCCCGGCTGACGCCGCTCGACGGCCGGGAGCACGCGCTGCGCGGCCAGGCGCTCCTGGACCGGATCGAGAACCTCCCCTTTCCGTCGATCGCCGCGATCAACGGCTTCGCCTACGGAGGAGGGCTGGAGCTGGCGCTGGCCTGCACGCTGCGGGTCGCTTCCGAGAACGCGAAGATGGGTCTTCCGGAAACATCCCTCGGGATCCTTCCCGGATACGGCGGAACGCAGCGCCTGGCGCGCCTGCTCGGCAAGGCGAAGGCGGCGGAGCTCGTCCTGACGGCCGAGAAGGGGATCACCGCCGCCGAGGCTCTCCGGCTGGGGCTCGTCAACCGCGTGGTGCCGGCCGGCCAGGCCCTGACGGCCGCCTTCGCGCTCGCGCAGACGATCGCGAAGAACGGCCCCATCGCCTGCCGCTATGCGCTCGAGGCGATCCGCCGCGGCGTCGAGATGCCGCTGGCCGAGGGGCTGGCCTACGAAGCGACTCTCTTCGGCCTCTGCGCCTCGACCGAAGACATGAAGGAGGGGATGAAGGCGTTCCTGGAGAAGCGGGCCGCGAACTTCACCGGCCGCTGAATCGGGAGCCTTCTCCCGTGCGGCGGTGCCGGGTCCCGCTTCTTCTCTATCCCGGGACTCCAAAGAGTCCGCCGAATCCTCCGGGCCCGTTGATTACCTCTCTCCGTGGGATTAGACTGCTCCCGGAAGAGAAATCGCCGTGCACCCGCCCGAATCCGACCTGATCTACGACTGGAACCGAGCCGGCGGGTCCGGTCTCTCCCGCCCGCGGGAAAGTCGAGTTGGACGACGAGACCCTCCGCGACGGCCTGCAGTCCCCCTCCGTCAAGAGCCCTCCGGTCGAGCAGAAGCTCAAGATCCTCCACCTGATGGAGGCCCTCGGCATCGATTCCGCCGACATCGGCCTGCCGGGAGCGGGGCCGCACGTCCAGCGAACGGTCGCGCGGCTGGCGCGCGAGATCGTGGACGCCCGGATGAAGCTGCGCCCCAACTGCGCGGCGCGCACGGTCGCGGCCGACATCATCCCGATCATCGAGATCTCGCAGAAGGTCGGGATCGCGATCGAGGTGGCGTGCTTCATCGGGTCTTCGCCGATCCGGCAATACGCCGAGGGCTGGGAGATCGGCCGGCTGCTGCGGATGACGGAGGAAGCCGTGATCTCTGGCCGTCCGCGAAGGGCTTCCGGTGATGTACGTGACGGAGGACACGATCCGCGCCCAGCCGGACCACATCCGTCAGATGTACACGACCGCCATCCGGGCGGGCGCCGGCCGCGTCTGCGTCTGCGATACCGTCGGACACGCCACGCCCAACGGCGTGCAGAACCTCATCCGATTCGTCTCGGACCTCGTCCGAGAAGTCGACCCGGATGTCAAAGTGGACTGGCACGGGCACCAGGACCGCGGCCTCGGAGTCACCAACGCCATCTGGGCGCTGGAGGCGGGTGCCCACCGGGTCCATGCGTGCGCCCTCGGGATCGGGGAACGCGTCGGCAACACGCCGATGGACCAGTTGCTCGTCAACCTGCAGCTTCTGGGATGGATCGACCGTGACCTGACGCGCCTGAACGACTATTGCGCGGTGGTGTCGGAGGCGACCGGAGTCCGAATCCCCGACAACTATCCCATCGTCGGGCGCGACGCTTTCCGCACCGGTACCGGCGTCCACGCGGCCGCGATCATCAAGGCCCGCAAGAAGGGGGACGCGTGGCTGGCCGACCGGGTCTACTCGGGTGTTCCCGCCAGCATGATCGGGCGCACACAGGTCATCGAGGTCGGTCCGATGAGCGGCCTCTCCAACGTGCAGTGCTGGCTGGAGAACCACGGCGTCGAGCCGCGGAAGGATCTCCAGGAGGCCATCTTCAGCCGCGCGAAGGAAAGTGACCGGGTGCTCACGGACGAGGAGATCTGGAGCGTTGTCTCGAGCCTGACGCCCACCGCCGCGGCGCGGTGAGAAAGGCAGGTTCCAGGTCTCAGGTTCCAGGTTCCAGGGAGTTCCTGGAGAGGCACCTGCCGACATATCTGGATCACCTCGCGGTCGAGAGAGGATTGTCTCCGGCGAGCCTGAAGGCCTACCGGAGCGATCTGCAGGCCTTCGGGCGATGGCTCGAGAGATCGAAACTCGCCGCGGACGCGCGCGCGACGCGAGGACCTCTCGCGTTACATGAAGGATCTGAAATCCCGCGGCCTCTCCGCCCGTTCCACGGCCCGCGCGTTGTCGGCTGTCAGAGGCTTCTACGGATTTGCGGGCGCGTACCTGGGTTTCCGGCAGGACCCGACGGGCGACATCGTCAACCCCCGCGCGGGCCTGTCGCTGCCGAAGACCCTGAGCGAGGAGGAGGTCGAGGCGCTGCTCGGGGCGCCGGACTGCGCGCGCCCGCTGGGCTTGCGCGACCGGGCGATGCTCGAGCTGATCTACGCTTCGGGGCTGCGCGTCTCGGAGGTCGTCTCGCTCGCGCGCGATCGCGTGGACCTGGCCGACGGCATTCTGAGGGTCTCGGGCAAGGGCGGGCGCGAGCGGCTGGTCCCTTTCGGCAGGTCGGCCGGCAAGTGGCTGGCACTGTATCTCTCCCAGGTGCGGCCGGGCCTCGACCGGAGAGGGTCTTCCTCTCTTTTCCTGACGCCCCGCGGGAGCGCCATGACGCGGCAGCGTTTCTGGCAGTTGATCCAGGGGTACGGGCGCTCGGCGGGCATTCGCTCGCGCCTGACGCCCCACCGGTTGAGACACAGCTTCGCGACCCACCTGCTCGAACACGGAGCGGACCTTCGCGCCCTCCAGATGATGCTCGGGCACGCCGACATCTCGACGACGCAGGTGTACACGCAGGTTACCCGCTCACGCCTGCGGCGCGTTTACGACGAGTTCCATCCTCGGGCTCGCCGCAAACGTGGCAGAATAAAGGCTTGATGCTCCACCGGAATAGAGGAGTCCGCCGCCCGGTTGCGCGGGCGTCATGATCCGAGGCGCTCTCACCGCCGTCCTCCTGGCGGCCTGCGCCGCGCCGGCGGCTCTGGCCGACCTCGTGGTCTTCGACGACGGACACACCGTCAAGGCGGCCTCCTACCGGGTGGTGGAAGACGAGTTGGAGATCGGTCTGCAAGGCGGAGGCAGCTACCGCGTGGACCTTGGCCGCATCGAGCGCATCGTGGACGACGAGGTCGCCGAGGCCTGCAGCCAGGCCGATCCCGCGATCCCAGGCCTTGCCCTCGCCTATGACCTCTCCTACCGCGCGGACCGCGGGCCGCTCTTCAACACGCCTTACGACAGGCTGATCGCGGCGGAGGCGAAGCGCTATGACGTGGACGCCTCGCTCGTCTCGGCTCTCATCCGCGCCGAGTCCAACTACGAGCCCCGGGCAGTCTCCCGCAAGGGTGCGCGGGGCCTGATGCAGCTCATGCCGGCGACCGCCCGCCGCCTCTCGTTGTCTCATCCCTTCGACCCCGTCGCCAACGTACGAGCCGGCGTGCGGTATTTGAAGGAGCTCCTCGAGCGCTTCGATCACCGGCCGGAGCTCGTGCTCGCGGCCTACAACGCGGGGGAGAACGCCGTGGACACCTACGGCGGCGTGCCTCCCTACCGCGAGACCGTTGGTTACGTGAAACGGATTCTCTCCTGGTGGACTCCGGCGCTCGCCGCGGCCGTCCCCGCCGTCGTGGCCAACAGTTCCAGTCCTTAATCCTGCTCCTCTACTCCTTGGTCGGGACCAGGGCGACGATCCGGAGAGGGCCGCCCGATCCGCCGGCGATCTTCATCGGGAGCGCGATGACCCAGGCGCCGGTCTCGGGAACCTGCTCGAGGTTCGCCAGATTCTCCAGGCCCGGCACATTGGCGCCGTTGGCGATCTGGTGGACGATGAAGTCCTTCGACGGCCCGTAATCGATCGAGGCTGTGTCCAGGCCGATCGCCGCCACGCGCCGCTCCCGGACCAGCAGCTCCGCGGATTCCTTTCCGTACGAGGGAAAGTGCAGGTGCGACGTCTCGCCGGGCGTGTCGTCGCCCAGATAGCGCTTCCGATCGGGCCAGCGCGCGCCCCAGCCGGTGCGCAGGAGCACGATCGCTCCGGCGGGAATGCCGCCGTGGGTCTTCTCGAAGGCGCGGACGTCGGCGGCGGTCAGCCGGTAGTCGGGGTCGGCCGAGGCCTGCTTCGAGACGTCGAGGACGACCCCGGGCGCGACGAGCCTCGACAGCGGGATCTGGTCGGCCGCCCAGCCGTCCTTCGCGAAGTGAGACGGGGCGTCCAGGTGCGTTCCTCCGTGCTCGGGCGCGCAGAAGGAGTTCATGCGGTAGTAGAAGCCCGCTTCCGTCGCTCCATCCGCCAGCTTCGTGAGCTTGAATGTCGAAGGGGAGTTGGGCCAGTAGATCGTCTCCCCGTCGAAGGAGTGGGTCAGGTCCACCACGCCGGCCTTCGAAAGTTCGAGTCTTGGGGGGCTCGACGGCGCGGCCACGGCGACCGCGAGGACGGCGATGGAGAGAGCGGCGAGGATCGCCAGACGCGTCGGGTGTTTCATTGGATTCCTCCTCAGTTTGAGGTTTCAAGTTCCAGGTTTCAGGAAGTACACAAGTCTCATCGCCTGAAACCTGGAACCTGAAACTGAGACTCACTCCTCCGGCGGACCGCCGGTCCGCGCGAGTTGATCCGCCTTGACCGACTCGGGCTTGAACTTCTTTGCCGAGGCAAGCATCTTCTCCATCGTCGGATCGAAGGAAGCCTTCACGCCCTTCTGGAAGCGCAGGGGATTGATCCGCGCGACGACGAAGGCCCGCAGGTAGGGGCTCTGGAATCCCTTCGCCTGGAGGCCCTTGATCGCGGCGGCCACGGCCTCCTCCAGCTCCATCACGAGAGCGGCGCGCTTCTCCCGCTTCTCCAGCGCCTTCGGCAGCTTCTCCTCGAAGAACTCGTCCACGCGCTTCAAGACCGGATGGTAGGCGCCGCCCGGAAACCGTCCGTTCTTCTCGTAGCAGACTCCCAGCGTGAGCAGGGCCGGCTCTTCGAAGTCGAGCGCGTAGTCCTTCTCGGGGAGCGGCGCCACGGAGGCGAGGTCGCGCGCCATGCGGATGACCTCGAGGGAGCGCTCCCGCAGGTTGTGCGCCTTCTCGGTATTCAGCGCGAGGATCTTGTAGGCGATCTCGGGCTCGGGAAGGACGAGGGCCACGATCGAGCGCGCGCCGAGTTTTCGCATCGCGGAGAGACGGTGATTGCCGTTGGGCGTCCAGTAGCCGCCGTCCTTGGCCCGGACCGCGATGATCGGATCGAGGAAGCGGCCGAGCCCGTCGATGACGTTGGTCAGGCGCTTGACGTGGGCCTCGGACAGGTCGCGCTGGAAGGGGGTCGGCGCCACGCGGTCCACCGGAAGCGCGGCGAGGACCTGCCAGTGGCCGCCGAGCGGATCGCGGAAGGCGGACAGGACCGAACCGCCGTCGCTCTCGATCTCGCCCCGCAGCTGTTCGACCGAGGCGGGACTCGAGGTGTCGGCGACTTCCGCGGCCGTGAGTCCTCGCGACGCTTCTTTGGCTTTCTTCCTGCGCGGCGGCATCTTCGTCTGTCGTGGCGGCTATATTGTCACGGCCCATGGAAGCCGAAAAGCGTGTCTGGCCGATCTCCTTCGAGGACGTGCTGGAGGCGCGCCGCAGGATCCGCCCGCACATCCCGCCCACGCCCCTGCGCCATTACGCGCCGCTCGACGAAGCCGTCGGCGGCGGCATCGCGGTCTGGGTCAAGCACGAGAACCACAACCCGACGAACGCGTTCAAGGTGCGAAATGCCCTCGCCGCCATGTCCGTCCTTTCCGACGAGGAGAAGCGGCGGGGCGTCATTGCCGCGACCCGGGGCAACCACGGCCTGGGCGTGGCCTGGGCGGCGACGCTCCTCGGAATCCCGGCCACGATCTGCGTCCCCCTCGGCAACAACCCGGAGAAGAACGAAGCGATGCGCGGATACGGCGCGGCGCTCGTCGAGGAAGGGAGGGACTACGACGAGTCCGTCGCGGTCGCGGCGCGCCTGGCGAGGGAGGGCGGCCTGACCGTCATTCATTCGACGAACAATCCGCAGGTGATCGCCGGAGCCGCCACGCTGACGCTCGAGATTCTCGAGGAACAGCCGCGCCTGGATGCCCTGGTGGTCAGCGTCGGGGGCGGATCGCAGGCCGTCGGGGCGATGACGGTCGCTCGCGCCGTCAAGCCGGGATTGGCCGTCTACGCGGTCCAGGCCGAGCGGGCTCGCGCGACCCACGATTCGTGGCGGGCCGGGAGGCCGATCCCCGGGACTTCGGCGGACACTTTCGCCGACGGTCTCGCCACTCGCAACGCGTACGACATGACCTTCCCCGCGCTCCGGGCCGGGCTGGCAGGATTTGTGCTGGTATCTGAAGGTGAGATGGCGGATGCCGTGCGGCTGCTGCTGAGCGCGACGCACAACCTGGCCGAAGGGGCCGGGGCGGCCGGTCTGGCGGGCATAATCCGTTTGCGCACGGAGCTCGCCGGCAAGAGGGTCGGAATCATCCTCTCGGGCGGCAACATCGATCGGGAAACGCTTCGGCGCATCGTCTCGGGCGAGCTGTAGCAGTCGGCGGTATCGAGTCAGCCGTCCGCCAGGGCTGGTTCCGGGTCGGTGGTTACTGGCATTGATTGGAGGGACGTCGAAATGAGAGTGCTGACGCGAACCTTTCCTCTCTGTGCGGCGCTCGCGGCGCTGTTGTTCACGGCTACGTGTGTCGTGAGTCCCCCGCCCGGCGCGGTCTACGTTCGCGTGGCGCCGCCGGTGCCCGTGGTCGAGGTCGAGTCCGCGGCTCCCGGTCCGGAATTCGTCTGGGTCCGCGGACACCACCGCTGGGACGGGGAGCGATACGTCTGGGTCGCCGGCCACTGGGATCGCCGCCCGCACGCCCGGGCCGTTTGGGTCAACGGCGAGTGGAAGCACCACCGCAAAGGCTGGTATTGGGTCGAAGGGCACTGGCGTTGAGTCCGCTGTCGTCCTGAACGAAGCGAAGGGTCACCAGGCGATCAAGCCGTCCTTCGCCTCTCGTTCGAAGAACTTCTCGACCATTTCCGGGGTGCAATCGCCGTAGTACCAGGAGCCGGCCGAGAGAGCCTCCGCGCAGACACGCCGCGCGATCGTCGCGGCGTCGGTCCTGCCGTCCACCCAGTTCATCGCCTCCCATTGCATCAGCGGCGTCAGCCGCTTTTCCTCCGGTTCGGGAGGACCCGGTTTCGCCGCCGATTTTCCCTTTGCGGTCTTCGCGGGCGCCTCGCGCTCCTCGCGACGGCGCCGCGCTTCGTCGGCTCGCTTGTCGGCCACCTTTCGCTGGAGCGTGAGCCAGTCGGCCAGCGTGGCTGCCGTCCTCTTCGGGACGCGCTTCTCCAGGCGTCTCTCGGTCTCGGAAGGGCCCGCGTTCCAGACCGAGCCGTCCGCGGTCGAACTCGATAATGTGACGGAATCGCGGATCATCCGTGCGCCTTTCTCGATCTCCGCTCGTCTCGAGGCGAGATGGGTCCGGACCATTTCGTTGAGGGGAGAGAGGGCCCCGATCGAAGCGATCGTGGCCGCTTCCCTTTCTGTCGACGAATCGACGAGGTTGCGTGCGGCGCGGGAACGCTCCGTGGGGTTTCCGGTTCCCCTTCGCATCCAGTCGGCCGCCGTCCCGACGTCATGCGCAATTCGAGCGAGGCTTCGAGCCTCCACGAAACTCGCCAGCGCTCTCCACTTGCGGTTCGCCCGCGTTGGCGAGCCACAGGGCCGTCGCCGCGACGATGAAGGCGTTCCTCTTCAACTGCGTCGCGTCGATCTGCCAGAGATCGTCGCCGCTCGAGTGGATGTTCTCGTCCGGCCAGTTGGTCAGCGTCGTGCCGGGGACGCCGACCCAGGAATCGTTGAAGACGAGATGATCGGTGGAATCGAAGTAGGGGACGGCGCGGGCGTGGAAGGGCTCTCGGGTCCCAAGGTGCGAGAAGATCGGCTTGCTGTACGCGACGCCGGCCGGGTTCGAGCCGGTCTGCCCGGCGGGCAGGAACGCGTTGTTTCCGGGACGACCATGTCGAGAATGCTCTCTTCGATGTCCGCGAGGAAGGAAGGGCGCGACCAGGGCATCCGTGTCATGTGCTGGACCCGTCCGCCCACGGACTGTTTCGCGCCGACCATGTCCTGGTTCAGGTTGGCGAGGATCTTCTTCTCTTCCCCGGGGTGGTCCGCGAAATACCGGTACTCCGAGCGGATCTCGTCGCACCACCAGAAACGGATCCCGCGGCGCGGGCGCGGGATCTTCCCTTCCGCGATGAGGCGCGTCAGCGCCCGGCCGATCTCGAGCATGTTGGCGACGCCCGACTGGTCGTCGTTGGCCGAGAACTTCTCTTCCTGCAGGTGGCTCGTCAGGACGATCTCCGGCAGCGACGGGTCCGCGCCGCGGATCCGCGCCTCGACCATGGCGGACTTCTTTTCCGGCAGCGTGGCCGATTCGACGACGATGCGAACCCGCACGGGCGGCGGGGCAGGGCCGGACGTCCGGAGCGCGGCGTCCCGCTTCAAGCGGTCGGAGAGCGCCTTGCCGGCGCGCGCCGACAGGATGAACGCGAAGGTCGTCTTCTCTCCGGCGGGCCCGTCCCGCTCCGGCACTCGCTGCCAGGCGATCTGGTCGGGGGCGTCGGCGAGAGGGTTCAGGCGGGTCGAGGACCAGGCGAGGATCCCCGCGGCTCCGCGCTTCCAGACCGCCTGCTCCGTGACCGCGGAGGGGTTGCCGTACGCGAGCACGACCCTGCCGCGGACCTCTTTTCCCTCGTAGTCGGAGGGGCGGTCCCCGGCGCCGACGTCCACGAGCGCCGCCGTGACATCGGCGGACCGGGAGTAGTCGGCGATCGAGGTCGCGACCTCCGCGTAGGAGCCGAGCTTCGTCTCCTTCGCGCCGGAACCGTCCCCCTCGATGAGCCAGGCCTCCGCTCGCCGGCATGTCCAGGAAGCGGAATCGTTGACCTGGTCGATCCAGCGAACGTCCTCCAGACCGGCCTCCTTCGCCTTCTCGAGGGCATAGCGAGCCACGGCGAAGAAGCCTTCCGAGCCGGAAGGCTTGTGCCACTGGGTCGTCAGGCGCAGGTGCTCGAAGGCGAGATCGCCCGAGAGCTCGTTGACGAGCGCCCGCTCGGTCCCTTCGTCCACGAACGGAGAGGTCTGCGCCGGCACGAGCGACGCCCAGCACATCCCTGCCGCGAGGAAAACGAAGCGCCGCATCGTTGCTCCTTTCGTCAGCTTCTCACTGGAGAGTCAGGATCACGAGGGTTCGATCGTCTTCGAGGGGCGCGCCTCGCGTGTGCGCGGAAACGGCGGCGAGGATCGCGTCCCGAAGACGCGCCGCGTCGGCGGAAACCTCGACGCGGAGGAGTGCCTCCAGCCTCTCGAAGCCAAAGGGCTCTCCCTCCGGGTTGGCCGCCTCGACGAATCCGTCCGTGACGAACAGGAGACGGTCGCCGGACGCGAACTGGAAGGCCCGCGATGGGAAAGTCCGATCGCTCCGAGACGCCCAGCGGGAAGGAGGGGAGAGAGAGGCTTTCGAGACCCCCGGCGGAGAGCCGGTAGGGCGCGAGCTGCCCCGCGTTGGTCAGCTCTCCGCGCCGGGAGGCGGGCTCGTAGGCGAGGAGAGCCAGGCGTCATGTAGTTGCGCGAGTCCGTCGAGCGGTGGATGAGGTCGTTCAACCGCGTGAAGAGCGCCGCGCCGGCCAGACCCGATTCGACGAGTGTCGACAGGCCGGCCTTCGCCATGGCGACGAGCAGGCCCGTCGGCAAACCGTGCCCCGAAACGTCTCCGACGGCGACGGCCGACCTCCCGTCGGGCATCGAGAAGTAGTCGTAGTAGTCGCCGCCGAGCTCGGCCAGCGGCAGAAACTCCGCCAGGAGGGCGATCCCGGGCAGCGTGGCTTCGGGCGGAGGGAGCAGCTTCTGCTGGATCGTGCGCGCGATCGCGATTTCCCCTTCCAGCCGCTCCTTCTCGGTGGTCTGGATCAGGAGCCCCTCGATGGAGGAGGCCATTCCGTCGAAGGAGCGGGCCAGGTCTCCAATCTGATCGCGCGACCGGGATTGGACGCGCACGGAGAAATCGCCGCGAGCGATGGCCTGGCTCGCCCGCGTGAGCCGGTTGACGTTGCGCGCGATCGACCCGACCAGTCCGAAGGCGATGGCGAGGGCCACGAGATAGACGAGGAGGAGGATCACGGAGAGTCCCATCAGGACGGCCCGGAAGACGTTGGCGAGCCTGGGAACGCCCTGCGTAAAGAGCTGGGTGAACAGCAGCCGGGGCGACGCGGTCGCCAGATAGAGGACGGCGTTTCGCTCGCTGGCCTTCCGGCCGATACCCGCGACCGCCGATTCGAGGTAGATCGCTCCGACCCACTCGCTGTCGAGAACTCCCTTTCCGGCGGCGGGCCTCGCCGCGGGGCGGACGAGTCCCTCCTTGCGGCGAGACACCCCCGAATCGAAGTTGAACCCCTCTCCGCGCGCCTTCGCGGTCCCGGCCTCCACGCGAACGGCATAGCCGGTGTGGTCCGCGAGCCGCTGGAGCCACGGCTTCGAGCGGTCGGTCAGATGCAGGAGAGCGAGGCCGTCCGGCGCCGGCGCGGCGATCCAGACTTCCTCGCCGGAGATGATCGGCTTGGGCGACGCAACCTCGGCGGCCCAGGGCGCCTTGTCGCCCGGAGCAAGCCACGGGACGTCCGAGGAGACGATTCGCCCGTCCTCGACATGAACACGCGGGAGGGCGCCCGGCCGGGCGGCTTCCTGCTCGACGATGACGGAGACCTCCCTCCGGACCCGCGTGGCGATGAACTGATTGGCGGTCACGTAGGCCAGGCAGAAGAAGAGCATCGCCAGGAGCGGGATCGGCACGATGCCGATCAGGAAGTAGGAGAAGGCGAGCCGCAACGTCAGACGCCGGATGATCGCGCGGAAGGCGGCGGCGATCCCGAACGCCAGGAGAACCGCCCCCGAGACGAAGGCCAGGACCGCGGTCAGGACCCCGAGGCAGCCCAGGTCGGCGCGGACGGAATGGATGGTCGCCGTGACGGCGACGGAGACCGCGAAGAGGAGGAGCCAGATCTTCGTGGATCTTTTCAGGGACACTGTGCGCAAGAAGATAGCATCGGGGCGGCGGCGGCGAGCGAGAGCCTCCTTCGCATACAATCCCGTCGGACGTGACGTTCTTGCGCCAGGCGGCCCTGCTGCTCCCCTCCGCGTTTCTCCTCGGCGTCCTCCTGTTTCTTCTGACCCACGCGCACAACGACCCGGGTTTCGGCAGCTACCCGTTTTTCGAGCAGTTGTCCGGGGGACGCTTCGCGGGCGCGTCGCCCGAGGTGCGATTCGTCGAGCAATCGCTCCTCTTCTTCCTCCCGGCCTACGTCGTCGCCCTTCTCTTCATCCTCGGCGTCGCCCTGGCCGAGAAGGCCCTCTTCGGCCCGCGCGACGCCGGCCGGCGGTCGAGCTACGGGAGGATGTTCGGCCCGACCTTCGCGCTGCTGTTCCTGGCCGCGAGCGCGCTCTCCGTCTTCGCGGGGGAACGCGCGGCGGGCCGGCTCGCCCCGGGAGCGCTCGTGGCTCCCGTCCTGGCGGGGCTCGCGCCCTTCCTCGCCGCGGTGATCGCGGTGGTGCCGGCGGCTCTCCTCGCGGCTCCGCTGGCAGTCCTTCGGAAGCGGAGCGTGGCGTGAGCGCGCCTTCGAGGTGCATCGTCGTTCTCGATTTCGGGTCGCAGTACACGCAGCTGATCGCGCGGCGGATCCGGGAGGCGCGCGTCTTCTCGGTCGTCCTTCCCCCCTCGGCGCCGCCGGAGGAGATCCGGAAATGGAAGCCCGCCGGAATCATCCTGTCGGGAGGGCCGCAGAGCGTGTACGAAGAGGGCGCGCCGCAGCTCGCGGCGGATCCCTCCGGCTTCGGCGTGCCCGTCCTGGGCGTCTGCTACGGAATGCAGTGGATGGCCCGGGCGGCCGGCGGCGAGGTGACCGGCGGGAAGGGGCGGGAATACGGCCGGGCGCTCGCGAGCCTGTCCGGCGACTCGCGGCTCTTCGCGGGGCTCGAGGCGGAGCAAACCGTCTGGATGAGCCACGGGGACACGATCGTGTCGCCGCCCCCGGGCTTCCGCGTCACGGGCAGCACTCCGGAGAGCCCGATCGCGGCCTTCGAGGACGCGGGCCGCGGCCTCTACGGGGTCTGCTTCCATCCGGAGGTCCGGCACACCGAGCACGGCTCGGAGATCCTGCAGAATTTTCTCTTTCGAGTCTGCGGCGTGGCGCCGGACTGGACGATGGATTCCTTCCGGAGGGAAAAGGTCGAAGCGATCCGCCGCCAGGCTCCCGCGGGAGCCGTCATCTGCGCCCTTTCCGGGGGCGTGGATTCTTCCGTCACGGCGCTCCTCCTGCGCGAGGCGATCGGCGAGCGCGTCCACCCGATCCTCGTGGATCACGGCCTCCTGCGCGCCCACGAGCGCTTCCAGGTCGAGGAAGCCTTCCGGCGTTTCGGCCTCGGGATCCGATCCGTGGACGCGTCCGACCTGTTTCTCGCGCGCCTTTCGGGCGTCGTGGACCCGGAGGAGAAGCGCCGGGTCATCGGCAGGAGCTTCATCGAGGTCTTCGAGTGGGAGGCCCGGGGCATCCCGGATGCGCGCTACCTCGCGCAGGGGACGCTCTATCCCGACGTCATCGAGTCGGTCTCGATCAAGGGCCCTTCGCAGGTCATCAAGACGCACCACAACGTCGGAGGCCTGCCGGAGAAGCTGGGACTCGAGCTGATCGAGCCGCTGCGCGAGCTGTTCAAGGACGAGGTGCGCCTGCTCGGGGCCGAGCTCGGCCTGCCGCGCGAGTTCCTGGCGCGCCACCCGTTCCCGGGACCCGGTCTCGCCGTGCGGATCCCCGGAGAAGTCACGCGCGAGAAAGTCGAGATCCTCCAGCGCGCCGACGAGATCGTCCTGGAGGAGATCCGCTCGGCCGGGCTCTACGACGCCATCTCGCAGGCCTTCGCCGTCCTGCTCCCCGTGCGCTCCGTCGGCGTGATGGGGGACAACCGCACGCACGAGTTCGTCCTCGCCGTGCGCGCCGTCCAGACCACCGACTTCATGACCGCCGACTGGTTCCGCATGCCGCACGAAGTCCTGGATTCGATCGCCCGCCGCGTCGTGCAGACCGTCCGCGGCATCAACCGCGTCGTCTACGACATCACGTCCAAGCCCCCCGCCACGATCGAGTGGGAGTAGGGGATCGCGCTCCGAGCGCGACGCGCTTCAGTCCGGATCGGCGAGGCAGCTGGCGATCGAAGTGAGGCCCTGGCGGAGCTTGTCGGTCGCGCCGCCGAAGGAGAGGCGGAAGTGGGCGGGGGAGTCGAAGAAGCGGCCGGGGGCGACGGCGACGCTGTGGCTCTCGAAGAGGCGCTGGATGAAGGGCCCGGCATCGCGGCCGTCGCGGAAACGGGGGAAGGCGATCGTGGCGCGGGAGGGGACGCATTCGAGCTCAGGATGCGCGGCAAGGAAGTCGGAGACGAGGCGGGAGTTTGGCTCGATGAGGGCGCGGGCGCGCTCGGCGAGCCGGCCGAGGTGCTGGAAAGCGAGGACGGAGAGGCGGTCGGCGGGAATCGGGCCCCAGACGTCCACGATGTCCCTCGCGCGGCGGATGCGGTGGGTGATCTCGGGGGAGGCGAGGGTCCAGCCGCAGCGCAGCGACGCCAGCCCATAAGACTTGGTCAGGCTGTTGGATGAGATGAAGGCCGGCGAGAGGCACGCCGCCGGAGGGTGCTTCTCCCCGAGCGCGGCGTCGAGGTAGACCTCGTCCACGAGGACGTGAACGCCGGCCTTCTCAGCGACGCGCCCCAGGGCGTCGAGGGACTCCCGGGACGCGAGGACGCCGGAAGGGTTGTGGGGGCTCGAGAGAATAACGAGGCGAGTCCTCGAAGTCAGGGCCGCCGCCACGCGGTCCGCGTCCAGGACATAGCCCTCCTCGAAGCGTCTCTCGAAGAAGCGGACGGCCGCGCCGAGCATCCGCGCCGCCGCGGCGAGGGGATCGTAGGCAGGATGCTCGATCAACACCTCGTCGCCGGTCTCGAGGATCGCGGCGCAGGCGAGGAAATTCGCGCCGGAGCAGCCGCCGGCCGTGGCGACGCAGTCGGCGGCCACGCCGTATCGGCCCGCGATCGCGTCGACGAGCGGCGGGTAGCCGTCCGGGCTCTCGCCCGCGATGTCCAGAGCCTCGCGCGCGCCGGGGAGGTCGTCGAGCGTGCAGGGGAGCAGGTTCGAGCCGGCCAGATCCACCTCCGGACCTGGGCGATGCCGGGCCCATTCCATGTAGGGGGCGCGGGAGACGGTCATCGGTCAGGCCTTTCGGCCGATCCGGCGCCCTCACCCCGGCCGTCTCCCGAGGGGAGAGGGGGAAGGTCGCCGCGTCGGTTCGCGTAGAAGAGATAGACCGGGACGCCTGTGGCGAGCAAGCCGGTGCCGATCAGGGAACGCCTCGGGTTGGAAGCGATAGCGCTCGCGACCGCGGCGACGCCGGTCACGACGAAGAAGGCGGGAAACCAGGGGTAGCCGGGGGAGCGGAAGGAACCCGGCGGGCGGGACTCGATGGGAAAGCGGCGCCGGAAGAGGAAGACCGCCGCCACCGTCAGGGTGAAGAAGATCCAGTCACCGAAGACGACGGAGTCCACGAGGTCGGCGTAGGTTCCCGTCAGGACGAGCACGACACCCCAGGCAGCCTGCAGGAGGATCGCGAGGGAAGGGGTCTGGAAGCGGGGGTGCAGGCGGCCGAGCCCTTCGAAGAAGAGCCGATCGGCGCCCATCGCATAGTAGATGCGGGTCTGAGCCAGAAGCGTCAGATCGAGGAAGCCGAAGGCCGAGATCGTGATCGCGGCCGATATCAAGCGATCCGCGCCGGGGCCGAAGATGCGGCGCACGGCGTCCGCCGCCGGGGTCGTCGTCGCGGCGAGCCCTTCGCGGGTCAGCGCCGACAGGTAGACGACATTGGCGAGCAGGTAGATGAGGATCACGATGGCCGTTCCCGCCACGAGCGCGAGCGGCAGCGTCCGGCGCGGCTCGCGCATTTCCTCCGCGATGATGTTGGCGCTCTGCCAGCCGCCGTACGTGAACAGGATCGGAATCAGCGCGGCGCCGAAGGCGACGAGACCCGAGCCGCCTGAAAACGAGGAGGCCGGGGCCGCCGCGGCCGCAGGACGATGGGCCAGGAAGAGCCCGCCCCCGATCAGGACAGCAAGCGCCGCGATCTTCGCGACCACGAGCACGTTCAGGAGCCGGCTCCCCGGCTTGACGCCGGCGTAGTTGACGGCCGCGACGAGAGCGATCGCCGCGACCGCGAGCGGCGCGGCCGAGGCCGGGTTGCCGCCGACCAGCCGCAGAGTGTATTGGGAGAATGCGATCGCGACCGCCGCGAGTCCGCCCCCCTGGATCATGAGGAGCGAAGCCCAGCCGAAGAGGAACGCGACTCCCGGATGGTAGGCCTCGCGCAGATAGACATATTCGCCGCCCGCCTTCGGGAAGAGCGCTCCGAGCTCCGCGAAGGCGAATGCTCCCGCCAGCGCGATCGCTCCTCCGACGACCCACGCGGCGAGCACCAGCCCGCCGGAGGAGAGCCTCTGCGCCACGATGTACGGATTGATGAAGATCCCGCTCCCGATGATTCCGCCGACGACGACCATCGTCGCGTCGAACGGCCCGAGCGCGCGGCGGAAGGACATCGACGAAGGATACCGGAGCCGTGAGACGTCAGGCGTAGGCGTCGAGAAGCCGGATTGCCCTCGTCTTCGCCTCACGTCTTCCGCCTTACGGCCCTCTTCCCTCGACGATGAATCGCTCGAAGCATCGGACATCAATTGGGAGAAGATCTGACTTACAATCGGAAGGTGCCCGGCGATTTCGTCCATCTTCACCTTCACAGCCAGTATTCCCTGCTCGACGGCGCGAACCGGTTGCCGGAGCTGTGCAAACGCGTCACGGAGTTGGGGATGCCGGCGGTTGCGGTGACCGACCACGGCAACATGTTCGGCGCCTTCGCCTTCTACAACGAGGCCTTGAAGAACGGCGTGCGGCCGATTCTCGGCGTCGAGGCCTACATCGCGCCCGCCGACCGCAGGGACAGGGAAGCCGTGGCCGCAAGCGAATCGGGGGACGGGTACGCCTATCACCTGACGATCCTCGCCGCGACGCAGACGGGCTACCGCAACCTCGTCCGGCTCGTGTCGGAGGCGTATCTGACCGGTTTCTACCACCGCCCGCGCATGGACAAGGCGCTCCTGCGCCAGTACTCCGAAGGCCTGATCGGGCTGTCCGGGTGCCTCAAGGGAGAAGTCGCCGGCGCGCTCGTGCGGGGCAATTTCGGCGCGGCGAAGAAGGCCTTCCTCGAATACGAGGAGATCTTCGGCAAGGGCAACTTCTTCGTCGAGATCATGGACCACGGCCTGCCCCAGCAGACCGCGATCATCCCGGACCTCCTGCGGCTCTCCAAGGAGACAGGAGCGGGCGCGGTCGCGACCAACGACAGCCACTACCTGAACCGCGACGACGCCTACGCGCACGAGGTGCTCCTCTGCATCGGCATGGGCAAGACGCTCGAAGACGAGCGGAGGATGCGCTTCTACAACGACGAGTTCTACGTCAAGAGCCCGGAGGAGATGAAGGCCCGCTTCCAGCATTGGAGCGGGGAACTGGTGAGCAACACGGTTGCGATCGCGGAGCGTTGCGCCGTCACGTTCGACATGGAAGGGCGCCATCTGCCGACGTTCACTCCCCCCGAAGGCAAGTCGCCGGCCCAGCATTTCGGCGACCTCGCCCGGGAGGGGCTGGAGAGACGGCTCGCCTGCGGCGAAGGGGACCCGGCGATCGCGGTCGAGAGGTACCGGGAACGCCTCGCCTACGAGATGGCCGTCATCGAGAAAGTGGGATTCCCCTCCTACTTCCTGATCGTCTCCGACTTCATCCGGTTCGCCCGGGAGCAGGGAATCTCCGTCGGCCCGGGGCGAGGCAGCTCGGCGGGCTCCATCGTGGCGTGGTCGCTGCGGATCACCGAGATCGACCCGCTGAAGTACGACCTTCTCTTCGAGCGGTTCCTGAACCCGGAGCGGCTCTCGATGCCGGACATCGACATCGACTTCTGTCAGGCCCGGCGCGGGGAGGTCATCGAGTACGTCACCCGCAAGTACGGCCGGGAAAACGTCGCGCAGATCGTGACGTTCTCACAATTGAAGCCCAAGCTCGCGGTCCGGGACGTGGCCCGCGTGCTCTCGCTCCCGATCGCCCTGGGAGACCGGATCGCCAAGCTCATCCCCGACGGCCCCGACGTCAACTTCAAGAAGGCGATGGAGGAGTCCTCGGCCCTCGCCGAGCTGGTCGAATCGGACGAGTCGGTCCGCAAGGTCGTTCGAATCGCGGAGCGCCTGGAGGGGCTCTCGCGGCACGCCGGGATGCACGCGGCGGGCGTCGTTATCGCGCCGCGGCCGATCATCGAGTACCTGCCGCTCTACCGCACGAACAAGGACGAGATCACGACGCAGTTCGACATGAACGCCGTCGAGAAGATGGGACTCCTGAAGATCGATTTCCTGGGTCTCATCACGCTCGACATCATCGACGAGACCCTCGGCGCGATCCGGGACAGGACGGGAGAGGCGCCGGACCTGGATCACCTCCCTCTGGACGACGAGAAGACCTACGAGCTCTTCCGCTCCGGCAGGACGGCCTGCGTCTTCCAGTTCGATTCGTCGGGGATGCGGGACCTGTTGCGTCGGGCCAAGCCGCGCGTCTTCGCGGACCTGGCCGCGTTGAACGCCCTCTACCGGCCGGGGGCGCTCGACGCGGGAACCGTCGAGGAGTACGTGCGGCGAAGGAGCGGCACGAGCAAGATCACCTACCCTCTGCCGGAGATCCAGGACGTCCTGGAGGAGACGCTCGGCATCCTCGTCTACCAGGAGCAGGTCATGCAGATCGCCCAGCGGGTCGCGGGCTACTCGCTGGCGGAAGCCGATCTCCTGCGCAAGGCGATCGGCAAGAAGAAACGCGAGATCATGGCCGCGGAAGCGAAGAATTTCTTCAACCGGGCCAAGGAACACGGCACACCGCTCAAGAAAGTCCAGGAGCTGTGGGGCCTGATCGAGCCGTTCGCCCGCTACGGGTTCCCCAAGGCTCACGCGGTCGCCTACGCCCTCGTGGCCTACAGGACCGCGTATCTGAAGGCCCACTACCCGGTGGATTTCCTGGCGGCCACGCTCTCGGCCGAGATCGGCTCGACCGACGGCATCGTGAAGGTCATCGGAGACTGCGTCGAGATGGGGATCCCGGTGTTGCCTCCGGACATCAATGAATCGAGGCAGAAATTCGCGGCAGTGGGGCCGGCGATCCGTTTCGGGTTGGCGGCCGTCAAGGGTGTCGGAGACGCGGCGGCGGAAGCGATCCTGGAGGAGCGGCGCAAGGGACCGTTCCTCTCTTTCACCGACTTCGCCCTCCGGCTGGACTCGCACCTCGTCAACAAGCGCACGCTCGACGCGTTGATCGGCGCGGGGGCGTTCGACTCCCTCGGGAAGAACCGGGCGACGCTGGCCGCGGCCTCGGAGCGGGTCTTCGCGCGGGCGGCCCGGGCGCGAGAAGAACAAGAGATCGGACAGTCGAACCTCTTCGGCGGGAGCGCGGAGGAGCCCCTGCCCGCGGGCGAGGATTTCCCGGACCTTCCGGAGTGGTCGCTGGAAGAACGGCTAAAAGGGGAGAAGGACGTCCTCGGTTTTTACGTCACGGGGCACCCCCTGACGCGATTTGCCGAAGCGATCGAGCGCTTCGCGGACGTGAGAGTCTCGGGGCTCTCCTCCCAGGCGGACAAGACGGTCCGGGTCGGCGGGGTCCTCGTCGGCCTGAAGAAACAGAAGATCAAGAAGGGATTGAACGAGGGCAAGACCATGCTCAAGGCCGTCCTCGAAGACATGACCGGAAGCGTGCCGGTCGCGATCTTCGCAAGCCTCTACGAAAAGGTCGAGACCTGGGTGCGGCCGGACCTTCCGGTCCTCATCACGGGCACGGTCCGGGAGTCCGGGCCCGCGTGCGAGCTGACCGTGCAGGAGATCACCCCGCTCGAGGGAATCTCCGAGCGCCTGGCGCGCAGCCTGCAGATCCGCGTCAACCTGGCGTTTGCCGACGAGCGGGTCCTCGCGCGGTTGAAAGACCGCCTGAAGTCCCATCCCGGCACGATGCCCGTCTCCATCCGTCTCTTCCGCCCCGGCGAGTTCGAAGCGACGCTGAAGGCCGCGGACTCGATGAGGATCGCTCCCTCCCCGGTCTTGACCAGCGAGATCCGCGCGCTCGCGGGCGAGGACTCGGTGGAATACGTGTTTGAGTAGAAGAGTCCGAGGTCCAGAGTCCAAGGTCGAAGGTCTTCTTGCCGGGTCTGCGGTCCCTACCGGCTCCTTTGCGGAAGAGGCTTGCCGCGGCCCGGAGGGTTGCGTCGAAGAGACGGCTGCCGCTGTATCTCGTGGGGGGCGCCGTGAGGGATCTTCTGCTCGGGAGGCCCGTGGCGGATATCGACCTGGCTGTCGAAGGAGACGGTGTCGTATTCGCGCGCGCCCTGGCACGGGAGCTCGGCGCGCGCCCGCGCCCCCACGAGCGCTTCGGCACCGTGACGCTCGAGTTTCCGGACGGATCGCGCCTCGATATCGCTTCGACGCGCGCGGAGACATATGACGCCCGTGGCGCGCTTCCCCGCGTCGCGGCGGCCCCGCTCGGCCGGGACCTCGCCCGGCGCGACTTCACGATCAACGCGATCGCGCTCCGGGTCGCGCCGAGGCGCCGTCCTGCTCTCATCGACCCCTTCGGGGGCGCCCGGGACATCGGGAGCGGGACCATACGGATGCTGCACGAAGCCTCGCCCCAGGACGACCCGACAAGGGCGTTCCGCGCGGTCCGCTATGCCAATCGCCTTCGGTTCCGGATCGACCCGGGCACGCGGCGCTGGATCGGGCAGGCCGCGCGCCATGGAGCCTTCGACCAGGTGTCGGGAGACCGGATGCGCCGGGAGTTGCGGCTCCTTTTCTCGGAGCCCGATCGCGCGAGGGCGGTGCGCCTCATGGGGGCGCTCGGGATCGACCGGATGGTGGACCCGGACCTGCGCCACGATAAGCCGGTCCTCGCGAGCCTGCGTCGCGCCGAAGGCATCGCGCGGCGTCACCCTGGTCAGACGACCTGGCTCCTCTTCCTCCTCGTCTGGTCCGGCGAGCTCGATCCTTCCGCCCGGGAGCGTCTCTCGCGCCGGCTCTCCCTGGCGGGAGAGGCCGACAGGAGATTCCGCTCCCTCTCCGCCCTCCTCGGCGACCTCCGGGAGGATCCTTCCCGCGTCACTCCGTCCGCCCTGCTCGAGCGCGTGACTTACCCCGATGAGATCGCCGCCACGGCGGCCCTCCTCGGCGGTGCCGCCGGGCGGCGGCTCGAACAGGCTCTCCGGGTTTCTTCGACGCGTCTCCAGATCCGGGGCCGAGACCTGATCGCCGCCGGGATTGCCGCCGGCCCGCGCATCGGACGCGCTCTGAAAGCCACCCTGGCCGCCCGGCGGGACGGAAGAGTCCCAAGCAGCGGAGAGCTCGCGTTCGCGATCCGCGAGGCGCGCCGGACGGCGTCCTGATGAGTCCGTTTCCGCTCCTGGCCCTCGCCCTCCTTCTCGCCTCGCCGGCGGAGCAGAAAGCCTCTCCTCCCACCTTCTGCGTGGAGTGGATCCGGCAGTCCCGGGAAGGGTACGAGCGGTTCACGCTCTTCAGGGATCGGATGCTGGTCTGGAAGTCCGCTCGAGGCAAGGATGAGGACGAGCACCGCAAGAAGCTCGAGCCCGAGGAACTCTCTTTCTACTGCGCCTACTTCGCCCGTCCCGAGGTCTGGGAGCTTCCGGAAGAGCTGCGCACCGGGTTGACGGGAGAGTTCACGGCCCAGTCCAGAGTGACGCTCGCGAGAGCCGACGGATCCCGCAAGCAGGTCCGTTTCGACGACCTCACGGCGCTGCCGGCCGACGCCGCGTCGTTGCGGGCCGCCCTGGAAGGGCTGAAACGCACTTTCAACAGCCCCCTCGCCCCGGCGTCGCGGTTCACGCCGGAGACGCTCTCGCCGGGAACATATCTCAGGAGATTCGACGGCACCGTGTTCCGGGTCCGCCAGCTCATCAAGGACAAGGGAATCGTCGAACTCGAAGGAGTGCGCGAGCCCTACAGCGAATTCCGGAAGATCGAAGACCTCCGTTTCCAGTTCTCTCCGCCCGATTGAGCGATCCGATGAAACGACAAAAGGCCCCGTCCGTCCGTATCTTCGCGGGTCAGTGGAAGCGGCGGCATCTCGAAGTTCCGGCGGGCGCGCGACCCACCTCCGGGCGCGCCCGCGAGGCTCTCTTCAGCATCCTGCAGAAGAGAATCCCGGGCTCCCGCGTTCTCGATCTCTACGCGGGCAGCGGCGCCGTGGGGATCGAGGCGATCTCGCGGGGAGCCGACCGCGCGGTGCTCGTCGATCGGGACGCCGCCGTGCTCCGCAAGAACCTCGCGAAGCTCCCTCCCGGGCAGGGCGAGATCGAAATCCTGGAGGAGGACTCGGATGCGGCCCTGGACCGTCTCGCGAGCAGGGGAGTGCGGTTCGACCTCGTGTTCTCGGATCCGCCCTATGCTCCCGGGAGTGCGGCGCCGGATCCGCGCGCGAGGGTCGCCTGCGTGCTGGCGCCCGAGGGGATCTTCGTTCTTCAGATCGACCGATTCGAGGACAGGCCTTCCGACTCGCACGATCTGCATCTGCTGGACCGCCGGGAATACGGCCGCAACGTCTTTGTCTTCTTTGCCCGGAACCGCGGTGTCCGCGTCTCGGGACGGAGCCTCGCGCTTTGACCGGCCCGGCCGCAAGATGTTAGGCTCCCACGCCTTGAATCGCCCACCCCTGTCGCCCAAAGGAGTCGCCTGATGCTTCAAGACGGCCGTCACTTTTTTACTTCCGAGTCCGTGACCGAAGGTCATCCGGACAAGATCGCGGACCAGATCTCCGACGCCATCCTGGACGCCGTCCTGCGTGACGATCCGATGGGGCGCGTGGCCTGCGAGACCCTGGTCACCACGGGCCTCGCTTTCATCGCCGGAGAGATCTCGACGAGGACCTACGTGGACTTCCCCTCCGTCGTCCGCCACACGATCAAGGAGATCGGGTACACGCGGGCCAAGTTCGGATTCGATTACGAGACATGCGCGGTCATCTCCTCGATCGATCCGCAGTCTTCCGACATCGCCCAGGGCGTGGACACCGGGGGGGCGGGGGATCAGGGCCTGATGTTCGGGTTCGCCGTCCGGGAGACCAAGGAGCTGATGCCGCTGCCGCTGACCCTGGCCCACCGGCTCGTCATGCGGCTCTCCCAGGCGAGGCGAACCGGACAGATGGATTTCCTGCGCCCCGACGGGAAGTCCCAGGTCACCGTCGAGTACGAGGGGACCCGGCCGATCGCGGTCGAGGCCGTCGTCGTTTCCACCCAACACGCCGAAGCGATCAAACACCCGGAGCTCAAGGAAGCCATCATCGAAGAGATCATCAAGCCGTCGATTCCCGCGGGCCTCCTCACGAAGAACACGAAGTTCCACGTCAACCCCACGGGCCGCTTCGTCATCGGCGGGCCGCAGGGGGACACCGGGGTCACGGGGCGCAAGATCATCGTGGACACCTACGGCGGGAGCGCTCCCCACGGGGGGGGCGCATTCTCCGGCAAGGACCCCACCAAGGTGGACCGCTCGGCTGCCTACATGGCCCGGTACATCGCCAAGAACATCGTCGCGGCCGGGCTGGCCGACCGGCTCCTGATCCAGCTCGCCTACGCGATCGGCGTGGCGGACCCGGTTTCGGTCCACGTCGAAACCTACCGCACCGGAAGACTGCCGGAGGAGAAACTCGTCGCCTTGATTCGCGAGCACTTCCCGCTGACTCCCCGCGGGATCATCGAGAAACTGAACCTCCGCCGCCCGATCTACAAGACGACCGCGGCGTTCGGACACTTCGGGCGCGATCTGCCGGAGTTCACCTGGGAGAGGACCGACGCGGCCGCGGCCCTGTCGCGCGCCACGGGTGTCGAGCCGTCCGTCGCGGCGGGGCGGTAAGGGGCGCCCGATGGAAAAGACCGCAGTCGCGGTGCAGCGCTTCGACGTCAAGGACCCGTCGCTCGCCGGGCGCGGGAGGCTGAGGATCGAATGGGCAGAGAAGAGCATGCCGGTTTTGCGGCAGATCCGTGAGCGCTTCGAGAAGCAGAAGCCGCTCTCCGGAGTGCGATTGTCGGCCTGCCTCCACGTGACGAGCGAAACCGCCAACCTGGCCCGCACGCTCGCCGCGGGAGGGGCGGACCTCGTCCTCTGCGCGTCCAACCCGCTCTCAACGCAGGACGACGTCGCGGCCGCGCTCGTGGCCGACGACGGCATCGCCGTTTTCGCGATCAAGGGGGAGGATCACGCGACCTACTACGAGCACATCCGCGCGGCGCTCGCCCACCGTCCCAACGTGACGATGGACGACGGGGCGGACCTGGTGTCTTCGCTCCTCTTCCTCGCGCTCGGCAAGGACGCCGACGTGGACCCCGTGATCCGGGATTGGGCGCGGGGACTCTCTCCGTCCGACCGGCAGGACCTCCTCTCCGGCGTGGTGGGGGGGACCGAGGAAACGACGACCGGCGTCATCCGCCTGCGCGCCATGGAGAAGGCGGGAGTCCTGAAGTTCCCGGTCGTGGCCGTCAACGAGGCGAAGACCAAGCATCTCTTCGACAATCGCTATGGCACCGGCCAGTCCACCCTCGATGGCATCGTCCGTGCTACGAACCTGCTCGTGGCAGGGTTGAACGTCGTCGTCGCGGGCTATGGCTGGTGCGGCCGGGGCGTGGCGATGCGGGCGCGCGGAATGGGCGCCCAGGTCATCGTCACCGAGATCGATCCGACGAAGGCCATCGAGGCCGTGCTCGACGGCTACCGGGTGATGCCGATGGAGGAGGCCGCGGCCGTCGGCGACGTCTTCGTCACCGTGACCGGGAACAAGAGCGTCCTGCGCGAGGAGCACTTCCGGACGATGAAGGACGGAGCGGTCGTCTGCAACTCCGGGCATTTCAACGTCGAGATCGACATCCCGGCCCTCGAGGCGCTGTCGGCCGGGCGCCGCCCGATCCGGGAGTTCGTCGAGGAGTTCGCGCTCCGCGACGGCCGCCGCATCTATCTCCTCGCCGACGGGCGCCTGGTCAACCTCTCGGCAGCCGAAGGGCACCCGGCCTCCGTCATGGACATGTCTTTTGCCAACCAGGCGCTCGCGGCCGAGTACATGGTAAAAAACCACAGGGCTCTCGACCCGAGGGTGTATCCGGTTCCCGGCGAGATCGACTCGGAGATCGCTCGCTTGAAGCTCGCCGCCATGGAGATCGCGATCGACGTTCCGACACGGGAGCAGCTCCGGTACATGACTTCGTGGGAGGAGGGAACTTAGAGGCGGACGGCCCTCCAAGACCTGATTCTCCGGAATGAAGACCCTGGTGATTCGGGCCGCTCTCCTCGTTTTCCCTTTGGCGACCGCGTTCCCGGCTCTTGGACAGGAGGAGCTGCGGATCGGGCAGATCACCATCGAGTCGTACGACGTCTTCACGCCCGAGGAGGCGACGCACGGATGGGTCTACCAGACCGCCAACGCCCTGCACATCGCGACGAAGCCCTCGGTCATCCGTGATTTCCTCCTCTTCCACGAAGGCGACCTCTACGTCCCCACGCGCCTGGAGGAGACGGAGCGCAACCTGCGTGCCCTTCCCTTCATCAAGAGCGCATCGGTCGTCGCGGCGCCGCCCCACGACGGCGTCGTGGACGTCCTGGTGAGGACACAGGACTCCTGGACCACGCAGCCCGGCGTCTCGCTGGGCAAGTCAGGGGGAGTGACGACCTACTCCTTCTCCCTCGAGGAGAAGGACCTGCTGGGTCTGGGACGCCAGGCGGCCCTGGCATACGGCAAGGACACGCAGCGGATCAACCGCTCGGTGGAGTACAGGGATCCGTCTCTCTTCGGCCCTTACTGGAGCACCGAACTGATCTATGCGAACAACTCCGACGGCGTGGAGACGACGGGAAGCGTCGGCCGCCCGTTCGTCTCCTTCGTGAGCCCGTGGGCCGCCGATGCCCTGGGGAGTCACCTGACGCAGAACGAAAGGATCTTCGAGAACGGGACGGAGGTCTCCATCTTCAGCCAGGATCACCGCGCCTACCAGGCGCACTACGGCTGGGCCCTGGCGGCGGGCGACCGGCGCGCCAGGCGCCTGACCGTGGGTTTCGAGAATCTCCAGGACACCTTCACCCCGCTGCCGGATCACCTCGACGAAATCCTCCCCGAGAACCGGCTGTTTCGCTATCTCCTCCTCCGGTACGAGGACGTTGCCAACGATTTCATCAAGCTCAACTACGTCAACCGTGACTCCCGATATGAGGACTTCAATCTCGGCCTGACATTCGGCGCGACCTTCGGCGTGTCGCCGGCGGCCTTCGGCCTCGACCGAACGACCGAGTTCGTTCAGGCAGAAACAGGCTACGGCTGGAGGTTCTCACCGGGCCGATTCCTGCTGGCTCATGTCTCCTTCCAGACGCGCCTGGACGGCGGCCTGCAGAATGGCATCCTCTCCGGCACGGCAAGCTACGTGCGGAAGTTCGATACGTCCCTGATCCAAACGTTCGTTTCCCGCGTCCGTTTCGACTACGGCTGGAACCTGGACCGCGACGTGCAGTTCTTCGCCGACGGCGACAACGGGCTGCGCGGTTACCGGCTCTACTCCTTCGAAGGGAACAAGCGGATCATCCTGAACCTGGAGCACCGGATCTTCACCGGGAAGGAGATCCTGCAGCTCGGCTCCTTCGGCGCCGCGGTCTTCTTCGACACAGGGACCGCGACGCCCGAGGGCACGCCCCTCAAGCTGTCGGAGTTCAAGAGCGACGTCGGGGTGGGCCTGCGCGTCCTCATTACTCGCGCCGCCGGCAACAGCATCCTGCGCTTCGATATGGCGTATGCCCTGAACCCCGATCCCTTCGGCCGCAAGGGATGGCTCGTCTCCTTCTCCAGCGGGCAGTCCTTCTGAAGAACGCGAGCGTCCAAAGTCTAAGGTCTAAGGTCCCGGAGCCTTACCTTTATGTGCGCAGGCGCAGGAGAAGGTAAATAGCCCCGGTCGCCGCCAGCACATTAGGCGACCACGCGGCGAGAAGCGCCGGGAGCGCCCCCACGTCGCCGAGCTTCGTGAAGAACGCCGTGGCGATCAGGAACCCCATGCCGAGGGCGAGGCCGACGCCGATTCCCGCGAGCGTCCCCCGGCGTCCGATCCGGAAGGCGAACGGGACCGCCAGCAGGGCCATGAGCGGGACCAGGGCCGGCGCCGAGAACTTCGCGTGGAGGGCCGTCTCGAGATTGCCGGTCGAGTACCCGCTCGCCTTCAGGCGCCGGGCGTACTGCTGGAGCTCGCGCCAGCGCATCTGATCGGGTGTGCGCCTGTCCCGTGCGAAGGCGCGCGGAGGATCTCCAGGCACCTCTTTCTGGAGGTAGGTCTGGTAGGCGGTCTCCGTGGGGCTTCCGAAGGTCCGTGTCCAGCCCTGCCGGAAGATCCATTCCTTCCCGTTCCAGAAGGCCTCCCGCGCGCTGTCGCGCCGCACGAGATCGAAGTTCTTGTCGAACTCGAAAACGGAAGGGGAGATGAGGAGCCCCTTCTCCGGATCGCTCTCTTCCTGGTGCCAGACGCGTCCGTCGGTCGCGAAGCGCCAGTTGCGCTCGGCCGGCGTGCGCGCGACGCCGTAGTCCACGGGCCGGCCGTAGATGATGTTGCGGTAGCGGGCCTCCCTCTGAACGGAAAACGGGAGAACGTATTCCCCGAGCGCGAAGAACAGAAGGGCAGCGACGCCGGCGGCGGCGAGGATCGGCGCGGCCAGACGATGCAGCGACACTCCGCTCGCCTTGAACGCCGTGTCTTCGTTGTTCTTCGACAGGACTCCGAGCGAGACGAGCGTCGCGATCAGCGCGATGAAAGGAGCGATCTGTGTCCCGATGTCGAGGAGGAAGCAGCGGTAATAGCCGAACACGACGGAGGCCGGCGGGTGGTTCTTCGCGATCTTGTCGACGTGGTCCGCGTAGTCCACGATGACCGCCAGGAGCAGGACCGAGACCGCGGCGAAGAAGAGGACGGTCAGGAACCGCGCCAGCACGTAGCGGTCGAGAATGCCCGGGAAGCGCAGGAGCCCGCCGAAACGGGGACGGGATCCCGCGGCGGTGGCGGCGCGCTCCGGTTCCCGGCGGCCGCTCCTCGAAGGCCAGCGCCAGCGTGCCCGCTCGCGTCCCGAGCGGACGATCGCGATGGCCCCGCCAGCGAGCAGGAGGGCGTTGGGAATCCAGATCGCGATCCCCGGAGGGAGCCGGCCCTGCTGGGCCCAGGTCTCGCCGGAAGAGAGCAGAACGTAGTACAGGATGATGATCGCGAGCGAGATGGCAAACGCGCTGCCTTTCCCTCCGCGCCGGGAACCTTCCGCCAGCGGGATCCCGATGACCGCGAAGGCGAGGCAGGCAAAGGGGATCGAGAGCTTCTTGTGGATCTCGACCCATGCCAGCCTGTAATTCTCCGAAGACTCCCGGCGGATTCGCTTCGCGGTCGCCGCGAGCTCGGAAAGCGACTGGGCCCGCAGCGACTTCTCGTACGAGACCTTCCCGGCCCAGATGTCGCCCGCGATCAGAATCCGCTGCGTCTCGCTGCGGTTGGTCCGGTAGCGCGAAGGATCGCCGGCGTCGTACTCGTGAAGCGCGGAGTTGAACAGGTCGAGCCACAGCCGATCCCCGTCGAGTGTCAGGACGCCGCGCCGGGCCACGATCACCCGCAGGTCCTTCTCGTACTCCTCGCCGAGCTTGACGAAGACCCCCTCGAGGGTCCGGCCGTCGGGCGCCGCCCGGTCGAAGAAGAGCGTGACGCCGCTGCGGGCCTCGCGAAACGTGCGCGGCTGCACGACGTTGACGACCGAGGTCGCCGCAACCCGGGCGAGCGACCGGGACAGGACCTCGTTGGCGCCGGGAAGCACGAGGTTGTAGAGGAGAAACACCCCGACCGAGAGAACCCCCGCCGCCGCCAGAGCCGGGCGGTAGATCGCCGCCGGGCCGACGCCGCAAGAGCGGAGGGCGACGATCTCGCTGTCGCCGGCCAGCCTCCCGACGCCGATCAACACGCCGAGCAGGAACGCCATCGGCAGCGTCAGGACGACGATCCAGGGGAGCGACAGAACCGCCAGCCAGGCCACCTCTCCAAACGTCGCGCTGCGCCGAACGAAGAAATCCGCCAGGAAATAGATCGTCCGGACAACCAGGATGAAGGTGTAAGCCGCGAACCCCAGCAGGAACGGAGGCCAGATCTCCCTCAGGACGGACCGCGAAACGAGCCGCATCGCCCCAAAGCTATCAGCTGAAGCCCATCGCCGTGCGTCGGGGATCGCTCGCCCCGTTCTGTAAAGCGCAGGAAGACCCTCCGGGAAGGGAAACAGCGCCGCGCTTTACAGGAACGGGGCGGATATTATGTAAAGTCGCTGGAGGCAGCCTGCTAAAGGCAGTGGACCGGCGTTCCAGGGGATTCGAACCCGGTTCGGGACTGGTCGGCTGGCGACTTTACATAATATATCTTATCGGACGTTCTAGGCGCCAAGCCGGCCAGCGTCCGGCCGCTGTCCCCGGCCAGCTTGCCGCCCCTACGCCCTGGGCAGCTTGATCTCGCCGGCTTCGAGTTGCTTGATGATGTGACGCAGCGTGTCGATCAGCTCGCTCCTGTCGACGCGGGACTTCTGGAAGGAGAGATTCAGCTTGAACGGCCCCCCCTTCGGGCGATAGACGAAGGCGAACCGCCGGGGCCGCTTCGGATGCGCGGTCTCCTTCTTGGCTGTGCGCAAGTCGTCGCGGGTCGAACCCACGGTCACCCGCCGGATCGCCTCCCGCATCAGGGCCGGGTCCTTCATCCTGGCGATCTCCAGCAGAACCGAGCGAGCGTTGATGTCGGCGCGCCGACATTCCTCGCGGACGTCCTCGGGGATGCCGAGGAGCGACATGGCCTCCGTCACCGAGACACGCGACTTGCCGAGAGCCTCGGCGATCTGCTGCTGCGTATAGCCGTGGCGGTTGGCCAGGCCGGCGTACCCCTCGGCCTCCTCGAAGGGATGGAGGTCCTTCCGGTGGAGATTCTCGATCAGGGCGATCTCGATGACCTCGTTTTCCGGGACGTCGAATTCGATGCAAGGCACCTCGGTCAAGCCCGCCTCCATCGCGGCTCGAAAACGTCTCTCGCCGGCGATGATCCGGTAGCGCCCATCGCCGATCGGCCGGACGAGAAGCGGCTCCAGGACTCCCTTCGCCTCGATGGACTTCGCGAGCTCTTTCAGGTCGCCGACGTTCGTTCGCGGCTGCTCCGGATTGGTCTCGATCTCCTCGAGAGGAATCCAGCGCCCGAGCGAGGCGCCAAAGCGCGTCGACAGCGCGTCGACGAAATGCGAATCGTGGCGCATCCGCGCCTCCTGCGGCAGTCCCCTTCTCTTAGACACGCGAGAGAACCTCCTCGGAGAGAGAGTAATACTCGGCCGCGCCGCCGGAACGCGGAGCGAACGTGAAGATGGACTCGCGGTGGGCGGGGCTCTCCTCCAGGCGAACGCTCTTGGAGATCGTGGTCTTGAAGACCTTATCGCCGAAGACCGCTCGGATCTGCTCGTACACGTCGCGCCCGATGATCGTGCGCTTGTCGTGAAGGGTCACGACGACGCCCAGGATCTGGAGGCCCGGATTGGGGCGCGCCTTGATCTTGTCGATCGTCTCCAGGAGGTCGTCGGTCCCCTCCAGCGCGAAATAGGAGGACTGAATCGGGATCAGGATGTGAGTCGAGGCGACCATCGCGTTGACGGTGATCATGCCGAGCGTGGGGGGCGTGTCGATCAGGATCGCGTCGTAGCGCTTGCGCGCGCCGTCGATCTTGTCCCGCAGGCGGAAATGGCCGTCGATCTCCCCCAGGAGCTTCGACTCGATCTTGGCGAGCGCGATCCGGGCCGGCGCGATGTCCAGATTGGGAAGACCCGAGGGCCTGACGATTTCCCGGAACCAGACAGCGGGGTCCGTCAGGACGTCGAACATCGATTTTTCGACGGAGCGCCGGTCCAGGTACGACATCGTGGTGTTGGCCTGCGGGTCCAGGTCCACCAGCAGCGTCTTCATCCCCTTCTGAGCCAGCGCCGCGGCCAGGTTGATCGCGGTGGTCGTCTTTCCGACGCCCCCCTTCTGGTTCGTGATGGAGATGATCACCGGGGATCAGTATAGCTGTCGGCTATCAGCTTTCAGCTGTCAGCTTGCGACTCCGGGTGTGAACTCGCTCACATGCGGTATTTGCCAAGGTCCTCCGGATTGACTTCCTCCAGCCATTTCTTCAGGCGCTCCGGATCGGGCTCGGCCCCCTCGGCGCGAAGGGTCTTGCTCTTTTCCAGGACCTCCTCCTCGACGAAGATCTCCGACCGGCTGCGAAGCGCCAGAGCGATGGCGTCGCTCGGGCGGCTGTCCACGACCCAGGTCGAGTCGGCGCGCGAGAGATGGATTCGGGCAAAGAACGTGTTGTCCTTCAGGTCGTTGATCACGATCCGCTCGACGCGCGTGTCGAGCTCCTTCAAGAGATTGTTCAGGAGGTCGTGGGTCATCGGCCGGGGAGTCGCGATCTTCTCCATCGCGATGGCGATGGCGTTCGCCTCGAAGATTCCCACCCAGATGGGAAGGAAGATCCCGTCTCCGGCATCGCGCAGGATCACGACCGGCATGTTCGAGACCGGATCCATGAGGAGACCCTTGATTTCCATCTTGACCATGGCGAGGTTCCTTTGCCCGGTTATTGGGCCAACTCTCCGACGAGCGAATTCGGCAATCCTCTCGTGATCCTGACGGAGACGTAACGGCCCGGCGAGAGGTCTCGAGCGTCATCCCGGACGTGAACGATGCGGTTGCAGGGCGTGCGCCCGCGGCCCTGCCCCTGGCGGTCGTGCCCCTCGATCAGGACCTCGAAGCGGCTGCCGACGAGGTCGCGGTTCATCTGCGACTGGAGCTCTTCCTGGAGGGTCAGGAGCCGCTGCAGCCGCTCGGAGGCGACCTCCGCCGCGACGGCGGTCTCGCTCCCCCACCGCGCGGACGCGGTTCCCGGCCTCGGAGAATAGAGGAACGCGAAGACGTTGGCGAACCGGGCCCGTCGCACGAGATCGAGCGTGCCGGCGAAGTCCTCCTCGCTCTCTCCCGGGAAGCCGACGATGAAGTCCGACGAGATGGCGGCGTCCGGGACGGCCTGCCGGATGCGTTCGACGGTGTCCAGGTAATGCTGGCGGTCGTAGCGCCTCTTCATCCGGTAGAGGATCCTGTCCGACCCCGACTGCGCGGGAAGATGAAGGTAAGGCGCGATCGGGCCCCCGGCCGCGAGCGCCGAGATCAGAGGATCATCCACGAGGCGCGGGTGCGAGGTCAGAAACCGCAGGCGCCGGACTCCCGGCACCGCGGCCGCGCGCGTGAGAAGCGCCCCCAGACCCGAACCGTTTTCCGGGTCCCGGTATGCGTTGACGGTCTGGCCGAGCAGGGTGATCTCGGTGTACCCGCATTCGACGAGCCAGGCGACCTCCTCGAGGATCTCGCCGGAGCGCCGGCAGCGCTCACGTCCCCGCGTGAACGGGACGATGCAGAAGGTGCAGAACTGGTCGCACCCCTCGATGACCGTGACGTAGGCCTGGAAGAGGGAGCCGCGGGAGATCTGCCGGAACTGATAGACCGGCGATTCCTGCGGCAGCTCGAGCGCGGTCACCTGCCGCCGCTCTTCTCGGACGCGCCGGACGATCTGGCCAACCCTCTCGACGTTGCCCGTTCCCATGACGAAATCCACCCACGGGGCGCGCTCCAGGATCTCGTCTCCCGAGACCTGCGCCAGGCAGCCCGTGACGCCGATGACGAGAGCGGGATTCTCGCGTTTCTTCTCCGCCAGGACTCCGAGCGCGCTGTAGACCTTCGATTCCGCCTTCTCCCGGACCGAGCACGTGTTCAGAACAACGACGTCCGCGGCCTCTCCCTCCTGCGCCCGGGTAAGATCCAGACCCCGCAGTTGTCCGGCGATGCGCTCACCGTCCAGAACGTTCATCTGGCAGCCCCACGTCTCGACCCGATACCCGCTCATTCGCGCAACCATCCCGGCAGGGCTCCCGCCTTGCGAGCCTTCTCCGGCAGCTCGGAAAGCTCCTTCTCCGCCTGCTCCAGGTCCCTTCTGGCCGTCTCCAGCTCCTCGCGCTTCTGGTCCCAGGCCGGCTTGATCACGCCGTCCCGGTACTGGCCATCGTCCCATGAATAAAAGTCGTTTTCGAGCTTCTTGGACTCCTGCTCGAAGCGGCGAACCCGCTCGCGAAGCTCCTCCACGCGGGACCGTGCGCTGTGCATGCGCTCCCGCCAGTAAGCCTCCGCGCTCGAATCGTCCGGGCCGGCGGGCGTCGGGAGCGAGTTGCTCGTGCCCGGGAGTCGGCGCCGGAGAAGTCGGCCGGGGCAAAGACGTCGTCAGCCTCCCCTTCTTTGGATCGGTGACGAGCGTCTCGTTGGTGATGGTCACGGCCGCCTTTGGTTCCTTGCGCTTGCGGGCCTGCTCCGCGGCGCGCACCTGGTCGGCGAGCGACTGCCCCGGCGTCGGCGCCGGCGTCTCCGCGGCAGCGGGCGTGACTACCGCGTCCGGATCAACCCGACCGAATCCCCCGGAAAGTTTCCGAGGCTGCGGAGTCGGCGTCGGGGTCGCCTTCGGCGCGGCCGCACCGATGCCGCTGGCGGAGATCAGCATGAGCGCCACGAGGAATTTCTTCATGGTTCCGTCGTTCCGGCGCGGCCATATCGGTCTTCCAGGCGCACGACATCATCGATCTCCGGGGAAGACACCTCCACGATGTCCACCGGCGCATCCGCCGACATCCTGTGCCGGACTCCGGGCAGGATGCGGTGCGACTGGCCCGGAAGGAGCCGTGATCTCCCTCATCACGCCCTCGATCTCCACCGACAGTGTCACCTCTCCCTTCAAAACATAGAGGGTCTCGTCCTTTCTTTCATGGTACTGAAGCGAGAGGGAGTGTCCCGGCTCGATGTGAAGGATCTTCCCGGCGTACCTCTCGTTCTCGGCGAAGACGATCTCGTGCCCCCACGGTTTGGCGACTCTTCTCACCGGACGGGCTCGCTCTCGTGAATCCGGAGCGCCCGCTTCTCGGCGGTAACGGCGGCGGCCGCGTGCGGAAGCGCCCGGAACATCTTCTCGACCTCGGAGGCTTCGGACGCGTTCAAGGCCTTGACCGCCAGCATCCGGGCCCGATTGGAGTCGATCGCGAGCAAGGTGTCTTTCACTCCGGCGATGGCAACCGGCGTCACCGACAGCTCCCGGATCTGGAGGCCGACGAGAACGCCGATCCCCAGCGGATCGGCGGCCATCTCGCCGCAGACCGCGACGGGTCGCCCGCAGGCGGCGCCCGCCTCCACGACGAACCGGATCATCCGCAGGATCGCCGGATGGAGCGGGCGATAGAGCTCGGAGACGTCCGGGTTCGAGCGGTCCACCGCCAGCGCGTACTGGGCGAGGTCGTTGGTCCCGATCGAGAAGAAGTCCGCTTCCAGGGCGAGCCGGTCGGCGAGGAGAGCCGCGGACGGGACCTCGATCATCACTCCCAGGGGCGGAGAAGCGGAGAGGCCGACGCGCTTCACGACCTTCTCCAGATGGGCGCGCGCGGCCCGCAGCTCGCGCAGGCCGGCGACCATCGGAAGCAGGATCCGCAGCTCCCCCTTCCGGGACGCCAGGCACAGAGCGGTCAGCTGCTCCTCGAAGAGCCCGGGATGGGCGAGGCAGTAGCGCAGGCCCCGCAGCCCGAGGGCCGGGTTTTCGCCTGGCGCCGGGCCGATCCCCTTTTCGCCGCCGAGATCGTAGGTGCGCACGACGACGGGATGAGGGCGCGACGCCTCGATCAGCCTCTCGTACGCCGCGCGCTGCTCTTCCACACCCGGGGATCCCGGCGCCGCCCCGAGATACAGGAACTCCGAGCGGAAGAGGCCGACGCCCTCGGCATGCCACAGGTCGATGGAAGGGATCTCTTCTGTCAGCTCGAGGTTGGCCCGAACGATGATCCGGACCCCGTCCGCGGTGGCTGCGGCGCCCGCCGTTCTCGCGCGCAGCCGCCGGATCTTCTCCCGCGCTTCCTGGACCTTGACGAGGCTCTTGCGGATCTTCTCCTTCGACGGCGACGGATCGACGATTCCGCGGTCTCCATCCACGACGATGGGCCGCTCGGGCGAGACGGCGTCGCAGAGACCGGCCACGCCGGCCACGGCGGGAAGGCCGAAGGACCGGGCGATGATGCTGGCATGCGACGTGGGGCCTCCCCGCTCCAGAGCGATCGCGCGCACGCGGCGGGGATCCAGGCGCGCCGCGTCGGCGGGAGACAGCTCGTCGGCAACGAGGATGGACCCGCGCGGCAGGTCACGATCGGGCAGCGGGTTGCCGCCGGAGAGTTGCCGGGCGATCTCCCGGGCCACGTCCGTGATGTCGGCGGCGCGCTCGCGCATCGCCGAGGCGTCCGCCAGCTCCAGCCGCGCGGCCATTTCGCGCGCCACGGCCGCCAGCGCCCACTCACAGTTGACGCGCTCCTTGCGCATGTGCTCGACGATGGCCGAGAGGAGCGTCTCGTCGGAGGCGATCAGGCCGTGCGCCTCCAGGATCGTCGCCAGCTCCGACCCGATGGCGCCGCTGGATTCCCTTGAGTGCTTGAGGAAGTCCTCGGTCGCCGCCCTGGCGGCGCGCCGCAGCCGCCGCTCCTCCTCCGCGAGCCCTTCGGGCAGCACGGCCCGGCGGAACGCGGGCGTGCCCCCGAAGCGCACGATGACGGCGCGCCCGACCGCGATGCCCGGAGAAACCGGAAGTCCCTGCAACATGGCGATTGAGAGATTGAGAGATTGAAGATTGACGGATTGAGCCCGTGCTTAATCCCTCAATCGTCAATCAGTCAATCGTCAATTCCCTCATTCTTCCTCGTCGAAGCTGCGGGCGATCAGATCCTGGACCGCGGCGAAGGCGGCGGCCTCATCCTCGCCGGTGATCGTCAGCACGATCCGCGTGCCCTGCGAAGCGGCGAGCAGCAGGATCCCGAGAATGCTCTTGCCGTCCACCTCCTCGCCGTTCTTGCGGATCTTGACGGAGGACTTGAATCGGCTGGCCGTCTGGACGAACTTGGCCGCGGCCCGGGCATGGAGGCCCAGCCGGTTCTTGATGGCGACCTCCTGCTCGATCATGGCTCTCGCGACTCCGATGCGGCGGTCGCGGCGGATTCCTCGTTGGCCAGAAGGTCCGACGCCACGCAGATCGAGCGCTGGCCCCGGTCCCGCGCGAGCCGGGCGATCTCGGCGGCGGTCTTTCCGCTCCCCTGCAACGAGGCGCATTTCAGGACCATCGGGAGGTTGACGCCCGTGACGATCTCGACCCGGTCTTTCTTCAGAAACGGAAGGGCCAGGTTGGTCGGAGTGCCTCCGAACATGTCGGTCAGGATGACGGCCCCGTCGCCCCGGTCCGCTTCCGCCAGGCCGGCGGCGATGCGCTCGCGCGCGTCCTCGCCGATCTCGCTCCACTCCAGGGCGACGGCCACCATCGAGGAGATCTCGGGCTGGATCGTCAACGCCGCCGCCCGCAGCTCCTCCGCGAGCCTGCCGTGAGTGACCAGAAGGATGCCGATCATGGGCGAATCTGGGATTCTAAGGCCAAGGGCTCATTCCCGCGTGGCGTCGCGATGGGAGACGCGTACCGGATAGCCTCTCTCCTTGAGCAGGGCCGCCAGCCGCTCCGCCACGAAGACCGAGCGGTGCCGGCCGCCGGTGCATCCCACGCCGATCGAAAGGTAGCTCTTGTGCTCCCGCTCGTAGAGAGGCAGCAGGTAGTCGAGGAACTCCCCGACCCGCGCGAGGAACCGCTCCGTTTCCGGGTCCTTCTCGATGTAGGCCGCCACGGCCGGATCCAGGCCGGTCTTGGGCTTCAACTCCGGAACGAAATGCGGGTTGGCGAGGAACCGCACGTCAAAGAGCAGGTCCACGTCGTGCGGCACCCCGAACTTGTAGCCGAAGGACGTCGCCGACACCAGCATCCGCGCCCGCGAGGGATCGCCCACGAACGTCTTCTGGATGAACGAGCGCAGGTCGTGCACCGTCATCTCGGAGGTGTCCACGACCACGTCCGCCACCGAGCGGACTTCCTCGAGCATTTCGCGCTCGCGACGCAGAGACTGCAGGAGCGACCGGTCTCCGGAAAGCGGGTGCGGGCGGCGGGTCTCGGAGAAACGGCGGATGAGAGACTCCTCCGAAGCGTCCAGAAACAGCAGGCGCGCTCCGGGCACCTGCTTGCGCAGGCGCGAGAGAATCTCCGGGAAGCGCCCGGCGAAATCCGGATTGCGCACGTCCAGGATCACTCCCACGCGGGAGGCCGAGACGCGCGAGAGCAGGGGCTCGACGAGCTCGAGCGGGAGATTGTCCACGCAGAAATACCCCATGTCTTCGAGGCACTTGTTCACGTAGCTCTTCCCCGACCCGGACAGCCCCGTCACGATCACGAGACTCTCGGGAAGCGCGCGCCCCGCCCCCTGCTCGCCGGCCGTCTTCTCGCTCACCGGGCTAGCGGCGGCGCACCGGGGACTGCGCGTTCTTCGCGATCTGCTCGTCCACCTTGAGGGCGAACTCCTTGGCGGCGTCGTAGCCCTGCATCTTGAGCAGCTCGTTGCGCGCGCCGATCTCGATCAAGAGAGCGAGGTTGCGGCCCGAGGCGACCGGCAGGCGCAGAAAGGGGCGAGCCTTGCCGAGGATCGAGTAGGTCTCGCCGTCCAGACCCAGCCGGTCGTATTTCTTCGCCGGATCCCAGCGTTCGAGCTCGATGACGAGCTCGATGGACTTGGACGTGCGGACGGCGGAGACGCCGAAGAGGTTCTTGATGTTGATGATCCCGATGCCCCGCAGCTCCATGTGGTACCGGATCATTTCGGCCGCGCGCCCGACCAGGGCCCCGTTGGGATACTTGCGGATCTCCACCACGTCGTCGGCGACCAGCCTGTGGCCTCGCTGGATGAGATCGAGGGCGCACTCGCTCTTGCCGATCCCGGAGTCTCCCAGCAGCAGCACGCCCATGCCGTAGACATCCACGAGGACTCCGTGCACGGTGGCCGAGGGCGCGAGCTCGTCCTCCAGCACCCGGGTGATGGACTGGATGACGACCGAGGTCGTCTGATCGGACACGAGGAGCGGAACGGCGCGCAGGCGGCATTCCCGCGCGAGGTCTTCGGGGACCTCCTGCCCCTTGGTGATCACGAACGCCGCGACCGGCAGCGCGCAGATCGACTGGATGCGGTCGCGGCGGACGTCGGGCGGCATCGTGTCGAGGTAGTTCAGCTCGCTCTCGCCGAGGATCTGGATCCGCCCCGGCTTGATGAAAGCCAGGAACCCGGCGAAGGCGAGGCCGGGTCTCTGGATGCGGCCCCAGGAGATGACTCGCGAGAAGCCCGACTCTCCCGCCACCGTGCGCATCTTCAGATCGGCGAGGATCGGCGAGCGCAGAATCTCGGCCGTCAGCTCCGCGGTCCGGCCCGATTCCTCCGGAACGCTCACGCGCCCGCCGCCATCGGGGTCGTCTGCGCCTCGCGAAGGGCATCCAGCATCTGCTCGCGGGTCCTCACGGCCCGGAGACTCTCGACGACTCCCGGCGTCCGCAGGAGCCGCGAGATCCGTGCCAGCGCCTGAAGGTGAACCGCCGGCTGGTCCGCCGGCGAGAGGATCAGGAAGATGAGCGTGACGGCGACTCCGTCGGGAGCGTGGAAGTCGATCCCCTCCGGCGCGAGGCCGATCGCGAGCACGACGTCCGCCACGTCACCGGACTTCGAGTGCGGAATGGCGACCCCTCCCCCGAGACCCGTGCATCCCAGCTTCTCCCGCTCGACGAGCCGGCGCGTCAGGTCCGCGGCGTCGCGGATGACTCCCGCCGCCGCCAGGCGCCGGGACATCTCGCCCAGGACCTCTTCCAGGCCGGGGCCCCGCAGGTCCGTGAAGATGAAACGGGAATCGACCAGTCCCTGGAGGGGACCCTCCGCTCCCGAGGTCAAGAGCGCTCCCCCGCGTTCGGGCGAGCGGATCCCCGGCGGCGCCTCAGCATTCCGGCACGATCAGGCCGAAGTCCCCGTCGCGGCGCTTGTAGAGGACGGAAATCTTCTCGCTCGTCGCGTCGCGGAACACCAGGAACTCCTGGCGCGAGTTCTCGAGCCGCAACCCCGCCTCCTCTGCGCTCATCGGCTTGACCGGGAGGCGCTGCTGGCCGCTTCGGACGATCCTCACCGTCGCCGGCGAAGCGGTCTCGGCCTCCCTCCCGGCTTCCGCGGGCTCCGCGGCCGCGATCCTCGTCCCTCGAATCGATCCGCCCGGCGTCCCGCGGTGCTTCAAGTCCCGCCGTCTCCCGAGGTCCTTCTTCGCCTGGGCGTCGATCTTCTCGAACGCCAATGTCACCGCCGCGCGCGGATCGCCGGCCGTCTCTTCCTGCGCCTTCCAGTGCCGGCGCCGATGGCTGGCGATCACTTCCGCGCCGAAGCGGTGTTTTTCGTGAGAGAGCACGACGCGCACGGTCGCCGGCCCCCCCAGCCGCCTCTCGAGCTGCTGCGTCTGGCGGCGCGCCAGCTCCTTGAGCGACGAGGTGACTTCGATGTTACGGCCGGTGCATTCGACACTCATGTCTCCTCCTGGTCCTAGAAGGACTGTTTGCGCTGCGAGGAGGAGGGAATCCGGAGCTCCTCGCGGTACTTCGCGACGGTCCTTCTCGCGATCTGGATTCCCTCCGCGCGCAGGCGCTGCATGATGCGGGCGTCCGAATGGGGGCGGCGCGCATCTTCGTCGGCGATGTACCGCGCGATCTTGCTCTTGATCGAGAGAGACGACACGTCGGCTCCGTTGGCCGAGTCGATTCCGCTGTGGAAGAAGTACTTCATGGGGTAGAGCCCGCGCGGCGTGTGGATGTACTTGTTCGAGACGACGCGTGAAACGGTGGACTCGTGCATACCGATATCGTTGGCCACGTCGCGCAGGACGAGAGGCCGCAGGTGCTCGATGCCTTTGTCCAGGAACTCCCGCTGATGGCGCACGATGGAGTCGGCCACCTTGTAGATGGTCCTCTGGCGCTGGTCAAGGCTCTTGATGAGCCAGACCGCGGAGCGCATCTTGTCCTTCAGGTACGCGGCCGCCTCCTGGCCGATCGCGCCGTTGCCGCCGCGCAGCATCCTGCGGTACGCCGCGGAGATGCGCAGCTTCGGCAGCCCGTCCTCGTTCACCTGGATGACGTACTCGTCGCCGATCTTGCGCACCGCCACGTCGGGCTCGACGTAGATCGTCCGCTCGTTGGAGTACTTGCGGCCGGGCTTGGGCTCCAGGTTCTTGATGATCTCGACGACCGCCTGCAGCTCCGACATTCCCACGCCGAGAGAGCGCGAGAGCTGCTGGAACTGGCGATTCAGGAATTCCGGCCAGTGCTCCAGAACGATCTTCTCGATGAGCGGATTCTCGATGCCCAGCGCCCGGATCTGCAGCATCAGGCAATCGGGGAGGTCGAAGGCGCAAATCCCGATCGGGTCGAAGGAGCGTACGAGGTCGAGCGCGCTCTCGACGTCCGCCTCGTCTTCGTACCCCGCGGTGCGGATCTCCTCCCGCGCGACCCTCAGGTACCCGTCCTCGTCGATGTTGCCGATCAGATATGTCGCGATCTCGCGAACGGCCTCGGAGGAGCCGGACATCGAGAGCTGCCACGTCAGGTATTCCTGGAGACCCGGCGTGCTCGAAAGCGTGTTCTCGATCGGGGTCTGCTCGCTCTCCTCGTACTGTCGCGGGTTGTAGGCCGTGTCCAGGTAGTCTTCGAAATAGGAGTCGAAGTCGATCTCGTCGAAAGAGTCCTGTTCCCGGTCCGGAGCGGCTTCGGTCTCGGCGGGCGCCTCCCCGGGCGCCGGCGCGGAAGCCACCGGAGGTGCCTCGGCCTCGGTCTCCTCTTTGGCAGCCGGCTCGGGGACCTCGGGGGCCTCGGCCGACTCGGCCTCCTGGGCGGCCTCCTCCTGCTCCTCCTCGAGGACAGGGTTCTCGACCATCTCCTGAGTCAGAACCTCTTCCAGCTCGAGCTTGGACATCTGAAGCAGCTTGATGGCCTGCTGCAGCGACGGCGTCATGACCAGCCGCTGAGAGAGTCTGAGGTTGAGCTTCTGTTCCAGCGCCATTAGTTCAGCTGAAAGGCCTCTCCGAGATAGATCTTCTTGACGACGGCGTCGCTCGAGAGGGCAAGGGGCGTGCCAGCCCGCAGGATCTCGCCGGCGTTGATTATATAGGCGCGGTCCACGATGGACAAAGTTTCCCGGACATTGTGATCCGTGACGAGAACGCCGATGCCGGCGGACGCCAGGCGCCGCGCGATCGCCTGGATCTCCAGCACGGCGAGCGGGTCGATGCCCGCGAAGGGCTCGTCCAACAGGAGAAAATCCGGAGAGACAACGAGGCTCCTCGCGATCTCCACGCGCCGGCGCTCTCCCCCGGAGAGAGTGTAAGCGCGATGGGTGCGCAGAGCCTCCAGGCCAAAATCGGCGAGAAGGCGATCCGCCCGCTCCTGGCGCTCGCCGTGCGAGAGATCGAGCGTCTCCAGGATCGCGAGCAGGTTCTCCTCCACCGTCATCTTGCGGAAGACCGACGGCTCCTGAGGCAGGTAGCAGATGCCGGCCCGCGCCCTCCTGTACATCGGGAGGTCGGTCACATTCCGGTCACCCAGTCGAACGACGCCGGCATCCGGCCGGACGAGACCGACGACCATCGAAAACGTCGTCGTCTTGCCGGCGCCGTTGGGGCCGAGCAAGCCCACGATCTCCCCGGCCGCGACCTCGAGGCTGACTCCCCTGACGACGGCCCGCCCGCCGTACGTCTTGATGAGCCCCTCCGCGGTCAGCAGAGAGCGGGCGACCGGAGTGTCGGCTGTCTGGCTCACGGCGTAAGTCTAACGGCGGACCTCACGGTCCCCCGGCGCCCCCGGGCTTCGTCTTGTGAATCGTCTCCGTCTTCCCGCCCTCCGGAGCGGTGACTTCGACGGTCCGCCCCCCCTGCGTGATCGTCAAGGTCGCTCCGGAGACCCGGTTGCCCTCGGCGTCCGTCACCATGGCGGGAGAGCCCGTGAGAATAGTCCTGTCTTTCTGGGGCCAGTCGAGGGCCTTGTCGGCCCGGGCCTTGCGTCCCGCGGCGGAGTCGGCGAGAGAAACGTCTCCGGTCATCTCGACCCGCTCGATCTTGCGGTCCGCGCCGAAGAGCGCCGTCGCCTTCTGCGCGGTCCCGTGCCAGGGTCCCCGCGTGACGGTGACGTCTCCTTCGAAGAGCGCCGTTCCCTCCGCTTCGCGGTAGATCACCCGGCGAGCCGTGATCACCGAGGGGCCGCGGTCCGCGCCCCGCTGAGTCGCCGCCGGCTCGGAGGAGACGACGGTCCGGGTGTGACCCACGGCGACGAGAGTCCGCTCCGTGTCGTTCAACGTCACGTCGTCGCCGAAAATCGAGGACGCGCCCTGCCAGAGCGTCGCGCCCCCGGACAGGGTGGCGACACGGCTCGTGTCGTCGAAGACCATGCGAGCGGCCTTCCCGAACGTGGGGCGGGAGGAGTCGCCCACGAGGGCCGGGACCTTCGCCTTCTCCTTCGATTTCGGGTCGCCCGGCACGAACACGGCGCGCGCATTCCCGCCGGCGTCGAGCGTGCGGCGTGTCCGGTCCATTTCGATTCGAGCGGCCGAGACCCGCGAGCCTTCGGTCTCTGCGGTGGCCGATCCTCCCTCGCCCCCCGTCAGGATCCAGATGCCGCGGGAGGGGAGCTCCACCGCCTTTTCCGCGCGGGCGGATCGGCCCTCGCCCTGCATCTTCACGCTGCCGGAGAGCTCGAGGGACTCGATCTCGCCCGAAGGAGCGAAGGCGAGGCTCGCGCTGGAACATTCGGCCTTGTTCTGCGGTGAGTCCAGCCGCACGTTGCCGCTGGCTCGCGCCGAGACGCGCCCGTCCCTTGTCGAACCCGACGTCAATCGTCTCGGCGTCCACCTTCTGGTCGCTCTCCTCCACGTGCGCGGGTGCCCCCGTCAGGGAGAGGGATTTCACGGTGCCCTCCGGCGCGAAGAGCAGGGCCGCGCGGTCCGCGGCGTAGCGGCGTTCCCGCGCCGGCGACGGCCGGTCCGGTCCCGCCGCGGGCCCCATCGCGGAGACGAGAACTCCTCGGACGTTTCCTTCCGCTCTCGCCCATTCGAAGCGATTCCCCTCCTGCTCGGCCTTCAGGACCATGCGGTCACAGGCGACGCGATCTCCCGAACGGGAAGCGCCCGAGACCTTGCCGAGAAGCTCGATGAGCCCCTCGTCGCGGCGGTACACCGCGCCGTCCGCCGCGATGTGGGTGAGTCCTTCGCTTCCCTCCCCCGTTCCGGATCCCTCGACCGGGCCGGCGAGCGTCAGCTCGCGCCGGCGCAGGTCGTAGCGGCCCGAACGCGCCTGGACGTCGAACGTGCCGCGCGTGAAGTGGATCGCGGCCGGAGCGATGAGCTCGTGCGAGGACGCGTGGAATTCGACTCTGGACGTCTCGCCGAGCGCGCCCTTCTCATCGGACCAGCGCACGTTGCCGGTGAGGACGGACTCATTGGTCCTGCGGTCGTACTGCGCCTTCTCCGCCCGCACCGTGACCGGCGCGCCGCCCCCCTCCGGGTAGAGAGTGAGAGAGACCTGTTCGAGGACATAGGCGTTGGGGACGAGACCGGCGGCCGGGCCAAACCCCACGGTCCGTTCCGATTGAATGCGGAAGAGGGGTTTCCCTCCGACCGTCTCCGTGTAGTCGAACCCGTTCGAAACCGTCGTGGCCTGGCCGGCTTCCTGCGACGCCGGGGCGCGAGGCACCGCGTCGGCCGGCCTGGAGGAGGGGCGGCGGCCGGGACGGAAGGAGTACACGACGACGGCCAGAAAGACCGCGCCGAACGCCAGCACGGCGATCTCCAGGCGCCGCCGGCCGGTCATGACCCGGTCACGGGCGGGCGATTGACTCGATCGCGCCGAGCCCTCGGAACTTCCTGTAGCGCCGCTCTCGCCTCTCCTCGGGAGTCAGCTCGAGCACCTCGCGAAGATGGCGCTCGATCGCCTCCCCCACGGCGGCCGTGGCGCCGGCCGGGTCCGCGTGCGCGCCGCCCGGCGGCTCCGGGATGATCTCGTCGATCACCCCGAAGTCCTTCATGTCGCGCGCCGTGATCTTCATGGCCTCGGCCGCTTCCTTCTTGCGGGACGCGTCCTTCCAGAGGATCGCGGCGCAGCCCTCGGGAGAGATGACCGAATAGACGGCGTGTTCCATCATCAGAACGCGGTCGCCGATCGCCAGGCCCAGGGCGCCTCCCGATCCCCCCTCCCCGGAGACGGTGACGACGATCGGCACGCGGAATCCGGCCATCGCCTTCAGGTTGACGGCGATCGCCTCGGCCTGGCCGCGCTCCTCCGCGTCGATGCCCGGGTAGGCCCCGGCGGTGTCCACGAACGTCAGGATCGGCCTGCCGAACTTTTCGGAGAGCTCCATCACGCGCAGCGCCTTGCGGAAACCCTCCGGCCGGGGCATTCCGAAGTTGCGGCGGATTTTTTCCTTCGTGTCGCGCCCCTTCTGGTGCCCGACGACGGCCACGGCGTGCCCGCGGAAGAAGGCGAAACCGGCGATGATGGCGGCGTCGTCGGCGAACTTGCGGTCCCCGTGCAGCTCGACGAAATCGGTGGTCAACGCCTGGACGTAGTCGAGGGTGTAGGGCCGGGCCGGATGGCGCGCCACGAGCGTTTTCTGCCAGGGGGTGAGTCCGGCGTAGATCTCGCGAGAGAGACGGTCCAGCTTCTCGTGCAGCCGGTCCAGCTCCCGCCGGTGCGACGCGTCGTCGGGCAGCGCCGACAGCTCTTCGATCCGCTGCCGGAGCTTCTGGATCGGCTCCTCGAAGTTGCGGTCCTCGTCCATCTGAAGTGATTGTAATGGTTCGGCGACGGAGAGAGGTTTCAGGTTTCGAGTTTCAAGAGGCTCCCTGGAAGCCTGGAACCTGGAACTTGAAACCGCGGCCCCGCAGGGCCGCTACATGAGGTCCTGCGGGTCCACGTCCACGGCGATCTGGACGCCGGACGGAGGCCGCTCCGGAATCGACGACTCGAGAGCATCCAGGACGGCGAGCCTCTGCGCCGCTCGGATCAGGATCTGGAAGCGCCAGCGCCCCTGCAGCCGCTCGAGCGGAGCGGGGGCGGGTCCGGAGATCCGGAGATCGGCGCCGCTGCCGGCCAGGGATTCTCCGACGCTCGTGGCCGCGCCTTGCGCCTTCTCCCGGTCCGGCGACGAGATCAGGACGGACGCGAGCTGCGCGAAAGGCGGATAGAAGAACGAACGCCGGAACGCCAGCTCCTCGGCCGCGAACCCGTCCACATCGTGCCCGGCCGCCCGCCGGATCGCCGGATGCTGCGGGTGAAACGTCTGGACATGGACGGTGCCGGGAGCGTCTCCCCGCCCCGCGCGCCCCGCCACCTGCGCCACGAGCTGGAAGGTCTTCTCCGCTGCCCGGAAGTCCGGGAAGTTCAGGAGCGTATCGGCCGACAGGACCCCGACAGCGGTGACCCCGGGGAAGTCATGCCCCTTGGCCACCATCTGCGTGCCGATCAGGCAGGAGGCCCGGCCGGAGATCACGTCGTCCAGGACCGCTCCCGCGCCGCGTCGCCGCGCCGAGTCGCGGTCGAGCACGACGTGAGAGACGCCGGGGAAGAGCTCGGCAAATCTCTCCGCGACGCGCTCGGTGCCCGCGCCGATCGCCTCCAGGATGGCGCCGCCGCAGTCGGGGCACTTGAGGGGCCTCGAGACCCTCTCGCCGCAATAGTGGCAGATGAGCGCGCGCCCCTTCTCGTGGACCGTCCGCGAAACGCTGCATCGGCCGCAACGGAAGTCGTAGCCGCACTGGCGGCAGAGGAGAAACGGCGCGAATCCCCGACGAGGCTGAAGCAGGATCGCCTGCTCTCCCCGCGAAAACACCTCGGAGAGCCGCGCGACGAGGGCGCCGGAGAAGAGCGGGACTCCCTTCTCCTCGGGGCGCGAAGGCTCGCGCTTCAAGTCCACGAGCGTGACTTGCGGAAGAGGCCGGTCATCCACGCGGGCCGTCAAGCGCAGCAGGCGGAGGCGCCCGTCGCGAGCCGCCTGGTACGCCTCCATGGACGGAGTGGCGGAGCCGAAGAGGAGCGCCGAGCCGGTCGCGAGCGCGCGGATCGCCGCCACGTCGCGCGCGTCGTAACGCGGCGACTCCCGCTGCTTGTAGGAGCCGTCGTGCTCTTCGTCCACGACGAAGAGGCCCGGGTCGGCCACCGGAGCGAACGCCGCCGACCGCGGCCCGATCACGGCGCGCGCCTCCCCCGCTCGCACCCGGTCCCATTCCCGCGCGCGTTCCCGCTCGGACTGGGCCGAATGCAGCACCGCCGCCCGGTCTCCGAACTGGCGGCGGAGCTCCCGCGAGAAGACAGGCGTGAGCGCGATCTCCGGCACGAGCCACACGGCGCCGCGGCCCGCCGCGAGCGTCGAGGAGATCGCGCGCAGGTAGACCTCGGTCTTGCCGCTCCCCGTCACGCCTTGCAGGAGAGCGGGGAAGTAGCGCCTTGCCGCGATCGCGTCGCCGATCTCCGCCAGAACGGCTTCCTGTTCCGCGGTGAGCCGAAAGCCCGGTCGCGCGGCCGGCGGCGGGGCGGGCTCCTCGGGCTTGCGGGCCTGCTCGAAGGTCCGGAGCGCGCCGCGGGCGACGAGGGTCCGCAACACGGCCGGCCCCGCGCCCGTCTGCATTCGTATCTCGGCGGCCACGGCCGGCCGGCCGAGGGCTTCGAGGTAGGCCAGGACGTCCTTGCCGCGCCGGCTTCCCTTCAGGCTCCGCGCGATCTCTTCCGGCGAGCCGGCTCCGGGGGCATAGGCGATTTCCGATCGGGGCTTTCGCTCTCTCGCGGCGGACACGGCGCGTACGAAACCGCGCTCCTCGAGCGACCTCAGGGCCTCCTGCCGGCCGGCCACCGGCAGGTCGCTCAAGGCAACCGTTTCTCCGCCGCGAAGGCGCTCGAGGATTTCTTCCTCCGCGCCGGCGGCGCGGGCGAGCGCGCCCCGCTCGGTGATGCGATACCGGACCGCGCCCGCCGCGGGGAGCCGCGCGGGGAGCGCGGTCTTCAGGACCTCTCCGGTCGAGGCGAACGATCGGCGCGCGACCCGCTCGGCGGAAGCCAGGAGCTCCGGCGGACAAACGGGCTCGATGTCGAGGATCTCGACGATCTCGCGCAGGCCGGGCGTCTTCTCCCCTCCATGCGAAAGAACGACGCCCGTCAGGACGCGCTCCCCGAACGGCACGCGGACGCGAGAGCCCGGCTCCGGCATCGGAAACGCCGCCGGCACGCCGTAGGAGAAGTTCTTGCGGAGCGGGAGCGGAAGCGCGACCAACACGATGCGGGATCCGGCGATCGGGTGTTCGGGTGATCGGGCGATCGAAGGGCTCCGGTCAATCACCCGATGGCTCGATCGCCCGATCGCTCGACGGCTCAGGTTCTGGAGGGGATCGGCGTCTCGTCTTCTTCGTCGTCGTCGCGGACGAAGACGTAGGAACGCCGCAGGGGATCCCAGCGGTAGCGGCGGACGGCCTCGTCGCCGAGGTCGGGCGTGATCAGCACGGCGTCGCGGTCGATCGAGAGGTCCCCCCGGGCGAGCGTGACGTCGCGCTCGATGAAGACCCCGGAGTGGAACGAAGGCCCCGCCGAATCGGCCCGGCCGGTGAACACGACGACGGAGAACCACGGGCTGTCGCGGCTGGAATCCCGCCGCACGAACGCCAGGACGAAGTCGAGGATGCCGTCGTCGTTCAGATCGCCGCGGACGAAGAACGGGTGATAGACCCCGTACAGACGGCGGATGTCGCTGTCGCCGTCCCGCGTGTGCTGGCGGTCCCCGTCGGTCGCGAGGCGAAGATCCGTGTGCTGCCGGAGAAACTCGTCCACGGCGGCCTTCTCGGCGGGCCGGAAGGGGTACGCGTTCGGGTCCGCGCGCGCCGGCGGCATCTGCGCCGAGCGCTCGGCACTCGGCGGCAGGGCGGGTGCGGGAGCGGCCGCCGAGGAAGGAACGCCCGCCTTGCGACAGGCGAGGATTCCCGCGGCGCAGAGGACCGCGACGCCGACTGTCTTCCGACTCTCGAAAGGCCCGATCATCTCTCCTTCCTGGCGCGACGCCGGCGCTCGCCGGCCGTTGCGGGGTGGGTCTGGCGGGGTCTCATTCTATCCCGCGATCCGCCCGCCCATCCGAGAGCAGATCCGACTCTGCTACTGTTGAAAACGGCCAGGAGCAAAGGAGAATTACCTTGAGAGAAGAGCGCGACAGTCTCGGAGTGCGGCAGATCCCGGACGACGCCTACTGGGGCGCACAGACCTCGCGCGCCGTGGAGAATTACCCGATCTCGGGCGAGATGGCCCATCCCGAGATGGTCCGCGCGTTCGCCCGGATCAAGAGGGCGTGCGCGGAGACCAACGGCGAAATGGGCCGGCTCGACGCGCGAAAGGTCGCCGCGATCGTGCAGGCCTGCGACGAGATCCTGGCGGGACGGCACGCGGAACAGTTCGTCGTGGACGTCTACCAGGCGGGCGCCGGCACCTCCTTTCACATGAACGTCAACGAGGTCCTTGCCGGACGGGCGGCGGAGATCCTCGGCGCGCCGCGCGGAGACCGCTCGGCCGTCAACCCCAACGACGACGTCAACCTGGGCCAGTCCACCAACGACACGTTCCCGACCGCGCTCCACATGGCGGCGATCGCCGTCGGCAGGACCGCTCGCGGAGGAGGTCGGGAAGCTCGCGGATTCCTTCGATCGCAAGGGCCGGGAGTTCGCCTCCATCGTCAAGTCCGGCCGGACGCATCTCATGGATGCCGTCCCCGTCACGCTCGGACAGGAGTTCCGCGCCTTCGGTTCCGCGGTCGCGCACCGGCGGGAGGCGCTCTCGCGGACGCTCGACGCCCTGCGGGAGTTGCCGCTCGGCGGCACGGCGGCCGGCACCGGCATCAATACGCCCGCGGGATTCCGGGAACGCGCGATCGAGAAACTCTCGAAGCTCGCCGGCGAGGACTTTCGTCCCGCGTCCGATCCCCGAGAAGCCCTGCAGAGCCGGGCGGCCGCCGGCGACTACTCGGCGGCTCTCCGGGGGCTGGCCGTGGAGCTCGGCCGCATCGGGAACGACCTGCGCCTGCTCGCGTCGGGCCCGGCGACGGGCCTGGACGAGATCCGCCTGCCCGCCGTCCAGCCGGGCTCCTCGATCATGCCGGGCAAGGTCAACCCGTCGCTCCTCGAGTGCCTGAACATGCTCTGCTTCCAGCTCATCGGCTTCGACACCGCCAACATTCTCGCGGTCGGGGCCGGCCAGCTCGACCTGAACGTCATGATGCCCCTGATCGCGCACAACCTGACGCGCGGCCCGCAGCTCTTCATCAACTTCCTCCCCGTTCTGCGGAGCAAGTGCGTGGACGGGATCACGGCAAACCCGGAGAAGTGCCGCCACTACCTGGAAGAATCGCCGTCGGTCATCACGGCGCTCACGCCGAAGATCGGCTATGCCAGGGCGGCGGAAGTCTTCAAGGAAGCGGTCGCCCGGGGTGTCCGCGTCCGACAGGTCCTCCTGGAGAAGAAGGTCCTGACCGAGGAGGAGTTGAACGCCGCCATGACCCCTCAGAATCTCCTCGGCCCCCTGGAATGACAGGGCCGCAAATCGGGAGCCGGGAGATAAGATAGGGGCCTCGTTTCGATTCCCGGTTTCCGATTCACGATCGACGTAGGAGGGGTGGACAATGACCTGGCCTCAAGACTGGCAGACGAACGTCCTGTTCCTTCTCCGGTGGGGTCATTTCCTCGCGGGCATCACCTGGATCGGCCTCCTCTACTTCTTCAACCTCGTCAACGTCAGCTTCATGAAGGAGCTCGACGCGGCGAGCAAGGGCAAGGTCGTGCCGAACCTGATGCCCAAGGCGCTCTGGTGGTTCCGCTGGGGCGCGGTCTGGACGCTGGTCTTCGGTTTTACCTACTACCTCTTCCTCCTCGGCACCGAGAAAATCACCGGCAGGGTCCTCGTTTTTCTCCTCGCGTGGACGGTCGCCTGGCTGATCCTGGCGGCCCTGCTTCGGATGTCGGTCGCCGGCGGCCCGTTGAAAGACGGGCGCGTTCTCGCCGTCGTGATCGCGGTTCTCGTCCTGCTCGTCTCCTGGGGCGCGGTCTCCTACATGAGCCACGGCGGAAGCAACCGCACCATCGCGATCGCGATCGGAGGCGGGATCGGCTACGTGATGTTCATGAACGTCTGGATGATCATCTGGCCGCTGCAGCAGAAGATCATCGCCGCGACGAAGGCCACGGCCGAGACCGGCGCCCCGGCGCCCGCCGACATGCCCAAGTGGGCCCGCCGCGCCTTCCTCGCCTCGCGCACGAACGCCTGGCTCTCCGTCCCCATGCTCTTCTTCATGGGCGCCGCGAGCCACTTCCCGATCTTCGGGGCCGTCCCGCAGTAGAGCGCGTCTCGACTCGGGCTCTCCGCGGGCGGCCGCCGGGCCGCCCGCTTCATTTTTCGGCGAGGGAGTCCCGGACGAGCTTCATGTCCTCCCAGACGTCCTTCTTTCGCTCGGGGCTCCGGAGCAGGAAAGCGGGATGGAAGGTCGGCATGACGCGGACGCCTTTCGACGAACGCCAGCGGCCCCGCAATCGTCCGATGGGCTCGTCGGTCTCCAGCAGCGCCTGCGCCGCGAAGGTCCCGAGTGTCACGATGACCTTCGGCGAGATCAGGCGGATCTGCTCCTGGAGGAACGGCATGCAGCTCCCCACCTCGTCCGGCTCCGGGTTGCGGTTGTTGGGAGGCCGGCACTTGAGGACGTTACAGATGAAGACGTCCTCGCGTTTCTTTCCGATCGCCTCGATGATCTTCGTCAGGAGCTGGCCGGCGCGGCCGACGAACGCGAGGCCCTGCTCGTCCTCGTCGCGGCCCGGAGCCTCGCCGACGAACATCAGCTCCGCCTTCGGGTTTCCCTGACCGAAGACGATGTGGGTGCGGCCCTTCGAGAGCTTGCAACGCGGGCAGCCCTCGAGGAATGTTTTCAGCGACGGAAGATCCGGCATCGACCCGGGGACCAAGGCGGCGACGCCGCGGGGCGCTTCCAGGAAGAGATCCGTGACGCCGAGGTCGCGGAAAAAGCGGAGTTGATCGCGAAGAGAGTCGGCCGGAGGATCAGCGGGCACGGAGCGAGTCTAATGCGGACACTGGAGAACCCGAGGAACCCGATGACCTGACCTCCAGGAACGAGTCCCAGACTCTCTCGGCCACCTCTCTCTTCGAGCGGCGCGAAACGAGCTCTCGGGCGCCGTCGCGGCGGAGGATCAGGACTTCGTTCTCCGGCGCGTCGAAGCCGATGCCGCCGCGGCCCACGTCGTTCACGACGACGAGATCGGCTCCCTTGGCCTCCATCTTCCGGCGGCCGCGGGACTCGAGGTCTTCCGTCTCGGCCGCGAAAGCCACGACGGTCTGGCCTCTCCGGAGAGGCTTCAGGCTCGCCAGGATGTCGACCCCGGCCTTCAATCGCACCGAGCGATCTCCGTTCTCCCGATGAAGCCGTCCGGCGCTCTTCTCGGGGATGAAATCCGCGACGGCGGCAGCCATCGCGAGCCCGTCGCACTCGGGGAACTCGCGGACGAGAGCCCATGCAGATCCGCCGCCGTCTCGAAGGAGAGGAACCGGACGCCTTCCGGCCGGGCAAGCTCCGTCGGGCCGGAGAGCAGCGTCACCGCGGCGCCCCGGTCGCGGGCCGCCTCCGCGAGCGCGTAGCCCATCCTGCCGCTCGAGCGGTTCGACAGAAAGCGGATCGGGTCGAGCGGCTCGCGGGTCGGGCCCGCCGTGACGAGGAGGCGCAAGTCCGCCAGGTCTCGCCTCGAGCCAGAGAGGATGCTCCAGGCTTCCCCGGCGATGGTCTCCGGCTCCTCCATCCGCCCGACACCCTCGCGGCCGGAAGCCAGGAATCCCTTCCCGGGTCCGATCAGCCGGGCGCCCCGCGCCGTCAGGGTCTCGACGTTGCTGCGGACCGCGGGACTCTCCCACATCGCAGTTTCCATCGCGGGAGCGAGGAGAACCCGTCCGCGGTGAGCGAGGAAATAAGTCGAGAGGAAGTCGTCGGCCAGGCCAGCGGCGAACTTCCCGATCGTGTGCGCCGTCGCCGGCGCGACGATCAGCAGGTCGGCCCAGTCGGCGAGGACCACGTGGTCCACGGCCGGCGCATTACCGTCTCCCCAGACCTCCGTGTGAACCGGCCGCCCGGACAGCGTCGCGAATGTCAGCGGCGCGACGAACTCGCGCGCGCCCCTCGTCATGACGACCTGGACCTCGGCGCCGCGCTCCGTGAGCCGCCGCAGGATCTCCACGGCCTTGAAGGCGGCGATCCCGCCGCTGACGCCCAGAACGACGTGATGGTTCATAGGTATCAGGTTGAAGGTGCCAGGTGAAATGCAGGTGTCAGGTTTCAGGTATCAGGTTTCAGGTTGGGGTCGGGCCCACGCCCTGGCACCTGACAACTGACACCTGACACCTGGATTTCCCCTGATACCTGTTCCCTGAAACCTAGACCCTGGCTTCTTCCTCCGCCGCGGCCTCTTCGGCCGTTTCCGCCACGCCCTCTTCGAGGACTCCCCCTTCCGGGCCGTAGTCCCACCGGATCAGGTTCTGGTCGAATTCCTGGGCGGCGAGGCGCGTGGGCTTGACCGGCCGGTCGGTCTCGATCTTGGGCCGAGCGCCGCGCATCAATTGTTCGGCGCGGCGGGCGATCAGCAGCGCCAGACGGAACTTGCTGTCCACACCTTCGGGCATTCTCTGAATCATGTCGTAAACCTCTCTAATGAAACTCTTTGCGGATACGCTCCAGGCGCGTCGCCTGGCGGGCCGGCGTCAGCCTCCTGGCCCGAACCACTGATTGTAACTCAAGAGTGGCCCGATCCAGGTCATCATTGACGATAACGTACTGAAACTCCTCGGCTTGCTGCACTTCCTTGGCTGCGTTGATCAGCCGCTTCCGGATCGACTCCTCCCCGTCCAGCCCTCTGGCCAGGAGCCGCCGCTCCAGTTCGGCGGGAGAGGAGGGAACGATGAAGATGGCGACCGCCTCGGGGTACGCGAGCCGGATATCGCGGGCTCCCTGGACGTCGATGTCGAGCACGACGTCCTCGCCGGCGGCCAGACGCGGCAGGACCTCGGCCCGGGACGTCCCGTAGATGTGTCCGTGGACCTCGTTGTGCTCGAGGAATTCGTCGCGCTGGACCATCCGCTGAAAGGTCTCCGCGGTCACGAAGTGATACTCGCGTCCCTCCCGCTCCCCTTTCCGCATCGATCGCGTCGTATGGGAGACCGAGAAGTGAAGAGGCTCGCCCGGCGGGACCTCCAGCAGCCGGCGAATGAGGGTCGTCTTTCCGCCTCCCGACGGAGAAGACACGATGAAGAGGTCGCCCCGGCCGGGGACGGTCATTCGACGTTCTGGACCTGCTCGCGGACCTTCTCGGTCTCGGATTTCATCTCCAGGACCTCGCGGGTCAGAGCGAGATCGCGCGCCTTGGACCCCAGGGTGTTCAGCTCCCGCAGGATCTCCTGCGAGAGAAAGTCGAGCCTCTTGCCGACGGGCCCGTTCGCCGAGTCGAGGAGATGACCGAACTGCTCGAGATGCCCCTCCAGCCTCTGCAGCTCTTCGGCGATATCGGAGCGGTCGGCGGCCAGCGCCGCCTCCTGTTCGAGCCGGCCGGAGTCGAACGCGACCTGCGGAAAGAGCGTCTGGAGGCGCTCCCGAAGCGTCGCGTGGATCGTCTGCGTGATCTCATCGCGCCGGGCCGCGAGAAGCCGGACCTTTCCCCGCAGAAACCCGATTCGCTCGGCGAGGTCCGCTCCGACGAGCCTGCCTTCCACCTCCCGCATCCCGACGAGAGCCGCCGCGGCCTCCTCCGCCACGCCGGCCACGGCCGAGACTTCTTCGGGGGTGAACCCTTCCGCCCCGCTCTCGACGGAGAAGATCTGCGGGATCGTCAGGAGGTCGCGAGCCTCCAGGCGCCCCGCGACCGGGTACTTCGCCGACAGGGCCGCGAAACGGGCGAGAACCGCTTCGAGGAGGCCTTCGTCGATCGACACTTCGCGCTCGGCGCCCGCCCCCCGCTTGATCCGAAGCGTGACCTCGACCTTGCCCCGCGCGAGATGCCGCGAAAAAACGCGCCGGAGAACCGGTTCGAGCTCGTTGTCCGTCTCGCGGACCTTGACCGTCAGGTCGAGGAACCGGTGATTGACGCTGCGCGCGACGATGTCGGCCGAAGCGTCCGGTCCCATCGGGCCCCGCGCCCTCCCGAAACCCGTCATGCTGCGGATCATGGCGCCGCGCTGCCCCGCTCCCGGCCGGGGAATTCGTCCTCTCCGGCGAAGAACTGCATGTCGTGAAGCCTGCGGTAGAGACCCGGCCGAGTCAAGAGCTCCCGGTGAGTCCCCTCCTCCACGATCCGCCCGCCGTCGAGCACGATGATCCGGTCGGCGCGGCGCACGGTCGAGAGGCGGTGCGCGATGACGAGCGTTGTGCGGTCCTTCATGAGGTTGGCGAACGCGCTGGCGACGAGGGCCTCCGATTCCGAGTCCAGCTGCGACGTCGCTTCGTCCAGGATCAGGATCGGGGCGTTCTTGTAGAGGGCCCGCGCGATGGCCAGCCGCTGCCTCTGCCCTCCCGAAAGACGTCCCGCGTCCTGTCCGAGCCGGGTGTCGTACCCCGACGGCAGGGCCTCCACGAACTCCTCCGCGTAGGCCGCGCGGGCGGCTTCCCGCACCCTCTCCTCGGGAGGCGAGGTCTGGCCGTAGGCGATGTTGTCCCGCGCGCTGGAGTCGAAGAGGATCGTCTCCTGCGTCACGACGGCGATCTGGCGGCGAAGCGACGCGAGCCCCGCGTCGCGCAGGTCCATCCCGTCCACGGTGATCGATCCCGCGGTCGGGTCGTAGAGTCTCGGGAGGAGACTGACGAGCGTGGTCTTTCCCGCTCCGGACGGGCCCACGATCGCGACGGTCTCGCCCCGCCGGATGGTGAGCGTCACGTCCCGGAGGACGGGGTCCCCGGCGTACGCGAAAGAGACCCGCTCATAGCGGATCTCGCCCGCGAAGGGGGGAAGCTCCGGCGCCCCCGGCTTCTCGACGATTTCGCTCTGGCTGTCCATCAGCTCGAAGATCCGCCGGGCGGAGGAGAGCGCGAGCTGGACGGCCATGTTGATGCGCGTGATGTCCTTCAACGGCTTGTACATCATCATCAGCGCGGCCAGGAACGTGAGGAGATCGCCCGGCGTCATCGCCCCGGCGTGGATCCGAGCGGCCGCATAGACGAAGAGAGACGCGAGGCCCACGCCGGCCAGTGTTTCCATGAGGGGCGAGTTGAGCGCCTGGATCCGCACGGTCCTCCGGTTGGCGCGAAAATAGGCCTCGTTGACGTCCTCGAACCGCTTCTCCTCGAAGGTCTCCATCGCGTACGTCTTGATCACCGGGTTGGCGCGGAGCGTTTCCGAGAGCAACGCCCCCATCTCCCCGATCCGTTCCCTCGTGGCGGTCGCGGCGCGTCCGAGGCGGCGCGTGTTGTTGACGATCGGGAGCAGGACGAACGGCGCCAGGGCAAACACGAGGAGGGCGAGCCGGGCATCGAGCGAAAAGACGTAGACCAGGAGGAGCAGGAGCGTCAGGAACCCCTGCACGAGGTCCGTCAGGTTATGCCCGAAGGCGTGCTGGATCTGCTCCACGTCCGACAGCATCCGGCTCATCAGATCGCCGGTCGAACCCTGGGAGTAGAAGCGCGTGGACTGGTAGAGGAGCCGCTGGTAGGCGTCGCGGCGCAGGTCGCGCACCATCGCGACGCCGATTCCGTTCAATTCGAACTCGGAGAAGTAGGAAAAGAGACTCTTCGAAAAGAGCGCGACGAACAGAAGAACTGGAACGGCAAACCGGACCGAGATCCCCCGGGCCTCCGCGGCCCGGCGCGCCGCTGCGTACCCCTCGTCCAGCCACCGGAGCAGCGGACCGCTCTTGGAGGCGGCGGCGCCCCGCAGACCGCCGAAGGACTCCGCGGCGCCGGGACCGAGGGCATCGTCGAAGACCCGGCCGACCAGGTACAACATGGCGACGGCGGACAGCGAGACGATCGCCATTGCCCCGATCGCCGCCAGGGCGCGAACCCGGTAGCGCCCGAAATAGAGGAGCAGCCTGCGGAACGTCTTCACTGCCGCGCGTCCGCGAGATCGTGACGGAGACTCAAAGCAGGGACATTAGAACACTAGGGAGCCGCAGCGGCCTCTCTCTCGGCAAGCTCCTCGGCCCACGCCGCCCGCGAGGCGTCCCGGGACGCCCCGGCGCCGGCTTCCATCCCCGCTGGCTGCACGATCCATCTCCTGTACCAGGCCTCGAGGTTCAGCAGAAGCCACAGCTTGTTGTAGCGGCGCGGCGATCCTCCTTCGATGAGCGAGCGGACGGCCGACGCGTCGATCACGCCGTCTCGAGCCAGAAGGCCGCGCTGGAGAAGGGCGAGGGCCCGATCCCGCTCCGGTCCCTTCACCCAGCTCTTGAAGGGAGGGGAAAACCCCGACTTGGGCCGCGTCCGGATCGCTTCGGGGACAAGCGACGCGGCCGCTTCCCGGAAGGCGACTTTCGTGGCGCCGGGCCGAAGCAGCCGGTCCGGGCGGAGAGAGAACGCATACTCGACCAGTCTGTGGTCGAGCAGCGGGACCCTGGCCTCGAGCCCGACCGCCATCGTCGAGCGATCGACGAGCGCCAGGCCGTTGTCGGGCAGGTATGTGTGAAGGTCCAGCCACAGGAGTCGGTGCGTCATCGGAAGGTCGGGCCTGTCGAACCGGCGGAACAGGCGCGCGGCATCGCCTTGCTCGCGTCGGAGGACGCGCTGCTGCTCGGCTTCCGGGAAGAATCCGCGCACGGCGAAGTAGCGCTGCGCGAATTCCGGAGCCAGCAGGCGCGCCGTCCCGGCCAGGCGGCTCGCCAGAGGATGCTCCGCCATCGGACGGACCACGCCTCTCCAGAGGAACGCGAAGATCCCTTCGAAGGCTCCCAACGACTCGCGCAGCGACTCGTAGCGCAGGACCGTCTCGTGCCAGCCGTACCCGCCGAAGACCTCGTCTCCGCCGTCGCCGCTCAAGGCGACCTTGACTGTCCTGCGCGTCATCCGCGCGAGGTCGAGCATGGCGAGGGCCCGGGGGTCGTAGATCGGTTCGTCGTAGACCTCCGCGCACCGCGCGAGCGCGGGGGCGATCCCCTCCATTTCCAGGATCTCCTCCGCATGCCGGGTCCTGAGCGCCTGCGCCGCAATGCGCGCGTAGCGGAGGTCGGACTGGTCGCCATCGGCATAACCGACGGCGAAGGTCGCGAGGGCGGAGCTTTCCCGGGACGCCAGGGCCACGATGGTCGTGGAGTCGAGTCCCCCCGACAGGAAGGCGCCCACGGGAACGTCGGAGACCATGTGGGACGAGACGGCCTGCCGTAGCCGCTCCCGCAATTCCTCGGGATCGTCGCGAACCTCGCGCCGCTCGAGGTTCCAGTAGGCCCGGACCTCGATACGGCCGCTGTCCGGTTCGTAGAGAAGGGTGTGCGCGGGCGGCAGTTTCCGGATCCCCGCGAAGATGCAGCGATCGAATGGGACGTAGCCGTAGGCGAGGTAATCCGAGAGCGCGTCGGGGTCGAGCCGCGCGCCGATTGCGGGAAGCGCCAGCAGGGCCTTCGGCTGGGATGCGAACGCGATTGCCCCGGGCAGTTCCGCGTAATAGAGCGGCTTGATGCCGAACCGATCGCGGGCGAGCAGGAGCCTCCCGTCGCGCTCCGACCAGAGAGCGAGCGCGAACATCCCTTCGAGGCGCTCGAGTCCCTTCGGTCCCTCCCGGTCGAGCCAGCGCTGAACGACTTCGGCGTCGCCGTCGGAAGCGAAGCGCTCGCCCCTCGCTTCCAGCCGGGCCCGCAGTTGCCGGAAGTTGTAGAGCTCGCCGTTATGAACGAAGACCGAGCCTCCGTCGGGAGCGACGGAGGGCTGAGCGCTCCGAGGAGAGGGATCGAGAATCGCCAGACGCCTGTGACCAAGAACCGTCCGGCCGCCGGGAGAGCGCCATGTTCCGGAGCCGTCGGGACCGCGCGCGGCCAGGCGCTCCAGGGCGGCGTCGAGCGCCCCCGCGCGAAGGGCCTCGCGACCCACCCAGCCCACGATGCCGCACATTAGAGATTGGCCTCCGGTGTCGGCGGCGCCTGCGCGCACTCTCGCCTCGATACGGTCCTGCAGCGGAATCTCGGCACGGCCGTCATGACCCTGCAAGGATCCGGCCCCGGGGCCCGTTCAGCAGAGGGGACGACGGGGTTCGCCCCGAGGTTACACCCGGATGAGAGCGTCGGCCCGACGGTCACGTCCTTGAGCTCATGGAATCCAGGACCTCGAGCACGGCGTCGGCGGCCCGCTCGCTGCCGCCCGGCGGACCCAGCCGCTCCGACACGCGGGCGAGGCCCTCCCGCATCCGGCGCAGGCGCTCGGGAGACTCGAGAAGCGCCGCTCCCTCGCTCTCAAGCCGGCTCGCGTTGACCTCCTCCTGGAGCAGCTCGGGCACGACTTCCTCCTCCGCCACGATGTTGACGAGGGAGATCCAGGGAACGCGTACGAGAAGCTTGCCGACCGCGAAGGTCGCCCGGGAGGTCTTGTAGACGACGACCATCGGCGCTCCACAGAGGGCCGCTTCGAGCGTCGCCGTCCCGGAAGCGACGAAGGCAAGGTCGGCCGTGGCGAGCAGCGCGTGCATTCCGGAGACGGCCAGCGTGATGCCGCTCTCCGCCGCCCCGGGGAAGAGGTTGTCCGAGAGTCCCGTAGCGCGGACCGCGATGAGCTCCAGATCCAGCCGCTCTGCCAGGGCAACCGCGGCCCGCGACATCGGCAGCCAGTGGCGGCGAACTTCCGCGGTGCGGCTGCCGGGAAGCAACAGGAGCCTCCGGCGTTTCCCGGGTGGCAGGGGGGACGGTTTCTCCAGGCCCTCCCGCACGTCGTCCACGAGCGGATGCCCGGCCCAGACGGCGCTGGCGCCAAGCCTCCTGTAGATCTCGGTTTCGAAGGGAAAGAGCGTGATGATGCGGCGAGCGCGGCGCGCGATCGCTCGCGCCCTCCAACGCCTCCAGGCCCAGACCTGCGGGCTGACGTAATAGATCAACGGGATGCCGAGGCTGCCGAGCCGCCGGGCGAGCAATCCGTGGAAGTCCGGGAAGTCGATCAGGATCGCGGCGTCGGGTCGCTCGCGCCGCGCGCTTCCGACGAGCGCGCGGCCGGCGCGAGCCAGGGACGGCAGCTTCTCCAGAACTTCCGAGATCCCCACGACGGAGAGAGCCTCCGAGGACACGACCAGCGAGAGCCCCGCGGCCCCGAGGCGAGGCCCTCCCATGCCGAAGGCGGAGAGATCCGGCCGCTTCTTCCGGAGGGCGGAGAGCAGCCGCGCTCCATGCTGGTCCCCCGAGGCTTCGCCGGCTGAGATCAAGAGCTTCAAGAGGCGCAGACTAATCCAAGTTATGAGATAACCGCGCGCCATGAGCCGGACGCCGAAACCGTGATCCGGTTGCGGACCGCGCTGGTGGGCTGCGGGCGCATCGGGGAGCGCCACGCCCGGATCCTCGCGTCGAGCCCCGAGTCGCAGCTCGTCGGCATGGCAGACCTGGACCTCTCCAAGGCGCAGGCGTACGCCGGCAAGCACGGCGGCCGTCCCTACAGCCGACCTCTCCGCGATGATGGTCGCCGAGTCTCCGGACCTCCTCGCCGTGTGCACCCCCTCGGGAATGCACGCCGAAGGGGTCATCGCGGCCTGCCGCGCGGGAATCCGAAACATCGTCGTCGAGAAGCCGATGGCGCTCCTTCTTCCGGACGCCGACGCCATGATCGCGGCCTGCGAGAAGAGCCGGACTCGGCTCTTCGTCGTCAAGCAGAACCGCTACAACCTGCCGATCCAGAAACTGAGAGAAGCGCTGCAGGCGGGGCGATTCGGCAGGCTCGTCCTCGGGGCCGTGCGCGTGCGCTGGTGCCGGCGCCAGGACTACTACGATCAGGCTCCCTGGCGCGGGACCTGGGCCATGGACGGCGGCGTCTTCTCCAACCAGGCCTCCCATCACGTGGACATGCTCGTTCACATGATGGGCGAGGTCGGATCGGTGAAGGCGATGGCGGCGACGCGCCTCGTCTCGATCGAGGCGGAGGACACCGGGCTCGCGCTGCTGCGCTTTACGAGCGGCGCGCTCGGCGTCATCGAAGCCACCACGGCCGCCCGGCCGGTGGACCTGGAAGGCTCCATCTCGATCCTGGGGGAGAACGGCACGGTCGAGGTCGGAGGCTTCGCCATGAACGAGATGACCGCCTGGAAGTTCGCCGACGAGACGCCCGAGGACGCGAAGGTGCTCGAGCGCTACCGGACGAATCCTCCGGATGTCTACGGGTTCGGGCACCACGAGTACTACCGGGATGTCTTCAACGCCATCGCGAAAGACGAGCCGCCGTTCGTGGACGGGCTCGAGGGGCGCAGGTCTCTCGAGGTCATCACCGCGATCTACGAGTCGATCGAAAGCGGCCGGGAAGTCCGTTTCCCCTTCACGGTCTCATACTCTCGCCTCGGCAAGCCCGAAGGACACGGAGCGCAAACATGATCCCCCTCTCCCGCGTCACGGTGACCCCGGAGATGAAGCAGGCGATCCTGGACGTCGTGGACTCCGGGAAGTTCATCCTCGGGCCGGAAGTCAGGGCCTTCGAAAGAGAGTTTGCCGGCTACATCGGCGTCTCTCACGCGATCGCGGTGTCCCAGGGCACGGCCGCCATCCAGCTCGCCCTGCAGGCGATCGGAGTCGTGCCGGGTGACGAGGTGCTGGTGCCTTCGATGACGGCCTTCCCGACGATCGAGGGGGTCGTCCATGCCGGGGCCACCCCGGTCTTCGTGGACAACGACGCATCGGGATGCATGGACCCGGCAGACGCGGCGCCGCCGCGTGACGGGCAAGACCGTCGGAATCGTTCCCGTTCACCTCTACGGAGGAGCGGCCGATCTGGACGGCCTGCACTCCCTCGCTCACGACCGGGGACTCTGGATGATCGAAGACTGCTGCCAGGCGCACGGGGCTCTTCACGGCTCGCGAAAGGTGGGCTCGATCGGCAGGGCCGGCTGTTTCTCTTTCTATCCGTCCAAGAACCTGACTGTCTTCGGAGACGGCGGGATGGTCACGACCGACGATCCCCGGATCGCGGACAGGGTGCGTCTCTTGCGCGACCACGGACGCAGCGACAAGTACACTCACGTCGAGGTCGGCTACAACCTGCGGTTCAACGACATGCAGGCGGCCGTCGGCCGCCGCCAGCTCGCTCTCCTCGAAGACTTCATCGCGAAACGCCGCGCGGTCGCTTCGCGCTACGACGCGGCCTTTTCCAGGATTGCGGGCCTGACCCTCCCGGGGGAGCGGCCGGGCACCCGGATGGTCTATCACCTCTACCCCGTGCGCTGCCGTGACGCGGCCACGCGCGCGCGCTGCGCGAAAGCCTCAAGGCCCGCGGCATCGAGACAGGCATCCACTACCCGATCCCGAGCCACCTCCAGCCGGCGATGGCCTCGCGCGGCGCTCCTCCGTTCCTGCCCGAAGCGGAAGCCCTCGCACGCACGACGGTCTCGCTCCCGATGTTCCCGACGCTGTCGGACCCGGACGTCGAGACCGTGATCGCGGCCGTCAGAGATTTCTTCTGACGACCGACCGACTCGCGGTTACCCGGAAACCGCGAATTCCTAAATCACTTTCTTCGCCAGTTGCAGGCTCGGATCCTGCGTGGTGTTGTCGGCAGTCGCGCCATAGACGATGAGGCTTCCCGAATCGACCGAGATCTGGATCGAATCATTTGCGCCGAGCGAAGCGCCCAGAAAATCCGCCGCGCTCCCCTGCTGGAAGAAGGTCGCCGGATAAGTCTTCGAGACCGTCCGCGTGACCGCTCCCTCCGCATTGCGTACGATCACCGTGATGGAAGCGCCCGAGGTGAGCGTGCGGACGCCGATGTTGAAGCGGAACCTCGCGGGATCGATCGGCGCGACGAGCACCGCGCGCTGTCCCGCCGACAGGGCGTCCTCGGTCCGGATCTGGTCTTCGTTGAAGCCCGTGGTGCCTGCCGCGCCGGCGTCGTTGTAGATCCGAACGACCGTCAGGGGCGCGGGACCAGTCGTTGCGAGGAGATCCAGCGTTCCCACGCCGGACTGCGGTCCCGTCGTGGCGATCAAGTCGAGCGTGCCGATGCCCGATTGGCCAAGCGCAGGGAGAACGTCATCGTTGGCGATGGTCTCGTGCGGTCTCAGGCCGAACGTCGCCGTGGGGTCGGAGGTCGCTCCCATCCGGTCCCCTGGGGATGGAAGACAGCCGCTCCGAAAAGCATCATTCTCGACGGAAGACGAGAGACGGAAGACGGGAGACGTTTTTTGGGTGCTCAAGTCGTCTCCCGTCTACCGTCTTCCCTCTTACGGCTCAGGAGGGGAACGGATACATGAGCCATGCGACGGCGAGGGCTCCCACGACGAGAGCGAGGAACAGCTTGACGAAGAGCGCCACCCGCTCCCGCCTCTCGTTGCGCCACAGGAGCGCGAAGAAGAGGGAGATGAGCAGCGCGTAGATCGCCATGATCAGGAAATGGTCCGCGGGAACGAGCAGACCGAGCGCCGTCACGGCTTCCTCCCGACCGCGATGTCGTAGGCGTCGAGCATCAACAGCAGGTTCATGAGGCCGGCCGTCAGGAGAAAGGCGCAGCCATACTCGTAGGTCACCGAGAGGATCGATCCGTTCGGATTTGCGGACACCATGCGCGCCGCGAGATTCAAAAGGCCGGCTCCGTAGACCGCGAACGTCGCGAGGACCGTCAGCGGCTGCCCGGCCTCGGGCGTGTAGAGGCGCCCCTGGAAGGAGAGTCCGAGCAGGAACGTCGCCGTGACGATCGCGGCATAGAGGATCGCCGTCCGCGGCTTCCTCAGGTAGAAGTGACCCAGCCCCGGAAAGACCCAGGCCAGCGCCGCGGCCGCCAGGGCTTTCGCGACGCTTCGAGGCGCGGGCTGCGCCGGGACCGGCTCCGGGGTCGGCGGCGGGCTCGCGAACTCGCTCACGGGTTGGAAACCGCGAAAAGAGGGCGGAGCCGGGCGAGCGTCGCCGAAAGCTCCTCGGGGACAATCCGCATTCCCGCGGTGACGGTCATGAAGTTCGTATCTCCCTTCCAGCGCGGAACCACGTGGACGTGGTAGTGGCCGGCGACGCCCGCCCCGGCCGCCGCGCCGAAATTGATGCCCACGTTCAGGCCGTCGGTATGGTAGGTGGAGACGAGGATCCTCTCCGCGCGGGCGATCGTCCCGATCAGCTCCCGAAGAGTCTCCGGGTCCGAACTCGACAGCCAGGCGTCGTGGCCGTAGGGCGCCACCATGACGTGGCCGTTGGTATAGGGATAACGGTTCAGAAGCACGAACACTCTCCGGCCCCGGAAGACGACCAGGGACTCCTCTTCGTCGGCCGACGCCGCGGCCTCGCAAAAGATGCAGCCGCCCGTTTTGTCAGCCACCAGATACTCGTAGCGCCAGGGAGCGAAGAGGACGTCCGGCATGTCCTGACGTAGCGCCCTAGCGATTGATGAGCTCCTTCAATTCCTTGCCCGGCTTGAAATAGGGGATCTTCTTGGCGGGCACGGCCACCTTGACCCCTGTCTTCGGGTTGCGTCCCATCCGCGCGCCCCGATCGCGCAGACGGAAGGAGCCGAACCCGCGCAGCTCGATCTTCTCCCCCTCCTTCAGGGAGCGCACGATCGCGTCGAAGACGGTGTCCACGATGGCCTCGGCCTGTTTCTTGGTCACGTCCGTCGCCACGGCGACCCGTTCGATCAACTCGGCTTTCGTCATCGCTCCCCTCTCCTCGCCCCGCCCGACGGGGACTCGATTTGTGCCGGAGGATTAAGTCTCGGAGGCCGCGTCTTTCGGCTTCTTGCGCGTCCGCTTCTTCTTCGGAGCGGCGGGCTCTCCTGCCGATTCGGTCGGCTCCGCCGCCGCCTCGGATGGAGCGGCCTCGGGAGTCGGTTGCGCCGGGGGCGGCTCGGCAGCGGAGGCCTGGGCAACCGCGGGCTCCGGCTCGCCGCCCGACTCGAGGTTCGAGGCGGACAGACCGACCTTCATTTCGGCGTCGTCGATCCGAAGAATGCGCGCGCGCACCGGATCCCCTTCCTTGAAGTGATCCTGCGGCTTCTCGCCGCGCGGCAGTCCCGTCTCCGAGACGTGCATCAGGCCCTCGACGAGGCCTTCGATCTGCACGAACACCCCGAAGTCCGCCAGGCGGGTGACCGTCCCCTCGACGATGTCTCCGGGCTGGTGCTTCTGCTTGAACGTCTGCCAGTCGTTGGGCTGGAATTCCTTGATCGAGAGCGAAATCCGGCGGTTCTCCTGGTCGATCGAGGTGATGATCGCCTGGACGTCGTCCCCCTTCTTCAAGACTTCCGAGGGGTGCTTGATGCGCCGCGTCCAGGACATGTCGGAAACATGAACGAGGCCGTCCACTCCCTCCTCGATCTCGACGAACGCGCCGAAATCCGTCAGGTTGCGGACCTTGCCGGACACCGAGTCGCCCACCTTGTACTTGGCCAGGACGCCCTCCCAGGGATCGGGCAGCGTGTCCTTGAGCGACAGAGAGATCCTGCGCGAATCGCGGTTCACGTCCGAAACGATCGCCTCCACCGTGTCGCCCGGAGAGACGACCTTGGCGGGGTTCTTGACCTTCTTCGACCAGGACATCTCCGACACGTGGACGAGCCCTTCGACACCTTCTTCGAGCTCGACGAACGCGCCGTAGTCGGTGACGTTGGTGATGCGGCCGGTCACCCGCGAGCCCGGCGGATAGCGGTCGGGCACGTGCGTCCACGGGTCCTCGGTCAGCTGCTTGGTGCCGAGCGAGACGCGCTCGGTCTCGCGGTCGAACTTCAGGACGACGACGTCGATCTCGTCGCCGACCTTGACGATGTCGGAGGGGTGGTTGACGCGGCCCCACGACATGTCGGTGACGTGGAGGAGGCCATCCAGGCCCCCCAGGTCCACGAAGGCGCCGTAGTCGGTCAGGTTCTTGACGGTGCCGCGCAGGACGCGTCCTTCTTCCAGCAGCTGCAGCGTCTCCTTTTTCTTCGCTTCCTGCTCGATCTCGACGACGGCCTTGCGGGACAGCACGATGTTGCCCCGCTTCTTGTCCACCGAGATCACCTTGAAGTCGAGGTCCCGCCCGCGCAACGACTCCAGGTTCTTCACCGGCTTGACGTCCACGAGCGAGCCCGGCAGGAACGCCTTGACGCCGATGTCCACCGCGAGGCCGCCCTTGATCCGATCGATCACGCGGCCGCGGACGGTCGAGCCGGAACGGTAGGACTTCTCCACCTCGTCCCACACCTTCATCTTCTCGGCCTTGTCCTTGGAAAGGACGACGTAGCCGTTCTGGTCTTCGGTGCGTTCCAGAAGCACGTCCACCGCGTCTCCGGGCTTGACCAGGACGTGCCCGGCGAAGTCCGTGAACTCGGAGGCGGGGATGATGCCTTCCGACTTGTACCCGATGTCCACGATCACCTCGGAAGGCGTCACGGTCAGGACGCGCCCCCGGATGATCTGCCCCTCCTGCAGGTTCTTGAAGGAGTTCTCGTACTGGGCAAGCAGGTGCTCGTACTCCTGTGCCGTCAGCTCCTGCTCTTCGGTTTCGGTCTGCATCGGTTCGGCTCGCCCGCCTCCTTTGTCGTTTTCTCCCGTCATGGAAAAGGGACTACCCCCTCATAAGTATTTGATTCCCAAAAATATAGTCTATGTTGGCGCCCGAGCTTGAGTCAACTCGCGGCAAGCACCCGGCGCTCGATATCCGAGACGACTTCCTCGGCGTCGCGTCCCGTCGAGTCCACGACGACATAGGTTTCGTCGTGGGTCAGGGGCGAGTCTTTGCGGGTCCGATCGTCTCTGTCGCGCCGTTCCATCTCGGCCAGGACGTCCTCGTAGGACTGGGGGGTCCCCCGCGAGGCGAGCTCTGCCGCTCGGCGCCGGGCGCGGACTTCCGCGGAAGCCGTCAGAAAGAACTTGTGCGGCGTGTCCGGGAACACCTTCGTGCCGATGTCCCGCCCCTCCATGACCCCTCCCCGCTCGGCCGCGAGGCGGCGCTGCAGGGCGACGAGGTGCCGGCGGACCCCGGGAATCGCGGAGACGGCCGAGGCGTACCGCGAGATCTCCGGCTCCCGGATCGCGGCGGTGACCTCGCGGCCGTTGACGAAGACCCGCACCTCCCGCCCGGAGGTTTCGATCTCGATCGAGAGCGACTCCGCCAGGCGCTCGACGGCGCCGGGGTCGGCGATCGGGAGGCCGATGCCCCTCTCCCGCGCGGCGACCCCGACCGCCCGGTACATGGCGCCCGTGTCGATGTAAGGGACACCGAGCCGCGAGGCGAGCGTTTTCGCCACGGTGGACTTCCCGGCGGCGGACGGCCCGTCGATCGCGACGATGACCGGCGAGCTCAGGACGCGCTCTCCCCGCGCCTGGAGATCGCCGTCTCCTTTCTCCGGAGACTTCGCTTCAGCAGTTCCACCTCGTGCGGCGACAACCGCCGGTAGGCTCCCGTCGGCAGCCGCTCGTCGCGGACGGGTCCGATGGCGATCCGCTTGAGCTTCGAGACGGGATGCCCGACGAGCTCGAACATCCGGCGGATCTGCCGGTTTCGCCCCTCCGTCAGAATCACGCGAAACCAGGAGTTCCCCTCCGCGCCACGCCTCGTGCTCGAGATGCGCTCGATCGTGGAGGGGCGCGTCCGTCGTCCGTCGAGCGTGATGCCTCGTCTCAATCGATCGAGGCTCTTCTCATCGGGTTCTCCCGAGACCTTGACGCGGTACTCCTTGGGGCAGCCCGTCGAGGGGCTCGTCAGATCCCGCGCGAGATCCCCGTCGTCGGTCAGGAGCAGCAGGCCCTCGGTCTGAACGTCCAGCCGCCCGACCGGCTTGATCCCGCGCCGCAGTCCGCCCGGCAGGAGATCGAGGACCGTGTCGCGACTCTGAGGGTCCGAGACCGCGGTGACAAAGCCGCGAGGCTTGTTCAAGAGGATGTAGGTCTTCGGACCGGCGCGCGGATGAACGCGCTTCTGGTCCAGACGCACGGCGTCCCTGGCCGGGTCCGCCCGGTCTCCCAGCTTCGCGACGCGGCCGTTGATGAAGACACGGCCTTCCCGGATCCACTCTTCCGCCTCGCGCCGCGATCCCAGCCCCGCCTGCGCCAGAATCTTCTGAACCCGGACTTGCGTCCCCGCCGGCTTCACGAATCCTCGTCTTCGTCGTCGTCGCCGCTCTCGTCGAATTCCTCCTCTTCCGCGGAGGCTCTCGAAGCCTCCGGCATCGGCTCCGGCGGCAGCGGCTCCGAGACGGTGGCGGCCATGTCCTCGGCAAGCTCCTCGGGCCTGGGCAGCTCCTCGAGCTCCTTCAAGCCGAACCGGACCAGGAACTCCGGCGTCGTGCGATAGAGGAACGGAGTCCCGACGACGGCCTTGCGGCCGGCCGTCGTGATGAGCTTCTTCTCGAAGAGGGTGTTGACGACGCTCGCCGAGTTGACTCCCCGGACATCCTGGATCTCCGGCAGCGTGATCGGCTGCCGGTAGGCGATGATCGCCAGCGTCTCCAGGGCGGCGAGAGAGAGGCGGCTGCGCTCGCTCACCTCGTGGTACCTGCGCAGCATCGAATCGAACTCCGGCCGCGTGACGTAGCGCCACCCCCCGGCCACCAGCTCCAGCCGGATTCCCCGGTCGGCCGCCTCCGCGTCCTGGCGCAGCGACTCGAGAGCGTCCGAAACCGCTTCGCGGGTCGCCTCGAGGGCTTCCTCGATCTCCTTCTCCGGGATCGGGCGCGGCGAGGAGAAGAGCAGAGCCTCGAGCCCCGCGCGGATCTTCGTCCACCGCGTTTCTCGCGGGCGCGGCGGTTCAGCCTCCTCCGTCTGGTTGATCTGTTCGTCGGCCATCGTCCTCTATCCTGTAAGTATCGCGCACCTGCTCGGTGGAGAAGGGCACGTCCGTGCGCGTGGCGTGGATCTCCCCGAAGGGGACCGCCTGGAAGACCCGCACGACGCCGAGGCGGATGAGCTCCAGAGTCGCGAGGAAGGCGGTCACCGCTTCCGCGCGGTATCGCATCGCGCCCAGGAAATCGAGGAGGGAGAGGGTGCGCTCCGAATCCAGCCGCCCGAGCAGCTCTTCCATCTTCTCGCGGACGGAAAAACGCAGGTGATGGATCTCCAGCGCCGCCGGGTGCCCGAGCTTGTACCGCTCCGTGACCTTGCGGAAGCCTTCGATCAGGTCGAAGAGCGAGACCTCCATCGTGACGTTTTCCCCGTCCTTCGGGAGCTGCATCTCCGGACGGGGCCAGAGGCCCGCGCGCAGGGAGTCGATCTCGTGCAGGGACTCCGCCATCCTCTTGAAGCGCTCGTACTCGAGCAGGCGCCGCGCGAGGTCCTGCCGCGGGTCCTCTTCCGGCGCTCCCGGGGCCCGCGGCAGGAGCATCCGCGACTTGATGTAGATGAGCTCGGCGGCGAGCGCGACGTACTCCGACGCGACGTCGAGGTCCAGCTCCTGCATCGCGTCCAGATACGCGGTGTACTGCTCCGTGATCTTCGCGATCGGGATGTCGGTGATCGAAACCTGGTTGACGCGGATCAAGTGCAGCAGGAGATCGAGCGGTCCGGAAAACGCCTCCGTCGCGACGGGAGGCAGGGCGCTCTGCTCCGGCGTCGTCGGCCATCACCAGGGACTCATGATCTCGGGCGCCTCATGCCCCGAAGATCAGCCAGACGACGATCCCCTGGATCGGCCGAAACAGCTTTCCGAGCACCGGCGTCGAGATGAGGAGGATCAGGATGAAGAAGCCGAAGGGCGCGATCGCCGCGTAGATCCTCTCGATGCCGGGACCGAGCAACGATCGGAGAACGCCGCTCCCGTCCAGGGGCGGGATCGGGATCAGGTTGAACACCGCGAGGCTGACGTTGACCATCGCGAAAAAGAAGAGAAGGTAGGTGATGGGCGCCAGGATCCCCGGAGTGAAGGCCCTGCCCTGGAGCGTGCCGAGGAGGTCGCCCATCGCCTCGGGGCTCCATGCGGCGGATGAGGACGAGCAGGCCGATTCCGATTGCGGCGAGGAGGAGATTCGAGATCGGGCCCGCCGCCGACACGACGAGATTCGCGAGGCGGGGATTGCGCGTGTTGCGCAGATCCACGGGCGTCGGTTTGGCGGCACCGAAGATCATGCCGGAGAAGATGTAGAGGATCAGCGGCAGGAGGATGCTTCCGAACGGATCGATGTGCCGCAGGGGGTTCAAGCTGATCCGTCCCTGATCGCGCGCCGTGGTGTCGCCGAACTGGAGCGCGGACCAGGCGTGCGCCGACTCGTGGAACGAGATGGCGAAGAGGATGACCGCGAGCTGGATCGCGAAATCGATGACTTTGTGAGTCAAGTTCTCCAATATACCGGAACCGACGCCGACGCCCCGGCGCGTGCGCGGCTTTGGCCAAGAACGCGCTTTTCGGAGATCATGGGGAGAAGACGCGGTGGAGGATGCTTGATCCATCCGACTGAGGACCGGAGACTTGCGGCGGCAGCGAAACCTCTGTCCGATTCCGGCGTCTCCACGAGTGTCGTGCCGGTCGGAAGATGAAGAACGCCGATTTCGGAGGGGCGACCGACCGGAGCCTGCTCGAGCGGGTTTCCCGGGGCGACCCGAGCGGCGCGGGCGAGCTCTTCGAGCGCTATGCGCCGGCTCTCCTTCGCTTTGCCGCCCGGCTCCTCTCGGACCGGAACACCGCCGAAGAGGTGACGCAGGAGGTCTTCGTCAAGGTGATCTCGAGGGCGCATCAATATGACGGGCGGGCCGAGGTCTCCTCCTGGCTCTTCGCCATCGCGGCCAACGCCTGCCGCGACCGCCGCCGCCGGGACCGGCGGGCGACCGTCGTGCCGCTCGACGCGGTCCCGGAGCCCGCCCACAAGGGGGACGGCATCGAGAGCGTTCTCGGGGACCGGCAGCGCCGGGACGCCGTGCGCCGCGCGCTGTCCGCCCTCTCGGAGGAACAACGCGAGGCGCTGGTCCTCGCGCGCTACCACGGCCTGGCCTACGCCGAGATCGCCGATGTGCTCGGAATCTCGGTCGGCGCCGTCAAGACACGAATCTTCCGGGCCGTCGAGGCCCTGAAAATCCGGTTTTCAGAAGGAGAAGCCTCATGGAATGCCGCGAATTAAGCGCCCTCGCGATCGACGAACTTCTCGGGCAGGCGCCGGAACAGGCCCGCCGCGATCTGGCGAGCCACCTGGAGACCTGCGGGGATTGCCGCGACGAGATGGCTCGAATCGAGAGGACGTGGCAGGCGCTGGCGGACGACCCGGACGTCCCGGTGACGGCCGAGTTTCGGGACCGGACACTCGCGCTCCTCGAGGACGAGATGCTCCGCCAGCGGATCCGGACCTTCCGGCCCCGGCCGCGGTGGATGCGCTCCCTGGCCTACGCCGCCGGCCTGGCGATGGCGGCTCTCGCCGGCGCCTGGGCGGCCCGGCAGGCTGGCATCCCGGCCCGCGCGCCCGCGGCCTCGAATCCGGCCCTCGCGCCCGTCGAGGCGGGCGGCCGCCTCTCCAATGTCTCCTACACTCCGCCCGACGCCCAGGGGCGCATCGGCGTGTCCTACGACCTCGAGGCTCGGCGCACCTTCCTCGGGCGGCCGGACGACCCGGCGATGGCGAAGCTCCTCGCCTACCTGGTGTCGCGCTCCGCGCAGACCGCCGGCGAGAAATCGCAGGCGATCGAGCAGGTCTCCTCGCACTACGGATCGCGCGTCGCCCCGACCTCTCCCGACATCGTGCGGGCCCTGACGTCCACGCTGCGCCGGGATCCCAACCCGGGCGTGCGCAAGAAGGCGGCCGACGCTCTCGGGAGCTTCGCGATGACCCCCGAGATCCGGAGCGCGTTCCTCGACGCCTTGAACTCCGACAAGAATCCGGCGGTGCGGCTGGTGGCGGTCGAGGCTCTCGCCGCCGCGGCGAAGGAATCCCCGGATGCCCGCACCATCGAGTCCCTCCGCGCGAAGGCCTTCGACCCGGCCGAGAACGGCTTCGTGCGCACGAAGGCCGCCTCGGCCCTGAAAGCGATGGAGTTCTGACTTGCGTAACCCGGACGGCGTTCGAAGCGTCTCTCTCGGTGATGAACAAAGACATGCGATCGCGCGGATGGGATTCCCGGAAGGAGCCGCCCCGACTGGCTCGGGCTGTGGATCGTGCTCGCTCTGGGAGTCCTCCTCATGCTCGCCGCCGCCCTCGCGCGCGCGGAGGAGCCGGCCTTCACCGCGAAGCGGACGGAGCGCTTCAACGCCACCATGGCCGCGGGCTCGACTCTCCGGATCGAGAACGTCTCGGGCGACATCGTCGCGAAACCGGGGCGGGAGCTCTCGGCGGTGGTGACGATCACGGCGTCGGCCCGGACCCAGGAGAAGGCCAACGAACTGCTGCGCGGGACGGAAGTCAACCAGCATCGCAGGGACGACGAGTACGCGCTGACCACCGAGTGGCCCTTTCTCCTTCGGACGCCGGGGCGACCACGGCCGCGCCATGAGCTACGACATGCCGAAAGCGAGGCGGGGAGAAACGCGGTGTGAGGACTGCAAGATCACGGCTCAGTACGAGGTCACCGTTCCGAAAGGCGTGCGGGCGATCCTGCACACGGTCAACGGCGACGTGCGCGCCGAGGCCGGCGTGGACGCGGCCCTCGATCTTCAGACCGTCAACGGCGCCGTCACGGCGCTCGGGACGGTCGCGTCGGTCACGGCGCAGAGCGTCAACGGAAAGGTGATTGTCGCCTCGCAGAGCTTTCCGTCCGACGCGTCGATGAATCTGAAAACGATCAACGGCCCGATCACGCTGACGCTCGCCGGCAACGCGCGGTTCGATCTGGACGCCTCGACGATGAACGGAACGATCGTCTCGACGTTCCCGCTGCCCGCCAGGGTCGAGCCGCCCGAGCCGCCGGAACCCCCGCGCAAGGCGGAGTCCTCCCCGGAGGCGCGCCCGCGCGCGCCGGCGGGTGATCGTGCGCGACGACGGGGAGGACGTCGTCGTGGACGTGGAGGAGCTCCGGAGGGAGATCGAAGAGTCCATGAAAGAGGTGCAAGTCGAGATGGGACTCCCTTCGCGACGTCAACCGGGAGCTCAGGCGCATGAAGATCTTCGAGAGCCACCGCAGCTACAGCGGATCCATCGGCCAGGGCGGCGGCAAGATGCGCCTCTCGACGCTCAACGGCTCGATCGCCGTGCTCGCGAGCGGGACGAAGGAATCCGAGGCCAGGCCTCTGGTGCCCGAGCGGCATCGCTTCGCGGTGGCGGTCCCCGAGGTCCATGTCCGGACGGCCAGGCCCGTCGTGCGTGTCGCGCCCCGCGCCGTGATCCCGCCGGCGCCCGACGAGTCGGAGGAGCCGATCGTTCGCGGAGACGTCTCGGGCGACTTTCTCGCCACCTCGGGCGGCGGGACGTACCAGATCGGGCGCGTGAGCGGGACCGTGAAGATCCTGACGAATTCGGGCGAGATCCACGTCGCGTCGGCCGGAGCCGGGGCCGACCTGAAGACCTCCGGCGGCGACATCCAGATCGGCCCGGTCGGCGGGGACTTGAAGGCGCAGACTCTGGCCGGGGACATCCGCGCCGGAGCCGTCGGCGGCTCGATCTCCGTGGAGACCTCCGGCGGCGACATCCGTGTCGAGAGGGTCGGAGGCTCGGCGGGAGCCCGCACGGGGGGAGGCGACATCATCCTGCCGTCGGTCAGGGGCGGCATCGAGGCGCACACCGGAGGAGGAGACGTCCGGGTGGCTCTCGTGGCGCGCGAGGTCAAGGGCGGCGTCTCGATCCGCGATTCAGGAGGCGACGTGACCCTGACTCTCCCCTCGGACTTCCGCGGCGAGGTGTCGCTCGAAGTTCGAGAGGGCGACCAGCAGGAAACATTGATCCGTTCCGAGTTCTCCGAGATCGCCGTGTCCCGCCAGCGCGACTCGCAGCGGGCCTCCGGTGTCTTGAACGGCGGAGGTCCGAAGGTCCTCGTGCAGACCCAGTCCGGGACGATCCGTCTGCGAAAGGGCCCTCCCGCCGGAAGCTAGCTTCTCGCGACTCGAAAGGGCCTCTCGCAGCGGGACCGCTCCCGCTACCTAAAGGCTTTCCTAAAGTCCGGCGCTCTGCCAATCCCGGCCATAGGTTGCTCTCCTGACGTCGGCCCTCCGCCGATGAGAGAGGAGCGAGATATGAAACGGTGTGTTTGGATCGTTGCCGCTTTCTGCTTCCTTTTTGCGGCCGGCGCCTCGGCTCAGGTCTCCGTCTACACGGCGCAGCTGACGGGAGCCAACGAGACTCCCAGTCCCGCCGACCCGGACGGGGTCGGCTTCGTCGTGCTCACGTTCGACCAGGGAGCCGGCACGATCGCGTTTCACGGCGTACGTCCAGGGCATCAATGCCGTCGTCGCGTCGCACATCCACAGGGGAGCGGCCGGCGTCACGGGGCCGGTCATCATCCCGTTCAACCAGCCCTTCGTCAGCGGCGTCTCGAGCGGGACGATCACGAGCGTCCCGGCCTCCCTCCTGGCGGAGATCGTCGCGAACCCGCCCGGGTACTACTTCAACGTCCACACGGGCGACTTCCCGGGCGGGGCGCTCCGCGGCCAGCTGCGTCCGACCTCCGCCACGGCCGCTCCCAACGTGCTGTTCATTCCGGTCACGGTCAAGGCGACCGGCGCCAGAGGAGAGAACTTCGTCGAGGACGTGCGCATCGTCAGCCGCGCGTCCGCGGCGGCGAACGTCACGGTCGACTTCTTCGCGAGCAGCTCCACCGCGCTCACCGGGCCGACCGCGACGAAGACCGTCAGCGTCGCCGCCAACCAGCAGCTCGTCCTGAACGACATCCTGGGTACGACGTTCACCACGAACGGCATCGGCGCGCTGAGGTTCACGACCGACAAGGACGTCATCGTGGATGCCCGCATCCTGGATGACAGGCGCTCGACGAACCAGGGGCAACTCGGCTTCTTCATTCACGGCCTGCCCGTCGAGGCGGCTTGCCGCGCCGGCACGCTCCCGGTGCTCTCCCAGGCCTCGGAGGCGGCGGCCGCCTCGGGAATCGGCCTGCGGACGAACGTCGGCTACTTCAACCCGAACCCGAACGCCGTTTCCGCCACCTTTACGGCTCGCAAGACCTCGGACGGGTCGAGCCTCGGCGCGGTCACCGTCACCATCCCCGCCTTCAGCCACTCCCAGTTCCCGGTCTTCTCCCTGATCAACACGGTGGCGGCGTCCGACCAGACGCAGGACGACTTCTACGTGAGTTACACCGTCGCCAGCGGTTCCGGCACGTCCAGTCCCCCGACCGGCGGGCCGCTCTTCGTCTACCTGGCGGTCGGCGACAACTTCACGGGCGACAGCTACTACTCAGCCGGCATCTGCGGCCTGTAACCGGAGACTCGCGTCGGCTCTCCCGGCGGGAGGGTCCTTCCCTCCCGCCGTTTTTCATCGGATGCGGATGACCCGCACGGGCTCGAGATCCGCCTCGGATCCCAGCCCGAACTTCGGATCGTGCTTCCGGGAGCCGGTCAGGTACTCGCGGATTCCGGGGCGGAACTCGCGCCAGTCGCCGCCGAACACGGCGACGGTCCGGGAGATGTCCGCGGCGTTGTCACGCCCGAGGCTCTTCAACTGATCGCGGGTCAGCGGGGGGGCGTCGATCCAGCCCTTCCGCGCGATCCACTCGAAGCGCCCCGCGAGGAACCTCCCCCACCAGAGCGGAAGATGAACGAGGGGCTTGCGCGGCTTTCCGACCGCGGCCGCGATCTCGCGATAGATCTCGTTCAACGTGAACGTCTCCGGTCCGCCGACTTCGAAGACGCTCCCGACGGTCTCCGGCTTCTCCAACGAGTCGGCGAAGACGCGCGCCACGTCGTAGACGGAGACCGGCATGAACCGCGTGGTACCCGGGCCGATGACCGGGATGAAGACGGGATTGACGCGAATGATCCCCGCGAGGAGGGTGACGAAGCCGTCGCCCGGCCCGAAGATGATCGACGGGCGAAAGACCGTCCAATCCAGGCCGGAATCGCGGACGGCCTTCTCCCCCGCGGCCTTGGAGCGCCCGTACTCCGACGGCGAGTCTTCCGCGGAGCCCATCGCGCTCATGTGCAGAAGGCGCCGGACTCCGGACGCGCGCGCGATCTCGAGAACGTTCTCCACGGCCTGCCGGTGCATCCGGTCGAAGGTCTGCTTCCCCTTCTCGGCGATGATCCCGACAAGGTGAACGACCGCGTCGCGCGCGGGAAAGGCTCGCACGAGACTCTCCCGGTCGAGCACGTCTCCCTCCACGATCTCCACCGGCCTGTTGTAGCGGTTATGCGCCCGGGCCGGCTCCCGCGCCAGGACCGCGACGCCATGCCCGCGCCGGAGAAGCGCGTTGACGACGTGGGTCCCGACAAACCCCGTCCCGCCCGTCACCAGAATCTTCAATTTGAGTCTCCTTTTCGCTATTCAATATCACGGCGGCGACTGAAAATCGGGTGATCTGCGACCGGGTGATCGGGTGATTGAAGGCCCACGGGGCGATCACCCGATGGCTCGATCACCCGATCACCCGATTCTTCACGGGTATCCGAACAAGTCGCTGACGATCTCCTCTCCGCTGCGCGAGTCGCTCGACACCTCCCGCCTGGCTTCGCCGAGCCGTCCCAGGTCTTTGACGGGATCGGCCACGCGCATGGCGGGAAGACCGGATTGCCTGCTGCCGAGGAGGTCACCCGGCCCCCGGGATTCGAGGTCCTTCTCCGCGATGAGAAACCCATCGGAGGTGCTTTCGAGAATGGAGAGGCGGCTCCTGGCCTCCTCGCCCGCCCGCTCTCCCACGATCAGGGCGCACCAGGAAGGAAGGGAGCTCCGGCCGACGCGCCCGCGGAGCTGGTGCAGCTGCGCGAGGCCGAAGACTTCCGCATTCTCGACCACCATGAAGGTGGCCCGGGCGACGTCCACGCCGACTTCCACGACGGTCGTTGCGACGAGGATTCCGACCCGGCCGGCCGCGAAATCCGCGAGGACACGCGACCGTTCTTCCGGCGGCATGCGGCCGTGCAGCGTTCCGATCGCGACACCGGGAGCGGCGGCGGCAATCCGCTGCGCGGTCTCGCGTGTCGCCGCCACCGCGCGCGGGCCCTCCGTGATCGCGGGCACCACGACGTAGACGCGCTCCCCCGCCTGCACCCGCTCCGCCGCGAAGCGATAGACGCGCTCCCGGCCGCTCTCCTCTCGCACGCGGGTCACGACGGCCGACCGCCCGGGCGGCTTCTCGTCCAGGACCGACACGTCCAGCTCGCCATAGATCGCCCAGGCCAGAGAGCGCGGGATGGGCGTCGCGGTCATGACGAGCACGTGAGGTGACTCCCCCTTGCGAAAGAGCCGCGCCCGGTGCGCGACACCGAAGCGGTGCTGTTCGTCCACGACGACGAGACCCAGCCGCCGGAATTTCACGGGGTTCTCGATCAGGGCGTGCGTGCCCACGAGCAGGTCCAGCTCGCCCGAGGCGAGGGCCTCGAGAAGCGCCCGGCGCGGACGCCCGCGCGCGCGGCCGGTCAGGAGTCCCAGGCGGACCCCGGCCTTTTCCAGCCAGGAGCCGAGGCTCGCCGCGTGCTGCTCGGCCAGGATCTCCGTGGGCGCCATGAACGCGCCCTGCACGCCGTTTCTCGCGGCCAGGAGAAAGGCGAGGCCGGCCACGACGGTCTTCCCGCTGCCGACGTCACCCTGGAGCAGGCGGGCCATTGCCCGGCCGGAGGAGAGGTCGGCCGCGATCTCCCGCAGCGCGCGCTTCTGAGCTCCGGTCAGGGGAAACGGCAGGGCCTTCCTCGCCGCCTCGCGCACCGCCGTGTCGGCCGCGAGGACGATCCCGGAGCGCTCCCGCAATCGAGCGCGCTTCTGTTCGATCGCGGCCGCGAGCACGAGGAGCTCCTCTCGCGCGAGGACGCGCCGCGAGGCCTCGGCCTCCTGCGCGCTCGCCGGAAAGTGCGCTCCCTCCAGAGCGCGAAAGAGACCGTCCGCCGGCAGGCTCGCCGCCTGGAGTCGCGGCGAGAGCCTGTCCAGCGACGCACGGGCGAGGACGCGCCAGGCCCTCGGCGCGATGCCCGCGACGCGGTGATAGACCCCGACGATTCGTCCCGAGTGGATCGGATCGGCCTCCTCGCCCGATTCGAAGAATTCCGTCTCCGGATTCTCCAGGCACAGCTCTCCGCGCGGCGTCACGATCGGAGTCCCGTAGACCACCAGAGCCTTGCCCGACTGCGCCGCCTGGACGAAGGACGGATACCGGTTGTGCCAGACGACGCGGACCGCTCCGGTGCCGTCGTCGGCGACCGCCTCGATGCGAAGGCTTCCCCGCCGCATCCGGGCGGATCGGACTCCCCGCAGGCGGACGAGAAGCGTGGCCGCCCGCCCGGCGGCGAGCGCGGCCACCCTGCCGTAGTGCCGGCGGTCCTCGTAGCGGAAGGGAAGCGAGAGCAGGAAGTCTCCGACCGTTCGGATTCCTTCCTGGGCGAGACGCGTTGCGCGCGCCGGCCCGAGACGCGGAATCCGCGCGACCGGATCTCGAAGCGACAGCGCCGCCGGCAGCCCACGGGGCGAACCGGCGGGAGATTCCTCTACGCCGATGGGTTCCAAAAGGTGAGGGTGACCTGGCCGATCTTCAGGACATCCCCGTTGTGGATCGCCGCCGGGACGCCCGTCTCCAGCCGCGTGTCGTTGACGAACGTCCCGTGGGTGGCGCCGAGCTCTTCCATCACGTAGACGGTTGTTCCGATCCGGTAGAGCCGAGCGTGCCGCCGCGAAACGGAATGCTTCGAATCGAGCGGCGTCAGGTCCGCGTCGGGCACCGTCTGCGTGACCGGATCCGCCCGTCCCACGACTGTGTCCCCGTCGCGATTGAGGGCGAAGCGCGTGGCGCCGTCGGAAGAGATGAGCTGGCAGAGATCCGCCTCGAGAGGAGTCTCCGGCCTCCGACGGACCGGGACCGGGCTCGTATACGCCCGACCGGCCTTCCGCCGCTCCAGCGCTCCTTCGAATGTGGCGGCCGCCTCTCGGAGCCGGCGCGAGAGCCCGCGCAAGATCCGCAAGCCGATCTCGGGGCTGCTCTTGAGCATCGCTTCGAACTCCGCGCCGTTGACGCGGACGAGCTCCACGTTCGTACGTGCCCGCGCCGTGGCCTCGCGCGGAACGTCTTCGAGAACACTCGTCTCGCCGAAGAAGTCCCCCTTTCGAAGCCGGGCCAGGACCCGGTTCTGGCCCGCGATCGTCCGCGTGATCTCCACTTCGCCGGAGCGGATGGCGAACATCTCGGTGCCCACCTCGCCTTCCGCGTAGATCCTCGCGCCCGCCCGGAAGGTGACGAGGTGCCGCCAGAGCGACTCCCTGGCGGTCCGCGGCGGCGACAGGGCCCTCATCGAACGGCCGCTCCGGTGAAGAAGAGCCGCGGCGCCTCTTCGAGATCCAGGCGCGCAGGGACTCCCAGCGGCAACGTCCGGGGATTCGCGAGGTGGCCGGCGGCAAGGCCCGAAGCGACGGGAAACGGCGAGCCGGAGAACCGCTCGAGGAGATAGGCGCGGACCGTTTCGGAAGACTCCGCGTCTCGCCGCGGCACGACCGAGCCGATCACCATGCCTCGCAGTCCGTCGAATGTACCGGAGCGCTCGAGCTGGGTCAACATCCGGTCGAGCCGGTACGTGTCTTCTCCGATGTCCTCCCAGAAGAGAATCGCGCCGTCTCCGCGAACCGCCTCCGGTGTCCCGCACAGCGACGCGAGGAGCGAGAGGCATCCTCCCACGAGGGCTCCCTCGGCGCTTCCCGGAGTGATCACGTCTTCGGGGCTGATCGCGTGCGGCTCGAGCGGATCGCCGCGCAGCACGGCCTCCCAGCCGGGATCCGCGCTCTCCGCCCCCATCTCGACGGCGACCATCGGCCCGTAAAACGTCACGAGTCCCGAGTGTCGCTGGATCCAGGCGAACAGCGCCGTCAGGTCCGAACCGCCCAGGTGGATCTTCGGGTTTGCCCGCATCTCCTCGACGTCGAGGTGCCGCAGGATGCGCGACGCGCCGTACCCGCCGCGCGCAAAGAAGATCGCTTCAACCGACGGATCGCAGAGCAAGGCACGATACCCGGCCGCGCGCTCCCGGTCGCTGCCCGCGAGAAACCCGCGTCCTGCATGCAGGTTGGACGCCTCGGCGACCTCGTATCCGCTCGCTCGAAGACAGGCAATTCCCCGCTCGAGCTTCTCGGGATCCGCCGGCCCCGACACTGCCGCGACGCCGATCGTCGCGCCGGACCGCAGGCGCCGCGGGCGAGTCAGCACATCCAAGGCCTGAAAGTGTAAGTTCGATCTGCCGCAACCTGAAATCTGGAACTTGAAACCTGAAACCAGATTCTTTCGCGAGGCGAGAAAGGGCTCGAGCGGGCCTGTAAGCCGAATTCTGTATTCCGGTTGCCCGGAACCGCGATCATTCCTCTGGGCCCGGGGTCGCCCCCGGGCTCAAGCAGCCGACCCGAAGATGTCCCGCGCGACGCGGGGCGGGACGGGCGCCCTCCATCTCCCTATTTGGCCTTGCTCCGCATGGGGTTTACCGTGCCCCCTCCGTTGCCGTCGGGGCGGTGCGCTCTTACCGCGCCGTTTCACCCTTGCCGTCCGATCCCGGAAGGACTCGGAAGGCGGTTTCTTTTCTGTGGCACTTTCCTTCGCGTTGCCGCGACCGGGTGTTACCCGGCATGCCGCCCGTTCGGAGTTCGGACTTTCCTCCCCGATTGCTCGGGGCGATCGCGTGGCCCGCTCGGGCCGTGAAGATCTTAGCATGAGGACCAGGCGAGAGGGCTTCTTGTCGCAGTCGGATCCTCGGTGGTGTCACGATTTCAAGGTTCTCGGCTCTCGGTGCTCGGGGCTCAAGGCTCGGTGTGGGGGCTTGACCGGGCACCGGGCACCCGGCACCGAATCTATTTCTCCCGGTTTTCCTCGTCTTCAAAGTATTTCAACCAGTCCTCGACATCCACCTTTGCCCCGTCGTCCCGGCGCGAGGGCTCCTGCCCGGTTCCGAAGCGGCTCCAGAATTCGTCCGGCGACAGCGCGGTCGCGCCGGCATCGCGGACGCGCCGGGTGAGATCGCGGTCCTCCGTCACGACGATGATCTCGCCCGGGGCGCGCGCTCGTCCGATCTCCCTCAGAATCGCCTCATCGGCACCGCCCGCACCGGCTTCGCGGATCGAGAGGCTCCCGAGCGATGTCCGCCTGTCGCCCGGTCCATCGAAGAAGAGAACGGCCCTGGCCCGCGTCCGCCGCAGCCGCTCCGAGACTTCGGAAACGAGGGCCTGGCGATCGTCCTCCGAGGGTCGCGGGCTGCCCCGCGCCTTGCCGATCAGGTTGTTGCCATCCAGGAAATAGGGCATCAGAAGAGATTGGTGATTTGTGATTGGTGATCTGTGATTGGTGATTAGGGGCCCGCCCCGGGGGCAATCACAAATCACGAATTCCGTCTTCTCGGGTGCTGGAGACGGAAGAAGAGCACCGCCAGAGCATGCTGGACCCGGGATCCGTGCGTCAGGAGGAGAACGAGGAGGGCCGAGAGGACGAGCGCCGTAAACCAGGGCTGGAAGAAGAGAAGAATCGCGAGCGCCACGGCGACGATGTCTTCGGCCAGCGAGAGAGCGAACTGCGTGAAGCCCCGGGTGGCGGCCGTCGAGGTCAATCGCGTGGTGGACTTGGCCGCGTGCGTGCCGAGAGTGACGATGGCCGCCAGGAGCGCGACGCCGGTCCGCGCGGGCCAGGAGGGGATGGCGACGGAGGCCAGCGCCAGAAGCGCTCCCACGATCGGCCGCAGGAGCGTGTGAACGGCCTCCCAGATCCGATCCGCCAGCGGGATCTTGGCCACGATGAACTCGGCGAGAAACAGGACGAGGGCGAGCTGGAAGACGAACGGGCTCGCCAGGAACGCCGTCACAGGTCCGGGGAAGTCCTGGGGCAGAAGCCGGACGAGGCCGTGAAAGAGGAGAAGGACGGCCCAGGCGTTCAAACCGGCGGCCGCCGCGAGCCCGAGCCCGGTCAGGATCGGCGTCACGTCCGATCCCGGAACAATCGCGAGAGGAAACCGGACCGCGGTTTCTTTGCTTCCGGTAAGTGCTCCCGATCGCTCGACGGCGAGTCCGCCGCGGGGTCGGCCACATGCCCGGGCTTCACGACGGCTTCCTCCGAGTGCCCCAGGATCAGATTCAAGAGCTGCTGGTTCTGTGGCGAGGGTTCCAATTGCACGGCGCGCTTCGCGAAGAGGAGGGCGTCCCGTTTGCGCCCATGCCGGTGGAGGGCCAGGGCCGCCTCGCACAGATACTGTTGCCGCTTCGGCTCGAGCCTGGCAGCCTCCATCAGATTGTCCAGCCCCCTCTCAATCCAGTTGGCGTTCTGCAGCTCGACCTGCGCGAGGCAGAAGCGGTATTCCGCGTTGTCGGGGACGAAATGAATCGCTTCCCGCAACATCTCGACGGCGGGGTGAAAGTCCTTCTCCTCGATCAACTGTCTTGCGCGAGCGTAGTTGCGCTTCGCCATCTCGACGCGCACCAGGGGATCGGAAGCCGTTCCGATCGCGAGATCGGTGGGGGCGGCGAGAATGGCATCGTATTCGGCCCGAGCCCTGGCGTCCGACAGCGTCTCGTAGGCGGTCTTCAGGCGTTCGAAAACGGTCGTGAGCTCCTTCTCGCAGTCGGCCAGGTCCGCGCGGTGGCGCAGATCCGGATGGAACGACCGGCTCCTTTCGAAATACGCCTCCTGTATCTCTTCCGGGGTCGCCCCGGGGCCGACACCCAGCAGTTCATAGTGCGTGAGCCAATCGATCCTGCGGTAGGTGTTCCGGATCATCTCGGAGTGGCCTGGCGGGATCGGGTCGGCCGTCGGTTGCGATTGGATCTCGACGTTCAGGCGCTCGAGCCCCGCGGCCGCAGGAAGAATGGACCGGTCGCTCTTCCATTCCAGGATTCCGCAGGACAGCAGAGCGTAAAGAGTCTTCGCCGCGGCGGCGCGGGAGGCGCCTCCCAGCTTGAGGAGCGCGTCCAGATCCAGCGTTCCATCCACACGGGAGAGCAGGAAGGCCTCCTGGGGGGTCAAGGGAAGATACTGGTAGCGCGACATGGGGTCGTCGGCGAGAACCAGGATGCGCTTTCCGTCGGGCAGGCGATCTCGGAATGTATCGCTTTCCGGAAGGCGGCGGATCCCCTCGACGATGATGGACGCCGTCGAGAGATTCAGGGCGACGTCGGGATCCAGCCGTCCCGCCGACGGCTCGAAGCGGTATTCCCCTAGCTCCCACTCGAAGGTCGAAAAGACGATCTCCTCTACCAGGCGCTTCATCTCGGCCTCGAGCACCGAGCGCGAAACGAGGCCGCGCTCGACCAGGATTTTTCCGAGGCGCGACCTGCCCTGCCGTGCGACGGTTTCCAGGGCCCAGGCCAGGTCCCGGTCCGTGACCCAGCCGCGCCGTTTCAGAAATGCGCCGATCTTCTGGACTTCCCTCGACGAGGTCGCGGTCCGAAGCTCTCCATTCTCGAAAAACAGGTTCCGGGTCTCCTCGCGCCGCACGAGGCGCAGCGTCCCCTTCAACCTGCGGAGAAAGATCCGCCGGAGGACTTGCGGCAGCGGCGTCGCCGCCAGCGATCCTTGAAATCCCGCGTCCCGCGCTTCCATGAACTCTGGAGTCCTTTCAGATTAGCAGAGGTCGACGGAACCTTCGGCTGCGGCGGTCGCTCCGCGACCGGCAGCCGAGAGATTCTAACGGCCCCCGGGGGGGCCGGACCCGATTAAACCCTCTCGGCCGAGGTTCTCGAAGGGAATGCCCTGGCCGAAAGCCAGGCACGGCACCCGCATCATCTTTCAGCGGCCTGTTAGCGGACGGAGACGACGATCGGGCGGTTGCCGGGCGTCATGAAGAAGTCGGGGACCCGCGCCCTGGCTTCCCGGGCCTCGGACAGACCTGCGTATCTGCCCCAGAGCACTCGGAAACAGGTCCGCCCGCGATAAGGGGCCGTGAGAAGCCACATCGTGCCCGGAGGGTTGTCCCAGTTCCAGGCCTTCTCCAGCGTTGGAAGCTCGCAGGCCAGCTCCAGCTGTACCGCGTAGCGGACGTCGCGGCGCTTCATCAGTGTCTTGCGGTCCCGTTCGGCTCGCGCGACCCACTCGGCCCGCGTCGCCTCGCCTCGAATCGCGGCAACCGCGGGCGGCGCGGCCGCCGGTGGAACCCGGGTCGGCGGTGCCGTCGGTTCCGGCTTCGTGGGGACCCTCGTGGGAGGCCGGGTCGGTTGCGCTCTGGTCGGCACCGGACTCGGCTCGCCCCTGGTCGGAATTCGCGTCGGCGGCGTCGTCGGTGTCGTCGTCGGCACGCGGGTCGGAGGCAACGTCGGCCTGGAAGCGACGGTCGGGGCGAGGGTGGGCAGGATCGCTGCCGGGCGTGTCACGACGGGGGACGGGACCGCGGCCTGCGTTCGACGCGCGGACAAAGGCACGGCGGTCTCGGCCGGCGGAAAGACCACGTTCTCCTGCGACGTCGGTCGCGCGGCCGTGGCCGCCGCCTGCTCGGGAACGGGACTGCGGGATCGTGCGATCACCAGGGCCACGACCGCGACGATGAGAACCGCGAGAAAGCCGGCGAGCAGGGCTCCCATGTGCCGCTTCTCGCCATTGGAAGGTGGCTCGTCGAGCCGCGGAAACTCTCGTTCGGAGGCCTCGGTCTGACCTTCGATGGAGACTGAAGGCTCCGGTCGCTCGGGCACGACCTCCTCAGGGAGAGGTGGTTGGAGCTCCGCCGGTTCGGCTGCCGGCTCGCGATCCAGTTCCGAAGTCTCCGCTCCGATTCCCTCCAACTCCGCGGGTGGTCTCCCCTCCTCCTCGGGTTGACGCGAAGCAGGCTCTGCCTCGGACACCTCTGGCATTTGCTCGAGCGGCCCGGCTGGAGCTTCCTTTTCCGGCTCCGGCCCGATTTCTTCTTCGGTCTCGGTCTCGACCCGTTTCTCCGGTTCGGGCTCGGCCTCCGGCTCCGCCTCTCGGACGGTTTCCGGCTCCTCGCCTTCCAGCCGGATCGGGGACGGAGCCCCGCCTCCCGGCTCGGGCGCCGCCTCGGCCGGGTGGACGAGGCCGAGCGTCGTCAGAGCCGCCAGGAGCTTCAAAACTGCGAACTCCTCGGCAGGAGCCCGTTCCGCTATTTCCTCCGCGCTCGCGCGCCCGTCGATCAGGGCGACCACGGAGCCGGCGTCGGCCGTGAGGCCGAAGGTCTCGAACTCCTCATCGAAAGTCCCGACGCGAAGCAGGGGGAGGTCGGAGGGGCCGAGGTAGTGCTCGACAAGCGTGCGGTCGCGGGAGCGCAGGAAGAGCTCCAGGACGAGCCGCGGGACGGGAAGCGTCCAGTCTCCGGCAACCGGCCGGAACTGCGGGTCGAAGGAATACTCTCCCTCCAGCCACCCGAGAAGGTCCGACAGGATCTCGATCGCGCGGATCTTCTGTCCCCATAGCCATTCCCGCTCGGTGATCAGGCCCGCCTGCAGGGCGGCGATCGCCGCGTCGCCTCCGGCCGGCCGCTCCAGCTTTTCCAGCGCCGTGGCATCGAGCTTGCCCGCGCGCGACAGGATGGCCGCCGTCTCGTACTGGGGCTGGGAAGAGATCGACAGGACGAGCTCGCCGCCGCGCAATTGGAACCCCGCCGTCGCGCCGGGCCGGGAGAACTCCAGAGAGCCGTCGGCCTTGTCGCGCCAGAGGGCGACGAGGGCCGAGAGGAGATCCACGCTCCGGATGTCCCCGGCACTCTCGAAGGCGGTCCTCATGCGGTGCGGGGTCTGCGGAGGTGTTCGGACAATTCAAGCGGGGGCCCTTGCGGTCCCCCGGTCCCCCTGTCAAGCGGAGGAACCTGCGGTCCCGGCACTCCCCCTGTCTGTTCGAGGTATTCGACGACAGCGCGCGCCGTGGACGGCCCGACGGCCTCCGCGATCTGCGCGGGATCGGCCGCCGCCAGCCCCGCGAGCGATCCGAAGCGGCGCAGGAGCGCGCGCGCCCGCGTCGGGCCGACGCCGGGGATGTCGGTCAGGCTCGTCTCGCGCATGCGCTTGCCCCGCCGGCCGCGGTGACGCGTGATGGCGAAGCGGTGAGCCTCGTCGCGCAGGCGCTGGACGAGCTTCAAGGCAGGGTCGTTGCCGGAGAGTCGAACCGGTTCGGGATGGTCCGGCAGCCAGATCTCCTCCTCTCGCTTGGCCAGTCCGACGGCCGGCAGATCGATGCCCACCCGGTCCAGGGCGGTCAGCGCGGCCTGAAGCTGCCCGCGGCCGCCGTCCACGACGACGAGGTCCGGCATCTGCCCGCGTTCGTCTCGGAGGCGGCGATAGCGGCGTTCGACAGCTTCCGCCATGCTCCGAAAATCGTCCGGAGCCAGCAGGCTCTGCGAGGCGATCCCGAAGAGCCGGTAGTCGGATTTCCTGGGCCTCCCCTCCTCGAACACGACGACCGAGGCGATGCTGTCGGTCCCCTGCAGGTGCGAGATGTCGAAGGCTTCGATTCTCCGGGGCGGCACGGACAGGTTCAGGACACGCGCCAGGCGCTCCAGCGCGAGCTGGCTCTCCCCACCGGCGCGGCGGAACCGCACCCGGTGGCGCTGCTGCGCGTTCGTGTTCGCCAGTTCCACGCGCTCGCTGGCCGCTCCCCGCTTGGGCGAGCGCACCGCGACCCTGGCTCCCCGGCGTGAAAGCAGGAATTCCTCCAGGAGCCTGCCGCTCGCAATTTCGACGGGGAGGTGGATCTCGGAGGGAAGAAAAGGGTTGGCGTCGTAGAACTGCGTGAGGAACGCCTCCAGGAACGGGGCGGGCTCGACCTCCTCGGACTTCTCGAAGAAGAACTCCCGCCGGTCCTGGAGCACGCCGGCGCGCACGACAAGAACGCAGACCGACACGTCGCCGCCGGCCTCGAAGAAACCGAAGGCATCCACGCTCTCCCCCTTCAGGGACTGCACGAGCTGCCGCTCGGCCACGTCCTCGACCGTCCGGATCGCGTCGCGGTAGGCCGCGGCCATCTCGAAGTTCTCCTGCGCGGACGCCGAGAGCATCTTTTCTTCGAGCCGCGGCAACAGCTCGTGACTCTTCCCCTGGAGGAAGAGAACGACGTCGGCGACGGCCTCGTCGTAGGCGGCCTTCGTCGTCAGGCCCGCGACGCAGGGCCCCAGACAGGCGTGAAGGTCGTAGTAGAGACAGGGGCGCGGGAGCCGGCCGTCGATCTCGATCGCGCAGGTGCGGATCTGGAAGTGACGGGTGATCATCCTCATGATCCGACGAGCGAGCCCCCCCCAGAACGGCCCGAAATAGGAGTGGCCGTCCTCCAGCACGCGTCGCGTAACAAGGGCCCGGGGCCACGGTTCCCCCGTCGTGATCTTGATGTACGGGTACGTCTTGTCGTCCCGCAGGCACACGTTGTACCTCGGCCGGTGCTTCTTGATGAGGGCGTTTTCGAGGAGCAGGGCCTCCAGCTGCGTGTTCGTCCCGATCGTCTCGAGGTCCCTGTAGGCGTCGAGCAGCGCCTCGGTCTTGGAGTCCCTGGCGTCGTGAGAGAAATAGGACGCGACGCGCTTCTTCAGAGACAGGGCCTTCCCCACGTAGAGGACCCTCCCGCGGGCGCCCTTGAAGAGGTAGACGCCCGGCGAGTCCGGAAGATTCTCGGGGGGCTGGCGTCGTGAAGCCATGCGATCAGTGTAACGCGATGCACAAATCCGGAATCCGGATTTGAAATCTGGATATGATCACCGGCACCGGAGCAACGATGAAGGAATGTCCGTACTGTTACACGGCCGTCGGCATCGACGATTCCGTCTGTCCCAAGTGCGGCAGGGAAATCGAACGATGGCAGACGGGCTTCTACACCCGCCAGCCTCTCCCCAAACGGAAGAGCGCGGCGGTGCTGACCGTGGCGGCGGTCGCCTTCCTCCTCATCGTGGCCGGCTTCGCCCGCGCCTGTCACTGGATCTGAGCGCGGCCTGCGGGCCGCGCGGTTCCAGATTTCAGGTTCCAGGTTCCGGGAGACGTCCTGGCGAGGCTCCTTGAAACTTGAAACCTGAAACCCGGGACCGTTACTACCGGAAGATCTGGAGCTCGCGCAGGCTCCGCAGCTCATCGCGCAGGTGGGCGGCCCGCTCGAAATCGAGCTCCTTCGCGGCGGTCTTCATCGCCTTCTCCAGGTCCGCGATCCGGCGGCGCAACGACTCGTTGTCGGGCAGGTCGGGCGGCGGCGGCGCGATCAGCGCGTCGTGGTAGTCGAGGCTGGAAAGGCGCACGAGAGGAGAGTTGATCTGCTTGACGATCGAGGCAGGCTCGATGCCGTGCTCCCGGTTGTAGGCCTCCTGGATTTTCCGGCGGCGTTGGGTCTCCTCGATCGCCCGGCGCATCGAATCGGTGACGGCGTCGGCGTAGAAGAGCACCCGTCCCCGCAGATTCCTCGCGGCCCGTCCCGAAGTCTGGATGAGCGAGGTCTCGCTGCGCAGGAACCCCTCCTTGTCCGCGTCCAGGATCGCCACGACGGCCACCTCCGGAAGGTCGAGACCCTCCCGCAGGAGGTTGATTCCGATCAGGCAGTCGAAGACGCCCCGGCGGAAGTCCGTCAGGATGTTGACGCGGTCGAGCGTTTCGATGTCCGAGTGCAGATAGCGGCAGCGGACCCCCACTTCCGAAAAGTACGTCGTCAGCTCCTCCGCCATCCGCTTGGTCAGCGTCGTCACGAGGACGCGATCCCCGCGCCCGGAGGCTTCCCGGACGACGCCGAGCAGGTCGTCCACCTGCCCCTTGACGGGCCGCACCTCGATGACCGGGTCGAGAAGGCCCGTCGGCCGGATCACTTGCTCGACGACTTCCCCGCCGGTCTTGGCGAGCTCCTCCGCGGCGGGCGTCGCGCTGACGTAGAGGATCTGGTTCAACCGCGCCTCGAACTCCGGATAGGTCAGCGGCCGGTTGTCCAGCGCCGAAGGGAGCCGGAAGCCGTACTCGACCAGGATCTGCTTGCGGGAGCGGTCGCCGTGGTACATCCCCCGCACCTGCGGCAGTGTCACGTGCGACTCGTCCACGACGAGCAGGAAGTCCCCGGGGAAGTAATCGATCAGCGTGGGCGGCGGCTCTCCCGGCCGGCGCCCCGAGAGGTGGCGGGAGTAGTTCTCGATGCCGTTGCAGTAACCGAGCTCCTTGATCATCTCGAGGTCGAACATCGTGCGCTGGTGGAGCCGCTGCGCCTCCAGCAGGCGCCCCGCGGCCGTCAGCTCCGCCAGGCGCTCGTCGAGCTCCAGGCGGATCGTCCCCGCGGCGCGGTCCAGGGTCTCGCGCGGAGTCGCGTAGAAGGTGCGGGGATAGAGCGCGACGCGGTCGAGGCGCTCGAGCGCCGTCCCCCGCAGAGGATCGGTCCGCGTGATCTTCTCGATCTCGTCCCCGAAGTACTCGACCCGCACCGCCATGTCTTCATAGGCGGGATGGATCTCGACGACGTCTCCCCGGACCCGGAAGTTCCCGCGCGCCAGGTCGAGATTCGTCCTCTCGTACTGCATCTCCACGAGCTGGGAGAGGAGAGCCGGCATGCCGGAGCGGTCGCCGACCGTCAGGTACGCGAGCATGTCGTAGTACGCCTCGGGGGATCCCGAGTCCGTAGATACAGGAGACCGACGCCACGACGATCACATCGCGCCTCTCGAAGAGCGCCTTGGAAGCCGCGAGGCGCAGCTTGTCGATCTCCTCGTTTCTCGAGGTCTCCTTCTCGATGTACGTGTCGGATTGAGGGATGTACGCCTCGGGCTGGTAGTAGTCGTAATACGACACGAAGTATTCGACCGCGTTGGCCGGGAAGAAGGAGCGGAACTCCTGGTAGAGCTGCGCCGCGAGCGTCTTGTTGTGCGACAGGACGAGGGTCGGGCGGTTGACGGACTCGATGACCTTGGCGACGGTGAACGTCTTGCCCGACCCGGTCACGCCGAGCAGCACCTGATCGCGGCGCCCTTCGTTCAGTCCTTCGACGAGCCGGTCGATGGCCTGCTGCTGGTCCCCTTGCGGAGAGAACTCCGTCTGCAGCCGGAACCGGCCTCCCGCGCCGGATTGAGCCTCCTTGTAGGAGAGGGGCTTGGAGACCGGGGAGAGCCGAGCCGGCTTTTCTTTGGGTCCGGGACGCGGGCTCACGGGGAAGGACGGGGAGAAGGGGCCGCGGAGGCTCCGGGCGTTGGCGGGGAGCCGGCGGCCTGGCGGAAGAGCGCCGTCAAATCCCGCACCTGCTCTCGTGTGATCTCGTTTTGCGAGCCGCTCGTCGTCAGCCGCGCCCGCATCCCTTCGAGCGGCTCCCGCGGCACGCGGTGATCCTTCAGTGCCGCGCGGAACTCGGCGTACGCCGCGTGGAGGTCGTCCTTCTCCTCGCGTGTGACGTCCGCCGCGAGATGCGTATCGACCTGCTTCATCACGAAGTCGGTGGCCGCCTCCGGGTGTTGCCGCAAGTACAGGATGAGACCGAGCAGGCACGCTGCCACAATCAGGGCGACGACGCCGCAGCCGATGAGGACTTTCTTTCCCCAGCCGCGGCCGCCCGCCGCCGGTTCGATCGGAGCCGGGGCGTCCGGCGGGATCGGGGCACTCACAGAGAAACGGCTTATAGCATACGGAATGGTCCCGGGTTTCCGGTTTCAAGTTTCAAGGGGCTCCTGAAAACCTGGAACCTGAAACCCCTCTCGGCGGCGGGCGCGTACAATCGGAGCGTGACACGCCGCGCGCTCTTCATCCTGATACCGCTTCTCGTGGCGGCGGTCCTCGGCGGCCTCGCGGGCTCGGCGGCCACGGGCCTGGTTCGCGTACCGCGGGTCTCGGAGCTGGAGACCTACCGGCCCGACATCATCACGGAGATCCGGGCCAACGATGGCTCGACGATCGCGCGCTACGCCATCGAGCGGCGCATCCTGATCTCGCGCGCCGAGATCCCCGCGCGTGGTCCGCAACGCGATCGTCGCGACCGAGGACAAGAACTTCTATCGCCATGGCGGCGTGGATCTGGTCCGCACGGTCTCGGCCGTCGTCTCCGATGTCCGGCGCCAGCGCTACGCCCAGGGGGGCTCCACGCTCACGCAGCAGCTCGCGCGCGCGATCTTTCTGTCGCCGCGCAAGACGATCTCGCGGAAGATCAACGAGGCTCTTCGTCTCCTTCGAGATCGAGCGCCGCTATTCGAAGGAACAGATCCTGACGATGTACGCCAACGAGATCTACCTGGGGCACGGCAACTACGGATTCGAGGCGGCTTCCCGCTACTACTTCGGCAAGAGCCTGAAGAACGTCAGCCTCGCCGAGGCCGCGCTGCTGGCGGGGATCGTCCAGCGCCCGGAGGACCAGTCCCCCTTCCGCAACGCCGCGCTCGCCCGGAGCCGCCGCGCGACGGCCCTGCGCCGGATGCGCGCCGAGGGCTACATCACCGAGGCGCAGCGGGAGGCCGCCGACGCGGAGCCGCTCCCCTCGGCTCCTTCGCTCAAGGAGACGGTCGTCGCTCCCTATTTCTGCGAGGAGATCCGGCAGTATCTGGAGAAGACGTACGGGGAGAAGGACCTCTACCGCCGCGGCCTGCGCGTGGACTCGACGCTCGACCCGGAGCTCCAGGCCTTCTCCGAGGAGGCGCTGGGCTGGGGGCTCCGGCGGCTGGCGCGGCGTCACGGGTTCCACCGGCCTCGCAACCTGCGCGCCGAGGGGTATTCGGACCTGGCCGCCTACGTCGACCCGTCGTGGGAGACCGCGCGCCTCGCCGAGGGGGACACCACGCGCGGCGTCGTGATGGATGTCTCTCCGGCGTCCGCGGAAGTCAAGATCGCGGCGAAGACCTTCTCTCTCCGGGCGTCGGGCTTCTCCTGGACAGGGGCCACGCAGGCCAACCGGATTCTCAAGGCCGGGGATCTGGTGACCGTCACTCTGCAGAAGGGGAAGGACGGCGGCGCGCTGCTCCTGGAGGAGGAGCCGAGAGAGCAGGGCTCCGTCCTGATCCTCGAGAACTCGAGCGGCGCGATCCGGGCCATGGTGGGCGGGTACGACTGGACGCAGTCGAAGTTCAACCGGTCGGTCCAGGCCCTTCGCCAGGCCGGCTCGACGTTCAAGCCGTTCGTCTACCTGGCCGCTCTGGAAGCCGGCTACACGCCGTCCGACACGATCTTCGACGGTCCGATCGCGATCGTCATCGACCCGCGGCAGCCCCCCTATCGCCCGGGCAATTACGACAAGAAATTCCGCGGGATCGTCACGTTGCGCGTGGCGCTGGAACACTCCATCAACGTCCCGACCGTGCGCCTGGCGCAGCTCGTCGGCCTGTCTCACGTCATCGAGGCGGCGCAGCGTCTGGGGATCCACGAGAAGCTCCAGGCCTACCCCTCCCTCGCGCTGGGCGCGTTCGAAGTGACGCTCGAGGAGCTCACCGCCGCCTATTCCGTCTTCGCGAATCAGGGACTCGCCTTTACGCCGTACGCCTTCGAGCGCATCACGGATGCCAACGGCGACCTCCTCGAAAAGACGCACCCGGACGCGCGCGAGGTCGCGAGCCCCCAGGCGTGTTTCCAGCTCCTCCAGATGCTCAAGGGGGTCACCCAGCGGGGCACCGGAGCGGCCGCCGCGAAGCTGCAGCTGAACATCGCGGGAAAGACCGGCACCACGAGCGACTTCACCGACGCGTGGTTCGTCGGGATGACGCCCCGCTACACCGTCGGCGTCTGGATCGGCAACGACATGAAGACCGTCAGCATCGGCGAAGGCATGGAAGGGGCGAAGGTCGCCCTTCCGGTCTGGATGCGCATCCTGGAGAAGATGAAGGAGAAAGGGAGAATCGACCCGAAGGCCGATTTCGACGCTCCTCCCAACGTCGTCTTCACCGCCGTGGACTACGAGACGGGGTTGAAAGCGACTTCGTCGAGCCCGAAGCCCATCCTGGAAGCCTTCGTGTCCGGTTCACAACCGACCGAAGAATGGAACACGCGCTGGGAGGAGATCACGAGACTCCCCTGGTCTCTCCAGAAATCCTTCTATCTCCCGAAGAAGGGAGAGAAGAACGAGGACGCCGAAGAGGCGGAGCCGGCATCGCCGCCGGCAACTCCTCCTCCCGCGGCCAGACCGAACTGATCAAGGGCCCCACGTCGTCATCCTGAGCGAAGCGAAGGATCTGCCCTGGTCCTCTCCCGCGTCAGCCGAGCAGATCCCTCGTCGCTTCCGCTCCTCGGGATGACAAGGAACCAGAGCCGGAATCTGTCCTACACCGTGACCGGTGCGATGGGCTGGACGTCGACAACGAGCTCGGTGGTGACGTCGCGGTGGAGGCGGACGTGGACCCGGTGTTCGCCCAGGCGCTTGATCGGCTCGGCAAGCTCGATTCGGCGGCGGTCCACCTGAATCCCCCGCCCGGCCAGGGCATCGGCGATCTCTGAAGGCGTCACGGAACCGTAGAGGGTGTCTCCTTCTCCGGCCTTTTTGGAGATCACGACCGTCATCCCTTCGATCTGCTTGGCGACCGCCTCCGCGCCGACTTTCTCGTGGAGCGTCTTCTCGTCGTATTTCTTCTTCTCTTCCCCCAGCCGGCGCACGTTCGCCTGCGTGGCCTCGTAAGCGAAACCCTGCGGGAAGAGATAGTTGCGGGCATAACCGGGCTTGACCGTGACGGTGTCCCCCCGGTGTCCCAACCCGCGAACATCGTCGGCCAGAATGACTTTCATGATGTCTCTACGCTTTCTCGCCTCGATGGCGAAAGTCCGCGTACCAGTCGAACAGGCCGAGAAGCCCCACCCCGACGTTGATCGGGAAGTAGAGAGCCAGGCCGTACAGGCCGACGCGGAGAATCCTTGCCCGGAACCACTTCCGGGCGAAGTGGCAGATGATAGAGAGGCCGGCCAGGAAATACAAGGCCGAGAGCGGCAGGAGAGAGTTCCCGGCGATCTCCCGGATCGGATCCGGGGAGAGGACGGCGCCCGCTCCCGCCGCGACGAAAAGCAGGACGACGGCCGGCGGAACGGAAAGACTGTCGAATCTGGTCCTTTCAGCCGGAGGCTCCGGACGGGCCAGCCGGGCTCCCGCATAGAAGCCGATCGCCGAGGAGAGGATCCAGGAGACTCCCAGCAGGCCCACCCAGTACTTTGTCGAGAAGTCGCGGGCGGCGGAGAGAGTCGCCTTGAGCCTGGCAACCGCTTCGGGGTCCATACCTCCCTTCGTGTACGACTGGACGGCCGCGGGGGCCATTTCGTCGAACGCGGCCGAGATCTCCTGCCGCATCGTCCGTCCCCCCGCGAGCGAACGAATGCCCATGCCGGCCGTGAGCAGGAGGAAGCCCGCGGCGCAGAGCGCCGAGATACGCGCGCGAGGGTTCCGCGCCGCGGCGGACACCGGCCGCGAACAGGACGGGAAGAGCCGCAGCGACCGCCGCGAAGAGGACGACGCCGAAGGCCGCAGCCGCCCCGCCGGTCGCCAATCCCATGCCGAGCAGGAGGCTCGAAGACAGGAGAACGGCAGAGAGGCCTGCTCCGCCTCCCCGACGAAACGTCAGCCGGACCGAGGGGACGGGCAGAAGAGGGAGCGCCAGCGCTCCTACGATCGGCAGGGCCAGGAACGCCCCAAAGAGCAGAGCCGTCACGGTCCCCGCCACGAGGATTTCCCGAAACGCCGTCGCGCGGACCCCTGCAGGAGCGCCTTCCTCGCCGGGTGGGATTTCGGAGCTCATCAGGGGGCCTCTTCAGCCGTTGACCGACCGGCAGCCGGGGACACCCCGGTTCCGGTTCACGGCTTGCTGCTCATGCCCCCGCGATTCGTCAGTCGGTCGCGTACGGCAGAAGAGCGATCGATCGCGCCCGCTTGATCGCTGTCTGGAGCTTGCGCTGGTGAAGCGCGCAAGTCCCGGAGATGCGGCGCGGCAGGATCTTGCCGCGCTCGGGAATGAACGACTGGAGCAGCTTGACGTCCTTCCAGTCCACGTACTCGAGCTTCTCAGCGCAGAACTTGCAGACCTTCCGGCGCCGGACGAAGAATTTCTTTCGGGTCGTCGGCTTCCCCTCGCGGTCGCGCGAGGACCCGCGCCCACCCGCGGAACGGGTCGGTACGCTTCTCATGACTCACTCCTTTCCGGCTCTCCGGCCTCGGCCGGCGGCGCCGCGGCCGCCGCCAGGGCGGGCGCGGGACGCGGGGGCCTCTTCGCCGTCTTCTTGCGGATCCGCTCCGCCATCTTGACCGAACGCTTCTGCTCCTCGTCGGCGCGGACGGCCAGGTGGCGCAACACCTGGTCGGAGAGTCTCAACCGCCGCTCCGTCTCCGCGATCAGGGCGGGCTCCGCCGAGACCTGAAAATGGTGATAGTAGGCCTCGCGCTTGCGCTGGATCGGGAAGGCGAGACGCCGGCGCCCCCACGACTCGTCCTTGACGAACGTGGCGCCGCCGTCGGCGAGGATCTTGCGGTGGTCCGCCGTCACCTTGACGGCGTCCTCTTCGTTCAAATCGGGGGTGACCAGGACGACGATGTCGTAAAGCCTCATTGTTTCCTCCTCGTGGATTTCAATCCGGACTCGAGGCTGACTCCGGAGAGGAAGGTTTCGTATTCGCGCGTTTCATCGCGGCATCGATCCCGTCGGAAAGCCAGACGTGAAGAACCTCGACGGCCCGCTCCACGGCCTGCTCGAACGGCTCCCGGTCCTCCTTCGCGAAGGGCTCGAGAACGTAATCCGCCAGGTCGCGGCGGCGCGAGTAGCGCTCCCCGCGGACGCCCAGCCGCAGCCGCGGGATCCCGGTCGTGCCCAGACTCGAGATCACCGAGGCCATCCCGTTGTGACCTCCGGCGGAGCCCCGCGCGCGCAGCCGCAGGGTCCCGACCGGAAGCGCGACTTCGTCGAAGACGACGCAGACGTCTTTCGGGTCGATGCCATTGGACTTGCAAAGAGCGTTGACCGCCTCGCCCGAGGCGTTCATCAGGGTCTGAGGAAGAGCGAGGAGAACCCGGACGCCCCCGATCGTCCCCCGCCCCACGCGCGAGAGCGATTCCCGCGAGCGGAGCTTGATGCCTTCCTGCGACGCCAACCGTTCCACCACGCGGAACCCCGCGTTGTGGCGTGTGTTCTCGTAGCGGTCCCCGGGGTTTCCGAGACCGACGATGGCGCGCAGGCTCTACTTCTCCTTCTCCTTCTCCTTTTCCTTCTCCTCTCCCTCCTCCTCGGTCGCGGCCTTCCCCTTCTTCAGGACTTCGGGCTCGGTGATCTCGGGGGCCGCCTCGGCCGCCGCGACCTCCGGCTCCTTCTCCGCCGTCGGGTGCGTGACGTGCACGACGACCTTTTCCGGGTCGTCCACGATCGTGACACCCTCGGGGGCGACGAGCTGGGAGACACGCAGGGCGTCGCCGATCGTGAGCGCGGTGACGTCCACGGGCATGTGCTTGGGGATGTTCCCGGGCAGGCACTCGACCTCGACCTCGCGCGTGACGGTGTCGAGGATGCCGCCCTCGGTCTTGACCCCGACCGCCACCCCGATGATCTCGATGGAGACCTTGACCCGGATCTTCGAAGTCATCTCGATCCGCAGGAAGTCGATGTGCAGCGGCTTGCGGGACACGGGGTCCTGCTGCAGCTGCTTGATCATGACGTGCCGGGCCTGTTCTGTTCCGGCGAGCTTCAGCAGGAAGATCGCGTTCTCTCCCCCGCCCCCCCGGAAGGCGTCCGTCAAGGCCTTCCTGTCCACGCTGATCGGGACCGTGGGCTTCTTGATCCCGTACACGACGGCCGGGATCTTCCCCTTCGCCCGGTCGCGCCGGGCCTCGTTCTTGCCGATCGTCGAGCGTTTCTCGACGTTCAACTCGATCGTTTTCATGCTGTTGTTCCCCGAGCGGCCTGCCCCGGCTCCGTGCGAGCGAGGGCGGACGCAGAACGGGGGATTCTACACGAAAAGGGAGGAAACGGAAGTCCCCTGGTGGATGCGCTGGATGGCCTCCCCCAGCAGGGGTGCGATCGTGAAGGACCGGATCTTCGAGCAACGCGCGAGGGCGGCGTCCAGGGGGATCGTGTTCGTCACGAGGAGGCACTCGATCCCGGAGGCCTCGATCCGCTCGAGGGCCGGGCCGGAAAGAACGGGGTGGACGGCCGCGGCGAAGGTCTTGCGGGCCCCCTGGCCGCGCAGGGCCTCCTCGGCCTGGACGAGAGTGCCGGCCGTGTCGATGATGTCATCCAGGATCAGGACGTTTCTCCCTTCGACCTCGCCGATGACGTTCAAGACCTCGGTCTCGTTCTTGCCGGTGCGGCGTTTGTCGATGATGGCGAGCGAGGCCCCGAGCCGCTTGGCGATCGCCCGCGCGCGGGCGACCCCGCCCACGTCGGGCGAGACGATGACGAGGTCGTCCAGGCTCATTTCGCGGATCGCGTCGAGCAGGACCGGCGCCGCGAAGAGGTGGTCCACCGGGATGTTGAAGAAGCCCTGGATCTGCGCCGTGTGAAGATCCATCGTCAGGATCCGGTCCGCGCCCGACGCCGTGAGCAGGTCCGCCATCAGCTTGGCGGCGATGGGAACCCTCGGCTTGTCCTTCTTGTCCTGTCGCGCATAGCCGAAGTACGGCATGACGGCGGTGATGCGCGAGGCCGAGGAGCGCCGGAACGCGTCGAGCAGGATCAGGAGCTCCATGACGTGGTCGTTGACCGGGCTGCACGTCGGCTGGACGACGAAGACATCCGCCCCGCGCACGTTCTCGTCGATCTGGCAGTAGTTCTCGCCGTCGGAGAAGTTGTAGAGCGTGAGCTCCCCGAGAGGAATTCCCAGGTACTCGCAGATCTCCTGAGCGAGCGCGGGGTGCGCCCGCCCCGAAAAGATCTTGAGTTCCCCGTAGGAGAAGTTTGCCGTCAAGCGAGCGGGATTCTATCGGATCGCGTCGGCACGGATGCGGAGGGCCGCGACAGGCGAACAAGGGGAGCTACAATCGAGTCGTTTGGGGCGTCGCCAAACTGGTAAGGCACCGGCCTTTGGAGCCGGCATCTGGAGGTTCGAGTCCTCCCGCCCCAGCCAGACCGTCGCTTCGCCCGCTCCGCGAGATCTACGCCTCACGGCGTGATCTCGCTCCGGGGCTTCGCTCCCGCGGCGCGAGGCTCCTCCCTTCGGTTACTCGGGAGACTCCTCGCGCCGCGACCGGAGCAGGAAAGGAACCGTCGCCGGGACTCGGATCAGGCGACTTCGGAGGGCGGCGCGGCGGGCTCGGGCGGCGCGGCGGGCTTGGGAGGAGCGGCGAGCATCTGCGCCCGCGTGCGTTCGTACTCTTCCAGGATCCGCTTCTCCATCTGTTCCCGGGTCTCGCGGTTCAAGGGATGAGCGATGTCCTTGAACTCCCCGTTCTTCTTCCGCTTCGAGGGCATCGAGATGAAGAGTCCGTTCGGGCCATGGATGACCTTGAGGTCGGACACCAGGAAGCACTCGTCCAGGACGATCGAAACGTAAGCCTTGAGCTTCTCCTCCTCGACCGGAAAAACCTTGACCTGGGTGATCTCCATTCGAGCCTCCTCAATCGGATGTCCGGCGTCGGTACTCTTCGCGACTCAGAGTCCGGACTCGCCGCAATGTTGCCTCGGGATGAGCCTGCGCCAGCCGTCTCTCCCCTTCAGGGTCCAGCCCGCAGAGGAGCAGGGCAGCGCCGGAACCGGTTATTCCGGACTCCGGAGCCACCTGCCGGGCGAGTCGCAGGTAATCCTCCATCTGCCTCTCTGTTTCAAGCACGGCGGATGCCAAGTCATTGGGGCCGAGGAAATTCCGGGTCGTTTCGATCTCCAGGGCGTCGGGAAGGCCGGCCGCCGTCCCGCTCCTGTCGTAGGCCGCGTAAACCCTCGCCGTCGAGACGGAGAAGGGAGGAATCCAGAGGAAGAGCTGCACCGGCGGCGAATCCTCGAGCGGTGTCACGCGTTCGCCCCGGCCCGCCACGTCGGCCTCTCCCCCGTGCAGGAAGAACGGGACATCGCTGCCGAGCCGGGCCGCGACTTCGGAAAGCTCTTCTCGCCGCAAGCGCGGAGCTCCAGAGCCTCGACAGCAGAAGGAGCGTCACCGCGGCGTCCGCGCTTCCGCCGCCGAGTCCCGCCCCCGCCGGGACCCTCTTCTCCAATCGGATCCGGGCGTCGGGGCGCGATGCCGATCCGATCCGCGAGCGCTCGCGCCGCGCGCGCGACGAGGTTCGTTTCGTCGCAGGGAACCGGAATCCCCGAGCAGGAAAGGTCGAGACGATCGGACTCCTCCACCTCGAGACGGTCCGAGAAGTCGATGGAACAGAGGCGCGACAGGATCTCGTGAAAACCGTCCGGCCGCCGCGGCCCCACGCGCAGCTCGCGGTTGATCTTGGCCGGGGCCTCCGCGCTGAGGACCATGTCAAGTCGAGAGTCCAGGGTTCAAGGCCCGACCCTCGGCGCTCGACTACTCATTGACGGGTTCGGTCGCGATGAGGACGAGCCGGAGCGTGTTGCCGCTCTTGAGATCCTCGAGATCGATCCTCTGCGGCCAGGAGGAGGCCTCGCCGGTGTAGGTCGCGGCCATCGCTCCCTCGGAGCGCTTGATCCGCAGGGACTTGAAGCGCGCTCGGGGAACGTCGATCACTCCCTCGACTTCCTGTCGCCCGCTCCAGCGCAGAAGCGCGTCCTGTCCATCCACGCCGGCCACCTCGGGAGTCGTGGAACCCTTCCAGGCCCCGGCGAGAAGCCACCGCAATTGATCCGCTTCGATCGCGATCGGCTGGATGCTTTTTCCCCGGAGAGCGCCTTCCCCGTACCGGGCGACGGAGTCTCCAAACGGCCCCGCCAGGGTCGCGTCGACCGTGCGCGGCCCCTCCCGGACGGCCAGCGTGCCCGTCATCCGAAAGGGACCCTGCGAGACACGGGCCTCGTAGAGAAGACGAGCGGGCCCGCGGGAATCCGCTCTGGAGACGGACTCTCTCCAGGCTGCGATCGCGCGCTCGGCGTCTTCCCTCGCCGCCGGCGCGTACACCGGGGGGCGGCGTCCGGCGCAGGCGGGCATCAGCGCGACGAGCAGGAGGACACAGAGAACGGATTTTCGATTTTGGATTCTGGATTCTGGATTGAGGGAGCGGCGCTTCGCGGCTATCACCAATCACCAGCTACGGATCTGCCGATCCCCGGAGTCAGTGCACGCCGGTGGTCCGAGACGCATACCGCGCGAGCTTCTTGCGCACTTTGTCCGGCTCCTCGGGCTTGAGTGTCAGCGCACGCTCCCAATGTGTCACGGCCCGCGTGACGTTTCCCTGCCGCTCGGAGAGATCTCCCAGGTGTTCCTCGATCGTCGGGTCGTCGGGCTCCCGGCGATGGGCTTCGAGCAGGTTCACCTGCGCCGCCTCGAGCTTCCCCATCCGGAAATAGACCCAACCGAGCGAGTCAAGATAGGCACCGTTGCGGGGCTCGCGACCCACGGCCTTCTCGAGCAGCACGTGGGCCTTCTCCAGATTCTCGCTGCGATCGGCCCACATGTAGCCGAGGTAGTTCTGGGCCGCGGAGTCGTTGGGCCTCATCTCCAGGAGTCTGGAAAAAACCTTCTCCGCTTCCGCGAAGTCTCCCGCCCGTTCCAGACTCGATCCGAGCCGGAAGAGCGCCTCGGCGCTCTCCGGGAACCGCGCGACGGCATCGCGCGCCAAGCGCACGGCCGACGCATATTCCTTCAAGCGGGCGTACACGTCCGCCGGGATGAGAGCGCGCTCTACCTCCCTCGAGGCCCCCAGACGATCCAGGGCTTCCACCGCCGGCCGGCGGTCCCCGGATCGGAACTGGAACTCGGCGACCGCCCCGATCCAATCGGCGTTCTCCTTGTCCGCGGCCGCGGCGGCCCTGGCCCGCGCGAGGCCATAGGCGAAGTCCTCGGTGTCCCGCGCAATCATGAGAAGGATGCGCACGGCACGGGGATTGACAGCCGATCCCGAAGCGGCCACAGGCTCGAGCACTTTCCTGGCGGACGCGTAGTCTTTCTGAAGATAGAAGAGATAGGCGAGCTCGACCTCCGCCCACTGCCGCTCCGTGGCGTTCTTGGGGTCCGTTCCCGCGCGGCGCAGGGACTCTTCCAGAAGCGGGCGGGCTTGCGCGAAGCGCCGCTCCCGCAGCAGCTCTCCCGCGAGAGCCCGCCGGGCGGCGTCGTCCTCCGGGTCGCTCTTGACGAGATCCTGCAGGATCTTCTCGCCTCCGGCGACGTCCGCCTTCTCGAAGAGAACGGAGGCGAGAAGGCGCCGGATCGAGCGGTTCTCCGGTCGCCGGGCGGCCTGGTCCCTCGCGCGCTTCTCGGCCTCGCCGAAGCGTCCGGCTCGGGCGAAATCGAGCGTGATCCTCTCTCCGATGGCGGCGTTCTCCGGATCCCGTTTCTCCATCTCCTGCAGCAGGGCAATGGCGTCATCGAGCCGGTCCTGGTCTTCGTACAGATCCACGAGGGCCGCCTGAGCTTCCCGGTCGCCCGGGTCCATCTCGAGCAACTCTCGATAGGTCGCTTCCGCCTCGCGGAACCGGCCGCTCTTTCCGCGCGCTTCGGCCGTCAGCCGCATCAGGCCGGGATGACTGCGTCCCTCGGGGAGCTCGTCCAGGAGAGCCGACGCTTCGGCCGGGCGCCCGCGCGCCAGAAGGGCCCTCGCCAGCGACGCAGTCGTCGCCGCGTCGTCGGGCGCGAGCTTGTGCGCCTGTCTCAATTCCTCGATCGCCCTGTCGAGGCGAACGGGGTCGGAGCCGGCGCCGGACAGTTCTATGGACCCGAGCAGCCGGCGTGCCTCGGAAAGGGACGGATCGAGGCGCACCGCCTCGCGGGCCTGCTTCGCGGCCTCGTCGGCGACGTTCAAGTCCCGCAGCAGCTGGGCGTACTCGAAACGCACGACCGCGTCCTCCGGGAGCTGTTCGATGACTCGCCGGTAGAGATCGAGGGCTTCGCGGTATCTCCCGTCTCCCACGGCGGCGCGCGCGCGAAGGTAGACCTTCCGCGCCTCCAGCGTCGGGTCCGAGGCCAGGGCGGCCGGAACGAACGACACGGCCAGCAGAACGGCCAGAAAGCGAGTTCTCACGTTTCGCAATGTAGCATGCCGGAACGCCCCGGGGCGTTCCGGGCCCTCCTCCTTCGAAGACAACCCCGCCGCCGCTCCGCTTGTTCCTGACCGCGTGAGCGATCGCAGGTGTCACAGCCGGGAAACGCGACGCCTCCGACTGCGCGATAATCTCTCCCGGTTTGAAAACGCGAATCGGACATCTCCTCGTCCGGGCGAATCTCGTCACGGACGCGCAACTCTCCCGGACACTCGAAGTTCAGCACCTCGCCGGTGGACGGATCGGTACCCTTCTGCTCGAGCGGACAGCCCTCGGCGAGGACGATCTCGGCAAGACGCTCGCTCTCCAGCATGGCTGCGGATACGTCTCCTGGAATACTCTCTCCGCGCTGCCGCCGGAAACGCTCGCCGTTCTTCCGCCGCGGTTCGCTCTCAAGCACAACGCGATCCCGTACGAGTGCGGCGAAGGCTACGTCAAGATGGCGCTGCGCGATCCGAACGACCTTGGGACCCTGGACGAGCTCGTCTTCGTCACCGGCCGGAAAGTCTTCGTGGGCGTGGCGCCGGAGGTCCGGATCTACCAGGCCCTCGAGAAGCACTACGGGAAGGTTCGGGCGCCCCGCTACGCGATTCTTGCGGAGAGGCTCTCGCGTGTGCCGAAGACGGCGGCGCCTGGACCGTCCGCCCCGCCGCCTCCCTCCGGCCTGTTCGCGGAGACGGCGGCGATCCCCGCCGTGACCGGGCCGTCTCCGGCTCTAACGGAGCCGTCGGCTCCAACGCCGATCCGCGAGTTTCCCGTCTCCTCGGACCTTCCGGGACGGGCCCCGGAGACCGGAAGGGGTTTGGATTCTCCTCCGACGGCCTGGTCCCCGTTTCTCGCTTCTCCTCCCGAGCCGGAGCGCCTGGGGGAGCCAGAGATCATCCCCTGGGAGGATACGACCGGCGCCCGATCTCGTCGGAAACCCGTGAATCCAAGCCCTTCCGCAGCGCCCGTCCGCGAGAGCGAGGCCCTTGAGCCAGTAGTCCCCGATACTCGGTCGGAAGAGCCGTTGCAAGGGTCTTCTTTGAGCCCTTCCGATGCCGATTTCGATCGGATTCTCGCAGCCACCGAGCGCGACACGATTGCCGGTGCCGTCCTGGCGGCTCTTGTCCCACGTTTTCCCGGCGCAGCCATCCTTTCTTCGCGCTCCGACGGAGTGACAGGCTGGGCCGCCGCCGGAAAGGACGCCGACCCGGCGGCTTTTCGGTCCTTTTCGGTGTCCTGGACGGAGCCCTCGGTTTTCCTGAACGCGCGGCTCTCACGAGACTTTTATCTGGGTCCGCTGCCATCGCTTCGATGTCACGATCGGTTGGTGGCCGCCCTGGGAGACTGGCCGGGCGAATGTCTCGTCCAGCCCGTTTTCCTGGGGGAAAAGCCTGTTGCATTTCTCTACGTTTCCTCTCCCTCCCCCGGCTCTTTTTCCGCTTCGGATCTCGCCTATGTCCGCGGGCTCTGCGATGCCGCGTCGGTAGCCCTTGCGAACGCTATCCGATTGAAGAAGGAAGAGATATAATGATTCTCAACCGACCCGGAGGGGAAATGATCAAAGCCGACATCGTCGACCTCGTTGTCGATCTTGCCGCGATACCTCGCGCGAAGGCCGCCACGGCCGTGGAGACGGTCATTGAGTCGATGCGTTCGGCGCTCGGCGCGGGAGATCGGATCGAGCTTCGAGGTTTCGGTGTTTTCCAGGTCAAGCGCCGCAAGCGCGGCATCGGCCGCAACCCGAAGACCGGCGTTGAGGTCACGATCCCTCCCGGCAACACGATCCGGTTCAAGCCCGGCAAGGACTTGCGCGACCTGGCCTGAATCGGGGAGGAGCAGATATGGACAGACGTCAGATCGGACAGATCCTGGTCGCGCAGGGCGCGGTCTCGCGAGGCCGCGCTCGCCCGTGCCCTGGGATACCAGCGCGCCACCAGTCAGACGTTCCGGCTCGGCAGCATCCTGTTCAGCTGGGACCTGCTCGCGGAAGAGACGCTGCTCGCGGCGCTCTCGAAGTTGCATCACTGTCCTCCCGTAACCTGGGCGGAGCTTTCGAAAGCAAGTCCCGAGGCCTTGAGGACTTTCACCGCCGCCTTCGCCGTACGACTGGGAGCGTTCCCCTACGCGATCGACGGTTCGGGGCTTCGAGTCGCCTTCCGCAACCCTTCCGATCTCGCGGCGGTTGACGAGGTCTCCAGTATTTCCCGCAAGCGCCTGATCCCGGGCGTCGCGACCGAGGCCGCTCTTGTTCTCGCGTACCACCGTTTCTACGGACGCCCGGTCCCGCCTCTCTTTCGCGAGGTCGTCCAGAAGTTCGATCGCAGCAAAATCGCTCCAGCGCCCGTCCGGCAGCGCGGAACTCTCGCCGTCCCGGCCGTCTCGGCCGTGTCGGGCTCGAGCGCGGCACCGAGCGCCACCGCGTCTGCGGCGGTCGCAATCTCGGAGAGACGCGCGGAACCCGGGGTCGCCGGGCCCCAGCCTCCGCCCGCGTCACCTCGAGTTTCCCCCGCGCCGGCGGCGCCTCCCGCGCCCACGCCGAAACCGGAGAGGCCGCGCCCGCGGGCGGCTCCGCTCGAAGAGCCTGGAGAGGCGCGCAATCGAGCGCGGATCGCCGTGGACGTCGTGGACAGGCTGCTCGCGGGGTTCCCTCGCGTGCTCGTGCTCGGCGTCGGCAAGTCCGCGATCAGCTGTTGGACGGGACGAGGTCCGGGTCTGACTCCGGAGATCGCCGCCGCGATCCGAGTCCCGACCGCGGAGAAGACCGTGGTGCCGGAAGTGGCGCGCTCCGGCGTTCCGCACTTCGGCCCGCTCAGGAGTGAACGCCTCTCCCTCGCGCTGCGAGGGATGCTCGACAGAGAAGCTCCCGCGTGCGCCGTGTTTCCCATCCGCGTCCTCGACGGCGTCGCCGGAATCCTGTACGCGGACCGGCTGGGGGAGCCCATGCCCGAGGAGGATTACGCCATCCTGGCCGATGCGGCCGAGACGACGGCGAAGGCGCTCTCGCGGTTCCTTCTCCCCGACGGCGAGAGGGAATAAGAAGACCCGATCGCGCCCCGAATCCGGTTCGAACGCGGTCCGGAGTCGTGAGATAACTCCCCCGTCATGGAGAACGGGTGGAGTCAAGGCCCTCTCCCGCCGCACCCGCCGCCCCGGTGGAGCCCGCGGCGATTCCGGTTCGTGGAACATCCCCTCTTCCATCTGGCGCTCCTGGCGGCCACCTTCTTCACGACGACGATCGCGGGAGGGACGTTCTCCGACGGAGGGGGAATGCTCGGAAAGGGAACCTTCTCCGACGGCCTTCCCTTCTCGGTCCCGCTCCTGCTCATCCTCGGGATGCACGAACTCGGGCACTACGTGATGTGCCGCCGTTACGGATTGGCCGCCACGCTCCCCTACTTCATTCCCTCCCCCTTTCTGAATCTGATCGGCACTTTCGGAGCGCTGATCCGGATCAAGGAGCCGATCCGCCGCAAGCGAGAGCTGATCGACGTGGGAGCGGCGGGCCCGTTGACCGGGTTCCTCGTCGCGCTCCCCTTTCTCTTCTACGGGGTCACGCGCGCAACACCGATCACGGCATCTCCGGAGAGCGGGACCGTCCTCTTCGACTACCCCCTGATGGTCCGCCTGGCGCAGAAGTGGACCGGTTCCGGCATGTACACCAGCCTCCGGGTGCACGAGCATCCGGTTTTCATGGCGGCGTGGTTCGGCCTGCTCGTCACGGCCCTGAATCTCCTGCCCATCGGACAGCTCGATGGCGGGCACGTGCTGCGCGCGGCGGCCGGCCGCCGCCAGCCTCTTGTCTCACTGATCGTCATCGGGCTGGCCGCCGCGAGCGCCTTCCGCGGCATGACCTGGACGGTCTTCGCTCTGGTTACGGCACTTCTCGTTGGAATCCGCCATCCTCCCGTCGAAGACGACGATGAGCCCCTGGACTACGGCCGAACCCTCCTCGCGCTCGCCTGTCTCGGCGTGTTTCTCCTCTGCTTCTCCCTCGTCCCGATCACCATCACGTAAGAGAGGTTCCATGATTCAGGTTTCAAGTTTCAGGACTGGCACCGACCTGAAACCTGGAACCTGGAACCCGAACTCATCCTTCCTCTCCCGGCGGCACGTCGAGGAGGAAGGTGGCCGGGCCGTCGTTGACGAGCTCCACTTCCATCATCGCGCCGAAGACGCCGGTCGCGAGCGGGACGCCGAGCAGCTCGAGCGTCCGGCAGAAGTGGTCGTAGAGAGGCCGGGCCTCTCCCGACGGCAGCGCTCGCTCGAAGCCGGGGCGCCGGCCGCGCGACAGATCCGCCGACAGCGTGAACTGGGAAACGGCAAGCACGCCTCCTTCGACGTCCGGCAGTCCCAGGTTCATCTTGCCCGCCGCGTCCTCGAAGACGCGGAGCCCCGCGACCTTGCGCGCGGCCTCTTCGGCTTGCAAGCGCGCCGTCCCCTTTCTCGGCTCCCACGAAGACGAGAAGGCCACGGCCGATCCGACCGACTGTTTCTCCGGCCACGCGGACCCGCGCGCTCGACACGCGCTGAATGACGAGCTTCATGCGCGCCGCCGGAGCGCGACCGCCCGGAGCTCGGACGGCTCGGGCGCCCCGGCCAGAAATGCCGCCGCCCAGTAGATTCCCACTCCGCCGAGGATCACGCCGACGACCAGGATCGCCCCGGTCCAGCCCCGGGCGCTTTCCAGAGCGAGCCAGCGGCTGGCCGCGGCGAGCGCGACGCCCATGACGGCAGACGCGACGGCGACGCGGGAGAGCGAGACGAGGATTTCCTTGCCGTGCAGCCGGCCCTCGCGCAGGCGCAGAATCAGGAGCAGAAACCCGAGGTTGACTCCCGCGGCCGCCGAAGCCGCGAGACCGATGCCGGCCAATCCCATCGGCCGTGTCAGGAGGAGGCAGAGAAGGATGAACGTCGCGCAGTCCGCCAGCGCGGCGAAGACCGGCATCCTCGTGTCCTTCAGGGCGTAGAAGGCCGGGACCACGACGCGCACCCCCGCGTAGAAGAGAAGACCGGCGGCGAGGGTCGCCAGGGCCGCCGCGGTGGCGTGAGTATCCGCCGCGGCGAACCGGCCGCCTTCGAACAGGACGCGCACGATCGGAGTCTTCAACACGATCAGCCCGACGCTCGCGGGGATCGTCACGAAGACCAGCAGGCGAAGCGCGAAGGCCAGGTTGTCCTTGAAGGGCCCCCGGTCCTCCGACAGCGCCTGCCGGGAGAGGAGCGGCAGGATCGCCGTCGCGAGCGAGACGGCAAACCCGCCGAGGACGAGCTCCTTCAAACGGTTCGCGTAATAGAAATGGGAGACGTTCGCGTTGCCGAGGCTCGCGGCGAACCGGGTGGAGATGACGGTGTTGATCGTGTTGATGCCGTAGGCGAAGAGGCGCGGCGTCATCAGCAGGAGGACCGAACGCACGGCCGGATCCCGCCAGCCAAGGGCCGGGCGTCCCACCGCCCGGAGCCTGGCGAGCTGGGGAACCTGAACGGCGATCTGCAGAACGCCTCCGAGGAGCACGCCCGCGGCCAGACCGTACGTCGGTTCCGCCAGATGCGGAGCCACCACCGTCGCGCCGAGGATCATCGCGATATTCAGGAAGATCGGCGCCGCCGCCGCGACCGCGAAACGGTGCCTGGAGTTCAAGACCGCCTGGCAGAAGGCCGCCAGGCTGACGAGAAAAACGTACGGGAAGATCCAGCGGTTGAGCGTCACCGTCAGGGCGAATTTTCCGGGATCTTCCCGGAACTGCCGGGCGAGCAGGTCGACCAGGAGCGGCGAGCAGAGGATCCCCCCGACCGTGAGGAGAGCGAGGATCAGGGCGAAGGACCCCAGGGCCCTTCCGACGAAGGCCCGCGCCTCCTCTTCACTCCTCTCGTGCGAAACCTCGGCGTAGACGGGAATGAAGGCCGAGGACATCGCCCCCTCTCCCACGATCTCCCGCAGCATGTTGGGGATTCGCCAGGCGACCAGGAGGGCGTCCGAGCGGGTGCCGGCTCCAAGGATGAGCGCGATCGCCTTGTCCCGGACATAACCGGTGACCCGCGACAGCAGAGTCAGGGGCGTGATCACCGACGCGGAGCGCACGAGCCGTGACCGGGTTTCCTGCTCCTCCTGCGATGCCATGAGTGACAGGATTCTATTGGTGATTACTCGGACATCATCTGTCCGGCACAAAGTGGATTAATCTGTGCATTACGTGAAAGGAGGCAGAACACATGGGCAGCGTCAACAAGGTCATCCTGATCGGCAACCTCGGGAAGGATCCCGAGCTGCGGACGACTCCGCAGGGCACGTCGCTCGCTCGATTCTCGGTCGCGACCAAGTCGGTCTGGAAGGACAGCTCGGGGGCCAAGCAGGAGCGCACCGAATGGCACGACGTGGTCGCGTGGGAGCGGCTCGCGCAGATCTGCGGCGAGTACCTGCACAAGGGCAAGCAGGTCTACGTTGAAGGAAGCCTCCAGACCCGGAGCTGGGAGGACCAGAACGGCCAGAAGCGATACAAGACGGAGATCAAGGCGAACAACGTCGTCATGCTCGGATCCCGCGATCCGGGCGCCCGAACCGAAGCCTCTCCGGCACAGGGCCCGCGCGAAGTCAGCGAGGTCGCGGAGGCGCCGGCGTACGACGACGAAGTGCCGTTCTAGCGCGGCGCGCCTGCGCCGCGCGGTCCAAGGTCCAAAGAGGCCCGGGGAGCGAGTGTGACCCAGGCTACTTTGGACTATGGCCTTTGGACCTTGGACTCGCCTCGCGGAGCGCGGCGATGTCCGCGATGAGATCGGCGAGCGGACGGTCGGGAATGGCCGCGGCGCGGCGGATTTTCTCGAGGTGCTCCGCGTAGCGGTCGAGCCTGCGAGCGGCCTCCGAGAAGCGTGCGGGCGCAATTTCGCGGCCGACCTGTTCGACGCATTCCGGGTATTCGGCGATGCGGCTGCAGACGAAGAGGAGATCGCAGCCGGCCCGGGCCGCCGCGGCGCAGCGCTCGGGAAGGGATCCAAACGCCGACAGGGCGCCCATCTCGAGGTCGTCGGAGAAAGCCGCGCCGCCGAAACCGAGGGCGTCCCGGAGCAGGCCGGTCGCGACCGTTTTCGAGAGGGACGCCGGCGTCCCCTCCGGCCCGGCGGCGTGCGAGATCATCACTGCCCGCGCGGATCCCATCGTCGCCGCGAACGGAGCAAGGTCGCGCCGCCGCTCCTCCGGATCGTCGGGGATGATCGGGAGATCCCTGTGGGTATCGAGGCCTGCGCGCCCCAGCCCCGGAAAGTGCTTGACACAGCCTCCGACTCCGCGCGCGTGCAGCCCCGACAGGAAGTCTCCGGCGAGGCGCGCCACCTCGGCCGGATCGCTCGATGCGCAGCGGTCGCGCAGCACTCTCTCCGAAGCTCCCGGCAGGAGCCGGTCCACGACGGGAGCCAGATCCACCGCGAAACCGAGCCTCGCGCAGGCCTCCCCGGCCAGCTCCCCGGCCCGGCGCGCGACGCCGGCCTCTGCTGCCTCGCGGAGAGAAATCGAGGGGCCGAGCAGATCCCGGAACCGATCCACCGGCCCTCCCTCCTGGTCCACGCAGATCCTCGGACGCGCCGGCAGCTCCTGGATCTGCGCCGTCAGGGCGAAAACCTGTTCCAGGCTCTCGATGTTGCGGCGGAAGAGAATCACCGCCCACGGAGGGTGAGTCTCGAGGATCTCCCGCTCCGCCGGCGTCATCGTCGTTCCCGCGATGCCGACCCCGAACAGGCGTGAGTCGCGACTCCTCGATCCGACTGAGATTGACGATTGACGATTGAGCGCCGGCCCAATCCTTCAATCATCAATCTTCAATCCGTCAGGGCTTTTTCAAGCGATCCTGCAGCGAGGCCAGGAGGGACAGCGCGGAGACGGGGGTCAGGTTGTTGACGTCCACCTGGCGGAGCTTTTCCAGGACGAGCTCCTCGGCGGCGGAGAAGAGAAGCATCTGCCCCTCTCCGGCGCTCTCTCCATCGTGACGCGCGAGGACCGGGGCTCCCTGGACGTCCAGCTCCTGCTTCTCGAGATTCGAGAGGATCTCCCGGGCCCGCTCGATCACGGCTCGCGGCAGGCCGGCGAGCTCCGCCACATGGATGCCGTAACTGCGGTCCGCCGAGCCGGCGATCACCTTGCGGAGGAACACGACCTTCCCGTTCAACTCCTTGACGGCCATCGTGGCGTTGGCCACCCCGGGCCGCACGAGAGCGATCTCCGTCAGCTCGTGGTAGTGCGTCGCGAAGAGGACGAAGGTCCCCTTCTCCGGCATGTCGTGGAGATGCTCGACCAGGGCCCAGGCGATCGACAGCCCGTCGAACGTGGATGTCCCGCGCCCGACCTCGTCCAGGATCACGAGGCTTCGCGGCGTCGCTTCGCGCAGGATCGCGGCCGCCTCCAGCATCTCGACCATGAACGTGGACTCGCCCCGGGAGAGGTGATCGGCGGCTCCCACCCGCGTGAAGATCCGGTCCACGATCGGCATCTCCGCGCGAGCGGCCGGCACGAAGGACCCTGCCTGCGCCAGGAGCACGCAGGTCGCGACCTGCCGCAGGTACGTGGACTTTCCCCCCATGTTCGGCCCGGTCACCAGGAGGATCCGCTTCTCGGAGGAGAGCTCGCAGTCGTTGGGCACGAAGGCCTCCTCCCGGCGGAGGGTCTCGACGATCGGATGCCGCCCGTCGACAATCGAGAGACGGCGCTGTCCCGAAAGCCTCGGGCGCACCCAACGCCCCGAGGCGGCGACCTCGGCGAAGCCCGCGTGAAGATCGAGCTCCGCGACCGCGGCCGCGGTCTTCGAGGAGCGGTCGGCCGCGGCTCCAAGCTCCCGCAACAGCTCGGCGTAGATCCTCCCCTCGATCTCCCCGATGCGTTCTTCGGCCCCCAGGATCTTCTCCTCCAGGTCCTTCAACGCGGGAGTCACGAAACGCTCGGCGTTGGCGAGCGACTGCCTCCGGATCCAGTCGGCCGGAACGCCTTCGCGGTGCGCCTTCCCCACCTCGAGCGAATAACCGAACACGCGGTTGTAACGGATGCGCAGGTTGGGGATGCCGGAGCGCTTGCGCTCCTCCGCCTCGATCGCGAGCAGGGCCCCCTGGCCGTCCCGCCGGAGGCTCCGCAGCGAGGCGAGCTCCTGGTCCGCTTCGTCGCGGATCGCGCCGCCCGCCGAAGCGAGGACCGGCGGCTCGGGCGCGAGAGTCTCCTCCACCCGCCGCACGAGATCACTCGAGTCGGGAATGCCGTCCAGAATCGCCCGGAGGCGGGATGAGACGAGCGCGGCGCCCGCCGAGAGGACGGCCGGCACGGCGCGCAGCCCCGCGGCCCACGCCGCGACCTCCCGGGGCCCCGCCGTTCCCGTCGCGATCCGCGCGAAACGCCGTTCCAGGTCTCCGACGTCATCGAGCGCCCGCCGCAGCCTCTGCCGTTCGGCGGCGCGGCGCGACAGCTCCTCGACGGAGTCCCAGCGCGCCTCGAGCTCGACCGGATCGGTGGAAGGACGGGCGAGAGCGTCCTTGAGCGCCCGCGCCCCGAGGGGAGTTCGCGTCCGGTCGAGCAGAGCGCACAGGCTTCGCTCCGCGGATCCGTCCGAGGATTCGAAGATCTCCAGCGTCGCGATCGCCGACGCGTCGAGGCCCATTCGCTCCCCGAAGTGCAGGGCCATGGGATCAGCCACGTGCGCGATTCCGCCGGGCCGCATCTCTTCCGCGTAGGCTCGCGCGGCCGCGGCGGCTTGCGCACCGAGAGCCGTGACCGGCGACGCCGGCGGCGCGTTGCCAGGGCCGGTGCGCGCAAACCACTCCGCCGAACGGCGCGTCAGAGGAATCCCGGCCGGGAGGTCCAGGTCCGATCCCTCGGGAAGGAGGACCTCCCGCGGCCGAAAGAGCGCGAGCGCATCCGGCACGCGGCGCAGCGGGATGGTCCCCGCGTGAAACTGCCCGGTCGAGTAGTCCAGGAAGGCGACGCCGGCGCGGTCCGCGTCTGCCGCCACGACCGTGGCGAGATAGGAGGCGGCGCCCGGCAGGAGCGACTCCGGGTCGAGGACCGTCCCCGGCGTGACGATACGCGTGATGTCGCGGCGGACCAGGCCCCTGGCCGCGCGCGGGTCCTCGACCTGGTCGCAAACCGCAACCTTCCGGCCGGCCGAGATGAGCCTGGCGATGTGATGATCGGCGCTGTGCCAGGGCACGCCGCACATCGGCGCTTCGATGTCGGAGTCGCGGTGGCGCGCGGTCAGCGCGATCCCGAGCAGGGGCGCCGCCTCCTTCGCGTCTTCGAAGAACATCTCGTAGAAATCGCCCATCCGGTAGAAGAGGATCGCGTCGGGGACCCGGCTCTTCATCTCGAAGTACTGCCGGAGCATCGGCGTGGCGCGGGAGCGGACGAGATCTGCGGCCGGCTCCTCGCCGGCGTGTTTTGGTGTCGTGGCCATCGCGGATGAGCTAGCATAAATCCGGATGAGCGGTTCCCGGCCATGAACGTTCTCGCCCTCGACACGGCCAGTCCCGCACCGGGCGTCTGCGTGCTCGCGCGCGGCGAGGTCTTCGAGCAAGTCCTGCCGGCGGACCGGCACGCGTCCGAACAATTGCTCTCCGCGATCTCGCGCTGCCTCGAGGAAGCCGGAATCGCGCTCGCCGATTGCGAGCGCATCGCTGTCTGTTCCGGTCCAGGCTCCTTCACGGGGCTTCGCGTCGGGCTCTCGACGGCGTGGGGCCTCGGCCGCGCTCTCCGGCTGCCGGTCGAGGGCGTCTCGACCCTGGAAGGCATGGCGGAGGCGGCCCGCGCCGGCGCAGGCAACCGCGTCACCGCCGTTCTGGATGCGGGGCGCGGAGAGGTCGTCATCGAGTCTTTCTCCCTGGAGGGCTCCCGAGCGAGCTCGCTCTCGCCTCCCCGCCGGATCTCCCGCGACGAAGCGGCCGCCGCGCCGGGGCCTCTCGTCTGTCTCCCGGGGGACCTGCTCGGCCCCCAGGGCCGCGCTCCCGCCTCCTCCGTTTCACGGGCCGTCGGCCTTGCCGTGGCCGGCGGTCCCCGTGGAGGGATCGCCGGCGGCGATTCGCTCCGGGCCATCTACTCCCGCCCGAGCGCCGCGGAGGAAAAACGTGGCGCTTCGTGAGCCCCGCCTCGCTCCGTACCTGGTCATCGCCGCGCGGGAGGAGCACCTCGATGAAATAGCGCGGATCGAGCAGGAGTCGTTTCTCGTCCCGTGGAAGCGGGAGTTCTTCGAGAGCGAGCTCTCCGAGCCCTACCGCTATTCCCGCGTTCTCGAAAGCCAGGACGGATCGATTCCCCGCGTCGGGGGGTATCTCTTCGCCGTATCGCTCTACGAGGAGTTCCATGTCAACAAGATCGCGACCGATCCCCGCGTCCGAAACCGCGGACTCGGACGCGTGCTGCTGGAAGACGCGCTCGCCCGCGCGCGGTCCGTCGGCGCCACGGCCGTCACGCTCGAGGTCCGGATCTCCAACATCCCGGCGCGCGAGTTCTACGCCTCCTACGGATTCCGTGAAGCCTACAGGCGCAGGTCCTACTACCAGGACGGCGAGGACGCCTTCGCGATGGTCCTGCCCCTCCAGTCGTAAGGCGTTAGGCGTGAGGCGTTAGACGCAAGCCCGAAGCTGGTCTCGCCTCACGCCTTACGCCTTACGCCTAACAGCTTCTCCTGTTGAATCTGCAACTGCGTCTCGTTAGACTCTCGGCGTGGTTTTGTCTCTTGCCTCCCAACTCCCCCAACAGCAAAAACAAAGGAGGTCCGAAACGATGGAGAACCAAAACCCCGAGTCTCTGACGGAGATCGACCCCGAATACCGCCGCCTCCACGCGGAGCACCGCGACCACGAGCACCGGCTCGAAGCGCTGGCCGGCAAGCCCCGGCTGTCCGAGGACGAAGAGCTGGAAGAGAAGCGATTGAAGAAGGAAAAGCTCTTGATCAAGGACCGCATGGAGGCGATCGCGCGCACCTACCGCGTGGGGGTCGCGAGCTGAAGGTCCCTCTCGCCCGGGAGGGTTGGATCTTCTTCCTCCCGCCGCTCATTCTGGCGGCGGCGGCCGGGTTGACCGGGCACGGGATCCTGGCGGCGGTTTTCGGGGCTCTCGGAGTCTTCCTGCTTTCGTTCTTTCGCGATCCGGAGCGCACCTGCGCGGGAGGCGAGGAAACGATCCTCTCTCCCGCGGACGGCACGGTGTTGTCCATCGCGCCCGCCCCGGAGTCCCCGCCCGGGGCCGCCCGCCGCATTTCCATCTTCATGTCCGTCTTCAACTGCCACGTCAACCGGTCCCCGGTCTCGGGAGTCCTCGCCGACTACGTCTATTCGCCGGGCAAAAAGCTCGCCGCCTTCGACGAGAAATCCTCGACGCAGAACGAGCAGAACCGGATCACGCTCCAGTCCCAGCGGTCGCCGGTCGTCTTCAAGCAGATTGCCGGGCTGCTCGCGCGGCGGATCGTCTTCTATCCTCGTCCGGGAGACCGGCTGGGCCGGGGCCAGCGGATCGGGATCATCCTCTTCGGGTCCCGTGTCGATCTCTTCGCGCCCGACGGGGCGGAGTTGCTCGTGAAGCCCGGAGACAAGGTCAGGGCGGGTCAGACGGAGCTGGCTCGATGGACATGACCGCCAGCAGGCTGCCAAAAGAGGGTATGAGGCGCTGTTGCGAGCGCCGCGGGGCCGGGTGCCCAGCCCCGGTTCTAACTCTCTCGGCCGCCGTTCGCGAAGCGAATGCCTGCGGCCGAAAGCCAGGATGAGACGCCTCTCGCGCGAGCGGCTCTCCCGCGGGCTCTTCGTCCTGCCCACCCTGTTCACCGTCGGGAACCTCTTCTGCGGATACCTCTCGATCTGGTGCTCGATCCGCGGGACCTTCGAGATCGCCGCCTATCTCGTCATCGTCGCTGCGGTTCTCGACGCCCTGGACGGACGCATCGCCCGCCTGACGAACTCCGCGTCCGAGTTCGGCGAAGAATACGACTCCCTCGCGGACCTCGTGTCCTTCGGGGTCGCTCCGGCCGTGCTCGCCTACTCCTGGGGCCTGTCGGATTTCTCGCGTCTGGGATGGCTCGCGTCGTTCCTCTTCGTGGTGTGCGGGTCCATGCGCCTGGCCCGCTTCAACATCCAGACTCACAACGTCGATAAGAAGTACTTCATCGGCCTCCCGATTCCCGCGGCCGCGGCGACCGTCTCGACCCTCGTCCTCGCGACACCGGAGCCCCTGGTAGACCGGGTCTGGATGGCGGGCCTGCTCGCCCTGACGATCCTTCTCTCGTACCTGATGATCTCGACGATACGCTACCGTTCCTTCAAGGACCTCGACTTGAAGCGCCGCCGGCCCGCCTGGATCCTTCCGGTGATCGCCGTCGCCTTCGCGGTCATCGCCTTCCGTCCGACGCTCTCGCTCCTGGCGCTCACCCTCGCCTACGCCGCGTCCGGGCCGGCCGCGAAGCTGGCGGGCCTCTTCCGCCGCAAGCCCGCGGAACCGGAGGCCGGAAATCCAAAACCGGAAACCGACGCTCTCAAGTCCTAGCGAGCCCTCTTCCCTTTTTCAGTTTCTGTTTCCCGGCTGGTTGGCCTCCGTCCAGTCGGTGGCCGCTTCGGCTCCCGTGGCGGCCAGGAGATGGAAGCGAAAGCGGCAGCAACCGGAAGGCGCCGCGCGTCGCAACAGGATGAGCGCCGGCTCGATCTTCTCGGAGGGGCCGATCAGGGTCTCGTAGAAGCGCACGCGCTCGGCGCTGCCGAGCGACACGCGGCGCCCGTTGGCCGCGTAGACCTCGTACCGGTCGAACCCTCCCGGACGAACGTCCCGGATACCGGGCCGTGTCAGGTCCAACTCGATCCAGTTGCTGGTGCGCGAGAGAGCCGACGGGAGAGGCGAGACGTTCTCCACCGAAAGGCCGACGGAGTTCTTGCCCCGCTCGACGGACACCTGAAGACCCGGCACGAGCGATCGGCCGGCCAGAATCTCGTTCACGGCGGCGAGCGTGACAATGCGATCGGATTCGGACGCGCCGCCCAACCGGACGACCCGGCCTCGCGCGAAATGCCGTCCGGCCAGGTCCGTCTCGAGCTGCCGGACCATGTCGGCGATCGAAGGCTGTCGAAAGATGATCTCATCCCCGGCCGCGAAATGGCGCGACTGCGCCGTGAAGGGACGTTCGGCCTTGAAGGCGTACCCGAGCCCGGCCCCTTCCGCGACCCGCAGGTCGTGGTGAAACTCGAGCCGCGGATCATCGGACAATCCGGCGAGGAGGCTCTCCGGAAGAGAGCCCCGGTCGTCCCCCTTCCCGCTCGTCCAGCGTCCTTCGGAGCCCGGCGCATAGCCCGCCCACCACGGCTTGCCCAGCAAATCCGCCGAAGCCGGATTGGCCCGGTCATGCTCCCCGAAGACCATGGCGATCACGCCGTCCGCGGCCAATGCGAGGGGCCGGAGCTTCTGTTCGCTGCCGGCCGGCGGATCGAACCTCAGGGACACGGAGAGTAAGAGGTCCGAAGGCAGCCGCCGCCGGACCTTCTGAACCAGAGCGCCATAGGAAGGGGCGTTCTCCGCGGTAAACGGGAGGTCCAGATGGATCCCCATCACCTTGCCGAAACGGTTCCCGTCCCCGATCACCGTTCGCGCCGCAACGGCGAGCGTCTCCTCGAGTGACCGGCGGACGGCGGCGTCGCTGCTCGACAGGGCCCGGGCCGCATCCGGCCCCCCCTCCACGACCAGAGACACCGGCAGCCGGGCGATCGGCCCCGGCGGGCGCCGGAGCCTTACGACGAACCACGCGCCGTCACGCCGCTCGATCCGCGCCGCGGAGAAGAGCACCCACGAGAAGCCTCCGCGCGCCAGCGCCGCCTCGGCTTCGTCCTGCGCCTCGCGTCCGGCGAAACTCTCTGCAAACCAGACGGCGTGACCGGCCGGAGCGGCGAACCGCGCCCTGGAATCCTTCTTGCCCCCGAAGCAGCCCGACGCGGCCACGATGAGGAGCAGGGCGGCGGCGATCCGCTTGCCTCTCATGCGGAGGTCGCGACGGTTCTCTCGAGCGGAAGGTCGAACCGGACGCGGAAGCCTCCCTTCTCGCGGTTCTCGGCAGAGATCGATCCTCCGTGCTCTTCCACGATCTTCTTCGCGATCGCCAGTCCCAGCCCGGTCCCGCCACTCTTCGCCGAGAAATAGGGATCGAAGAGGCGCGTCAGGTTCTTCGCGTCCACGCCCGGGCCCGTGTCCTCGACGCTCACGAACGCGCGGGAGTCCTGCCGCCGCGCCGTGATTCGGATTTCTCCCTTCGCTCCGGCCAGCGCCTCCACCGCGTTGACGATCAGGTTCGAGAAGACCCGAGCCAGCAGGCGCGCGTCCGCCTGCGCCTGCAACCCCGGCTCGATGTCGAGAGACCAGGCGACTCCGCGCACCCCGGCGTAGGACGCGGCCGACTCCGCCAGCAGCCGGCTCACGTCGGTCGGCCCGACCTCGGGAGCGGGCAGCCGCGCGTAATCGGAGAACTCGGATGCCGATTGGCGAAGCTCTTCGGTCTGCTTCAGCACGCGCGACACGCATTCCTCCAGAACGCGGTTGAAATCCGGATCGCCCCGCCTCCAGACCTCGCGCAGATGTTCGACCGCCAGGCGAATCGGGGTCAGCGGGTTCTTGATCTCGTGCGCGATGATCCGCGCCATTTCCGCCCAGGCCGCCAGACGGTTCGAGCGCACGAGGTCCGACACGTCCTCGATCACGGCCATCCGGGCGCCCTCTCCACCCAGGGGAAGCGGCACCGTAACGACGCGCCACCGTTCCCCCGCCCGGGGCTCGACCTCGACGGCGAGATACGTCGCGTCGGGGTCCTTCAAGATCCGGCGGAGCCTCGCCATGTTCTCTCCCGGGAAGACCTCCTCGATCGTCGCGGCGTCCGCGCTTCCGCCGCCCAGAGCCGCCGCCGCGGGGTTCGCCAGGAGAACGCGACCCTCCTCGCGAAACGCGACGACGCCGGCGGTCAGGTGCGCGAGGAGCGTCGCGATCCGCTCCTTCTCTTCCAGCAGCGCCTCCGTCTGGGATTTCAAGCTGCGCGACATGGAGAGGAAGGCGCGCACCAGCTCTTTCAGTTCTTCGTCCGGGGGCTCCGCCAGGCGCGGAGAGAAGTCGCCCCTCGCCACCGCGCGGGTCCCTTCGACCAGGTCCGCCACCGGCCGCGCGACCCGCAGGGCGAGCCGGCCGGCGACCACCGCGGAAAAGAAAAACACGAGCAGGCTGAAGGCCGACACGCCGGCCGTGAGCTGAGAGGCCTCCGCTTCCGCCACGCGGCGCTGTGGCAGAAGGAGCAGAGACAGCAGGCCGGGACTCCTCACTCCCGGCACGCCCGGAACCGCGGAGAGCGCTGTCGTGATCTCTTCGAAACCGCCCTCGGAAACGACCCGGGAGCCGACGAACTGGCCTCCTCCTCCCAGGCCGATCGTCACGTAGGCGGTGGCGGGAGCGCGATCCGGCACGAGACCGGCCGCGTAGAGATCCCGGCGCGAGGTCGCCGCGAGAGTCGAGTCCGGCGCGTAGACGGAGAGGTCGTAACCCACGGAGTTGGCCAGCCATCCGATCACATCGTCCAGGGCCCGCAGGTTCCCCCTCCCCCCGCTCTCGGAAGGCAGATAGTCGTCGAGCACGCGCCGCGCCGTGTCGAGCCCGGTCCGCGCGTGATCGAGGGTGTCCTGCTCCGAGTGCGTCAGGATCGTCGAACGCAGGAAGAAGGTGACGGCAACGAGGGGGACCATCACGCCGCCGACGAAGAGCGCGACCAGGCGGCCGCGGAACGTCCTGGCGAGCCGGGGAAGCGAGTCCTGTCTCTGATCGACGCCGGTCGCGAGGACCCGCCAGAGCAGGAGCACGCCCGCGATGCCGTAGAGCAGGACGATGCCGGGAATCAGAAGCGCGGCGGTCAGGAGCCGGCCCAGGAAGTCGGGGCCGGGAATCGCTACGAGCCGATAACCCTCGGGCGCGGGCCGGATCTCGCCCCACAACTCCTCCCCGCGGAAGGCCAGGCGCACCGGAACCGGGGTGGCGGACCGGCGCAAAAGCGCCCGCAGCGCGGTCGAGAGCGTGGGCCCTTCGTCCCGCTTCTCGCCGTCTCTGGCGTAGGAGGCCAGCACCGGGCGGGGCGGCGAAGAGGAGGGCGGCCGGCCGCTCTCGCCGAGAACCAGGCGCCGGTAGACGTCGATCCTCGGCGGCAGAGGATCCCAGGACGGCCAGTCCGCGACCGTGATCGCGGCGCGCCCCCACCGCTGCGTTCCGTCAAGCAGGGTCACCGCGCGCCGCACGACGGCCACGTCGTGCCGGTCGACGGACAGGTGCCCCTCGAGCGCCTTCCTTCCGCTCCAGTCCGGAATGAGCGAGAAACTGCTCCGCTCCACGCCCGAAGCGTCGAACACCTGGTAGGCCACGAGCGCCGGGACGCGGGACTGCTTCTCGCCGTCCTTCCAGACGCGGTAGGCCAGGTCGGAGAGGTCGCACTGATCCAGCGCGGCGGGGAGGTCCCGACCGAGGTTGAATCGGCTGACGCGCTCGACGGCCCTTTCGGCGGCGAAGACGGCGTCCGCCGACGCGCGGCCCGGATCGGGCAGCACGATGGCGTTGGAAGCCGCCAGAGACCGGAGCGAGCGCTGGTGCTCCGACAGGGGCGCGACGAGGAGCATGACGAGGAGCGCCGCGCCCGTCAGCAGACGGGGCACGGCGAGATCCCGCGTCTCCGGAGTGGACGCGACCGCGCGCGACCAGAGCTCGAACGCGCACGCCAGGAGGAGCAACAGAACGGCCGGAAAAAGCCGGGAAGGACTGACGACGGCGAGGCTGAAGACGATCGAGACCACGGTGAAAAGAAGCGCCAGCGTCATCCGTTTCCCCGAACCGCCGCGCCGCCCCGAAGACGCCAGGGCCACTGCATCAATAATCAGGGCCGACAGCGCCGCCAGCCGGGCCAGCGACGTGAAAGACGGCGGGCTTCCCAACTCGGGGGGCGAGAAGCCCGTCGCAGCCAGGACAGCAAGGAGAGCGAGGCCGTAGCCCCAACCGGATCGAGAAGGGTCGGACGGGACAGGAGCCCCGGCTTGCAGGCGCCGGAGCAGCAACGGCATCAGCAGCAGGCCGAGAGCGAGGAGCAGGAGCCGCCCGGAAAGAAGGACGTGAGACCCCCCTTGCGCCTGGACCGCGAGGAAGGCGAGCGCCAGCGCGATTCCGACGCCCACCGGATCGCGGGCGCGCCCGACCAGCAGCAGCGCGATGAGGAGGATTGCGGCAAGAACGAGGCCGCTCCACGGTGTTCCGGCCCCGGCGGCCGCGGATCGCCTCGCCCCAGCCAGGACCCGGCCCGATGCGTCGCGAAGGAGCGCCGCCCCACCCGTCTGCGCCACGGGCTCCCACGACAGAGCCTCGCCGGACAGGTTGAGCGCCCGGCCGAAGTCGGGCGCCTCGACGGGAAAGGAGCGGGCCGAATAGACGATCCCGGCGGAGCGGCCTTCTCCGATCGAGCGGCGATAGACGAGATTGAGCGCCGTCGCGGACCAGCGCACCCCGAAGCCGTCCGCGCTGACGAGACCCGCCAGCGACGCCGGCGCATCGCCCCACCAGGCGTGGACGGTCCCGAGGGGATCGGCGAGCGCGATCCAATTGGAGGGAGAGGCCCCTTCCATGGTCTGACGCGCGGCGGAAAAGAGCACGAGCCGGTTGACCGCGATTCCTCCTCCCTGCAACGACCGTTCGACCTCCGGCTTTCGGGAGAGAGCCTCCGCCCTGCTGGCGAGGTCCTGCGCGGCTCGCCGCACCGCCTCGACGAGCGCCGGAGGGGCGGAAGCCGTTGCCGGGGTTGGGCGGCGCAGGGGGATCCATCCATCCAGAACTACGAGGAGGAGGACTCCGAGAAGCGCGGCCGCAAACTGCGCGCGGGCTTTCAGGTTCACGGGCGGCCGGTATCTCTCACGAGTAGCCGGATTACTCCCGGGGCTTCATGGGTAGGTCCACGCCTCGCTCGCGGGCCGCGGCGATCGCCTCCGGGTATCCCGCGTCGGCGTGCCGCATCACGGCCGTGCCGGGATCGGCGGTCAGGACTCTTTCCAGCCGGCGGGCGGCCGCGTCGGTGCCGTCGGCGACGACGACCATTCCGGCGTGGATCGAGTAGCCGATGCCGACGCCGCCTCCGTGGTGGACCGAGACCCAGCTCGCGCCGCAGGCGGTATTGACGAGCGCGTTCAGAATCGGCCAGTCCGCGATGGCGTCGGAGCCGTCCCGCATGCCTTCGGTCTCCCGGTTCGGCGAGGCGACGGATCCGCCGTCCAAGTGATCGCGGCCGATGACGATCGGAGCGCGCACCTCTCCCCTTCGCACGAGGTCGTTGAAGAGGAGACCCGCCCGCGCCCTCTCACCGTAGCCGAGCCAGCAGATGCGCGCGGGCAGGCCCTGAAACGCGACGCGCTCGCCGGCCAGCCGGAGCCACCGCGAGAGCTGCGCGTTTTGCGGAAACAGGCCCATCAATGCCCGGTCCGTCGTCCGGATGTCCTCGGGATCACCGGAGAGAGCGGCCCATCGAAACGGCCCCTTCCCCTCGCAGAAGAGCGGCCGGATGTAGAGGGGGACGAAGCCGCCGATGTCGAAGGCATTTCCCACGCCCGCCTTCTTCGCCTGGCCTCGCAGATTGTTTCCGTAGTCAAACACGATCGCCCCGCGCCGCTGGAGCTCCAGCAGCGCCCGCACGTGGTCGGCCATCGTTTCATAGGACCGCGCGATGTACCGCTCCGGGTCCCGCCGCCGGAGCTCCGCCAGGTTCTCGCCGGGAGAGCACCGCGGAACGTAACCGTTCAACTCGTCGTGGGCCGAGGTCTGGTCCGTCACGAGGTCGGGCACGACTCCGCGCGCGATCAGCCTGTCGAGGAGATCCGCGGCGTTGGCCAGCACGCCGATGGAAACGGCCTGCCTGCGGCTCGTGGCCTCGAGCGCGCGGTCGATCGCCTTGTCGAGCGCGTCCTCCCGGACGTCGAGATACCTGGTGCGCAGGCGGCGCTCGATCCTCTCGGGGTCCACCTCGGCGATGAGGGCCGCCGCTCCGTTCATCGTCGCGGCGAGCGGCTGCGCTCCTCCCATTCCGCCCAGACCGGCCGTGACGACGAGACGGCCTTCGAGATGCCCGTCGAAGTTCCTGGCCGCGGCGGCCGCAAACGTCTCGAAGGTGCCCTGCACGATGCCCTGGCTTCCGATGTAGATCCAGGAGCCCGCGGTCATCTGCCCGTACATTGTCAGGCCCATCCCCTCCAGGCGCCGGAACTCGTCCGCCGTCGCCCAGGCGGGCACGAGCATCGCGTTGGCGATCAGGACACGGGGCGCGTCCTCGTGCGTTCGGAAGACGCCGACGGGCTTGCCCGACTGCACGAGGAGCGTCTCGTCGGAGCGGAGGCGCTCGAGGGTCGAGACAATCGCGTCGAAGCACTCCCAGTTGCGCGCCGCCTTTCCCGTTCCGCCGTAGACGATGAGCTGTTCGGGCTTCTCGGCCACGTCCGGGTCCAGATTGTTCTCGAGCATCCGCAGGGCGGCTTCCTGCGCCCAGCCCCGGCAGCGCAACCCCGTGCCCGTCGCGGCGCGGACCACGCGAGGAGGAGACTCGACCGCCACGGGAGAAGTATAGCTATCCGCCCCACCGTGATGTCATCCCGCGCCCCCCTGCCTTGTCATCCTGAGCGCAGCGAAGGATCTGCTCTGGTTACCATCGGCTGATTCGACCGGAGCAGATCCTTCGTCGCTTCGCTCCTCAGGATGACAAAGATCGAGCTACTGCAGGGTCACTGCGAGGCTTCTCAGAGCCTGGCTATCCAAGAACCGGCGCGCGGCTTCCAGGTCGGCCGACAGGACCCGGTCCTTCTTCCATGGCGCGACGGAGCGGCGAAACGCCCGGCGGACGCGCTCCAGCGGGGGCGACGTCGCGAGGGGACGCAGGAACTCCATTGCCTGGAAAGCGACGAACAGCTCGATCGCCAGCACCCGTTCCAGGTTCATGACGATCGTCGAGAACTTCCGAGCGGCGATCGGCGACATCGAGACGTGGTCCTCCTTGTCGGCGGAGGTCGGGATCGAGTCCACGGAGGCCGGGTGCGCGAGCACCTTGCACTCCGAGACGAGGGCCGCCGCGGTCACCTGCGCCATCATGAGTCCCGAATGGATGCCGCCTTCCTCCACGAGGAAGGCGGGCAGCTCGGAGAGGGCCGGGTTCAGGAGCTTCTCGATGCGCCGTTCGGAGATCGAGGCGAGGTCCGTCGCGGCGATGGCGGCATAGTCGAGGACGAGACCGACGGGCGCGCCGTGGAAGTTGCCTCCCGAGACGATGCGGCCGCCGCGGGCGAAGACGAGAGGATTGTCCGTCGCGCTGTTCATCTCGCGCTCGAGGACCGCGCGCGCATGCTCGAAGGCGTCCCGGGCGGCGCCGTGGACCTGCGGCATGCAGCGCAGCGCGTAGTTGTCCTGGATCCTGTCCGCAGCCCCGATGCGACTCGCGGATGGCGCTGCCCGAAAGGAGGCTCCGCAGATTCTTCGCCGAGACCGCCGCTCCCGGATGCGGGCGGGCCGACAGGACGCGCGGATCGAACGCCGCGTCCGATCCCCGGGCCGCGTCGAGCGAGGCGGCCCCCGCGATGTCGGCCGCGCGGGAGAGGAAGAGAGCGCGGGCGAGGGCGAGCCCGCCGACGGCCACCGACATTTGAACGCCGTTGACGAGCGCCAGCCCCTCCTTCGCGGCCAGGGCGACCGGCCGGAGTCCGGCGTCGCGCAACGCGCGACCGGCCGGCAGCGTGCGCCCTTGCCGCCGCACGCGCCCCTCTCCCATCAGGCCCAGGGCCAGGTGCGCGAGCGGAGCGAGGTCTCCCGACGCGCCGACGGAACCCTGCTCCGGCACGACCGGCAGGAGATCGGCGTGAAGCATGTCGAGAAGCGCCCGAACGGTCCCGACCCGGATGCCCGAGAACCCCTTGGCCAGGGCGTTCGCCCTCAGGAGCATCATCGCTCTCACGGACCGATCCGCGAGCGGCTCCCCGACGCCGGCGCAGTGGCTGCGCACCAGGTTTCGCTGAAGCTCCTCGATCCGGCCCGCGGGGATCGTCACGTCCGCGAACTTTCCGAATCCGGTCGTGACGCCGTAGACCCGGTCGCCCCGGGCGATCGCCCGCTCCACGACTCTTCGAGAAGCCGACATCGCGCGGCGCGCGGCGGGAGCGAGGGCGACGCGCGCGCGCCGGTCCGCGACGTCCACGAGGTCGTCGAGCGTCAGGCCGGCCCCCGTCAGGACAATCCGTTTCATGCCGCGACCGATTGTATAGAAGGCTCGGGGCCTGCTATCTTGCGCTGTTGCTTCCAGATCGAAAGAGGCGGTCAACCGTGAAAGTCGTGGCGGTCCTGGGAGGTCAGTGGGGAGATGAGGGGAAGGGGAAGGTCGTGGACCTTCTCTCGGACCGCTTCGACATCGTCGCCCGTTACCACGGAGGCCACAACGCCGGGCACACGGTCAAGTTCGGCGACCGCCGCTTCGCCCTGCATCTCCTTCCAGCCGGGATCGTGCGGGGCCGCAAGGGAGTCATCGGCCCGGGAGTCGTCGTGGATCCGGAAGCGCTTCTCTCCGAGATCGACGAGCTGCGAGCGGCCGGGGTTCCCATCGACGGCAATCTCCTCCTCTCCGACCGCGCGCAGGTGATCCTCCCCTATCACCGGCTCCTCGACGGCGCCCGCGAGCGTGCCGCCGGGGACGCGAAGCTCGGGACGACACTGCGGGGAATCGGACCGGCCTATGAATCGGCAGCATCGCGCCGCGGCATTCGCGTCGCGGACCTCTTCCGGCCCGAGATCCTCCTCCGACGCGTTGAATCCTTCGCCGCCGAGACAGGACCCTTGCTCGCCGCGCTCGGAGAGCGCGACATCCCCTCGCCCGCCGCCGTCGTCGAATCCCTGGCGAAGTCCGCGGAGAGGATCGCGCCCTACGTGACGGACACGGGCCGGTACCTGCGGGACCACCTCGCGGCCGGAGGAACCCTGCTCGGCGAGGGAGCGCACGGCGCCATGCTGGACATCTCCGCGGGCACATACCCGTTCGTCACCTCTTCGACCTGCACGTCGGCCGGCCTTGCCGCGGGGCTGCAGATTTCACCCCGGGCGCTGGACGGCTCGCTCGTCGTCCTGAAGGCCTACACGACCCGCGTGGGCGCGGGGCCCTTTCCGACCGAGCTTTCCGACGCGACCGGAGAATTCCTCCGCGCGCGCGGCAACGAGTACGGCACCACGACGGGACGCCCGCGCCGCACCGGCTGGTTCGACGCCGTCGTCGCGCGAACCTCCGTCGCGCTCTCGGGAGCCGAGGCGATCGCCATCACGAAGCTCGACGTGCTCGACGACCTCGCCGAGATCCCCGTCTGCGTCGGCTACCGCCTCGACGGCCGCCCGATGGACTCCCTGCCGCCGATCGTCGAAGACATCGCCCGCCTGGAGCCCGTGTACGAAACCCTCCCCGGCTGGAAATCGAAGACCACCGCGGTCACCCGGTGGGAAGACCTCCCCCCCGCCGCCAGCCGCTACGTCCGCTTCCTCGAAGAAGCCGCCGGCGCCCCAGCCGCCTTCATCGCGACCGGCCCCCGCCGCGAAGAAACCATCCGCCGCCCCGACTCGGATTTCCTCGCGTCTCTTCCAACCCCCTCTCCCCCCGGGAGAGGGTCGGGGTGAAGGCGCCGGAAGCCACCGCTATACTTCCCCGCACGCGGGCCGCTAGCTCAGCTGGTTAGAGCATCGGCCTTTTAAGCCGGTGGTCGTGGGTTCGAGTCCCACGCGGCCCACCATTTCCCTACCGCCAGTGGCCACCGGTACCGCAGCCGCGTATGCGGCGGTAGGCCCGTGGTAGCCTAGCAACCAGAAACAATTTCGTGAGCGGGACCGATCTGAAGGATTCGTTCGAAGCTTTGAGCGGCACGATCTTCGTCGTCGACGACGATCCGGACCTTTCCTGTCCGCCAGAAGCGCTCGAGGGCGAGAGGAAGGCCGCTTGATCCCATGCGCAAGCACCTCGGCATCGCCATACTCTTCGGTGCGGTCGTTTTCGCGACGCCTTCGCGCGGGCACGCACAGGAGACGACGCTGGACGACTTCGAGGGCGCGCGAGCGCCGGAGCCGTGGACCTTCTCCAACGGACCCGAGTTCCCCGGCGCGAAGGGATCGCTCACCAGGGGGGCGGGGCACAGCGGCAGCGGCGCGCACCTCGCGTACGATTTCTCCGGCGGCGGCGCGTACGTCGCCGCGTCGTTGAAGCTCGCGACGCCGATCAACGCGGCCGAGGTCGGCTTCTGGGTCAAGGCGCCGGCGGGCATCCATGCGTGGCTGCGCGTCGTCGATTCGACGAAACAGGTGCTCCAATACGGTCTCGCTCGCCCCTTCGGCGCCGATGATCCGAGCGCGTGGTTTCGCCAGGTCGTCGAACTCGACGCCCCCGACGGGCACTTCGGCGGCGCGAATGACGGCGTGCTGCACGGCGCGATCACCCAGGTGACGATTCTCGCCGCGAATCCGCTGGAAAAAGGGGTGGTCGGCGCGATCGACTTCGACGAGGTGGTGGCGATCGACGCCGTCGGTGCGACGATCGATCTCTCGACGACGCCGATGATCGCCGCGGCGCCGGGAAGGGCCGACCTCGCGAGCCGCCTCGCAGTGAACATCCACTTCACGCGCGACGACGCCGGGCTCGACGCCGCGAAGAGGATGGGCTTCTCCCGCGTGCGCATGGACTTCTCGTGGAGCGCGGTCGAGTCGACGAAGGGCGTATACAATTTTTCGAACCACGACGCGCTCGTCGCCTCACTCGCCGCACGCGGCATGACGCTGCACCTCATCCTCGACTACACAAACCGGCTCTACCCTCCGACGGGCGACCCCGCGTTCGTCTCCACGACCGTCCCCGCGTTCGCCGCGTACGCGAAGGCGGCGGCGGCGCACTTCGCGGGCAAGGGCGTCACCTTCGAGATCTGGAACGAGGCGAACCTGGAATACTTCTGGATGTCGGCGCCGAGTCCTTCGGACTACGCCGCGCTCGCGAACGCGACGATCGCGGCGATGCACGCGGGGGACCCCTCGGCGAAAGTCTCGACGACCGGCGTCTCCGGATACGACTTCGCGTTCGTGCGCGGGTATCTCGCTGCCGGCGGCGCGGACGGCGCGGACGCGATTGGCGTGCACCCATATCGCGTGAGCGGCGGCGAGACGATCACCGACGACACGCTGCTGCTGCGATCGATCACCGGCGCGCTCCCGGGCGCGCCCGCGGTCTGGGATACCGAGTGGGGCTACTCATCGACGTCGTTCGGCGGCGACGGCCACGCTCCGGCCGCGCGCGCGACGCAGGCGACGTTCGTCGTGCGCGAGATCCTTTCCGCCTGGGCACTCGGCTTCCCTCTCGCCGTCGTCTACGACCTTCGCGACGACGGAACCGATCCGACAAACTCCGAGCACAACTACGGATTGATCGCGAACGACTACACGGACAAACCCGCCGCCGTCAGCGTGCGCACCCTCGCCGACGTCGCGAAAGGGCGTGTCTTCAAGGGTTTTCTCGATCTCGAACCGACGAGCCTCTACGCGATGCGGCTCGACGGACCGAGGGACGTGGTTGTCGCGCTCTGGTCGGGCATGCCACAGGGAAGGGTTCCGGTGACGCTCGTGAACGCGAAGCGCGCGACGAGCATGCTCGGTACGAGCATCGACATCTCGAGCGGCTCGATCGTGGTGAAGAACGAAGACGGGCCGACGTACGTGACGTTCGATCTACAACCTCCGCGCCCACGCCTCGTGGGGTTCAGATAGAAGATGAATGGTTTCAGTAGTGGCTTGCGAGCGTATCGGCGCCGGCGGGCCTGGCGCGCGCCTGAGCGTTCGACCGCACGAGATCGTCAAGCGGACGGAAGAGTTGCGCGCCCGTCGGACTCGGCTCTGATCTCGTCCTGTTCGTGAGTGGGGGGGCACACCTACGTAGCATCGTCAACGGTGCCGGGTCGTGCGCCTACTCGGCGCGCGGCGCGTATCCGCTGGGAACAGTTCGACTTTCCTCGGCTTTGCGCGGGTTCGCCCCATCCGACGAGAGGGCCGAAGAGGTGCAATTGGCGAGGAGTTCGGCAGAAAGAACCGCAAAAAGTAGGCCGTCAGCCGCTCGCGGTATCGGTCGACTTTCATCTCCGCTTAGATCGCGGAAAAGAAGACCTCGAGGGCGCGCTGATGCAGGTTGATCTTGACACCGTTCGACAAAGGCGAACGCTGAGGCACAGCAGTCGCTTCACGGAGAAGCGGCCCGCCGAGCGACCCTGGGGGCCCGACCCGCCGTTTCCGACGCGAAACGAGGAGAGGGTTCGTGACGGGATGCGGCGTTTTTCTTACGCACCTCAGTCGGCCTCATAGATCATCGTGCGCGTCTTGACGGTGCTCTTCGGAGTGATCGCCACCGATGCCCTGACGGCCGAGTCGATCACCGACGCGGAACCTGCCGTGAGAGACGACGACTTTCTCGGATTCTTGCCAACTTCTTAAGGAGGGTGACCATGCTTCGTAAACTCGTAGTCCTCGCGGCTCTCAGTTTTGCCATGGCCGGTTGGGCGGCGGCGGCTCACCCCGACGCGAATGCGCCGGTCAAGATCATGACCCAGAACATGGATGACGGTACGGACCAGACATACATCATCGCGGCGCTCACCGGGGCGATACCTATCGACGTGCCGACTGCCGTGGATCTCACCTTTGCCGAGCTTCAGGCGAGCAACTTCGAAGGGCGCTCCAGGCTTCTGGCTGCGCAGATCGCCGACAGGGAACCAGAAATCGTGGCCCTCCAGGAAGCCGCGCTCTGGCGGTTCGGGCCCACTCCCGACACCGCGACCACGGTCCTTTTCGACCAGGTCGGCTTGCTCGTCTCGGCGCTCAACGCGCTCGGCGTCCCCTATGACGTCATCGCCGTGAACCGCTTGAACGACCTGGCCCTGCCCGGAGATCAGATCGGCGGCGCGCTCCGCTTCACCGACCGGAACGCCGTGCTCGTCCGATCCGACCTGCGCCCGCCCCAATTTCACCTCTCCAACGTTCACTCGCGCACCTTCGACGCGGCCCTTCCCTTTGCAGGGTTGACGGTTACCGCGGGCTGGATCTCGGCCGACATCCACATGGGAAACAAGCAGTTCCGCTTCGTCACGACCCACCTGGAGTCCCCCGTTCAGGGCGTTCCGGAAGCGACCGACGTGCAGGTAGCGCAGGCGCAGGAGCTGATTCACGAGCTGCGCAACCTCACCATTCCCGTCGTGATTTGCGGCGACTTCAACTCCGACGCCAACCACGGTAATTTCGTGGACGCGACGCCGACGGCCGACCTCATCCAGTCAGCCGGCTACACAGAGACCTGGCCGGCGACCCACGCCATCGGTGATCCCGGGCTCACCTGGCCGTTCTTCCTCGAGGATCAGTTCCCCGCACCGCCCTTCTTCGCGCCATTCACCCCGATGGAGCGCATCGACCTTTTCTTCTCGAAAGGCATGGTGGCCGTCAGTTCGGACCTGGTCGTCACCCCCGCTCCCCCGGACCCCTTGAAACCCTTGGCGCCGCCCTTCGGATCCGACCACGCCGGCGTGATCGCGGTCTTTCATCCATGACGATTGGTAGATCCCTGACCTTCGCACGGAAGGAGCGGGCGACGAATTAGAAGCCGACGACGCAGGGGAGGCGCTTCGCAAGCGCCTCCACTCGTCGAACCGCTAAGGAAGGCGGTTGGGTGAGGTGGAAAAACGAGACCGAGATGAAGGCGCGAATCCTGATGACTTCGGCCATCCTTTTGCTTTCGGCGTGTGCCGACGGTCCGTTAATCGTCAAGCCGGCAGATTCCTGTGGACGGCCTCCTCGAATAGTGGTGAAGGGGCCCGAACAGCCACGGCTGGAAGAGGAGAACCGCAGCGCGGAGGCGGAGCAGGAAGAGGCATTCAGACGTTGGTATCTGGCGGAGTACGACAGATTCAAGTTGCAGCTTGAGCAGGAGTTAGCAACGTGGAAGGGATCGCAAGAGAGCCGGCTCGTATTCTCATGGGGTCAGCCGAGTGAGGTACTGCCTCTGGCGGACGGCGGGCGAGTGCTCAATTACATCCGATCATCCTGCGGCCCCGGCGTGCTGGATTGTTTGCGGCCAGTATGGGTTCCCGTGAGCGTCAGTATCCGCCCGGACGGCGTCATCAACGGATGGTCGATCAAATGACGCTAACGGCAGGGCGTGATCAGGACGGCGGTATCGGGGCGAGTTCCTTCCCCTGTCGGAGAAAAAGAGCGCACAATTCTGCCCGGGCGGTAGGCACCGGCCGTACACCGGCGTCCGAATCCGCGGCTCCTCCGCGTTGCGGCACCGCCCTGTTTCCTGGCCGCGGAGAAGAAGAGCGCGGAGGCTCGAATGACCAACAGGGCGAGGGCGCGAGCCCGCGCTGCGCGAATTGCCCTCGCGGAAATCGGATTCCCCAAGATGAAGCATCCGACGCTTCTGGACGTGTTCTTCCTGTTCGAGGCTTCCGGCGGCGACGACAGGGTGAACACGGGAATCGGCAACCCTCCTCCGCCGCGGGACCCTCGGGTGAAGAGAAGAGTCGGCGCGCGGCGAGGCCGGGGAGGGAGCGCGACGCGCTCCCCTCTCGCGGACCCCTTTCTCCGAGAGCTACCGGGAGGTCGTGGAGCTGGCGCCGATCGGGATCTTTACCTCCACGCTGGAGGGGCGCTTCCTGGCCGCCAACGCCGCGTTGGCCCAGATGCTGGGTTACGAGTCCGTCGAGGAGGTTCTCGGGATCGACATCCCCAGGGATCTCTACTTCGACCCGGACGACCGGAAACGCGTCCTCTCGCTGTACGAGCAGGGCACCGGAATCGTGCGGGTCGAGACCGTCTTGAAGAGGAAGGACGGCTCGCCCGTCGCGATCCAGTTCGACTCGCGCGTCGTGCGGGACGCCGAGGGCCGGACCCTCGGCTTCGAGGGGTTCGCGCACGACGTCACGGAGCGCAAGCGCGCCGAGGAGGAGCTTCGGCGGAGCGAGGAGCGTTTTCGCGCGCTGGTCGAGAACAGCTCCGAGGTCATCGGGCTGTTCGACCGCGAAGGCCACTGGCTCTACGCGAGCCCCTCGGTCGAGCGTCTCTGGGGGTACTCCGCCGAGGAGATGCAGCCGTTCCGGCGGTTCGGCGAGAGGGCCCACCCCGACGACGTCGAGGCCCTGCGGGAGAAGTTCCGTGGTCTCGTCGAGAGGCCCGATGGAATCGAGACGATGGAATTCCGCGGCCGCCACAAGGACGGCTCCTGGCGCGTGTTCGAGGCCGTCGGCGTCAACCGGCTGGAAACCCCGGGCGTCGGCGCCATCGTCGCCAACCTCCGCGACATCACCGCGCGCAAGGAGGCGGAGAGCGCTCTGAAGGAGAGCGAGGAGCGGTTCCGGACGCTGATCGAGCGGGCGCCGGTCGCGATCGGCATCGGCCGTAACGGAAAGACCATCTACGCCAACGAGAAGTACCAGGAAATGTACGGATTCCGGAGCATCGAAGAGCTCCGCGGCCGGCCCATCGCCGAACAGTGGGCGCCGCAGTCCCGCCCGGAGATCGAGGAGCGCGTCCGGCAGCGTGGCCTCGGACTGCTGGTGGCCACGGAATACGAAGGCATCGGTCAGCGCAAGGATGGCTCTCAGTTTCCCGTGCTCGCCGCGGCGACGCTCGTGCAGCTTGCGGACGGTCCGGCCACGATCGCGTTCCTGACGGACATCACCGAGCGCAAGCGGGCGGAGGAGCAGCGAACGAGCATCCTCGAGCGGGTCAGCGACGGCTTCGTGGCCCTCGACACCGATTGGCGCTACACGTATCTGAACACGAAGGCGGCCCAGATCTTCGGGCGGCGGCGGGAAGATCTGATCGGCAAACACATCTGGACGGAGTTCCCCGAGGGGATCGGGCAGCCGTTTTACAAGGCCTATTACCGGGCGGCCGAGGAGCAGATCGCGATCGAGCTCGAGGAGTATTACCCGCCCTACGGCAGCTGGTTCGAGAACCGGATCTATCCCTCGAAGGAAGGGCTGACGATCTTCTTCCGGGACATCACCGATCGCAAACTGGGCGAGGAGCGGCTGCGCCGCTCCTACGAGGAGCTCCGCGCGCTGGCCGCGAGGATGGAATCGGTGCGGGAGGAGGAGTCGTCCCGCATCGCGCGGGAGCTGCACGACGAGATCGGCCAGGCCCTGACGGCCATCAAGATCCACTTGCAGACGCTGCAGCGGCGCGCGGACGCCTCGGCCATGGCCGCGGAGCTCTCCGAGAGCATCGGTATGTCGGAACGCGCGCTGGAGCAGGTCCGGAACCTCTCGCTGGATCTGCGCCCCTCGGTGCTGGACGACCTCGGCCTGGCGGCCGCCCTGCGCTGGTACCTCGACCGGCAGGCGCGGCTCTCGGGTTTCGCCGCCGAGTTCTCCGCGGACCTGCCGCCGGGGCGCCTCCCCCGGGAGCTCGAGACGGCGTGTTTCCGCGTGGCGCAGCAGGCCCTGACGAACGTGGCCCAGCACGCCGCGCGCCCGGCGCGTGTCCGTCGAGCTGCGCCGGGAGGCGGCGGACCTGTCACTCCCGATCCGGGACGACGGGGTCGGGTTCGACGTGGCCGCGGCGCGCGCGCTGGCCCGCCGGGGCCGGAGCCTGGGTATCCTCGGGATGGAGGAACGCGTGCCGCTCCTGGGAGGCGCCTTCGAGGTCCGCTCGGATCCCGTCCGGCGGCACGGAAGTCCGCGCCCGCTTCCCCCTCGCGCCGCCGCCGCCCGCGGAGACAGCCTGATGGCCGCCGCCCGCATCCTGATCGCCGAGGACCACGCTCTCGTGCGCGCGGGCCTGCGCAAGCTCCTCGAGAGCATCTCCGGAGTCGAGGTCGTCGGCGAGGCGGGAGACGGGCGCGACGCGCTCGCGCAGGTCGGATCGAAGAGCCCGGACATCGCCCTGCTCGACATCGCCATGCCCGGCTTGAACGGACTGGAGGCCGCCGCCCGGATCGTCGCCGAGCACCCGGGCACGCGCGTGATCCTCCTCTCGATGCACGCCAACGAGGAGTATGTCCTGCAGGCCCTGCGCGCCGGCGTGGCCGGCTACATCCTGAAGGACTCCGCCCTCGAGGAGCTCGAGCTCGCGATCCGGGCGGTGCGGCGCGGGGACACGTACCTCTCCCCCGCCGTGTCCAGGCACGTGGGCGAGTACGTGCGGCGCACCGGCGCCGAGCCGACGCCCCGGGAAAGCCTGACGCCGCGCCAGCGCGAGATCCTCCAGCTCATCGCCGAGGGATACTCGACCAAGCGGATCGCCGGCACCCTCGGCGTCAGCGTCAAGACCGTCGAGACGCACCGGGCCCAGCTCATGGAGAAGCTCGACATCCACGACGTCGCGGGCCTGGTGCGCTACGCGATCCGGATCGGCCTGGTCACCCCGGACACCTGAGTTACCGGCTCGGGTTTTTCTCCCGGCGGACTTCCGGTTCTCCTGATGGCGGCGCGCCCGGCAAAGGGCGATGCTGGGCCCGTGAAAGTCCAGGACACGACGACACGGCGGCCGGAGGCGCGGGCGGCGGGTCCGGCCGCCCGCCGGTTCGCATCCTTCTCGTGGACGACAACGACGATTTCCGCCGGCAGGCCGCGCGGTTCCTCTCCGCCGAGCCCGGCTGCAACATCGTGGCGTTCGCCGCGTCGGGCACCGAGGCGATCGAGCTGGCCAGGCGGATCGGGCCCGATCTGGTCCTGATGGACGTTTCGATGCCGGGAATCAACGGCTTCGAGGCCGCCCGCCGGATCAAGTCACTCGCGGGCGCGCCCCGCGTGGTGATCGTGACCCTCGACGGAGGCGTCCCCTACAGGACCGCATCGGAGCTGGCGCTCGCCGATGGATTCCTTTCCAAGGCGGACTTCATCCGGGAGATCGGGCCCCTGCTCGACAGCTCTTTCCCTCCGCTTCCGGGGCCTCCGAGCCCGAGGCGACGTGACGGACTCGCGAAATGGGGAACGGGCGACCTCCCAGGGCAAGCAGGCGGACGAGGCGTTCGACAGAAGCGAGCGCTTCCGTGCCCTGATCGAGGCCTCGCGAGACCTCATCACCATCATCGACCCGGAGGGGACCATCCGGTACGCGAGCCCCTCCGCCTCGCGCACGGCCGGATACCGGCCCGAGGAGATGGTCGGCACGGACGCGTTTCTCCACGTTCATCCCGACGATGTCGTCCGCGTGAGGGACAGGATGGCCGAGATCCTGTCCCGGGCGACCCTCACCGTCCCGATCACGTTCCGCTTCCGGCATCGGGACGGCTCCTGGCGGGTCTTCGAAGTGGTCGGAAGCAATCGGGTAACGGATCCCGCCGTGGGCGGCATCGTCCTGAATTCCCGCGACGTCACCGACCTGCGGACCGCGGAAGAAGCGATCCAGAAGCTGATGCGCGCCGTCGAACACACCGAAAACGCGATCTTCATGACCGATCCGCAGGGAACGATCACGTACGTGAATCCCGCTTTCGGGAAGCTCTACGGATTCACCCGGGAGGAATCGCTCGGCCAGACGCCCCGGATCCTGAAGAGCGGCCGCTACGAGCGGACGTTCTACGAGCGCTTCTGGCAGAGGCTGCTGGCGGGGGAATCGGTGAGCGGCGAGTTCGTGAACCGGACGCGGGACGGCCGGCTCGTCACCGTCGAAATGTCGATCAGCCCCGTCCTCGGAGCCGACGGCGAGCGGATCGGCTTCATCGCCGTGCAGAACGACATCACCGGACGCAAGCTCCTGGAGGAGCGGTTCCGGCAGACGCAGAAGATGGAGGCCGTCGGCCAGCTCGCCGCCGGCGTCGCGCACGACTTCAACAACCTCCTGACGGCGATCCTGGGTTACGCCGGGCTGCTCGCGGCGAGGCTCGGAGAAGGGAGCGCCTTGAACGAGGACCTGGACGAGATCCGAAAGGCGGCCGAGTCGGCGGCCTCGCTCACGCGCCAGCTCCTCGCCTTCAGCCGGAAACAGGCGCTCGAGCCCGCGCGCGTGAACCTGAACGAGATCGTCGAAAGCATGCGGAAGATGCTCCAGCGGCTGGTCGGAGAGAACGTCGAGCTGGTCACCGTCCTCGACGACGTGATCGGCAGCGTCCGAGCCGACGCCGGCCAGATCGAACAGGTGATCCTGAACCTGGCCGTGAACGCGCGCGATGCCATGCCCCGGGGAGGGACGCTGACGATCGAGACGATCGACACCAGCCTGGATGGGGACGACACCACGGAGCACGCGATCCGTCCCGGCCCTTATGTCCTTCTCGCCGTCACCGACACGGGCATCGGCATGGACGCGCAGACGCAGGTCTCGCGTGTTCGATCCGTTCTTCACGACGAAGGCGAAGGGGAAGGGCACCGGCCTCGGGCTCGCGACGGTGTACGGGATCGTCAAGCAGAGCGGCGGCTACATCTGGGTCTACAGCGAATTGGGACGCGGCACGACTTTCAAGATCTATCTGCCGTGCGTGGAGGGAGCCGCCGAGAGCGTCCGCGCGCGCAAGCCCGCGGCGGCGAGCCTTCGCGGAACCGAAACCGTGCTCCTCGCCGAGGACGAGCCGTCCCTACGGGCGCTCATCCGGACGATTCTCGAGTCCTATGGATATACCGTGCTCGAAGCGGGCGGCGCCGAGGAGGCCCTGGATCTCGCGAAGCGCCATGAAGGACCGATCCATGTTCTCCTGACCGACGTCGTCCTGCGGGAGATGGACGGGCCCGTCTGGCCGCCCGCATCGTGAGCATTCGACCGGAAACGAAGGTGCTTTACACGTCGGGTTATACCGACGACACGATCGTCCGGCGAGGTTTCCTCGTGGAGGGGGCGCTTCCTCCAGAAACCCTTCGCGCCGGCCGCACTCGCCGCCAAGCTCCGGGAAATGCTGGAGGCCTAGTCGGAGAGCTTTTCCGAGGTTCAACGGTGCAGTCGGAGCCACCTCTGGATCCCGTCGGCGAGCGGGCTCCCGATTGAGTCGGCGTTGACGACGATCCAGACCGCGCCGACGAAGACCAGTGTCCCGGCCCAGGCGGCAATCCGGCGGCGTATCCGTTCGATACCGGAACGCGCCGGCTCCCCCGGGGGCATCAGCGTGTGGAAAAGGAGAACCAGCGCCGTGGCTGATCCGAACATCCAGGCCGTCTTGACCGGCCGTCGTTCATCGGGCCACGCAAAGGCCGGAATGTAGCGGCGCGGGTCGAGCCCCCCCGGAAGCCAATGCGAAGCCCACTCCCAGAAGTATCCCTGGCGGGCCGGCCACATCAGGTGGAGATCGCTAGCTCACCAGCAATATGTAGGAGTAGCCGAGCAGCGTGAGCAGAACGAAAACGACCCGATATACACGGTTGTTGTTCAGGACCTGAAGCGAGCACGCCAACGGCAGGGCGAACAAGGGGACGAGCGGAGTCAGATATCTCCCCGGCGGGCACCAGAGCCCTCCCCAGTTCTCGAAGGCGGAGATCATGACGAGATAGGGGACGCTCAGGAACGCGAGCCATGCGAGCTGGCGATGCTCGGTGTTCCTGCCGGACCGGAGCATTGCCAGCAGACCCACGAACCCCAACAGGTAGACCGGTGAATGCACCAGGAGCCCCCACTGCTGGTCGAAGAGGAGGGCCGTCGCGCCGCGGACGATGAGCATCAGCTCCCGTCCGCCACTCCAGGGCCAGTGGAAGAGGTCGCTCGTCTCCGCCGGCGCGATAACGGATGTCGGGCAGCCATTTGCCGGTCAGGAAATGACCGTACCCGCCGATGGCCAGGGCCGAGAGCAACAAGGGGACGACCAGGAACGCCGCCGGGCCGCGCGCCGAGCTCCGGATGTCTGCGCGAAACGGTGGAATCGCCACCACTGTACGGCTCCGTACACTCCCAGAGCGGCCGCGATCGTTCCGCAGCGCCAGGAGAGCCAGGGAATGTAGGCCACGCAGATCCCGGCCAGCGCGAGCTGCCACGGGCGGTTGGCTCCCCATCCCACCGAGAACCGCCGGAACGCGTAGAGGATCAGAGGCTCGCCGGCAGCTCCGTGAAGATCAGGATCGAATAGCACATCAGCGGGGCGCTGAAGCTCATGACGGCCCAGATCATCCACGCGACACGATCGTCGCCGGTGGCCTGGAAGGCCAGGAGGAAGATGTTGACGGCGACGAGCGAGCCCATCAGGCACATGAAGACCACGCAGGCTGGCCACCGAGATGAATCCAGGACCGACGATCCAGGCCGGGACGATCAGGATTCCCAGCCCGGAGCATGGTAGGATTCCACTCCCATGCGGGGCGCGCCGGCGAGACGATCAGATGGGGCGGAAGCGGTTAGGGCGCCCTCTCGCAGGTGAGGCCCAGCGACAGGGGGCGCGCGAATGAGGAAGCGTCTTCGTCACGGTTAGCGAATTGCCGTCGCGGAAATACGATTCCCCGATATGAAGCATTCGACGCTTCTCGACGCGTTCTCCGGGGTCGAGGCCTCAGGAAGCAGCGAGGACGTGAACACGGGAGTCGGGGACGCGCCTCCGCGAGGCGTCTTCGGGTGAAGAGAAAAGTCGCCGCGCGGCGGGGCCGGGGCCGGAGCGGCGACGCGGCTCCCCTGCTCCGGACGCCTTTCTCCGAGAGCTACCGGGAGGTCATGGAGCTGGCGCCGATCGGGATCTTCACGTCCACGCTGGAGGGGCGCTTCCTGGCCGCCAACGCCGCGCTGGTTGAGATGCTGGGTTACGAGTCCGTCGAGGAAGTCCTCGGGATCGACATCCCCAGGGATCTCTACTTCGACCCGGACGAGCGGACACGCGTTCTCTCGCTGTACGAACAGGGCTCCGGAATCGTCCGGGTCGAGACCGTCCTGAAGAGGAAGGACGGCTCTCCCGTCTCCATCCGATTCGACTCGCGCGTGGTGCGGGACGCCGAGGGCCGGACCCTCGGCTTCGAGGGGTTCGCGCACGACATCACCGAGGGAAAGCGTGCCGAGGAGGAGCTCCGGCGGAGCGAGGAGCGTTTTCGCGCGCTGGTCGAGAACAGCTCCGAGGTCATCGGGCTTTTCGACCGCGAGGGCCATTGGCTCTACGCGAGCCCCTCGGTCGAGCGTCTCTGGGGGTACACCGCCGGGGAGATGCAGCCGTTCCGGCGGTTCGGCGAGAGGGCCCACCCCGACGACATCGAGGCGATGCGGGAGAAGTTCCGCCGTCTCGTCGAGAGACCCGATGGAATCGAGACGATGGAATTCCGCGGCCGCCACAAGGACGGCTCCTGGCGCGTGTTCGAGGCCGTCGGAGCCAACCGGCTGGAAACCCCGGGCGTCGGCGCCATCGTCGCCAACCTCCGCGACATCACCGCCGCGCAAGGAGACGGAGACCGCTCTGAAGGAGAGCGAGGAGCGGTTCCGGACGCTGATCGAGCGGGCGCCGGTCGCGATCGGCATGGGCCGTAACGGGAAGACCATCTATGCCAATGCCGCGTACCAGCAGATGTATGGATTCCGGAGCATCGAAGAGCTCCGCGGCCGGCCCATCGTCGAACAGTGGGCGCCGCAGTGCCGCCCGGAGATCGAGGAGCGCGTCCGGCAGCGTGGCCTCGGACAGCTCGTGGCCACGGAATACGAAGGCATCGGTCAGCGCAAGGATGGCTCTGAGTTTCCCGTGCACGCCGCGGCGACAATCGTGCAGCTTGAGGACGGTCCGGCCACGATCGCGTTCCTGACGGACATCACCGAGCGCAAGCGGGCCGAGGAGCAGCGGGCGAGCATCCTCGAGCGGGTCAGCGACGGCTTCGTGGCCCTCGATACCGATTGGCGCTACACGTATCTGAACACGAAGGCGGCCCAGATCTTCGGGCGGCGGCGGGAAGATCTGATCGGAAAACACATCTGGACCGAGTTCCCCGAGGGGATCGGGCAGCCGTTTTACAAGGCCTATTACCGGGCGGCCGAGGAGCAGATCGCGATCGAGCTCGAGGAGTATTACCCGCCCTACGGCCGCTGGTTCGAGAACCGGATCTACCCCTCGAAGGAAGGGCTGACGATCTTCTTCCGGGACATCACCGAACGCAAACTGGGCGAGGAGCGGCTGCGCCGCTCCTACGAGGAGCTTCGCGCGCTGGCCGCGAGGATGGAATCGGTGCGGGAGGAAGAGTCGTCCCGCATCGCGCGGGAGCTGCACGACGAGATCGGCCAGGCCCTGACGGCCATCAAGATTCAATTGCAGACGCTGCAGCGGCGCGTGGACGCCTCGGCCGTGGCCGCGGAGCTCTCCGAGAGCATCGGAATGTCGGAACGGGCGCTGGAGCAGGTCCGAAATCTCTCGCTGGATCTTCGCCCCTCGGTGCTGGACGACCTCGGCCTGGCGGCCGCCCTGCGCTGGTACCTGGACCGGCAGGCGCTGCTCTCCGGTTTCGCCGCCGAGTTCTCCGTGGACCTGCCGCCGGGGCGCCTCCCCCGCGAGCTCGAAACCGCGTGTTTCCGAGTGGCGCAGCAGGCCCTGACGAACGTGGCCAAGCACGCGCGCGCCCGGCGCGTGTCCGCGGAGCTGCGCCGGGAGGAGACGGACCTGTCACTCTCGATCCGGGACGACGGAGTCGGATTCGACGTGGCCGCGGCGCGCGCGCTGGCCCGCGGGGGCCGGAGTCTGGGTATCCTCGGGATGGAGGAACGCGTGCTGCTCCTGGGAGGCGCCTTCGAGGTCCGGTCTGGTCCGTCCGGCGGCACGGAGGTCCGCGCCCGCTTCCCCCTCGCGCCCCCGCCGCCCGCGGAGACATCCTGATGCCCGGCGTCCGCATCCTGATCGCCGAGGACCACGCTCTCGTGCGCGCCGGCCTGCGCAAGCTTCTCGAGGGGATCTCGGGAGTCGAGGTCGTCGGCGAGGCCGGCGACGGGCGCGACGCGCTCGCGCAGGTCGGATCGAAGAGCCCGGACATCGCCCTGCTCGACATCGCCATGCCCGGATTGAACGGACTGGAGGCGGCCGCCCGGATCGTCGCCGAGCATCCGTCGACGCGCGTGATCCTGCTCTCCATGCACGCCAACGAGGAGTACGTCCTGCAGGCCCTGCGCGCCGGCGTGGCCGGGTACATCCTGAAGGACTCCGCCCTCGCGGAGCTCGAGCTTGCGATCCGGGCGGTGCGGCGCGGGGACACGTACCTCTCCCCCGCCGTGTCCCGGCACGTGGGTGAATACGTGCGGCGCACGGGCGCCGAGCCGACGCCCCGGGAGCGCCTGACGCCGCGCCAGCGCGAGATCCTCCAGCTCATCGCCGAGGGATACTCGACCAAGCGGATCGCCGGGACGCTCGGCGTCAGCGCCAAGACCGTCGAAACGCACCGTTCCCAGCTCATGGAGAAGCTCGACATCCACGACGTCGCGGGCCTGGTGCGCTACGCGATCCGAATAGGCCTGATCACCCACGGATAGCCTAGTTACCGGCTCGGGTTTTTCTCCCGGCGGACTTCCGGTTCTCCTGATGGCGGCCTGCCTTTCAAAAGGCGAGGCTGTGACCGTGAAACTCCAGGACGACGACGACACGGCGGCCGGAGGCGCGGGCGGCGGGTCCGCACGCCCTCCGGTCCGCATCCTTCTCGTGGACGACAACGACGATTTCCGCCGGCAGGCCGCGCGGTTCCTCACCGCCGAGCCCGGCTGCAACGTGGTCGCGTTCGCCGCCTCTGGCGCCGAGGCGGTCGAGCTGGCCAGGCGGATCGGGCCCGATCTGGTCCTGATGGACGTTTCGATGCCGGGAATCAACGGCTTCGAGGCCGCCCGCCGGATCAAGTCGCTCGCGGGCCCGCCCCGCGTGGTGATCGTGACCCTCGACGGAGGCGTTCCCTACCGGACCGCATCGGAGCTGGCGCTCGCCGATGGATTCCTTTCCAAGGCGGACTTCATCCGGGAGATCGGGCCCCTGCTCGAACAGCTCTTTCCCTCCGCTTCCGGGGAGCCCGAGCCCGAGGCGACGTGAGGGATTCGCGAAATGGGGAACGGGAGACCTCCCAGGGCAAGCAGGCGGACGAGGCATTCGACGGAAGCGACCTCTTCCGTGCCCTGATCGAGGCATCGCGGGACCTGATCACCATCATCGACCCGGAGGGAACCATCCGGTACGCGAGCCCCTCCGCCTCGCGCACGGCCGGATACCGACCCGAGGAGATGGTCGGCACGAACGCGTTTCTCCACGTTCATCCCGACGATGTCGTTCGCGTGAGGGACCTGGTGGACGAGATTCTTTCCCGGGCGCCCCTCACCGCGCCGATCACATTTCGCTTCCGGCATCGGGACGGCTCCTGGCGGGTCTTCGAAGTCGTCGGAAGCAATCGGGTAACGGATCCCGCCGTGGGCGGCATCGTTCTGAATTCCCGCGACGTCACCGACCTGCGGACCGCGGAAGAAGCGGTCCAGAAGCTGATGCGCGCGGTCGAACACACCGAAAACGCGATCTTCATGACCGATCCGCAGGGCACGATCACGTACGTGAATCCCGCCTTCGGGAAGCTCTACGGATTCACCCGGGAGGAATCGCTCGGCCAGACCCCACGAATCCTGAAGAGCGGCCGCTACGAACGGACGTTCTACGAGCGTTTCTGGCGGAGGCTGATCGCGGGGGAATCGGTGAGCAGCGAGTTCGTGAACCGGACGCGCGACGGCCGGCTCGTCACCGTCGAAATGTCGGTCAGTCCCGTCCTCGGAGCCGACGGCGAGCGGATCGGCTTCATCGCCGTGCAGAACGACATCACCGGACGCAAGCTCCTGGAGGAGCGGTTCCGGCAGACGCAGAAGATGGAAGCCGTCGGCCAGCTCGCCGCCGGTGTCGCGCACGACTTCAACAACCTCCTGACGGCGATCCTGGGTTACGCCGGCCTGCTCGCGGCGAGGCTCGGAGAAGGGAGCGCCTTGAACGAGGAGCTGGACGAGATCCGAAAGGCGGCCGAGTCGGCGGCCTCGCTCACGCGCCAGCTTCTCACCTTCAGCCGGAAGCAGGCGCTCGAGCCCGCGCACGTGAACCTGAACGAGATCGTCGAAAGCATGCGGAAGATGCTCCAGCGGCTGGTCGGAGAGAACGTCGAGCTGGTCACCGTCCTCGACGACGTGATCGGAAGCGTCCGAGCCGACGCCGGCCAGATCGAACAGGTGATCCTGAACCTGGCCGTGAACGCGCGCGATGCCATGCCCCGGGGAGGGACGCTGACGATCGAGACGATCGACACCAGGCTGGATGGGGACGACACCACGGAGCACGCGATCCGTCCCGGCCCCTATGTCCTTCTCGCCGTCACCGACACGGGCATCGGCATGGATGTGCAGACGCAGGTCCGCGTGTTCGATCCGTTCTTCACGACGAAGGCGAAGGGGAAGGGCACCGGCCTCGGGCTCGCGACGGTTTACGGGATCGTCAAGCAGAGCGGCGGCTACATCTGGGTCTACAGCGAGTTGGGACGCGGCACGACATTCAAGATCTATCTGCCGTGCGTGGAGGGAGCCGCCGAGAGCGTCCTCGCGCGCAAGCCCGCGGCGGCGAGCCTTCGCGGAACCGAAACCGTGCTCCTCGCCGAGGACGAGCCGTCTCTACGGGCGCTCATCCGAACGATCCTCGAGTCCTATGGCTACACCGTGCTCGAAGCGAGCGGCGCCGAGGAGGCCGTGGAGCTCGCGAAGCGCCATGAAGGACCGATCCACATTCTCTTGACCGACGTCGTCCTGCCGGACATGGACGGGGCCCGTCTGGCCGCCCGCATCGGGGAGCTTCGACCCGAGACGAAGGTGCTTTGCACGTCGGGTTACACCGACGACACGATCGTCCGGAGAGGACTCCTCATGGACGGAGGGCGATTCCTGCAGAAGCCCTTCGCGCCGGCCACGCTCGCCGCCAAGGTCCGGGAATTGCTGGAGACCTAGCTAGGAGGGCTTTTCCGAGGTCAACGGTGCAGACGGAGCCACCTCTGGATCCCGTCGGCGAGCGGGCTCCCGAAGGAGTCGGCGTTGACGACGATCCAGACCGCGCCGACGAAGACCAGTGTCCCGGCCCAGGCGGCAACCCGGCGGCGTATCCGTTCGATACCGGAACGCGCCGGCTCCTCCGGGGGCATCAGCGTGTGGAAGAGGAGAACCAGCGCCGTGGCTGATCCGAACATCCAGGCCGTCTTGACGGGCCGTCGTTCATCGGGCCACGCAAAGGCGGGAATGTAGCGGCGCGGGTCCAGCCCCCCCGGAAGCCAATGCGAAACCCACTCCCAGAAGTACCCCTGGCGGGCCGGCCACATCAGGTGGAGATCGCCAGCCACCAGCAACATGTAGGAGCAGCCGAGCAGCGTGAGCAGAACGAAAACGACCCGATACACACGGATGTCGATCAGGACTTGAAGCGAGCGCGCCAACGGCAGGGCAAACAAGGGGACGAGAGGAGTCAGGTACCTTCCCGGCGGGCACCAGAGCCCTCCCCAGTGCTTGAAGGCGGAGATCATGACGAGATAGGGGACGCTCAGGAACGCGAGCCATGCGAGCTGGCGACGCTCGGCGTTCCCGCCGGATCGGAGCATTGCCAGCAGACCCACGAACACGAGGAGGTAGACCGGTGCATGCACCAGGAGCCCCCACTGCTGGTCGAAGAGGAGGGCCATCGCGCCGCTGACGGTGAGCGTCAGATCCCGTGCGCCGTTCCAGGGCCAATGGAACAGGTTGCCCGTCTCACCGCCGGCGCGATACCGGATATCGGGCAGCCAATTGCCTGTCAGGAAACGGCCGTACGCGCCGATGGCCAGGGCCGAGAGCAGCAAGGGGACAGCCAGGAACGCGGCCGAGACCGCGCGACGAGCTACGGAAGTCTTCGAGAAACGGTGGAAACGCCACCACTGTACGGCTCCGTAGACACCCAGAGCGAGCGCGACGATTCCACAGCGCCAGGAGAGCCAGGGAATGCAGGCCACGCTGATCCCGGCCAGAGCGAGCTGCCACGGGCGGTTGACTCCCCATCCCACCGAGAACCGCCGGAACGCGTAGAGGATCAGCAGACTCGTCGGCAGCTCGGTGAAGATCAGAATCGAATAGCACATCAGCGGGGCGCTGAAGCTCATCGCGGCCCAGACCATCCACGCGACACGATCGTCGCCGGTGGCCTGGAAGGCCAGGACGAAGATGTTGACGGCGACGAGCGAGCCCAACAGGCACATGAAGACAACGGTGGCTGGCCACCAGAGATGAAACCAGGAGCCGATGATCCAGGCCGGGACGATCAGGATTCCCAGCCCCGGAGCATGGTAGGAGTACCACTCCGATGGGGGGCGCGCCGGCGAGACGATCAGATGGGGAGGAAGCGGATAGGGCGCGCTCTGGCCGGTGAAGCCCCGGGGACGGGGGGCGCGCGAATAGAACGCGTCTTCGTCACGGTTGGCGAAGTTGTTGGACACATCCAGATCGCCGTCCTGGACGAGGCTGATCGCGTCCATCAGGTAGAACGGCTGATCGCCCGTGGGCGGGCTGCTCGTCCTCAGAAGCGTCGGTATGAGTGACAGGTAGACCAGGAACGCGAAGGCCGCCAGAAGCAGAAGCGATCGCGCTCGGACTCTCAGATCCGGCAGGTCCCCTTCGCTGGAGAACACGAGATCCGCGGGAGTCGGCCACAGCGGGCGGGGCACGTTGGAGCCCTCTAACGATTCATCCAGGAGTTGTTCGCTGACGAGGGCCGAACGCCCATGGATCCTCCCGTAAGAAGACGAGCTCAGCCTCTCCAGGCATTCTACCCGCGCGTCCTTGCACGAACCCGGGCGTCGAACGGCTGCTGTGGGAACGTGCGGCACTCGATGTGAGGAGTAACCGAACCTTGTTCTAAATAGAACACCTCCGGCCCCGGGGGGGGCCGGAGAAGAGGGGGCCAAAAAAGACGGGAATCTAGGTGCCCACGCGGTCGATCGGGGTCGCTGCCGGGGCATCCTCAGTGGCGACTGGACGCTTGGATCCGAAATTCGGGCTCGCCAGGAACAGGCCGAGTTGGAGCCGGTCGGAGAAGCCGAGTTTTCGGAAAGTCGCCGTCAGGTGGGCCTTGACCGTGCCTTCGCCGACCCTGAGGCGGCTGGCGATCTCCTTGTTGCTCGCGCCGGCTCCGATCAGGAAGGCGATCTCCCGCTCGCGGGGCGTCAGGAGGTCCAGGCGGCCGTCGGCCACCTTCGACAGGCCTTCCGGACGCTGCTCGGGATGGGAGGTGTATTCCTCGAGCAGCCGGGGAATGAGCTTGCGTTCGGCCCAGATCTCCCCGTCGTGAACCCGGTCCACGATCTTGCGAAGGACCTGAGGATCCACGTCCTTCCGGCAGTAGCCCTTGGCGCCGGCCTTGAGAACGCGGATTCCTTCCTGTTCGTTCGGGGAAGCCGAATGCACGACGACCTTCGTGTCGCGGGCGAGCCCCCGAATGAACGACCCGTCGCCGATTCCGCTCGCGGCGAGGAGATCGATATCGAGCAGGAGAACGTCCGGCGCGAGCGCCGCTATCGTTCCCTCCAGACCGCTGCGGTCGGACACGTCGTGGAGGTGGTAGTCCCCCTGGAGCCCCCCCTTCCATCGGCCGCGCAGCGCCGGATCCGCCGTCGCGATGAGTACTGCCGGAACCGCCGGGCTTTCCCGTCTGGCGGCGCGGTGCTTGGCGCTCGCCGAACTCCATCCGAATCGTGCAACTCGTGGGGAACCGGCCGCGCTGCTCATCGGGATCCTCCTTACGTCTTACGACCCACGAAAAACGCTGAACCCCTCTGCCGATGAACTGCACACGCGCAAAGGCGCAAACCTCCTCCTGGGAGGTACCCGCCAATGTCTCTTGAATGTCTCATTGGGTCTTCCGGTTAGACTTTAGTGCAAGCATTGTGCCCGATCGTCGCACAATTTGGATTGATTGCTTCCAAAACGAGCCCTTCCGAGCTAAGCCATGGGTCGGGAGAGGGATAAGTTTCGGACAACCAGATCGCGCCGTCCGGACCCAAAAGCCATCGACTGAAGGGGACTGACACGGATTGGACTTCCTCGAGTTTCCAGAGGCCGAATTCTGCCCGATCCGCGACTCTTTCATCCTGGCGAAGAGTCGGCGCGAGTACCCTGAAGAGTCGACGCGAGCATCGTGAGCGCGCCCGATCCGCCGCGGCGCGCCCTTCAGGAAACGTTCAGGAGATTCGTCCGCCCTCGCTCGCCGCCGCCTCGGCGCCAACGGGCACGGCCTCGATCTGCTGGCCGCTCTCGCCTCCCATCAGGCGCTTGAGCGGCCTGGAGAGGAGAAGAAGAATCAGCCCGGCGACCCCCGTCACCCTGGCCACCGCGGCGAACAGCTCCCCCGTCGTCATTCCTTCAAACCCGCCTCCGGCCAGGCCCGCGATCAGGTTGCCGAGCGCGGTTCCCATGAACCACGTCCCCATCAGCTGGCCGACCAGCCGGCGCGGCGCGAGCTTGGTGACGCTGCTCAGACCGACGGGACTCAAGCACAGCTCGCCGACCGTGTGCAGGAAGTACGTCACGATGAGCCACATCGGAGAGACCTTTCCGCCGCCGGTGGTGAAGGCTGCGCCCCAGGCGAGCACGAAGAATCCAAGCGCGAGCAGTGCCAGGCCGTAGCCCATCTTCGCGGGAGTCGAGGGTTCCCGCGATCTCAGCCAGACCCAGAGGAAGCCGACGAGCGGAGCCAGGACGATGATGAAGACGGGATTGACGGACTGGAGCCAGGAGGCGGGCATCTCCCAGCCCGCGATGACCCGGTTGGTCAGGCGCTCCGCGAAGAGGTTCATCGAAGAGCCCGCCTGCTCATAGCCCGACCAGAAGAGAACGGCGGCGAGGAAGAAGACGAAGATCAGGACGACTCGTTTCTTTTCGGCAACCGACAGCTTGCCGAAGAAGAGCAGGGAGGAGAAATAGACCAGCGCGAGGGCCGCCATGAAGAAGCCGGTGCTTTGCGCGACGCCGAGCAGCGTCAGGTGCAGGACGCCGACGACATGGAGCGCGGCGAGAACAGCGGCCGCCGCGACGGCCGCCACGATGCCGGTGGCCAGGCGGCGCAGCGCGGTCCGGTCCCCCGGCTCCGCCTCCCGCAGGCCCGCCGTCCCGAGGTACTTTCCGCCGAGCCGGTACTGGACGAGCCCGAGCACCATTCCGACGCCGGCGGCCCCGAAGCCGAGGTGCCAGTTCACTTTCTCGCCCAGGTACCCGCAGACGATCGGGCCGAAGAGGGCGCCGGTATTGATGCCCGAGTAGAAGATCGAGAAGCCGGCGTCGCGCCGGGCCCCTCCCTCGGGATAAAGGTCCCCGACCATGGCGCTGACGTTCGGCTTGAGCAATCCGGTTCCGGCGACGATCAGACAGAGTCCCAGGTAGAACGTCGCCACCGTGGGCACGGCCATGCAGAAGTGTCCGGCCGCGATGACGCAGCCGCCGAGGAACACCGCGCGGCGCTGGCCGAGGATCCGGTCGGCGATCCACCCGCCGGGCAACGCCATGAGATAGACCAGTCCGACGTAGAGGCCGTAGATCGCGGAGGCCGTCTTGTCGCTCATCCCGAAGCCGCCGGTCGCGACGGCGTTGACGAGGAAGAGAAGGAGGATCCCGCGCATCCCGTAGTAGCTGAAGCGCTCCCACATCTCGGTGAAGAAGAGCGTCGAGAGACCGCGGGGATGCCCGAACCACTGCTTGCCGGCGGCCGGACTCTGGGTAGCGAGCATCCGGGACAGGCTAGCAGAAAAGGCGTTCGACGGGCTTAAAGTCTCTCGTCTATGCCCGCGCCGAGCTTTCTGGGCCCCCTGGCCCTGGTTTTTCTGGCGGCACTGGCGGCGGCCTACGTGCTCGCCCGGCTGCGGCTGCCGCCGCTGATCGGCTACCTGCTGGCGGGAGTGATCCTTGGACCTCACGGCCTGGGTTTCGTCGAAGACGTCGGAACGGTCGAGGCGCTGGCGCAGGTGGGCGTCGTCCTGCTCCTCTTCACGGTCGGCCTGGAGATTCCGCTTTCGAGCCTGCGCCGGCTGGGATCGGCGGTCTGGATCGCGGGACCGATCCAGTTCTGCGGCGTCATCGCGCTCGCGGCCGGCCTGACGGCCGCGAGAGGCTATCCGATCCGGCAGAGCGTGTTCTTCGGTTTCCTCGTCGTCACGTGCTCGACGGTCATCATCCTCCAGCTCCTGGTCGAGCGCCGCGAACTCGACTCTCCCCACGGAAGGTTCCTCGTCGGCATCAACGTCTTCGGCGACCTGATGGTCGTGCCGATGATTCTGCTCATCGGCCCGCTCGCCGGGCGCGGCGGCGGCGCCGCCGGTGCCGTCTTCGCCCTCGGGAAAGCGGCCGCCGCGGCAGTCCTCGTCTTCTTCGCGGCGCGTTTCCTCGTCCCGCGGGTCCTTCACGCCGTCGCGGCGACGCGGCGCAAGGAGCTCTTTCTTCTCGCGGTCCTCCTCCTTGTCCTGGGGACGGCCCTCGCGACCTCACGCGCCGGGCTTTCCCTCGCCGTCGGCGCCTTCCTCGCGGGTCTCGTCGTGTCGGACTCCGACTTCGGACATCAGGCGATGGCGGATATCGCTCCCTTCCGAGACGCCTTCAACTCACTCTTCTTCGTCTCCGTCGGAATGCTGTTCGATGCCCGGATCCTCGCGGCGCGCCCCGGGGCGGTGGCGGCGGGGCTCGCCCTGGTTCTCTTCGGCAAGGCGAGCGTCGCCTCGGTTCCACCGCTTCTCCTCGGCTATGGACCGAGGATTGCCGCCGTCGTCGGCATCTCGCTGGCGCAGATCGGCGAGTTCTCCTTCGTGCTGCTTGCCCAGGGCCGCGAGGCAAACCTCGTATCACCCGACGTCTACCAGATCGCGCTCGCGGCGACGATCATCTCGATGGCCGCGACCCCGTTCCTCTTCGTGCTGGGGCACGCCGTGGGCGACCGCGTCGCCGGCCTCCCCTTCGGCCGTCCCCGGGAAGCCGAATCCTCCCTCGAAGGCGCACGGGCGCTTCCCGACGAGGGCCACGTCCTGATTTTCGGATTCGGGCACATGGGCGAGACGCTCTCGCGCGTCCTCGCCCGGGCCAAGGTCCCGTTCCGCGTCCTCGACCTGAACCCCGAACGCGTCCGGACGGGCCGGGCCAAGGGCGCGCCGATCGAGTACGGCGACACGACGAGCGCGTCGGTCCTGAGGCATTCCGGCGTCGAGCGGGCCCGGGCGGCGCTCGTGCTGCTCTCGGACCCGCGCGCGACCCGGAGCACGCTCTCGCTCTGCCGGCGTCTCGCGCCGAGTATCTTTCTCCTCGCTCGGACGCGCTACCTCGCGGAGATCCCGGACCTCTCCGCTTTGGGCGCCGACGAGGTCATCGCCGAGGAATTCGAGACGTCCCTCGAGATCTCCGGACGAACCCTGCGCCGGCTCGGCTTTCCACTTCCGTGGGTCGAGTCCGAGACCGACGAGATCCGCCGCACGCGCGAGGACAGCTTCCGCCGGTTCCGCGCGCCCGACGTGGCCGCGGAACGGCTGGAGCACGCCCTGGGCGGCTCGCGGATCGAGTTCGTGACGGTCGGCCCGGACTGGCCGGCCAGCGGACGCACCCTGCGGGAACTGGAGCTGCGAGCCTCCGGTGGAGCGATCCTGCTCGCCGCCGTCCGCGAAGGGAAGGCCATCGTCACGCCGGGCGCCGAGTTCGTGCTCGCGGCGCACGACCATCTCCTGCTTCTGGGAACCGACGCCGCTCTCGAGCGCAGCCTTGAGCTCTTGCGAGGGTCATCCCTGTCATCCTGAGGAGCGAAGCGACATCCCTGTCATCCTGAGGAGCGAAGCGACGAAGGATCTGCCCGCGCCCGACGAGAGCAGATCCCTCGCTCCGCTCGGGATGACAGGGTTGGGAAGGCTCGGGATGACAGGAATGGGAAGGCCCGGTATGAGAAGGAAAAGACACCCTCTCGTCAGGCGGCGAAGGCGACCGCCAGGCTCTCGCCGACGGCTTTCGCAGTGCGCCGCAGGTCGGTTTCGGAGTGGGCAGTGGAAACGAACCAGGCCTCGAACTGGGCCGGCGGCAGGAAGACGCCGCGCTGCAACATCGCGTGGAAGAACCGGGAATAGGCGGCGGTGTCGCATTTCTTGACCGACGCGAAATCCGAGGACGGCCCCGGAGCGAAGAAGAGCGTCGAGAGCGAGCCGATCCGCTCGTAGCTCACACGGTCCGCGACTCCGGCCTGCGCGATCGCCTTGCGGACGCCGTCTTCAAGAAGCGCCCCCTTGCGCTCGAGCTCCTTGTAGGGAGCATGGCGCGCGATCTCCGAGAGCATCGCGATGCCGGCGGTCATCGCCAGCGGATTCCCGGAGAGCGTGCCTGCCTGGTACACCGGGCCGGACGGTGCCATCCGCTCCATCAGATTGCGCCGTCCCCCGTAGGCGCCCACCGGCAGACCGCCGCCGAGGATCTTCCCGAGCGTGGTCAGATCCGGCGAGACACCATAGAGCTGCTGCGCCCCTCCCGCCGCCACGCGAAAACCGCTGATGACCTCGTCGAAGATCAAGAGAGCGCCATGCCGCCGCGTGATCTCCGCCACGGCCTCGAGATACCCGGAGCGGGGCGGCACGAGCCCGATGTTGGCCGCGATCGGCTCCAGGATGAACGCCGCGATCTCTCCCGGGAAACACTCGAAGGCCTTCTCGAGGGCAGGCGCGTCGTTGTACGGGATCACGACGGTCAGCATGGCGACCTCGGCCGGCACCCCCGGGCTGCCGGCGATTCCGAGCGTCGCGACGCCCGACCCCGCGGAAACCAGGAACCCGTCTCCGTGCCCGTGGTATCCCCCCTCCGTCTTGACGATCCGCGAGCGTCCGGTCGCCGCCCGCGCGAGACGGACCGCGCTCATCGTCGCCTCGGTTCCCGAATTGACGAAGCGGACCATCTCGACGGAGGGCACCATTGCGACGACGCGCTCGGCCAACCGCACCTCGAGCGCCGTCGGAGCGCCGAACGACGTCCCGCGCCGCAGCGCACCCGACAGCGCCCGCCGGACGAATGGTGGAGCATGCCCGAAGAGGTGCGGCCCGTAGGACTGGACGTAGTCGATGTACGAGCGTCCGTCCGCGTCGCGCACCCGCGCCCCGCGCCCCGACTGGACGAAGAAGGGCTCTCCCCCGACCGAAGCGAACGACCGGACGGGAGACGAGACTCCGCCGGGCATCAGTTGCTTAGCGCGGCTGTACAGCGCGGAGGAGCGCTTGCTGGTCATAGATCAGTCGAGGGTCGAAGTCCCCACCTTGTCATTCTGAGGAGCGAAGCGACGAAGAATCTGCTCCGGACGAACAAGGAGCAGATCCTTCGCTGCGCTCCGGATGACAACTCAGAGCGAAGAGCTCAACCGCTTTCCTTCAGCCACCGCGCGGCGTCCTTCGCGTGGTAGGTCAGGATGAAGTCCGCGCCGGCTCTCACGATGCCCGTCAGGATCTCGAGCACGATTCTCTTCTCGTCGATCCACCCGTTGGCCGCGGCCGCCTTGACCATCGCGTACTCGCCGGAGACGTTGTAGGCGGCGATGGGAGCGTCGAACCGCTCGCGCGCTTCCCGGATCACATCGAGGTAGGCCAGGGCCGGCTTGACCATGACCGCGTCCGCCCCTTCTTCCAGGTCCAGGGCGATCTCGCGCATCGCTTCCCGCCGGTTCGCGGCGTCCATCTGGTAACCGCGCCGGTCGCCGAACTTCGGCGCCGAGCCGGCGGCCTCGCGGAAGGGGCCGTAGAACGCCGAGGCGCTCTTGGCCGAGTAGGCCAGGATGGCAGTCTGATCGAAGCCGTTCTCATCCAGGGCGCGGCGGATCGCCGCCACGCGTCCGTCCATCATGTCGGAGGGCGCAACGACGTCCGCGCCGGCGCGCGCGTGCGAGAGAGCGGCTCTGGCGAGGAGCGGCAGCGTCGCGTCGTTGTCCACCTCTCCGTCCCGGATCACGCCGCAGTGGCCGTGCGAGGTGTACTCGTCCAGGCAGACGTCCGTGACGACCAGGATCTCGGGAACTTCCTTCTTCAATCGCCGGACCGTTTCCTGGACGGCGGCCTCCTCGTCCCAGGCTTCGCTTCCCGTTTCGTCCTTCTTCTCGGGGATTCCGAAGAGGATCAGCGCGGGAACTCCCAGCGATCGAAGCTCCTGCGCCTCCGCGACGGCTTCGTCAGGCGAGAGGCGCAGGACGCCGGGAAGAGAGGAGATCTCCTGCCGCAACCCTTTACCGCGGCGGACGAAGAGCCCGGCGACGAAACGGTCGGCCGAAAGACGCGTCTCTCGCACGAGGGCGCGCAGGGCCGGAGACCGGCGCAGGCGTCGCAGGCGAAGTGTCGGAAAGCCGGCCATGGTCGGGAATCTATGTCCGAGCGGGCGCGGTCGCAAGGGTTTCGAGGAGCGCCACGGCCTCGGCGAAGCGCGCCTCTTCGGTCACCTCGATGCGCGAAACGCCGTGAGACTCGAGGAATCGCCGCGTAAACCGGCCCAGCACGACGGCCGGCGTGGCTTGCAGACGCCGTGTTGCGAGCTCTCCGAGGCCATCGAAGAGCCATCGCGCGGCGGAAGGGGATGTCGTGCAGAACGCCGCGAAGGGCTTTTCCAGGATCTCGCGCTCGAGTCCGGGATCGTGCGGCCTGGCGACCTTGCGGTAGAGCACCATGCGGGCGACGTGCGCCCCGCGGGAGTGAAGGCGCTCCGGCAGCTCGGGCGAGGCGTCTTCGCCGCAAGGCAGCAGGATTCGCCGCCCGGAAAGGTCGCGCGGGAGGCGTTCGACGACACTCTCGCCGGAACCGGCGGCCACGAAGTTCACCGCGACCCGCCTCGCCCTCAGCGCCTCTCCCGTCACGGGCCCGACGGCCACCACGATGCCGCCCGCCGTCGCCGCGCGAAAGAGCGAAGCCCTGCGCTCGTCCGCGAAGAGACTCTCCACGGCGACCTGGCTGGTGAAGACGGCGAATTCGGCCGGCGTTTCGAGAAGAGCCAGGTCCGGTTCGAGCGGCTCGATCGAATGGCTCGACTTCTCGAGGATCTCGACGCGGGAGCTGGGCGCGAAGGAGGCGAAGGGATTCGCGCCGGAGCGAACGACGAGCGCCCTCGGCAGGCTCACTTGCCCGCCGCCTCGATCATCGCGGCCGCCCCCCGCTCCAGAAGTCTCTTCCCGGCGGCGCGTCCGATCGAGACCGCCTGCGCCGCCGGACCCGACGACTCCTCGCGCAGCGCGCTCGATCCGTCCGGAGAGAACACTCCGGCCGAGAGCGTGAGGGATCCGTCGCCGACTCGAGCGAGACCGGCGACGGGAGCCTTGCACCCCGCCTCGAGCGTGGCAAGCAGGCTCCGCTCCGCCTCGGCCTCGCGGTGTGAAGCCGGATCGTCCAGCGCCTCGAGAATTGAAAGCGTCGCCCGATCGTCCCGCCGGGCGTAGATCGCGAGCGCGCCCTGTCCGATCGCCGGCAGGATCACGCTCGCCGGCAGGACCTCGGAGGCTTCCTCCAGGCGCGCCAGGCGCGAGAGTCCCGCGCGGGCCAGCACGATCGCGTCGAAGCGCCCCTCGGCCAGGCGCGCGATCCGGGTATCCACGTTTCCCCGCGCTTCGAGAATCTTCAAGTCCGGCCGCGCCGCCAGGAGCTGCGCCTTTCGCCGCGGACTCGCCGTGCCGACGCGCGCTCCCGCGGGAAGCTCCGCGAAACTCCGTCGCGGCCTCGAGATCAGGACGTCGCTCGGATCCTCGCGAACCGGAACCGCCGCGAGGGAGAGCCCCTCCGGGACCTGTGTCGGAACGTCTTTCATGCTGTGAACCGCAAAATCGATCCGCCCGTCGAGCAACGCTTCGTCCAGCTCGCGGGTGAAGTCTCCCTTCCACTCGATCGGAGACCCGGCGGCGGACAGCCGGTCCCCCGTCGTCTTGATTACGACCAGCTCCACCTCGGCCCGGCCTTCGAGGGACCGCGTGACGAGTTTTGCTTGCGCCAGCGATAACTGGCTTCCTCGCGCGCCCAGTCTCAGTTTCATGGACGGGCCGAGCAGGTGTCAGGGAAGAGGGGCCAGGGACCGATGCAGGTGTCAGGTGCCAGGTGCCAGGTGCCAGGGACCGGAGCCCAACCTGACACCTGATACCTGATACCTGACACCTGCCTTTCCCCTGACACCTTCAAACCTGACACCTACTCCCTATCCAAATCAAAGAGATGCCGCACCGCTTCGACGCGGTCCAGTTTACGGGCAGGATCCGACTCCCCCTTCAAACGCCGCATGGGCTCGTGGAGGATGCGGGCAGAAAAAGCATCCAGCAATCCCCGCAGCTTCTCCCGTTCGGCGGCCGGCGCGCGCTCGAGCTCGAGATCGCGCAGCTCTTCCATCCGGCGGCGCCACTGCGTCACGGTCGGCACGACCGACAGGTTGCCGAGCCATGCCAGATAGTCCTCGAGCTCCTCCTCCACGATCTTCTCGGCCACCGGGACCTCCTTCGCCCGCCGCGCGCGGTTCTCGTTGGCGACCTCTTCCAGGTCGTCGATCGAGTAGGAGAAGACGTTGTAGACCTCCGAAACATCGGGAGCGATGTCGCGGGGGACGGCAAGATCGAGGAAGAGCATCGGGCGGCCTCGCCGCTCCCGCATCGCCGACTCGACCTGGGCCCGCGTGACGAGGGGCTCGGGGCTCGACGTCGCGCTGACGACGACGTCGGCCTGAGGCACCTCGGTGGAAAGCCGTTCCCAGGCGACGGCGCGCCCGTTGACGCTCGATGCCAGCTCCTGCGCCCGGGAGGCGGTCCGGTTCACGATGACCGGGCCAATCACGCCGGCCTCGACCGCGTGGCGGGCGAAGAGCGAGCCCGTCTCTCCCGCGCCGATCACGAGCACCCGGCGCTGTGACAGGTCGCCGAAGACCTTCATCGCCAGCTCGAACCCGATGGAGGAGACCGACAGCGGATGCCGGGCGATCTCCGTCTCCGCCCGGACGCGTTTGCCGGCCGCGACGGCGCTCTCGAAGAGCCGGTGCATCACGGCCCGGGTGGACCCGGACTCCCGCGCCAGGCTCAGGGCCTGCCGCACCTGCCCGAGGACTTCGCTCTCGCCAAGCGCGAGCGAGTCGAGCCCCGCGGCCACGCGAAAGAGGTGACGCACGGCGTCCCCCCCGACGCGATGGAAGCAGGAGCCCTCGAGCTCCGCCTGGTCCAGGCCGCGCCACTCCGAGAGATATCGCGTCAAGCCGTCTCGCGAGCTCTCGTCCGAGGCGAAGCTGTAGATCTCGCTCCGGTGACAGGTGGACACGATGACTCCCTCGGAGATCACGCCACGCTTCAGGAGGTCGGTCAGCGCCTCGCGGACCTCATCGGCCGTGAAAGCGACGCGCTCGCGCACCGACACGCCCGCTCCGCGAAAGCTCCATCCGAGCAGGGCGAGCCGGGCCTCCTGGGAGATGCTCATCGGAAGACGTGCTGTGTCGAGAGATAGAGGTTGACGAACGTGTACGAGAAAATGATCATCGCGAAGCCGAGGATCGAGAGGAGCGCGACGCGCTCGCCCCCCCATCCCCGACGGTCCTTCCAGAGCAGGAACCCGTAGACGACGAGAGTCAGGATCGCGGAACCGAACTTGGCGTCCGGGAGCCGGCTCCAGACATGCTCGGCCCAGATCGACCCGAGAACGACGGAGACCCCGAGGACCGAGAGCCCGATCGAGACGCTCGTCCGGTTCATCCGCCCGATGACGTCCAGCGCCGGCAGGCGCGCGAAGAGAAGCCCCGTGTGCACCCGGCGAAGCTGGCGCTTCTGGATCAGGTACAGGACCGACAGCACGAAGGAGAACGTGAAGGCGGCGTAGGCGAGGATCGCGAAGGTCACGTGCAGGGCGAAGAGCGGCCCCCTCGTGTCGGCTCGCGCGACGAGGCCGGGTTGCGGCAACAACAGGCCGAGAACCGAGAAGACAATCACGAACGGGATCAGGAACGGCCCGACGGCCCTCTCCCTGTGGCGGAACAGGAGCGCGAGATAGGAGAGACCCAGCATCCAGCCGAAGAGCGAGAGGGAGCCGCCGATCGTCCGATAGGGAACCGAGTGGAGGGCCCGTGCCCGGGCCTCGAGATCCGCGAACTGGAGGGCGAGGCCCGCCCCGACGAGCAGGTAACCGGGCAGGGCCGGCACGCGCGGCCGTACGAGGGAGACGATCGCGTAAGCCTCGGCGCCGAGGTACAGGACGACGGCGACCCAGCCGAGAGCGTGCGACTCCATGGGGAAGACCAATGTTAGCAGGCCGGGCCGACCCCTCCCTCAGTCGCCCCGGGAGCCGCGCCCTCTTGTCATTCTGAGGAGCGAAGCGACGAAGAATCTGCCCTGCGAGATCGGCTGAGCAGATCCTTCGCGTCGCTCAGGATGACAGACGGCAGCGAGCGATGACCGGGGCCTCAGGATGACAGTGCGGTATCAGCCCTTCGCGGGAGTCGGAGCGGCGGGCGCCGCGGGCCTGGGCGCCTCGGGCATCTGCTTGTTCGCCTCCACCTGGACGTTGATGTCCACATCGTCGGAGAGCATGAAGCCGCCCGAGTCGAGGGGACGGTTCCAGACCATGCCGTAATCCTTGCGGTTCAGCGGGAAGGCGATCTCGAATCCGGCCTTCTCCCCCATGCCGCCCCTGCCGGGAACCTTGAGGAACCCGCCGTGCTTGACCGGGACGGTGATCGTCTTCGTCACGCCGTGCATCGTGAACTCGCCGGTCACGTCGTATGTGTCGTTCCCCTTGGAAACGACCTTCGTGCTCTTGAACGTGATCGTCGGGTATTTCTCGACGTCGAAGAAGTTCGGGGAGCGCAGATCCTTGTCCCGGCCTTCGGCCGCCGTATCGATCGAGGCCGCCTGGATCGTCAGCTCGACCCTGGAGGCCGACGGGTTGGCGCGGTCGATCCAGATCGTCCCCTCGAAATCCTTGAAGCGCCCTTCCACCTTGGAGACGAAGTGCCGGATGCGGAAGCCGACGAGAGTGTGGTTCTTGTCGAAGGTGAAAGTCTCGGTGTCCCCGAGGATCGGCAAGGCCCCGGCCGCGAGCAAGGCAAGGACCGCCACGAAACGGGAGTTCCTGTTCATCTCTTGTCCTCCAATTCCCGCCTAATCTATGCCGATTCCGGGGCGCGGGTATTCCGGATTCAGGCTCTCCTTATGCATCTTGACCTGCCCCGGGACGCCCCGTAGACTCGGCCCTTGACAACTCCGCGGAGAGTTCCTCCCTTCCCGCCATGACGTTATGAACGATTCGACGAAAGATCCCTTCCACGCCCGCAAGACGTTCCGGACCGGGGCCGGCCGCGAAGGCGCCTTCTTCTCGCTCCCCGCTCTCGAAAAGTCGGGCGTGGCCGGGATCTCGCGCCTGCCGGTCAGTCTCCGGATCGTCCTCGAGTCCGTGCTGCGCAACCTGGACGGCCAGAAGATCAAGGAGGAGGACGTCCGCCGGCTCGCGGAGTGGAAGCCGAAGGCGGAGCGGACGGCGGAGGTCCCGTTCGTCGTCGCGCGGATCATCCTCCAGGACTTCACCGGAGTCCCGCTCCTCGTGGATCTCGCGGCGATGCGCTCGGCGGTCGAGCGGATGCGCAAGGACCCCGCGGTCATCGAGCCGCTCGTCCCCGTGGCGCTCGTCGTGGACCACTCCGTCCAGGTGGACGTCTGGTCCACGCCCGACGCCCTCGCGCGCAACATGGAGATGGAGTTCAAGAGGAACCGCGCCCGGTACGAGTTCCTGAAGTGGGGCATGCAGGCGTTCCACGGTTTCGACGTCGTTCCGCCGGGGATCGGCATCGTTCACCAGGTCAACCTCGAATACCTCGCCCGCGGCGTGCTCGAGAAGAACGGCGTGTTCTATCCCGACACGCTCGTCGGGACGGACTCGCACACGACGATGATCAACGGCCTCGGGATCGTCGGATGGGGCGTGGGCGGGATCGAGGCCGAGGCGGGAATGCTCGGGCAGCCGGTCTATTTCCTCACGCCCGACGTCGTGGGCGTCCACATGACGGGCAGGCTCGCCGACGGCGTGACCGCGACCGACCTCGCCCTTCACTGTACGGAGATGCTGCGCGCCGCGAAGGTCGTCGGGAAGTTCGTCGAGTATCACGGCGAAGGCGCCGCTTCGCTCCCGCTGACCGACCGGGCCACCATCGCCAACATGGCTCCCGAGTACGGCGCCACGATGGGCTTCTTCCCGATCGACGAGGAGTCCTGCAACTACCTGCTCGCGACCGGACGATCCAGGGAGCACGTCGAGACCTTCCGGAATTACTTTCAGGCGCAGGGCCTCTTCGGAATCCCCCGGGGCGGCGAGTGCGACTACTCGCAGGTGATCGAGCTCGATCTCGGTTCGGTCAAGCCGAGCGTCTCCGGGCCCAAGCGGCCGCAGGACCGCATCGCGCTGCCGGACCTGAAGACTCGTTTCCTCGAGCTGCTGGAGAAGCCGGTCGCCGAGAACGGCTACGGCAAGAAGAACGGGAACCGGCGGCGCCGCTTCCCGACGACGATCGGCCTGCCGGGAGCGGCGCCGGAGAAGCCGCTCGCGGGCGGCGGCCGGCAAGACTCGGAGCCCGTTCTCCCCCGCGCCAGGGCCCGCGACACCAACGTCTGGACCGAGACGGAGATGGTCACGAACCGCCCGACTCCGGACCGCGTCGAGGAGGTCCCGGAGGAGCATCTCTCTTCGGGCGTCGTGGACCTGGGCGACGGCGACGTCCTGATCGCCGCGATCACCTCCTGCACGAACACGTCGAACCCGAGTGTCATGCTCGGAGCCGGGATCCTCGCGAAGAAGGCGGTCGAGCGCGGCCTCTCCGTCTCGCCGCGGGTCAAGGCCTCTCTGGCGCCGGGCTCGCGCGTCGTCTCGGAGTACCTGGCGCGCACGGGGCTCCAGCCGTACCTGGACCGGCTGGGCTTCAACCTGGTCGGCTACGGCTGCACGACCTGCATCGGCAATTCCGGGCCGCTCGATCCGCGGATCGAGGAGGTCGTCACCGGCAACGACATCGTCGCCGCGAGCGTGCTCTCGGGCAACCGCAACTTCGAGGCGCGGATCCAGCAGAACATCAAGGCGAATTTCCTGATGAGCCCTCCGCTCGTCGTGGCTTTCGCGCTCGCGGGACGGGTGGACATCGACATGACGAAGGACTCGCTGGGCCGCGACCGGGAGGGGCGCGACGTCTACCTTCGCGACATCTGGCCGAGCCCCGCCGAGATCCGCGACGCCCTGCTCTCCTCCACGGACGCGGAAACCTACCGCAGGCTCTACTCGGACTTCGCCGCCGGAAACCCGCTGTGGAACGAGATCCCGGCGACTGCGGGAAAGGTGTATCGCTGGGACGAATCCTCGACCTACATCCAGGAGCCCCCCTTCTTCGAGAACTTCTCGATGGAGACGCAGGGGATCCGCGATATCCGCGGCGCGCGGCCGCTCGCCATCTTCGGAGACTCGGTCACGACCGACCACATCAGCCCGGCCGGCGCCATCAAGCCGACGTCCCCCGCGGGCCTCTATCTTCAGGAGAAGGGGGTCGCGCCGCAGGACTTCAACAGCTACGGCTCGCGGCGCGGCAACGACCGCGTCATGACGCGCGGAACGTTCGCCAACGTCCGGATCAAGAACCTCATGGTTCCCGGCAGCGAAGGGGGCGTGACGGTTCACTACCCCGGCGCCGAGAAGCTCCCGATCTACGACGCGGCCATGAAGTACCAGGCGGAGCGAGTCCCGCTCGTCATCTTCGCCGGCCAGGAGTACGGCTCGGGCAGCTCCCGCGACTGGGCGGCCAAGGGAACGCGGCTGCTCGGCGTGAAGGCGGTCATCGCCCAGAGCTTCGAGCGCATCCACCGCTCGAACCTGATCGGCATGGGCGTGCTCGCCTGCCAGTTCCGTGACGGGCAGAGCGCGAAGACGCTCGCCCTCGACGGCAGCGAAGTCTTCGACCTGACCGGCCTGGAGGCGGGCCTGCGTCCCCGGCAGGAGATTGCGCTCACGATCCGCCGCGCGGATGGCCGCCAGGAATCGGTCCCCGTCATCGTCCGCATCGACACGCCGATCGAGGTGGATTACTACCGCCACGGCGGCATCCTCCCGTACGTTCTGCGCCAGCTCGTCGCTCCGCGTTAGCTCGGGATCTGCGCCTTCGGCGCACCGGCGAGCGGCTCGGCCGGATGCGGCCTCGACCGCTCGCCTGATCCCGACCTAACGCTCCGCTCCCGCGGCGCGAGGCTCCTCCCTTCGATTACTTCGGGAGACTCCTCGCGCCGCGACGAGAGCCGGGCACGACCACGGGGGGTTGCGGGCTGGGCTGCGGGTCGGCTGCTATACTGCAATTTCGGCTCGAATGGCGCAAATGACCCGCTCTTCTCCCTCCGCCGCGCGCTTTCTGGACGCCTGCTTCGGGCGGCCGGTGGATCGTCCGCCCGTGTGGATGATGCGGCAGGCCGGCCGATACCTTCCGGAATACAGGGAGGTCCGGCGGAAGGTCTCGTTCCTGGAGCTGTGCCGGACGCCCGAGCTGGCCGCAGAGGTTTCCCTTCAGCCCTTCCGGCGCTTTGCGCCCGACGGCGTCATCTTCTTCTCGGACATCCTGGTGCCCGTCGCCGCCATGGGCGCGCGCGTCGAGTTCGGGGACGCCGGGCCGGACCTCCCCGAGCCGGTGCGGACCCTCGACGGACGTGGACCGCCTGCACACGTTCGATCCTTCCGCCGAGATCGGCTTCACCGGCAAGATCCTGTCCACGCTCTCGCGGGAGGTCGGGGAAAAGGCGGCGGTGCTCGGTTTCGCCGGGGCGCCGTGGACCCTGGCTTCCTATCTCGTCGAAGGAGGAGGCTCCAGGTCCTTCGCCGTGATCAAGCAGATGATGGGACGCGAGCCAAGGACTCTTCGACGCCTGTTGAATCTCCTGGCCGACGTCGTCGGGGAGGTGCTCTCCTTCCAGATCGAGTCGGGAGCGCTGGCCGTTCAGCTCTTCGACACGTGGGCGGGCGAGTTGACCGCCCGGGACTATCGCGAGTGGGCCCTGCCGGCGGCCGCCCGCGCGATCGGACAGATCCGGCGTGCTCCTCGTCTGCGTCCCGCGGGGCCTGAGGAAAAAGGTCCCCGGTTGAAGGAGGAGGATCCGCCGGTCATTCTCTTCGTCAACGGCTGCGGGCACCTGCTCGAGGCGATGGGCGAGTCGGGCGCGGACGTCCTGTCCATCGACTGGCGCACCCCGCTCTCCGAGGCGCGCCGCCGGGTGCCAGGTCTTTCTCTTCAGGGGAATCTCGACCCGGGAATCCTGCTCGGACCGGCCGAGGAGGTCAGCCTGCGAACGCGCGACATCGTGGCCGAGACGGGGGGAAGCGCGCATATCGTCAACCTCGGGCACGGGGTCCTGCCGCCGACGCCGATCGAGTCCGCGCAGGCGTTCTTCGACGCGGCGCGGGAGGCCGCGGTCCGACCCTCCGCGGCGCCGGCGGAGGCGCGGTCTTGAACGTCAACGATCTCTCGCTCGACCTGCTGCGCCGGTACAACGTGCCCGGTCCGCGTTACACGTCCTACCCGACGGCGCCCGTCTGGACGGAGGACTTCACTCCCGCCGACTACTCGCGCGTGCTCGAAGAGAGCTCGGCGGCGCAGGATCCGGCTCCCCTTTCGCTCTACGTGCATCTGCCCTTCTGCGAGAAGCTCTGCTACTTCTGCGGCTGCACCGTCGTCATCACGGGCACGCAGCACGCGCTCGAAGAGACCTACCTCGACATGCTCGAGCGGGAGATCGACTGGGTCGCCGACCGCGTCGGCGGGCAGCGGCCGGTCACCCAGTTTCATCTCGGCGGCGGAACGCCGACCTACTTCACGCCGGAGCGGCTGCGGCGGCTCGGACAGAAATTCAAGAGCCGGTTCCGCTTCGCGTCCGACGTCGAGATGGGCGTCGAAGTGGACCCGCGCGTGACGACGCGAGATCACCTCCTGGCGCTCGCCCGGCTCGGGTTCAACCGGCTGTCCATGGGCGTGCAGGACTTCGAGCCTCGCGTCCAGGTCGCGATCAACCGCGTCCAGCCCTACGAGGACACGCGGCGCCTGGTCGAGCAGGCCCGGGCGCTCGGCTTCCCGAGCGTCAACTTGGACCTGATCTTCGGGCTTCCTTTCCAGACGGCCGAGAGCTTCTCCGAGACGATCGACAAAGTCGTCGCGATCGGCCCCGACCGGCTGGCCGTCTATTCCTACGCGAACGTTCCCGTGGATGAAGAAACACCAGAACGTTCTGCAGCCCCATCTGCCCGACGAGCGGACGAAGTTCGAGATCTTCCGCACGGCGCTCGAGCGCTTCACCGGCGCCGGGTTCGAGTACATCGGGATGGACCACTTCGCGCGGCCCACCGACGAGCTCGCGCGGGCGCGCGCGAACAGGACGCTCCACCGCAATTTCCAGGGCTACACGACCAAGGCCGGAACCGACCTGATCGGCTTCGGGATGAGCGCGATCGGCGGCATCGGGCGCACGTACGTCCAGAGCCGCCGCGACCTCGGCCCCTACCAGCAGGACGTCGCGGCGCACGGCGCGGCGACCTTCCGCGGTTTCCGCCTGTCGGAGGACGACCTGCTGCGCCGGACCGTGATCCAGAACCTCCTCTGCCACGGTGTGATCGTCAAGCCCGAGATCGAGGCGGCGCACGGAATCCGCTTCGACGAGTACTTCGGCGACGCCCTGGAGAAACTGAAGCCCTGCGAAGCGGACGGCCTGGTCGTCCTCGGGCGGGATGAAATCCGGGCGACGACGGTGGGCCGGGTCTTTCTCCGCAACCTCGCGATGCCGTTCGACGCCTATCTCGCCGCCGCGCCCGAGAAACCGGTGTTCTCCAGGACCCTCTGAACCGGCAGGCGGGAGGCGTCAGGCGCTAGACGTGGCAGAGAATCCGGACCAGGCTTCGCCTCACGCCTCACGCCTCACGCCTCACGACCCAATCGCTATGACTTCCCGGGCGATCCTCTTCCTGCAGCTCGGCGGCCCGGAAAACCTGGACGAGGTTCCCGGCTTTCTGTACCGGCTCTTCTCAGACCCCGACGTCATCCGGGTGCGGCCCGCGATCCTGCGCAAGGCCATCGCCGCGGCCATCGCGATCACGCGAAAGAACACCTCGCGCCAGCTCTACGCCTCCATCGGCGGAGGCTCTCCGATCCGCAGGCTCACCGAGGAGCAGGCGGCGGGAGTCGAGCTCCTGCTGCGCGAGCGCGGAAAGGACACGGTCGCGCGGGCCGCGATGAACTGCTCCTCCCCATTCGTCGAGGACGTCGTCCGGGAGCTCGCCGGCGCGGGGGTGCGGCGGTTCCTCGCGCTCCCCCTCTATCCGCATTACTCGCTGACGACCACGAAGGGAGCGCTGGAGCGCGCCCGAGAGGCGGTTGCCCGCTACGCCCCCGGCGCGCGCTTCTTCGAGATCGGGTCCTGGCCGACGCATCCGCTCTTCGTCGAAGCGCATGCCGAGGGGATCCGCGAGGAGATCGCGAGGTTCCCCGACCCGCGCCCCGAGGCCGTGCGTCTGCTCTTTTCCGCCCACTCGATTCCGAAGAAGCTCGTCACGAAGGAGGGCGACCCGTACGCGAACGAGATCGAGGCGAGCGTGCGCGCGATCCACGAGCGCGCCGGAGGGCGGAGCCCCTGGACGCTCGCCTACCAGTCCAAGCTGGGCCCCGTCGAATGGCTCGGTCCGGCGACTCTCGACGTGATCGGCCGGCTCGGCCGCGAGGGCGAGAAGCAGGTCCTCGCCGTCCCGATCGCGTTCGTCACCGACCACGTCGAGACGCTCTACGAGATCGATCAGCTCTTCGGCGAAGCCGCGAAGAAGGCCGGGATCGCTCACTTCCGCCGGACCGCGGGTCTCAACAGCCGGCCGACCTTCCTGCGCGCGCTCGAAGACATCGTTCTCTCGAAGACCGAGTTCTGGAGCCAATGAGCCCGGCCCGCACGATCGTCGTCGGCGCCGGGATGTCCGGACTCGTCCGCGCGCGGGCCCTCGCGTCGCGCGGAGAGGACGTCGTTCTCCTGGAAACGTCGGCGAGGCCGGGCGGTGCCGTGCGAACGGAGCGCAAGGACGGGTTTCTTCTGGAGCTCGGTCCCAACACGGTGCGCCCGACTCCGGAGCTGTGGACCCTGGTCGGGGAGCTCGGCCTGCGCGACGAGGCTCTCCTCGCCGACCCGCGGCTGCCGCGGTACGTGGAATGGCAGGGCGGGCTCCATGCCTTGCCGATGTCCCCGGCGAGCCTCGTTAAGACGCCGCTCCTTTCGGCGCGCGGAAAACTGCGCCTCTTCGCCGAGCCGTTCGCGCGCCGGGGCGCGGACGCGGAGGAGAGCGTTCACGCCTTCTTCGCCCGGCGCCTGGGCGGGGAGATCGCGGACCGGTTCATCGAGCCCTTCGTCGGCGGCATCTTCGCGGGATCTTCCCGGGACCTCTCGATCTCCGCGGCGTTTCCGACGCTCGCCCGCTGGGACCGCGAGCACGGAAGTCTCCTGCGCGGGGCGCTCGCCGACCGCAAGAAGTCGCCGCGAGACCGCAGCGTTCCCCGCGGCCTTCTCTCCTTCCGCGAGGGGCTCGAGACGCTTCCCAGGGCGCTCGCCGCGAGCCTGGGCGGCCGGCTCGAAACGGAAACACGGCTGGACAGCCTGACGCCGCTGCCGGGAGGACGCTGGACGCTCTCGACCTCGCGCGGGGATTACGAGGCCGATCGCGTGGTCCTGGCGTCTCCGGCCTGGGAAGCGGCGCGCCTCGTCCGTTCCTTCGCTCCCGAGGCCGCGGACGCGCTCGCGGGTATCCCGCATCCTTTCCTCGCCGTTGTCCACGTCAACGTCCCGCTCGCATCGCTTCCCCGCCCGTTCCACGGATTCGGCCATCTCGTGGTTCCGCAGAAGGGCCGCCGCATCCTGGGAGCGGTCTGGAGCTCGAGCCTCTTTTCCGGCCGCGCTCCCGGCGGACAGGCGCTCGTCACCGTTTTTCTCGGAGGCTCGCGCGACCCGGAGGCCGAAACCCTCTCCGACGAGGAACTGGTGAAAATTGCCGTCAGCGACACCGCCGCGGCGCTCGGCGCCGTAGATGGCCTGCGCGCCGTCTCGATCACCCGCTACCCGCGCTCGATCCCGCAGTACGTGGCCGGCCACCTGGGGCGCATCGACGCCGTCGCGCGAGCGGAGGCGCGCTGGCCTGGCCTGGCCTTTCTCGGAAACTACCGCGGAGGCGTATCCGTGGGCGACGTTGTCAAACAGGCGAGTCTTCCGGCAGGCTCCGGTTGACACGAAGATATATCTTACGATATAGCTTAAGCAGCTATGGAGGATATATCATGCGAGTCTATGGCTGTGATCCCGGGATGCGCTTCGGAACCTGGAGGCCCTTCGTGACGCGAGGCTGGGGCTCGTTTTCAGGCTGGGGAGGCTGGGCGGCGTTCGGTCCGCTCGGAGGACGGAGGCGCTTCTTCGAGTCCGGCCAGGTGCGCCTGGCCGTGCTCTCGCTCCTGAAGGAAGGACCCAAGCACGGCTACGAGGTGATCAAGCAATTCGAGATCCGGTCGGGCGGCCTGTACCGCGCGAGCGCCGGGACCGTCTATCCGACCCTCCAGCTGCTCGAGGACGAAGGCCTCATCGTCTCGGAGACCATCGACGGCAAGCGCGTCTACCGCATCACGCCGGAAGGGCTCGCGGAGCTGGAACGCGAGGCCGACGAAGTGGACGAGATCTGGGGCCGCGCGGAACGCTGGGAGGAGTGGTCCCGCTGCATGGGGCCGCAGGCGTTCGTGATCGCCGGTCCGCTCGGCCACCTCGTCAAGTCGGCGCTGCAGGCGGCGCAGGCGGCGGGAGACTCGGCCGACCGCCAGCAGCGGATCCGCGAGATCCTGGATCGCGCCCGGCAGGACCTGGCGAAGATCGCCAAGGCCTCGAAAACAGACTGAGGCCGTGCCGCTCGGGATCCGCACCGAGGACCTGCGCAAGGTGTACACCTCCGCCCCTCCGGCGGCGACGATGGCCGGCGCCTTTTCGCTCTCGCGAGCGCCGGGCCGCGCAAAGGGGAAGAAGGAGAAGATCGAGATCGTCGCCCTGGCGGGTCTTTCCCTCGAGGTCCGGCCAGGAGAGATCTTCGGGCTTCTGGGACCCAACGGCGCCGGCAAGTCCACGACCGTCGGCATCCTGACGACGCGGATCCGTCCGACGGGAGGGAGCGCCTGGATCGGCGACCATGAGGTCTGGAAGCGCCCCGTGGCGGTCAAGCCGATGATCGGCGTCGTCCCGCAGCGGCCGAACCTGGACTTCTCGCTCACGGTGCGCGAGATCCTGACCTTCCACGGCGCCTATTTCCGGCTCCCTGCGGCCGAGCGGTCGCGGCGAGCCCAGGAGCTCCTGGAGCGGTTTCAGTTGACCGAGCGCGCCGATCAGCTCCCGCGAGTCCTCTCGGGAGGAATGATGCAGCGCCTCTCCATCGCCCGCGCGATGATGCACGACCCCCGAGGTGCTGTTCCTGGACGAACCGTCCGCGGGGCTCGACCCGCAGACGCGCCTGCTCCTCTGGGAAATCGTCCGCGAATACAACGCGCTTGGCAGGACCATCGTCCTCACCACGCACAACATGGAGGAGGCGGACGAGCTCTGCCAGCGCGTGGCGATCGTGGACCACGGCCGGATCATCGCGCTCGGCACGCCGGCGGAGCTCAAGAGATCGATCCCGGGAGGGTTCGTCATCCGCATGCAGTTCCATCCTCGCTCGCCGGAACTGCTCGAGAAGCTCGCGCGTCTTCCAGGAGTCACCGAGGTGCGTTCCGTCGGAGAGACCGGGGCCGACCTCTACGCCGACCGGGGCGGGCCGCTGGTGCCGCCCGCCGTGGCCGCGGCCACTCAGTCCGGCGCGGACATTTCCGACGTCCACATCTCGGAGCCGTCGCTGGAGAACCTGTTTCTCCACCACACGGGGCGGAGCCTCCGGGACTGAACGACGTGCGGGTTGCGACTGTCATCCCGAGGAGCAAAGCGACGAGGGATCTGCTCCGCAGACGTAGGGACCGACCAGAGCAGATCCTTCGCTTCGCTCAGGATGACAGAAGGAGCTAAATGAACTTCAAGACGTTCGTGGCGCTGCTCGCCCGGGATGCACGGGTCGCCCGGCGGAACTTCCTGCCGCTGATCCTGCAGACGCTGCTGCAGCCGATGCTGCTCGTCTTCATCTTCGGGCGCGTCATGACGACGAGCGGCTACATGCCGCTGCAATACAAGAGCCTGCTGCTGCCGGGCATCATGGCGCTCTCGATGTTCCTGTCCGGCATCCAGGCCGTTGCCATGCCTCTCATCTCCGAGTTTCAGTTCAGCAAGGAGATCGAGGACCGCCTGCTCGCTCCCATCGAGATCGAGTGGGTGGCGGTCGAGAAGATCCTCTCCGGCATGATCCAGGCGCTCGTCGCGGGCCTCGTCGTCCTCCCCTCCGCCTGGCTCGTGATGGGGAAAGGAGTGGACCTGCGGCTCCCGCACCCCCTCCTCTTCGCGGCGCTCTGCCTGCTGATCGCGTTTCTCTCTTCCTCCGTCGGCTTGACGCTCGGGTGCTCGATCGGGCAGACGCAGATCGGCCTGATGTTCTCGCTCGTGCTGGCGCCGATGATCTTCTTCGGATGCACCTACTACCCGTGGAGCGCCCTGGCTCGGTTCCCGGTGCTCCAGAAACTCGTTCTTCTCAACCCGGTCGTGTATTCGAGCGAGGGCCTGCGCAGCGCGCTCGTGCCCCAGTTTCCCCATCTCTCCGTAACGGCGATCCTCTGCGCCCTCCTCGCCTTCGACGCCGCGTTTCTTGCCGCCGGCCTGCGCCAGTTCCGAAAGAAGGCCGTACACTGACCTCCCGGCTGAGAGGGGTCTGGTCATGAACAGGGCAAGCGGAAGTCTCTTGCTGCTCTCCGCCCTGTGCGCCGGCTCATGGCTGGCTGGAAGCTCGAGACTGCGGGCGGAGCGTCCCGGCCGGATCCTCTCCGAGCCGGAGTATCGGGAGCTGCGCCAGCTTTCCCGGCTCCTCGACGAACGGGCGGAGCACGCCAGCGACCAGGCGCAGCGACGGGAATCCTGGGTCTACCGGCACGACAAGAGCCTTCTCGGCGCAATAGCCGATTTCGCGCGCAGCGCGAACCGGCTCGACGAGCGCCTGGCCAATTACAAGGCGGCGCCCTGGCCGGTGGATGACGAGCTGCGGAGACTGCTGCGGAGCGCGCAGGACGTGCAGGACCGGGTCCGCCAATCCCGCTACGCGGACGACCTCGCGTTGAGCGACTGGAACCAAATCGTGGAGATGCTGGACCGAATGGTGAGAGTGAGTCAGGAGAAACCCCCTCCTCGGGCCGACCCCGGGCGCGATGAGTACGGCGAGAGACGCAGTCCTCCGGGTTCACGCGAATCCCGCGAGCTTGCCGGGCTCGCCCGCGAGCTCGAGGACCGCGCGAGCCGCGCGTTCGGACTGGCGCAGCGCGTGGCGGCCGAAGGCCCCTACCGCCGCGAGTTCTTCCAGTCCATCCGCGACTTCCACGATGAGACGGTGGCGTTCCGCCGGCAAATCGATTCCGGCGCAAGCAGCCGCGCGCGGATCCGAGAGGATGCCGGCCGTCTCCTGGACAGCGCCCGGCGGACGGACCAGCACATGCGCCGGAGCAACGCGTTCCCGCAGGTGTGGCCGGAGTGGCAGGGCGCGATACAGGTCCTGCAGCGAATCCTCGATCTCCCGAGAGGCTGAACGACAAAGTGACAGGCCGGAGAGCGGGCATGAGCGGCCGGGGCCGTTCGCGCCCGCGATCTCGGCGATCTTCCTCCATGCGTCGACGAGCAGAGCCATCGCCGCGGCCGTCGGATCCCTGCAGACACGGCTGTTAGAAACAAATTGGCCGGCGCCACGAGGGCACCGGCCGTAAAGGAGGATGATGGCGCGAGCGAGGGAGATTCCGGGGGTTCTGATCAGGCGTCCGCGTACAGACTAAAGGGACCCACGGATGTCACCCTGATGCAAACGCATCAATCCGGGCACGCGCTAGCGAGAGTGATCGTGCGCCATTCCCCCGTGCGTGCCGAACCGGATGCGCAGGAAGCCGTGGAAGGAAATCGGATCGCTTCCATACACGGAGTCGAATCTCGAAGGGAAGCGATAGAAGGTGAAGTCGGTCCCCAGTCCCGTCTCCACCTCCGATAACCACGGCGAAATCGCGGGCAAAGCCGAGCGTCGCCGCCTGGACGGAGACGCGGTCGCGGGGCACCCCCTCCGGGCGCTGGCGCTTGTTGACGAGCTCGTAGGCGTCGCGATCCACGCTCTCCACGCGCCCGTAGAGGAAGTTCACCCGCGCGAATTTCCAGGTCCACTCCAGGGTGTTCCCCCACTCCGGACCTTCCGGAGTCTGGTTCTTGCCGGCGATCGCTGTCGCCGCGAAAAAGCCGCCCGGGATGGCCGCCTGGTAAGTCAGGGAGGCGGTTGACCTCGTCTGGTCACCGGGCTCGATCGCCTCCGGATGCTCCAGGTGGCCGGTAGAGATCTGCATCGACAGCTCGGGAATCAGACGCACGGTCAGGCGGCCCGAGTAAGAGTCGGGCTTCCCCTGATCGATGTCCCATCGGTTCTCGTCCGGCTCTTGCCCGTGGAAGACGGACCCCTCGAGGGTGAAGATCGAGGCCGTCAGCCCGACGGTCGCGACGTCCGCGGCAATGTGCGTGGAATCCTGGTAGTGGTGAGCGAGAGGCGCCGTCGGATTCTCCGACGCCGAGAGCCTGTGCGGATAGGAGACGGGGCCGAGAGCCGGTTCGCCCAACGGCGCGAGGTACAGACGGACCCTCGTGTTCTTGCCGAGAGGCCTCTCCCACGCCGCGCCCAACTCGACGAAGAGATCGTGCGGATGCTGCCGGTCCACCAGCAACACGTCCTGGTAGGTCTCCCCTCGCTGGAAGAGCTCGGCGCTCCCGCGGGCCGGGATCGTCGCCGGCTCCAGCGTGAACGACCCCAGAAGCGAGACCTTGCCGCCCCACAGGCCCTTGATCGCCATGGTCATCAAGTGGTTCTGCGACTCGAACTCGCGATCTCCCGAGGGCCCTCCCTGCCGGTTCACGGTCAGGAAGACGTATCCGTGGAGCATCGTCATCCAATGGTCCATCGGTTCCATCTCTTCCATCTCCGCCATCGGGTCGGGGTTGGCGGGAGCATGGGCTTCGTGCTGCGCCGGCGCGACGCTGCGGCCAGGAAAGCCACGAACCCGATGATGACGCGGAGTCGAGTCCGTTCTCGCATGCTCGAATTCAGCGCTCGCGGTGATCTGATTCCGCCGGAATCAGCCGGCGGGTCTTGGAGAGGCAGAATCGAGGATCTCTCAGTCCTTGTGGGGCTTCGTGCCGGGAGGGTGCGTGTCCCCGGGCTTCTCCTCGCCCTCCGGCTTCTTCTCCGCATCCGGCTGGCCGGCCTCCCCCGCTTCGTGGTGATGTTCCTCTTCTTCGTGGCCGGCCTTCAAGAGTTGCTGCTCTTCCTTCGTGATTTCGGGCAGGTGACGGACGAATGCCACGATCTTCCAGATCTCCTCCTGCTTGTGGGTCGGGGAGAACGCGGGCATGCCGGTCATCCGGATCCCGTTGGAGACGACCCAGAACAACTCGCCGTCGCGCATCCTCTGCACGGACGGGAGGGTCAGGTCTGGCGCTGGTGGATTCAAGCCCTGGCCGAACTCGGACTCCTCGACGCCGGGCGCGCCGTGGCAGTCGAGGCAGTTCTCCTTGAAGTGCGCGAGGCCGGCCCGGATGTCTTCCGGCTTCGAGGACGGGTTCGTCCGGACCGGCGCCCGTTTCTGGATCGCGCGGTTCAAGGCGAACGCGGCGAACTTCTTCTCCATCCTTCCGGGAGGATTGGTCGCCGCCACGTCGTACGACCCGGTCCAGCAGATCAGTCCGATCACGGCCGCCACCAGAAGCCAGCCGATCAGGATCCCGACGATGACCTTCATGCTCTCTCCGCTCTATTCACAACTCGCAACTCGCAACTCACAACTGTTTCTACGCGTGCCTCCGGCTCGAGGCATGGCAGGTCATCTCCGATCCCATCTCCAGCTGGATCGTGGCATGGTCCACCCCCGCTTCCTCCCGGAGCAACTTCTGTACCGCCGCCAGCACCTCGGCCCGGCCGCTCTCGGCCGAGGCGCGGATGTGGACGCTCGCCGAGTGCAGGCCCGACGTCAGGGTCCAGCAGTGGAGGTCGTGAACCTCCTCCACGCCGGGCAAACCGAGGATCTCCTGCCGGAGGGAGGGAAGGTCGATTTCTCCCGGCGCCCCCTCGAGCAGGATGTGGGCGGATTGCCTGAGCAGCCCGGCGGCGCGCGGCAGGATGAAGAGGGCGACGCCGCCGGAGACCGCGGCATCGAGCCAGCGCCAACCCGTCAGAGGGATCGCGATGGCGGCCGCCAGCACGGCGAGCGAACCGAGCATGTCGGTAACGACCTCGAGATACGCGGCGCGCATGTTCAGGCTCGAGGCGCTGCCTCTCGACAGCAGCATCGCCGAGATCACATTGCCGCCAAGCGCCACCACGGCGATCCAGAACATGATGCCGGTGTGGATTTCGACAGGGTTCCGGAAGCGGCGGACCGCCTCGTAGCCGACGTAAAGCGCCACGAGGAGAAGGACCTGCGCGTTGACGAAGGCCGCGAGGATCTCCGCCCGATAGAGACCGAAGGTGTGACGCCCCGTCGGCGCCCGGCCCGCGAGAGTGAGCGCGGCGTAGGCCAGGAGGAGGGCGGCGATGTCGGCGAACATGTGCGCCGCGTCCGCGAGGAGCGCGAGGCTGTGCGAGGCGATCCCTCCCGCGACCTCGAGGAGCAGGATCGCGAGCGTGACGGCGATCGCGCCACGCAGCCGGCGCTTGCGGGTCTCTCTCTCGTTCTCCGAGGGGTCCGCTCCAGGGTCGGCGGCGCCGGCCGCTCGGACGACCGTCATGGCTCGGGCAGACGCTCCACCTCGACCCGGGCGTCGTTGAAGCAGGCGCCCGCGCCCAGGTCCGTCAGCGTATCCGGCGCGAGCGCCGTCGGGCCCGTACCCGACAGCGTGTTGTGCCGCCAGAGGCCCTTGGAGAGCAGCACGACTCCCTCCCGCAGGGAGGGGTTGTGCCGCGAGAGACATCGGACCTCCCCCAGGGCATTGAACACGCGGACGGGGTCCCCGTCGGCGATGCCCCGGGACGCAGCGTCCCGCGGCGCCATCTCGAGCGGCACCTGCTCCCGGTGCAGCTCCCCGAGAGTCGAGCTGATCGTCCGGTCGGTGGCCGGCGAGATCAGCGCGAGCGGGTATTGCGAGCTTTCCGGATCCGGGCGATACGCGTAGAGCCCGCCGGGCGCCTCGCGGTCGAGGGCCTCGGGCACCAGGTGAATCTTCCGGTCGGGCGTGAGCGGGAACGTGTCCACGAACTGGACCGGCGCGGGATTGCCGCCGGGAAACGCGATGCCGTCGGAGTCGAGCGCCTGCCGGATCGCCTCGCCGGACGGGCGGGCCCGCAGGATCGCTTCCTTCATCTCCCCCGCCGATTCGGGGTCATCCGGACGGGAGAGTCCCGCTCTCCTCGTCAGCTCGTTGAACACCTCGTGGTTGGGCCGCGACTCGCCGACGGGCCGGATGACCGCCGCCGCCTCCTGCAGCACCATCGCGCCGTACCCGCGCGACATCTCGTCTCTCTCGAGAAACGTCGTCCCGGGGAGCACGACGTCGGCATAAAGCGCCGTGTCCGTCATCACGGGATCGAACACGACGGTGAAGAGGTCCTCGCGCGAGAGCCCCGCGCGCACCTTCTCCTGGTTCGGCATCGTGGCCAGCGGATTGCAGTTGTAGACGAAGAGCAGATCCACGGGAGACCCACGGTCGAGCAGCGACTCGCCAAGAAGATTCATGTTGATCTCGCGCGTGGAAGGCGCGCGAAGCTCTCCCGCTCCCGCCGTCGCATCGAGGTCCCAGGCCTTCGAGTTGCTCAGGGTGTATCCGCCGCCGCGCACTCCGAATTTCCCGGCCACCGCCGGAAGAGCCAGGACCGCGGCAACGGCGGAGCCGCCGTTGCGGTTGCGCTCGAGCCCCCAGCCGCACCGGAGCGCCGCGGGGCTCGATTGGGCGTACATCCGCGCGAGATCCTCGATCTGCCGGGCGGGCACGCGGGCCGTCCGGGCCGCGGCGTCGAGCGTCCATGGCTCTGCCCGCCGGCGCAGCTCTTCCGCTCCGACGGCGTGAGCCGAGAGGAACTCGCGATCGGCGTGGCCGTTCTCGAAGAGCCACCGGATGACCGCGAGGGCCAGCGGAAGGTCGGTTCCCGGGTGCGGCGCGAGGTGCAGGTCCGCCCGCTCGGCCAGGCGCGTCCGGCGCGGGTCGACGACGGCGAGAAGCGCTCCCCGGTTCCGCGCCTCCAGGATGTAGGGCACCAGGTGAATGCCGGAGACGGAGGGATTCACGCCCCAGAGAACGACGAGCCTGGAGTGCCGGTAGTCCTGCAGGGCGATCCCCGGCATCGTGCCGTAGAGTCCAGCCACGGCGCGCCCCGACGGGGCCGCGCACACGGTGCGGGCCATCCGGGAGGCGCCGAGCCGGTTGAAGAGGCGCGCGTCCGAGGTGTTCTGCGAGAGGTATCCGTTCGATCCTCCGTAGTAGAAGGGAAGGATCCGCTCCCCCTCTCCCCGCGCCGCCAGGCTCGTCATGCGGGAGACGACGAGGTCCAGGGCTTCGTCCCACGAAACGCGCCGGAACCGGCCCTCCCCTTTCCGCCCCTCTCTCACTCCGGGATAGCGGATGCGGTGCGTTCCGTGGACGTGCTCGGGAAATCGCCGCACCTTCGAGCAGATGAAGCCTGCGGTGACCGGATTGACGCGGCTCCCTCCCACTTCGACGACCCGCCCGTCTTCGACGCGAACCGCGAGGCTGCACGCGTCCGGACAGTCGAGGGGACAGACCGAGGGAAGGAGCTCTGTTGGCGCTACGGTGGCCATGCCTTCATTCTAGTGCCGGGAAGGGGCCCATCCTGTCATCCTGAGCGCAGCGAAGGATCTGCTCTCTTGCGGGAGGGAGCAGATTCTTCGTCGCTTCGCTCCTCAGAATGACAAAGGAACCGAGCACCGAGCACCGGCCTTATCTGAACGAATCTCGAAACACCAGGAGGCGTCCCTTTTTCGGATCGCAGACGAAGACGTTCCCGTTCCCGTCGGAGACGACGCAATGCGCGCCCGGCGCCGTGGGTTTCGTGCCGAGGAGCGACAGCTTCCCCGCGGGGGACACGCCGAGGACGGCCATCGTCGCGCTCTTCGCGCCGGGAAGGTACAGGTGCGAGAGCTTCGCGTCGTAGTCGATGACGTCCACGCCGCTTCCGGAGCGGGCGGAGGACAGCTCCTTGCCTGTCGCGACATCCAGGACGACGGCCTTTCCTTCCGAACACGCGGCAAAGAGGAACCCGCGGGCCTCGTCGAGGGCCAGTCCGCGGGATCCCTTGCAGCCGTTGTTCCACGTCGCCGCGATCCTCCGCGCCTTGACGTCGATCGCCACCGTCTTCCCGTTCCAGAGGTGAGTGTAGGCGCGGCCGCGCCGCGCATCCACGGCGAGCGACTCCGGCCCGCCGGGGACCGAGAGGAACCCGTCGTGCACCGCCGCCGGCGGGATCCCGGCCAGAAGATGGAAGATCTCGATCCTCTCGGAGTCCGGCTCGGTGACCCAGACCTCTCCGGACGGCTCCACGTACCGCACGTAATCCGGAGCTCCGCCGAGCTTCGATCGCGACACGATGCGCCGGCCGGCCGGGTCGATGATGGCCAGCAGGCCGGAGGTCCGGTCCGTCGCGAAAACCCAGCCCTTCCCGCTGTCGGCCGAGGTCACTCCGTCGTCGTGCCCTCCCCCGTATTCCTTCTTCGCGCTGAACCCCTCGACTGCCGTCAGATTCCGGGTGGCCGGATCCAGGAGTACGAGACTTCCCGTCCGCCCGGCCGGAACGAGGATCTTCCCCAGGGAGACGGAGAAGCGCAGATCGTCGAAGCCGATCCCCGCCGATCCTCCCGGGATCTCGATCGCCGCCGGGGCGGCCGAAGCCATCGCTCCGAAGAACAGGAGGGCCGCCGACCGGAGCCTCATCGCGCCACCTCGCCGCGGAGTGTAAAGCAATTGCTATACCGGACAATCAAGTGCTATATGACCTCCGTGCGCCGATCCTCCAGCCGGAAGCCAGCCCCCGGGCGCGGCCGCGAGGCGGCGCGGGCCTGGTACCTCCTCATCCACCAGCTCCCCCCCGAGCCGCTCTACCTTCGCGCGAAGATCCGCCAGCGCCTTTCCCGAGTGGGCGCGGTGGCTTTGAAGAACGCCGTCTACGTCCTGCCGCGGCTGCAGGACTGCCTGGAGGACTTCGAATGGCTGGCCCAGGAGGCGATCGCGGGCGGAGGCGAGGCCCACGTCTGCGAGGCCTCTTTCCTCGAGAAAGAGACCGATGCCGCGCTCGTCGAGCGCTTCCGGAAGGAGCGCGACGCCGACTACGCGGCCCTCGCCGGATCGATCCGCGAATGGAGCCGCAAGGCCGGGCGCAGAAGCGGCGCCAATCCGCCGGAGGAGGACCTTCCCGCGCGCCTGGCCCGCTCCCGCAGGCGCCTGGAAGAGATCACGCGCATCGATTTCTTCCAGGCGGCGGGGCGCAAGGAAGTCGAGCGCCTCGTCGAATCCCTGGAGCGCCGCGCCGAGCCGCGCGGGGATCCGTCCCTTCGCCGGACGCGCGCCCCCGGGCTGTCCAACCGGACCTGGGTGACGCGCAAGGGCATCCAGGTGGACCGGATCGCCTCCGCCTGGCTCGTCCGCCGGTTCCTGGACGCCCGGGCGCGGTTCCGGTTCATCGACCCGAAGCGCGAGACGGCCCGCTCGGGGGAGATCACCTTCGACATGGTCGGAGGCGACTTCACGCACGAGGCTGACCGCTGCACGTTCGAGACCCTGCGCCGCCGCGCGGGTGTCAAGGACCCGGCGCTCGCTCCGATCGCGCAGATCGTCCACGAGATCGACCTGAAGGACGGGAAGTTCGGGCGCCCGGAGACGCGCGGGATCGAGCGGATCCTCACGGGTATCTTCCATGCCTGCTCCCGCGACGAGGAGCGTCTGGACAGGGGCTTCGCCCTCTTCGACGAGCTCTACGGGTCCTTTCGCAGGAAACCAAGGGAGGCCAGGACGTGAGACATTTCAGGATCGCGGCGTCGCTGCTCCTGCTGCTCGGCGCATACGGCGCCCGTGCGCAAGGGGCCGGCTGGGAGGCCGTGGACAGAGTCTTCGGTCAGGCGGGCAAGGACATGCCCGGCGATGTGCACCGGTTCGGATGGCCCCGTTCGGACCTGCGCGTGATGATCGGCGACGTGCGCCTCGAGCCCGCGCTCGCCCTGGGCTCCTGGGGCGCTTTCAAGAAGACCGGCGCCGGAAGCGAGGCCGTCACGATGGGGGACCTCGTTCTGCTCGGCTCCGAGGTGGATCCGGTCATCGGAGAGTTGCAGGCCGGGGGCTTCGAGATTCTCGCCGTTCACAACCATCTGATCGGCGAAACGCCGCGCGTCGTCTACGTCCATTTCCACGGTCATGGCGACGCCGCCGCCCTGGCGAGCACGCTCAAGGCCGCCCTCGCAAAGACGAAGACCCCGGCCGCTTCGGGCAAGGCTCCCGCGAAACCCACGGCCGCCCAGGACGGAACGTTCGCGAAGCTTCAGGAGGCTCTCGGCCGCAAGGGGACGATGGCGGGCGCCGTCCTCCAGGTCGGCGTGCCTCGCGCGGAGCCGATTCAGGACGGCGGCATGGAGGTCCCCGCGAGCATGGGCATGGCCAACGCCATGAACTTCCAGACGGTGGGGACGCGGGTCGCCACGACGGGAGACTTCGTTCTCATCGCCGACGAGGTCAACCCCGTCATCCGGGAGCTGCGCGGCCACGGCCTCCAGGTCACCGCGCTCCACTCGCACATGCTGCGCGAGAGCCCGCGGCTCTTCTTCATGCACTTCTGGGGACTCGGATACGCCCGAAAAGATCGGCGAAGGATTGAAGGCCGCCCTCTCGAGAGTCGCGACGAAGTAGCCGCTCACTCGTACCGGAGCGCCTCGATCGGATCGAGAAGCGCGGCCTTGCGCGCGGGGTAGAACCCGAAGAAGACGCCGATGAGCGCCGAGAAGAGGACGGCGATGACGACCCACTGCGGCGGGATGATCGTCGGCCAGGAGAGCGCGCGCGAGAACACCGATCGACGCGGCGACGCCGACGATCGCTCCGACGGTTCCCGAGAGCGAGCTCAGCACGAGCGCCTCCATCAGGAACTGGGCCTGGACGTTCTTCTTCGTCGCCCCGACGGCCATGCGGACGCCGATCTCCCGCGTGCGCTCGGTCACGGTCACGTACATGATGTTCATGATCCCGATGCCTCCGACCAGAAGCGAGACCGAGGCGATCGACAAGCAGCAGCACGGTGAATGTCCTGCTCGTCTCCTCCTGCGCCTGGAGCATCTCCTCCGGAGCGCGGATGTTGAAGTCGTCGGGCGCGCCCGGACGCAGGTGGTGCCGCTGGCGCAGGAGCGCGGTGATCTGCGTCCGCGCCGGCCGGATCGCCTCGGGCGACACGGCGGAGCAGAGGATGTCGTCGAGCCACGAGATCCCCTTGATCTTGCGCTGCGCCGTCGTCCAGGGGATCATCAGGAAGTCGTCCTGGTCCTGGCCCGTGGCGCTCTCCCCCTTGGGCTTCAAGGTCCCGAGCACCCGGAACGGCTGATCGCGGAGCCGGATGGACTTGCCGATCGGGTCTTCGTCTCCGAAGAGCTGCCCGGCGGCCGTGTGGCCGAGGACGCAGACGTTCGCCGACGTCGCCACGTCCTGCTGCGTGAAGCACGTTCCGCTCGCGAGCGCCCAGCGGCGGATGGAGAGGTACTCCGGCGACACCCCCCGATACACCGTGTTCCAGTTCGTGTTGCCGTAGATCACCTGGATCCGGGAGTCCACCTGCGGGGAGGCGCTCTTGATCAGCGGGACGGCCTCCAGGATCGCCTTCGCGTCCCTGGCGGTCAGGGTCTTGGTGGCGCCGGTGCCGGTCCGCACGCCCTGGAGGTTGCGGCTGCCGGCCTCGACCCAGACGAAGTTGTCCCCGAGGTTCTGGAGCTGCTCGCGGATCCGGCTCGACCCGCCCTCCCCGATCGCCACGGTGCAGATGACCGCGGCGATCCCGATCGTGATGCCGAGCATCGTGAGCGCGGTGCGCAGCTTGTTGCGCGCGAGAGCCGACAGGGCGACCGGAAGAACCGAAGATAAGTCCATGCCGCGCCCGCGAGCTTAGCGCGACTGCACGGGCCGGCAACGCGGCATTCCGGAATTCGTATAATCGTCGATTCTGTTTGCCATGACGTCATGTCCCTGACGGTCTCCGAGGCCCGCCGGAAGGTCCTCATCGTCGCGGGGGCCGCCGTCGTGCTCCTTGCCGGCGCCGGCCTCTCTGCGCCGCGGCTCCGGAAAGCCCAGATACCTGACGCTCCCCGTCAAGCGAGGGCCCCTGACGGCAACGGTCGAGGCGACCGGCACGATCAATCCCCTGACGACGGTTCCCGTCGGGTCGTCCGTCTCCGGGACCGTCAAGTACATCTTCGCCGACTTCAACTCCCGCGTTCGAGCCGGCCAGGTCCTGGCCCAGCTCGACCCGCAGATCTTCGAAGCGCAGGTCGCGACCGCGCGCGGCAACCTGAAGAACCTCGAGGCCGGCCTCGACGTGGCCCGGGCGGCCATCCAGGTCGGCGAGGCCAACGTGTCCAAGCTCCAGGCCGACCTCGACTATGCCCGCGCCAACGCCCGCCGTATCGCCGACCTCCATGCGCAGGGGCTGGTGCCCGTGGATCAGAGGGACCTGACGCAATCGAGCCTGGCCCAGTCCGAGGCGGCGGTGCGCGCGGCGCAGGCCCAGGTCGTCCAGGCCCGCGCCCAGCTCCAGCAGACCGTGGCGCAGGTCGAAGCCATGAAGGGAGCGCTCGATCAGGCGGAGACCAACCTTCGCTACACGACCATCCTCTCGCCGACGGAAGGCGTCGTCGTGGCGCGCAACATCACCGTGGGCCAGTCCGTCGCGGCGTCGCTCCAGGCGCCGAACGTCTTCACCATCGCCCAGGACCTGAAGCGCATGCAGGTCTACGCCAAGACGGACGAATCGGACACGGGCTTCATCCGTGTCGGCGCGGAGGCCTCGTTCCAGGTGGATGCCCTCCCCAACGAGACCTTTCGGGGACGCGTGAGCGCCGTCCGCCTGAACGCCTACGCGGTTCAGAACGTCGTGACCTACGACACGATCATCGATTGCGAGAACCCCGAGGAGAAGCTGATGCCCGGAGAGACCGCCTACGTTTCGATCCCCACCGGCCATGCCGAGAACGCTCTGCAGATCCCCAACGCGGCCATGACCGTCAGCCCGCCGGTCGCCCCGGACGATCTGGAGAGGCTCTACAAGGAGCGCCGCATTCCGCCGGCCGCTTACACCTCGCACGCCGGCGGCCAGCAGGTCGTCTGGCGCCTCGCTTCCGGAGACCGGGTCGAGCCCGTCGCGGTCAAGGTCGGAATCTCCGACTACGCCTTTTCGCAGGTCCTCGAGGGAGACTTGAAGGACGGCGACCTCCTCATCACCGGAGTCGCCGGAACATCGGGTTCCGGGTCGCAGGCGAAGGCCCCCATCCCGGGCCGCGCGCCGGCGACGAAACGGTAGCCGCGGATGACATCCGACAGCATGAGCCGCCGAGCGCGCCTCCGCTTTTCCGGGCCTTCGTGATCATCCTGGCCGCCGCATGCGGCGCTGGCGCCGTCGTCGGCCGCCTCCTCCCGCTCCGGCCGACGAGTTCTTCATCGTTTCCTCTGTAGACGCCTCGAAGAGCACGTTGGTCCTGAAGAGGCCGACCGAAGTGACTCTGACCATGCGGGTCACCGAGAAGACGCGTTGCCGTGGCGAGGAGGGCAGGCCGATCCGGTTCACGGACCTGCGCGCCGGCGACACCATCTTCGTCGTGTCGGAGCGGGACTCCTCCGGGCAGCCTGTCGCCTCGAGCATCCGCAAGGGCCCGATGACGGTCGAGGAGCTCCGCCGGCGTTCCCTTCGCTTCTGAGCCGCGCCCCCGGCACTCCCCGAGGGAACTATCAGTTGACATAGGAATCTAGCAGTTGATATGACAGGCGCGGGAGGCGCCGGCCGGTGAAATGGGTCACGCGTAAACGCATTCACGTCAACCGCACGGCGACCGGATGGCTCATCCGGCGCTTCCTGGATCCCGGGGCCGAGATCCTCTTCGTCGAGCCGGAGCAGGTGGCCGGCGTGCAGGATCGGGAAGGCGCGATCGGTTTCGACGCGCCGGGCGCGACGTACTCGCATCGCGACGAGCGCGGCCGCTGCTCCTTCGAGGCGCTGGTCGAGGAAAGGCTGCCGGACGACGAGGCTCTCCGAAGCCTCGGCCGGATCGTCCACGGCGCCGACTTCCCCGCCGAGATGGACGTCACCCGGGAGTCGGCCGGCCTCTGGGCCATCAGCCAGGGATTCACCGACGTCGGGAAGGATGACGCCGACATCCTCGCGCGGGCGTCCTTCCTGTACGACTCGCTCTACGCGCACCTGAAACGCGCGCCCTCGAAGTGAGAATGGGAAGGGAGGTGCCCATGAGGATCTCCTGGACACTCTGGATCGCGCTCCTGTCGCTCCACCCGATCGCGTCGTCCGGGCAGCCCGCCTCCGGATCGAAGACGTTCACGTTCGACAGCGATGCGGTCGGCTCGCCTCCGGCCGCGTTCGAGTATGCCCGGACGGGTCAGGGCGCCCAGGGGAAGTGGGTCGTCCGCGAGGACAAGGACAAGCCGGGTAACCGCGTGCTCGTCCAGGAGAGCGCCGACCCGACCGACTACCGCTTCCCGCTCGCCGTCGTCAAAGAGGGCTCATACAAGGACGTCACACTCTCCGTGCGCGCCCGGCCCGTCTCGGGAGAGGTAGACCAGGGCTTCGGCATGGTCTGGCGCTACAAAGACGCCGACAACTACTACATCACCCGCTGCAACGCCGACGAGGACAACTGCACGATCTACCACACCGTCAAGGGCCGCCGCCGGGCGTTCCAGAACAAGCCGGTCAAGGTCGCCAAGAACGCCTGGCACACGCTGAAGCTCGAGGCCACAGGGAACCATTTCGTCGTCTGGTTCGACGGGACAAAGGTTCTCGATGCGACCGACGACACGTTCAAGGACGCGGGGCGCGTCGGGCTCTGGACGAAGGCCGACTCGGTCATCCAGTTCGACGACTTCATGGTCGAAGGACGCTGATTCCCTTTCGGCGGCCGGGAACCGGGCAGCCATGACGGAGCCGCTGCCGCAAGGAGAGCGGGACCGGAAGAGTCCGAGAACCGTCGAATTCGGGGAGGCCTTCCGCTACTGGCTCCGGCTCGGCTTCGTCAGCTTCGGCGGACCCGCCGGCCAGATCGCCATCATGCAGCGGGACCTCGTGGACCGGCGGCGATGGATCTCCCAGGACCGCTTTCTGCACGCCCTCTCCTACTGCATGCTCCTGCCGGGGCCGGAAGCGCAGCAGCTCGCGATCTACATCGGCTGGCTCCTCCACGGGACGTGGGGAGGGGTCGTGGCCGGCGCTGTTCTTCGTCCTCCCGTCGGTCTTCATCCTCTGGGGACTCTCCGCGATCTACGCCGCCTACGGGACTCTTCCCGCTGTGGCGGGGATCTTCGCGGGCCTGAAACCCGCGGTCGTCGCGCTCGTCGTCGTTGCGCTCGTCAAGATCGGCGCCCGGGCCATGCGCCCGCGCGGGCTCGTGGCGATCGCCGCCGCCGCCTTCGCCGGGATCTCCGTCCTGCGCGTGCCCTTCCCGTGGATCGTGATCGGCGCCGGGCTGGCAGGTTTGCTCGCCGGCCGGATCTGGCCCCGGGAATTCTCCGCCGCCCGACCGCCTCCCGGATTGGAGGAGGCCGACCCGGCCTCGGAGCAGAGCCGCGCTCGAACCGAGGAGGCCCGCCGTTCCTGGTCGCGCGCGCTCAGGATCGGCGCGGCCGGTCTCTTCCTCTGGAGCGCTCCCTTCCTCGCCCTGGGCCTGTGGCGCGGCTGGTCGAGTCTCCATGTCCTCCAGTACCGCTTCTTCACCCAGGCCGCCTTCGTGACCTTCGGAGGCGCGTACGCGGTCCTCGCCTACGTCCTGCAGGCGGCCGTCCAGTCCTACCACTGGATCACGCAGCACCAGGCGATCGACGGTCTGGGCCTGGCCGAAACGACGCCCGGCCCCCTCATCATGGTGCTCCAGTTCGTCGGCTTCATGACGGGTTGGAACCGGCCCGAAGGGATGAGCCGTCTCGCGAGCGCTTCGCTCGGAGCCGCCGTGACCACCTGGGTGACCTTCCTCCCCTGTTTCTTCTACATCTTCCTGGGAGCTCCTTACATCGAAAGCCTGCGAGAAAAGAGGAGCCTGACGGCGGCGCTTTCGGGAATCACCGCGGCGGTCGTCGGGGTCATCCTGAATCTGGCAGTCGTCTTCGGAATGGCGGTCCTCTTCCCGTCGGGATTGGGCAGCCCTCCCGACGCCTTCGCTCTGGCCCTGGCGCTGGCCGCTTTCGCGCCCCTCTTCTTCGCGAAGAGCCGACGCGGTCTGGGTCGTCCTGGCCGGAAGCGCCGTCGGTCTGGCACGCGCCCTGCTCCGTTAGCCGGAGCGCCCGTTTCCATAGAATGCGCCGGGACGGAGTGACAACATGAGCGGATGGGTCTTGAACCGCGGACGACGAAATCCGAAGAGCCTTTGAGGCCGTGTCCTCAGTCTCCTTCCGCCGGGCAGCTCGCTGGAGGAAAGCCTTCCTGATTCCCGCTCTCGCCGGCCCCCTGCTCGGAGCCTCCCCGGCACCCGGGCCCGTCACCCTCGAACAGGCGCTCTCGGAGGCACGCGCCTCCAACGCGAAATTGCCCATCCCTGCTCCTCGACGTTTCCATCGCGCGAGAAAAACTGAAAGAGGCGACGGCGGAGCGATGGCTGAAGGTCGCCGTCGAAGGAGATCTCATCTATGCGCCGCCGTCCGGATACGACCCGGTCGTCACGAACGCGGGAGAGTTCCGGCTGCAGGCCGTGGGCCGCCAGCCCCTCTACGACGGCGGGGCCCGTCGGGCCGCCGTCGCGCGCGCCCAGGCCGGCGTGGACGCGGCGGCCGGGCGCTACCGGATCGAGGAGAAGGACCTGATCCTCGAGGTCACGAGCCGCTACGCCGAATCCCTCGCGGCGCTCGAGGAAGCCTCGGCGCGGCGGAGCGCGATCTCCCGGCTCGAGAGCTACCGGACGAACTTGAAGAGCCGGCAGGCCTCGGGCCAGGCCGTCGCGGCGGACCTGATCAAGACGGAGGTCCGGCTCGCTTCCGAAGAGGCGAACATCCTCGAGGCCGAGAGACGTGCCGACGAGGCGCGGATGACGCTCGCCGCGCTCATGGGCCGCGCCCCCGCCGATCCGCTCGATCTCGCGTCCTCGCCCGATCCCGATCTCGCGGCGCCGGCGGAGCCCACCGACTGGGAGAGCGCGCCGGAAATCGCGGCCGCGGCCGCCGAGGCCCGGGCGGCGGATGCCGGCCTGGCGAGCGCGCGCGCCGAGTGGCGGCCCCATCTTGCTCTCTCCGCCGACGTCGGCTTCTGGGGCTCGGACACGTCGCGGTGGATTCCAGCGGACCTGAAAGCCATGGACCCGAATGCCACGTTCGCGGACCGCGTTCGGCGCGACGCCGGCTATTCCTTCTCGCTCGTTTTTTCCTGGCCGATCTTCGACCTGGGGGCCGTCCGGGCTCGCGTGGCCCAGGCGGACCTGGAGTTGCAACAGGCGAAGCAGAAGATCGTCGCCGCCCGCTCCGACGCTCGCGCGAACGGGGAGAAGGCGCGCGCGGCGGTCACGAATCTCGCGCGGGAGATCGCGCTCCTCCGGAGGGCCGTGCCGACCGCGAGGGACGCCTATCTCGACGCGGAGAGCCGGTACCGGGGAGGAGCGGGCACGGCGCTCGAAGTCCTCGACGCGTATTCCGCCGCGGTCGACGCCACGGTGCGCCTGTCCGACGCGGTCTTGCGCTATCGCATCGCGCGCGCCCTCGCCGTCCGCTGGGGCCAGCCATGAAGGGGGGCCGGATCGCCGCGGTACTCCTCGTCGCGGCGGCCTGCCGGGGCGGGAGCGAACCGAAGGGGAAGGACGTGGCGGCCTCCACGAGCGATGCCACGCCCTCGGCACCGACCTCCGTCCGCGTCGCGATCGTCGCGCACGCGACTCTCCCGCTGACGGTATCCGCTCCGGGGCGGACCGCCGCTCTGGCGCAGCAGAAGGTGCGCGCGCCGTTCGCGGGGACGCTCACGGAGCTCAAAGTCGCCGACGGGGATCCCGTCTCGCGCGGCCAGACGCTCGGAACGATTGTGGCGAGAGAAAGCGAGGCGGCGGTTTCCGGCGCCCGCGAAATGCTGCGCGAGGCGTCCACCCCGGCCGAACGAAGCGACGCGGAGCGCGCCCTCGCGCTGGCGGAGAAGGACCTCATCCGCAGGGCCCTGGTCGCGTCGGGGGACGGCGCCGTCATAGCGCACACCGCGAGCGCCGGCGACCGCGTCACCGAGGACCAGGAGATCCTGACCATCTCCGACGCCGCCTCGCTCGTCTTCCTTGTCGATGTCCCGCAGTCGGATCTTCCTCGCATCCGGCCGGGCCAGAAGGCCACGGTCGAGCTCGCCGGAGGCCTCACGCCTGTTGCCGGCGCAGTCCATTCCGTTCTCCCCGGCGCCAACGCGGCGGACTTCACGGGACAGGTCCGCGTGGACCTGCCCGCCGCGGCCGCGACGGGGCGGATCGGTCTCTTCGGGACGGCCCACATTCTGGTCGGTGAGCGGTCCGGCGTCGCCGTCGTCCCGGACGCCGCCGTTCTTCGCGACGACGTCTCCGGCGTTTCGCGCGTCTGCCTGGTGGTCGATGGAAAGGCCCACTGGATCGACGTCGCCGCCGGAGCCAGGGACTCGGGCCGGACCGAGATCACCTCGCCGCCGCTCGCGGACGGGCAGCAGGTCATCGTGTCGGGGCTCGTCGGCCTGCCGGAGGGCAAGAACGTCTCCGTCGAGTCGAAATGAGCTTCTTCCGGCGTCTCTCGGAGCGGCCGCAGGCTCTTTTCCTGCTCCTGTTCGTCCTCTGCGCGGCCGGGGTCTGGATGGCGACCACGCTGCCGTCCTCCATCTTCCCGACGGTGACGTTTCCCCGCGTCAAGGTCATCGCGGAAGGCGCGGAGGAACCGGCGGCGCAGATGATCCCGGCCGTGACGCGCCCCCTCGAAGAGGCCATCCTGCGCGTCCCGGGAATCCAGCGCGTGATCTCCACGAGCACGCGGGGATCCGTCGAGATCAGCGCCGAGTTTTCCTGGGGCACCGACATGCAGCTCGCGCTGCAGCGCGTCCAGGCCGAGATCGCGAGGTCGCGCCCGGATCTCCCCGCCGACATGCGGATCGACGCCGAGTGGATGAACACGGCCATCTTCCCGATCCTCGGCTACGCGCTCACGTCGGACACCCTGTCGCAGGCGGCCCTGCGGGAGCTCGCGGATTTTCAGTTGCGGCCCGCGCTCATCCAGATCTCCGGCGTTTCGCAGGTGCAGGTCCAGGGTGGCGCGCTGCGGGAATTCCAGGTGCGACTCGACCCGGAGAAGCTCGCCTCCCGCAAGCTCTCCGCGACCGACGTCGTGGAGGCGATCAGGAAGAACAACGTGCTGAACTCGGCCGGCCTGATCGAGGCAAACCACGAGCTGTATCTCTCCCTCGTCACGGGAAAGCCCGCCGGGCTCGAAGAGCTCGGCCGGATCTCCGTCGCGCCTCCCAGGGGCGGTCTCGCCGCGCCCTTGAGCCAGCTCGCGGAGATCACCTCCGCGGACGCGGTGTCTTTCCTTCGGACGGCGTCCGGCCGCAAGCCCGCCGTCCTCGTCAACATCGTTCGCCAGCCCGCGGCCAGCACGCTCGCGATCGCGACGGCGGTGGATACTCTCCTGAAGCAGCGGCCCGAGCTCCTCCCCCGCGGCGTGACCTGGACGACCTTCTACGATCAGGCGGAGTTCGTCCGCCGTTCCGTCCACGGCGTGCGCGACGCGATCCTGATCGGGATCGCGCTCGCGGCCATCGTCCTCTTCGTCTATCTGCGGAGTTTCCGGATCAGCGCCGTCGCGGTCGCAACGATCCCGGTGACCGTCGCCATCGTCCTGCTCGCGCTCGGGATCTCGGGCCAGACCATCAACCTGATGACGCTCGGCGGCATCGCGGCGGCCATCGGTCTCGTCGTGGACGACGCGATCGTCGTCGTCGAGAACATCGCCCGGCATGCCGAGGAGCGGGTCTCGGAAAATCCCGCCCGCTCGGGGCTCGCGGAAGCGCTGCCGCCGCTCACGGGCTCCAGCATCTCGACGATCGTGATCTTCTTCCCCTTCGCCCTGCTTTCGGGAGTGGCCGGCGCCTTCTTCAAACCGCTCGCTCTCACGATGGCGATCGCGCTCGCCGTCTCCTACGTTCTCTCCGCGATGGCCGTGCCGGCGGCCGCCCACGCCCTGCGGGTCTCGGCGAAGGCGCGCAGGAAAAAGCGCCAGCCGAGGATCGCGCGCTTCTTCATCCGGCATCCGTCCGTCGCGATCGTCGTGACCCTGGTCCTCCTCGCCGGAGGCTGGTTCCTCTACAAGGGGATCGGATCGGATTTTCTGCCCGGCATGGACGAGGGCTCCATCATCCTCGATTACTGGACTCCGGCCGGCACGTCCCTGACCGACACGAACCAGATGCTCGACCAGGTCGAGAAGATCATCGTCTCCCTGCCCGACGTCGAGAACTACTCGAGGCGGACCGGCACCGAGCTCGGTTTCTTCGTCACGGAGCCCAACCGCGGGGACTACGTGATTCGCCTGAAGCCGCGCCGCCAGCGTCGGCCTGTCGACGACGTCATCGACGACCTGCGGGCGAGGATCAACGCCGAGCAACCCGCCATCCGCGCGGATTTCGGCCAGCTGCTCGAGGACAACATCGGAGACTTGACCGGCGGAGTCGTGCAGCCGATCGACGTCAAGATCTACGGGGAGAACCAGACAGTCCTCCAGGAGAAGGCGCGGACCGCGGCGCAGATCCTGGGCGGGGTGTCGGGAGTCGAAGACGTCTTCAACGGCATCACCGTGGCCGGGCCGAAGCTGGACATCCGCGTTCTGCCCGACGCGCTCCCCCGGTTCGGGATGACGGCGGAGGGTCTGCTCGGAGAGGTCGAGCCGGCGCTCGGCGGAACGGTCGCCGGGACCCTGCGCATCCAGGAACGCCTCTACAACATCCGCGTCTATTCGCGGCGGACTTCGGATTTCGCTTCGCTCCCGAGTCTTCCCATCCAGACCCCCTCGGGGGCGCTCGTGCCCCTGTCCGTGCTCGCGACGGTTTCCACCGGTCCGCCCGACGTGGAGATCCAGCGTGAGAACCTCCGGAGCTACCTCGGCGTGACGGCGCGGCTGTCGGGACGGGATCTCGGGAGCGCGATGAACGAGATCCGGAAAAAGCTCTCGACGAACCTCACTCTTCCCGCCGGCATGTCGCTCGCCTTCGGCGGGCTCTACGAACAGCAGCAGAGCTCCTTCAAGGGACTCCTCGGGGTGTTGTTCGGCGGCCTGTTACTCGTCGCGGTGGTCCTGCTCTTCGAGTTCGGAGACTGGCGCGCGCCGCTCCTGACGGTGATCATGGCCCTGACCGTGCTCACGAGCGTCCTCGGGTCGCTGATCCTGACCGGCATGACGCTCAACATCTCGAGCTTCGTCGGCGCGATCATGATGGTCGGGATCGTCGGGGAGAAGGCGGTGTTTCTCATTCACGACGCGCGCGAGGAGCTTCGGAGAGGGATCCCCGTCCCCGAGGCCTGGGCGGAGGCTTCGCGAAAGCGCGTTCGAGCCGTGATGATGACGATCTTCGCGACCGCCTTCGCTCTCGCGCCGCTCGCCGTGGCGCTCGGGGAGGGCTCGCAGCTCCAGCAGCCCCTCGCCATCGCCGTCATCGGCGGTTTCATCCTGTCGAGCCCGCTCGTCCTTCTGATCCTTCCGTCCCTGTATTGCTGGCTCGATCCGCGCGGCCGCCTCGCGGGCCCGCTCGGAACCGACAAGCGGGCGCCGGCCGAAGAACCCGGGAGCCCGTCAGCCTGATCTCCCGCCGTCCGCGCGGCGCGCGAATGGTCTTCTCTCCGGACCCCAAGCGTCAGTGAATCAAGGAGTTCGGTGGCACTCGAGAAGCCGGCCGGGCGTTCATGTTCGGTTCACGCGCCGGCCTCTAGAGTGACAGTCGTGTGAGTGACGCGGTGCGTAGTGCCCCGCGCCCGATCAAGGAGAAAAAAGATGAAGAAGTCCCTGTTGAAGTTAGTGGCCCTGGCGGTGGCGCTGGCCTTCCCGACCGGCGTTTTCGCGCAGACGACCACCACCGAGACCGCCAAGACGACCACCGAGACCAAGGCCAAGACAGAGTCCGGTACGAGCACGACCACCAAGAAGAAGAAGTCCTCCACCAAGAAGAAGAAGTCCAGCACGGGCGCCAGCTCGACCACCAAGAAGTCGACCGAAACGACCACGACCAAGCCCGAGCCGACGAAGGCCCCCGCGAAGTAAGACTCACGATCCCGAACGATCGTCGCGCCGGGGCAGCCGCCCCGGCGTTTTGTTTTGCGCCGAGCCCCGTCGTTGACTGGTCAGGACACGGCCGCAGCGCGGCCGGCACAGCTGGCTGTTCAAAGCAGGGCCTGCCGACCCCACGGGTCGGTCGATTCCCTCACAGCTCGGCGAAATGAAATCCGCGTGCTATCGTTTTCGACGGCTCTTTTTCGGCCCCATCGTCTAGTGGTTAGGACACGGCTCTTTCAAGGCCGCGGCACGGGTTCGAGTCCCGTTGGGGCCACCAGTTGAATTCACAAGACTTAGGTTCGATTTCGAGAGGTCCCATTTCAGGCTCTCGTCCCACCCTCGTCCCACCCACCCGGTTCCGACAGGGTCTCCGCGCGCGGGGAAGACATCATCTGTCCGCGCGTGGGGCGTAGAATCAGGCCGGCGGAACGGTCGGGTTGCTCCGACGCCACGTTTCCGCACGCGATCCGCCCGCCTTTGATTTCTGCGGAAGAGCTTGCGGAGGCTCCCGCGTGGATCGCAGGGCAAGCCTCCCGATCACTTCGGAAAGCCGATTGATCAGGGTCGCCCGGAGGTGAGAATGAAACCACACGTGATCCGAGCCATACCGCTGGTGCTGCCGATGGTCCTTCTGGCTCTCCCGATGGAGTCCCAGACGGAGAAGCGTGTGGTGACGCCCGCCACGACTTCAGTATCCGCACTCGCTACGACCCCATCGGCCGCCGACGCGCCACCGAAGGCGCGCACCGCCGAAGTCACGGACGACTACTTCGGGACGAAGCTCGCCGATCCGTACCGCTGGATGGAGAAGGGAGGGGACGAGCTGACGAAGTGGCTCACGAGTCAGGGCGCGTACACCGAACGGCAGCTCGGCTTGCTCCCGGGCCGCGAGCGCCTCGCCGCCCGCGTGCGCGAGCTTTCCCTCGGGACCGGCCGCGTGACCATCGACGCGATGGCGGGCCCGTATCGCTTCTATTCGAAGATCGCCCCGGGAGAGCAGCTGAGCAAGCTTGTCGTTTTCGGCGCCGATGGAAAAGAGCGCGTGATCGTCGATCCCGGGCGGCTCTCCGGCAAGAGCGGCCACGTCTCGCTCAACAACTCTCGGCCGTCGTTCGACGGGAAGCTCGTCGCCTGCAACCTCGCCGAGGGCGGCGCCGAGATCAGCACGATCCACGTCTACGAGACCGCGACGGGTCGGGAGCTGCCGGACCGCATCGAGCGAGTGTGGGGTGAGTTTCCGGTCAACTGGCTGCCCGACGGCAAACGGTTCTTCTACACGCAGATGGCGCCGGAGAAGCCGGGGGCGGATCGCCTGCAGGGGATGCGCGTGTTCCTCCACGTGCTCGGCCGGCCGACCTCCGAGGACACGCTCGTCCTCGGACCGGGCACGGACTCCCCGTTTCCCATCTCGCCGATAGAGTTTCCCGTTGTCACCGTTCAGGCCGGCACGGATTGGGCGATCGCGACTGCGGGAGGAGCTCGTCCGGAAGCCCGCATCGCCGTGGCCAGGCTCTCCGAGTTGAAGGGCGGCAAGACCCCGTGGCGCAAGGTGGCCGAGTACTCGGACGGCATCGAGAACGTTGCGATCTTCGGAGACGACCTGGTGCTGCTGACGCGCGTGCAGGCGCCGAACCGGCGTCTGCTCGCCGTGCCGCTGGAGCAGCCGGAACTCGTGCGCGCTCGCGCGCTCGTGCCTGAGGACCCCGAGGCGTCCGTGCAGAGCTTCGCCGTCACGCGCGACGCCATCTACCTCGTGGATCTTTTCGGCGGGCGCGCGCGCGTGCGTCGGCTCGCGCGCGGCGCGGGGCAGCCAAGCGTGGTGAAACTGCCGTACGAAGGATGGGTGCCGCATCTGGTGACCGACCCTCTGCAGAGCGACTGGTACTTGGCGCTCGTGACCTGGACGCGCCCCGTCCGGATCTTCCACGCCACCGCTGTCGGGTTCGAAGACACGGGGCTCGGGGAGGTTTCGCCCGCCGACTTCCGCAATGTATCCGTCGAAGAGGTCGAGGTCCTCGCCGACGACGGGGAAAAGGTGCCGCTGACGATTCTTGCCGCGAAGGGGACGAAGCGGGACGGCTCGCATCCGGCGATCCTCGGGGGTTACGGGGGCTACGGCATCTCGATCCTGCCCTTCTTCGCCGGACCGGGTCTCGCGTGGCTCGAGCACGGCGGCGTCTACGCGTTCGCCCACGTGCGCGGCGGCGGCGAGAAGGGCCACCGGTGGTACGAGGCCGGCAAGGGCAGGAACAAGCCGCGCGGGATCAAGGATTTTCAGGCGTGCGCGGAGTACCTTGCCCGGAACGGATGGACGAGCGCGGCGCGGCTGGCCGCGACCAGCGGCAGCATGGGCGGCATCCTGGTCGGCCGCGCGATCACGGAGCGTCCGGAGCTGTTCCGCGCCGCGGTCATCCGCGTGGGGATGGTCAACGCGCTCCGATACCTCGAAGGAACCAACGGCGCCAATCAGACCGCCGAACTGGAAGCCACGCCCTCGACTCCTGAAGGCTTCCGGACGCTTCTGGCGATGGACGCATACCAGAACGTCAAGGCCGGCACGAGCTATCCGGCCGTCATGGTCGACGTCGGGCTCAACGATCAGCGCGTGTCGCCGTGGGCCAGCGCCAAGTTCGCCGCGCGGCTGCAGGCGGTCTCGTCAAACGGTATGCCGACGCTGGTTCGCGTCGAGGGCGATGCCGGCCATGGACTGGTGGGCTCGACAAGAGACCAGTCCGCCGCCGAGCGTGCCGATGCGTGGTCATTCGTGCTCTGGCAGACGGGCGACCCGGAATTCCAGCCGAAGAAGTAACGCGTGGGCTCGGCCGTCGAGGCGCCGCCCAAATGCAGCGGGGTTGCGGAGGCAAAGGCAACGTCGCCGATGCTCCGAGTGCCGCTGACGCCGAGGGCGCTATCCTCTATCGCCTCGATCCCGCGCTGCGTGGGTCTGTCCTGCCTGCGTGTTGACGCGACTCGTGCTTTTCGCTCACGCCGCGGCCTCTCGCAGGCTCTCAACGTCGTGGAGAAACCGCTCGATCTGGTTCCAACCGAGTCCCGTTGGGGCCACCACAGTTCTCCAGCAAACCGACCCCTGATCCCTCGCTTTGACGCGTTCAACGCGACGATCAACCCCAGGGGGACGCAGGGTCGCGGCGCCATGATCCGCGCGGTTGCACGTTTACGTCCTCCCGTGCTCCGTTTCTCGTGTGCAGCGGACGATAAGTGCCGAAAGACGAGTCCGCAGGATTCGGCCGCTCGGAGCTCGCGCTGGTGCTCTGGTCGGCGGTCACGCCCCGCTCAGTCATATCCCCAGACCTTGAGGTTGGCCGTTGGTGCATCACCAAGGATCTTGTACTGGACCGTCACCGCCTTGAGGCGGCCCTTGCGTCCCGGAGCATTCGCCGGAGCCGTTTGTCCTCCTGACTTCACGACTCCGACATCCGTCAACGTGTCGTCTGGGCGATTGTCCCAGCTGAGGACGAGCTTCGTGATCTGCACGTCAGCGCCGTCGACAGAGATCTTCACCTGCTTGACGTCCTTCTTCCATCGCCCCCCTTCGCTCTTGATCGCCACGCTTGGATCGGCGGACTTGATCGTCTGCTGGCCGAGCACGAACCACTCGTCAGCAGCTGTGGCGCTGTCCACGGCGCCGAACATGAGGACGACGGACGCGACAACGAAAACGGCCATCAAAGTGCGGATCTGGGTCTTCATCTTACGTTTCCTTTCTGATCCCCGATCAACTCAAGGATCGGTGTCCACCTACCGCTCGCCCCGATTTCAGGGCAGCGGTGAGGCGAAAGGTTTAATCAACCATCTGCAAGAAAAGCGCCAGAGAAGGCCTGTAAGCCGGGGAACGTAGGTAATACAAGGTGGGCACGCTTGTCATCCCCGCGCTCGCGAGCGAGCACGGCAGGCGAGTGGGGCGCCCTCTCGCATCGGATGGTGCGACCCGGGGGAGCTCTCTCGGCTCTTTCGTCGGCTGCTTCGTCGCGTCGATTCCGCGCCGCGCGCAAACCACCCCGCCCCGCGGCCCGAACCGCGCTGTCCGCCGTCAGCTACGCCGGAGCACCGCTGTAGCGACGGCGCGTTTATTGCGGACGAGTCGGGTGATGTGACGATGGCAATCAGCGCCGGCAGTCGACTCGGGCCTTACGAGATTCTCCCCCGTCTGGGCGCCGGCGGCATGGGCGAGGATTACCGGGCGCAGGGATACGCGCTCGTTGCTCACGCCGCCGCCTCCCGCAGACCGTTAACCTCGCGGAAAAACAGCTCGAGCTGGTTCCAGCCAAGTCCCGTTGGGGCCACCATCTCTCCTCGAAGGACTCAGCTCCTTCACGACCTCCGCCGCACCGCCCGAAGTGGCGGCCAACTGGCGGCGATTCGCATCTTCGACCGCACCGATGCCCTCAACAGCCTCCCGAAGGTGCGCAGGAGAGAGATGTGCGTAGCGCAGTGTCAAGGCTTGGCTGCGACCGCGAGCGATAGCGGGCCGGCCGTGGTGACCCGTGGCGGCTGTGTGGGCGCTCCTGAACTTTCGCCTCGAAGCGGCGCTCCCGGGATGAGCCTGCTGCTATTCTATCCAGGCTGCGGGCTCTGTTGTCGGCGGATGCTCCGCCGGAGGCCGTTGACCATGATCACGGGGGGTCGGGAGGAAGGTCGGCTGGTTCTCATGGACGAGAGAGACGGCGTGCTGTACCTCGTGTTCGACATTTCCAACAAGCCCGTGCTGGCGATCGACACGATCCGGCTCGACGGCCACGATCCGAAGGAATTCGGGGCGCGCGTCGCGGTCCATTCCGGCGAGAAAGGGGATGTCCCGATCCTGACCCGCGAGGTCGACGCGAAATGGCATCCGCCGGATGGGTCCGCGTACGTGGAAGTCGCGCTGCCAACGCTGCCGCCGGAGCTTCTCAACGTCAACTTCATGATGCTGTCCGCCAGCGTACGGCGGTGGGAGCGCGAATCGTGAGGCCGCTTCCGAGATAGCGCGTGGGCGCAAGGGGTCGGCGCGACCTTCACCGGGTGGCCATCAAATTGTCGCGGAGAAGCGAGGCGCCTCAGGTTAAGGCCGCCAGCTGGACCTCTTCCCGGCGCGGGCTACTTCGGGTCGCGGAAGTAGCCGTGAAGGTTTCGGAGGGCGTTCTGGTCGATCTGGCGACGGCGGAGTGACTCCTGCAGCAGTGAAAGGGCCGCGTAGCCTTCCGGAACCATCTTCTCCTCCTCGATGATCGGCAACGCCGCCCGGATCTCCCACTCCGCCTGACGATCCTGACCGGCCCCGAGCAGGACATCGGCGAGGACAAGGTGGAGAGCAGCCACGTCCCCTTGCATCCCGACTTCACCGGCTTCCCTCAACGCCGACCGATAGGCCTCAAGCGCACCCACCACGTTGCCCTGCCCACGAAGAAGGTCTCCCATGCCCCACTGCAATTTCGCCAACCCAACCCGGTCGCCCAGTTGCTTCTGCAGCGGCAACGCCTTCCGAGAGCAGGTCAGCGCCTCATCCGCCTCGCCCAGGGCCGCGTAAAGCTGCGCAAGGTTGTTGAACGCCTGCGCAATCAACCTCACGCTCTGGATGGCCTCCGCTTCGTTACAGATCCCGCGGAAGAGATCCACGGAGTCGCGCAACCGCCCGCTTTCCCAAAGCACGATCCCTACCAGGAATCGGCACTTCAACGCATCCACAGGCATCCCGAGCTGAAGGAGATTCTCCGACCAGACCGGCGCCAACTTCAAGACTTCGTCGAACCGTCTCTCCTCGACCGCCAGCGCCAGCTTTTGATAGGCCAGCCTCGCCACGTGCGCGGTCCCATTTGCCACCAGGACAACATTCGTCTCCGCGACGTCGAACCACCGCCGCGCCTGCTCCCGACGGAAGAGAACCCGGCAAGCCGTACCGGCGATCAAAGCAAGCTCGCCCATGAAGTACTCACGCTCATCTAAGAGCCCGATCGGGCGCTTCGGAGTCGAGACGAAGCGGTAGAAGAACTCCGCCTCCTCACAAACGGTCGTCGGCGACGTCTCCAACTGCTTGGTAAGCAGCTCGCACAGAGGGATCAAGAGCTCCGGTTCGTCCAGGTACAACTCCGACGCCTTCTCCTCACGCTCGGAGATCGGTGTCGCCAGAGCGCGCGCAGCCGCCGACCGGCCCTCCTCACGTGAGAGCCGCCGAGGACGCGAACGGAACTGAGCCAGCTCCCCGGTCATGAGTCGCTCTCCTTCTCCAGCTTCGGCCTCTTATTCCGCTTCTGTCTCTGCCGAAGCTTCTCCTCGAGCTCTTTGGCCATCACCTCGGGGTCCCGCGCTAGAGCTCGCCGGACCTGATGATCGACCACCGGAGCGCCGCTCAGCCTCCACTGCCAGTACCGACGCCCCGCCTCGTACATCGCGCAGAAGAGCTGCATCCGCAACACCCCCGCCTTCCCGCTTCCGGGACGCAAGGCAAAACGTGAGAACCAGAGGCCGATGTCTTCCTCGACAGCCCGGGCATGCTCCCTGGGCAGCCGGAAGTCCCGACGAAGCGTCGTCTCGATCAGAGGCAACGCCTCGACAAAGACCGACGTCGCCTCCTCCCTCATCGAGAAGTTGGTAGACGCTGAGTTCTTCTCGTCGGATCCCAAGGAACAGATTGTACGCCTAGCCCGCCCGGCGGCGCAGATCCGCCGCCTGAGAACTCAGTAGTTCAAGAGCGGAAAGGACCTACAGGCGGGCCCAAGACGCAGGGCAGCACCGCAAGGCGCGCAGGCCCGCCTGATAGAGATTTCGCGCTTTAGCAGGGGATCTGGCCGTGGCATTTGATCGTAAACGGCTTGCTCTCAGGCTGCGGCCGCGGCCGCGGCTCGGGCACCGTCTCGACCGGCTTGGGCTGAACGATCCTAACCGTCTGCGAGGGGGAAGCCATGCGTAACTCCTTTCGCCTGGGGTAGAACCCACCGAAAAAAAGCCGAATCTGGAGGGGTATTGAACCACACATTCGGGCGGACGGGGGCAACAAAAAGGGGGCGCTGGAGTTCTGAACGGTTACGCTCTGCCCACGCGCAGCCGTTTGGGGCAAGAAACGGGCGAAAAGGGGCGAATCCCACCCCTTTGGGGCGGTTGGCGGCCTGCGACGAGAAACCCCGCTCCAGACATGGGTTTTGTCCCTTACGCGCTGGGCGCAAGTCGTGGCCGCGCCCGTAACCTGATTCCGAGGGACTCGCTTCGCTGCGGATTTCGCCGGATTGAAGCCGCCTGCTCAGCGTTCGCACGGATTGATGCAAGATCATCTTGACGGCATCGCCACTCCGCCGTATCACGCGACACAGAGGAGGGGACGGGCGATGAGGCAACACGGAGCCAAGGACCGGGCAGAGCCACGCCTGGACGAAGAGATGGGAGGGGTTTTTGATCTTCAAGAACCCTTCGCACAGCGCGCGCTCGCTCGATGGTGGGAAACCCTGTCGGCCTCCGAACAGCGGGCGCTCCAAGGACCGGAGAGGCGCCGCCGCTGGAGACGAGGGAAGCAAGCGCCGAGACTGATCCGGACTTCACAGCCATGGACCAAAGTGCAATGGACCAAGGTCCAATTGATCGCGTAGTGAGCAGCACTAACAATTGGAAGGAAGGACGGAGTCCAGAGTCAGGACACAACGCGGCCGTCGCCAGGAGGTTAGTCATGGAACTCTCGGGAGGCCCGGGAAGGGTCACAGGCTCGCTGGCGGATTACCGACGGAATCTCGTCAATAGGATCGTCCACCAGACGGTGGCCGATCTGGCGCAGGAGAAAGGCATTGCACCGGAGGCCAGGCGCCGGTGGTCACGACTCGTCGCGCGAGCGGAGAAAACAGCCTCGACCTTCGAAAAGACCCTCCCACCCGCCCGCGAGGCCCGCGAAATCGAAATCGAGGGTTTGCGCCCGTTCGCCAAGCAAGCCGTCCGGGTGCCCATTCTGGGAAGAGAAGAAGCGCCCGACTTCGAGGATCCAAAGTCCAGGGCCTAATAAGTCCCAGGCGTTGCTCCCGGTTCATCCGCTTATCATGTTCCTCGCCCGAGCCGTGTCCGAACACGGCTCAACGAGCAGCCTATAATCCCGGCCAACGTGTCTCGGACAACCGACTGTCTGCTCGGCGCATATGAAGTCCTGGCGCGTCTCGGCGCTGGCGGGATGGCGGAAGTTTACCGGGCGCGTCAGGAGTGGTTGAAGCACGACGTGGCGATCCATGTAGCGATGTTCGCGTGATCCATACCAGGCTTGCAAACCGGTACGAAATCCTCGGCGAGCTCGGCCGCGGCGGGATGGGTGTCGTCTACCGGGCCCGCGACCCGGTCTTGAACCGCGAAGTCGCCGTCAAGCTCATGTCTTCGACGGATCTCACCACCGAGCTCGAGGAGCGCTTCCAGCGGGAGGCGCAGGTCGTCGGGCAGATGGACCACCCCGCCATCGTCCCGATCCACGACCTGGGGCGGCACGAGGGCTCGCTCTTCTTCGTGATGCCGGTCGTCGGCGGAACGAACCTGTCGCGCCTGATCCGGGAACAGGCGCTGTGCCTCGGAGACGTCGTCGACATCGGGATCCAGGTCGCCGACGCGCTCGACTACAGCCACTCGCGCGGCGTCGTGCACCGGGACATCAAGCCGGCCAACATCATGATCGCGCGCGAAGAGGGGTCCACTGTCCGCGTCCGCGTGATGGACTTCGGTCTCGCGCACACGGCCTCGGAGTCCCGGCTCACCAAGACCGGCACCCTGGTCGGCACCGTCGCCTACCTCTCCCCCGAGCAGGTGGCCTCGCGCGCGTTCGACGGCCGCTCGGACATCTACTCTCTCGGGATCGTCCTCTACGAGTGCCTCGTCGGCGAGCCGCCCTTCACCGGGGACGTTCAGTCGATCCTCTACCGCATCGTCCACGAGAACCCGCAGCCTCCCCGCGCGCTCGGCGCGGAGATCCGGGAGGAGTTGCAGGACATCGTCCTGCGCTGCCTCGAAAAGGACCCGGGCAAGCGTCCCCAGCGGGCCGGACAAATCGCGGACGCCCTGCGCCGCCACAAGTCGAGCCTGGCGACCGACGAGTTTCGAATGTCGCTCGTTCTGAGCGCCAGCCGGACCGTCTCTCTCCCCGCGGCTTCCAAGTTCATCGGGCGGGAGAAGGAGTTCGCCGAGCTGCAGCGGCGGTTGAACGCGGCGATCTCCGGCGAATGCCAGTTCGCGGTCGTGGCCGGCGAGCCGGGCGTCGGCAAGACGCGCCTCCTCGAAGAGCTGAGGAACCTCGCCCGAGTGCGCAAGGTCCGCACCCTCTACGGCCGCTTCATCGAACAGGACCGCTCCTTCTCCTACCAGGGATTCTGCGAGCTCATCGAGGACTACTTCCTGTCCCGCGACTCGGGGAGCTCCTCAGCCGAGCGCCCCGATTTCTCCGATCTCGCGGCGGAGCTGATCGCCCTCTTTCCCCAGCTCTCGGAGATCGGCGAGTTGCGCTCGGCCGTCGGTGGCGAGTCCCGTGCGGCGGCCGCCGGAGAGGAGAAGAAGGCCGAGGACAAGATCCAGATCTTCGAGCTCCTGGCGCGGACGCTGACCCGCATCGCCGGCGGCAAGCCTCTCCTCCTGATCCTCGAGAACCTCCACGGGGCCGAGATCTCGATCGAGGCACTCCAGTACATCGTCCGCCGGCTGCGGCCGACGCCGACGCTGATCGTCGGCAGTTACCGGCAGTCGGAGACGGACAAGCGGCATCCCCTGACGCGGATGCTCGATTCCTTCACGGACGACCCGCGCTTTGCTTCGCTGACGCTCGGTCCGTTTTCCGCCTCGGAGCACCGCACCCTCGTCGAATCCCTCGTCGGAGCGCCAAAGGTCTCGGACGACCTCGCCCGGAGGCTCAAGGACGCGACGGAAGGCAACCCCTTCTTCACCAAGGAGCTGATCCGGTCACTCGTGGAGTCCGGCGAGATCGCCAGGGACGACACCGGCGCCTGGAGCTTTTCGAGAGAGGGGGCGATCTCGGCGGATGCGCTGCCGGCCACCATCCAGCAGGCCGTCGAAAAGCGGATCGAGCGGCTTCCGGAAGAACTGCGCGATCTCCTGTCGATCGCCTCCGTGCTGGGCAAGACCTTCGACGCCCGGGACCTCGAGACCCTGGCCGAAGGGGCGAAGGACCTCGACGACGCCATTGACCGGCTGATGCGCGAAGGGCTTCTCGAGGAGGAGCGCGAGTCGCGCGGCGACCGCCTGACGTTCTCGAGCGGGATCGTTCGCGACGCCCTCTACGGAGCGCTCGCCCGCCGCAAGCGTCGTTCCCTCCACCGCAAGTACGCCGGGTTGATCGAGCAGCGCTCCGCGGGCCGGCTCGAGCGCATCTATCCCGAGCTCGTCCACCACTTCTCGCAGGCCGACCTCCCGGAGAAGACGGTCGAGTACGCGCTGAAGCTCGCGCAGAAGTCGCTCGACTCGTTCAGCCCTGAGGAGACGGTCCGCGTCGCGAAGATCGCTCTCGATTTCCTCGAGGACGAAGAGTGGACCGGCGAGCGGGCCCTGGAGGGAGAGGCCCGGCTCCTCCTGGCCCAGGGCCAGCGCCTGGCGGGCAACGTAGACGCCGCGCTGCGCGAGGCCGAAACCGCGGTCCGGGTGCTCGAGGCGCAGATGCAGCCCCGGCGGGCCCTCCAGGCGATTCTGTTCGCCGCGGAGACCGCGTGGCAGTCCCGCCGGATCGAAGATGCACGGCAGTGGGCCGATCGGGGAATCGAGGCGGCGCGGGCGGGGGGCGACTCCGAGAGCCTCGCGAAGCTGCTTCCGCTCATCGCGACGCTCGCCAATCTGCGCGGCGAGTACGCCAGGGCGGCTGCGTACCAGGAGGAGATCGAGAAGCTCGCGCCGAGAGAGAAGGCCGCCGAGATCGACGTCCCGCGGGGCGGGACGCTGGTGGTGGCCGTGGCGAACCCCATCGCCGCGACCGAGCCGGGGACCTACGAGACGAACGAAGAGCAGGAGGCCCTCGCGAACGTGTTCGAGACGCTCGTGACCACCGACGCGCAGGGCAACCTCACGCCGGGCTTGTGCGAGCGCTGGGCCCTCGAGGAGGGCGCGCAGACAGTGCGGCTGCACCTGCGCTCCGGCGTCGTCTTTTCGGACGGCGCTCCCCTGTCCGCTCCCGCCGTCAAGGCCTCCCTCGAACGATCGATCCGGCTCTCGCGCAACCAGATGCCCGCGGCCTTCGTCGCGATCTCCGGGGTCACGGAGTACCTGGAGGGAAAGGCCGGCGAGGTCTCCGGGATCACCGCGCCCGGGACCCATGAGATCGAGATCCGGCTCAAAGACCCTCTCCCCATCTTCCCGTCCCTCCTCTCCGATCCCCGGACGGGCATCGCCGCCGCCGGCACCGAGGAAGGCGGGACCGCGGCAATGCTCGGCACCGGCCCGTTCCGGAAGCTCTCCCAGGACCCGGATCGGGTCGTCCTCGAGCGCAACCCCCGCTTCTGGAAAGAGCCGCCGCGCCTCGACCGGATCGAGTTTCGTCTCTCTCTCTCGGCGGACAGGATCGCGCAAGGCCTTCGGTCCGGGGAGCTGGATCTGGCGCGAGACCTTCTGCCCCGGGACCTCGAAGCCATCCTCCGCGAGCCCCGTTTCCGCGCGGGCCTGGTCGAGACTCCCAAGAAGAACTCCTACTTCGCCACGTTCCACACGGGCACCCCCGCCGGATCGAACGTCTCGCTCCGGCAGGCGCTCGCAAGCGCCGCGCGGACTCAGGATCTGGTCTGGGGCGCGCTGGGGCGCTTCGCTCTTCCCGCGACCGGCGTGATTCCGCCTGGAATCCTCGGACACGACCCCGGCAGGCGACAGGCGCACCTGCCGCGGGAGAAGGCGATCGAGATGATCCGCTCCTCAGGGCTGCCTTTGCCCGTGCGACTCAAGGCTTCCGTGCACCCGATCCTCCAGAACCAGTACTCCACCCTGACACAGGCGCTCTTTCGAATCTGGGCGGAGCTCGGCGTGGAGGTCGAAGTCGTCACCAGGACGATGCCGGAGTTCCTGGAGTCCTGGCACGCCGAACGGGGTATCGACGTTCTGCTCGGACGCTGGATCGCCGACTACGACGACCCCGACAACTTCACCTTCACTCTCTTTCACTCCGGCAGCGGCTCCCTGCGCACCTACTTTTCCTCGCCGGAGGCCGACCGGATTCTGGAGGAGGCCCGCTCCGAGGCCGGTCCGGCCGCCCGGGAGGACCTCTATCGGAAGTTCGAACACGTGTTGCTCGACTCGGCGATCCTCGTACCCCTCTTCCACGACGTGGATTACCGCATCGCCAGCGCCAACGTCCGGGGCCTTCAACTTCGAAGCATCGCCCCCTACGTGAACTACGCCGAGGTCGGAAAGGCCCAGGCGCAGCCGGTGCGAGCGGTCTCCGAACGGCCGGCCGGCGGCGGGATCCTGAACGTGCCGATCGCGGGCGTCGTCCGGAACTTCGATACCGCGCTCAGCGTCACCGCGGAGGATTCCGAAGTTATCTCGACGGTCTTCGAAACACTGACCTGGGCGGTCGAGGGCACCCGGATCGTTCCCTGGCTCGCCTCCGAGGTCGTCATGGAGAAGGAGGGCACACGGTTCCGCTTCCGCCTCCGCCCGGACGTACGCTTCCACGACGGGCGCCGGCTCACCGCCCGCGACGTTCGTTACTCCTTCGAACGGCTGCTGGCGAGCCCGCAGAGCTCCGCCCGGAGCCTGCTGTCTCCCGTCCGAGGAGCCACGAAGCTGCTCGAGGGCTCCGGGACCGACCTCGAGGGGTTTCACATCGTCTCGCGAACGGAGTTCTTCATCGATCTGGAAAAGCCTGTCTCCTTCTTCCCCGCCCTGCTCTCCTACACGCCGACGGCGATCATCCCCGAGGGGACCGGGGTCATCGGGCCGAGCGTGAGCGAAGGCGCCATCGGCACGGGCCCGTTTCGGCTCGTGAGCTTCGAGCCTGGCCGCCGGCTCGAGCTCGAGCGCAACCCGCACTACTGGCGGGAGGGCTACCCTCGAAGCGAGGGGATCGTGTTCCGGTTCGGTGTCCCGCCGGAGGAGATCCGCGATGAGTTTCTGGCGGGCCGGCTCTCGCTCGCGTCGGATCTGCTCCCGGCAGCAGCAGAAGCCTTCCGCCACGATCCGCGCTTTGCGTCCGGTTACCGGGAGAGCCCTCGCCTGACGACTTACTTCGTCGCGGTCAACAGACACCGGGGTGTCCTGATTGACGTGGAGCTGCGCCGAAGCCTGCTGCGCGCGGTCGACGTCGCCGGATTCGTCCGCAAGACCCTGGGAAGGCTGGCGATCCCCGCGCACGGCATCATCCCGCCGGGCCTTCTCGGCTATTCGGCCTCCGGTTCAAGCTCCGGAGCCGGAGCATCGAGTTCCGCCGCCGGGCCGGACAGCTCGGCGAAGGCGACAGTGGCGCGAGAGACGGTCGAGCTCTCGGCCGCGGTCCACCCCATCTTCTACGGCGAGTTCTCGGCCTTTGCCCGGGAGCTCACGGAGGCGTTCCGCGAGATCGGCTTCCAGATCCGGCCGATGAACAAGACGATGGCCGAATACATCGAGCTCACCAGAAAGGGAGAGACCGACCTGAACGTGGGACGCTGGAACGCGGACTATCCCGACGCGGACACGTTCGTCCATGGCCTTCTGCACTCGGAGACGGGCTTCCTGGGCCGCTACGCGGGCAGTCCGGATCTGGATCACCTGGCCGACCGCGGGCGCGCGGAGACGGACCCGCGGGTTCGCCATACGATCTACCGGCAGGTCGAAGAGACGATCGCCCGGGAGGCCCTGCTCCTCCCGCTCTTCCACGACCAGGTCTACTGGTTCGCGCGGCCCGAGGTCGAAGGGCTCGCCACCGTGAGCCAGGGAAATCCGTCTATCTCCTACGAGAATCTCCGAATCCGGCGATAGCTGCCCTGGGAGGCCGCCTTGCTGGCCGGAAGGTGCTTTCTGAAATATCGAAGAAGAGGCGGCCAGAGAGGTTCTTCTCTTGTCGATATCGACATCGGCGCGCAAGCGAGGAGGATTCCGTCCACGCGCCCGGACCGGAGGCGTAAAATGCGCCGATGGGAAACTGACCAGGGGGACCCGCCATGAAAAGAAACCTGAGCTTCTTCGTTCTGTCGTTGGCGATGGCGCTGCCGCTCGCGGCCGAGGGGCTGGGCGAGCTGTTTCAGAAAGCCAAGGAACAGGTCAAGACCTCGCATTGGGAGGAGGCGCTCAAGACGCTCGACGCGCTCGACACAGCCAGCCGGCAGCCGGGCCTGGAAGCGCAGCGCAAGCAACTCGAGCCGGCCCTGGCGTTCTACAAGGCCGTCTGTCTTGCCAACACGGATCGGCCGGCCGACGCGCAGACGCATTTCGAGGTGTATCTGGCCGCCCATCCCAATGCCGCGCTCGACCGCGGGATGTACTCGAAGAAAGCCGTGGACGCGTTCGAACGGGCGCAGAAGAAGATAAACGGGTCGGGAGACTCCTCGGGAGCGACATCGCTCGCGGCCGCCTATCGCGACTTCAGGATGACCGAGGGGGCGACGACCGAGCCGCCCAAGGAGAACTGGGCGGAGGGACCGGTCAAGGTCCTCCTGACCTCCGAGGAAAAGAGGGAGTTTTCGGGTCTCTCCGACGCCGTGTCCCGCTCGGAGTTCATCACGAAGTTCTGGGGGGCGCGGGATCCGAAGCCGGAGACGCCCGAGAACGAGTTCCGCCAGGACTTCGAGAAGCGGGTCGCGTTCTGCGACAGGCATTTCACCCAGGATGAGACGCGAGGGAGCCTGACGGACAGGGGTCTCGTCTTCCTCCTGCTCGGTCCGCCTACCTACGCGGGAAGGAGCCCGCTCGCAACGGGGCAAGACACGTCGGACCCGCAAGGCATGTCAACGGTAGGCCGGCACGATGCGGAGGTCGCCGTTGCGAACGCCAGGGCAGGCGGCGGCAAGTTGAGCACCGGGAAGACGAGCACGATCGTAGACCAGTCGAGCGGAGCGGAGAATTCGGCCAGAGACGCCGCCAACAACTGGCAGGAGATATGGCACTACCGGCGAGAGCTTCTTCCCGCGGGAGTCGGGTATCAGCAGGTGGACTTCCAGTTCATCACCCGAAAGGGTTACGGAACGAACGTCCTCCAGCGCGATTCCACCGCACTGACGACACTGGACGCCGCGCGGCAGAAGCTGAGAGCCTCGGCCGGCAAATCGAGCTGAAAAGGAATCGGGGCGCCCGCGCGCCCCGATGAGAATCCCGGAGAGGGAAAGATTAAATCTTCTTTGGCATGGCGCCGGCGTGGACCCTGGTCGCCCACATCTTGCCGTTCTCCTCCGCCCCCTCCCAATGGACCATCGCGCCTTCCTTCATCTCGTCGCCCGAGACCTCCGTCGTGTCGTTCCAGTAAACCGCCGTCTCCTTGCCCGTGGCGTCCTTGACCATGATCTGCTTCTCGCCGGATTGTTGAACGCCGTCAAACCGCTCGCGCCCGCGCGACAACCGGTGCCTCAGTTGAAACCCGGCTTCGCCGCACCTGCCCGGGACACGCTGCACACCGCCCTGCGGTCGAGACACATGAACTCGAAAGCGTACCACGGGGGACGCGGATTGACGGATCGGACGGCGCCCAACATAATGCCGGCGGCCGTTTCATAGGACGGTCAGAAGCTTGCCCAATACCTTAAAAATCCTCCTCGTCGGGAAGGCGCGGGATCCGATGGACCCGCGCATTTTTCATCACGTCACGCTCGTCGCCTTTCTCGCCTGGGTCGGCCTCGGCGCCGACGGACTGTCCTCCTCTGCCTACGGGCCCGAAGCCGCGTTCAAGGCGCTCGGCGAGCACGCATACCTCGCTGTCATTCTGGCCATCCTGACGGCGGGCACGGTCCTGCTCATCTCGCTCGCCTACAGCAAGATGATCGAGCTCTTCCCCGGAGGAGGCGGCGGGTATCTCGTCGCGACCAAGCTGCTCGGTCCCCGCTTCGGCGTCGTCTCGGGAAACGCGCTCATCGTGGACTACATCCTCACGATCTCGATCTCCGTGGCCTCCGGGCGTCGATCAGATCTTCAGCATCCTGCCGGAGGCCTGGCACATCTACAGCTTCACCTCGAAGGTCACCATCCTGCTCGTCCTGATCATCCTGAACCTGCGCGGAGTCAAGGAGAGCGTGACGGTGCTCGTTCCGATCTTTCTCTCCTTCGTCGCGATGCATTTCCTGATGATCGTCGTCGCGCTGGTGGGGCACGCCTCCGAGCTGCCGGCCGTTTTTTCAGGAGCCACCCGCGAGGCAAGCAAGACCGCATCGACGATCGGCTTTCTCCCGATGCTCTTCATCATCCTGAGGGCCTATTCGCTCGGCGGGGGGACATACACGGGCATCGAGGCCGTCTCCAACGGCGTGCCGATCCTGAGGGAACCCAGGGTCCACAACGCGAAGAAGACGATGCTCTACATGGCGGTCTCGCTCGCCTTCACGGCGGCCGGAATCATCATCGGCTACCTCGTGACGGGATCACGGCCGCATCCCACGAAAGTCATGAACGCGGTCCTCGCGGAAAGGGCCTTCGGGGCCTGGACCATCGGCGGATTCGCCATCGGGAACACGCTCGTGATCCTGACCCTGCTCTCGGCTGGCTGTCTCCTCTTCGTCGCGGCGCAGACCGGCTTCCTCGATGGCCCGAGGATCCTGGCCAACATGGCGACCGACTCGTGGGCGCCCCACCGCTTTGCCCAGCTCTCCGACCGCCTGGTGACGAACAACGGGATCTGGCTGATGGGAGTCGCCGCGTTCGTGGTCCTCGGCTACACGCGGGGGGCAGTGGACCGGCTCGTCATCATGTACGCCATCAACGTCTTTCTCACGTTCAGCCTGACGATGCTCGGCATGTCGCGGCACTGGATCCAGGTCCGCGCGAGCGATCCATTCTGGAAACGGCATCTCCTCCTTCACGGCACCGGGCTCGTGCTCTGCGTCTCGATCCTCGGTGTGACGATCTACGAGAAATTCGGGGAGGGCGCCTGGCTGACCGTCCTGGTGACCTCATCGTTCGTCGCCGTCTCCTTCCTCGTCAAGCGGCACTACGTGAGAGTGCGGGAGCAGCTACGGCGCCTGGACGACACGCTGCTGAACATCCCGCTGCGTCCCCACGAGCAGCCGCCGAGCGCCATCCCGAAGGACGAGCCGGTGGCCGTGATGCTCGTGAGCGGTTTCTCCGGCCTCGGCATCCACACGGTGCTCGCCGTCCAGAGTCTCTTCCCGCATCAGTACAAGAACTACCTGTTCGTGTCCGTCGGCGTCATCGACTCCTCCCACTTCAAGGGGGCCGCGGAGATCGAAGCGTTGAAGGAACAGACGATCTCCGACCTCCAGAAATACGTGGACTTCGCGCACCGGCTCGGCTTCCGCGCCGAGATGCGGTATTCGATCGGCCGCGAGGCCGTCGAGCAGGTGGTGTCGCTCTGCGAGGAGATCCACAAGGAGTTTCACCGCGCGATCTTCTACCTGGGCCAGCTCGTCTTCGAGAACGACCGCTTCTACTACCGCATCCTGCATAACGAGACCGCGTTCGCGATCCAGCGGCGCCTGCAATTCGCGGGCTTGCAGGCCATCGTCCTTCCCATCCGGGTCCTGGCGTCCAAGCAGGGATTGAAGCAGGCCTCCTGATGCCCGGCGGACCGCCGCGGCGCCGGGAAGCTGTTTTGCTCCTCATCGGCCTGGTCCTCTACGGCGGCCTTCTCGTGCGCGCCGACTCCTTCACGGCGGGAGGGGCCGACAGCTCCGGCTACCTGAACGCGGCCCGGCTCTTTGCGCGGGGGCGGGTCACGGAGAGAATCGAGATTCTCCAGGATCTCGGCCTCCCCTCTTCCGACCGGGACGTCTTCGTTCCCCTGGGCTACCGCCCCGGCGCCCGCCCCGGCACGATGGCGCCTTCCTACCCGCCCGGTCTGCCGCTCCACATGGCGGCGGCGGGCGAGGTCGCGGGGTGGGACACCGCCCCGTTCCTGGCCGGACCGCTCGCGGCGGTCGCCGCTCTCGTGTTGCTCTTCCTCCTTGCGCGCGAGCTCGGACTGTCCGCGGGTCTGTCCGCCGCCGGCGCCGCGCTGCTGGCCTCGTGCCCGATCTTCTTCGGCATGGCCGTGCAGCCGATGAGCGATGTTCCCGCGACCGCCTGGGTCCTGGCCGCTTTGCTCCTCGCGCTACGGGCGCGACGCAGCCAGAGCGCGGCGGTTCTGGCGGGGGCTGCCTTGGGCGTCGCGGTCCTGGTTCGCCCCACCAACGCTCTGGCCGTGCTTCCACTTGCGCTGGCGCTCCCGGCGAGAAGGAGAGCCTTCCTCGGAGCCGCGGCCGGGGCGATCCCGCTGGCCGGATTCATGTTCCTCTACAACTTCACGGCATTCGGAAGGGTGGCGGAGACGGGCTACGGCCAGATGCTCTCCTGGGCGATGTCGCCGGCGAACCTCCCTCCGAATCTCCGGCATTACGGATACTGGCTCCCGGTGTTGCTGACCCCGCTCGTCCCGCTCGGCTGGTTCCTGCTACCCCTTTACCGCGGCGTCCCTGGCCGGATTCGAAACCTTCTTCTCGCCTGGTTCGGCTGCTTCTTCGCCTTCTATTGCTTCTATCAACCCTTCGAAGACTGGTGGTCCGTGAGGTTTCTGCTGCCGGGGATCCCTGCGATGATCCTCGCCGCGCTCCTCCTCGCCAGCGGGCTCGCCGAGCGCCTCGCGGAGCGAGTCTCGCAGAGAGCGTTCCCGTGGACGAGAGCCACCGGACTTGCTCTCCTCTGCGCGATGGTCCTCGCCGGCGGCTGGCACATTCGCCGCTTCGATCTGCTCTCCATGCAGGCGGGCGAGCGCGTGTACCGCGACGCAAGCCTCCGGGCCGCCTCCGCGACGCCGGCGCGATCCCTGATCGCGTCCATGCAGATGAGCGGCGCGCTGAAGTACTACACGAAACGGCCCATCGCTCGCTGGGATGCGATCCGGCCCGAACGATTCGATGGCCTCCGCCGCGCCGCCGAAGAGCGCGGATTCCGTTGGTACGCGCTGCTCTGGCCCTTCGAGGAGGCGGACTTCCGGAAGAATCTGCCGGGTCGCTGGGAGCGGATCGGTACGGTCAGAGACATCGGCCTCTGGCGACTCGACTAGCTGAGCAGATTCAGGTCGTTGTCTCGACCTCGTAGACGTCCACTCCGGTGCCGAGCTTCGCGAAGACCTCGATCGGGCTCTTCTGGACCAGGCGGCGGGCTTTCGAGAGCCGGCTCTTGCCGAAGATCGCGAGCGTGACGCCCTGCTCGTGGGCGAACCGGAGAAGCTCGCCGGCGATGTCCTCGCTCGCGAGCCAGACGACCTTGGCGCCGAGCTCCATCGCGAGGGTGACGTTCTCGGAGAGGAGCCGGTGGTCGCGGGCGGAGATCCTCTCCGGGCTCTCCTTCTTCGTGCGCACGTACACGGCGAACCAGTTCGTGTTGAGCCGCCCGGCGATCGCGGAGGCGCGCCGCAGCAGCAGCCGCGTCGTTTCCGGATTGGAGGACATGGCGACCATGACCTTTGCGCCGACCGGCTCGGCCACGGCGGACCGGTCCGGACCGCGGCGTTCCGCCTCGAGGCGGTCGGCGATCTGCCTCATGGCCAGCTCCCGCAACGAGGCGAGGTTCTCCTCCTTGAAGAAGTTCTCGAGCGCGGAGTTGATCCGGTCCGCCGGATAGATCTTGCCGGCCTGGAGACGAGCCCGCAGCTCGTCGGAGGGCAGGTCCACGTTGACGATGGCGTCGGCCTGACGCAGCAGACGGTCGGGCACGCGCTCGCGCACGTCCACGCCCGTCACGCGCGAGACGATCTCCTGGACCGACTCGAAGTGCTGGATGTTCACGGTCGTCATGACCGAGATCCCCGCCTCGAGGATGTCCTCGACGTCCTGGTAACGCTTCTCGTTCTCGAGGCCGGGGACATTGGTGTGGGCGAGCTCGTCCACGAGGACGATCTCCGGTTTCCTCTTCAGGATCGCGGGGAGATCCGTCTCCTCGAGCTCCTTGTCTTTGTAGACGATCCGCCGCCGAGGGATGACCTCGAGCCCCTCCGTCTTCGCGGCGGTCTCGGCCCGCCCGTGCGTCTCGATGACGCCCGCGACGATGTCGGCCCCCTGGGCCTTCAGCGCGTGGGCGTCCTCCAGCATCTGGTAGGTCTTCCCGACCCCGGCGGCATGCCCGATGTAGATCTTGAGCTTCCCGCGGCGCGATTTCTCGATCAGCCGCAGGAAGACATCGGGCGAGGTTCGGCGAGGCCCTTCCTGCGGCACTGGGAGATCCTACGGTCGAATCGGCTGGCCGTCGAGGTCCAGGTTGGTCAGGAGCACGTTGACGCGGGGCTCGCCCAGGAAACCGAGCGTCCGCGGCTCGACGTGCCGCCGGATGACCGCGAGCACCTGCTCCTCCGTCATCCCGCGTGCCTTCGCGATTCGAGCCGCCTGCCACTCTGCGGCGTCGGGCGACAGGTGCGGATCGAGGCCGGAGGCGGAGGACGTCACGAGGTCTGCCGGGACCGGACGCGGATCGCCGGGCCGGTCTTTGCGCGCCTCTTCGACCGCTGAACGGATGGATTTCGCGAGGTCGGCATCCGTCGAACCCTTGTTGGTACCGCCCGAGGCGGTGGCGTCGTAGCCGTCCTTGCCTGCCGCGGAAGGTCGGGGGTGGAGGTACTTCTCTGCGCGGAAATTCTGGCCAATCAGCTCCGATCCCACGACGCGTCCTCCGCTCTGGACGAAAGACCCGTCGGCGCGATTCCGCCAGAGGGTCTTCGCCAGGAGCGTCACCGCCGCGGGATAGACGCCCCCGAGAAGGACCGTCAGCACGATGACGTACAGAGTTGAGCGCAGGATGAGCTTCATGGTCACCTCAGGCCAGATGCATGGCGACGACGATCCAGTCGATCAGCTTGATCCCGATGAACGGGACGATGATCCCGCCGACTCCGTAGATCCAGAGATTGCGCGCGAGGATCCGCGCGGCGCCGAGGGGACGGTAGCGGACCCCGCGCAGAGCAAGTGGGACCAGGGCGATGATGATGAGCGCGTTGAAGATCACGGCGGAAAGGATCGCGGACTTCGGGTTGGCGAGGCGCATGACGTTCAGCGCGTTTAAGGCCGGATAGGTCGCCGCGAACATGGCCGGCAGGATCGCAAAGTACTTCGCCACGTCGTTGGCGATGGAAAACGTCGTCAGCGCTCCGCGTGTCATCAGGAGCTGCTTGCCGATCTCGACGACCTCGATCAGCTTCGTCGGGTTCGAGTCCAGGTCAACCATGTTGCCGGCCTCGCGGGCCGCCTGCGTCCCCGTGTTCATCGCGACGCCGACATCCGCCTGGGCCAGCGCGGGAGCGTCGTTCGTCCCGTCACCCGTCATCGCGACAAGATTGCCCCCCTCCTGCTCCTTCCGGATCAAGGCCAGTTTCTGTTCCGGTGTCGCCTGAGCCAGGAAGTCGTCCACGCCCGCCTCGCGCGCGATCGCGGAGGCCGTCAGCGGATTGTCGCCGGTGATCATGATCGTTCGGATCCCCATGGCGCGCAGCCGGTCGAACCGGTCTCTCATTCCCGTCTTCACGATGTCGCGCAGCGCGACGAGCCCGAGGACCCGCGTGCCGTCGGCCACGAGGAGCGGCGTCGCTCCCTCCGCGGAGATGCGGTTCAAGTGGTCCGACACGACGGGAGCGATTTCGCCTCCCTGCTGGCGCACCCACTCCATGACCGAGTCCCCGGCTCCCTTCCGGATCCGGCGTCCGTTGAAGTCCACGCCCGACATCCGCGTCGTCGCGGAGAAGGGAATGAAGTTCATCCCCTCCACGCGCCGGGCGCGCAGGCCGAACTTCTCCTTGGCGAGCACGACGATGGACCGGCCCTCCGGCGTCTCGTCCGCGAGCGAGGAGAGCTGCGCGGCTTCGGCGAGATCGCCCGGGAGCACGTTGGGGGCGGGGAAGAAGTCGGTCGCCTGGCGGTTGCCGAGCGTGATCGTCCCGGTCTTGTCCAGGAGCAGGACGTTGACGTCGCCCGCCGCCTCGACCGCGCGGCCCGACATCGCGAGGACGTTGTGCTGGAGGACCCGGTCCATCCCCGCGATCCCGATGGCGGAGAGCAGTCCCCCGATCGTCGTCGGGATCAAGCAGACCAGAAGGGCGATCAGGACGGCCGTGGAGGCATTCCCCTTCGCGTAGATCGCGAAGGGCCGCAGCGTTACGGTGGCGATCAGAAAGACGATGGTGAGTCCCGCCAGCAGGATCGAGAGCGCGATCTCGTTGGGCGTCTTCTGCCGCGAGGCGCCTTCGACGAGCGCGATCATGCGGTCGAGGAACGTTTCGCCCGGGTTCGACGTGATCTCGACGACGATGCGGTCGGAGAGAACGCGCGTGCCGCCGGTGACCGCCGACCGGTCGCCGCCCGACTCCCGAATGACGGGCGCCGATTCGCCGGTGATCGCGGATTCGTCCACGGAGGCGATCCCCTCGACAACCGTGCCGTCGCCCGGGATGACCTCTCCGGCCTCGACGACGACCCGGTCTCCCTTGCGCAGGTCCGGTGCCGGGACCCGCTCCTCCCCCTTGCGTGTCACGCGCCGGGCGATCGTCTCCGTGCGGCCGCGCCGGAGCGTCTCCGCCTGCGCCTTGCCCACGCCCTTCCGCCATCGCCTCGGCGAAGTTGGCGAAGAGGAGCGTGAACCAGAGCCAGAGCGCGATCTGAAGGTCGAAGAGAACGTCCCTGGCGGCAACGATGTCCCGCACGAGCAGCAACGTGACGAGGACCGCTCCCACCAGGACCACGAACATGACGGGGTTCTGGGCCTGGAGGCGCGGATCGAGCTTGCCGAAGGAGTCTCGGATCGCGGCGCCCACGATCGCCCGATCAAAGAGTCCGCGGCCTTTCGTTTGAGCCAAGTCCCCTCCTCAGAAGAGAGTCCCGGCCTTCATCAGCAGGTGCTCGACGACGGGCCCCAGCGAGAAGGCGGGAAAGAACGTCAGCGCGCCGACGATCCCGATGACGCCGATGAGCAGGATCGTGAAGAGCGGCCCGGTCACGGGAAAGGTCCCGGCGGACTCCGGCACCTTCTTCTTCGCCGCGAGCGAGCCCGCGATTCCCAGGATCGGGATCAGCATGAAGAAGCGCCCGAAGAACATGTCGAAGCCGAGCGTCACGTTGTAGAAGAGCGTGTTGGCGTTCAGTCCCGCGAAGGCCGAGCCGTTGTTGCCGGCGCCGGACGTGAAGGCGTAGAGGATCTCGGAGAATCCGTGCGGCCCCTTGTTGTTCAGAGACGAGAGCCCGGCCGGCAGGACCGAGGCCGCCGCCGAGAAGCCGAGGATGCAGAGCGTCAGGACGAGGACCGAGAGCATCGCGAGCTTGACGTCGTGGGACTCGATCTTCTTCCCGAGGTACTCGGGCGTCCGGCCGACCATCAGGCCGGCGATGAAGACGGTCAGGACGATGAAGACGAACATCCCGTAGAGCCCGGCCCCGACTCCGCCGAAGATCACCTCTCCCGTCGCGATGTTGGCGAGCGGCACGAGGCCGCCGAGCGGCGTGTAGGAGTCGTGCATGGAGTTGACCGCGCCGCATGAGGCGTCGGTCGTGATCGTGGCGAAGAGGGCGGAGTCCCCGATTCCGAACCGGACCTCCTTGCCTTCCATGTTGCCGCCGGTCCCGCCGGCCGTCGGCTCCGCGGCGACTCCGGCCTTCTGATGGATGGGGTTCCCGCTCTGCTCGAAGACGGTCGCCGCGACCGCCCCGCCGAGGAACATGAGCGCCATCGCGGCGAACACGGCCCAGCCGTGCCGGACCGAGCCGGTCATCCGGCCCGAGCGTGTTGGTCAGGCCCGGCGCCGATCGCGAAGATCAGGACGATCTCGACGAAGTTCGAGCCCGGAGTCGGGTTCTCGTAGGGGTGCGCCGAGTTGGCGTTGAAGAATCCTCCGCCGTTCGTCCCGAGCTCCTTGATCGCTTCCTGCGAGGCGACCGGCCCCTGCGGGATCTTCTGCTCGGCGCCTTCGACGGTCTTGACCGCGACGTCCGCCTGGAAGTTCTGGACGACGCCGCGAGAGACGAGGAAGAGCGCCGCGACGAAGGAGATCGGAAGAAGGACCCAGAGGATCGCCCGCGTGCAGTCGAACCAGAAGTTGCCGATCCCGCTCGCCTTCTCCCGCGCGACGCCGCGGATCACGGCGACCGCGATCGCGATCCCGGTCGCCGCCGAGAGGAAGTTGTGCAGGGCGAGCCCGAACATCTGGGTGAAGTGGGACATCGTCGACTCGCCCGAGTACCCCTGCCAGTTCGTGTTCGTCGTGAAGGACACCGCCGTGTTCCAGGAGGAGTCCGCCGAGACGGGGCCGAAGTGGTTCGGGTTCAACGGCAGCACGTGCTGGAGCCGCTGGAAGAGATAGAGGATGACGAGAGAAGCCCCGTTGACCACGAGCATCACGACCGTCCACTCGACCCACCCCTGGTCCTTGCCCGCGTCCACGCCGCAGACCCGGTAGATCAGCCGCTCGACCGGCTTCAGGACCGGGTCCAGGAACGTCTTCTCCCCCGCGAAGACCTTCTTCATGTACAGGCCGAGGATCGGCGTCAACGCGACGATCACGCCCAGGTACAGGAGAAGCTTGAGGATATTGATGCCCGTCATGGCCTCAGACCTCCTCCGCCTTCAGCATGGCCCGCAACAGGTAATAGAGGAGGCCGAGTGTCACGACGAGACCCAGAACGTCTTCCCATCCCATGATTGCCCCTCTCAGACCCGATCCGACCACTTCGTGTAGCGGATCGCGAGGTAGAAGAGAACCAGCGACAGCAGAAGGAAAACGACATCCATCATCGGACGGCCCTCAGCTCGGGCCGCGACGGACGCGGCGGCTCGGGACGAAGGACTCGAAAATTCTCCGCCGCCCTGGAGGGATCATCCCTGCCGTCGGCGGGCCGGCCATCTTCGGACGCGGACTCGGAATCGCGCTCGAGCCAGAGGTACTCCCGCCAGGTCATGTCGATGTTCGGGTTCCACAGCAGCATCCCGCGGCGGAACGCGAGGAGGTATCCGATGAAGCCCGCCGCGGGAACCAGCCACACCCAATCAGGGTTCCAGACGAACATGATCGTCCCTCCCACCAGCCCTGCCACCAGGAAGCCGAACGACGCGAGAATCCAGGATACGTCCGCGCCGCGGATTCGCGGCGCCCGCCGGTTCGTGAATCGCCCGCGTGATCCTCCGATCCATTCTCCATGTGAATCATGCCTCCGGCCTCCGCCATCCAATCGCGTACAAGGGCATCCAACCACCGGCGGCAGAAAGGAGTTCGAAAGGAGTCCGAAAGAGTTCCGGAAGGCGCGTTTTTCCGGGCCGCGCGGCCGTCCTGCAGGCCAAGAGCGCATTCGCTTCAATGCCCGGAAAAGGCACCGCCGGAGCCGGGGCGGCGTCATTGCCCCGACCTTTCGAGAATCTTTCCAACTTTCTCCGGACTTCTTTCCGGGGACCGCCTCAAGCTTCAGGCATGCGAAAAGCGGAGAGTCGCTGGCGTTGTCGCCGCCGGGCCTACTACTACCTCGTGACGGCCGCAGGGCTGTTCGGACTTTTCTTGATCCTCGCCGGAATCAGCAGCCGCGACTGGACCTTGGGCTTCGCCATCCTGGGGTTTTCGAGCGTGATTCTCTGCATGCGAAGGGGACTCGCGCTCTGGGACCTCCGCGGTTCCGCCTTGAGCTCGAGACAGCTCAGGCTCGCGGAGCCGAACCTGACCCGTCCGACAGGGTAAAGACAAGGAGACGTTGCTCATGAGCTCCAGCCGATTCTTCGTGCACTTACGAAACGCTGAGACGAGCATCGGGGAAGCTTGTGGCCTCTGCGGCTACTTGCCTCCTGCTGGCGACGTTCCCAATCTCTGGCCAGGATCTCAGTCAGACGCCGCCGAGCACTCCTTCCGATCAGGCGGCAACCAGCCCTCCGCCGGAGTCAGGAAAGGTGACGCTGGGGGGATATGCCGAGGCCTTCTGGAGTTATAACTTCAACAATCCCTCCAACAGGATCACCAACTTCCGCGGGTTCGACAATCGCGAGAGCACCTTCACGCTATCGAACGTGGCCGTCGAGCGCGGCGCTGGGAGAAGGCGGCCGTCTCCGGAAAAGTCACGGCCCAGGTCGGCCACACTCCAAACACCTATTACCTCGCGGAGCCCGCCGCCGCCGGGACGTCTTCGACGGGCGCCTCGGACGCGACGACGACCTGGAAGTACCTGCAGGAGGCGTGGGTCGGCTATCGCGCTTCGATCGGCCACGGTGTCCTGTTCCAGGGCGGAATCTTTCTCTCGCCCATCGGCGTGGAGGGGATGGCCGTCAAGGACAACTGGAACTGGTCCCGCTCCAATCTCTTCTTCGGCCTGCCCTTCTACCACGCGGGCATCAAGGCCACGTACGAGCTCTCGAAATCGTGGACGGCGGAGTTGATGATCTGCAACGGCTGGAACAACATCGTGGATAACAACAGACAGAAGTCCGTGGACCTCTCGGCGACCTACAAGGCCTCGGACACGCTGAGCCTCCATTTCCTGTACTTCGGCGGGGTGGAACGCTCCACCGGCGCTCCGGAGGGCGAACCCTGGCGGCATCTATTCGACGCCTTCGCCACTGGGATGCGACCAAGACGCTCTCTTTCATCCTGCACGCCGACGCGGGCTTCGAGAACAACAACTTCGGGACGAGCGACTGGACGGCGGTCGCGGGTTACGTCCGGGTCAAGCTCTCGGGCAAGTTCTTTCTCGCGGCGCGGGCGGACGTCTTCTGGGAGCACGTGGCTTCGAGCCCCGCGGGCACGGCAAGCGCCCTCTTCTGGCCGGGCGATCGCGTCGCGTCCCAGACGGTCACCCTCGACTTCCGCCCGCTGGACAACATCTCCGTTCGACTGGAAGGGCGCCACGACAGCGGCTCGACCGAGATGTATTTCCGAGGCAAGGTCAGCCGGAGACGGAAGCACAGCATTCCCGTATGTCCCGAACGCCAGGTCGCAAAACACGATCACCCTCGGAGCAACCAGCTGGTTCTAGCGAACCAGACCGAGAGAATCCTGATTTCCATTCCACCTCTGTGGTGATCAGCAGCTCGACCAGAGCGCTCGGGGCTGCCCTGATGCGCCTTCTGACGACCTCATCGTCCTTCGCGGTTCATAGCAAACCCTGCTGGCCGGCCCGGAAGTCCCGCAGCGAAGAAGTGAAGCGCGATGACGCGCTCGGCCGCTCGCGAGGGTCGTGGCGGAGCGGCGAGTCGATGTCCCAGAGGACGAGGGCGCGGCGGACGAACCAGGCGAGAAACAAATAGCCGGCGACGGCGGAGATCCACACGACGGTGTCGGAGTCGAGCAGCCGGCCGGCGAGCACTCCCGCCATCAGGCAAGTGAGAGCCGCCGCAACGTGCCACAGGGCGCGTCGGCGATCCGCGCCTCGTCTGTCAGGTTTCGAGACGTCCACTGTCGGCACGCTCCCACCCGACCCGGCAAGAAGTCCGGAAGAAGCGCGAAAGAATGTCGAAAGAGCCGGACGGCTGGTTCGGCGGTGAGTCGTTTGGATCTGGCCGGCGGGGACGTCCCTCCTTAAGCTCGATCCCGGATCGGATCACCAGGCGATCCGGGGGAGGAAGCATGACGTTGCGGGGAACCAGATACTCCATCCACGTTTGTGCCGTCGCGCTCGCGGCCATTCTGGCGGCGGCCCCGGCGACGAGCCAGACCACATCGGCGAAGAAGGGGCCGGCGCACAAAGCCGCGCCCGCGCTCTCCCCGGAGAGTCAGAAGTGCCTCGTCTGCCACACGCAGAAGACGCCCGGCATCGTGGCGCAGTGGCGCTCGAGCAAACATGCCCGGGAGGGGGTCGGCTGCTGGGAGTGCCACAGCGCGACCGCGGCCGAGCCCGGGGCCTTCGAGCACCAGGGCACGACGATCACGACCGTGATCACGCCCAATGCCTGCGCCGGCTGCCACGGGGAGATCGTCGCGGAGAACCAGCGCAGCCACCACGCCGAGGCGGCGAAATTCATCGGCTCGCTCGACAATGTCCTCGGTGAGGTCGTGGAGGGGCGCCTCGCGGCCGTCAACGGCTGCTGGCAGTGCCACGGATCGACCGTGGCGATCCTGAAGAACGCGGACGGGTCCGTCCGCAGGAACGCCGTCGGCGCGCCGATGCTCGACCCGGCCACCTGGCCGAACACCGGCATCGGCCGCGTCAACCTCGACGGGTCGCGCGGTGCGTGCACCGCCTGCCACAGCCGCCACGCGTTCTCCAAGGCGATGGCCCGGCAGCCCGAGGTCTGCGGCAAGTGCCACCTCGGGCCCCGATCACCCCCAGGCCGAGATCTACGACGAGAGCAAGCACGGCATCGCCTACCGGACACAGAAGGACCAGATGCACCTGGATGCGGAGAAGTGGGTCGTCGGGTTGAACTACACGGCCGCTCCCACCTGCTCGACCTGCCACATGTCGGCCACACCGGGGCAGCCCCTCACCCACGACGTGGGGGCCCGCATCTCCTGGACGCTGCGTCCGGTGATCTCGAAGAAACTGGAGAACTGGGAAGCGAAGCGAAAGGCGATGAAGGACGTGTGCGGCCGCTGCCATGCGCCGGCCTTCGTGGATGTCTTCTACAAGTCGTTCGACGACACGATTGACCTTTGGAACACGAAGTTCGCGCAACCGGCGCAGAACATCATGAACGCGCTTGCGGGACGCGGGCAAGCTCACGCCGACGCCGTTCGACGAGGAGATCGAGTGGACCTTCTACAGGCTCTGGCACCACGAAGGGCGCCGCGCGCGCATGGGCGCGTCCATGCAGGGCCCCGATTTCGTCCAGTGGCACGGCTTCTTCGAGGCCGCCGAGAACTTCTACACGAAATTCCTCCCGCAGGCGCGGGAGGCGGCAAAGGGCGATCCGAAGGTCCTTGCCGTCGATCCAGGCCGTCGAAGACGACCGGCAGCACGCCTGGCGCAAGGGCCTCTCTCCCGAGGAACGAAAGAAGATCGACGAGTTCTACAAGGAGCGCTACGGGAAGAACTGACCGGAAGACACTTCATTCCTCCGGCGAAAAACGGTAGCCGACCCAGGGCTCGGTGCGAATGAACCGAGGGCGATTCGGATCGTCCTCGAGCTTGCGCCGAAGGCTCCCCATGTGGACGCGGAGCGTGTCATTCGTCACGCCGGCGGTCGTGCCCCAGACCGCGGCGAGGAGCTGGCGGTGCGTCCAGACGGCTCCAGGCTTGGAAAGGAGCGTCGTCAGGAGCGCGTACTCGGTCGGCGTCAGGTGAAGGGAGCGTCCCCCCTTCCGGACGATCCGCGCCTCGCGGTCCACCTCGACGTCGCCGAAACGGGACATGGGCGGCGCGCCGCCCCGCCCCTCGCCCCGACGCAGCAGAGCGTTCGCCCGGGCGACCAGCTCCGCGACGCCGAAGGGCTTCGTGACGTAGTCGTCCGCGCCGTCGTCTAAGAGCCGCACCTTCTCGCGCTCCTCCTGCCGGACGGTCAGCACGAGGATCGGGACATCCGACTTTTCCCGGATGCGGCGGACGAGCGCCCGGCCGTCCAGGCGCGGCATGTTCAGGTCCGTGATGACGAGGGCGTATTCCTTCTCCTCCAGGACGCGGAGCGCGTCCTCGCCGTCCACGGCCGTCTCGACCTCGTGTCCGGCCCGCTCGAGCGCGTCCCTCGCGACCTTGCGGATGCCGGCCTCGTCGTCCACGACGAGGATGCGGCTCATGCGGCCGCCAGGGGCAGCTCGATCTCGAAGAGCGTGCCGCCTTTTTCCGCGCCCGACAGCCGCACTCTCCCGCCGTTCATCTCGACAAGGCTGCGGGCGATGGCCAGGCCCAGCCCCGTTCCCGGCACCGCGGAAGCCGCGGGGAGCCTCACGAAGCGCTCGAGCACCCTTTCCCGCTCCGCCGGAGGAATCCCGGCACCCTGGTCGGCGACACGCAGGAAGACGGACCCTCCGTCGGCGGCGGCCGAGACGCGGATCGCGCTCCCCGCGGGAGAGTACCGCGCGGCGTTCTCGAGTCCGTGCCCGAGGGCTTCCGTCAGTTGCCCGGGATCGGCCTCGACGCGGATATCGGAGCGGGGCAGGTCGATGAAGAGGGAGTGCCCGGCGACGGCATCCCCGAACCGGGCGACGGCGGCCTCGACGATCTCGGCGCACGTCACGACTTCCCGCCGCGGCTTCGCCAGGCCCGAGTCCAGCCGGACGACCTCCATGAGCTGGCCGATCCGCCGGGTCAGCAACTCGACCTGCTCGAGCGCCAGCCTGGCGCTCTCCGAGTCTCCAGCCTGCGCCGACCAGTTCTCGATCGCTCCGCGGGCGGTCGCGACGGGCGTCTTCAGGTCGTGCGCGAGGGAGGCGAGCAGCGTGGATTTCATCTGCTCGCTCGTCTTCGTCTCCTCCGCTTCCCGCGCGAAGCGCAGGAACCTCTCCCGCTCGAGGGCAAGGCCAAGGAGGACCGCGCAACCTTCCGCGAGCCCCTCGCTTGCCCGCATCCCGATCGCGACGAGGACCCCCGCTCGCTGCAGGCCCAGGGGAATCGGAAGATAGATGTCGATTCCGCCGTGCCGGGACGGGAAGGCGGCCGAGTTGCCCTGGCGGTAGGCGAGCTCCGCGAGGTCCCGCCGGACATCCTCGCCGGAGGTCGCGGCCGCCGCCCCGAGGGTCTGCTCGGCGTCGGCCAGGAGGAGCGTGACGTGCTCGGCGCCGAGAGCGTCGCGCAGCCGGTTGGCCGCGACTCCCAGGAGCGACTCCCGGTTGGTGTCGGAAAGAAATGCCTGGGAGAGCCGGGTCATCGCGGCCAGGTCGGCGCGTTCCGCCTCGACGAGGCGCAGGCGGCGCCGGGCGAGCGCCGACAGCCTCCCGATCAGGAGTCCGGAGACGAGGAAGACGACGAGGGCGACGACATTGCGCGGGTCTTCGACGGTGAACGTGTGGACGGGTGGAAGGAAGAAGAAGTTGAAGCCGAGCGTCGCGAGGACCGCCGCGAGGGCTCCCGGTCCGCTCTCCCAGATCCACGCCGCGAGGAAGACGCTCAGAAGAAGCAGCAGAGCGACCGACGAGTCCGCGAGGCCGGGAAAGAGCTTCAGGATCCCGATCGTGGCCAGCACGAGGAGAACCGCGGCCGGATAGCCGACCCGTCGCGCGCGCAGTCGCTCGAGCACACCGGGATTGTAGTGAGATTCCCCGTTACGGTCGCCCGGCACGGAGCTTGCTCCTCCTCCGGTTTCTGGAGGGACCATGAAGAACTCTCGGATTCTCTGTCTCGCGGCGGGCCTCCTCAGCCTCGTCGCCGTCGGAGCCTGCTCCGACAATTCCGACACGACGACCGCGAACCTGTCGGTCGTGCGCGTCAGCCTGGATGCTCCCGACACGGCGAAGTCGGGAATCGAATTTCGGCGTTCAGGCCCGCGCCCTGAACGCGGGCGTCGCCGGCGTCCACGACGGGCATATGACCGTCACGCTGCCGTCACCCCTGACCGTGATCTCGGTTCAGGCTCCATCCGGCACCTCGGCCACCTTCTCCAACGGGCTGTCCGGCGGCACCGTGGACTGGAACCTGGGGACGCTCGACTCCAACAGCCAGTCCACGCTCGACATCACGACGATGGGCCTGCTCTCGCCCTCCGAGGCGACGAAGAAGCTCACGGTCGTCGCGACGATGACCGCCGATGGTGTCAAGCCGGGCGACGCCGTCGCTCAGGACGACGTGACGCTGACGCCGTAGGTGTTAGGTGTCAGGTTCAAGGGGTCAGGGAAAAGGCAGGTTCAGGTATCAGGTGCCAGGTGTCAGGTTGGGCTCCGGTCCCTGACACCTGATACCCGACACCTGACACCTGCATTTCCCCTGACCCTGTCCCCTGACACCTTCACTCCGCCTTCAGCGCGCGGGTCATGAGCCGCTCGACTGCCTCTCGCGGAGGCACGCCCTCGTAGAGGACTCCCCTGACGGCTTCCGCGATCGGCGCCTCGACGCCCGCGGCGGCGGCGATCTTCGGCATCGCCAGGCACGTGCGGACGCCTTCGGCCACCTCGGGCATGTCGGCCAGGACCTCCGACAGGCTCCGGCCGCGTCCGATCTCCTCTCCCACTCGCCGGTTGCGCGATTCGCGGCCCGTGCAGGTCAGCATCAGGTCTCCGATCCCGGCGAGCCCCGCGATCGTGCGCTCCTGGCCGCCGCTCGCCCGGACGATCCGGCCGATCTCGGCCAGCCCCCTCGTCACGAGCGCGGCCAGCGTGTTGTGTCCGAAGCCGAGCCCGGAGACGATGCCGGCGGCGATCGCGACGACGTTCTTCAGCGCCCCGGCGAGCTCGACGCCGACGAGGTCCTCCGAGCTGTAGAGGCGAAAGAGCGGACTCGAGAACTCCTTCTGGAGATCGCGCGCGAGGCCGCCTCCCGCCACCACGGCCGCCGACGGGTCTCCCCGCGCGACGCCGTCCGCGAACGTCGGGCCGGAGAGGGCCGCGACCTCTGCCGATGGGCGAAACTCGAGGATGATTTCCGACATCCTCTTCAACGTCTCGGGCTCGATGCCCTTCGCGACGCTCAGATACCGGCGGCTTCCCGCGGCGGCCGGAAGAGCGGAGAAGAGCGGGCGAAAGCCGGCGCAGGCAACGGCCACGACGGCCGTCTCCGAGTGCGCGAGGGCGCTCTCGAGATCCGAAGTCGTCCGCAGGCCGGCGGGCATCGGCGCGCCGGCCAGACGGCGCGGGTGGAGGCGCGTCCGCTCGACGACGTCGCTGAAATCCGTGTCCCTGCCCCACAGCAGGACGTCGTGGCCTCCTCTCGCGAGGTGGATCGAGAGCGCTGTTCCCCAGGAGCCGGCGCCGAGGACCGCGACCTTCATCCTCGGCCGAGCTTTCGCTCTTCTCCGCGGGCGAGGCGCTTCAGGTTCTCGACGTGCTTGAAAACGACCAGCAGCGCCGTGGCGGCGGCCGCGATCACGACCGCGCGCGGGGCGTGAGAGAGAAGCCCGGCCGCCGGAGGCAGGAGCACGATCGAGATCATGGAGCCCAGGGAAACATACCGCGTCGCGGCGACGATGCCGACGAAGACCGCGAGGCAGACGCCCGTCGCGAGCGGGGCAAGCGCCAGAAACGCGCCGACCGCCGTCGCGACGCCCTTGCCGCCGCGAAAACCCGAATAGAGCGGAAAGACGTGGCCGAGGATGGCCGCGAGCCCCGCGGCCGCGGCGTAGCGCGGGTCGGCCGTCACGAGGCGCACGAGAAGGACCGCGGCGGCCCCCTTGGCGATGTCGAGAAGGGCGACCGCGGCGGCGAGCCCCTTGCCGTGAGCCCGCAGCACGTTGGTCGCTCCGGCGTTGCCCGATCCCACCGTCCGGATGTCGGCGCCCGTGCGCCACCGCACGAGCAGGAAAGCGAAGGAGAGCGAGCCCAGAAGATAGCCGAGGACGACGAGGAGGGCAGCCGGCCAGTTCACGCGCGGACGCCTCGCGGACCGCCTGCGAAAGACCACTCCTCCAGAGGCGTGTGCACCGCTCCTTCCCGAAGGAGTCGGCTCTCGTAGAAGACGCACGACCGCGCCTGCCACGGGGGAAAAGTCCACGAGGCGACCTCGCGGCGAAAGCTCTCGACCGCGTCGGGCGGCCACGGGTAGCGCAGGCGGGCGAGCGTCACGTGGGCGTGAAAGGGCCGCTTCTCCTCGGGCAGTCCGAGCCTTCGCGCCTCCGTTTCCGCTCCCCCGGCCAGCCGAGACAACTTCTTCCATGGCGGGCGTGGGCTCGAAGCCGACCCCGAGGACGCGCGCCGGCCCCCGCGGCGGGAAGACGACGGCTCCGGCGGCCTTCATCTCGCCCGGCACCAGCGAGGCCGCCAGCGTCCCGACGGCCGCCGCCAGGGCGCGCACGTCCTCCGCCGAGATCCGCTCGAAGAACTTGAGCGTCAGGTGCCAGCTCTCCGCCCTCGTCCAGGAGGCGCGCGGCAGAGACTCCTTCAGGCGCGCGACCAGGTCACGGGCGCTCTCGACCCACAGACCATCGGTCGGGATCGCGAGGAAGGCCCGGATCCTCCTGTCTTCACTCATCGGCCGGGGGCTTCAGAGGACCGCGTGGGCCCCTGCTCATCTTCCAGACTCCGCCGGACGAGCTCCAAACCGAAGAACGACGCCGCGAGGCGGACGGCCGATCGGTCGCCGATGAACTCCCGCTTCTTCGCGATCTCGGGCCGGTCCTGCTGCGCGAGCGCGAAGTGGACCGTCCCGACCGGTTTCTCGGGAGTGCCTCCGTCCGGGCCCGCGATCCCCGTCACGGCCAGCGCGATGCGGGACCCGAAGCGCTCGAGCGCGCCCCGCGCCATCTCGCGCGCGGCCTCCTCGGAAACGGCGCCGTGCGCCGCGAGCGTCTCCTGCCGCACCCCGAGGAACTCGCTCTTGGCGGCGTTGCCGTAGGAGACGACGCCTCCGAGGAAGTAGTCGCTCGATCCCGGTATGTCCGTCACGAGCTTCGCGATCATCCCGCCCGTGCACGACTCGGCCACGGCGAGCGTCTGGCCGCGCTCGCGCAGGAGGCTCCCCACGCTCGCGGCCAGGTCTTCGCCGGCGCGGCTGAAGATGCGGGATCCCAGGACCGCCCGGAAGTCCGCCTCCATCTCGTTCAATCGTCGCTCGACGTGTTCCGGTTCCCCGACGATCCGCAGGTGGAGCTGGACCTCCCCCGGAGACGCGAGGATCGTGACCGGATCGTCCTTCCATTTCGCGTAGACCGGCGTGACGAGCTCCTCGACCGCCGACTCTCCCATTCCGCTCACGCGCAGAACCCGCCGGCCCGCAACCGTCCGGCCGGCCCGCGCGCGGAGAACGGGGAGGACGCGTACCTCCATGATCTCGCGCATCTCGGAAGGAACCCCGGGCAGGACGATGTACTCCCTGCCTTCGCGCTCGATCCAGAACCCGGGAGCCGTCCCGCGAGGGTTCTCCAGCACGCGGGCGCCCACGATGAAATCCGCCTGCTTCTCGTTGGTCGCGGCCATCCGCATCCCGCGGCGCGCGAAGCGCTCGCGCATGCGAGCGAGGTAATCCTCGTCGCGCCGCAGCTGCATCCCGAGCCGCAGCGCCACCGCCGGCACGGTCATGTCGTCCGCGGTCGGTCCGAGCCCCCCTGTCGTGAAGACGATTTCCGCGGCCGAGGACGCGAAGGCGATCTCCTCCCCGATCGCCTTCGGATCGTCCGGGACGATCGACTTGCGGACGACCGGGATCCCGACCTCTTCCAGCCGCGCCGTCAGCCAGAGGGAATTCGTGTCCTGCCGCAGGGGCGAGAGCATTTCGCTTCCGACCGCGATGATCGCCGCTCGCCGGGCTTCCGGTCCGCTCAAGAAAGGCGCTCCGCCGCCGCCTGGTTCTCTTCCTCGGAGAGCGCGGCCCACTCCTCCACGAGCGCGTCGAGCTCCGTGCTCTTCGCCCCCTTCTTCGCGGCGAGGTCGCGCGAAGCCACCGGGCCGAGCGTCAGCGCCTCTTCCCAGAGGCGCGTCTCCATCGCCTCCACCTCCCCCTCGAGCGCCGCGATCTTCTCTTCGAGCGCCGCGATCCGTTTGCGCCGGCGGGCGGCCTCCTTCTGCCCGGGCGTTTCGGTTCTGCGAGGGGCCCGCGCGGCCGGAATCGGCCGCGGCGGCCTTTCCGGCTCGCCGGCGGTCTCCCCGGGCAGCCAGGGCGGCTCGGGGCGCCGGCGCCTCTCGGCGCGGGCCGCGGCCGTCTCCGTGTAGTTCCCGTCGAAGGCGAGCGCCCGGCCGCCACGCAGATCGAGAACCCGCGTCGCGAGCCGGTCGATGAACGCCCGGTCGTGCGACACGAGGACGATCGACCCCGGAAAGTCCTCGAGCGACTCCTCCAGGGCCTCGCGGGAATCAAGGTCCAGGTGGTTCGTCGGCTCGTCCAGGAGGAGCAGGTTGTGCCTCTGGCGCATCACGACGGCGAGCGTCAACCGCCCCTTCTCTCCGCCGGAGAGCCCGGAGATTCCCGCGAAGACCTCGTCGCCCCGGAACGCGAAGCGGGCGAGGTAGGAACGCATCGCCTCCTCGGTCTCCTGCGGGTGCTCGTCCCAGACGGCGTCGATCGCGCGGCGCGCCGGATCGAGATCGGAGAGCTCCTGGTCGTAGTACCCGATCGAGACGTCGTGGCCGGTCTGCGCGCTTCCGGACAGGGGCGGCAGGCGCCCCGCGAGCGTCTTCAGCAGGGTCGTCTTGCCCGTGCCGTTTTCGCCGAGGATCGCCAGGCGCTCGCCGCGAAGGAGCTCGAAGGAGACATCGCGCACGATCGGCACGCCGGCCTCGTATCCCGCGTCGAGGTGCCTGGCTCGCAGGAAGCTGCGGCCTCCGATGCGCGCCGCGTCGAAATCGAATGCCACGGAGGTCGTGTCTTCGGCCGGCTTCTCGATTCTCTCGACGCGCGCCAGCTTCGTCCGCCGTCCCTTCGCCTGACGGGAGTTGACGCCCGCGATGTTGCGGCGGATGTACTCCTTCTCCTTCTCGATGAATTCCTGCTGCTTCTCGAACGCGCGCGTCGCCGTGAGGAGCCTCTCCGCTTTCTGCCGTTTGTACGCCGTGTAGCCGCCGGAGTACGCCGTGAGCCTTCCATTCTCCAGGTCCACGATCTCCTCGGCGACGCGGTCGAGGAAGCGCCGGTCGTGCGTCACGACGAGGTAGGCGCGGCGGGAGCGCGCGAGGTACTCCTCCAGGAACTCGACGGCGTTGAAGTCCAGGTGGTTCGTGGGCTCGTCGAGAAGCAGAACGTCCGGGGAGGACAGGATCGCCCTGGCGAGCATCGCGCGGTTCTTCTGGCCGCCCGAGAGCTCCGCCAGCGGCCGGACGAAGTCCGCCTTCTCGAAGCCGAGCCCGGAGAGCGCCTTCTCGACCTCCGCGACCATCTCGTAGCCGCCCTCGTTCTCGAAGCGGTGGGAGAGCGCGTCATACCGGTCGTGGATGGCGGAAGAGTTGTCACCGTCGGCCATCGCGTGCTCGAGCCGCCGCATCTCGGCCTCGACCCGGTGGAGCTCCGCGAAGGCGCCGGCCGCGTAGTCGTGGAGCGATTCGGAGAGGTCCCCCGGCAGCTCCTGGTCCACCGTCGCGATCCGGACGGCGTTGGCCCGGACGATCTCGCCGGCGTCCGGCTCCTCCCGCCCGAGGACCATCCGCAGGAGCGTCGTCTTCCCCGCCCCGTTGCGTCCCACGAGCCCCACCTTCTCCCCCGGGTTGTGCTGCCAGGTCACATCCCGCAGCACCTCCCTGGGCCCGTAGGCCTTGCGCACATGGTCAAACCGGTACAGCACGGCGAGATTCTAAGCTGTCGCCCGGCTTGTCATCCTGAGCGAAGCGAAGGATCTGCTCCGGTGGTGCTCAGAGCGACGAGAGCAGATCCTTCGTCGCTGCGCTCCTCAGGATGACAGGGGCTTCTACAGCTTCTCGATCGCGAGAGGCGGCGGGGTAACGGGCTCGTTGCCGATGCGGAAGAGCGCGGCCAGCTCCCGTTCCATGTTGGGACGCGGGGCGGGCCGCTCCCCGAGGCACAGCCAGGCGAGCGGCTCGCCGCGGCCGACAGGGTCTCCGACGGTCTTCTCGACCAGGAATCCGGCGGCGAAATCGATCGTGTCTTCGCGCTTCCGGCGGCCGCAGCCGATGTCGATCGAGAGAAAGCCCATCTTTTCCGTGGAGATCGATCGCACGTACCCGGGCGTCAGGGCGAGCGCGGGAATGCGCTGGGAGGGAGCCGGAAGACGGGACGGATCTTCCACGACGGCCGGGTCTCCTCCCTGGAATTCGATCATCTCCTGGAACTTTCGCGCCGCGGCTCCGGAATCGAACGCTTTCTCCAGGCTCCGGCGCGCCGCTTCCTCGGTCAGCGAGGGATCCGCGAATCGGAGCATGTCGGCGCCCAGGATCAGGCAGATCTCCCGCACCGCCGGCGGTCCTTCGTTTCGCAGCACGCGGATGGATTCCTCCGCCTCGAGCGAGTTGCCGACGGCCCGGCCGAGCGGGCGGCTCATGTCGGTGATCCAGCCGGATGCCTGGCGTCCGGCGGCCCGGGAGGTGTCCACGAGGGCGCGGCCGAGGGCGCGGGAGTCTTCGAGGGCCTTCATGAACGCGCCGTCCCCCGTCTTCACGTCGAAGACGATCCCGGTCGTGCCCGACGCGAGCTTCTTGGACAGGATCGAGGCCACGATCAGGGAGAGGTTCTCGACGGTCCCCGTGACGTCTCTCAAGGCATAGAGGATCCGGTCGGCGGGAGCGATCGTGTCGGTCTGCGCGAAGAGCGCGGCTCCGACTTTCGCGAGCGCCTCGCGCACTCTGGGAAAATCGAGGTCGGTCCGAAATCCTGGGATCGCCGCGAGCTTGTCGAGCGTGCCGCCGGTGTGGCCGAGTCCCCTGCCCGACATCATTCCGACGCGCGCCCCCGCCGCGGCGACGAGGGGCGCGAGGACGAGCGAGACCTTGTCTCCGACGCCTCCCGTCGAATGCTTGTCCACGACGGGAGCGAGATCCGACAGGTCCCAGCAGTCTCCCGAATCCCGCATGGCTTCCGTCAGGGCCGCCGTTTCCGCCGTGGAGAGGCCGAGGATCACGGCCGCCATCAGGAAGGCGGACGCCTGGTACTCGGGAACCTCTCCGGAGACGACGCCGGCGACCAGGTAGGCGATCTCCTCTTTCGGAAGCTCCTGACCGTCTCTCTTCGCACGCAGGATCTCGTAGACGGTTCTCATCCGGTTGCCTCGCGCCTCACGCGCCGATGACGATCTTCTCCAACCGCCCCTTGCCGCTCGTCTTGGCAGAATACATCAGCCGGTCCACGAGCTCGATCATCCCCTCGACGGATGCCGGCGGCTTCTCGAATGTCGCGGCGCCGATGGACACGGTCACCGGCCACCGTTCCTGCCGCATCACCTCCGAGAGCTGGGCTTCGATCTTCCGCAAGGCCGCCTCCGCATCGGACGGCTCCGTCTGCGGAAGCAGGACGATGAACTCGTCGCCTCCCAGGCGGGCCACGATGTCGTTGACGCGAAGGCTTTTCCGAATCGTCTGAGCCGTCAGCACGAGGACCCGGTCCCCGGTCTCATGCCCGAACCGGTCGTTGACTTCCTTGAAGTTGTCCAGGTCCAGATAGGCCACGGTGAAACGGCCTCCATAGCGCGCCATGCGCTCGATCTCGGCGCCGGCCAACTCGGAGAACGCGCGGCGGTTGGAGATCTGCGTGAGCACATCCACTCTCGCGGCGGCCTTCTCGCGCCAGAGCGCCGCCCGGAACGCGGAAAGGAGCGTCGCGAAAAGGAGAAAGAACCCGAGAAGCAGAACGGCGTTGGTATACGTCGCCGCGGCGCCCGCACGCGTCGAACCCTTCTTTCAGGAGGGACCTCAGAAGCCAGATTCCGGCGCCCAGCACGGAGAAGAACACTCCGGCCCCCCGCCCCACGAACCAGGCGGCAAGGGCAACCGGCGCCAGATAGAAGAAGGAGAAACGGATATCGCCGGAAGTCAGGTAGCTCGTCAGGGCGATCGTGACGGCGAGCACCCCGGCGATCGAGAGCAGGAGGGCGGGCCGGAGCCTCTCCAGCGATTCCAGGACCATCAGGACGGCTCGACGCACTGGAGAGTGCTACCGCGCGAGCGACCGGCGCACCCTTTCGCGCCAGCGCCGTGCTTTCTCGAGAATGCCGGCCTCCTCGAGGGTCGCCGGGCGGCGATGCCGCAACAGGGGCTTACCGTCCACCCACACGTCCGTCACGTCGGAGGCCTTGGCGGAATAGACGAGCGACGAGTACAGATCTTCGAACGGCTCGACGTGCGCGTTGTGGACGTCCACGACGATGAAGTCCGCCTGCTTGCCCGGCTCGAGCGAACCGATCTTCGCGGCGAGCCCGAGGGCCTGCGCTCCCCCGCGTGTCGCCGCCGCGACGAGGACGCGGGCGGGCAGGACCGTCGGGTCCTCCCTGGAGACCTTGGCGAGCTTGCCCGCGAAATCCATCGCCTCGAACATGTTGAGGTCGTTGTTGGAGCCGGCGGGACCGTCGGTTCCGAGCCCCCAGACGAGACCCTCGCGCTGCCACGCCGTGACGTCGGCGATGCCGGAGCCGAGCTTCATGTTGGACTCGGGGTTGTGCGCCACCGCGACGCCGTACTGCTTGAGCAGCGCGCGGTCCTTTTCGTCCAGCCAGACGCCGTGCGCGGCCACGATCGGGACCCGCAGACCCCGCGCGGAAGGATCGAAGAACCCGATCGATGCGAGGTGGAGCACGGGGCTCTCCCCGACGACCCCCTTCGGTTCCGCCAGCTCCTTCTTCGTCTCGCGCAGGTGGATGAGAATCGGAATCCCCTCGGAGAGCGCGAAGTCCCGCGCCGACAGCAGCGTCTCCTTCGAGCAGGTGTACGTCGAGTGCGGGGCGACGGCCGGCGTGATCCGCGGGTGTCCCTTCCACCGCTTGACGAAATCGGCCATGAACGCCAGCGTCGCCGGGAGGTCCTTGTGGTCCGGCACCGGAAAGTCGATGAAGGTCTCCCCCAGGACGGCCCGCAGCCCGGCCTTGTCCACCGCCCGAGCGGCGTCGGACTCAAAGTAGTAACCGTCGGCGAAGGTGGTCGTCCCCCCCTCGATCATCTCGAGGGCCGCGAGCAGCGTTCCGTCGTACACGAACTCGGGGGAGACGTTCTTCCCCTCCGCCGGGAAGATGTGCTCGGTCAGCCACTTCTCGAGCGTCAGGTCATCGGCGATTCCCCGCAGGAGCGTCATGGCGGCGTGCGTGTGCGTGTTGACGAGGCCGGGCATCACGATGTTGCCGCGGGCGTCGAAGCTCGCACGAGCCGCGTAGCGCTTCGAGAGCTCTGCGGAAGGCCCGACAGCGAGGATCTTCCCGTCCTTGACCGCCAGAGCGCCCGGATCGAAGAGCGAGAATCCATCGTCCATCGTGAGGACGCGCGCGTTGATCACGAGAAGGTCCGCAGGCTCTTTCCTGGCGGGGACCGCGGCGATCAGGGCGGCGGCGGCGATCGCGAGAACAAGAGCGCGGCCCATCCAGGCGCCCTCACCCCGACCCTCTCCTGAGGGGAGAGGGAAAAGCCACGCCTTTCGCCTCACGCCTTACGCCTCACGTCCCTAGAAATCAAACGGCTCGGGAAAGAGCTCCCGCAGTTGAAAGCGCTTTTTCTTGCCGGCGGTGTTCGCCATGATGATCGGGACGTCGCCGGCGAACTCCCAGAGGATCTGGCGGCAGGCTCCGCAAGGCGGAGTAGGCTCCTGGGCTCCCGTCACGACGGCGACCGCGCGGAACCTGCGAACGCCTTCCGAGAGCGCCTTCCAGATCGCGACCCGCTCGGCGCAGACCGTCAGGCCATATGTCGAGTTCTCGACGTTGCAGCCTCCCCAGATCTTCCCGCTCTCGTCCTCGATTGCCGCGCCGACGGCGAAGCCGCTCCTCTTCGACACCGCGTTGCCCCGGTAACGCGCCGCGGCCTCGATAAGTCTCTCTTCTCCCTCTCCCTCCGCGGAGGGGCGCGGGGGGTCCCCCATCGCCTTCACTTCAGCGCCGGCCGTGGCCGCAGGCCACGTCTCGCGAAGCGAGCGGCCGGCAGGCCGGGGTGAGGGCGCTCCATCAGGAACCCTGCACCTGTTCCGCGATCTTCGGAACCACGGCTTCCAGAAGCTTCACGAACCGCGCGCCCACGCGCTTCGTCGTCTCGAGCACCTCGACGTGGTTCAAGGGCTTCTTCAGGATCCCCGCGGCCATGTTGGTGATCGTCGAGATCCCGGCGACGCGCACGCCGGCGTGCCGCAGCGCGATCGCCTCGGGGACCGTGGACATGCCCACCGCGTCCACGCCGAGCTTGCGCCACAGGCGGATCTCGGCGGGCGTCTCGTAGGAAGGGCCCGTCAGGCTCGACGTAGATGCCCTTCGCGCAGGGGAATCCGGAGCCTCCGCGCCTCGGCCTTGATCGCGCCCCGGAGCTTCGCGTCGTAGACGACGCTCATGTCGGGAAAGCGGGGGCCGAGCGCCTCTTCGTTGCCGCCGACGAGCGGGTTCGTTCCGAGCGCGTTGACGTGATCGGTGATGAGCATGAGGTCGCCGGGCCGGAAGGAGAGCCGTACTCCGCCGGCGGCGTTGGTCAGGACGACGGCCCTGATTCCCAGCCTGGCGAGCACCCGGACGGGAAAGACGACGTCCGACATCGGGCGCCCCTCGTAGTAATGGATCCGGCCCGAGAGCACGACGACCGGCGTGGAGCCGACGCTGCCCAGGACCAGCTCCCCCGCGTGGCCGACGACGCCGCTCGGAACGGGGAAATTCGGGATCTTGTCGTAGGAGATCGCCGTCCGCTCCGACAGCCCTTCCGCGAACGCTCCCAGCCCCGAGCCCAGGACCAGCCCGACCAGAGGCTGCGCCTTCACCTTCCTCCGGATCGCGTCGGCGGCCGCGTCGAGGCGTCCCAGGACCCCCGGATCGCTCACTTGACCACCCCCAGTTCCCAGATCAGTCCCGCGATCGCGGCCGTCATGAAGGAGACGAGCGATCCGGCGAGCAGGGCCCGGAACCCCAGGCGCGCGAGATCCGACTTGCGCGTCGGAGCCAGGCCGCCGATCCCGCCGATCTGGATGCCGATCGAGGAGAAGTTCGCGAAGCCGCAGAGGGCGAACGTGGCGATCAGCTTTCCCTTCTCCGAGAGCTGCCCGACGACGTCCTTCATCATCGAGAAGGCGAAGAACTCGTTGATGACCGTCTTGTTGGCGATCAGGTTCCCGACGAGCGCCGCATCCTCCTTCGGAGCGCCGAGCAGGATCGCGAGCGGCCCGAGCACCCAGCCGAACACCGTCTGCAGCGAGAATTCCGCGTTCCCCCAGAAGTGGCCGACCCAGCCGAGGAACCCGTTCAACATCGCGATCAGGGCGACGAACGCGATCAGCATCGCCGAGATGTTGAGCACCAGCGTCATCCCCTGTGTCGCGCCGGTCGCCGTCGCGTCGATGAAGTTGGCGCTCGTCTTCTCGACCTGCATCTTGACGGTGCCCATCGTGACGGGCGACTCGGTCTCCGGCCAGAGGATCTTGGCGATCAGGAACGTGCCCGGCGCCGCCATGACCGAGGCGGTGATCAGGTACTTCAGGGGGGCTCCCATCGTGACGTAGGCGAGCATCACGGCTCCGGAGACGTGCGCCATGCCGCCGGTCATCATCGTCAGCAGCTCTGACGTCGTCATCGCCGGAATGTAGGGGGCGATCAGGACCGGCGCCTCGGTTTGGCCGATGAAGACGTTGGCGGCCACGCAGAGCGCCTCGGCTCCGGAGACCCTCATCGTCTTCTGCATCACCCAGGCCATCGCCTTCACGAGGATCTGGATGATCCCGAAGTAGTAAAGAAGCGAGAAGAAGGCGCAGATGAAGATGATGATCGGAAGAACCTTGAAGGCGAAGATGAAGCCCCGCAGGGGCATTCCCAGTTTCGCGCCGATCTCGTCCATCGGCCCGGCCATCCAGCCGAAGAGGAAAGCAGAGCCCTTGTCGGCGTAGCCGATGGCGCTCGAGACCTTGTTGGAGAAAGCCTCCAGCCCCTCCTTCCCCTTTTCCCAGTAGAGGACGATGGCCGCGAAGGTGAGCTGCAGCGCGAAGGCCCAGCCGATCGTTCGCCAGCGGATCGCACGGCGATTGCGGGACAGGGCGAGCGCCACCCCGACGATGACGATCATTCCAACGAGGCCGATCCAGCGCATCTCCCCTCCGGCTCAAAAGCGCGCCGCGCGCGCGTCGAACTCCCGCCCCCGCCAGGTCAGGCGCCTCAGGACAACCCGTTGAAACAAGGATCGGCAGGTAATACCAGCCCAAACGGCCGCCATTATAGGGTGAGTGAAGGAGGGCCAGAGCGGATCGCCGAGCGACGCCGCGAGCGCGAGGCGCGCCACGATCGGCAGCGCGGTCCCCCAGGCGGCGAGCGCGACGTCGAGACCCTTGACACCCATGAGCACGGCGAGAAGGACCGCGGGGGGCACGATGTTGACGGCGAACCAGAACGCGGCTATCAGGAGCAGCAACGCTCCCGTGAGCCCCTGGAACATGTAGGCCACGTTCTTTCCGAAGCCCTCCCAGACTTCGCCGAATCCCCGGTACATCCGCACGGCAACGCGGTCCTCGGCGCGGACGGTGCGAGCGCGAAGCCCCTTTCTCTTCACGCGGAACGCCAGGGCGACGTCGTCGACGACGGAGGCTTTCAGCGCCTCGTGCCCCCCGATCGCCTCGTACGCGCCGCGGCGGATCAGGTTGCCCGCCCCACCGCCGGCGGCGAACCAGCGGGGCCGGTCGAGGTTCGCCAGGAGCCCCGGCCCGGCGAAGAACGCCCCGAGGATGTAGGGCATGAGGACGTTCTCCCAGAAGCCCTCCGCCTCCATCCGCGGCAGGAGGGCCAGGAAGTCCGCCCTCCGCTCCTCCAGGAACGCCATGGCCTCTCGCAGGCCGCGCGGGTGATAGATCACGTCCGCGTCGGCGAAGAGGAGAATGGCGCCGCTCGCCTCCCGCGCGCCGAGCCAGAGGGCGTGCGGCTTGCCCAGCCAACCGGGCGGCGGGTCCATTCCCTCGAGGATCCGCAGCCGGGGATTCTCGCGCGCGAGCGCCTCCAGGATCGCCCGCGTCCCGTCCGTCGAGCGGTCGTCGACGACGAGAACCTCGAAGTCCCGGTAGTCCTGCGCGAGCTGCGATCGGACCGCGGCAGCGATCGACCGCTCCTCGTTGCGCGCCGGGATGATGACCGAGACTCTCGGCGCGGGGCCGGCGGGAGTCGGGGTCCTGGAGAGGCGCGGCGTCACGGCCAGGTTCACGATCACGAAGAAGAGGACGAGGCAGCCGCAGACGGCGGCCGCCGCGAGGATCGCGTGCACCACTACGCCAACAGCCGGCCGAGCGCGCTCTCCCCGCGCGGCGCGGCAACGCCGAGCCACTCCCCCGCGGTCGCCGCGAGGTCGCAGAAGCCCCGCCGCACGCCCAGGTCCACGTCGGAGCGGACGGCCTCGCCGGCCGCGAGGAGCGGAACGAATTCCCGCGTGTGATCCGTCGAGACGTCGGTCGTCTCGCAGCCGTGGTCGGCCGTCACGAAGAGCAGGTCCTCCGGGCCGAGGGCGTCGAGAAGATCCGGCAGATCGGCGTCGAGCGACGCGAGGTTCTTCGCGTAGCCGGCCGGGTCGTTTCGGTGCCCGTACTTGCTGTCGAAATCCACGAGGTTGGTGAAGACGACATCGGCTCGCCGGCGGCGCAACACCTCGGACGTCACGCGCATCCCCTCCGAATCCGAGCCGGTGTGCACGGAATCGGTAATGCCGCGCCCGGAGAAAATGTCCACGATCTTCCCGACGCCGAAGACCGACCTGCCGGCGGCCACGAGCCGGTCGAGCCAGGTCTCCCCCGCCGGCTCGACGGTGAAGTCGCGGCGGTTGGCGGTTCGCGTGAAGCTGCCGGGCGCCCCGACGAAGGGCCGCGCGATGACGCGGCCGACCAGATGCTCTCCCTTGAGGATCCCGCGGGCGAAGCGGCACAGGTCCCAGAGCTTCTCCGGCGGCCAGATGTCCTCGTGCGCCGCGACCTGGAAGACGGAATCTCCGGACGTGTAGAGAATGGGACGGCCCGTCTCCAGGTGCTCCGGCCCGAGCTCCTTGATGATCTCGGTCCCCGACGCCGCCCTGTTCCCCAGGACTTTCTTCCCGGCGTATTCCTCGAACGGCCCGACGACCTCCGGGGGGAATCCGCCGGGATAGAGGGGAAACGCGCGCTCGACGACCAGACCCATCATCTCCCAGTGTCCCGTCGTCGTGTCCTTGCCGGCTGAAAGCTCCAACGCCTTTCCCCTAGCGCCCGTCGTCCTCCCGCGCCCGTTGACCGCGAGGAGTCCCAGGCTCTCGAGGTTCGGGAGCGCCGTGGGAAACCGGTCGAGCACGTGGCCGAGCGTGTCGCTTCCGGCGTCTCCATAGGCGTCCGCGTCGGGCGCGGCGCCGACGCCCAACCCGTCGCACACGAGGATGACGACACGGCGGGTCATGAAAGTCGGAAGACGGAAGACGTGAGACGGAAGACGAAGCTAAGGCAAGGCCGCATTGGAGCCGACGTCGTCCCCCGTCTACCGTCTACCGTCTACCGTCTCCCGCGATCAGGAGCCGGGGATCTTCTGCCGGGCGTCGTTGCGGTAGGGGGAATTCGGGTAGTCGGTGATCAGCCTCTGGAACGTGGCGCGAGCGTCGGAGGCGGAGCCGGAGTCTTCGTAGACCTGTCCGAGGGCGAAGAGGAGAGCGTCCTTGGGCGCCGCGGAGGCGGGAGATTCGATGGCCCGCTTCAAGCGGTCGATTGCTTCGGACTTCTTCCCCTGCGCCGCGAGCAGGCGCGCCGCGTCGAGCTCCGCGGAAGCCGCGACCTCGGCTTTCGCCTCGCGCGCGGTTCGGGCGAAGGCCTCGGCGGCGTTCGGTGGTTTCTCGCGCGTGGTGAGAATCAGGCCGGCCGCCCGGCCCGCGGAAGTCCCCGGGTGGTCCGCCGCCTTGCGCAGATGCGCATCGACTTCCTTGTTTCTCGCCTCCACGGTCGCGAAGGTCTTCGCGGCCCCTGCGGCCGCCGGCTGGCTGGCGAGCGGAGTGTCCAGGGCAGCCAGCGCGGCCGAGAGTTCCTTGCCCGCCTGGCCCTCGCGGTAGGCGCGCAGAAGCAGGAAACCCCCGATGAGCAGCGCCACGACTGCCGCGGCGACGATACCTTCCGTGACCCCCCGCCGGTGGTGGGAGACGTAGTCCACCGTCTTGCCCATCGTCTCGACAAGGTCATTGCGCTTCAACTGTTTCCGGGTGATCTTTTTTCCCATCGGGGCGATTATCCGCGAGAGTGTGAAACCGGGTCAAGGAAGACGGGACTCGGGACAGGGAACTCGGGACTCGAACCGAGAGTCGCTTCGCAAGTTCCATGTCGCGAGTCTCGAGTCCCGTGTCCCGGCCTACAGCCCCGGCGGTTGTCGGCGACCCGGCATCCGGCCCGCGCGGCCGAGACTCAAGCCGGCCGCGACTTCCAGCGGCAGGACCACGAGATACCAGCCGATCACGAAGATCGGCAACTCCGACGGGAATCCGGCGGCGTGCCCGGCGCCGCGCCACCGGATGAGTCCGGCGAGCGCGATGTTGACCGCCGCGGCCGCGATCGCGAACCGCAGGCCCGCAGTGCGCGGCCGCCCGATCCAGGACCTGGCGGGTAAGGGACTGTGCCGGCCCGAGAACCACGCGCCCAGGAGGAGGAAGAGCGCCAGCAGGCAAGTCCCGACCGCCACCCGGATCTCCGAACGCGCCAGCAGCTCCGCCGTCACCGTTTCGCCGAGCAGAAGCTCCATCCACGGAATCACGTTCGTGGCCGCCACCAGAGACAGGAGCGCGACCCCCGTCCGCCGGTCGTACCGCCGCCGCTCCTGCATCAATCCACCCACTTCCATGGGGGAGGCACGAAGTTGTTCTCTCCGGGATTCCCCCCCTCCGAAGGCGGCAGCCACTTGAGAATCGAAATCCGGCCGGTCGGTCCGAAATCGCTGACGCTCACCCGAAATACGTTGGGTGCGCCTTGTTGTCCCGTTCGGGGCCGGTCGGAGAGGTAGACCCCCCGGCAGGTCTTGCCGGGATTGCAGTTGATGGAGCCGTAAGGGACCGTCGCCGTATGGGCCGCGGGCCTCGTGGGCGCCTTGCTGTTCGAGGCCTGCGGCATCACGAGAGTCCCCTCCGGACGGAAGACAACGCGGTCCACGATCTCCGGGTCGCCGCCGTACGTGTCGAAGGCGACCGAGTCGGGGCCGTTGACCTCATCGCCGTTCGGAGACTGAAAGAAGACTCCTTGCCGGAGCCGCAGGTGCAGCACGGTCTGCTCACCCGGATCCTGCACGAAGTTGAAGGGAGCGCGCGTCGGTCCAGGCCACGATGAGGCGCGTCGGCGGATTGATCCACAACACCACCTGCTCGTTCAACCTCACCGCCTTCAGGCGCGCCGCGAGGATGAGGGTATAGACCTCCTGCGCTGCTCCTCGAAGTCGCTCGCGTCGCCAGAGCCTGTACAGGTAGGGCCCGGCAAGCAGACAGACGATGCTCGCCACGATGATGGCGACCATCACCTCGACAGCACGGCGCGAAAGTCGGCGCTCCGGCAGTTGAGCGGTACTCCAATAAGAACGATGACAGCGGGTCCGGGATCCCCCCTATCATCTCAGGATTCCGCGCCTGCCGCGGCAATATCCGGGTCAGTCCACCCTCCTCCAGGGGGTGGCACGAGTCGGTCTCTCCGCTGTTTCCTCCCTGGTCGGCCGGAAGCCTTTTCAGGAGAGACGCGCGGCGGGAGGGGCCGAAGTCGTTGACGCTGATCCGGAAGACGCTGTCTTCCTCGTCGCGAGCCGCCTTGTCGGGTTGGCATGAAGATCATGTCTCGACCCGTGTACAGGAGGGAAGGCCATGCCGGCCGCGCCGATCCGTCAACCACCCCGCGATCAGAGGCTTATGCAGCCCTGGAGAAAACGGATCGCCACTGGATGGCAATCCCGGCGAACGCGCCGGCGCAATACACGGCACGGCTCCGCGCCGTGAAGTTGGAAGGCTATACTGAACTGCCATGGACGAAATCAAGATCACCGGAGAGCCCTCGGCGGCGGGCGACCGCTGCAAATTCACAGTGGACCGGCCGCTCGCGCCCGGCGAATCGGCCTTCTTTGCGAACGCCGAAGACGCGCGGCTGTCGCCGCTCGCGGCAGACCTGCTGGCGCTTCCCGGCGTCCAATCCGTGCTGATCGCCGACAACACCGTGGCCGTCGACGCCGCTCATCCAGTGGACTGGCCCGCCCTGGGTATCGGCCACGTCATCCGCAAGTACATCCGCGGCGGAGCGCCCATCGTCTCCCCCGACTATTTCGAGAGCCTCCCCTCGGAGGGAGATCTGAAGTGGGCCATCGGCGACCTCCTCGACCGGGAGATCAATCCCGCCGTCGCCGCCCATGGAGGGTTCGTGGAGCTGATCGACGTCAGGAAGAACAACGTCTACATTCGGCTGGGCGGCGGCTGTCAGGGCTGCGGCGCCGCCGACGTGACCCTGAAGATGGGCATCGAAAAAGCGATCCGCGACCTCGTCCCCCGCGTCGGCGAGATCCTCGACACCACCGACCACGCGGCCGGACGGAATCCGTACTACTCACCAGCGAAGTAGCGCTGAGCCAGGTGTCAGTGAACCTGTCACCTGCTCAGTCTCCTATCCGGAACTCCAGCAACGCATGGGCTTCCCGCAGCGCCGCCTCCGCGCGCTCGGGCGACGCCGCGCGACTGAAGATGAATCCCAGATAGCGCGATCCCTCCGGTAGCGGCACGAGCCTCTGCCCGACATGGATCGTGATCGTGACGTCCTCGATGTCCTTGCACCGCTCGCGCGTCTTCGATCCCCCGGACCTCTTCGAGAATCCCCGCTTTCGGGATCGGGATCATCATGACGCCCGCGGCGCTGCGCTCCCGCTCCGGCTCCGGCATCTCCGTTCGCAGGGCGTGCCGCAGGATCAGCTCTTCGAGCGACATGCCCGTCCCGAACCGCAACGTCCGGGAGCAGAGCCCTCCAATCGACCGCGCCGCGATTTCGATGAGCCACGTCCCGGCCTCGTTGACGCGCAATTCCGCATGGACCGGCCCGTCTCGAAGTCCCAGCGCGAGCGCCCCGCGCGACGCGACCCCCGCGATCCTCTCCTGCGTCCGCCCGGGCAGCCGGGACGGTGTCACGTAGATCGTCTCCTCGAAGAAGGGCCCTTCGAGCGGGTCCGGCTTGTCGAAAAGGGCCAGGACCTTCAGTTCCCCGTCTCGCAGCAGACCCTCGAGCGCGACCTCGTTCCCCGAGACGAAATCCTCGACCAGGATCTCCCGGGCAAGACTCGGTGTTCGGTGTTCGGTGCTCGGTATCCGGGAGGCCCCGACCTCGGACGTGCCCTTCGCCGCGACCTCGGGCTCATCGAGGATTCTCTCGATGCGCTTCCAGGCGGCGACGAACTCCGCGCGGTCATTCGCCCGAATCACGCCACGGCTCGCCGCGAGAAACGTCGGTTTCAAGACGCAGGGAAACCGGACTCTCTTCGACGCCGCGTCCGGGTCCTCCCCACGGTCGAAGACACGATAGGCCGGGGACGGCACGGCCGCTTCCCGGAGGAGCTCCCGCATCGTCGCCTTGTGCCGGGCAGCCATCGCCGCGTGCACCGGGTTGTGCGCAAGCCCGAGCGCCCGAGCGATCACCGCCGCGACGACCGTGGTGTCTTCGTCCACGCCGACCACCGCCGCGAACGGCCTCCTGGCGGCAAACTCGACGGCCCGGCGCGCCGACGCCGAAGGATCCCGGAAATCGAGCGTCAGCAGCCCCTCCGGATTCAGTCCCTCGAGCGTGCTCGGCTTCTCCGAGGCGACTGTGACCTCCACCCCAAGCCTCCGCGCCGCCGCCAGGAAGTCCGGCGTCCTGTAAGTCGTCGTCGGCAGCAGCAACAGCACCCGCGCCACGCCCGACATGCTAACCGGGCGACGCCGCAAACCGATCCTTCTGGGGAGAGGCCTTAGGCCGACCTTCCTATTTCCGCTTTTCCTCGAAGGAGCAGCGCAGGTCGCGCAGAGCCTTCCACCGGGTGGATCAGAGGGGTCTAGGACTTCAGGTCTTCGAAGTAGCCGTGGAGGTCGCGCAGGGCCTGACGATTGATGCGCTGCTGGCGTGTGGACTCGCGCAAGAGCGAGAGGGCGGCCACCCCTTCGGGAACCATGTTCAACTCATCAAGGACGGGAAGAGCGGAGAGGATCTCTCGGCGAGCTTCGACATCCTGGTCGCGCTCGAGAAGCAGGTCCGCAACGACGAGACTCAAGGCTGCGACATCGGCGCGCATCCCGATCCGGCGGAATTCCATTTGCGCCACGCGATAGGCCTCGATGGAGGCCGGAATCTGGCCGATCTCGCGAAGAAGGGCAGCCAGGCCCCACTGAACCTTGGCCAGGGCGACCTTGTCGTCCAGCCTCGTGAGGACGGGGATGGCCTTGCGTGAAGCTTCGATGGCCCCCTGGGAGTCGCCCATCATCCCGTAGATGTGAGTGAGGTTGGCGTAGGCCGCCCCGAGGAGCTTCTCGCTCTTCAGCTTGTTGGCTTCGCAGCAGATATCCTCGAAAACTTCTATTGCCTCCGGCAAGCGATCGCTTTCCATGAGGGCAAGCCCCTCCAGGAAACGGCACTTGAGCGCCTCCTCGGGCATCGAGATACTCTCGAAAGTCTCGGCCAGGGGCGGAGCGAGCTCCATCACCGCATCGAACTCACGCTCTTCCGTTCGAAGCGCCAGGCGCTGATAGGCCAGCCGCGAGAGCTCGTTGAAGGCGCTCGCCGTGTGGCGAAAGCTTGACTCGGAACGGTCGAACCAGAGGCGGGCTTCGTCCCGGCGCGAGAGTTGGCGGCAGGCCGTCCCAGCAATGAGCGCCAGCTCACCAAGAAAGTACTCTCGCTCGTCGAAGAGCCCAATCGGTCTCCGAGGCCTCTCGAGGAATCGGTAGAGGAACTCCGCTTCGTCTCGCACGGTTCCGGGCGACGCGTCGAGCCGCTGGCGGAGAATGAAGGCCAGGGCGAGCAGCGTCTCCGGCTCCTCGAGCTGGAGCTCGGCAGCATTCGGCGCACGCTCGGAACATGGAGTCGCCAGAATGCGCGTGGCTGCCGCCTTCCCCTCCTCGGAAGAGACGGGCCTCGAAGGAAAACGGAGAACGCGGCCTGCCATCAGAACCCTCGCTGATTCGCCAGGGCGCCGACATCATCTAAGGTACGCAACAAGACTCCTCGAAAAGAGATTCAAATACAAGGGTAGCCTTGCCTAGGTCGGGATAACCCCGCCGATCTTGATCACGAACCGAGTCGCCTTCTTCGCGGGGCGGGGCCACGTGGCGCGGGGGCTCGTGCTGGTTTCGGGCTGGCGCTCGGGAAGCCGGGCTGGGAGTTGTGAAGCGGCCATGATGAAAACTCCTTTCGCAAAAAAAAAGCTCGGGTACCCCGAGCCAAAAGAAAAACTGTGAATATTGTGTGCTATCCCCAACCGAAGTCAAGAGGTCTTTGACCCGGTGCCGGAAGGGCCGTGGAACCGGCATCGGAGCGAACTTCTCGTGCCGCCTCACGTAGTTAGAATGGCACCCTCGAAGCGACCGAGAGGAGATTTCATGAGCCGATTTCGGAGCCTTGCCGCTATCCTGCTGGCCTTCGTGCCTGTGATCGCGATGGCCCAGAAGAAGACCTCCATGAAACCAGCCGCTGACAGGCCGGGGGCCGCGGCGAAGGCCGCGGCGAGGGACATCCTTCCGTTCAAGGCCACGGAGAAGATCCTGCCCAACGGCCTGAAGGTCATCGTCGTGCCGACCGGGTTCCCCAACATCGTTTCGCTCCAGATCCCGGTGCAGACCGGGTCGCGAAACGAGGTCGAGCCCGGCAAGTCCGGGTTCGCCCACTTCTTCGAGCACATGATGTTCCGCGGCACGAAGGCCTACCCGCCCGAGAAGTACCAGGAGATCCTGACCCAGACGGGCGCGCGGCAGAACGCCTATACGACCGACGACTACACCAACTACCACACGACTTTCTCCAAGGAGGACCTCGAGAAGATGCTCCAGGTCGAGGCGGACCGGTTCATGAACCTGGACTACTCGCCGGAAGGCTTCAAGACCGAGGCGCGCGCCGTGCTCGGGGAGTACAACAAGAACAGCGCCAACCCGATCTTCAAGCTCGAGGAGGTCCAGCACGACAAGGCCTTCACGACCCACACCTACAAGCACACCACGATGGGCTTCCTGAAGGACATCGAGGACATGCCGAACCAGCTCGAGTACTCGAAGACCTTCTTCTCCCGCTGGTACCGCCCCGAGCACACGACCGTGATCGTGGCGGGGGACGTCGAGCCGGACAGGGTCATCCGCCTGGTCGAGAAGTACTGGGGCGGCTGGAAACGAGGCTCCTACAGCGTCGAGATCCCCCAGGAGCCCCCGCAGAAGGCGCCCGTTTACGCTCATCTGGCCTGGACGAGCCCGACTCTCCCCTGGGTCACCGTCGCGTTCCACGGCCCCGCGTTTTCCGACGTCCGGAAGGACTTCGCCGCGATGGACCTCCTCTTCGACCTCGTGTTCGGCGAGACCTCCGACATCCACAAGAAGCTCGTCGAGCAGGAGCAGAAGGTCGACCAGATGTTCGCCGACAGCGGCGGGACCCAGGACCCCGGCCTCTCCGGCGTCTACGCGCGGGTCAAGAAGATCGAAGACTCGGTCTACGTCCGCGACGAGATCCTGAAGGTCTTCCGGAAGGCCGCGGCCGAGCCCGTGGACGCCCGGCGGCTGGAGGAAGCGAAATCGAACGCCCGCTACGGCTTCGCGCGCCGGCTCGACAACACCGAGACGATCGCGGCGACGCTCGCGCGCTTCGTCCGGTACGACCGGTCCTACGGCACGTTGAACCGCCTCTACCGCGTGTACGCCTCGTTGACGCCGGCGGACCTGCAGGCCGTGGCGAAGAAATACTTCACCGACGCGAACCTCGTGGTCGCGACCGTCTCGCAGCAGCCGATGCCGGACGCGATCTCGAAACTCCCGTCTCTCGCCTCGCTCGCGCCGGGCGCGCCCGAGACCGGCTCCGCTGCGGACGTGGACTTCGTCCTCCAGAAGACGGCGCTCCCGCAGTTGAACGTCAAGCTTCTCTTCCGGGTCGGGTCGGCCTACGACCCCAGGGGCAGGGAAGGCCTCTCGGCGCTCGCCGCCGCGATGGTGGCCGAGGCGGGTTCGAAGGACCGGCGCATCGACGAGATCAACAAGGCCCTCTTCCCGATGGCCGGCGCCTTCCGCGGGCGCGTGGACAAGGAGATGACAACCTTCACCGGCTTCATCCACCGCGACAACTGGAAGGCCTTCTTCGACATCGCGCTTCCGATGCTCACCGATCCGGGCCTGCGCGAAGAAGACTTCAAGAGACTCAAGGACGCCCAGTCCAACGCCCTCAAGGAGGATCTGCGCTCCAACAACGAGGAGGAGCTCGGCAAGGAACGGCTCCAGGCGAACATCTTCGCCGGCACTCCCTACGGCCACCCCGTCCTCGGGACCGTGGCCGGCATCGAGGCCATCACCCTCGAAGACGTCAGGGGATTCATCGCGAGCGCGTACACGCGGGCGGCGCTGACGGTCGGGGTCGCGGGGGACGCCCCGGAGGAGATGGTCGCGGCGCTCAGGAAGGAGATCGGGAAGCTGCCCGCCGGGCCCGCGCTCGCCGCTCCGCAGGGGATCGCGGGGAGACGTCCCACCGGGATCGAAGTCGAGATCATCGAGAAGGAGACCCGCGCGACGGCCATCTCCCTCGGCCTGCCGATCGGCGTGAAGCGCTCGGATCCCGACTTCGCCGCGCTCGCGCTGGCGCGCGCATGGCTCGGCGAGCACCGTTCTTCCGTTTCCCACCTCTACCAGCGAATCCGCGAGGTCCGCGGGATGAACTACGGCGACTATGCCTACGTCGAGGCCTTCCCGCGCGGCATGTTCCAGTTCTTCCCCGACCCCAACATCGCGCGCCGGGCGCAGATCTTCGAGGTCTGGATCCGCCCGGTCGTTCCCGTCAACGCGCACATGGCGTTGCGGATCGCGGTGTACGAGCTCGACAAGCTCATCCGGGACGGTCTCTCGAAAGAGGACTTCGAGCGCACGCGCGACTACCTGATGAAGAACGTCTTCGTGATGACGGCGACCCAGAACCAGCAGATCGGCTATGCCCTGGATTCGAAGTGGTACGGCACCGGCGAGTACACCGCGATGATGCGCGAGAGCCTCAAGGCCCTCACGCCCGAGGCCGTCAACGCGGCCATCCGCAGGCACTTTTCGGCCAGGGATCTCTCCGTCGTGATCGTCACGAAGGACGCGAAGGGACTGAAGAACGAGCTCGTCTCCGACGAGTTCTCGCCCATCAAGTACGACGCCGAGAAGCCCAGGGAGTTGCTGGACGAGGACAAGGTCATCGGAGCGCTCAAGCTCGACATCAAGCCCGAGAACGTGAAGATCACCCCCGTGGAGGACGTTTTCGCGAGGTGACAGAGAACGCGATGCCGCGTTCTCTGTCATCCTGAGCGCAGCGAAGGATCTGCCCCGGGGAGAGACCCGGCACTGCTCGTGCATGATGAGAGCCAGCATGAGCGGGCGGAGGATCGTCATCGTCGGGGCGGGGTTCGGAGGACTCTCGGCGGCGCGGGCGCTCCGCCACGCGACGGTGGATGTCACCGTCGTGGACCGCCTCAACTACCACCTCTTTCAGCCGCTGCTGTACCAGGTGGCGACCGCGGCGCTCTCCCCCGGCGACATCGCGTATCCGATCCGCTCGATCCTGCGCCGGCAGAAGAACGCGCGGGTGCTGCTCGCGGACGTGACCGCGGTGGACGCCGCTGCGCGCGAGCTCGTTCTCGCCGACGGCCGCATCGGTTACGACTTCCTCATCCTCGCGGTCGGAGCAAGCCATTCCTACTTCGGGCATGCGGACTGGGAGACCCGCGCGCCGGGGCTCAAGTCCCTGGAAGACGCGCTCGAGATCCGGCGCCGGATTCTTCTCGCCTTCGAAAAGGCCGAGAGGGAACCGGACCCTGGAAAAAGGAAAGCCCTCCTGACATTCGTGCTGGTCGGCGGCGGCCCCACGGGCGCCGAGCTCGCGGGAGCCATCGGCGAGATTTCCCGGCATGTCCTCGCGAGCGATTTCCGCGCGATCGACCCGCGAGAGGCGCGCATCATCCTGCTCGAGGCGGGCCCGCGCATCCTGCCGGCCTTCCCCGCCGATCTCGCGGCGAAGGCGGCCGCGTTGCTCGCGAGGCTCGGCGTCGAGGTGCGGACGGGGGCGGCCGTCACCGCCGTGGGCGACGGCTTTGCCGAGATCGGAACGGAGAGGCTCGAAGCGGGGACGATCCTCTGGGCCGCCGGGGTCGCCGCTTCGCCGATCGCCCGCTCGCTCGGAGTCCCGCTCGACCGCGCGGGCCGTGTCGCCGTCAACCCGGACCTCTCGGCGCCGGGCCACCCGGACATCTTCGTGATCGGGGATCTCGCTGCCTTCGCGCACCAGACCGGCCAGCCGCTGCCGGGCGTCGCGCAGGTCGCGATCCAGCAGGGCCGCCGGGCGGCCGAAAACATCCTGTCGGTCATCCGAGGCGAGGCGACAGAGACCTTTCGCTACCGCGACCCGGGCAACCTCGCCGTCCTCGGGAGAGGCGCGGCGATCGCCGACCTGGGACGGATCCGGCTCTCCGGCTTCCCCGCCTGGCTCTTCTGGTGTTTCGTCCACATCCTCTACCTCATCGGCTTCCGCAACCGCTTCCTCGTGATGTTCGAGTGGGCGTGGGCCTATGCGACCTGGCAGCGCGGCGCGCGCCTGATCACGGGCGGGAGGTGGGAAAGAGGCTCGTAACGCCCTGGCCGGCGCCGGAAAACCTCAGGGGCGGGGTCAGCGCCGCCGGGAGAGCTTCCGGCGAAGCTCTTCCAGCACCGGGAGGAGGGAGCGCTTGGAACCCTCCTGGATCTCCCGCACCGCGCTGCTGACGCGGGCCTCGCCGACTCCGAACGCCTCCCCGATCTCGATGTTCGAGAGCGGCGTCATTTTTCGCGCGAGGTAGATGGCCGCGGCCTTCTGCTCTCCTCCGTGCTGCCGAAGTCTGGCGGCCGTCACGCCCCACTCCCGGGCTACGATCCGCCGGATCTCCCCGATGCTCGCGTCCTCGGGCCGTCGGGACCGCCGCCGTACCTTCTTCTTGACCGCTCCGGTCGCCAGAAGGCTCTTCGCTCTGGCTCGAAACCGGCGGTCGCCGAGGTACACCTGCTTCTCGACCTCGTCGAGCGGCGAGGGGGCAAGGCCACCCGCGGCGATGTACCGCCGGTAGGCGGCCCGGGCCGCGGAAGAACGCCGGCCGAACCGGGCCAGGGTCCAATCGACCTCCAGCCAGGCGGGAGCCTCCGCGGAGCCGCCGGTCGCCCGGTAATTGGTCCAGCGCCACCCCTCCGGGCGGCGCGCCAGACCCTCGCGCACGGGACTCCAGACAACGTGCCGGGCCATGTCGAGGAGGTAGACCTCCTTCTGCACCAGGATGGACTTGTACCGGCCCTCGAAGAGCCCGCCCTGGCGGCCGCGGCGGCGGTTGAACCACTGCGTGTAGCGTCCGTTGAGAGAACGCATTCCGTGAGAGAGCCCTCCGGCGGGCGTCTCGATCAGGAGCTCGTATCCGCTTCGCAGGACGCCGTAGCCGTGGACTCTCCAGCGATCCTCCGAGCCGATCGTGCCGAGCAGAGAAAGGAACTTCTCGCGGTCCTGCTCATCGCGAAAGGCCGCCGCTCGCCCTCGTGTCTGCCCCGAGACGTAGTACAGGGCCCCGGGGAACTCGAGCCGCAGCGGTCTGGCCATGGCCGGAGTCTACACTCAAGACATGGCACTCCCGGGTCAACTCGAAGAAGAAGAAAGGCCCGAGGACATCCTCGGCAAACGTGCCCCGGTCTCCGGGCCGGAGATTTCGGAATTCCCGGGAACCGGCGGCGGGGTCCGGTGTCTCCACCAACCGGGAGGCAACGATGCGCAAACGCAGTTGGCTCGTGGCGGCGGGAGTGGGGCTGTTTCTGGCGGGGACGCGCCTTCCCGCCTCGGAGTGCGGGCGGTTCGAGCTTTCGGTGATCGTCGACGGCTCCACGGCCGCGGAGTATCCCTTTCGTGATCGGACGTACATCGAGGCCCTGCGGGGCAGGAGCTTCTCGCTGCGGCTTCACAATCCCACGGCCGAGCGCGTCGCCGTGGCTCTCTCGGTGGACGGCCTGAACGTCGTGGACGCGAAGCGCACCTCCGCCGCCGGCGCCACGAAGTGGATCCTCGCGCCGGGACAGACGGTGGACATTCCCGGCTGGCAGGTCTCCGGCCAGACGGCGCGCCGGTTTTTCTTCACCGACACCGCGCGTTCCTACGCGAAGTGGATCGGCGACACGCGCAACGTCGGCGTCATCGAGGCCGTGTTCTTCCGGGAGAAGACGCGGCCCGTCCAGCCGTTAACGGTCGCCCCGCCCCCGGGAAAGACGATGTCCCGCGACTCGGCCGCTGGCGCGCCGGAGGCCGAGGGACGTCTCGAGGCAAACGCACCGGACGGCCAGATCGCCGGCGAGAGCGGATCCTCCAAACCCGCTCCCCAGGCCGGAGCGAGTCCCCGCGAGTCGGACCGCTTCGCAGCGACGGGCATCGGGGAACGGACGAGCTTCCCGGTCCAGTGGGTGAACTTCGACGAAGACCCGGTCCCGGCGGCCAGGATCGCGCTGCGGTACGAATACCGCCGGGAGCTGGTTCGCCTTGGCGTTTTCCCTCGCGAGGACGAGCTGTATGCCCGAGACCGGGGACGCGGCTTCGAGCACGAGTACGCTCCCGACCCGCGGCACTAACGTCAGCGTCGGTACAATCGCGCCGCGACAGCACGGCGGCGCGATCTGCACTTGAGCCTGACGGAATTGCCCGACGAGGAGCTCATCGCCCTCTCGAAAGAAGGGGAAGAGACGGCCTTCGGCGAGTTCGTCCGGCGCCATGCCGCGACCGTGCACCGCTGGATGGCCCGGGCCGTGGGCGAGCAGGAAGCGGACGACATGGCGCAGGAGGTCTTCCTGAAGGCGTACCGCGGCCTCTCCCGCTTCCGGGGGGAGGCTCCGCCGCGCGCCTGGCTCGCCTCGATCGCCGACAACGCCGTCAAGAACCGGTACCGCGCGCGCGGGAGGTTCCGGCGCATCTTCACGAGCGTGGGAGAGGAGTCTCCCCTCCTCGATCCCGCGGAGACGGCGAGGGGCCCGGAAGAAAACGCCCGGGCCGGAGAGTCGCGGCGCTACGTGGCCGAGGCGTTGAAGCTCCTGCCGGCCGAGTTCCGGATGCCCGTGGTGTTGAGAGACCTGGAGGAATGGAGTTACGAGGAGATCTCGGTATCGCTCGAATTGCCCGTTGGAACAGTCAAATCGAGAATCTCGCGGGGGAGAGGACAATTGAAGGCCCTCCTGCGCCCGCTCATGGATTCCGGAAAGATCTGAAATGAAGAACGACAGCGCCCACCCGGCGCGCTCGGCCGACTTCCTCTCGCGTCTTCACGACGGCGAGCTGACGGCCGCCGAGCGCGCGCATTTCGAGTCGCACCGCGCCCACTGCGCGGACTGCCGCAAGGCCGCCCTGGAGTTCGAGGCGGCGCTCTCGCTCTTTCGCGCGAGCAGCACCTCTCCCCCGCCGGCGGATCTTTCGGCGCGCATCCTCCGCAGGCTCCAGGCGGCCACTCCCCGCCGGACTCCCTTCGGGGTCGTCTTCGGGATCAACCTGAAGTGGGCCGCCGCGTTCGCCGTGGCGATCCTCGCGACGATCGTCGGCTCCGTGGTCGTGATCCAGCGGGAATCCGTCGCCAGGATCGGACCGCGTCAGACGCCGATCCCCGTGCTCCTGCAGAGCAAGCGACCCCCGGCCGCGCCGCGGGACGCCCCGGCCTCCGACGCCGGCGCCGCTCGCCCGCGGGCGAAAACGAACAAGGCTCTTTCGAAAGAGGAGCCGGCCCCGATCGCCGTTCCCGCACCGGAGAGGTACGCCCCGGCGCCCCCCCCTCCGGCGGCGCCGCCCTCAGAAGGGAAGATTCAGGCGCCGGCTCGCCGCTCCGCCGAATCCCTGGCGCCGCGCGCCGCTCGAACGATGGACGAGACTTCCGCACCGCTCCTCCAGAGCGCCGAGAGACCGGGGGGCGAGGGAGCGGCGGCGCCCGCCGTGGCTTCGACCGAGCCGGGCTCGCCTGCCCATCCCGTCCTCGTCGCTCTCGACGGGCAGGGCCGTGCTCCCGAGATCATCACCCCGGGCGCCGCGGAGCTCCTCGCGGATCTGCGCGGCCATCAATACTTCCTGCTGGTCGAGGCCAGCGGCCACGTGCGCGAGGCGAGCCCGAATGGCGGGAAGCGCGTGAAGATGCAGGCGGTGCCGCAGGCCGTGCGGGACCTGAGGTTTCAGGCGGCAGACCGTCCGCGCCGCCTCCTTCTGCGCATCGAGTGACTGGGCCGCAGACCCCTCATTGTCATTCTGAGGAGCGAAGCGACGAAGAATCTGCTCCGGCAGATGGCTGATGGTGACCGGGGCAGATCCTTCGCTTCGCTCAGGATGACAGGGAGGACGCGAAGGGATGACAGGACATCAGATCTCGAGGACGGCCGCCCCGCGAACTTCCCCTCGCTTGACGCGCAGGAGCGCCTCGTTCGCCTTTTCGAGCGGAAAGGTCTCGGTCTCGGCGCGGATCGGGATGCGCGCGGCCAGCTCCAGGAACTCCTCGGCGTCGCGGCGGGTGTAATTCGTGACGCCGACGACGCTGCGCTCTCCGTAGAGCATCTCGTAGGAGAACGACGGGATCGGGCTCATGTGAATCGCGTTGATCGCGAGCCTGCCGCCCCGGTCGAGCCGCGACAGGGCGACGGGAACGAGATCCCCCGCCGGCGCGAACGTGACCGCGGCGTCCAGAGCGACGCCGGGATCGTCCTGCCCGCCGCCGGCCCAGGCCGCTCCCATCTCGAGCGCGAGGCGCCGGTGATGCTCCTCCCGCGTGAAGACGAAGACCTCGCATTTCCAGTGGAGAGCCGCCTGGATCGCCAGGTGCGCCGACGCGCCGAATCCGAAGAGACCCAGCCGCCCGCCCGGCTGGATCCCGGACAGGCGCAGCGACCGGTACCCGATGATCCCCGCGCACAGGAGCGGCGCGGCTTTCAGCGGGGAGAAGCCGGCAGGCAGGCGGTAGACCCACTCGGCGCGCGCCACGATCCTCTCCGCGTATCCGCCGTCCCGATCGCGCCCCGTAAAGGTCGCGTACTCGCAGAGGTTTTCGCGTCCCGACCGGCAGAATCGGCAGACCCCGCACGTGGACGCCACCCAGCCCACGCCGACGGAATCGCCCACAGCGAAACTTTCGGCTCCCGGCCCGAGCGCGACGATCTTCCCCGCGGCCTGATGCCCGGGAATCACCGGCAGGCGCGCCGGGACTTCGCCTTCCAGGATGTGCAGGTCCGTCCGGCACACGCCGCAGGCCTCCACCTCAATCAGGACCTCGCCCGCATTGGCCTTCGGCTCCGGCGCCTCCGCAGGCTCGAGCGGCTTTTCTTCCGCGGGACCCGTGCGCCGGAGAAGCATCGCCCTCATGCCCCCATTCTCTCCCTCGCGCGGCTCATGGTCTCCGGATGCATAATCGTTCGAAGTGGATTCCGGATTGAGAAGAGTGGACGCGCTCCTGACCGATTACGCCTCCTACCATCGCACGCGCGGCAACCTCGTCTGCCACGCCTTCGGAATCACGCTGATCATTTTCGGCAGCGTGACCATGCTCCTGGGTCTGCGCCTGCCGGGCGCGACCCGGGTGACGGCCGCGGAGCTCCTGATCGGGGCGGTGCTTCTCTTCTATCTGACCCTCGATGCCTCTCTCGCCCTCGTGATGCTGCTCGAGTTCGCGCTTCTCGACATCGCCGCCCGCGCCGTCGCGGACTGGCGCGCAGGGCTGGCCGCGTTCCTTGTCGGATGGGTATTCCAGGGCCTGGGCCATGCCCGCTTCGAGCACAATTCGCCGGCGTTCTTCAAGAACCTCGTTCATCTGATGGTCGGGCCGCTGTTTCTCGCCAACGAGCTCCTCCGGATACGCCCGGTGGCCGAAGCGCCGTGATTCCGATCCGCGACACGATCCCGCGCCAGCACTTCCCCTTCGCCGTCTGGACGCTGATTGCCGTCAACATCGTCGTCTTCATCTACGAGCTCAAGGTGCCCCGGGACCTGACCGAGCAGTTCATCTATCTCTTCGGGCTCGTGCCCGCGCGCTTCACCGATCCGGGCTGGGCGGCGAGCGTCGGCTTCCCGCACACCTACTGGCCCTTCCTCACCACGATGTTCCTGCATGGCGGATGGCTCCACATCATCGGCAACATGTGGGTGCTCTGGATCTTCGGCGACAACGTCGAGGACAGGATGGGACCCGTGCGGTTTCTCCTCTTCTATCTCCTCTGCGGCCTGGCGGCGGGCGCCGTCCACGTCCTGACGAATCCGGGCTCGCGGGTCCCCGCCGTCGGCGCCTCCGGCGCGATCGCCGGAGTCATGGCCGCCTACTTCGTCCTCTTCCCCCGCGCGCGGATCGTCGCGATGTTCCCCATCCTCTTCTACCCTGTCTTCTTCCAGGTCCCGGCCTTCATCTACCTCGGCTTCTGGTTCCTGACGCAGTTCTTCAGCGGCACGCTCGCGATCGCGTCGCAACGGGAAGTGAGCGGCATCGCCTGGTGGGCGCACGTCGGCGGATTCGGAGCCGGTATCCTGACCTTTTCCCTGTTCCTGCGACCCCGCCAGACCCGGCCGGCAGTCCCGACCGGCTTCGCGTGACGCGCGCGAGCGGCTCCGCCCTCCTGCTCGCCTGCCCCGCCGTGCTCGCGGGAACCCTCCTGCGAGCGGCGCCGCCTCCGACGCCCTCGATCCTGCGCTGGGGTGGCGACGCGGAAGGGGGCGCTCCGTTCGTCGAGGCCGACCCGAAGGACCCGGCGAAGGTCCGGGGCTTCGACGTCGAGGTCGCCGAGGAGATCGCCCGCGGCCTCGGCCGCGAACCGCGGTTCGTGCAGGTCGCCTTCTCCTCGATCGATGCCTCGGTCGCGCGCGGCGATTTCGACATCGGCATGAGCGGGGTCGAGGACACGCCGGCGCGGCGCGCGATGCTCGCCGCCACCATCCCGTATTTCGAATTCCGGGAAGTCCTGACGGTGCGCGCGGGCGATCGCGGCCGCTACCCGCGGCTGGACGACCTTCGCGGAAAGCGCGTCGGGACTCTCGCGGCGACGATCGCCTACGAGATTCTCCTGGAGGGGCGCGGCCGGCACGGCTATCTCCCGGTCTCCTACGACGACGACGTGCACCCGTACACGGATCTGGCGGAGGGGAGACTCGACGCCGTCCTCCTGGACAACATCATCGCGGCGCGATCGGTCAAACGGGTCGCGGGCCTCGCCATCGAGCCGGCGGCCATCGCGACGGGCCGCTACGTCGTCGTCCTCTCCAGAGGCAACGCCGCGTTGCGCGACAGGATCAACGGGATCCTCGAGGACCGGATGCGCGACGGCACGCTCGAGAGGATCTACCGGAAGTGGGGTATCTGGGACGATTCCCAGGCGGAATTCTTCCGGACCGTTCTCGCGGGCCATGCGGCTCCCGTGGCGTCGTCCGGCGCCGCGGCCGCCGCTCCCTCTCCCTGGGCCGCGGCGGTCCGGTACATCCCCTCCCTCCTGCGCGCGGCTCTCATCACGCTCGCGCTCTCCTGCGCCGCCATGGCGATCGCGGTTCTGCTGGGAATCGGCATCGCCGCGGGGCGCATCTACGGCGGCCTCCTCGTGAGGAGCGCGCTGACCGGCTACGTCGAGCTCGTGCGCGGCACTCCGGTCCTCCTGCAGCTCTTCGTTCTCTACTACGGCCTGTCCGCCTTCGTCCGCCTTCCCGCCTTCGCCGCGGCGCTCCTGGGCCTGGGACTGAACTACGCCGCCTACGAGAGCGAGATCGACCGCGGTGCCCTCGAGGCCGTCTCCCGCGTGCAGCTCGAGGCCGCGAGGACGCTCGGCCTGACCGAGTGGCAGATCCTGCGCCTGGTGCGAGGCCCGCAGGCCTTCCGCCTGGCCCTCGCTCCGATGACCAACGACTTCGTGGCGCTGCTCAAGGACTCCTCCCTCGTCTCGGTCATCACGGTCGTGGAGCTGACCAAGGAGACCGCCATCTTCGCCACCAACATCGGGAGCTGGGTCCTGCCCGGGGCGCTGTGCGCCGCGATCTACCTGGCGATGTCTCTTCCGCTCTCGCGTCTGGCCCGGCGGCTCGAGCGCCGGTGGAGCGCGGCCTCGTGAACGGGCTGCTTCGCATCGAGGAGCTCCGCCTCGCCCGCGCCGGCCGGGAGGTCCTGCGCGCGGTCTCTCTTTCGGTCGCGCGCGGGCAGTTTGTCGCGCTCATGGGCCTTTCGGGGTCGGGCAAGACGACGGCGCTGCGAGCGACCGTCGCGCTCGAGAGTTTTCAGGCGGGACGCATCGAGGTGGACGGATTCGTTCTGGCGCCGGGCCCCGTTCCTCCCGAATCGAGGCTGAAGCCCCTGCGGCGGCGAGTCGGAATGGTCTTTCAGGCGCATGCCCTCTTCGAGCACCTGACCGCCCTGCAGAACGTCGTCCTGGCTCCGGTCCAGGTCCTCGGACACGCTCCCGCGGAGGCGGCCGTTCGCGCCCGGAGCCTCCTCGACTCTCTCGGCGTCGGCGGCCGCGCCGGCGCTTTTCCGCGAGAGCTGTCCGGGGGAGAGGCCCAGCGCGTCGCGATCGCGCGCGCCCTCGCCATGGACCCTCCGCTCCTCCTGATGGACGAGCCGACCGCGGCGCTCGATCCCGCCCGCCGCGGCTCGCTGGGAGACGCTTTGAGAATGCTGGCAGGGCAGGGCCGCGGCCTCCTCGTTGCAACGCACGACACCGACTTCGCGCGCGACTTCGCCGACCGCGTCGTCATCATGGCGGAAGGCGTCGTCGCGGAGGAGGGATCGCCCGCGATCCTGGAGAATCCGTCCCATCCCGCGACGCAAGCGCTGTTACAGCACCGCAGCCCGCATTCCATGCCGTAGGGGCGGCCCTTGCGGCCGCCCGCCCCTCTCGCGGATGCCACCGGGGGCGGGAGGGGCAAGCCCCTCGCCTACAGGACGCGTGACCGAGAGCCTTCGTCACGGTTACCGGCGTCTCTGCGCGAGGATCTGCTTCAACCGGTCGATCGGGATCGCCTCGACCGTGTGGCCGTTACCCGTCACGGTCGTCGCCTTGAGGAGGGAGTTGTCGATCGCCTCCTCGACGGACTCGACGGCCGCGAGAAAAATCGGGCTGACGTAATCGTTCTCCAGCTCTTCGACCTGCCGCACGGGCTTCGCCGGACCGTGCTCCTCGAGATTGCGCGTCGAGAACGCGATCACGAAATCTCCGGAACCGTTGCCCATGTACGAGCCGGTCCGCGCGAGGCCGAGGACGGCCCTGCGGGCGACCCGCTCGAGGTTCCTGGCGGAGAGGGGAGCGTCCGTCGCGATCACGATCATGCAGGACCCGGCCCCGGCGGGCCCGGCTCCGGGCCCCTCCACGGCGTCGCTGGAAATCGTAGCGCCCCAGCAGCTCCCCGACCCTCGCGCCGTCGATCGTCAGGATCCCGCCGAAGTTGGACTGGACGAGCGCCCCGACCGTGTAGCCGCCGAGCCTTGCCGGCAGGACGCGCGAAGAGGTGCCGATGCCTCCCTTCCATCCGAGGGCGCTCGTGCCCGTCCCCGCCCCGACGCTCCCCTCGGGAACGGGACCCGGGGGAGCGGCCAGCGCCGCCTCGATCGCGGCGACGACGTCCTTGCTCGTGACCCGGCGCGCCCGGATGTCGTTCAGGTAACCGTCGTTCGTCTCCCCGACGACGGCGTTGACCGATCGAACCTGCTCGTTTCCGGGCCGGGCGAGCGTCCAGCCGACGACGGATTCGATGGCCGTGCCGACGGAGAGCGTGTTGGTCAGGACGATGGGTGTCTCGATGTTCCCGAGCTCCCGCACCTGGAGGAAGCCCGCCGCCTTGCCGAAGCCGTTTCCCACGAACACCGCCGCCGGGACCTTCTTCTGGAACAGGTTACCGCCGTGCGGCAGGATGGCGGTCACTCCCGTGCGGATCGAATCCCCTTCCACGATCGTCCTGTGCCCCACACGCACGCCCGCGACGTCCGTGATCGCGTTCCACTTCCCCGTCGGCAGCACTCCCGGCCGGACGCCGAGGTCGCGGATGCGCGGCCGCTCCTCCGCCATCGCCACCGAGAAGAAGAGCAGAGCGACCACAGTGAACCACGCACCACGCGCTCTTCGCTCACAACCGCTCGCCGCGCAAAGCGCTCCGCGCACCGTTCCTATTTCTCCTCATACCCGATCTCATACGGCGGCGGCTCGCCTCCCGGCCCCTTCAGGTAGTGCTCCATCCACTGGATCATCCTCAGGTCGTAGTCGAGCCGGTGCGCCGCGAAACGGTTGCCGTGCCCTTCCCCGGGATAGAGCACGAGGCGCACGGGAGCCTTGCTCAGCACCTTCATGTACCGGTACATCACGAGCGACTGGCTCGGATGGACGCGCGGGTCCTCCTTGCCGTCCAGGATCAGAAGGGGCGTCCGGGACTTGTCGGCGTAGGAGATCGGACTGCGCTCGAGCATCAGCTTCCAATCCTCCCAGGGCCAGCGGCTCGCGTGGACGAGCATCTCTTCCATCGGGATGTCGGTCGTGCCCGCCTTGCTCACGAGGTCGCTGATGCCGACGAACATCACTCCCGCCGCGAAGCGGTCGGAGTAGCGCGTCGAGCACCAGGCGGTCGCGTAGCCGCCGTAGGAGCCTCCGGTGACGCCGACCTTCGCCCTGTCCACCAGGCCGGACGCCACGAGATGATCCACGGCGTCCACCAGGTCGTCGAACTCCTTGCCGGCCGGGTCTCCCTGGCTCATCTTCGAGAAGGCCACGCCGCGGCCGGTCGAGCCGCGGTAGTTGGGATAGAAGACCGCGAAGCCGCGCGCCGCCGCGACCTGCCCCGGCTCCGAATAGCTCGTCAGCCAGCCGTTGCGGTAGTGGGCCTCCGGCCCTCCGTGGACGGCCAGGATGAGCGGGGAGCGCTCCCCCTTCTTTTCGTCCAGCGGATGGATCAGGAGTCCCTCCAGGGCAAGGCCGTCGCGCGCCTTGAACTTCACAACTTCCTGCGGCGCCAGACGCATGCCCGAGAGCCACGGGTTGCTCGTCGTCAAGCGCCGCGGCGCGCGCTCGGACAGCGCCCACAGGAAGACCTCGGACGGATGCGCCGCGGTGTTCGCAACCAACGCGACGACTTTCCCGTCGCGCGAGACATCGAAGTTCCCGAGCGCGACGCTCATCGCGTGCTTGTTCGGACGGCCCGGGTGACCGGCCGACACTTCTCCCAGGATCGTCTCGACGCCTTCGTCGCCGTGAAACAGAAGGGTGTCGGCATCCCGCCAGGCGATCTGCGCGACACTGCCCTCGTAGCCGGGCAGCAGGTCCCGCGGCGATCCTCCCGCCGACGACACCGCCATCAGCCGTCCGGCGGAAGGATCGTTCCTGTCGGCGCCGGCGACGTACGCCACGGTCTTCCCGTCCAGGCTCCAGGCGATCTGGCCGAGCTTGCCCGGGTTCTCGATTCGCGCGACGACCTTGCCCGAGTCCGCGTCCACGATCGTGACCCGGCGGCTCATGTAGTTGTCGTCCACGAGCGACGTCGGCGCGAGGGCCACGGCCAGGAGCGTCCCTACGGGGCTCCACCGCAGCTCCGAGGCCGAGCCCTGCACCGGGAGCGCCTTCGGCTTCGCGCCGCCCGTCTCGGTCGTCCCCACCCAGATCCTGACGGGCCGCGCGCTCTCCTCGTAGACCTGCTGATTGAAGCCCTTCTTCTCCAGGTCCTTCTGCTTCGGAGACGGCCCGTCGGTCGCGAGGAAGGCGACGCGCTTGCCGTCGGAAGCGAAACTGTAAGAGGTGATGTCGGCGTCGTGGCAGAGCAGGCGCCGCGCCTCGCCGCCGTCGGCCGGGATGGCGTAGAGGCAACGGTGCTCGTCCTTGCCCCGCTTCGCGATGAAGGAGATCTCCTTGCCGTCCTTCGTCCAGGCGATGTCGGCCACGTTGACCGCTCCCGTGACGAAGGCGCGCGAGGCGCCGTCTCGTCCCACGACGTGCAGCTCGGCCCACGCTGGGCCGTCCTCTTCGTCCAGAACCCTGCGCGGGACGGAAAGCGTGTAGGCAATCCGCGTTCCGTCGGGCGAGAGGGCGACCGAGCCGACGCTCTTGATTCTCGCGACGTCGAAGGGACTCAGCGTATCCGCCGCCCCGAGCCGCCAGGCGGCAAGGAAGGCAAGGAAGAGGAGCGCTCCGAGGCGCAATCGAGAAAGGCGCATGTCGAATCCCTCCGGAACGTGATGTTTGCGGAAAAGCGGGGCTATTCTTTCACGGCGCCCCATGCCGATTCATCGCCGTCCCGTCTGCGCGGTCACGATCGCCGCCTCGGATTCGGGCGGCGGGGCTGGGATCCAGGCGGACCTCTTGACGTTCGCCGCGCACGGCGTTTACGGCGCGACGGTGCTCGTCGCCGCCACGGCGCAGAATTCGAGAGGGATCAGCGGCATCGAACGGCTGTCGCCCGGGATCATCCGCGCGCAGATGGACGCGGTCTTTCCGGACCTGCGGCCGTCGGCCGTCAAGATCGGCGCGCTCCTGGACGAGAAACGCATTCGCGCGGTCGCGGAGGGGCTCTCCCGCCACCGCGCGAAATGTGTCGTGCTCGATCCGGTGATGATCGCCAAGTCCGGAACACCCCTGCTCTCCTCCGCGGGCGTGAAGACTCTCGTCGGGGATCTCCTCCCGCTCTGCGACCTCGTCACGCCGAACCTCCCCGAAGCGGAGGCTCTCTGCGGAATCCGCATCGCCAGCGAGGCGGACCGGTGCGAGGCCGCCCGCGCCATCGCCGCCCTCGGCGCCGCCGCGGTTCTCATCAAGGGCGGCCATGCCAGCGGCGGCCGGGTGAGCGACCTTCTCTTCGACGGCCGCCGATTCCGCGAGTTCGTCAACCCGAGAATCTCGACTCGAGCCACCCACGGCACCGGCTGCACTCTCTCCTCCGCAATCGCCGCCAATCTCGCGCTCGGCCGCGGCCTCGGAGACTCCGTCCGCCGCGCGATCGTCTTCCTGCGCGCCGGTTTGAAGCGCGGCATCTTTCCCGGCCGCGGACGCGGAACCTCGGGCCACTTCGGAGGTTTGTAGCCACGAGACCTTCGACCTGAAGCGGGGCTCGGGTATAACCTCGTTTCCTGTGATCGCTCGGATGCACGGAGACTGAAACGGAATGCGCGACAGCCTGCGCCGGTCAATCCTGGCAGGACTCTGCTCGATCGTAACCGCGTGCGCCACGTCGTCCGCCGATTACTTTGCCCGCATGGACGCGAAGGGGCGGAGCCTGGCCGCCCAGCAGCGGTGGGAGGACGCTCTCCGGGTCTCGCAGAAGGCCCTCGCGGAGTGCGACAAGACGGATTGGTGCAGCAAGGACCCCCGCTACCAGGGATTGTTCCATACGACGATCGGGGAAGCGGAGGAGCACCTGGGCCGGCGCGACCAGGCGATGCAGCACTATCGCGCCGCCTTCTATGCCTATCCGCTCTACTTCACCGAGAACTACTTCCGGATGCTTCGGGACGCGGGGATGTACCGGCTGCTTCGCCGCGAGATCGACGTCAAGCTCGCCAACAACGACGCCGCCTACCGCAGCGCGACGGCGCTCTGGCTGCCCAACGAGCCTTCCGCCTGCGGCGGCCGGTGGATCCCGGGCAACTATGGCTGGCGCCTGCGGGCGGGCGGCGGCAGCGGCCTTTCAGGAAAGGTCGCCGTGTCGCAGGCGGGGTGCTCTGTGACCGCCGATTTCCTCTCGCCGGAAGGACAGGCCGCCGGAAGGCCCCTTCGCCTGCGGGCCGACATCGGCACGGGCGCCGCCCTTCTCCAGTACGGCCTGCCCTGCATGACATCGGACAACGGAAAGATCGTTATCGAAAAGAACGGTTTTTCCGTGAGTGTCGAAAAGACCGCCGCGATCGAGGGCTGTCCCCGGGGGCCCTACGCGATCGACTTCGTGAGGGACTGAGAGCGGCAAATGTTCTAGAATCCTCTCGGGAACCGATCTCGGGTACCTTCAGCATGTGCCACCTCTCGCGAGACGTGTCCGGAAAGAGAGCAACAATGGAGCTTGCGCCGGAGCTTCAGTCCACATGAAAAAGGGATCCCCTGCCGGGTATCTGGCGTTCGCGTGTCTGCTCCTTCTTCCCGCGATCCTGCCGGCGCAGAGCGTGACCGTCGACACCGGCGGAATCGTCGGCATAACGACAGGAGTCCCCCCGACATACACTGGGCCGTACGTCCTCCAGCAGACGGAGTACGGGTTCTTCTGGCTCGACAGCTCCGCGCTCCTGGGCGGGCACGTCCAGGCCGTCTCCAAGTGTTCCGGCGGCCTCCCCCCCTCCGACTCCGGCTACTACCTCCTCGCCGACTGCAACTCGATCACGAACATCTCCGCTTCGGGCAGCCTCGCGGTCGTTCGAATGACCTCGGGTCAATGCGGCGCGCAAAGCGTGGGGTGCGGCGGGGTTCGGGACGGCGGCCATTGGCGCTTTACCTTTGGTCTCGGAACCTGGGACTACAGGGGCGATCTCGGCGAGATTCCCGATTCGACCCAGACCGCCGACCCGCTCGGCAGGACATGGAACATCTTGCCCACAGACTCGACCGGGAGCCACTTCGTCTGGCACTCCAGCGGCATTCCAAGCTCGCCGCCGTTCGCGGATGCCGTCGGCACGAACCTGTCGGCGGGCGCGCGCGGCGACAGTGTCAACTACTACGGCGACAGGTGGCAGCTCAGGGACATCTCCTCCGGAGCCACGTCGGTCTTCTGGGACTTCAACTACACGGGCTCCTTTGCCGCTGACGAAACCGGACCCGAGGCCGCCGAAGGGACGGTGAACGGCTACTTTCCCTGCGATCCCAGCGGCGCTGTCCATGGCGACATCCGCTCGGGCGCGAACTGCCGCCAGAGCCTCGGCCTGGCCAGTCCGCCCGCCGCCGGAAGTTACCGTTTCGCGCTGCGGAGCGCGAATTCCTTCGGGATGAGCACGAACACCTACTCGTCCGCCGCGCTTTCCGTCGCCTGTCCTCAGGTGAGTATCGCCGGGTACACGGGCTCCACGGGCACCTGCGCGAAGACCGGCGGCACGCTGACCCTTCCCACGGGAGGCAACGCCGACGCGAGTGGCTCGAAGGGGAATCTCGCCGAGGCCTCGTTCGCCTGGGCGTTCAACTTTCCTTCCGGCCCGCCGGCAGGCGCGTCGGGGCCGGTCGTCCCGGTTCCCAACGGCGCCGTCGGTTTCACGCTGACAATCTCATTTCCGGGCGGCTACCAGGCGACCGCCTCGGGAGCCGTCTCGCTGACGCCGAGCCTCGTCGCGGCCTTCTCGACTCAGAACCCCGTCGTGCGGGGAAGCTCCTTCATCCTGGCCAACGAGATGGTGAAGGCGCCGACGACGACGCTCAATTCCGTGGATTCCCTGATCCTGCCCGGAGCCTGCGGAGCGCCTCCGGCGATCCCGTCCAACCCGCTGGCAGCGACCTTCCTGGCGGCGGGAGGCCTCGCCTCCGTGACCGCCCCCGCGTCGGTCGGCAGCTACTGCGTGTCCCTCAGATACAACTTCACGGAAGGCGGCGCTCCCGGTTCGCAGACCGTTTCCCGGCCGTTGACGGTGATCGACTGGACCGCGGTCCCGTCCATCGGCATCTATCTCGACAGCGCGAAGGCGCAACCCGCGGCCTTCTTCGGCGGGACGTACTTCCTGTCGGCAGGCACCGTACTACTACCTCTTCGATGAAGAGCCGGCGCCGCCGGCGGGCACGCCCTATCCCGGCGCGCAGTGGTCCGTCTCCTCTCCTTCCGGGGACACCGCCGTGGGAAGCACGGCGGCACAGATGCTCGGTCCCGTCCAGCTCCCGAAAGTCTGCGCCGCCGGCTGCTCGTTGAAGCTCGCCGTCGGCGCCGCGACCCGGCAGGTCCCGGTCAATATCGCTTCCTGCGCCTCCAACGCGACGTCGCTCTGCTTGAACGGCGGGCGATTCAGCGTCCACGTGATCTGGTCCACGACAGACGGCCGATCCGGTGCGGGGCAAGCCTTCGCCGTGACCGGCGACACCGGCTACTTCTGGTTCTTCACCTCCGGCAACGTGGAGATGATCGTGAAGATCGTGGACGGCCGCGCCGTCAACTCGCGCTTCTGGGTGTTCGCCGGCGGACTGACGGACGTCGATGTCGTCATGACGGTCCTGGACACCCAGACCGGCCTCTCCAAGACCTACCACAACCCGCAGGGCCACGCGTTCGAGCCCATCCAGGACACGGGCACGTTCCTCGCGTCCACCGTTCTCGAACCGGGCACAGAAGCGGCGGAGTCCGTGGAGACTGAACCATCGGCGGCGGAACTCCGGCAGGCGCAACCCTCATCGGCTGAGGCTCCGTGCGCCGCAAACGCGACGACTCTCTGCCTGAACGACAGCCGCTTCAAAGTCCAGACGCAGTGGACGACGACGGCCGGAGCCACGGGCGCCGGCCAGGCCGTTTCTCTGACCGCCGACACCGGATACTTCTGGTTCTTCACCTCGAACAACGTGGAGATGGTCGTCAAGGTCGTCAACGGCTGCGCCGTCAACTCCAGCTACTGGACGTTCGCCGGCGGACTGACCGACGTCAACGTCGTCCTGACCGTCACCGACACTCAGACAGGAACAACCAGGACCTACACCAATCCTCAGAGCACCGCCTTCCAGCCCATCCAGGACACCAGCGCCTTCCCCTCCTGCCCGTAAGAAGGGCCCACACTCCTCGGCGAGAACAGGTCGTCCGGACCGGGCCTGATATACTGTCCTCGTCCTCGTTCGCTCGCCTTTTGTCGGACCCGATCTGCCAAAATCCGAACGGTCAACAAAACGGGGTAGCGTGACCGTTCCGCCGGCGGCCGATCACGCGATCTTGCGAGGCCGGAGGATGTGCCGGCCGCGCCGGCACGAAGGACGGGTCCAATGAAACTCTACGTGGGCAACCTCTCGTACGACACCAACGAAGCCGAGCTGCGCGAGCTCTTTACCCCTTTCGGGGAGCCCGACTCGGCCAGGGTCATCACCGACCGCGACACGGGCCGATCCAAGGGGTTCGGGTTCGTGGAGTTCTCCGACAACGCGCAGGCCACGGCGGCCATGAACGCCTTGAACGGCAAGGAAGTCAACGGACGCGCACTGACCGTGAACGAGGCGCGTCCGCGAACTGAGTCCTCCGGCAACCGCGGCGGCGGGGGCGGGGGATCGCGGGGTGGCCGTGGCCGTTACTGACCTTCCCCGCGCGCGCCGAGGATCAACGATGAACGCTAAGAAAGGAGCCACCGTGAACTCCAAGAATGTCGCCGCAACCAGCGCCGTCCCCGCTTCGGAGACCGTTTACAGCGCCCGCCTGACGCTCAAGGAATGGCTGACGCACCTGGAGAACGCGGGCCTGCTCAAGCCCGGCGCGACGCTCCGGATCCTGACCAACCGTAAGTTGAAGAGGATCTCGCTGCCCGGCGCCGTCGGAGTCTAGGAAGAGATCTCGGGAGGGCCCGCTCCCGGCACCGTTTCCGGCCGGTAACGGCTGGAAGCGGTCACGAGCTTGAGCGCAGCGCGGCAGATGGCGAGCGGCCGCGTCGAGGCGCTCGCCGAAACGAATTTCGCGTAACGGGCGGCGGTGGATTCGTCGTCGAGGTTACCGGCGACCGGGCTTCTCCAATGGAAGGTCCACGCGTCGCCGTCTTTCAGGCTCATCCATCGCAGCGGCGGACGGTTCAAACGGGCGATGACGAGCTCCGCCGCGTTCTCGTCTGTCGAATAGGCGGGCACGAGGGAGATGGGCTTTCGCCCGAAGACGCGCAACTCGACGAGGCGATCCAGATAGGGACCCGCCTCCGGCTCCGACTCGGCTCCCGGCAACATTCTGTTTTTCCCCTTCGGGAGGCGCGATCATAGCATCGGGACGGCCGGAGGCAGGCCGGCCTCGATGTCGGCCTTGGGCAGAGTGATCGCGTTCTCTTTCTTCCCCTGATCCACGCAGACGTAGCACGCCTTGAACACGTCGTCGTAGCCCATCTTCATCTCCCGGTTCGTGATGAAGACCTGGCGGGGTGGATAGGGCGCGTCCAGCCGGCGGAGCGTGGCGAGGATGCCGTTCGCGTTGCGCATCCTCTCTCCGAGCGCGAAGCGGTGCGGCGGCTCGTTGGTGCACGTGTAGCTCGGACTGATCTCCGTCGCCACGGGCGCTCGTTTCTCTCTCTAAGAGCCAGGCGCCGCGCCGCCCTGACGCACGAGGACGCTGCCCCGCGCGAGCGATTCCGCCCCGCAGAAGACTTCGCCGTCGAATTTCACGATTGCTCCGAAGCGAGCGGCCAGGCGCACGCGCACCTCGAGCGTCTCGCCGGCGCGCGGCGCTCGCGAGACCTCGAAACCGTCGATTCCCGCCAGATACCCCGTCCTGCCGATCTCCGGATCGGCCCCTTCGAGCAGCAGGGCCGACTGCGCGATCGCCTCGGCCAGGAGGAGGGGCGACTGCCACTCAACCCCCGCCGCCGCACGGCCGTTGGCCGAAACCGCCACTCGCGCGGTGCCGCGGGAGAAGTTCTCGTTGCGCGGCTCGACGACCGTTTCGACGAAGCGGAAAGGGTAGGCGTGCGGAAACTCGGGCGGGGTCCTCACGCGGTCTTCTTCTGCTCGATGAAGTCGCAGAGGGCGTCCACGGACGCGAAGGCCTTGACTCCGACTTCCTCGTCTTCGACCTTGATGCCGAACTCCTGCTCGAGGCCGAGCACGAGCTCGAGAGCGTCGATCGAATCGAGGCCCAGCCCCTCGCCGAACAGCGGGGCGTCGTTCTGGATGGCGGCCGGATCGATGTCGAGCTTCAAGCGGCGCACGATCAGGTTCTTCACGCGCGGCGACAGGTCCTCACGACTCATGGGGTCTCCTTCAAAGTGATTATAGAGGTGTCAGGTGGAAGGTGTCAGGTGTCAGGTGTCACGGTGTCAGGTGTCAGGGACGAGAGCTCAGGCCCCTGATACCTGATACCTGACACCTGACACCTGCATCTTCCCTGACACCTGTTCCCTGACACCTGAATCCTCGCTTCATGCCATCCCCCCATCCACCCTCCACACCTGGCCCGTGACATAGGACGCTTTCTCGGAGGCGAGGAACGCGACGACGGCGGCGATCTCCTCGGGCTTGCCGAAGCGCGCCATCGGAATGCGGCGCAGGAACTCCTGGCGCGGCTCTTCCTTCAGGTGCGCGATGATCTCGGTGTCCACGAGGCCGGGCGCGACGGCGTTGACCGTGATGCCGTGCGTCGCCATCTCGAGCGCGAGGGCCTTGGTGAAGGCGATGAGGCCCCCCTTCGCGGCGGAATAGTTGGTCTGGCCGACGTGTCCCGAGATACCGCTGACGGAGACGATGTTGACGATCCTCCCCCACTTCCTGTGCAGCATCCCGCGCACGACCGATTTGGTCATGCGGAAGGCCCCCTTCAGGTCGATCTCCATGACCGCGTCCCAGTCCTCCTCTTTCAGGAACGGGAAGAGGGCGTCCTTGATGATGCCGGCGTTGTTGACCAGGATGTCGGCGCCGCCGAAGTCCTTCGCGACGCGGTCCGCCAGCGCCTTGACGGCCGCCGGCTCCCGGACGTCGGCGATGGCCGCGAGCGCCTCGCCGCCGAGCCGGCGGATCTCCTCGGCCGCCGCCTCCGCGCGGGTGAGGTCCTTCTGGCAGGTGATGACGATCCGGTTTCCGGCGGCGGCGAGCTCCCGCGAAATCGCCAAGCCGATTCCGCGCGAGCCGCCGGTGACGATCGCCGTCCGCGTCATGGAACCCGCAATATATCCACGTTGCGGCGGATGGAGTCGAGCGTCCCCGCGGGGTGGCAGGCCACGCTCCGGTCGATCCACCTCGCGAACTTCGACAACATCTGGCCGGGGCCGACCTCGAGGAACATGCGGCGGCCGTCCCGGACCATCGCCCCGAAGGTGGCGTTCCACAGAGTCGGATGGCAGAACTCCGTGGCCAGCAGCCGGGCGACCTTCGCTGCGGTGGACACGATGTTTCCGTCCGGCCCGTAGCAGGGAATGGCGGGATCGCGGATCGAGCTGCAGGCGGCGACGACCGGAGCGACCGCCCGCGCGACAGGCTCCATCAGCTTGCTGTGGATCGGCCAGCTCATCGCCAGCGGAAGGACGCTCAGGGCGCGGGGCGCGAGGGCCTCGAGGGCGGACGCCACGGCCGCCTCCGTTCCGGTCAGGACGAACTGCGTGCTCGAGTTGACGTTGCCGATCCAGACGGGGAGGCCCCGGCCTCGCAGCTCCTCGCAGACGGCGTCCACCGCTTCCCTCCGCGCGCCGACGACGGCGCCCATCGCGCCGCGGATGCCGAGCCGCTCGGTCTCCCGCCAGACCGCGATCAAGACGTCGAGCCCTTCCTCGTAGGAGATGGCTCCCGAGGCGGCGAGGGCCGCGTAGTTGCCGAGGCTGTAGCCCGCGGTCGCCCCGGGCACGATCCCCTCGCGCGCGAGGGCCCGCGAGGCGAGTGTCGAGACGAGATAGACGCCGGCCTCCGCAGCGAGATTCTCGTGCAGCATCTCCTCCGGCCCGGAGAAAAGAATCTCCTCGAGATTCAATCCGCATCTGTCCGACGTCAGGGCGAAGAGCTCGCGGGCCTCCCGGTCCGAGTCGTAGAAGTCGCGGCCCATCCCGACGAATTCCGCGAGCTGGCCGGGGAAGAGGAAAGCGGGAGGACGGTCCGGAGGTGTCATCTCGGGATCTCGGGGACCCAGTGTCAACCAGCCAGCCGCGGCAGCACGTCCGCGAGGGCGACGCAACGGTCCGCCGCCAGCCAGCGCTCGAAGCGCTCCGGCAGCCCGCGGAGGTTGTAGAAATGCACGAGCCGGACGAGCGGGTTCAAGGCCTCCATCGCCGGATGCTCCGCGTCGAACTCCCAGGGGTGGAACGTGAAGACCGCGGGAAGGCCGGAGTCGCGAAACCCGTCCTCTTCGCGCCGGAGCCGCCCCGCCGGAAACATCCGGAAAGGCCATCCCCCTCCCATCGGGATCGTGCGGCCAAAACCGCGCCCCGTCAGCGGCGGGATCTCGACGAGCGACCCTCCGTTGATCTCGATCCGATGCGGCCCCGGCGGGTTCTCCGCCCGGCCGAGAGGCGGGACCGGTGTCATCGAGGCGTCGCAGAGGAGCCCTTCCTCCACGAGCACCCCGAGCGCGTCCTGGCCCGCATGGCGGATGGACCATTCGGCGGCCCGGTACGAGCGCACCCGCACGCCGCAGGCCTGCTCGACCCGCTCCCGAGCGCGTCGCAGATCCCGCCGGAACTCCTCGCGGCTCATGTCGTCGGCCCGCCGGTGGAGGTCGCCGTGCACGGCAATCTCGTGCCCGCGCCGCGCCGCCTCCCGCACGAGCTCCGGATACCGTCCGGCGATCCAGCCGAGGAAGAAGAGCGTCGCCCGATGCCCGCCCCGCTGCAGGAGATTGAGCAGCGCAGGAAGAGTCTTCTCGATCCGAGGCGTGAAGCCGCTCCACCGCCGCGGATCGGAGTAGTAGTCGTCCCCGCACACATGAAACCACTCCTCCACGTCGATGGTCAGGACCCGCGGCGCCCGGCCCGGGACGCGGAGAGGAATGATCCTGGGCTCTGACATCGAACGGGATTCTAGCCGGACGCCCTGTCATCCCGAGCACAGCGAGGGATCTGCTCTCTTTGCTTCGATTCGCCGGTGCGGCTCGGAACCTCGGCGCCGGAGATCCTTCGGCGCTGCGCGCCTCAGGATGTTCGAGACAGCCTGACGACAGGCGTCAGTCCGTCTCGAACACTTTGTAGTACACGGCGCCCCAGGAAATGATCCACGTGTCCACGAACGGGCGGTAGTGCGAGGGGCCGCCGTAGATCGCGCGCACCGGGACGTGACGGAACCTCGCGACGTGAGGCGCGGCCTTGAGCAGGATCTCCGTCTCGATCATGTAGCCGCGCGAGTTGAGATTCAGCCGGCGCAGCAGATCGGCCGAGACGACGCGGTAGCCGGACTGGCCGTCGTCGACGTCGTGGCCCGTCATCCGAGTGAGGATCCGGCTTCCGATCTCGTTGGTGCGGTAGCGCACCGCGGGAGTTTCTTCGGGCTGAGCCATCCGGGACCCGATGACGAAGTCGTCCCCTTCTCTCGCGGCCTCCAGGAGCGCCGGCAGGTCGCGCGGGTCGTGCTGGCCGTCGCTGTCCACGAAGGCCACGTGCGTGGCGGGAGTCGAGAGGAGACGCGCGAGGCCGGCGCGGATCGCGCTCCCCTTTCCGCTGTTTGCGGACAGGCGCAGGACTTCCCCGCCGGCCTCCGCCGCGCGCTCTGCCGTCGCGTCCGTCGAGCCGTCGTCCACGACGAGCACCCGCGCGACGTGACGCAGCAGACCTCGAACGACAGGCCCGACCGTTTCCGCCGCCTGGTACGCCGGCACCAGCGCCACCGGAAGGAACCCCGCTGTCGGACTTCGTCTCTCCACGCTCCGATCCTAACGTCCGCATGAGCCGTCCTCACGTTGACTGACTTCGACGCTTGTGAAAAAGTCCACAAACCCCATGGCTGAGAGCTTCCTGCCCGTTCTCCTCCTCATGGTCGTGGCCGCCGGAATCGCCGGCGTGATCCTGCTTCTTTCTCACCTGCTCGGCCCGAGGCTGTCGACGGGCCGGAAGCTCGGCACCTACGAGAGCGGCGTTCCCCTGATCGACGCGTCCCACAAACGCCTCTCCATCCGCTACTTCGTCGTGGCCATGGTCTTCATCCTGTTCGACGTGGAGATCGCGTTCATCTATCCGTGGGCGGTCGTGTTCCGTTCGGGGGCCGCGGCGCTCTTCGTCGAGATGCTCGTCTTCCTCGCGGTGCTCGCGGTCGGGTACGCATACCTCTGGAGGAAGGGAGCGTTCGACTGGTGAGCGGCCGCCGCTACTCCGTCGAGGAATCCGGGCGGCCGGCCGAGTTTCCGCCGGAGGCCCGCGCGCGGATCGAGAGGATCCTGACCCGCTATCCGACCAAGCAGGCCGCGCTCCTGCCCGTCCTGTGGGTCGCGCAGGAGACGTTCGGCTGGATCTCGAAGGAGGCCGCGGAGGAGGTCGCGAGGATCCTCGAGCTGTCCCCCGCGCACGTGGACGGAGTCCTGACCTTCTACACGATGTACAACCTGCGGCCGGTCGGGAAGAACCTGCTGCAGTTCTGCACGTCCATTTCCTGCCACCTCGCGGGTGCCGAGCGCCTGATGGAGCGGTGCGCGAAGCGGCTGGGCGTGGGGCTCGAGCAGACGACCCCCGACGGGAAGTTCACGGTCGTCGAGGTCGAGTGCATCGCCGGCTGCGACCGCGCCCCCTCGATGATGGTCAATGACACCTACCACGAGCCGATGGACGAGAAGAAGCTCGACGCTCTCCTCGACAAGCTGTCGGCGGACGCCTGAGATGAGCGAGAAGGTCCTTCTCGCCCGCGTCGGGCGCAGAGATTCCCGCTCGATCGCGACGTATCTCGAAGACGGCGGCTATGCGGCCCTGCGGACGGTCCTGACCGGCGGCTGGACTCCGGAAAAGCTGACCGACGAGGTCAAGAAGTCGGGGCTGCGCGGAAGGGGCGGCGCGGGCTTCCCGACGGGATTGAAATGGACGTTCGTCCCGAAGGACACGAAAGGGAAGCCGGTCTATCTTCTCTGCAACGCCGACGAATCGGAGCCGGGCACGTTCAAAGACCGGCTCCTCATGGAGGAGGACCCGCACCAGGTCATCGAGGGGATCATCCTCTCCTCCTACGCGATCAAGTGCCGCAACGCCTACATCTACATCCGCGGCGAGTTCTACCTGGGCGCGCGGATCCTGGACGCGGCCATCGAGGAGGCCTACGCGAAGGGGTTCCTGGGCGAGAACATCCTGGGATCGGGCTACTCGCTCGACCTGACCGTCCATCGCGGCGCGGGCGCCTACATCTGCGGAGAGGAGACCGGGCTGATCGAGAGCCTGGAAGGGAAGCGCGGCCAGCCGCGCATCAAGCCGCCGTTCCCGGCGGTCGTCGGCGTCTTCGGCTGCCCGACGATCGTCAACAACGTCGAGACGCTCGCCTGTGTCGTTCACATCGTCAACCGCGGCGCGGAGTGGTTCGTGAAGACCGGAAGGAACGAGAAGAACTCGGGACCCAAGCTCTACTGCGTGTCGGGGCACGTCAACCGCCCCGGCGTCTATGAGGCCGCGATGGGCCTCCCGCTGAAGGAGCTCCTCTTCGGCGCCGAGTACTGCCAGGGGATGAAAGACGGGAAGAGGGTCAAGGCCGTGATCCCCGGCGGCGCCTCGGCCGCGATGCTGACGGCCGACGAGATCGAGGACTGCCCGCTCGATTTCGACGGCGTGGCCGCGAAGAAGTCGATGCTCGGCTCCGCGGCGATCATCGTGATGAACGAAGACACATGCATCGTGGAGGCCGCGCAGAATCTCTCGAAGTTCTTCGCACATGAGTCGTGCGGCCAGTGCACTCCCTGCCGCGAGGGAACGCCGTGGCTCCACAAGGTCCTGGCCCGCATCGAGGCGGGGAGCGGCCGGTTGGAGGATATCGACCTGCTCGAGCGGATCTCCAACCAGATGGCCAACGGGATGACGATCTGCGTCTTCGCCGACGCCGCGATCGCGCCGGTCCTCTCCTCCGTCGGCAAGTTCCGCGACGAGTTCCGCTACCACGTCGAGCAGAAGCGCTGCCTCGTGGGCCCGGGGGCCTCGAGGCCGGAGCTCGTGACGGCATGAGCGCGAATCCCCCGAAGCCCCCGGCCGCGCCGGGTGCGCCTGCCTCGCCGCCCGCCGCGCCGGCCAAGGACACCTTCACGGTCCTCTTCGACGGCAACCCGATCGAGGTGCCGAAGAACATCAACCTGATCGAGGCGGCCAAGCTCGCCGGCATCGAGATCCCCCACTTCTGTTTCCACCCGCGCCTCTCCGTCGTCGGCCAGTGCCGGATGTGCCTGGTCGAGATCGAAGGGATCCCGAAGATCCAGGCGGCCTGCACCACGCCGCTGAAGGACGGCCTCGCGGTCAAGACGAAGACGGAGAAGGTCGTCGAGTCTCGCGCGGCGAACATGGAGTTCCTCCTCATCAACCATCCCCTGGACTGCCCGATCTGCGACCAGGCCGGAGAGTGCAAGCTCCAGGACAACTCCTTCGGCTACGGGGACCAGCGCTCGCGCTACGACGAGAAGAAGCGCCAGTACGCGGGCTTCGACCGCACGCCGATCGGGCCGCACGTCATCGCCGACATGACGCGCTGCATCCAGTGCACCCGCTGCATCCGCTTCTGCCAGGAGATCGCCGGCACCGGGGAGCTGACGTTTCTGGACCGCGGAGGACGCACGCTCGTCTGGACCCATGACGGCAAGCCGCTCGCCAACGACTGGTCCGGCTGCGCGGCCGATGTCTGCCCGGTCGGGGCGCTGACCGTCAGGGAGTTCCGGTTCCGCAGCCGCGTCTGGTACCTGGAGAAGGCCCGCTCGGTCTGCCCCGGCTGCAACATCGGCTGCAACATCTCGATCGAGAACCGGGACTCGATCGTCTACCGCTTCCTGCCGCGGTTGAACCCGCAGGTCAACGACTACTGGCTCTGCGACTACGGGCGCTTTCTCTCCGAGAGCCTGAACCTGCGCGAGATCGAGAAGGCGTCCGTGCGCGAGGGGGACGCGGCCGCGGAGACCCACGTCCCCGCCGCGGTCGAGAAGATCGCCGCTCGGATCCGGCAGACGGCCGCTTCCTCGGGTCCGGCCGGCCTCTTCTTCCTGGGCTCGGCCAACCTCTCCAACGAAGAGAACTTCCTGCTCCGGAAGATCGCGGACCACCTCTCCTGCGGCAACCGCGACGCGGTCGTGGACAAGTCGCGGGTCCGCCGGATGAAATCGAAGACCGCCTGGGTCGAGGGGGACCACGCGGGCCCCAATTTCGCCGGGGCGAAGGACATGGGCCTCGCGCCGCTGCCGGGCGGCTACGGCCTGGAGGACGTGCTGTCGGGCAAGGCGAGGCCGGAGGTCATTCTCGTCGCCGACGCGGCGTTCTCGAATATCGCGGACGATCCGGAAAAGGTGGCCGCGCTGCGGCGGGCCGGTTTCCTGGCAACAGCGGCGCGGACCGCCAACGCGCTGACGCGCGCCGCCGACGTCGTCCTCCCCGCGGCCTCGCTCGCGGAGAAGGAGGGGACTTTCACGAACGTCCAGGGACGCGTGCAGAAGTTCGATCGCGCGTTCCTGCCGAAGCCTCCGGCGCGGGCGCACTGGGAGCTGCTGCTCCTCCTCGCCGTCGCGCTCGGCTGGGGCGACCGCAACTGGACGCCGGCGGATCTGCGCCGGCAGATCCAGGCCGAGGTCGAGGGATACGCCGACGTGACCGAGGAGGAACTGAAGGGCGGAATCCCGATGAAGAAGGGCGACTTCGTCTCCGTCGGAGCGATCTAGCAGGCACGAATGACAGCGATCGACTGGCTCATCCTCGCGCTCCGGGTCTTCATCCCGCTCGGCGTGATCCTGACGGTAGTTCCGATGCTCGGCTGGGCGGAACGGCGTGGAGCAGGCCTCATCCAGGACCGGCCCGGGCCCAACCGCGTGGGTCCCTACGGGCTCCTCCAGCTTCCCGTGGACGCGGTCAAGTTCTTCTTCAAGGAAGACGTCATCCCGACGAACGCGGACAGGGTCCTCTATGTCCTCGCTCCCGCGATCGCCGTCTTCTCCGCTCTGACGACCTTCGCCGTGATTCCCTACGGCGCGAACCTTCCGGCCGCCGGGCGGGACATCCCGCTGATCGGCGCGGACCTCTCGATCGGAGTGCTCTACGTCTTCGCGCTGACCTCCCTCTCCGTCTACGGCATCGTGCTGGCCGGCTGGGCCTCGAACAACAAGTTCTCGCTCATCGGCGGCCTGCGCTCGAGCGCCCAGATCATCTCCTACGAGCTCGCGATGACGACCGCGGCCGCGGGAGTGATCCTCTCCTCGGCGTCCCTGCGGCTGCCCGACATCGTGGCGAGCCAGGAGAGCCTGTGGCTCGGGTTCCTTCCCCGCTGGAATGTCGTGCCGCAGTTCTTCGGCTTCCTGGTGTTCTTCATCTCGACCTTCGCGGAGACCAACCGGACCCCGTTCGATCTGCCGGAGGCGGACGCCGAGCTCGTCGGCGGGTACCACACCGAGTACTCCGCGATGAAGTTCGCGATGTTCATGATGGCGGAGTACGTCAACATCGTCGTCGCCTGCGCGCTGACGGTGACGCTCTATTTCGGAGGCTGGAGCCTTCCCGGGTTCCATCCGACCGGCGTCGTCGGGGCGATCCTGTCCATCCTGATCTTCTCGGTCAAGACGCTGTTCTTCGTCCTCGTGTTCATCTGGGTGCGCTGGACGCTGCCCCGTTTCCGCTACGACCAGCTGATGCGCATCGGCTGGAAGGCGCTGCTCCCGCTGGCGCTGTTGAACCTCCTGTGGGTCGCGGGGCTCGTCGCGCTGGGGTGGATGTAATGGCGTCGAAGTCCAAGGTCCAAGGTCCAAAGTCCAAAGTAGCTCCAGGGGCTACCTTGGACCTTGGACTTTGGACTTTGGACCGCGCGCGGAGCGCGCTCTGATGTCTCGTCTCGTCTTCGACGCGGCGGCGGCGATGGCGATTCTCTTCGCCGCGCTGATGGTCGTGCACCCCCACCCGGTCAAGAGCGTCCTCGCCGTGGTCGTCTCCTTCTTCGGGCTGGCGGTCTGCTACGTGATGCTCTCGGCCCCCTTCATCGCGGCGATCCAGGTCATCGTCTACGCGGGGGCGATCCTCGTGCTCTTCCTCTTCGTCCTCATGCTCTTGAACGTCGGCGAGGAGACCCCCGAGAGGGACTCGCGTCCCATCCAGCGCTGGCTCTCCGCGGCCGCCCTCCTCGTCTTCGCCGCGCTTCTCCTCGGCCTGCTTCGGGCTCATGGAGGCAGCGCGCCGGCCACGCCCAACGCGCCCTCGGGGGACGTCGCTCCGCTCGCGCGTCTCCTTTTCTCGCGATACCTCCTCCCCTTCGAGGCCCTCTCGATCCTGCTCCTGGCCGCCCTCGTGGGGGCCTTCGTCCTCGCGCAGAGGGAGAAGGGCTCATGATCGGCTCGATCCCTCTCGGGGACGTGCTCCTGGCCTCGGGGGCCCTCTTCACGATCGGCCTCGCGGGGGCGCTCCTGCGCCGCAGCGCGATCTCGATCTTCCTCTCGATCGAGGTGATGATGAACGCGGCGAACCTGGCGCTCATCGGCTACGGGGCGGCCATGGGCACGCTCGAGGGGCAGATCATCGTCTTCTTCATCATCGCCATCGCCGCGGCGGAGGCGTCGGTCGGGCTCGCCATCTTCGTGGCCCTCTTCCGCCACAAGGAGACGATCGACGTGAACAAGATCAACCTGCTGAAGTGGTGAGATGACCTCCGGCCTCCCCCTCTGGTTGGTCCCGGCGCTGCCGCTGGCCGGGTTCCTCGTCAACGTCCTCTTCGGCAAGAGACTCGGCAAGAGCTTCGTGTCGGCGGTCGGCGTCGGGTCGGTCGGTCTCGCGACGGCCGCGGCCTACGCTCGGCTCGTTCCCTTCTTCACGGGGGACCGCGCCGCTGTCGTCGAGACGATCGCTGCCTGGTTCTCGGCCGGCGGGTTCTCGGCCGACCTGTCGATGCGCCTGGATCCCCTCTCCGCGCTGATGACCTCCTTCGTCACGTTCGTCGGCTTCTGGATCCACGTCTACTCGGTCGGCTACATGCGCCACGACGAGACGGAGGCCGGCTACGCGCGCTACTTCGCGTACCTCAACCTCTTCATGTTCGCGATGCTCGTCCTCGTGCTCGCCCAGAACTTCGTGATGATGTTCGTCGGCTGGGAGGGCGTGGGCCTCTGCTCCTACCTCCTCATCGGGTATTACTACGAGCGGCAGTACGCCGCCGACGCGGGCAAGAAGGCCTTCATCGTCAATCGCATCGGCGACTTCGGATTCCTGCTCGGCATGTTCGGGCTCTTCTCTCTCTTCTCCTCGCTCGACTTCGACCGGGTCTTCACGGCGGCCGCCGCCGATCCCGGGAAATACGCGCCTTATCTCACGCTCGTCTGCCTCTGCCTCTTTCTCGGAGCGGTCGGCAAGTCGGCCCAGGTGCCCCTCTTCGTCTGGCTCCCCGACGCGATGGCCGGACCGACTCCCGTCTCCGCGCTCATCCACGCCGCCACGATGGTGACGGCGGGCGTCTACATGGTCGCGCGCTGCAACGTCCTCTTCCGCCTCGCGCCGGAGGCGATGGGCGTCGTGGCCGTCGTCGGAGCGGTCACGGCGATCTTCGCTGGCGTCATCGCGGTGGCGCAGAACGACATCAAGAAGGTGCTCGCCTACTCGACGGTCTCGCAGCTCGGGTACATGTTCCTGGCGTGCGGCGTCGGGGCGTACGTGGCCGGTATGTTTCACGTCCTGACCCACGCGTTCTTCAAGGCCTGCCTCTTCCTCGGGTCCGGCTCGGTCATCCACGCGATGGGGGGCGAGCAGGACATGCGGAAGATGGGAGGCCTGAAGTCGAGGCTGCCCACCACCTACCGCACGTTCCTGATCGCGACGCTCGCCATCGCGGGGATCCCTCCGCTCGCGGGGTTCTTCTCGAAGGACGCGATCCTCGGAAGCGTCTTCGAGCACGGACGATACGTCCTCTGGGGAGTCGCGCTCTTCACGGCCGGGCTGACGGCCTTCTACATGTTCCGGCTCGTTTCGTTGACGTTCGCGGGAAGCTTCCGCGGCACGCCCGAGCAGGAACATCACCTGCACGAGTCCCCGCCTTCGATGACGGTCCCGCTCGTGATCCTGGCCGCCCTGTCCTTCGTCGGCGGCTGGATCGGGCTGCCGAAGGTCCTCGGAGAGAACGCCGACCGGTTCTCGGCGTTCCTCTCGCCGATCCTTCTTCCGCTGGCATCGGCCGAGGGCGCCGAGCACGCGCTTTCCGCAGGCGTCGAGTGGCTCCTGATGGGCATCTCGGTCATCGCCGCCGTGGCCGGACTTCTCCTCGCCAGGAACTGGTACGTGAAGCGGCAGGGGGTGCCGGCGGAACGGATCGCGGCCTCGTTCCCCGCTGCCTACGCGCTCGTCGCCGACAAGTTTCGCATCGACGAGCTCTACGGCCTGCTCTTCGTGCGTCCCTTCGACTGGCTGGCCCGCATGCTCTGGAAGGTCGTGGACGTCCTGATCATCGACGGGATCCTGAACGCGGGCGCGTTCCTCGTCGAGCTCGCCGGCGATCTCCTTCGCTTTCTGCAGACCGGAAACGTCCGCAACTACGCGTTGACGCTGTTTCTGGGTCTCGTGGCCCTGATGGTCTTCGTGATCGGAGCCTTCTAGGATGAGCGGACTCCTCGACCAGCATCTGCTCTCGCTCCTGATCTTCCTGCCGACGGCGGGCGCGGCATTGCTGCTCCTCTTTCCGGAGTCGCAGGGGAAGGCGGCGAAGTGGCTCGCGCTCGCCGTGTCGGTCCTGGAATTCGGGCTGTCGGTGCCTCTCTGGACCCGCTTCGACATCGCGCATGGGGGCTTCCAGTTCACCGAGAAAATGACGTGGGTCCCGGCCCTCGGGATCTCCTACTCGGTCGGGATCGACGGCATCTCGCTCGTGCTGATCCTGCTGACGACGCTGCTCACGCCGGTGTCGCTCCTCTTCTCGGTCACGCACGTCGAGAAGAGCGTTCGCGCCTTCTCGGTCGCGTTCCTGGTGCTCGAGACCGGGATGATCGGGAGCCTGGCCGCGCTCGACCTCGCGCTCTTCTACGTCTTCTGGGAAGTGATGCTCGTCCCGATGTACTTCATCATCGGCATCTGGGGAGGCGCGCGGCGCATCTACGCCGCGATGAAGTTCTTCCTCTTCACGATGGCGGGAAGCCTGCTGATGTTCCTCGCGATCCTCTACCTGGCGGTTCGCCACCGCGCGCAGACGGGAGAGTGGTCGTTTCTGCTGGCGGACCTGACGCGCCTGGATCTCACCGGCTCGACGCAGGCGCTCCTCTTCTTCGCCTTCGCGCTCGCCTTCGCCATCAAGGTGCCGGTCTTTCCGCTGCACACGTGGCTGCCGGACGCGCACACCGAGGCGCCGACGGCGGGGTCGATCATCCTCGCGGGCGTGCTGCTGAAGCTCGGCGTGTACGGTTATCTGCGTTTCGCGCTGCCGCTCTTCCCCGACGCCGCGATGCGTTACGCGCCCTGGCTCGGTGTGCTCGGGATCATCGGCGTGATCTACGGCGCGTTCGTCGCCTATGCGCAGAAGGACATGAAGCGGCTCGTGGCGTACTCCTCGGTGTCCCACCTGGGACTCGTGGTCGTCGGCATCGGGGCCTTCACGGCGACGGCCCTCTCCGGCGCGATTCTCCAGATGGTCAACCACGGCCTTTCGACGGGGGCGCTCTTCCTTCTGGTCGGCGTCCTCTACGAGCGGCGCCACACGCGCGAGATCTCGGCGTACGGCGGGATCGCCGGCATCGTCCCCGTCACAACCGCGCTCTTCCTCGTCGCGACGCTGTCGTCCATCGGCCTGCCGGGATTGAACGGCTTCGTGGGCGAGTTCCTGATTCTCGTCGGGACCTGGACTTCGCCGCACCGGTGGTGGTCGGTCGCGGCGGCGACCGGCGTCATCCTCTCGGCGGTCTACATGCTGTCGCTCGTCCAGCGGGTCTTCTGGAACCCGCTGACGCACGAGGAGAACCGCGCGATCCCGGAGATCCGCAGGAGCGAGCTCGTCGCCGCGTCGGTGCTCGTCGTCCTGATGATCTGGATCGGCGTCCGGCCCAACGACGTCCTCTCCCGCCTCGGTCCGTCCGTCGAAGCCGTCCGCGCGTCGGTCGCCCAACGCTCGGCCGCGGGTGCCTCGCGCCGTAGGGGCGGCCCTGGGCGCCCGCCTCTTTTGGTTACGACCGGGGGGCGGGAGGGGCGACCGAGCGTCGTCGGCCGCAGCAGCGCCGAGGACGCGACATGCGGCGGTCCGCCCGCCGACCCCTCCCCTACGACACGATCTCCAGAGCCCTCGCTCGAGGCTGACGATGAACTTCCTCCAGTTCGGGCCGGACGACCTGGCCGCGATCGCTCCGGAGATCGCGCTGGCGGCCGCGGGCGGGCTCATCGTGCTGCTCGACGCCTTTGCGCCCTCGACGCGGCGGTGGTTCGCGACTCTGTCGCTGGCCGGGATCGCCGGGTCCCTCTTCTTCCTCCTGCGCGCGCCGCTCGGTGCGACGTTCGCCGGCCGGCTGGAAACCTCGGCGCTGACGCAGGCCGTTGGGATGTTCCTCGGCGCGACGGCCGCCGTCGCGATCCTCGTGGCGAAACCGTATCTGGCGCGCACGGGGGAGGAGAGAGGCGAGTTCTACGCGCTGCTCCTCTGGGGCCACCTCGGAGTCTCGCTGATGACGCGCGGGCTCGACCTGCTCGTCGTCTTCATCGGCCTGGAGACCCTCTCGCTCTGCTTCTACGTCCTCGCCGCCTTCTTCCGCACGATCGAGGCTTCCTCCGAGGCCGGCCTGAAATACTTCCTGACGGGCGCTCTCGGCTCGGCGTTCACCGTTTATGGCATCGTCTTCCTGTTCGGCAAGAGCGGCAGCGTGAAGATCGCGGCCCTGGCCCGGCCCGAGCTCGCGGGCGACCCCCTCGTGATTCTCGCTCTCCTTCTCCTGCTCGTCGGATTCGGCTTCAAGATGTCGCTCGCCCCGTTTCATGGATGGGCCCCGGACGTGTACCAGGGAATGCCGACACCGGCCGTGGCGTACCTCTCCGTGGCGCCGAAGGGAGCGAGCCTGCTCGTTCTCTACCGCGTCCTGACGGCCGTCTTCCAGGAGGGGATGCCCGACCGCTTTCGCGCGGGCATCGCGGCGCTGGCGATTCTCTCGATGACCCTCGGCAACGTCGTCGCGCTCGCCCAGCGCGACGTGAAGAGGCTCCTCGCCTACTCGGGGATCGCGCACATGGGCTACGTCACCATCGCGCTCGCCGTCTTCGGCACGGACTCTCTCGCCGCCGTCATCGTCTACTTCTTTGCCTATCTCGTTTCCAACGCCGGCGCGTTCGCCGCGGTGGCGGCGCTGTACCGCGACGAGACGAAGCCCCACCCCATCGGGCTCCTGGCCGGCGAGGGACGGCGCTCTCCCTTCCCCGCCGCCGCGTTCGCGCTCTGCCTCTTCTCGCTCGCCGGAATCCCGGCGACCGCCGGGTTCATCGGAAAGTTCTTCGTCTTCAAGGCAGCCATCGAGCGGGGTCTCTACGCGCTGGCTGTCATCGGGGTCATCAACAGCCTGATCTCGATCGGTTACTACCTGAAGGTCGTCTACCTGATGTACATGAGGGAAACCGTCGAACCGGAAGGCCCTCCGCCGATGGCCGTGGCCGACCGCCTCGCCCTGTCGCTCTGCGCCGCCGGGATTCTCGTTCTCGGCATCTTCCCCGCCCCGCTCTGGGACCTGGCGCGCCGGGCCGCCCGGACGCTTCCCTTCACGTCTCCATGAGAACTGAAGCCGCCGGGCCGTTGTCCGGTGCTCGGTGTTCTCGAGGCGAAGGCGGCGCCTCTGCACGATCTCCACGAGTCGGTCCCGTTCTCCTCGACAACACCGCCGGCAAGAGGCCCTCGACGCCGGACGGAAGCCTCCGGCGGAGTAAGCCCGGCGGCCGCGAAACGGAGGAGCGCATGGCCCTGGTCGTTTTCCTGCGGGGATCCAACGTGGGCGGACATCGGACGTTCCGGCCGGCGGCTCTCGCGAAGGACATGGCGCATCTCGGCGTCGTCAACATCGGGGCGGCGGGGACGTTCGTCGTGAAGAAGCCGGTCGGCGCCGCCGCCTTCCGTGCCGAGCTGGGCAAGCGGCTCCCCTTCGAGACCGAGGTCATGATCTGCCCCGCGGCGGAAATCCTCGCTCTGGCCGGGAGCGCGCCTTTTTCAAGGCCGCCCGCGCGCCCGGACGTGCGGGCGTTCGTCACCGTGCTGTCGAAGAAGCCGAAGACTCTTCCCGAGCTCCCGATCCGCCGGCCGGAGGGGAAGGACTGGCAGGTCGACCTCTTCCGGGTCGCCGGGCGATTTGCGCTCTCTTTCTGGCGGGGGGACCGAAAGCGGCTGATCTATCCGAACGAGGTCGCCGAGAAAGTCATCGGAATCCCGGGCACGACCCGGACCTGGTCCACGATCGAGGCGGCCTGCAAGATCCTCGCGGCGCCGTGACCGGGCCTACCGCGCCGCGCCGGGAGCGGGAGCCGCGACGAAGTCCGCGAACTCGCTGACGCTGTCGGTCTTGGACCAGAGGCCGACCTTGCCGGAGATCGGGGCGGGCAGCTCGTATTCGAGGAGAGCCTCGCCGTCGAGGAATCCCCTGACGGTGGCGCCCTTCGTCTCGATCTTGATCGCGTGCCACTCCTTCATCGGAAGCGGCACGTCCCGGACCCCCTTCTTGACGAAGCTGCGCTTGCCCGACAGGAATTTCCAGAGCACGAGGTTGTCCTCCTTGCCGTTGAACCGCACCGCCCAGTAGTCGCCGTTGGACTTCAGGTCGAAGAGGATCCCGGCGCACTGGTCGAGCTGCCCCTCGAGGAGGCGGAACCGCATCGAGATCTCGCCGTCCCTGAAGTCCTCGATGCCGGCCGCGACCGCGTACGGGAAGTAGGCGAACGCCTTGACGTTGTCGATGAATTCCTCGTGGCGGGAGCCGTAGATCGTCCGCGCCTTCTCGGCGAGGCCCCCGGCGGGCTGGCCCCTCCTCCACTGCCGGCCGTCCACCATCACGACCTTCTTTCCGTCTTCCTCGGCGATGACCCAGTTCCCGACGACGGCGACAAAGGCCGCCGGCTCGGCGCCGACCTTCTCCTTCGAGAGATCCACCCGCGCCGCGGCGGTCTCCTTCGGAGGCGCGGCCGCGGCGGCGAAGAGGAGAACGGCCAGCAGGGCGGGCGGGATCACGCGGCTTGCGTGGCGACGCTTTTCCATTTCTTTCTCCATCGGCCGCGCGTCCGAAGGTAGGCGAGGCCCGCGGCCAGCGGCCAGGCTCCGAAGAAGAGATACGGCGCGGCGCGGAGCCGGGCCGCCAGCGGATAGCCGGGATAGGAGAGCTCCTCCCCGCGGGCCGGCGGCGGGATTCCCGCGAGCTGGTACAGATTCTGGAGCACCACGGCCTCGATCGTGGACCGCACCATGGCGCGGCGGGGACCGACCCGGTACCAGACCTCGCCGTACTCTCCCCCGCGCTCGAAGAGGCCGGACCTCGTGCGCGCGGCGTAGCGCACCGTGAAGCTCGGGATCACGCGGCGCATCTTTTCGAGGACGCCTCGCTCCAGGTCGAAGAGCCGCGGGTCCTCGGGCGCGAGGTTCACCGTGACCTCCACCGGCTCGCGGATGCGGCGCAGGGCCGCCTCGTCGGCGCGCGGAGAAGGAGTTGCGGCGGTCCTCGGAAAAGTCCCAGGCTCCAGCGCAGCGTCGAGGCCGCCGCCATCGCCGCCGCCGTCAACAGGACGACCGCCGCGGAGCGCCCCACGCGGCCGGCGACCGGCCGGTAGGACTCGAGCCAGACGGCCGCGAAAACGATGCCGCCGGCCGAGGCCAGCAGAAAAACGGCCGCGGTCGCGAGCCGGAGCTCTCCGTGCTCGAAGAGTCGCAGCCCCGCCGTCGGCGTGTACTTCGCCACGCGCTCGAGCCATCCGCCGCGCCCCGCCGCCAGGAAGTCGAGCGCCCAGGTGCCGAGCGTGAAGGCGAGCGTGACGATCGCGGCGCTGGCCGCCCCCTCGCAAACCGACGCCGCGGCCAGGGCGACGGCGGTCGCGAGAAGGAACCGGAGAAAATGCCCGAGGAGAAGGTTCGCGAGCTCCGGCATAAAGACATGGCCCCCGGCGCCGGCCCAGAGGAGGAGCGCGAGCAACCCCGCCGTCCAGGCGAGCAGGAAGAAGAGAACGAGCCCGCCGAGCTTGACGGCGAGGCGGCCGGCGATCGATCCCGGAGACTGGAGCAGGAGCCTCGCGGCGCCGTTTTTCTTCTCCTCCGAGACGAGACGGATCGCGACGAACGGATAGAGGAGCGTCACCGCGAGGTCGTAGGCGCCGAACGCCGGCACGAAGATGCCGTCCAGAGGCGACAGCCCCTGGGCGAGCGCCGCCGGCCCGCCCGACGCGCCGCTCGCCTCCGCGTAGAGGGAGACGGCGTGGAGAAACGTCTGTCCCACGAGCGGGCCGATCGCCAGCAGGAAGAGCCAGAACGCGCGCGAGGTCACGAGCTCTCCCCACTCGAGCGAGAAGAGCGCGCGCCACGACCGACTCGGGATCATGCGAGCTTCTTCAATCCAAAACCCAAAATCGAAAATCCAGTATCGAATCCTCCGAACTACGTCAGAGCCAGAAACACGTCCTCGACCCCTCCGTCCGCCAGGCCCGTCTTCGCTCGCAACTCATCCAGCGTGCCCTCCCCCACGACCCGCCCGGCCGAGAGTAGAACGAGCCGGTCGCAGATGCGGCCCGCGTCGGCGAGCTGGTGAATCGACAGGAAGAGCGTCCGCCCCTCCCGCGCCGCGCCGCGCAGGACCGCTTCCGCTTCGCGCGCCTGGCGAAGATCGAGGCCGTCGAACGGCTCGTCGAAGAGGAGGACCGGACGGGGAGTCACGAGCGCGAGGGCGAGGAGCACGCGCTTGCGCTCCCCCTTCGACAGCGAACCGATGTTCTCCGAAAGGAAGCGCGAGAGGCCGAGCGCGCTGACGAGGCGCGCGACGCGGGACGGATCCGCGCCGAAGAGGCGGGAGACAAGCGCCAGGACCCGGCCGGCGGGCTGGTCCGCCCACGGCGCGATCTGGTCCGGCAGGTAGAAGAGGAAGTCCTTTCGCTTCGCGGGGGCGACCGGGCGGCCGTTCCAGAGCGCGTCCCCGCGTGTCGGCCGGCAGGACGCCGGCCAGGCACTCGAAGAGAGTCGTTTTCCCCGCGCCGTTGGGGCCGATGAGCCCGACGACCTCGCCGCGGCGCAAGCCGAAGGACACGTTGTCCAGGGCCCGCAGCGACCCGAACCGTTTCGAGACGCTCCGGACTTCGAGAAGCCGAAACCCCGGGGAGACCGAACCGCGGAGGACCTCGGGGGGCCCGAGGGCCCCCCGTTCCGGTTGTTGGGTCGCATCCCCGGGCGGCACGTCGCTCAGAACTCGAGCCGGGCCGACACCTGGAACATCCGCGGCGGGTCGACGTTGGCAAACGCCGGGATCGCGGAGGCGGTGGTGCCCACGGCGGCGAGCTGGCCGAACGTGTTGCCCGCCGTGGCCGTGTTGCCGTAGACCGTCTGCCCGCGGCCGAGGTAGTTCCCGTTATTGAGGAGGTTGAAGCCCTCGAACCGGAGCACGACAGCCGCGCCTCCTCCTACGTTCACCCGACCCTCGATGAATGCCGCGACCTCGGAGGTGGGGCTCCCGCGAAACGCCGACTTGGAGATCACCTGTCCGTCGACGACGGGGCGATCGTTGTTCGCGCCGTCGCCGTTGTTGTCCACGCCCGTGGTGGCGTTGAACGGACGCGCCGACGCGAGCTGGATCAGGGTGCCGACCGCGATGCCGAAAGGCAGCCGGTACGCGAGCGAGAGGACCCCGCGATGACGCTGATCGACCACGCTCGGCCCGCGTTCGACCTCGCCCAGCCGCGCGATGTTGCCGTCGTTGGGACCGATGCCGTTGCCGTCCGGCTCGGTGGTGTTGGTCGCCTTGGACAGCGTGTAGCTGATGCTGCCATCCAGCTTCGAGCTGTGGTAGCGGAGGTTGGTCTGCAGACCGTCGTAGTCGGCCTCGCCGAGGTTCATGAGCACGTTGACCTGGCGCACGCCGCCATTGACCGGCAGGATGGGACGGGTGGCATTGGCCGCGGTCACGGACCGCACCTGTCCGGGCACCGTGCGATCGAAGGGTGCCGGGGCGTTCAGGTCCACCGTGCGATCGATGTCGCTCAGGTGCTGGTGCACGTAGTCCATCCCGAGGACCAGCCCCCGCGCGAGCTCGCGCTCGGCTCCGATGGACATCACCTGGCTGCGGGGGTTCACGAGCTTGTCGGGATAGTTCGGGAGCAGGTCGAAGTTCAGCCCGTACTTCGCGAACTGGGCCTCGTAGAACGCCCGCTGGCCCGCCTGGATCACGATGTCGCGCGCCGGCAACTGCGACGGAGGCAGCGTCGCCGGATCGAACGAAATCGGGACGCACGTGAGGCAGGTCGGGAAACCGAACTGCCCGGGGACGGCGGTGTAGGTCGTCAGCCCGTCCAGCCCGTTCACCAGATAGCTGGCGACGACGTTGGACCGGATCTGCGTGTAATACATGCCGTAGCCGCCGCGGATCGCCGTCCGCTGGTCGCCTCCCGGGTGCCAGCCGAAGCCGACGCGCGGGGCGAGGTTCGTCGTGGCGTCGGTCAGGCTCTGATAGTCGTAGCGGAGCCCGAGGTCGACCGTGAGGTCGGGGTGCAGGCGGAAGCTGTCGTGTCACGAACCCGGCGACGAGCCACTGCGAGAGATCGTAGCTGTGGATCCCGAAGTCGATCGGCTGGGTGTAGCTCTGCACGTCGTTCAGGGTCAGCTGGTCCAGGGGCGCGGTCGTTGACGTCTTGAACGTGAACGTGCCGAGGATCGCGGTGCCGGGCTCGCTGCCCGTCCCGCCCGAGTTGTGGTGGGCCACGCTGACGCCGATGCGGAGCGAGTGCTTGCCCAACGACCACGAGACCGTGTCCGAGCCCTGGAACTGGCGGCTGACGAGGTCGGAGGACCGCGACTGTCCGACGGTGAACGGCACGGTCCCGGCGCGCGTGTAAACGGTGGACAGGTCCTGCGCTTCCCAGAGCGTGACGGGATCGTTGTCGAGGTAGGCGACCCGCGCCTCGTTCAAGAGGGTCGGGGAGAGCACCGCCGTGTGGTTGAGCTGGGCCGTCAGGGCCCGCCGCGAATACTTGCGGGCGACGCTCGGCGCGCTCGTGCCGCCCACGGCGTCCTGGGGGTTGTCGTCGTAGAACCGGTCGACATTGAAACGGAACATCAGGTTCTGGCTCTGGGTGAGGTTCTGGTCCAGCCGCGCGTTGACGAGCGTCTGGCGGTAGTGCCCCGTGTATTCGAGGCTGCCGTCCGCCGGCAGCACGAACGCCGGCAGCGTGCTCGAGAGTTGGGCCGTTCGATCCTGGGCCGTGTAGTCTGCCGCGACGAAGAAGAAGGTCTTGTCCTTGACGATCGGCCCGCCGATCGAGACGGAACCCTGGTTCAGCGTGTCCGGGATGTCCACCGGGCTGACGGACCCGAGCGTGGCGGGAGTGACGCAGCTCGACACGGACCCGGGGCAGAAGTTATCGGTCGAGAACGACTTGGCCTGCCAGTCGCCCGGACGGAACATGTACAGCGCATCGCCGTGCAGATCGTTCGTGCCCGACTTGGTGACGGTGTTGATCGCGGCGCCGGAGGTCCAGCCGTACTCGGCCGAGAACGAGTCCGAGAGCACCGCCATCTCCTGGACGGCGCTGATCGGGATGGTGGCGACCGACACCTGGCGGCCCCACCCCTCGTCGTTGGTCGCGCCGTCGAGCGTGAACGTGGTGGCGCGGCGCGAGCCCACGCCCGTGACGAAGTACGTCGAGTTGACGAAGAGATCTCCGGTCCCCTTCCCCTGCCGGAACGCCGAGTTCAGGAGGGGCAGCGTCGACACCTTGCGGCCGAGGATCGGGGTCTCGTCGATCCGCTCGGGGTAGAGCCAGATGCCGAGATGCGGATCCGCGCGCACACCTTCGGCGGTGCCGTAGACGGTGACTTCGCTCCTGGTCCCGGCGACCTCGAGCTTGACCTTCACCTTGGCCTTCTCACCGGCCTGGAGCACGAGGTCCGTGACGTCGTGGGCGGTGAAGCCCTCCAGGACGACAGCGACCTTGTACTTGCCGGTCAGGGGGAGGGCGGCAAAGGTGACCGAGCCGTCGGGGCCGGTGGCGGCCTCGCGCACGGCTCCGGTGGCGGTGTTGGTGACCGTCACGGCGGCGCCGGGCACGAGCGCGTCCGAGGGATCGGTCACGACCACCACCATGGCCGCGTTGTTGACCGACTGCGCCGCCGCGGGCAGCGCGGCCGCAGGACGCCGGCCAGAATCAGCAAAGCGCGCTTCGACCAGAACGCCGAGAAGCCTCGGGCGAGGCGGAGAGACGTTGGACATGTGTGCGAGCGTCGGACTCGCGAATGACCTGATGCGGATTTCCCGGTTTTCATTTTCGAGATCCTTTCTTTTCGTCTCCTCGGGAGACGGCGCGGCCCAAGCGCGGACCGGCCTGGCCGGTGCCGCAGGCGTTGACGGCGTGAGAAAGGATCAGATCCGCAGAGGAGCGGGCAGGGGGAGCCGCGAAACCGGAATCTGGAGAGGAATGCACCGGGAAGGTTCGTGAGGTACCGGGACGCCCGGTCCGGACGGGCGGGAGCGGGAAACCGGCGCGTCCTGCTGGGAGATGGATTCGCTGTGATCAACGAGAGGAGCCCATCGCTCCGGCCGGGCGTCGAGGCCGGCGGCCGGGAGCGGGCCGGCGTCTCGGGTCGCGTCGTTCTCGCCGAGCCACAGCTCCTCATCCCGCAACTCGACGGACTCGCCCGGCCGCGAGGCGTCGGGCACGATCTCGAAGGGCTCGCTCGGAGGACCCTCGATCTCGCGCCCTTCGATTCCCATGCGCAGGACGAGCGATGCCCGCCGCGCCGAAATGTTCGGGACACGCCACGAGTAGGAACGGCCGCCCGGCGAGAGCTGCTCCGTCAATCGCACGGCGACGCGGCGTCCCCCGTCGAGGGACAGGAGCAACTCGACCTCCTCGGCGTTTTCGGGCACGCCGCTAAACGAGACTTCCACGACCGTGCCGGCTTCGAGGGGTCGCCCCGGCGCGTTGCCTACAATCGGACGCGAGGCGGCAACCGCCGACACTCCCAGCAGGCAAAACCCCGCGACAACCTGCGAGACGCCCATGTGGCGCGGAGACTAGCCGCCGCCCCTCTCCCATGTCAAACCTCGGTGTCCAACGGTGGACGATTCGATTTGGACCCTCCTTCGGGAGTGTCGAGGCCGGCCGTTTCAGAAATAAATAAGGATTATATGAGTCTATTCCTTAATTAGTATGGCTCTAACCGGCGATGCGTCTAATTCCTTAAAGAAAAGCGGCAATGCCACCAATCGATAGTCTCCGGGAGCCACGTCGGAGAGATCGAGATTCTCGAGAACGGCGACGCCGCGGGAAAGGAGCGTGTGGTGGACGGGCAGGTCTGCCGCGTCTTCGGGATCCACCGACATGGCGTCGGTCCCGACGAGGATGGCGCCCCTCTCGCAGAGACGCACCGCCGCGAGCGGCGAGAGAAAGGTCTTCCCGCCCGTTCGGAAGAGCACCCGCGGAATCCCGAGACACCGGCGCGGCAGCGCGTCCGGGCCCACCTCGCCGCGGCCCGGCAGGTCCAGGACGCGCGCGGGCCCCACGAACACGTCGAGCGACAGGCGACCGATCGGCTCTCCCTCCGGAATGACGTGGGAGGGAGCGTCCACGTGCGTGCCCACGTGAGCGCTCATCGTGAAGCAGGTGGACTCGAAGAGCGAGCCTTGTATGAGCCTCGCGGTCGAGCGCCACCGGAACGGAACGTCGCCGGGCCAGACGGCCGTCTTCTCGTCGATGCGCCGCGAGATGTCGAGGATCGTCAGCGCATTGCGCGGACGGTCTTCCTCGACGCGTAGCGTTCGGCCACGTGCGGGTCGTACCCGCGATGGCGAGGGTTTGTCGTGACGTCCCGGTACTCGGCGTCGCATCGGTAGCAGATGGTAACCGGACGGACCCTCGCCGCGACGATCCAATCCACGATCACCGTCGCGAGGAGCACCGGCGTGAACCAGATCCAGCCCCACTTCCAGCCGACCAGGAGCGCGATCCCGAGCGAGATCGCCATGAAGAGACATCCCAGTCGCTGATCGAAGTCCTTCTGGAGGAAGAAGGCGCGGTTGCCGCAGAAGGCGCACCGCTCGACCCCGTGCTCCCCGAGAACGCCCGAGAAGCTCACGGAGTAAGAGCGGCCGCACTTGCCGCAGACGAACGATCCCTCCTCTCCGACGGCATGCTCGCGCCTCGCCATGCAATCGGGACAATAGTGGCGCGCCTTCACGCGGCTGAATGTATCCGAATCGTTCCCGGCCCCGGTCGCGGCGCGATTTCTATGCGGGAAAGCCCGTCGCCACGGTCAGATAGGAGGAGAGCAGCTCGCCGATCAGGACGAAGACGAGTGCGACGTAGAGCAGACCCGTCGCCGCCTGGTTGGATTTCATGTCGGCCGTCTTCCAGATGAAATAGGAGAGCGCGAGGGGTCCCACGATCCCCCAGAGCACCCGGAAAAGAAAAAAGAGCGCGTCCTGCTCCAGCGACAGGAGCGGCGCGAGGGCCTCTCTTGCGGGCGCGACCAGGACCGCGGCGGCGAGCAGCGCGGCACGCGAGACCGCCAGCGCCGCAAAAAGGGCCGCCCCCCGCGCAAGCAGCCGGAAAGGAAGGGAACGAGAAATCAGATACCAGTGGCCGAGGTTCATCGTCAACAGGACGGCTCCGAAAAAGAGACCTCCGAGCATCGCCCCGGCCGCCGTCCAGGCGTCTCCCGCCGGGCGGGGGGCGTGGAGCGCGACGCTCCAGAGAGCCGAAGCAGCGAACACGGCCCCCGCCGCCAGAACCGGCCGGGCCGCGAGCGCCCGGCCGGCTTGAGCCGCGCCCGCGTAGAGCAGGAGCAAAACGGCGGCGATTCCGGTCCTGGTGGACGGCAGCCCCACCGGCCGAACCAGCGCGCCGAGTGAGAGGAAGAGGAAAGCCAGGACCCCGTGAAGAGAGAAGAACCCCTTTCCGAGAGTCCGCGGTGGAAAAAACAGGAGCAGCAGGGCCGTTCCCGCCCCCGCTTCCAGAAGGAAGAGCCCCATGCCGCCGAGGACCATCCGACGATACTAGCCCCTCGGTCCTGGTCCGTCGTCGCGGGCCCCTCATTCGGAGCGCCACCAGGCATTTCGGACAATCGTTTAAGGACTCCGCATCTGCGCGGCGGCGAGGATCTCCTCGGCGATCCGGTCCACGTGCGCTGTCAGTCCGTGGTCGCCTTCGGGGATTTCCACGAGACGCGATCCTTCACGGAGACCTCCGGACTCCCGCCAGCGGCGCCAGACGCCCCGGACGATTTCGACCGGGACGCTCTCATCGCGCTGTCCCATGATCACGATCACCGGCGTCGAAGGCGGATGCTCATCCGCGTCCACGCGAGCCATGTCCTCGAAGAAACGGCGGTGGATGAGCACCTCTCTCTCCTCTCCATGATGAAAGAAGGCGAGCGCATCGCCCGGCGGCAGCTTCTCGACCCACCGGCCGCCGAAACCCAGGGCCGGCGCCAGCAGGACGAGCGGAGCCGCCAGCGCCGTCCGGCCGGCTTCGAGAGCGACGAGCGCGCCGAGCGAGCTGCCGACGACGACCGCGGGAAGGTGCTTCTTCAATTCCCAGATGCAAATCCTCGACATCGCGCGAAAGTCGAGTCTTTCGAAGGAAGGAATGTTCAGATCGGGCGCGACGATTCGAAAGCCGCGAGGTCGAAGGATCGCCCGCAACGCCTCGACCTTCCGCCCATGGGGCGAAGAAGCGAAGCCATGGAGATAAAGAATGTTCCTCAGCCTGACCTCCGAAGCGCCGTCACTGAATCGCTTCGTAACGTTCCACCATCCCGGCGGCGGCGGGATCCCGCAGGCTAACATTCCCCTCCCGAGGTTGCCTGGCTTCCCCCTGAACTCCCGCCGCTTGACAGGCCCCTGAAAAATGGATGCGGGCGACCTGACTGGCCTTCTGCAGCTGGCGGCGCAGGAGAGTCTCCTCGCAGAGGAAGCTTCTCGCTCGAAAGGCGTCGCGAGCAAAAGGCCAGCCACCGCAAGCGGTTGCGGCGGTGAGCTCGCAACGCCGCCCGCACCCTTCTTCAGCAGTCTGTTGATTGCCGATCTCGCGACAACTGGCGGAGAAATTAACAAATCCTGAACCGCGCACCCGATACCTAGGTCGAACCATACCTAGGTCCAATGGAATCTGACCCGAAGACGCCTCATCATTGTGCAGGAAGCCACAGCCTATGAACTCACGAGACATTCCTGCCGTCTCTGCGCTCGGACCCCTGCGTTCAACCGATGAACAACAGGAGGGGTGTGCCAATCCGACAGTCATCATCGCGAGTCCTCGAACGGAACTTGGCGGCCGGGTGAGGGCGCACCTTCAAGGCGCCTATTCCATGCACGAGGTCTCTCGATGGGAATCCCTGGACCGAACGATTTCGAGACTCAACCCGGAGGTTGTGCTGCTGGACATGGAGCTTTTGCATTCGAGCGGGGTCACCGACCTTTCGATCATTCGCCGCATCAGCCGGAAGGCCCGAGTCATCGTGCTCTCCCCGTCTCCGAATGACGAGGAGGGCATCGCGAGCCTCAAGGCCGGCGCTCGAGGCTACTGCGAGACAGGAATCGGGGCGGCGCTGCTGCGAAAAGCCGTCGAGCGCGTTCGAGAAGGCGAAATCTGGGCCGAGCGGCGACTGATCCCGCTGCTCGTCGAGCAATACGTGATGCCGCCGGAGGACCTCTCGGAAGCCGCCCTCCGGTCCGACAGGCGCCTTGCCCTGCTGACACGGCGTGAACGCGAGATCGCCCGGCTCATCGGCGCTGGCGCGACCAATCGGGATATCGCCAGGCGGCTGCTCGTCAGCGAAGGAACGGTCAAGGCGCACCTGACGGCCATTTTTCGAAAGCTGGGGTTCTCCGACCGCCTCCAGCTCGGACTCTTCCTGGCGAAGCCCGGTCTGAAGACACGGAGCCGCCATTGAACTCTCCCTCGTTTCTCCCGGACCCCTGAGCCTGCCCTACGGGCTGATTCAGGCTCCGGGCGGAAGAAGAGTCGAGGACGCGGGAGGGCCCACGCGGAGCCTGCCCGTTTCACCCCTTGAAGTGTGCTAAAATCCTCTGCCAGCGAAAGAAGGAGGTCGGGTGCTATGAAAAGGTGCGTGCTTCTCGTATTCCTCTTGCCCCTGGCATTTCTATCCCACGCCTCGGCCGTGACGACCGGTCTGGCCATCACCAAGAACTGTCCCCCCACCGTGCCGCCGGGTTCCGGGTTCCAATGCACTTTCACGGTCCAGAACCTGGACCCTGCCAACACCGTCAATACCCTCGCCGTTACGAATACGGTTCCCTTTCCGGGCGGCACCACCATCGCCTGTCGTGTGTGAGTTTCCCGCGGGCACTCCTGTAACGACGCTCGCAGCTTTTGGCACCGCCGGGGATACATGCGCTGGCACCATTAACGAGACCGCGCCTCCCTGCGATCCGGCCGGCACACTCTCCTGGTCGACCAAGTCTCCGCCACAGGCCTTGACACGAATGGCGGCGGCACTCCGCTTCCGGTGGCGGGCACGACCACGAACACGGTGCCGATCATCCAGTGCACCCCGACCAATACCCCGACAAACACGCCGACGAACACGCCGACGAATACACCGACGAATACGCCGACGAATACGCCGACAAATACACCAACCAACACGCCTCCCGCCAGCTTTACCCCGACGCCCGTGGTGTTCACGCCGACGCGCCGGGAGCCGTGGTGCCAACGCTGTCCGAATCAGGGTTGCTCATGCTCGGACTGCTGCTGGCGGGGTTGGGTTACGTGCTGCTGCGAAGGAGCCAGGGCTAATCCGATAGATCGCTCTTGACCGACAGACGTGGACGGCGCAGGCCGTTCGAACAACACCCCTGCGAGGGCCGGCTTCAACGCCGGCCCTCGTTTTTGATGCCGCGCTTCGCGCCGGCCGTGTCATTCCTTCTGCTTTCCGCCGCCTCGCTCCGCGCGGCCGACAACCGCCCGGTGATGCTCGAGGTGGACGCGCGCGAGGCGCCTCGAAGGATCTTCCACGCGAAACTCACCATTCCGGCGGCGCCGGGTCCGTTGACCCTCGCCTATCCGAAGTGGATTCCCGGCGAGCACGGCCCGACGGGACCGATCGCGGACCTGGTCGGGCTCCGGTTCTCGGCGGACAGGAAGCCGATTCCCTGGAAGCGGGACCCCGCGGACATGTATCTGCTCCGCGTGGAGGTTCCATCCGGAGCGGAGTCGGTCGAGGCGGCGCTCGACTATGTCTCTCCCGCGGAGACGGGCGGCTTTTCCTCCGGCGCTTCCGCGACTTCGAATCTCACGCTGATCTCCTGGAACCAGCTCCTGCTGTACCCGGCAGACCGGAAACCGGACGAGATCCCGTTCGCGGCCTCTCTGCGGCTGCCGGAAGGGTGGAAGTGGGCGGGCGCCCTCGACGCCGCCGGACAATCTCCGGAAGGGATCCGGTTCGCTCCCGTCCCGCTCACGACGCTGGTGGATTCGCCGGTCCTGACCGGAGCGTATTTCCGCGCGGTGCCACTGACCCGGGAGCCTCCCGTCCACCGGCTCGACATCGCGGCCGACAGCGAGGCCGCGCTGGAGATAAGCCCCGAGCTCGAAGCGCGATACCGGTCGCTCGTCGCCGAGACCGGGGCTCTCTTCGGGGCGCGGCACTACCGGCATTACGACTTCCTGCTCACGCTGTCCGACCACACCGCCCACTTCGGGCTCGAGCATCACGAATCGAGCGATGACCGCGTGGACGAGAGATCGCTCGTCGAAGCGGATCGCCGCAAGTTGATGGCGGACCTTCTTCCACACGAGATGACGCACTCCTGGAACGGAAAGTACCGGCGCCCGGCGGACCTGGCGATCGGAAGCTTCCAGGAGCCGATGCACGGAGATCTGCTCTGGGTCTACGAAGGGTTGACCGAGTACCTCGGACAGGTCCTGGCCGCGCGCAGCGGCCTCCAGACTCCGGAGCAGTACCGTGAAGACCTGGCCCTGACGGCGGCGGAGATGGACCACCAGAAGGGGCGAGCCTGGCGGCCTCTCCAGGATACGGCCGTGGCCGCCCAGATCCTCTTTGGAGCGCGTTCGGACTGGGCGGCCTGGCGGCGGGGCGTGGATTTCTATCCGGAGAGCGAGCTTCTCTGGCTGGAAGCCGACGCGATCATCCGCCGCGAGAGCCGCGGGAGGAAGAGCCTGGACGATTTCTGCCGTCTCTTCCACGGCGGGGAGAGTGGCGCTCCGAAGGTCGTCCCGTACACCTTCGACGACGTCGCCGCGGCGCTCAACCAGGTCCTCCCCCGCGACTGGAAGAGCTTCTGGAGGACCCGCCTGGATTCGACCGGGCCGAACGCCCCGCTGGCCGGTCTCGCGGAGGGCGGCTGGAAGCTCGTTTACACGGAAGAGATCCCGGACTTGCTAAGGGCGGCGGAGGACACGCACAAGGTCACCGACGTTCGGTACTCGATCGGCATCTCCGTGCGCGAGGATGGCGCGATTCCCGACGTCGTTCCCGAATCGCCGGCCGCCGCTGCCGGTGTGGGGCCGGGAATGAGGCTCGTGGCCGTCAACGGCCGCCGCTGGAACCCCGCGGTCCTGCGCGACGCCATCAAGCGGTCCACCTCGCGCGCGGTCGAGCTGCTCGTGGAGAACGGGGAGTTCCTGAAAACGTACCGGCTCGACTACGCCGGCCCCGAGCGTTACCCGCACCTGGAGCGGGACAACGCGCGCCCGGATCTTCTCTCGTCCATCATCCGCCCGCTGGCTTCAAGAGCCGCCGACACGAAGAGCGAAAGACCGGCCCGTTAACGGCCGGCCGTCGGAATGCGCGCGGCGCTCCTGACTCTGGCGGCCCTGGCCGCGGCCGGCGTGATCGTGTGCGCCGCTGCGGTCCGCTCCACGTTCCCAAAGGAGAGCGGCACCCAACGCGTCGCGGGAATCGCGGGCCGAGTTCAGATCGAGACCGACGCCCTGGGAATCGTGACGGTCCGCGCGGAGCGGCCTCTGGACGCGATCTTCGGCATCGGTTACGCCCATGCCCGGGACCGCCTCTGGCAGATGGAGTTCCAGCGGCGCGTCGGCTCGGGCCGGCTCTCGGAGATCCTGGGGGAGAGCCTCGTCAGGACGGATCGCTTCCTGCGCACGGTGGGCTTCCGGCGCGCGGCCGAGCATGCCCTTCGGAACCTCGCCCCGGCAACCCGGGCCGGGCTCGACGCCTACGTGGCGGGCGTCAATCAGTTCCTCGCGGCCTCTCCCGCGCTCCCGATCGAGTTTCGCCTCTTGCGGATTACGCCGGAACCGTTCTCCCCCGTCGATTGCCTCGCGTGGGCCAAGATGATGGCCTGGGACCTCGCTTCCGTCAATGCCGCGAACGAGATTCGCCGCGCCCGCTTCGTGGCGGCCGTCGGCGCCTCGAGCGCCGCGGAGTTGTTTCCGCCGGTCCCCTCCGAGCCGACGATTCTCCGCGACGAGGACTGGACGTCCCGGCCGATCCTTCGCAACACGACTCCTGTTTCCGGTTTCCCGATTCCCGGCCTCTGGCACCGGATCGCAGAACGGTTCGCTCTCCTCGACGATCTCGGATTCGGCGCGGAGACCGCGGGGAGCAATTCCTGGGTGCTCGCCGGCTCCCGCACCCGTTCGAAGCGACCGATCCTGGCCAATGATCCCCATCTCGGCCTGCGAGCGCCCTCAGTCTGGTACCTGGCAAGCCTCGAGGCGCCGGGCCTCTCGGTGGCCGGGGCGACGCTGCCGGGAATCCCGTACGTCATCCTCGGACACAACGCCCGCATCGCCTGGGGACTGACGAGCCTGGAGCCGGACGTCCAGGACCTCTACCTGGAAGAGAACGACCCGAAAGACGGCCGGCGCTATTTCCATGGCGGCGTCTGGCGGACGTTCGAAAGCCGCCGGGAGACCATCCGCGTGCGCGGAGGCCGGGACGTCGTCTTCGAGGTCCGCTCCTCGGTTCACGGACCGCTTGTCACGGACGCGCTGGAAGGGGCGAGGACCCTCGGGAGCCCGGCCGTGGCGCTGCGCTGGACCGGTCTGGATCCGTCAGACACGACGGCGGATGCGCTGGCGGCGTTGAACGTCGCCGGCAACTGGAACGAGTTCCTGGCGGCGTCCTCCCGGTTCCAGTGCCCCGCCCAGAACCTCGTCTACGCGGACGTGGAGGGACACATCGGCTACACGGCCACGGGAACGATCCCGATCCGCCCCCGCGCGGATGGGCTGCTTCCCGTCTCGGGCTCCGGAGCCGACGATTGGTCCGGCTTCATCCCTTTCGAGAAGCTCCCCCGCGTTTTCGATCCTCCGCGCGGCCTCATCGTCACGGCCAACAACCGCGTCGCTTCGGAGCGCTACCCGTACCCGATCACGGGCGACTGGCCGGAGCCTTACCGCGCGCGGCGCATGACCGACCTGCTCCTTTCCCGTCCCGCCTGGTCGCCGGAAGAGCTCCGCGCGGTCCAGCTCGACCGTGTCTCGTATCAGGCCGCCGATCTCTTGCCGCTGCTGCTCGATACGAGTCCGGCCGATGCCGCGTCGGCGCGGGCCCTGGAGCGGCTCCGGACCTGGAACCGGGAGTTCTCTCCAGGCTCCGTGCCCGCCTCGATCTACGCCGCCTGGTACGCGAAACTCTCGGAGATGCCGCAGGACGAGCTCCGGGACACGCCGGCCGGCAACGTCCGCTCGCGGTTTCTCGTCAACGCGCTCAAGGAAGACTCCGCCTGGTGCGACGACGTCCGCACGTCTCACAAGGAGACCTGCGCGGCCTTCAAGTCCCAGACGCTCTCCCGGGCCGTCGCGACTCTTCGCCATCGGCTCGGCGAAGATCCCTCGGGGTGGACCTGGGAGCGGCTCCATCACGCCCGCTTCCCTCACGGCGTCTTCGACCGCGTGCCGGTCCTGCGCGGTTTCTTCAGTCTCGAGACAGGCGCCGGCGGCGACGCTTCGACGGTGAATGTGGGCGCCTACCGCCGGGACGGCACCTTCGCCATGACGGACGGGCCGAGCTACCGCCAGATCCTCGATCTCGCGGACCTCTCGCGCAGCGTCTACGTCCACACGACGGGCCAATCCGGAAACGTCTTCGACCGCCGCTACCGCAACCTTCTCCCCCTCTGGCGCGACGGCCATTACTTCCGGATGGACGGCCGCCCCACCCGAACCCTCGTCCTTCTCCCTCGCTGAAGCCGATGGATGTCCGGAACATCGTCGTTCCGGGCCCCGGTCGCGGCGCGAGGAGTCTCCCGAGTAATCGGAGGGAGGAGCCTCGCGCCGCGGGAGCGGAGCGCTAGCGCGGGATCAGGCGGGCGGTCGAGGCCGCATCCGGCCGAGCCGCCCGCCGGTGCGCCCGCAGGCGCAGATCCCGCGCAAGCGCGGAGCGACGGTTAGTGCGCCGCCGCGCCGAGCCGCGGGGCGGGACGCAAGTTGGGGCCGTCGTCGCGGATCTTGCCGTCGAGCAGCCGGACGATCCGGTGGGCGTGCGCGGCGATGTCCTCCTCGTGCGTGACGAGGACGATCGTGTTTCCCCGCGAGTTCAACTCGTCGAAGAGCGCCATGATCTCGTTTCCGGTCTGCGAGTCGAGATTGCCCGTCGGCTCGTCGGCCAGCAGGATCGAAGGGTTGTTGACGAGGGCGCGGGCGACCGCCACGCGCTGGCGCTGGCCGCCGGAGAGCTCGTTGGGGTGATGGCTCATCCTGTCGGCCAGGCCCACGGCCTCCAGGGCGCGCGCGGCCCGCTCTCGGCGCTCCCGGCGCGAGAGGCCCGAATAGACGAGCGGCAATTCCACCTGCTGCAGGGCGGTCGTGCGCGGGAGCAGATTGAACGTCTGGAAGACGAAGCCGATCTCCTGATTGCGGATTGCCGCCAGCTCGTCGTCGGTCATCCGGGCGACCTCGCTGCCGTTCAAGACATAGGAGCCGGACGTCGGCGTGTCGAGACAGCCGATCAGGTTCATGAGAGTGGACTTGCCGGACCCGGAGGGGCCCATGATGCCGAGGTATTCGCCCCGCTCGACGCCCAGCGTGACGCCCGAGAGGGCATGGACCTTCTCCTCCCCCATCTCGTAGACCTTCGTGATGTCGCGAATGTCGATCAGCATGGCCGCCTCAGAAGATCGCGTTCCAACCCACGCCGAGCGCGACGACGACGAGCCACAGCGTCACGATGATGCCGGCCGCCGCCCCGCGCTTGACCCTGGCCGCCGCCGCGAAGCCGATGACGAAGAGGACGAGCGACCAGAGCGAGAAAATGTCGAACGAAGAAAGAAGCGAGTGCAGCGGCTTCGAGGAATCGGCCGGCACCAGGAAGCCCAGGTTCGAGGCAAGCAGGTCCCCCAGCGCCTGCGGATTCACGGTCTCCTGCCGGGTAATCAGGAACAGGAGGAGCGCCGCCTTCAAACATCCCGGCAGGAACGCGTGCGTCGTCACGCCGAAGGCCTGTGAAAACCGGGTATCCCATCCGAATGCCTTGAAGGCTCCCCAGATCACGACGGCGGTCAGAAGGCTGACGACCACCGGAGACGCGGTGCCGAACACCCACCCGAAGAGGCCGCCGAACTTCTTCTGCTGTTCGACAATCGAAGCGATCCTGTCCTCCGGGACGGTCTGCCCCCGTTTCTGGATGGCTTGCCGGGTCAACTGCTCATAGTCGATCTTCGGCAGGAGAACCGCCGTGACGCCGATCGACAACGCGGTCCAGAGGAGGAGGGGCGCGATCCACGTCGGCCGCCGCGCGATCGATTCGAAGGTCGCGACCGGCGAGAAGAAAACGCCCGGAAGACGCGCCAGGCCCGAGTCGGAGGATCGCGCTTCGGAGGACGGCGGGATCGGGATCTCGCTCGCGCCCATCAACGCCGTTCCGCCGTCATGGCGGTGGAAGGCGGGTTCGTCTCGGGCAGCCCTTCGACCTGAACTCCCTTCCAATCGAGGTTGTCGGCGGTCGCGAAGTGATAGGCGGCCACGGCCTTGCGGTAGATCACCAGGGCCTGCAGCTCCTTCGTTCGCGCGTCGGAGAGGTCCCGCTGGATCTGCGTCACCTCGAAGGAGGTCGACATCCCGTTGTCGTATTTCTTCTTGGCCGCGTCGAGATTCTTCTCGGCGAGCTCGCGTCCCTTCGAGGCCGCGACGATCGAGCGGCTGGCCGTGTCGATCGCCCGGGCGGCCGCCCGCACTTGCACGACGATGTCCTGTTCGGCCGTGGTCAGGCGCGCCTTGTCGGACTCCCAGGCGTACTTGGCCGCGCCGTAGGCGCCCTTGGCCGCGCGGTTCAGGATCGGATAGGAGAAATTCAAGCCGACCGACCAGTTCTTGAACTTGCGGTCGATGACCTGCTGCCAGGCGTCCGAGAAGTCTCCCGTGGAGATGATCGCGCCGGTGTCCGGATCGTGCGTCGTCCCCCCGATGCCCGGGTTCCCGTAGCTCGCGGTCAGGTTCAACCCCGGCAGAACCTGGTTCTTGTAGTAGTCATACCGGATCTGGTCCGAGTTCACGGAGTAGGCGAGCGACAGAACCTCGGGGCGGCGCGCCAGGGCGGTCTTCGTCCCCTCCTCGACCTGAATCTGGACGTCTTCTCCCCGCACCTGATCGGTCGGATTGATCGGAGTAACCGACCACCGGACCGGATCCACGTTCAGGAGACGCGTCAGTTGATCCTGCGCGGTTCCGATCAGGCCCTCGGCCGTGATGATCTCCTGCTCGGCCGTGGCGATCCCGACTTCGGTCTGCGTGATCTCGATCGGCGCGAGGGAGCCGACGTCGATCTTGATCCGCGTGATCCGGTTCAGGTCCTGGGCGATCCGCAGGGACTCCTTCTTCACCTCGAGGTTCTGGAGGGCGTACACGAGATCCCAGTATGCCTGCTCGGCCGAGTTGACGGTCGCCTGCACGCTGCGGACGAAATCCTGGTACGAGGAGTCCCGCGTGTTTTGCGCGATGCGGATCAACCACGTCGTCGTCTTGGGGCCGAAGTTGCGCAGGAGGGGCTGGTTCATCGAGAGCATCAGGCCGCTCGCGTAGGAGGGATTGACGAAGTTGAACGAGGAGTTGTTCGTCGTCCTGTTTGCCGTGAAGCCGAGGGCGAAGACGCCTCCCGTCGGGGCGAGCTGGCTGATCTGCGAGCGGGCATCCGACGAATCGGTCGTGTTCACGAGAGCCCCGGAGAGCGCGGACGTGGCCGGCTGCTCAATGTGCGAGCGTGAGAGCAAGGCCGTGAGGAGCGGGTCGTAGATGCCCTCGGCCTCGACGAGCAAGTACCGCGTGGACTCGGCGGCGTTGACGGTCACGTTCAAATCCTGATTGTTGGAGAGCGCGAGACCGATCGCCTGGTTGAGCGAGAGGGGGATGCTTCCCTGGACGGGCGGAGGCAGTTCCTGGACGCGCCGGTGACCGGACCGGGCCGAGACCACCGGCGTTTCCTGCCCCGCGGCAGCCGTGGAAAGCGCCGCGAGGGCGATCGCCGCCGCGGCGGGCAGAGCGGTCCACCGATTTGGGAACCTCTTCATTCCGTTACTCCTTCGTCAAGCTTCTTACGCAACCGCGGGGACAAATGTTTCTCCCGGCTGGCCCGCCCGGAGCTCTTCTTCGAGGAACCGGCGGCATCATAAACCAGCCCCGGCTGCCTGGACCTGGAGCTCGCCCGGGAAGAAACAGGCGGCCGCCCGGCCCGAAGCGAGCGGAAAGAGCGGCGGCATCTCCTCCCGGCATCGGGGGCGCGCGATCGGACAGCGGGGATGAAAGGCGCAGCCGGGCGGAGGATCCGCCGGCGAAGGAGGCTCGCCCGGCAGAACGACGCGGGCACGCCCCGAGAAAGGATCCGGCTCCGGCACCGCGGAGAGAAGCGCCGCCGTGTACGGATGAAGAGGGTGCGACGTCACCAGCCGCGCCGGACCCTCCTCGACGATCCGCCCCAGATACATCACGGCGATGCGGTGGGAGATCCGTTCGACGGCGGCGAGATCGTGCGAGATGAAGAGATAGGAGAGGCCTTTTCTCTCGCGCAGGTCGACGAGCAGGTTCATCACCTGCGCCGCCACCGAGACGTCCAGCGAAGAGACCGGCTCGTCGCAGACGAGGAATTTCGGACGGGTGGCCAGGGCCCGCGCGATGGCGATCCGCTGCCGCTGCCCTCCGGAGAGCTCCGACGGAAAACGGGAAGCGGCCTCGGCGGAAAGGCCGACCTCGGCCAGAAGCTCCTCGACGCGCCCGGGAATCGCGCGCCGCGTCGCGAGTCCCTGCACTCGCAGCGGCTCGGCGATCTGGTCCGCGCAGGTCATTCTGGGATTGAGCGAGGTCTGGGGATCCTGAAAGACGACCTGGAGGTCGCGGCGGCGGCGGCGGAGCTCCTTGCCTGAGAGCGCCAGCCAGTCTTCCGACTCGAACCAGATGCGCCCCGAGTCCGCCTCTTCCAGCCGCGCGATCAGGCGGCCGCAGGTGGTCTTGCCGCTTCCAGATTCTCCGACGAGGCCCAGCGTCTCGCCCCGGCGGACGGCGAGACTCACCCGGTTCACCGCGGTCAGGCGTCGAGTCGAGGTCCCGAAGACCCCGCGCCGGACCGGGTACGTCTTGGTGACCTCTTCGACGCGAAGCAGGGCGTCCGGCGAGCTCACGGCGCTTCCCTCGGCCCGTACAGGAAGCAGCGGGCCGCCCCGCTGCCGGCGGCGTAGAGCGCGGGCTCGGACAGCTCGCACGGGGCGAAACGATCCGGGCAGCGCGGCGCGAAGGAACAGCGGCCCGCCGGGCGAAAAGCCAGATCCGGGACCGCTCCGGGAATCGCCCGGAAGCGCCCCGTCCCCGGAGGGCCCGTAGTCCCGATCCGTGCAACGCAGTCGAGCAAGCCCCGCGTGTAAGGGTGGCGGGGCGACCGGAAGAGATCCGCCGTCGCCGCCTCCTCGGCTACGCGCCCTGCGTAGAGGACGAGCGTGCGGTCGCTGTGGCGAGCGACGGAACCGAGGTCGTGCGTGATCAACAGGAGCGATAGCCCGCGGTCCCGCCTAAGCCGGTCGAGCAGCTCGAGGACTTCCGCGGAGACCGTGGCATCGAGGGCGGTCGTCGGCTCATCGGCGACGAGGATCGCGGGATTCCCCGCCAGCGCCATCGCCAGCAGGGCGCGCTGCTTCAGGCCGCCGGACAGCCGGTGGGGATATTCGCCGAGCCCGCGTTCTGGATCGGGGAAGGACACTTCGGCCAGAAGATCCCGGGCGATCTCCCGCGCCTCCCGCGAGCCGCTCGCGCGGTGCAGCCGGACCGCTTCGAGGATCTGGGCCCCGATGGGCTGCACCGGATCGAGGGCGGCCGCCGGCTCCTGGAACACGAACGCGATCTCGCCGCCGCGGACCCTTCCCCATTCGGCTTCCGTCAAGCGGAGCAGATCCCGTCCCCGGTACACGAGCGTTCCGGAAACGCGAGCCTCCTCCGGCGCGAGGTTGATGAGCGCCCGGCCGAGCAGAGTCTTCCCGCATCCCGTCTCGCCGACCACGGCGAGCGACTCCCCTTCGTGCAAATCGAAGCTCACGCGATTGACCGCCGGCCGCCACTCTCCCCCGATGGGGAGTTCCACCGTCAAGTCGCGCACGGCCAGGATCGGCTCAGTCATGAAACAGGCAATCGGGTGATCGGGGCTCCGGTCAATGGCAGATCACCCGATCACCCGATCGTCAATTCTTCTTGACGGCTTCCAGCTCCCGCATTCTCCCCGCAACGTCGCGGAAACCGGCGTCGAGCCCGTAGACCTCGAGAAACGTCCTGTAGGCATTGTCCATGTCGCCGGTCGCTTGATAGACGCCCGCGAGGTCGTAGAGGAGCCCCATGGTTTCCGCCTCCTTGATGTCCCGAGTCTCGAGCCCCTTGCGGTACCACTTGATGGCGAGCTGGGGCATTCCCTTCTCGAGGAAGCAGAGACCCAGCATGCTGCAACACTCCACGGCCCGTCCCGGGTCCTTGCTGGCGAGCTGGAACTCGCCGATCGCTTCATCGATCAGGCCCATCTCCTTGTAGGCGATGCCGAGGTTCGAATGGGTCTCGTAGTCCTCGGCGGAGAGCTGCTGCTCCACTCCCTTCTTGAACTCGCGAAAAATCTCTTCGAGGGACGCTTCGCCTTCCGGCCCCGCCATCGCCGGAGCGTTCGCGGCGGGCGCCTGCTCCGCGAGATCCTTCTCCAACTCCTCGGCCAGGTTGAAGAAGTTCTGCTCGTCGGCGAAGAGGCTCTGCTCGTCCAGGGAAGGAGCGGGCGCGGAGGGTGGCGACGGAGCGCCGCCCGCCTTTCGCATCTCTTCCTGAAGGAGCGAGTCCAGCCCCTCGTGGGAGATGGATTCCGATTCGGAGGCCCGGAGAGAAGAACGAGGCTCCAGCGGGCGGGCCGTCGAGGGCGGGGGCGGGCCCGCGATCGTTTCCGGCTCGAAAGCGAGCGATTCGGACCCGAAGTCCTCGAGGAACTCGCCGGCGGGAGCCGGGTGGGGCTCGACCGGGAATTCCTCGAAGGATTCCGCCGGCGCCGGAGTGCGGGGCGCCGGGCCGGCGGCGGGGATTCCGAACCGGGCGAGCGTCGCCTCGGCGCGGTCGCTCTCACCCCGCCGGCGGTAGAAATCGGCGAAGGACTCGGTTTCCTGAGCCAGGGCCGGGTTGCTCGAGGCCTTCATCAGCTCGAGCAGGCGTTCGCGCGCATTGATCAGCTCCGGACGCTTGCGGACGACCACGCGCAGCCTTTCCACCGCCTTGTCTGTCAGCCCGTAGCGGGCGAAGATTTCGGCCTCGACGATGAGGGCCTCCAGCTCCCTTTCCTCCGGAGACCCCGACGACACGAAGGCCGGTGCGGGGCTGGCCAGCGGCGGCGCGGCCGGAGGCTGGATGAGCTTTTCGTCCAGGTCCACGACCATCTCCGGCGGCACTTCCGCCAGGGGCACGGAGCCCGGGACTCCGGCTCTCTTCGAGAGCTCGGCCAGCCGCGCGGAAGCCTCCGGATGGCCGGGTTCGGCCGACGCGGCGCGGCGGTAATTCTCGGCCGCCGACTCCAGGTTGCCGCGGCGCTCGTCTTCCCGGGCCAGTGCCAGGCGCAGCCGCGCCGCCTCGGGCGCGTTGCCCTCCGCCTCCCGGACCTCCGCCATCTTCTGGAGGGAGTCGCGATGAGCTTCTTCGATCTGGAGAATCGTCGAGAGATAGCTCGCGGCCCGCGCGAAGTCTCCCGCGGCGGTGGCGGCATCCACGAGCGGCGACACGTCGGCCAGAGCGGCCTCGAAGTCCGATTCCGCCAGGTGCGCCCGGCACAACGCCAGCCGGGCCCCCGCGTGCGTGTCGTCCAGCGCGAGGGCCTGCTCGGCGGTTCGCACGGCGTCCAGTTTCTGTCCGAGCTCGAACTGCGCCTCGGCCGTCAGCGCGAGGGTGTCGGCGGTGCGCGGGGCGGCCTTCAGGATCGCCTGGGCCGCGGCGGGATTCTTCTGGGCGAGAAGCGACCGCACGAGCGTGTTGCGCGCGGCGGCGTCCTGCGGCGAAAGCTCGAGAGCCTTCTGGAAGACCGCCCCCGCCTCGTCCTGAGCGCCGCGGCGCAGGAGCATCGAGCCGACGAGGCCGTACTGCATCACCGCGTCCTCGAGCTGGTTCACGCTCCGGTAGAGATCCGCCAGCCGGACCTGGATCTTCATGTCGTTGGGGTCGACGGCCGCCATCTTCTTGTAGGCGGCAATGGCCTGCTGCGGTTGATCGTTCTTCTGATAATGGTCCGCCAGCACCTGATACTGCGTGCGAGCGTCCTGAGAGAGCCCCTGCTTCGTGTACAGGTCGGCGAGGCGCTCGTAGACATCCAGGCGGGCCGGGTCGATCTTGTTGATCTTCTTGTAGATCGCGATCGCCTTGAGGAAGAACCCGTCCAGGGAACAAACCTCCGCGATCCGCTTGAAGAACGGGATCGAATCGGCGGCGCGATTCATGCGCACGTACAGGTCGCCGACTTTGTTCAGGGTCGAGATGTCCCGGGGATTGTCGTCGAGAATGCGCAGGTAGTCCTTCAGGGCCTGGTCGAACTTGCCCCTGGCGATCTGCTTCTCGGCGGAACGAAGGTGTTGGTCGCGCGTCAGCACTGGTGAAATTCTAACTCGGATGGCTCGGACATGGACGACACAAACACCCGCACGTCACTGCGGGCAAAGGATTTAGCGCCCGAAGCGATCGAAAGGAGCACGCCCGAATGTCTCTCGTGAATCACTCCGGCTCGCAATATCCGGGCAACGGTCGTGGCAATCCCGACGCGTCCAGGACGACTCCGTGATACGTCAGCCGGTGCTCGGGGCACGGGCCCGCCAGCCGCAGCGCATCCCAGTGCTCCGGAGTTCCATATCCCTTGTGGTGCTCGAACCCGTACGCAGGGTACCGCGAGCCGAGCTCCTCCAGGAGCCTGTCCCGGTACACCTTGGCAATGATCGACGCGGCCGCGATCGATGAGCAGAGCGCGTCGCCGTGGACGATCGGAAGCTGTGGGCGGCGCACGCCCGGGACCGAGACGGCGTCCAGAAGGATCGCGTCCGGCTCGGGCCGCAGAGCCGCGATCGCGATCCGCATGGCCTGGAGGCTCGCCCGCAGGATGTTCCGGCTGTCGATCTCCTGAGCGCTCACGACCCCGACTCCGACGGCGAGAGCACAGCGGCGCAGCTCCACGTCCAGCCGCTGACGGCAGGTGGCATCCACCTTCTTGGAGTCGTCCAGCCCCGGAAACACGCAGCCCTGCGGCAGGATCACCGCGGCGGCCACGACCGGGCCGGCGAGCGCGCCCCGGCCGGCCTCGTCCACGCCGGCGACCAGCAGATAGCCGCGACGGCGCAACTCCTGCTCGAGGCGGTCGAGCTCGCGAAGGCGGCCGAGCTCGGCGAACAGCGCGCCGAGAGGATCGGCGTTCACCGATGACGTGGGGAACGGGAGTTATTCGGTCCGCTTCTCGTCAATGCGCGCGGCCTTTCCTTTGCGGCCGCGCAAATAGTAAAGCTTGGCGCGACGCACCGAGCCCTTTTTTTCGACCTCGATGCGGTCGATGACGGGAGAGTGGAGAGGGAAGACCCGCTCGACGCCGATCCCGCTCGAGACCTTGCGGACGGCGAAGGTCTCGCGGGCGCCTCCGCCCCGCCGGGCGATCACGACGCCGGCGAAGATCTGGATGCGCTCCTTCTCTCCTTCGCGGACCTTGACATGCACCCGAACAGCGTCTCCAGGAGAGAACTCGGGCAGATCGGCGCGCAGCGTCGGCTTTTCAACTTCCAGCAAGATATCGGCCATGACAGTACTCCTCCAGACGACCGGACACGATTCAGCGGAATCGCGAAGTATAGCCAAGAGGTCCCGGCGTAGCAAATCGGAGGTGCCAGGTTGTAGGTGTCAGGTGAAACGCAGGTATCAGATGTCAGGTGCCAGGTGTCAGGTTAAGGGCCCCCGTCCCTGAAACCTGGCACCTGCATTCTCCCTGACACCTCTTCCCTGACACCTTACTCGTCCGCTTCGCCGGGCTCCTCCGGACGCTCCACCAGCAGATCCGGCCTCTTCTTCCTGGTCGCCTCCAGAGCGCGGGCCCGCCTCCAGCGTTCGATCCGGGCGTGATTGCCGGACAGGAGCACGTCGGGGACCGTGAGCCCGCGGAACTCACGGGGGCGCGTGTAGTGCGGGTAGTCGAGGCGCTGGCGCATGAAGGATTCGCGCTCGACGGATTCCGTTCTCGCCACGACCCCCGGGACGAGCCGCGACAGGGTCTCCACCAACGCGAGCGCGGCAACCTCCCCGCCGGGCAGGATGAAGTCTCCCAGGGAAATCTCCTGATCGAAGAGGCCCAGATCCCGGCAACGCTCGTCGATCCCTTCGTACCGGCCGCAGAAGAGCAGCAGACGGCCGCGCACCAAGAGATCCGCCAGCATCGCCTGGCCGAGCCGTTGCCCGTCGGGTGTCAGGAGCACCGACCAGGCCGGAGGGCTCCCGCGCCGCGCCTCGACGGCCGCCGCCACAGCCGGAACGGTCATGACCATCCCGGGCCCCCCCCCGAACGCCTCATCGTCCACCTTGTGATGCTTGTCGGCCGAGAATTGCCGCAGGTCGGTCACGGCCACCTCGAGCAGTCCCGAAGCGATCCCCTTGCCGAGGAGACTCTCCGCCAGCGGAGACCGGAAATATTCCGGAAAGATTGTCAGGATCTCGATGTTCATGAGCAGGAGAGCTTACCGGGATTCCAGATTCCCGGTTCCAGATGGCAATACCCGCGGCCCTTGGAATCTGGAACCTGGAATCTGGAACTTCAGAGGTCCAACAGTCCTTCCGGCAAGTCGAGCACGACCCGTTTCCTTTCGCGATCGATCTCCATGACCATCGGCCGGACGAACGGAACGAGCGCTTCCTTGCCTCCGGGGGTCTGGAGCGTCAGCTGAGGACCCGCCGGACTCTCCTCGAGGAGAGCGACGACTCCCAGCGTCCCGCCCGCTGGGTCCTCGCAGCGCCAGCCCTTCATCTCGTGAGTCCAGTAGAAATCCGGCGCGATTCGCGGCAGCCGTTCGCGCGGGACGCACAGGGCCCCTCCCGTCAGCCCGCGAGCCGCCTCCGGATCCTCGATTCCTTCGAAGGAGAGAAGCAGTCGCTTCCCATGTTGCCGACACGCAGTCAGTGTCAGTTCCCGGACGCGATCCCCGGACTTCCAGGTCAAGCGCGTGCCCGGCTCGAAGAGGCCGGAAAGATTCTCGAGAGGCTCGGCGGAAACCTCGCCGTTGAGGCCGTGGCGACGGCCGACGACGCCGACGGCGATCAGCGCGGAAGTCGAGAGTCGAGGGTCAAGGGTCAAGACTTCAGAATCGAGAGATGGCGACCCTGCGTGTCCGAACTCTCGACTCTCGACTCTTGACTCTCGACTTCATCAGTCGCGGATTCGGATGTTCACCTTCTTGCCGCGCGCCGCGGCAGCGGCGCCCACGAACGCGCGGAGGGCGCGGACCGTGCGGCCCTCGCGTCCGATCAAGCGCCCGCGGTCGGCCTCCGGGACGGAGATCTCGAAGAGCGTTCCGCGTCCCTCGGCCACCTCGATCACGCGCGTTTCCGCGGGGTGGTCGGAGAGCCGGCGCACGACCGACTCGATGAGGCGCTTCAAGGGCGCGCCCTCGGGAATCCGCCCGGCCGTCATGCGGGCTTCGCGACGGGCTCCGGCCGGGCCAGGAGAGAGCGGATCGTCGTCGACACGGAGGCGCCCCGGCCGATCCAGTAATTCGCCCGCTCGCGGTTGACGGAAAACGAATCAGGACCCGCGACCGGGTCATAGGAGCCCAGCTCCTCGAGCACCTTGGCCCTGGCCGTCAGGCGCGAATCGGAGACCACGATCCGGTAGTACGGGCGGTTGCGCGCGCCCATGCGTCTCAATCGGACTTTCAACATTTCAAGGACGTCCTTTCCTCAGTCAAGAGCCGGGCATTCTACAGCAATTCAGGCCTTCGGTGCGGGGAGAGGCAGCCTCGACAGGTCCAGCTTTCGGGCTCCTTTCCCCGCGACTTTCATCAGCTTTCGCATCTGCTGATACTGCTTGATCAGGCGGTTGATCTCCGAGACGGCCGTGCCCGAACCGGAGGCAATGCGCTTCTTGCGCGACCCGTTCAGGATCTGAGGATACTGGCGCTCCTCGCGAGTCATCGAGTCGATGATGGCCGTCACGCGGACGAGCGATTTCTCGTCCACGGTCCCGGGGTCCGAGAGCCCGCGGAAAGCCCCTCCCCTGGGCAGCATGTCGATCAGGCTCGAGAGCGGCCCCATCTTCTTGACGGAGGCGAGCTGGTCGCGCAGGTCTTCCAGCGTGAAGTCGCCCGCGCCCGACCGCTCTGCCAGACGGCGCGCGGCGGACTCGTCCACCTGCGCTTCGACCTTCTCGATCAGCGTCAGGACGTCGCCGAGCCCGAGGATGCGGGACGCCATCCGGTCGGGATGGAAGGGCTCGAAATCCTCGGGCTTCTCCCCGACGCCGACGAACTTGATCGGAGCCTTGACCGTGGATACGACGGAGAGGGCCGCGCCGCCGCGGGCGTCCCCGTCGGTCTTGGTCAGGATGATTCCGGTCAACGGCAGGACCGCGGCGAAGCCGGCGGCGGATCGCACGGCGTCCTGCCCGGTCATCGCGTCGGCGACGAACAGTGTCTCCTGCGGAGAAATCGCTTCCGCGACCGCTCGGATCTCCCGCATCAGGTCCTCGTCGATATGGAGGCGGCCGGCTGTGTCCACGAGGACCGTGTCGCGTCCGGTCAATCTGGCTTCCTTGACTCCTTCGCGCGCCAGGGCCACCGGGTCGCGGGCGCTCTCGGGAGAGAAGACCGGAACGCCGATCTGCCGCCCGAGCGTTTTCAGCTGCGAGACGGCCGCGGGACGCGAGAGGTCGGCCGCCACGAGCAGGGGGTAGCGGCCTCGGGACTTCAGGTGAAGCGCGAGCTTGGCGGCCGACGTCGTCTTTCCCGAGCCCTGCAAACCCACGAGGGCCACCACCGCCGGCCGCCCGGAGAGGTCGAGATCCGCGATCTTTCCGCCGAGCAAGCCGATGAGCTCATCCCGGACGATCCGCGTGACCTCCTGGGCGGGCGAGAGTTTCTGCATCACTCTGGAGCCGACGGCCTGCTCCTTGACCCGCTCGGTGAACTGCTTGACGACCGGCAGCGCGACGTCGGCTTCGAGCAGCGAGAGACGGATCTGGCGGAGGGCGGATTCCAGGTGGTATTCAGTCAGATGCCCTTCGCCCCGAAGCTCCTTGAAGACGCCCTGGATACGCTCTCCCAACCCCTCGAACATGTCCTCTGGCCTCCGATGGAAGGTCCGCCTTCCGGGCGTCCCCGCCCGCAACGATAACCGCTCAAACGGCGCGCGTCGAGGCCTGTTGACAGCCCGGGCGATTGGGATATGATGCTGCCTCGTTTTTCCACTGGCGGGAGTTTTTTTCGCGTAGTGGGGATGCTCAGTAAAAAAAAGGAGATGAGGGATATGAAGAAGCTCGTGACCCTGGGCCTGGCCGCCGTAATCGGTACGGCACTCGTTACCGGTTGCCAGAAGAAGGAAGAAGCCACCACGACCACCACGACGACCGAGCAGCAGCCGGCGGTCGTTCAGGAGACCGGGACCACGGCAACGGCGACGACGACCACCACCACCGAAACGGCCACGACCGGCACGGCGATGACCGGCACCGAGACCACGTCGACGTGTCGGCGCCTTCGACCACCCCTCGACGACCACGACCGAAACCAAGAAGAAGATGTAACTCGTTTTCCCCGATCATCGAGAAGGCCCCTCGCGGGGCCTTTTTTGTTGGGAAGGTCCGAGCCGGAGGGCCTGCCTTCCGTCACTCGGCTATATTGATCGCGCGATGAATCCCGACGCCGCGCGGGTCGAGAACCTTCTCCAGGAGATGATCGAGGCGCAGCGCCGGCGTCTCCTCGAGCTGGCGCGCGGATCCTGCCCGGCGTCACCGGGGACGATCTCTTCCAGCCGCACGACCACCCGGCGCTCGCGGCCAATCCCGAGTTCAACTTCGAAGACGGGATTCTCGCCGGCTACCTCGCCGTCCGGGCGGCCCTCCGGGCCAGCCGATAGAAGAAGCCGGCGAGCCGGGGGCGACGGCGCCGGCCCGCGAGACTCGCGATCGTGTCGGCGTGCTCCCGGATCCACTTCTCGTCCTCGGCGCGCACGCCGAGATCCGCAAGCTCGCGGCCAGTGTCCCGGGCCAGGCTCCGGAGCGCCTCCTCGAGGGAACCGGTCACGCGAGCCCCGCCGCCGAGAGCAGCGCCGAGACCGTAGCGTCCCAGCTCAAGGCGGCAGCTCTCCGCCGTCCTCTCTCCCCCATCTCTGCGAGCGCTTGGGGCTTTTCCCAGGCGAGCCGCAGGGCCGCGCCCAGGGTCTCCGCCCGCGCGGGAACGACGAAACCAGTCTCGCCGTCGCGCACGAATTCCAGCGGGCCGCCCGCGTCGTCGGTCGTCAGGACGGCCTTTCCCGACAGGAAGGCCTCGAGGGGAACGTAGCCCAGGTCCTCGTCCGCGGGGGTCACGAGAACCAGCCGCGCTCCCGCGTACAGGTCGAGCAACCCTTCCTCGTCCACGCTCGGCACGAACCGGACGCGCTCCTCCACGGAGAGCTCCTTCGCGAGCCGGCGCAACCGTTCCTCTTCGGGCCCGCGGCCCACGACCACGAGACGCGCCCGGGGGGCGTGAACGAGCGCCGCGACCGGCAGCTCGGCTCGCTTCCAGGCGTCCAGGCGGCCGACGGTCAGCGCGTAGTCTCCGGCGGGTCCCGACCGGTAGCGGCCCACCATCGGAGGCGGATGGTAGAGAGGCTGGCTCGCGATCCCGTTGAATCTCCGAAGGCGCGCGGCGACGTTCTCGGAATTGGCGAAGACGCGCCGCGCCTCGGTCAGGCCCACGCGATCGATCTCGGCGATCGCCTCGCGCGTTCTCCGGTCCTCGCGCGAAGCCGTGAAGTCGCTGTAGGGAGTCCCGAACTGGTCGTAGGCCTGGCGGTACTGGTGGATGAGCCAGACGATCTTGTTGTCGTGTCTCACGGCGTAGCTCGGGAACCGGGTCGCGATCACGGCGTCCACGGGACGGCCGGCGACCTCCGAGAGATCGAGCCCGCGCCAGGCAAGCGCGCCTCGGATCAGATCGAATCGCTGCCGTTCGACGAGAGGCATCGTCACGAGGTCCGCCTCGACCCCGCGCGCCTTGAGCTCCTCCGTCAGTCGCCGCACGTGGCGCTCCGCTCCCCCGTCCGAGAACGGCGACTGCACGGCGAGCACCAGGACTCGGGGACGGTTCACGGCCGCGGCACAAAGGCGATGAGGGCGTAGTCCTGCGGGCCGAAGAGCAGGCGATTCAGCTTCGCGTCGTTGGAAGACGACTCTTCGAGCCGGTCGGACTCGTCGAGAGGGGCGCGGTACTCGATCCGCGCTTCGACGAAGCCCGCCGCCTCGGCCAGAAAGCGAAGCGCCTCCGGGGGCACCGGGCGCACGTGCGAGGGGTCCAGGAAGAAAGCTCGCAAGGAGGAGAGAGAATCGGTGTTGATCGTCTCGAGCACGATGACTCCGCCGGGAGCCAGAGCGCGCCGCGACTCGCGCAGGAAGGCGAAAATCGTCTCAGGGCTCCAATGCTCGACGACCTGAAAAGCAACGATCGCGCCCAGGCTCTTTTCCGGTATTTTCGCAAGTGCTGCCAGACCGTCTCCTTGCTCAACTTTCAAGTTTTTTTCGTGGCATGCGGCAACCGCGATCGGGTTTATTTCGACTCCGGAGGCCGTGATCCCCCGCTCCCGCAGCAACACCAGGAACTCCCCTCGCCCGCAGCCGACGTCCAGGACGGGGCCGGGGATGCCATCCAGAAACGGCAGGTAGTATTTCTGCTTCTCGGCGACCTCCTCGGGGCTGCCGCGGAATCGTTCCTCGAAGAGGCTGTAGACGCCGGGCGGAAGGTGCTGCGTGGGGGCCGGCCGGGGACCTTCGGCGGGCGGCGCGGGACTGCCGGCCTCCAGCATCGCAAGCCGGCTCTCTTCGATCGCGATGCGCCTCTCCCAGCTCGCGGTCCAGTCCCGGATTTCTGCTTCGATAAAGGCCTGGAGGTCGCTCTGTCCGCGCTCGAGGATCACGAGCCGGCCGTCCTGGATGGCGCCGCGGCGTTCCCAGCCGGCGCTCCACTTCCCGATACGCTCGTCCAGCGCCGCGCGCAGCTCAGCGATGGCCGTACGGGCGCTGTCCAATTCGCGTCGAATGTCTTCGAGTCCTCTCGCCGTCTCTTTCAATCTCCCGGCGAGAGCGTTTCCGGCCTCGAGGAGGAGCGCGTTGAAGGACGCCTGGTCCCTCCAGAGGAACCGCAACGCCCGCAGCAGGAACCTCTTGGAGCGAGAAAGCCGAACGGCGGGCGGGATGGTGGGGGTGACGTACTCGAGAGCGCGGGTCAGGCTGACGCGGACATCCTCGCCGTCTTCGAGACGAGCGTCGGCCGCCGGGGACGGGGCCGCCGGCGAGGCTTGCGCGACCGCGGCACGGATTTCTTCCACGAGTTCGCCGGTCAGGTCGCGTTGCGAGGCCACTGGAAAACGAGAATAAGAGGCTGGCACTCCTGATGCAATAGGAAGGCGGGCCGATTCTTATAGACTCGAACCCGCCGGAAGGACCCGTGATGAAAACGACGATCGCCCTCCTGTGCATTGAGATCCTGTTCGCTCTCGGATGCGCTTCGAGCGGCCCGCCGGTCGCCCCGTCGCAGGTGACGGAGGCCGAGGCCTCGATCCGAAGCGCCGAGGATGCCGGCGCCGCCGGCAGCGCGGCGGAGCTCCTGGATCGGGCGCAGAAGTCGCTCGCCGAGGCCCGACGGGCTTCCGCGAAGGGCCGGAACGACGAATCCCGCCGCCTGCTCGAGGAGGCGAAGGCTTATGCCGCGGCTGCGGAGGCGCGATCCAACGTGGAGAAGCTCAAGAAGCTGGCCGCGGAGCTCCAACAGCAGGCCGACGAGCTCGAATCAAAGGCCAGGCAGCTCCAGCAAAAGGCGCGGCCATGAGAACGCGCGGGATCCTGCGCGGCGTCCTTCCCGCGGCGGGCCTCGCCGTGTTTCTCTCCTGCTCCGCCGGGCCGCCGCCCAGGGACATCGCCGAGGCGCGCCTGGCCTTGCAGGACGCCAAGAACGCCGGCGCCGACCAGCGCGCGCCGCGCGAATACGACGCCGCCGCCGCGCACTTCCACGAGGCGCAGAGCTCCTGGGATAGCCGGAAGGACGCCGACGCGTCGGCCCACTGGGCGCGCCTGGCGTGGGCCGAGGCGCGCCGGGCGCAGTACGTGGCCGAAGCCGCCGCCGAGCAGGACATCGTCACGCGCGAGACCGAACGCCGCCGGCGGGCGGAGCTCGCCGTTCGGGAAGCCGAGATCGCCACGCTCCAGGCCCGCTCCCGCACGGCCACGCTGGTTTTTCCGGGCGAAGAGAAGTTCCTGTCCAATGTCCGGCAGTTGACCTTCGGAGGCCAGAACGCCGAGGCCTACTGGTCTGCCGACGGGAAGGAGATCATCTTCCAGTCCAACGACGAAGGGCATCTGCCCTGCGACCAGATCTTCATCATGAACGCCGACGGGTCGGGCAAGCGCATGGTCTCCAACGGGAAGGGGAAGACGACCTGTTCCTACTTCTTCCCCTCCGGCGACCGCATCCTCTATGGCTCGACCTTCCGCGCCGGCGAGGCCTGCCCGCCGCCGCCCGATCGCTCGCGCGGCTACGTCTGGGCCCTGGACGACTACGACATCTACACGGCGAAGCCGGACGGTTCGGATATCCGAACGCTTTTCTCCTCTCCCGCCTACGACGCGGAGGCCACGGTCTCGCGCGACGGCAGGAAGATCGTCTTCACGTCGGCCCGTGACGGAGACCTCGAGGTCTATTCCATGAACGCCGACGGCTCCGCCGTGACGCGCCTGACCCACACGCCGGGCTACGACGGCGGCCCCTTTTATTCCTACGATGGGAAGAAGATCGTCTACCGCGCCGACCATCCGAAGACCGCGGAAGACCTGGCCCTCTACCGCGAAAACCTGGCGCGCGGGACCTACGCGCCGAAGGGACTCGAGATCCGGGTCATGAACGCCGACGGATCCGACGACCACGCCGTGACCGCCAATGGCGCGGCCAACTTCGCCCCCTACTTCTTCCCGGACGGCAAGCGCATCATCTTCTCTTCGAACGTCGGCGATCCGAAGGGACGGGACTTCGAGCTCTACGTCGTGAACGCCGACGGCACGAACCCGACACGCGTGACCTTCTCCCCCGAATTCGACGGCTTCCCGATGTTCAACTCCGACGGGTCGAAGCTCGTCTTCGCCTCCAACCGCAACGGAAAGCAGCCCCGCGAGACGAACATCTTCGTCGCCGACTGGGTGGGCGCCCGCTAGTCGAGAGTCCGGAGCAGGATCCATCGGCGTCGTGGACCCTGAGAACTGCGAGATCGTCGTGTTCACGCTCCCGCAGGAGGCGGGGCGGAACCCTCCTCGACGAAGCCGAGGAGAGCCAGACCGAGGGCGATGATGAGCGGCCCGACGAACATCCCGATCGCGCCGAAAGCGCCCAGACCGCCCATCACGCCGAAGAAGACGGGAAGAGTGGAGATCTCCGCGCGGCCGGAGATCAGGCGCGGGCGCAGGAAATTGTCCACCGAGCCGACCAGCACCGCGCCCCAGAGCAGCATGAAGAGAGCCCAGCCCGCGCGCCCCTGCGCGTAGAGCACGATCGTCGCGGGAGCCCAGACGAGGGCCGTGCCGACCATCGGGAGCAACGCCGCGAGCGAGGCCAGGAAGGCGAAGACGATGGGTGAAGGGAGGCCGGCAATTCCGAAGGCCAGACCCAGGAGCGCTCCCTGAATGAGCGCGGTCGCCAGGGAGCCGACGACGACCGCGCGCATGACGTCGGAGAGCTGCGCGAGGAGCCGTGTCTTGCGCGACGCCTCCAGGGGAATCAGACGCACCAGCCGCCCGGCCATCTCCTCGCCATCGCGGAAGAAGAAGTAGAGGACAAAGAGCATGAGCAGGAGCCCGATGACCGCTCCGAGAGCTCCCATCAGGACCCGCCGGCCGCCCGAAAGCGCGAACTCCAGGACGCTGCGCGCCCCGTTGACGAGCCATTGCTGAAGCTCCGCGGCCGAGACCGGCGTCTTCTCGCCGATCCATGCGATAACCCGACCGAGCGCCGGAATCCTCAGAAGATCCTGCGGTCCCTCGATCTGGTAGCGGCGGGCCATCTCGGACACGCGCGCGAGCAGCTCCGTGGCCTGTCGCGCGAAGGCGAGCATCAGCAGCGTCGCGGGGATCACGATGGCGAGAATGACCGCGACCGTCAGGAGAAGGGACGCCGCCCCCCGGCGGCCCCGGAGCTTCCCGCACAGCCATCGGTTGACCGGAAGGAGCAGGAACGCCAGGAGCCCCGCCCAGAGGATCGGGCCGAGGAAGGGAAGCAGGATCCGGGCGAGCAGATAGACAAGGAGAGCCGTCACGGCAATCGCGAAGACACGGGTAGAGAAGCGGCTTTCGGGCATGATCGGAGGTCTCTCCGCAGCTCGACCCGATGCTAGCATGGCGTGGAGATGGGCTCTTTCTCCGCGCGCCGGGGCGACCCGGAGACGGCCTCCCGCGTGAGCGCGCCGGATCGCCTGCTCGCGGCCCGCGTCTTTCGCGAAGAGGGTGAGCGGCAATCCTTCGTTCGCGTCGGCATCGCGCGGGCCTGCGCGCCCGAGAGGTTCGAACGTTTCCGCGGCTGGATCGCAGCCGGTCATCACGCCGGGATGAAATACCTGGAAAGGACGCGCGAGACCCGGGCCGATCCGGCCCGACTCCTCGCCGGCGCCCGCTCGGTCGTCTGCCTCGCCGCCCGCCATCGGGACCGCCCGCTCGTCGCTTCCGACGGCGCCGTCCTCGCTCGCTACGCGTCCGGCCCCGACTACCACGGAACGCTGCGGCAGCGCGCGACCCTCGTCGCCCGCGCCGCGGCCGCGAGGCTCGGAGACTTCCGCTACCGGGTCTGCGTGGACTCGACACCGCTCGCCGAACGGTCGTTCGCGGCGGCAGCGGGCCTCGGCTGGATCGGGAAGAACGGCTGTTTGATCGATTCCGAGCACGGCTCGTACCTGCTCCTCGCGGAAATCCTGACCGATCTGGATCTGGCGCCCGACGATCCGGTCTCCGAGCGCTGCGGCTCCTGCGTGCGCTGCCTGGAGGCGTGCCCGACTGGCGCCTTTCTGGAGCCCGGCCTTCTCGACGCCGGGCGCTGCCTCGCCTACTGGACGATCGAGCACCGCGGGCCGATCCCCGACGGCGTCAAGGAGAAGATCGGTCAGAACGTCTTCGGCTGCGACATCTGTCAGGACGTCTGCCCTTGGAACAAGCCTCTTCCGCTGGCGGCTGAGGCGAAGGCGGATCCGCTGCCCACCCGCCGGCAGTGGCTCGAGATGGGACCAGGACAGTGGCAACGCCGCTACGGCGCGACCGCGCTGAACCGGGCGGGGCGGCGGGGTGTCCAGAGAAACGCCGCGGCGTCCGCCGGAGCCTGCGGGGATCGGTCGAGCCTGCCGGTCCTGGCCCGCACGGCAGGAGTGTCCGAGCCGGGCCTGTCCGACGCTTCGGCCTGGGCACTCTCTCGTCTCGCCAGGCCCTTCCCGGCCGTGGATCGCGCCGACGAGAGAAAGGATCCCTAGAGATGGACTTCCAGACGGGCGTCTTCATCCTCCTCTTCCTTCTTTCGCTCGCCTTCTCGGCTTTTTTCGCCGGCGCGGAGACGGCTCTGGTGTCTCTCGGGCGGATTGATCTGCAGCGTTTTCGCGAAAAGGGGGACAGGCGCGGGGCCGTAGTCCGGGACTTGAAGTCCAACCGGAACCGCCTGCTCGCCACGATCCTGATCGGACAGAACCTCTTCGTCAGCTCGGCCTCGGCGCTGGCGACGGTCGTCGCGACCTCCTGGCTCGGCGAAAACTACGGCGTCCCGGCGGCGATCCTCTTCTCGACCCTGACCCTCTTCGTCTTCGCGGAGATGACACCGAAGGCGATCGGCGCCGCCTCGCCCGTCGCGATCTCGCGGGCCGTCGCGATTCCCCTCTCCTGGATGATGAAGCTCCTCTCGCCGATCGCGACGGTGTGCGTCCAGGTCGCGACCGGCGCGCTGCGGTTCCTGAAGATCCCCGAGAGGACGCCGGCCCTGACCGAAGAAGAGATGAAGAGCGTGATCAACCTCGGCGCGGCCGAAGGTGTGATTCACGGCGAGGAGAGAAAGCTCCTCCACAAGATCCTGGAGTTCGGCGACAAGACGGCCCGCGACATCATGACTCCGAGAACGCGCGTCGTCGCGCTTCCGGAGACCGCGAAGTACTCCGACGTCAAGCTCGTGCTGCGGGAGCACAAGGTCTCCCGCCTCCCGATCTATCGCGGCTCTCTGGACAACATCGTCGGGGTCCTTCACGCCAAGGACCTCTACGCCCTGACCGACGCGGAAGAGGAGAGCTTCCGGATCGACCAGTACATGGACCAGCCCTTTCTGGTGACCGAATTCAAGCGGGCCGAAGACGTCTTCCGCGAGATGCGCCGCCGCAGGACCCACATCGCGATCGTCGTGGACGAGTTCGGCGGAACGGCCGGCATCGTCACGATTGAGGACGCGATCGAAGAGATGCTCGGGCCGATCCAGGACGAGTTCGATGAGGAGGAGACTTCCGGCTTCGCCCCGGCCGGTGATCGCACCTATCTGCTGGACGGGAGCTTCCGATTGGACGATCTCGAAGAACAGTTCGGGCTCGCCCTCCCCCGCGAGGAGGCCGAGACGGTTGCCGGCCACCTCATGCTCCGCTTCGGACGCATCCCGCGCAAGGGAGAGCGGTGGAAGGGGCGGAAGGCCGATTTCGTGATCGAGGAAGCCACACCCACAACGATAAAGAGAGTGAAGATGATCCTCCCCGGAGAAGAAGGATTAGATGCTGGTGAAAGGATGACCGTCGAAATGCACACCGTGACATTGATCAAGGGGGACGGGATCGGCCCGGAGGTTTCCGATGCCGTCCTGACGATCCTCGAGGCGGCAAAGGCTCCCGTCCGGTTCGAGGAGGTGCTCGTCGGAATCGAAGCCGAGCGGCGCGAAGGAGACCTTCTTCCGCCGCGCGCGCTCGAGTCCATCCGGAAGAACGGCGTCGCGCTCAAGGGCCCGGTCACGACGCCTGTCGGAAAGGGATTCGCCTCGATCAACGTGCGGCTGCGCAAGACGCTCGACCTCTACGCCAACCTGCGGCCGGTCAAGAATCTCCCCGGGATCGTCAGCCGGTTCCAGGACGTGGACCTCGTCGTCGTCCGCGAGAACACCGAGGACCTCTACAGCGGTCTCGAGCATACGGTCGTGCCGGGAGTCGTCGAGTCCCTGAAGATCATCACGGAATTCGCCTCGACGCGCATCGCGCGCTTCGCCTTCGACTACGCGCGCCGGCACGGACGGAAGCGCGTGACGGCCGTCCACAAGGCCAACATCATGAAGCTCTCCGACGGGCTCTTCCTCGATTGCTTCCGCCGCGTGGCCCTCGACTATCCCGAGATCGCGGCCGACGACCGCATCGTGGACGCGGCCTGCATGCGCATGGTGATGGTCCCCGAGACCTTCGACGTGATGCTGATGGAGAACCTCTACGGCGACATCCTCTCCGATCTGGCGGCGGGGCTCGTCGGAGGCCTGGGCCTCGTCCCGGGCGCGAACCTCGGGCCGACGGCCGCCGTCTTCGAGGCCGTTCACGGCTCGGCGCCCGACATCGCGGGGAGCGACCGCGCCAACCCGACGGCGCTCCTTCTCTCCGCGATCCTGATGCTCCGGCACCTCGACCTTCCCGAGCACGCGGATTCCGTCGAACGGGCGCTCCTCGCCACCTTCGCCGCCGGCATCCGCACCTCCGACATCGGCGGAACGGCCGGCACGAAGGAGTTCGCGCGGGCCGTCGCGGACCGACTCGGTTAGTCAGAGTCCAAGGTCCAGGTCAAGGGTCCAGAGTAGCCGCGGGAATGACCCTGAAGCGTGAGTTGGGAGCCTCGACTCTTTCCGAAGACGAGGCCCTCTTCTTCGGCGAAAGGTTCGATCCACGGAGTGTCTTCGGGAGGCAAGCGCCGCTGGAGGTCGAGATCGGAAGCGGCCGGGCGCTCTTCCTGGTCGCTGCGGCCCGGGCCAGCCCGGAGCACGATTTCCTGGGCCTCGAACGATCGCTCTCCTATTATCGCGTCTGCCGGGAACGCGTCGCGCGATCCGGCCTCGTCAACGCGCGAGTCTTGAGAGCCGATGGAAGGCTCCTGGCCGAGAGCCTGAGACCGCGCTCCATCCGGGCCTTCCACGTCTATTTCCCGGACCCCTGGCCCAAGAAGAAGCAGAGGAAGCGGCGCCTCCTGGACGCGGTGACTCTGGAACTCTTCGCTTCACGCCTCGAGGCCGGCGGTGCGCTCCGGATTGCGACCGACCATGCCGACTACGGGCATGCCATCGGCGCGCTGCTCGAGACAGTCGGAACGCTCGAACGGCTCGAGTGGGACGCGCTGCCTCCCCCGCCGCCGACCAACTACGAGCGCAAGTACCAGGCCGAGGGCCGCCCCATCTGGCGCTTCCTCCTCGTGCGCCGATGAATTCGTGGGCTGTTTTGGACCCTGGACTACTCGGGCGGCACCGCCGGGCCGGTGAAGGACACGACGCGCTGCAGGAAGAGCCGGAAGTACTGAGCCCCCGAAATGATCGCGATCGCCACGACGATCCAGAGCGCGATCTTGCCGGGGAGGAGGAACCACTCGTACCGTTCCGAGAGGATGAGCAGGGAGACCGCCGTGATCTGTGAAGTCATCTTGGCCTTGCCCCAGCCCGAGGCCGAGATCAGGATTCCCTGTCCGGCGGCGATGGATCGCAGACCCGTGACGGCGAACTCGCGGCCGACGACGACGACGACCATCCAGGCCGGCACCAGGTTCAGCTCGACCAAGGAAATGAACGCGGCGGAAATCAGGAGCTTGTCGGCGATCGGATCGAGCAGCGTCCCGAGCGTCGTGATCTCTCCGCGCCGCCGCGCGAGCCAGCCGTCGAAGAAATCCGTCGCCGTCGCCAGCAGGAAGATCGCCAGCGCCACGATCTCCCGGCCGTCGAACTTCGTCAGGAGCACGACGACGAGGAACGGAACCAGGAAGATGCGCAGGAGGGTGAGCCCGTTGGGAAGGTTGATGTTCCAGCGCGAGGCGTGCGGCGTCAGGCGCAAGGCGTCGCGATGCGGCGCCCCGGGCGCCCCCTGGGGAATCTTCGCCTCGCGACTCACGTCCTCACGGCCTCCACACGAAGATAATAGCTCCATGAGCCTTTTCGGAACGGGTCCGCATTGACGGACCGTTTTCCCCTGGGGACCGACGGCTGGCGCGGCATCATCGCCGACGGCTGCACCTTCGAGGCGGTGCGAAGAGTCAGCGCGGCGGCCGCCTCCGTCATTTCCGGCCTGCTCGAGGGGGACTCCCGGCGGGTCGTGATCGGACACGACACGCGCTTCTGCTCGCCCGAGTTCGCGCGGGCCGCGGCGGAGGTCTTCGCGCGGGGCGGGATCGACGTCCTGCTCGCCGACGGGCCGATCCCCACTCCCGCCGTTTCCTACCACGTGCGCCGGCTCGGCCTCGCGGGCGGTCTCGCCATCACCGCCAGCCACAACCCCGCCCATTACAACGGCGTCAAGATCAAGACCCGTTTCGGCTCGAGCGCCGCTCCCGAGCTCTACGAGGCGGTGGCGCGCGCGACGGACGAGCCGCCGATCGTGGCCGCCCGGGCGGGCACGATCGAAGTCGTGGACCTGCTCTCCCCCTACCGCGATCACCTGGCGTCCCGGGTTCGGCTGGACGCGATCTCCTCGGCCGGTCTCTCCGTGCTCGCCGACTCGATGCACGGAGCGGCCGGCACGCTCCTCGCGGACATCCTCTCCGGAGGAGCCACGCGCGTCGTCAGCCTGCGCGCGGAGCGAGACGCGCTCTTCGGTGGCGTCAACCCGGAGCCGATCGCCTCGAACCTCGCGGCGGCGTCGCAGGCCGTTGCCCGGGAAGGGTGCGATCTCGCGGTCGCTCAGGACGGCGACGCGGACCGCCTCGGAGTACTCGACCGGCGCGGCGGGTTCGTGTCGCCTCACCGGGTGCTCGCGCTTCTTCTTCTCCACGCCTTCCGCCGGCGCGGTCTCTCCGGCGGCATCGCCAGGACCTTCTCGACGTCGCTCCTGATCGACCGCGTCGCTACCGCTCTCGGGGCGAAGCTTTACGAGACGGCGATCGGGTTCAAGTACGTCGCCGAGCTGATGAACCGCGGAGACGTGGCGGCCGGAGGAGAAGAAAGCGGCGGCTATGCCTTTTCCTTTCACCTTCCCGAGCGGGACGGTGTGTTCAACGCCCTTCTCCTGATCGAGAGCCTCGCGTTGGCCGGCGCCGATCTCGATCGCGCCCTGGAGGAGCTCACCGCCGAGTTCGGCTCCTTCGCCTACGGGCGGCGGGACGTCTCACTGCCGGTCGCCGTCGTTCGCGACTTCCTGGCCGGGGTCAAGAACCATGCTCCGTCCCGGGTGGCCGGAGAGACGGTCACGCAAGTGCGAGACCTGGACGGAGTGAAGTACCTGCTGGGAGAGCGCGGCTGGCTGCTCCACCGGCTCTCCGGCACCGAACCGATGATCCGCCTCTACTGCGAACACGAGGAGGAGCCGGCGGTGAAGAGAATTCTCGACGAAGCCGAAGAGCGGCTAAGAGAGTTCGCCGTGAAGAAGGGAACCCATCCGGCGGATCACCGCTGACGACTAGGGCCCGGCCGCTCTCACCCTCTTTTCATGCCGCGGGGAGGAGAGAAGTCGGTCGTGATGAGGGGCCGGTTGGTTCTGGGGTCCCGGGTGACCCGGACGGGCCGGCCCTTCACGCTCCCCCAAGTCTGTCCCGCGGGGAGGCCGAAGCCTCCGCCGAGCGAGGACTTGCCGTAGTAGGCGGCGAGCCCCTTGCTGACGTACACGCGCGTCTCGTCAAACGGCGGCACGCCGCCGTAGCGGGACACGGCCGCCTCGCCCGCGTTGTAGGCCGCGAGGGCCCGCGGAAGGTCTCCGCCGTAGAGCCCGAGCAGGTAGGCGAGATGCCGCGCGCCCGCACCGAGGTTCTCCGTGGGATCGAACGTATCCCGCACGCCGTAGCGCACCGCCGTCTCCGGCATGAGCTGCATCAGGCCCTGCGCCCCTTTGCGGGACACCGCCGCGGGGTTGAAGGCCGATTCGATGAGCACGACGGATTTCACGAGCCTGGGATCGAGGGAGTTCTGACGCGCGGCCTCCGCGATCAGGCCGTCGTAGAGCGACGGCGTAGCGATCCGGGCGGCCAGCCACGAGTCGCTCTTCCCGAGGGCCTCCCGGGAGGATGGTCCCACGCCGTCGTTGTAGATCACCCGCTTGCCGCCCTTGATCCCGATCCGGACCGCTCCCGACGCGGCGGAGGCGACACAGAGAAGCACCGCGAGAACGCAGAGCAATCTCAGTCTCATGGTTGGCACAAATTATAGACCAGCGTCCGGCCCGATTCCAGCTGGCCGGCCGTTCAGGGTCGGATGGCCGGGGCGTTTTCTCCCGCCAGCATTTCGCGGACGGCGGCCTCGGCTTCCTTCAGGGCTGCCGGCAGGAGGCTCTCGTTCCTTCCGCCGGCCTGGGCGAGATCCGCCTTGCCGCCGCCGCTGCCGCCGAGCGCCTTGCCGATCCGGGCCGCGATCCGGGAAGCGGGAAGGCGCTGCGTGAGGTCCGGGGTGACCGCGGCGACGACGGAGGTCTTGCCTTCACTCGCCGTCCCGACCACGACGACGCCGCTCGAGAGCTTCGCGCGCAGTGTATCGGAGAGATTGCGCAGCTCGGGAATCGAAAGACCCGCCGCGATCCTCGTCACGACCCGCACTCCGTCCACGTCCACCGACGCCCCCGAAACTCCCGAGTCGCCCGACGCGAGTTTCATCTTGAGCGACGCGAGCTCGCGCTCCAGCGTCCTGACGCGCTCCTCGCGCTCCTGCCAGCGTTCGACGAGCTTTTCCCTGGGAGCCTGGGCCGCGCCCGAAAGCGCGTTCAAGGTCTCCTCGTCGTCGCGAAGGAGCTCGACGGCTCCGAGCGACGTTACCGCCTCGAGCCGGCGCACACCGGCCGCGAGCCCCCGGTCCGAGACGATCTTGAAGGCGCCGATCTCGCCGGTGCGCGGCACGTGGCAGCCGCCGCAGAGCTCGGTGGAGAATCCGGGGACATCCACCACGCGCACCCTCTCGCCGTACTTCTCCCCGAAGAAGGCGATGGCGCCGCGCGCGCGCGACTCCTCCATGGTCATGTGCTCCTTGGTGACCAGCGTGTCGCGCAGGATCTCCTCGTTGACGAGCCGTTCGATCTCGCGGATCTGCTCTGGAGTCGGAGCCGACGAGGCCGCGTAGTCGAAACGCAGCCGGTCCGGCGCGACGAGAGATCCCATCTGCCTGGCCGACTCTCCGAGCACCCTCCGCAGCGCGGCGTGGAGCAGATGCGTGCCGGTGTGGTTGGCCTGCGTGCGCCGGCGCACCCACTCGGGGACCTCCATATCCACATTCGTGCCGACCGAGAGGACTCCCGACTCGACTGTAACGCGATGGGCGATCAAGCCCGGAGCGGGCTTCCGGGTGTCGGCGATCCTTGCCGCGCCTCCTGCCCAGCGCCACGTCCCGGTGTCGGCGACCTGGCCTCCGCCTTCGGGATAGAAGACCGTCCGGTCCGTCACGACCTCGCCGGTCTCTCCGGCCGCGAGGTGCGCCACCGGCGAGCCATCCCTGACGATGCCCACGACCGCCGCGCCCGAGAGCCTGCAGAAGTCGAGCTCGGGGTAGCCCCGAAACTCCGAGTGCTTCACGGGCAGGGACAGCCTCTCGTAGACGGAAGCGTCCGCCGCCTCGAATTTCGCCGACGCCTTCGAGCGCGCGCGCTGCGCATCCAGGTTCTCGTCGAACCCCTTGCGGTCCACGGCCAGGCCCTCGTCCAACGCGATCTCCTCGATCACCTCGAGAGGGATGCCATGGGTGTCATACAGACGGAACACGGTCTCACCCGCGAGGACCTTCTCCCCCCGCCTGCGTAGCGCCTCGATCGCTTCGCCGACGCGGACAGCACCCAGCGAAAGCGTCTTAAGGAATCGCTCTTCTTCTGGTCGAAGAACTGCCTCGATCGTGTGCTTGTCGAGTTGGTCCCTCGCCTTGTCGAAGTAGATCCCCCAATAGTTCTCAATGACCCGCGTGGACAGCCTATAGAGAAATGGCTCTCGAAGACCGAGTTGTGCACCGTAACGAAGCGCCCGACGAATGATCCGGCGCAGCACATATCCCCGACCCTCGTTCGAGGGCATCGCGTGGTCGTGGATAAGCATCGTTGCAGCCCGTGCATGGTCAGCCACGACCCGAAAGGGAGCATCCTCCACGACCATGTTGCCCCGGTACCGCGCATCGCCGCCGGCACGGCGGACCTCGTCCTCGAGATCCTGAATGATTCCCCGGAAGAGGTCGGTGTCGAAGTTGTTGTTGACGCCCTGAAGGACCGCGGTCAGGCGCTCGAGTCCCATCCCGGTATCCACCGAGGGCTTCGGCAACGGCGACATCTTCCCCGAGGCGTCGCGCTCGAACTGCATGAAGACGAGGTTCCAGACCTCGACGTTCTCGTCCCCCGGCCCGTTGACGAGGTCGGCGGTGTTGCGGGAGAGGTCCTCCCCGGGAAAGTAGTGGATCTCCGAGCAGGGGCCGCAGGGCCCGGTGTCCCCCATGGCCCAGAAGTTCTCGGATTCCCCGAAGCGGAGGATCCTCTGCCGCGGAAGATGGCGCTCCCAGAGCCGCGCGGCCTCGTCGTCGTCCGTGAAGACGGTCGCCCAGAGACGCTCCGGGGCGAGGCCGTACCCCTTCTGCCGGTCGGTCAGCAGCTCCCAGGCGAAGGCGATTGCTTCGTCCTTGAAGTAGTCGCCGAAGGAGAAGTTGCCGAGCATCTCGAAGAAGGTCAGGTGGCGGCCGGTGTAGCCGACGTTGTCGAGGTCGTTGTGCTTGCCCCCCGCGCGCACGCACTTCTGCGCGCTCGCGGCGCGGCTGTAGTCGCGTTTCTCCCGGCCGGTGAAGACGTCCTTGAACTGGTTCATCCCGGCATTGGTGAAGAGGAGCGTCGGATCCTCGGCAGGGATGAGCGAGGAGGAGAGGACGCGACGGTGTCCGCGCTCCTCGAAATACTCGAGAAACCGCTCTCGGATCTGACCCGACGTCATCACGACTCGTCGCCCTTTCTCCAAACGTTCATCTTCGCAGAAATGGCCTCCGCGGAGAAACCCCGCCGGGAGAGCGCACTCCACACGCGGCGGCGGCGCTTCTCCGCGGGCGACCCGGCGCTCGCCCGCCAGAGCCTCGCAAACAGCCGCGAGAGGGCCTTTTCTTCCGCCTCCGGATCGAGCTCCGCGAGGGCTGTCCCGATGGTCTCGGCCGGGAAGCCGCGCGCCGCGAGCTCTCTTTCGAGGCGCGCCCTGCCGTAGCGCCCGGCCCGGGTCCGCACGGCCGCGCGCGCCGCCGCGAGGTCGTTCAACCATCCTTCCCGCTCGAGAACTTCGATCGCGTCTCCGGCGGCCGCCGCCGTGAAGCCTCTCTCCTCCAGGGCGCGCGCGAGCTCCGTCCTTCCTCGCGCGCGGACCGTGAGCAGCTTCAGGGCGCTCTCGTAAGCCGCCTTCACGGAGGAAGGCCCCCCGACCGGTGCGGGCCGTCGGCGGGTGCGGATCTTCGCCCTACGCCGTGCGCCGGACGCCCCTGCGCGGCGCGAGGCTCACCGCGGGCCGGGCGGCTGGCGGCTGAAATCGAAGGGAGACTCTTCTTCGGGCACCGCGCCGAAATCCGACGGGGCCTCCAGCTCCGCGTCCATCTCCTCGCCGGCGACGTCGGAGGTGGACTGGATGCCCTGGATCTTCAGGCGGAACTCGTTGGGATTCGTGGCGCGCCGCATCGCCTCGTCGAACGTGATGAGGCCGCCCTTGTAGAGCTGATAGAGCGACTGATCGAAGGTCTGCATCCCGTACTGGGAGGTCCCCTGCTTGATCGCGTCCTTGATGTACTTGGTCTTCTCCTTGTTCTCGATGCACTCGCGGATGTAATCGGTGCGCACGAGGACTTCCACCGCGGGCACGCGGCCGAGTCCGTCCGCCCGCGGCATCAGCCGCAGAGAGATCACAGCCTGGACGACCGCGCCGAGCTGCAGCCGGATCTGCCGGTGCTGGTGCGGCGGGAACACCGCGATGATGCGGTTGATCGTCTCGGTCGCGTCGAGCGTGTGGAGCGTCGAGAGAACCAGGTGCCCCGTCTCGGCGGCCGTCAGGGCCGTCCCGATCGTCTCGGCATCGCGCATTTCCCCGACGAGGATCACGTCGGGGTCCTGACGCAGCGCGCTCCGAAGCGCGATCGAGAAGCCCTTCGTGTCCACGTCGAGCTCGCGCTGGTTGACGATCGACTTCTTGTCGCGGTGCAGGTACTCGATCGGGTCCTCGATCGTCATGATGTGTTCGTTGCGGAGAGTGTTGACGTGGTCCACCATGGACGCGAGCGTCGTCGTCTTGCCCGATCCCGTGGTGCCGGTGCAGAGCACCAGGCCCCGCTGCTCCATGCAGATTCGCTCGAGGACGGGGGGCAGGAGCAGCTCGCGGATCGTCAGGATTCGCGTCGGAATGACCCGCAGCACGAGCCCCACGGTCCCCCGCTGCTGGAAGACACTGCAGCGGAACCGGCCGAGATTCGGCACCTGGTAGGACGTGTCGATCTCGAGATCGGTCTTGAACTTCTCCTTCTGGCGCGCCGACATGATCGAGAACGCCATCGCCATGGTGTCTTCCTGGACGATGCGGCGCATCTCGCTCAGGGGTTTGAGGACACCGTCGATGCGGAGGATGGGGAAGGCGCCGACCTTCAGATGGAGGTCCGAGGCCCTGCGCTCGACCGCCATTTTCAGGAGATCGTTGATATGCATGGGGTTAGCTTACGCCGCCAGGAGCACTTTGAAAAGCGCCACATGGGGCGCAAAGAAGTCCCTCATCCCTGGTCCGTCGTCCTCGGTCCGTAGGTCCTCTGTCCCTTGTCGAGAACCAGGACCTGACGGAAGGGACTGGGGATCAAGGACTAAGGACCAAGGACAGCCCTAGACGGGGGCTTCCACCGGCACGGGGGTCAGCCAGCCGTAGCGGTCCTCGATATCTCCGGACAGCAAGCCGAAGAAGTCCTTCTGCAGCCGCTCGGTGACCGGGCCCCGCTTGCCGGGGCCGACGGGAATCCGGTCCACGGAACGGATCGGCGTGATCTCCGCGGCCGTGCCCGTAAAGAAGATCTCGTCGGCGATGTAGAGCATCTCCCGCGCGATCTGCTGCTCGGCGACCGTGTAGCCGGCGTCGCGCGCGATCGTGATGACCGTGTCCCGGGTGATTCCGGGAAGGATGGTGCCGGCGAGCGGCGGCGTCAGGATTCTCCCGCCGTACACGAGGAAGAGATTCTCGCCGCTCCCTTCGGAAACCCGTCCGCTGTTGTCGAGGGCGATCCCCTCGGTGTAGCCGTTGGTGATCGCTTCCATCTTGATCAGAGCCGAGTTCACGTAGTTGCCGGTGGCCTTCGCCATGGCGGGAAAGGTGTTGGGCGCCATTCGGTTCCAGGAGGAGACACACACGTCCACGCCCCGCTCGATCGCCTCGTCCCCGAGGTACTTGCCCCATTTCCAGACCGCGATCAGGACCTCGATCGGGCTCTTGAAAGGGTTGACCCCGAGCGCGCCGAGGCCGCGGTACACGACCGGCCGGATGTAGCACTCGTCGAATCCGTTGGCGCGGATCGTGTCGAGAATCGCGGCCTTGAACTCCTCCGCCGAATAGGGAATCTCCATGCGGTAGACCTTGCACGAGTCGTAGAGCCTCTTGACGTGCTCATCCAGGCGGAAGGCCGCCGAGCCGTTCTTCGTCTTGTAGACACGGGCTCCCTCGAACATGGCCGAGCCGTAGTGAAAGACGTGAGAGAAAGCGTGGATCTTCGCGTCGGCGAAATCCACGAGCCGCCCGTTCATCCAGACCTTCTTGACGTCTCTGTAAGGCATGTGACCTCCGCAGCGGTGAGACGGGAACGTTCGCGGGTACGGGGCAGTATCCACTGCACGTTGAGGTACTGTCAATCGGAGAAGTTGTGAGTTGTGAGTGGCGAGTTGTGAATTGGCCCGGCTGAGGCTCATTCACAATTCACCAATCACAACTCACAATTTCTCCCGCTCGAGGAGGGCGCGCGCGAGCACGAGCGCGGCAATTGCCGCGGTCTCGGCGCGCAGTTTTCCGGCGGGAAGGGAGACGAGGGACCAGCCCCGCGCGAGAGCGGTCTCGCGCTCCGGCGCCGTCCATCCGCCTTCCGGACCCACGAGGAGGGCGACGGCATTGGCCGAAGACTCGGACGGAAATACGTCTCCCTCCGGGTCGAGAATCAGCCTCTGAGAGGCCGGCCGTTCCGACAGGGCGCGGTCGAGCGGAAGCGGTCCCGCGATACGGGGCCAGCGAGGAGATTCGCATTGCTTTGCCGCCTCGCGCGCCACGCGCTCGAGTCTCTCGCGCATCGCCGTGGACCCGCGGAAGGATTGCGTCCGCGCGCTGGCGACGAGCGTCACGCTCTCGGCGGAGAGCTCCGTGGCCTTCTCGACCAGCCAGGCCAGGCGTTCCGCGCGCAGACCCGCCACGAAGAGCGCGACCGGGGCAACCGGATCGCCCGCGGGCAGGATTCGCTCGACAGCGACCTCGCCGCCGCCGTGGTCCAGTTGCGTCAGGAGCGCCTCCGCTTCCCGGCCGCTTCCATCGAAGAGAACGACGGAGTCTCCGGGGCGCAGCCTTCTGGCCCGCGCGTGCGAGGCCTCCTCGAGCGAGAGCCTCCCGGTTTCGCCGGCCGAAGGCAGCGGCGATACTACGAGACGCGCCCGAGGCAAACGCATGCCCATTCCCCTTCCGCGCGGCGGCCGGAAAGAACCCAGCGCCGCGAACGCAGGCCCGCCACCAAGCGCTCCTCCCGGTCGAGCGGTATTCCCGAGAGAACGAGCCGCCCTCCGGAAGCGACGCGACTCATCACGGCGCCGCGCATCGGCAGGAATTCTTCGGGCAGGAGGTTCGCAAGAACGAGGGGGAAAGCTCCGCCGACGGCCTCCACGGTTGCGGCGAGGAGCGTCACGCGCGAGCCGAACGGGTGGAGCCGCAGGTTCTCGCGCGCCACGAAGACCGCCTGAGAGTCACTGTCGAGCGCGACGGCGCGGCGCGCCCCGAGAGCCACCGCGGCGAGCGCCAGGACCCCGGACCCGGTGCCGACGTCGAGGACCGACAGACCGTCCGGCGGCTCTTCCTCCAGGCAGAGAAGCGCGAGACGCGTGGACTCATGGCCGCCCGTGCCGAATGCCGTGGAGGCCGGCAGCCGCAGGGCAATCCGTCCCGAAGGAGGGAGCGAGTCGGAGGGATCTCCCGGGTCTATCCAGAACCGCTCGCCCACGGCGAAGGGGCGCGAAGCCGCCCGGAAATCCGCGAGGGGATCCCCCTCCGGAATGTCCGTGACCAGATCGCAACGGATGCGGGAGTCCGACAGCGCTTGGCTCGCCCGCCGGGCCGCCTCCGCCTCCCGAAAGCAGGCGACGAGGTCCCGGCCCTCCTCGACGAAGCCGAGCGGGCCATGGAGCCACACGATTCCGAGGACGGCGTCGTCCTTCGCCCTGCGCGGGATGAGGAGCCGCGAGTACTTCAAATGCGCCATAGAGCCGTGAGGCGTGAGGCGTGAGGCGTTAGGCGAAGCCAAGCCACGACCCTACGCCTTACGCCTTACGCCTTACGCGGCTAGGAGAAGATCTTCTTCGCCTTGTCGACGACGCTCCTGCCAGCGACGGGCGCGCCGACGAGCTCCGCGTAACCGCGGAGGAGCTCCTTCTCTTTTTCCGACGGGGCCTCGGGGACGATCACTCCGATGCGGACGACGAAGTCTCCGCGGCCGCGCCGCCCGAGACGGCCGAACCCCCGCCCGCGAAGACGGATCTCCGAGCCGGCCTTCGTGCCGCGCTGGACGGTGATCTTCTCCTCCTCTTCGAGCGTGGGCACGGCAACCTCTCCTCCCAGGACGAGCGTGGGAAACGGCAGGTCCAGTGCGAGCACGACGTCGTCCCCTTCCCGGTGGAAAACCTCGTGCTGCGCGACAGTCAACACGACGTAGAGGTCGCCGGCCGAACCGCCGCCGGCCCCGGCGTCCCCTTCGCCCGCCAGTCTCAGGCGGGAGCCCGTCTCGACGCCGGCCGGAATGCGGATACCGAGCTTGCGGGTGCCGCGGCGCCGCCCTTCTCCGCCGCACGGACGGCAGGGCTTGTCCAGGATCTTTCCGTCTCCCCCGCACGTGGAGCAGGGGCGCGTAACGGTCAGGAAGCCCTGCGAGAAGCGCTGGCGCCCGTGGCCGCCGCACGCCGGGCAGGTCCGCGGAGTCGAGCCCGGCTCGGCGCCGGAAGCCGAGCAGGCCTCGCACGGCTCGAGGCGCGAGATGACGAGGGGGGCCTCGACGCCGAAGGCGGCGTCCCGGAAGGAGACCTCCATCCGGTAGACGACGTCGCTCCCGGCAGGACGCGACGGGCCCGCCGATCCAAAACCGGCGAAGCCGAAGAGATTCTCGAAGAGACCCGAGAACTCTCCGAAGACGGAGGGGTCGAAAGCCTGGCCGAAGCCGGCGCCCCCTCCGGCCATTCCCGCGTGGCCGAACCGGTCGTAGCTCGCGCGCTTCTCCGGGTCGGAAAGGACGGCGTAGGCCTCCGAGGCCTCCTTGAATTTCTCCGCGGCTTCGGATTTCCCCGGGTTGCGATCCGGGTGATGGAGGAGAGCGAGCTTCCGATAGGCGGATTTCAGCTCGCCGTTCTCGGCGTCGCGGGAAACGCCCAGGACTTCATAGTAATCGCGTTTCGACATAAAGCGTTCGACGTTCTCCGTTCGACGTTCTAAGTTGCGAAGACGTTCGAGGCCCCAACCGGAGAACGGAGAACGCCGAACGTCGAACGTCGAACGTCTGTTCACGGCTGGCCCGGCGGAGCGGGACCCTTGGCCGCGGAGCGCTTGAGCATCACGCGGGTCAACAGCTTCGAAACCCCCTGCATGTCGAAGATCGCCTCCTTCAGCGCCTCCCGCGAGTCCGCGGCCGCGATGTCGCGGGAGCGCTTCAAGGTCTCCTCGATCCGCTCCCGTTCGTCCGGCGCGAACGCGGTGATGAACTCCGCGAAAACGCGCTCGTTGGATGCGAGCATTCCCTCCAGCCGGTTCCGGATCTGCGTGAGCTCCCGGCGCTGGCGGTCCGCTTCGGCGAAAGCGGACGCCTCGTTGATGATCCTGTCGATCTCGGTCTGAGACAGGCCGCCCGCCGGGTTGATCTGGATCCCCTGGGCCTTCCCGGTCGCCAGGTCGCGCGCCGAGACGTTGACGATCCCATTGGAATCGATCGCGAAACTGACCTCGATCTGCGGAACCCCGCGCGGCGCGGCTGGAATGCCGACGAGCTCGAAGCGTCCGAGCGACTTGTTCTCGCCAGCGACCTCCCGTTCGCCCTGGAGGACATGGATCTCCACGACCGACTGGTTGTCGCCGACGGTCGTGAAGACCTTCGTGTTCTTCGTCGGGATCGTGGAATTGCGCTCGATCAGCTTCTCGAAGACGCCGCCGTGCGTCTCGATGCCGAGCGAGAGGGGCGTGACGTCGAGCAGCACGACGTCCTTGATCTCCCCCTTGAGCACCCCTCCCTGGATCGCGGCCCCGATCGCGACGACCTCGTCCGGGTTGATCTCCCGATTGGGCTCCCGGCCGAAGAGCTCCGCCACGATCTGCTGCACGCGCGGCGTGCGCGTCTGGCCGCCCACGACGATGACCTGGTCCACGTCGGAGGCCTTCAACCCGGCCGCCTTCAGGGCATCGAGACACGGGGCTGCCGTGCGGTCGATCAGGTCCGCCACGAGCGACTCGAAACGGGAACGCGTCAGGGTCCGGTTGATGTGCTTGGGGCCCGAGGAGTCCGCGGAGATGAACGGCAGCGTGATGGTGGACTCCAGCGCCGTCGAGAGCTCGCACTTGGCCTTCTCGGCGGCCTCCTTCAATCTCTGGAGCGCCATCCGGTCCTGCCGCAGGTCGATGCCGGTCGAGCGCTCGAAGTCGGAGAGCAGCCAGTCCATGATCTTCTTGTCGAAGTCCTCGCCCCCGAGATAGGTGTCTCCGGCCGTCGCCTTGACCTCGTAGATGCCGTCGCCCAGCTCGAGAATCGAGATGTCGAACGTCCCGCCTCCCAGGTCGTAGACCGCGACGACTTCGCTCCCCTTCCGGTCCAGGCCGTACGCGAGCGAAGCGGCCGTCGGCTCGTTGAAGATGCGAAGGACTTCCAGCCCCGCGATCCGGCCGGCGTCTCGCGTGGCCTGCCGCTGGGCGTCGTCGAAATAGGCCGGCACGGTGATGATCGCTTCGGTAATCTCCTCGCCGAGCGCCTCCTCGGAGAATTCCTTGATCTCCCGCAGGATGAAAGCCGAGATTTCCTCGGGGCTGTAGTCTTTCCCGCGCGCCCGGATCTTGATATCGCCGTTGGGCGCGCGAACGATCTCGTACGGGAGGACCTCCCGCGCGTGCCGGGTCTCGTCCGAATCGAACTTGCGCCCCACGAGTCTCTTGACCGCGAAGACCGTGTTCATCGGGTTGGTGATCGCCTGCCGTTTGGCGATCTGCCCGACGAGCCGCTCGTTGTCCTCGGTGAAGCCGACAATCGACGGGGTCGTGCGGCTCCCCTCCCGGTTGCAGATCACCTGCGGGGATCGCCCCCTCCACGACCGCGACGCAGCAGTTCGTTGTGCCGAGATCAATGCCGAGGATCTTGCTCATGCTAATTGTCCGATTGGATGATTGACGATCGAGCGATTGGGCCCCGGGCCCAATCTGTCAATCGTCATTCTGTCAATCTTCAATCCTTCAATCTTCAACCTTTTGATCGTCTTTGGAACGGCGACCTTGACCAACGCGGGGCGCAGCAGCTTGTCGTTCAGGAGGTACCCCTTGCGGTGGACTTCCAGGATCGCGTCCTTGGGCGCCTCGTCCGTCGCCTCCGTGGCGACGGCCTCGTGCACGTTGGGATCGAAGGTGCCGGACGTGTCCACCTCCGTGACCCCGTACTTCCTCCACAGCTCGTCGATCTGCCGCCGGATCATCGCGACGCCCTGGCCGAGATCAGTCTCCAGGGCTTCCGCGGGGGCGTGCGCCAGGGCCCGATCGAAGCTGTCGGAGATCGGAAAGAGGTCGAGAAGGAAATTTCCGAGGGCGAAGCGGAAGTACTCGGTCTTTTCCCGCTCCGCTCGCTTTCGCATGTTCTCGAACTCGGCGAGCTTGCGCAGGTGACGGTCCTTCAGATCGTCCAGGTCCTTCTGGGCCGAGCGCAGCTTCTCCTCGGCCGAGGCGATGGCCGAGCGCTCCTCTTCCTCGAGGACCGCTTCCAGCGTGTCTCCGGAGTCGCTCACCTCGATCATCTCGGGGTCCGCCGGCGGGCCGGGAAGCGGGCCGCGGCCGTGATCTCCCTTGCCGCTCATCTCGAAAAACCTTCGCGTTCGCGGGTGTCGCGCCTCTCGAGCCTCTCCGACAGAGCCTTCCCGAGCAGCTCGACGACCGGGATCACCCGCGGGTATTCCCGGCGCGCCGGGCCGAGGACGCCGAGAGTGCCGGAGAGCGCTTCGCCGGCGCCGTACGAGGTCAGGACCGCCGAGAGTCGCGGGTCGGTGGTCAGCGCCTGCTCGGAGCCGAGCACCACGCAGGTCCGCCGGGAATCGAGATAGCGGGTCATCAGGTCGAGCAGACGCGCCTTCTCCTCGAAGGCCCTGAAGACCTTCTTCAGGGAATCGACGTCGGCGAACTCCGGCTTGTTCAGGAGCCGCGCCGTCCCGTCCACGTAGATCTGCTCCTGCGCTTCGGAGCCCTCGAGCGCCTGCCGGCCGAGCGCGAGCGTGCGCGTCAGGATCCGGTCGTAGGCGGCCTTTTCCTGCGCCATCGCCTCGACCAGCCGCCGCCGCACCTCGTAAAGCGTGCGGCCGCAGAACTCCCGGGTGATGCGCTCGCTCATTGCCTCCAGCTCCCGGGCCGAGTAGTCGACCTCGGTCTCGATGACCCGGGAGAGCACTTCGGGTCCGCTGATCTGGACGACGAGGATCTTCCCGGGCGCAACCGGCAGAAATCTCAGGCCATCCACGACCGTATGCAGCGCATCCGGCGCCACGACGAATCCCACCTCCCCCGAAAGCCGCGAGAGGAGGCGGGAGGCCGCCTGGAAGAGGCGCGGGACGTCGGCCCCCGCCGTGGAGAGATCGGAGTCCACCTGCTCCCGCACGTCTACGGCGACTCTCCGGTGGCGCATCAGCTCGTCGATGTAGAGGCGGTAGGCCCGGTCCGTCGGGACGCGCCCCGCGGAGGTGTGCGGCTGCGTCAGGAACCCCAGGTCGGTCAGGTCCGCCATGATGTTGCGAATCGAGGCGGGGGACAGATGGAAACGGTTCGACTTGAAGAGGGCCCGGGAGGACACCGGGCGCCCCGTGTCCACGTGGACGCGGATGATTTCCTTCAGAATCGTTCGGCTGCGAACATCCAAGATCTTCATCGCTCCCGAAAGAGATTAGCACTCGGGTCAATCAAGCGCTAAGTCGCTCTGCCGGCGGTCCGGCCTCGACGGTCATCAGTGTAGCGCGAAATCGGCATGACCCTCGAGCGCTGCCTGCCCTGTAGACTTCCAGCGTGGCAACCGACGTGCTGTCCTCCTCCGTAAGCCTTGTCGGGCCCGGCCGCGCCGGAAAGGCGTTCGCGCGCTCCTGGATCTCGGCCGGCGGAAATCTGATCGAAGTGATCGCGCGCGATCTCTCCCGCGCCCGCGAGGGAGCCCGAGAAATCGGCGGCGGAAGCCCGAGGGGATTGGACGAGCCGCACGCCGGCTGCGACATCCTGGTTCTCGCAGTCCCCGACGACGCCATCGCGTCCGCCGCGCTCGCTCTGGCCGGACGCCTTCGCTGCCGGGCCGCCTTTCACGTCAGCGGCGCTCTTGCCGCCGCCCCGCTCGATCCGTTCAAGTCCTCCGGCGCGGCTGTCGGATCCCTTCATCCCTTGCGGATCTTCACCGGGGCCTCCGGAGAGACCTGGAAAGACGCCTTCGTCGCGATCGAAGGGGACGACGACGCCGTCGCCATCGGGGAGAATCTGGTCCGGGCCGTCGGCGGGCGGGGCCGCCGGATCTCTCCGGAAGCGAAGCCTCTCTACCATGCGGCGGCGACGCTGGCCGCCGGAGGCACGGCCGCCGTCGTTTCGCTCGCGACCCGCGCCTGGGAGCAAGTCGGGATCCCGGAAAAGGAGGCCCGGCCGGCGCTGGCGGACCTCGCCGGGCGCGCCGCCGAAGCCGCGGCTTCGCGGGGATTCGAAGATGCCTTCACGGGCCCGGTCGCCCGCCGCGACATCGGGACCATCAGAGCACACCGGCGTGCCCTGGCCGCGCTTCCAGAGGCGGGGCAGCTCTATGCCTTGCTCGCGGCGGAGACGTTGCGGCGTACGCCAAAAAGGGGCAAGGAAGAGGAGATTCTGACCTTAGTCGAACGTCTCAAGCCGTAATCCGGTCCCTGGCGGGCGGTAGAGTCGCTTGCGGCTTGGGATTCGTGGCAACTCGACGCGTGGAGCAATGGTAGAATTGAGCAGCGCCCCTCTTCCGGGGCCCTAATCAGGTCATGGTGTTTTTCAACTACGCCACCATGCAGATGGCGGCCAAGATTGTGTACTACGGCCCCGGCCTGTGTGGAAAGACAACGAACCTCCATTACATCTACGGCCGGACCGCTCCCGGCTCGCGAGGGGAGATGGTCTCTCTCGAGACGGAGACGGACCGCACGCTGTTCTTCGACCTCCTTCCCCTGGACGTCGGCGTCATCGGAGGCTTCAAGACGCGGGTTCAGCTCTACACGGTCCCCGGACAGGTCTTCTACAACACCACGCGCAAGCTCGTCTTGAAGGGCGTGGACGGCATCGTCTTCGTGGGCGACTCGCAGCGCGCGATGAAGGACGCCAACGTCGAGAGCATGGTCAACCTCCGCTCGAACCTGGCGGAGATCGGGATCAAGCTCGAGGACCTGCCCCTCGTCTTGCAGTACAACAAGCGGGATCTGGCCAACATCCTCTCGCTTCAGGAGCTCGAGGACAGCCTCAATCCCGATCGCAAGCACGAGAGCTACGAAGCCTGCGCGGTGCTTGGCCACGGAGTCTTCGAGACTCTCAAGGCGATCTCCAAGCTGACCCTGAGGGTAGTGAAGAAGAAGATGCTCGGAGACGAGCGCTCGTCCAGACCCGCGCCCCTCGCGGGTACGCGCGGCTCTTCCATCTGGCCCGACGTGCCGGAGGAAACTGGCGGGATCGCGGCCGCGGCGCCGGCCGCCGAGCCCGCTCCCGCCGGGGAATCTCAAGAGGCCTTGACCGGCCTCGCGGCGCCCGCGCAAGAAACGGCCGGCCAATCCTCCGAAGCCCGCCCCGAGTCTTCCCCGGCGACGGACCCGGTTGAGACTGGAGGCCTCTCATTCGCGCAGGCGTCGCCGCCGGAGGTCAAACACGTCCGCGTTCGCTCGAACATCGACATTCTTTCCGAGCTCGACAAGTTGCGCCGCAACGCGACCTCGGTTCCGCCTCCCGACAAGGGCGGGCGGCGGCCTTCCCCGGAGATGTCCATCGACGATCTCCTCGCCAACAGCCTGAATCATCGCAAGGAGATCAATCGGGTTTTCGAGATCAATATGCCGCAGAGCGAGCTGGCGCGCGGGCAAGTGGTCACGGTCGGGGTCGCCCTGGAGGACCAGGACAACAAGCCCATCGGCGAGAAGAAGACCTTCTCCATCGAGCTGCACTCGAAATCCGATGTCGAGAAGCTCCTGCTTTCCCTGAAGTTTCACATTTCCGGCAAGTAGCGAGCCGGGGCGGATGTCCGCGGCGGAGGACGGGCCCTAGCCAGACGGAAGACCAGGCTCCTTCCGATCAAAATAGCTTTTGCAATTCACGACCAACCGGGTTTAACCTCTAAAGATGTTTCCGTCTCCCGCACCGGCGAAGGGGAAGAACTGTATTCTGCCGGCCCTCTCGGTCGCCCTCCTTCTCGGAGCGGGCTGCTCGGCTTCCGTAGCCTCGCGGAAAGCGGAAATCGCCGCTCCGCCTCCCGACCCGCCTGCCGTCTCGAAGGCCAAAGAGGAGTTCTCCAGGGGCCGCGAGGCGGCCCTCTCGGGCGACTTCCAGTGCGCCTCGGAAGCCTTCGCCCGCGCCCTCGATTCGGTCCGGCCGGTCGGCGCGGACGCGCCCTCCGATCCGGCGATGATCGAGTTCTCCACCGAGATGTACGAGGGAATTCTCCGCTACGAAGCGATGGCGCCTCCCGTCGAAACCGAGGCCCAGGAGATGGCCGCCCGGACGCCGATGCTCGCCCCCGCCGACGCGCCCGTTGCGACACCCGACGAGCTGATGAAGGCCCGCCAGGCGGTCTCCACCGACAACGCCACCCTCACCTACGACATCCCCATCGTCGTCAACGACGCGGTCCTGAAGATCCTCGCGGTTTATCAGAACGACCTTCACGACGTGATCGCGCGCGGCCTCGCGCGCTCGGGCCGTTTCATCCCGATGATCGAGCGGGTGTTCCAGGAGGAGGGGCTCCCCAAGGACCTGGCGCAGGTGGCGATGGTCGAGTCCTCCTTCATCCCGCGCGCCCGCTCTCCCAAGGCCGCCTGCGGCATCTGGCAGTTCATCCCCGAGACCGGCCGGCACTACGGGTTGAGTTCCAACGGCTCCATTGACGAGAGAAACGACCCGGAAAAGGCGACGCGCGCCGCGGCGCGGTATCTCCGGTTCCTGTACGACCTCTTTCACGACTGGTACCTCGCCATGGCCGCCTACAACGCCGGAGAAGGCAAGATCGTCCGGACGATGGAGAAGACCGGACTGACGGACTTCTGGCAGCTCGCCGCCTCGGGCCTCTTGAAGCCCCAGACGCAGAACTACGTGCCCGCCGTCATCGCCTCCACGCTGATCGCGAAGAACCCGGCCCACTACGGCTTCGAAGTCGAGTACGAAAAGCCTCTCTCCTACGAGACTCTCCCGCTCGACCGCCCCGTCAGCCTCCGGCACCTCGCGGCGGATAACGGGGCGACGCTCGAGGAACTTCAGAGGTTGAATCCCGAGCTGCGCAGCGAGATCACGCCGTCCGGTCCGGACGGCTACGAACTGAAGGTCCCGGTCGGAAGCCGCGAGGTGGTGCTCGTGGCCTTCGCCCAGGCTCCCACGGCCAAACCGCCGAGCTTCCGGCGCCACGTCGTCAAACGCGGCGAGACTCTGGCCTCGATCGCCCGTCAGTCCCACGTGACGCTCGCGAGACTGGCGTCGGCCAACTCCCTCGAGCCGAACGCGAGGCTGTCGCGCGGGCGCATCGTCCTCATCCCGCGACCCGAGCCGCCCGTTCGCCTCGCCTCCAAGCTCCAGGAAGTCCGGCACGGCCCACGCGGCCAAACAGGCAAGACCGGCGGCTCCGCCGCTCGCGGCTCGCAACTACAAGGTCCAGGGGGGCGACACGCTCTACGGGATCGCGCTCAAGCACGGCACGACCGTCGCCCAGATTCTCGCCTTCAACAGCCTCCCCGGCCCCGCCCTCATCAGGCCGGGCGACACCCTCAAGATTCCCGCAAAAGCGCGCTGAGCGCGCTCAGGCGCGCGGTCCAAGGTCCAAGGTCCAAAGTCCAAAGTAGAGAGGCCGGGGGGCTACCTTGGACCTTGGACTTTGGACTTTGGACATTGGAAGGTGAGGCGATCACCGAAGCTGTGGCTTGCGGCCTCGATCTCTGTTAAGCTTCGATCGTCCTCACGCTCGCTCCCGCAGGCTTCTCCTCGCACCGAGGAGGTCTCATGCTTGCGCGTGTTCACTCCGCCGCCCTCCTGGGGATCGACGCCCGCGTTCTGGACGTGGAGGTCGACGTCTCGGGGGGACTCCCCTGTTTCAACATCGTGGGGCTCCCGGACACGAGCGTCCGAGAAGCCCGCGAACGCGTCCGCTCGGCGCTTCGGAACGCCGGGTTTCCGTTCCCCGGCGGCGCCGTCACGGTCAATCTGGCGCCTGCGGGATTCAAGAAGGTCGGGGCCTCGCTCGACCTGCCAGTCGCCGTGGCGATCCTCGAGATCTGCGGCCTGGCGTCTCGTGCCGCCGCGCGGCGTCTCTTCGTCGGCGAGTTGGGATTGAACGGCGAGGCTCGGCCCGTCCGAGGAGCGCTCTGCCTGGCCCTTGCTGCGCGAGACGCGGGGTTCGACGAGATCGTTCTCCCCGGCGCCAACGCGACGGAGGCTGCCGCCGTGGAAGGGATCGCGGTCATCCCCGTCGGCGGCCTCGCCTCGACCGTGGCGCATGTCAACGGCCAGAATACGATCGCGCCGTTCGCCGCGCCGGAGGCCGCCGCAGCGCCGCCCGGCGGAGTGGACTTCTCCGATATCCGCGGTCAGACGGTCGCGCGGCGCGCGCTCGAGATCGCCGCCGCCGGCGGCCATCATGTCCTGCTCATGGGCCCGCCGGGCGCCGGGAAAACGATGCTGGCCCGGCGGTTGCCGACGGTCCTGCCGGCCCTGACGCGAGTCGAGTCGATCGAGGTCACGAAGATCCATTCCGTCGCGGGCGCCCTCCCTCCTTCCGGAGGGCTCATCGCAACGTCTCCCTTCCGCGCCCCGCATCACGGGATCTCCGCGCCCGGCCTCGTCGGCGGGGGCGTGCGTCCCGGCCCGGGAGAGATCTCACTGGCGCACCGCGGAGTACTTTTCCTGGACGAGCTGCCCGAGTTCCGGCGCGACGTCCTGGAGGCGATCCGCCAGCCTCTGGAGGAAAAGCGCGTCAACCTGGTCCGCGTCGGCGGCGCCTGCACCTTCCCGTGCGATTTCCTGCTCGTCGCCGCGATGAACCCATGCCCCTGCGGCTTCGTCGGCGATCCGCGCCGGATGTGCACCTGCGACTACCGCGAGCGCCTCCGCTACACGAAGAAGATCTCCGGGCCCCTGCTCGACAGGATCGATTTGCACGTATCGGTCCCGCCCGTTTCCTGGGCCGAGATTCAGAAGAGCGTGCCCGAAGAGACTTCCGAAACGATCAAGCGGAGGGTGGCGCGGGCGCGTCTCCTCGCTGTGTCCCGCTTCCCTGCCCGGCCGGATTTTCGAAACGCCGATCTTTCGCCGGGCGATTTCGAGCGCTTTTTCTGCCTCGACGGCCCGGTGCGCCGCGTGGCGGCGATGGCCGTGGAAAGACTCTCGCTCTCCGTCCGGGCGCTCCATCGAGCACTGCGGGTGGCCCGGACGATCGCCGATCTCGCGGGCGATGAAAGGGTCACCGCGGCTCACCTGGCCGAGGCGATCTCCTACCGCCCGCGTCTCTCCGCGGAGGAGACGAATCGCCTTGACAGCGGAACGCTCACGCCCATACGATCGTCCCCAAAAGCGAGTTGACATCGTCCCCGGCCCTGGTGCCTTTGAAATCTCGGTTTCGCCGCGGGTAGTTCTCAGTGGGCGCGGCTTGCCGTAATCAGTGCGCGAGGAGAGTCGGTGAAGAAATACAACACGATCATCTTCGTTCCGAACGCCCGTTCCCCTTTCAGAAAGTTCACGATCTCCACCCGGGTCCTCACTGTCGGCGGCGCCGCGGTCGCCGTCGTGATGGCTGCCGCGGTCCTCTTCGGATGGGCCTACTTCGCCTCCGCGCGGCGGGACCGCCAGTACCTGCGCGAGATCGCCGAGAACGCCCGCTTGAAATCGGCCACCGCCCAGCTCACCAGCCGGCTAAACGGGCTCGTCCGGCAGCTGGACGACTTCGATGCCCGCACCCGGCGGCTCGCCATCGTCGCGGGCCTCACCGACGGCCTTCGAGGAGGCATGGGTGGCCCGGCCGTCAAGGACAATCCCGATCTGACGGAGAGGGGCCTCCAGCTGGATTCCCGCCTGACGGCGCTCGAATCCCAGTTCGCGAAGCGCTCGGCGATCGTGTCGTCCACCCCGTCGGTCGCCCCGGTTCGCGGCGTCGTCAATTCGGGTTTCGGGTCGCGTCTGGATCCCTTCACGGGTGAAGGCGCCTTCCATCAGGGGTTGGACATCTCGACGCGGCGCGACGAACCCGTCCTCGCCACGGCCGCCGGGGTCGTGGTCAGGAGCGGTCTGTCGGGGGACTACGGCAAGTCGGTCGAAATCGCCCACCGGGCCGGCTACAAGACCATTTACGGGCACCTCGACACGATTCTCGTCCGGGAAGGCCAGCAGCTCCGCCGCGGAGACCGCGTGGGCCTGGCCGGATCCTCGGGCCGTTCGACGGGAACTCACCTTCACTACGAGGTGCGCCGGGGCGATCGGGCCGTCAATCCCCTCGAGTACATCCTGGACACCAGATAAGTTCCATATTCCAGGTTCCAGGTTCGAGGTGGCCCTGCTTGGTCCAGATTCAGGTTCCAGGTTCCAGGTGGCCCTGCTTGGAACCTGAAACTTGAAACCTGAAACCCGCCGCTCCTTCCTTACAAAAACGCGAATAAACTAAGGCCGTGAAGCTGTTTACGGCTTAATCATGATCGACCGCGTCCTGACCAAGATCTTCGGAACCCAGCATGAGAGGGACATCAAAAAGCTCATGCCCCGGGTTGCCGCGATCAACGCCCTGGAGCCGTCCGTCAAGGCGCTGTCCGACGACGCGCTGCGCGGCAAGACGGCCGAGCTTCGGGCTCGCCTGGCGTCCGCTCTCGAAGGCGTGGCGCAAGAGGAGCTGAAGGAAGCCCGCGCCCGGGTCCTGGACGAGCTCCTGGAGGAGGCCTTCGCGGTCGTGCGGGAGGCTTCGGTCCGCACGCTCGGGATGCGGCCCTTCGACGTCCAGTTGATCGGGGGCATGGTCCTGCACCAGGGGAAGATCTCCGAGATGAAGACGGGCGAAGGAAAGACGCTCGTCGCCACGATGCCCGTGTACCTGAACGCGCTCGCCGGCCGCGGCGTCCACGTCGTGACGGTCAACGACTACCTGGCCCGCCGAGACGCGGACTGGATGGGCAAGATCTACCGGTTCCTGGGCCTGACCGTCGGCTGCATCCAGAACTCCCTCACGGACGAGGAGAGGCAGAAGGCCTATAACTGCGACGTCACCTACGGCACCAACAACGAGTTCGGCTTCGACTATCTCCGCGACAACATGAAGTTCGAGATCGAATCCATGGTCCAGCGCGGGCACGTCTACGCGATTGTGGACGAGGTGGACTCGATCCTGATCGACGAGGCCCGGACGCCGCTCATCATCTCGGGGCCCTCGGAAGAGAACACCGACATCTACTACCAGTGCAACCGCGTCATTCCCTCCTTGAGGCTCGGGAAAGAGGAGAAGGACAAGTACGGGAACAAGACGACGACCGGGGACTACCTGGTGGACGAGAAATCCCGGACGGCCGTGTTGACGGAGGAGGGTGTCGCCCGGGCGGAGAAGCTGCTCAAGGTGGACAACCTCTACGATCTGACCAACATCGAAATGCTCCACGGCACCGAGCAGGCGCTGCGCGCCCACACCCTCTACAAGAAGGACGTGGACTACATGATCAAGGACGGCCAGGTCCTGATCGTGGACGAGTTCACGGGGCGCGTGCTTCCGGGGCGGCGCTGGTCCGACGGACTCCACCAGGCGGTCGAGGCCAAGGAGGGCGTTCGCATCGAACGCGAGAACCAGACGCTCGCCACGATCACTCTCCAGAACTACTTCCGCATGTACGAGAAGCTCGCCGGCATGACGGGCACGGCCGACACCGAGGCCTCCGAGTTCCATCAGATCTACAAGCTCGATGTCGTCGTCATCCCGACCAACGTCCCGATGATCCGCGTGGACAACCAGGACGTCGTCTACGCCTCCGAGCGCGAGAAATACGAGGCGGTCTCCGAGGAAATCGTCCATCTCCGGGAGAAGGGGCAGCCGGTGCTGGTCGGCACCGTCTCGATCGAGAAATCCGAGCTCCTTTCGGCGATGCTCAAGGGCCGGAAGGTCCCGCACGTCGTGCTGAACGCCAAGTTCCACGAGAAGGAGGCCGAGATCGTGGCGCAGGCGGGCAAGTCCGGCTCCGTCACGATCGCGACCAACATGGCCGGGCGCGGGACCGACATCGTGCTGGGCGGGAATCCCGAGGCCTTCGCAGAGCAGCGCCGCAAGGAGGTCGAGAGCGAGGAGGCGTTCGCGAAGCTCCTGGCCGAGCTCAAAGCCGCCGCGGCGAAGGACCGGGAGAAGGTGCTCGCCGCCGGGGGCCTGATGATCGTCGGGACCGAGCGCCACGAGTCGCGGCGCGTGGACAACCAGCTGCGCGGCCGCAGCGGCCGGCAGGGAGACCCGGGAGAGTCCCGCTTCTACCTGTCGCTCGAGGACGACCTGATGCGAATCTTCGGCTCCGACCGGCTCCAGAAGATCATGCGGCGGCTCGGCATGGAGGAGGGGGTCCCCATCGAGCACCGCATGGTCTCCCGCGCGATCGAGCGCGCGCAGAAGCAGGTCGAGGCGCGCAACTTCGAGACGCGCAAACACCTGCTCGAATACGACGACGTCATGAACCGCCAGCGCAGCGAGATCTACGCCCTGCGTCTGGAGATCCTGAAGGGGCGGCAGGCGAAGGACAAAGTCCTCGAGCTCGCCGAGATGATCCTCGACTACCTCCTGGGCCGCCACCTGAACGAAGACAAGGGCCCGGACGAATGGGATCTCCCCGCCTTCCAGATCGATCTGAAGGACTACTTCGGCCTGGAGGCCGAGGCCGTTCCCTTCAGCGAGAAGACCCGGGAGCAGATCCGGGACGACGTGCTCGCGGAGCTGACCCGCCGGTACGAGGCGAAGGAAAAACTGCTCGGCCCGGAAACGATGCGGCTCCACGAGAAGTTCGTGATGCTGCAGGTCGTGGACCAGCAGTGGAAGGACCATCTGCTCGCCCTCGATCACCTGAAGGAAGGGATCGGCCTGCGCGGCTACGGCCAGCGCGACCCGCTCGTCGAATACAAGAAGGAGTCCTTCGAGCTCTTCACTCTGATGAAGGAGCGCATCGAGGACCAGTTCGTGCAGTACCTCTTCCGCCTGCAGCCCGTGTTGAGGGAGGCGGAAGGCGAGGTGACCGAGGGCGCTCCGCGGCGCGCGCCCGCCTCGCTCCCCTCGCGCCGCTCCCCCAACGTCAACTACTCCTACGGCGCCGCGGCGTCCGGCGGCCAGGACGCGAAGGTCGAAACCTTCCACAGGAACGCCCCGAAGGTCGGACGCAATGACCCGTGCCCGTGCGGCTCGGGCAGAAAGTTCAAGAAGTGCCACGGGGCGGAGGGCGGGGCGTCGCCGGTGACCGGCGGCGGCAAGCGCAACCACCGGGCGGCAGGAGCGTGATGACGAAGCCCTCAGACGGAACTCTCGGGGATATTCCCCTCGCCCTGACCTTCGACGACGTCCTGCTCCTGCCCGCGCGGTCGAAGGTTCACCCGCGCGACGTGAACCTCGCGACCCGACTGACGGCCGGTATCTCGCTCAACATTCCGATCCTCTCGGCCGCGATGGATACGGTCACCGAGTCGCGCCTGGCCATCGCCATGGCCCAGCAGGGGGGCATGGGCGTCGTGCACAAGAACCTCACGATCGAGGCGCAGGCGGCGGAAGTGGACAAGTTGAAGCGCTCCGAGTCCGGCATGATCGTGGACCCGGTGACCTGCCGGCCCGAGCAGACAATCGCCGACGCCCTGGCCGTGATGTCCCGTTACAAGATCTCGGGCGTCCCCGTCGTGGACGAGCGGGGCAAGCTCGTCGGGATCCTGACCAACCGCGATCTGCGGTTCGAGACGCGGATCGACCGGCCCATCTCCTCCCGGATGACCCGGAAGAACCTCATCACGACGCCCGTCGGCACGACTCTCCAACAGGCCAAGAGCCTCCTGCACGAGCATCGGATCGAGAAGCTCCTCGTCGTGGACCGGGCGGGGAATCTCAAGGGCCTGATCACCGTCAAGGACATCCAGAAGGCCATCAAGTACCCCGACGCCGCCAAGGATCATCTGGGCCGCCTGCGTGTCGGCGCCGCCATCGGAGTCTCGCGGGACATGCTCGACCGCGCGAGGGAGCTCGTCCGCGCCGGCGTGGACGTGCTCGTGCTCGACTCTTCCCACGGGCACAGCGAAGGGGTCCTCGATGCCCTGGTCCTCGTGAAGAAGAAACTGGCGTCGACGCCCGTCGTGGCCGGCAACGTCGCCACGGAGGAGGGCGCCCGGGACCTCGTCAAGAGGGGCGCCGACGCCGTCAAGGTCGGGATCGGACCCGGCTCGATCTGCACGACGCGCGTCGTCACCGGCGCCGGCGTGCCGCAGATCCACGCGATCCGCGAGTGCGCGAAGGCGGTCCGCGGGACGAGAGTGCCGATCATCGCCGACGGCGGGATCAAGTTCTCCGGCGACGTCGTCAAGGCGCTCGCCGCCGGCGCTCACCTGGTGATGATCGGCTCGCTCCTCGCGGGCACGGAAGAGTCTCCAGGCGAGACCATCCTCTACCAGGGCCGGACCTTCAAGGCCTATCGCGGGATGGGGTCTCTGGCGGCGATGAAGTCCGGGTCTTCGGACCGGTACTTCCAGGAATCCATGGACGTCGAGGCGTCCGCCAACGGCTCGCTCTCCAAGCTCGTTCCCGAAGGGATCGAGGGGATGGTTCCCTACAAGGGGAGCGTCGAGGGCCTCATCCTCCAGCTGACCGGCGGCATCCGCAGCGGCATGGGCCTGACCGGGTGCGCCACGATCGAAGAACTCCGGACGAAATCGAAGATGATCCGCGCCACGGCCTCGGGCCTGAAGGAGTCCCACCCGCACGACGTCATCATCACCAAGGAAGCCCCGAACTACCGGAGGGAGGAAACCTGAGAATGAAGGATTGTGATGGATTGCCGATTGAGGGATTGGGGCCGATCGTCAAATCGTTCAATCCTCCGATCGACCAATCCTCTATCTTTCGTTCTCTTTCGGGCCGGCTTGTCGGCCTCCTCGCGGGCCCATTTCTCCTGGCGCTTCATCAGGATGGATTCCAGCCGCCGGGAGAGCTCGGCTTCCTCGCCGGAGGCGCGGGGTCGATAGTAGCGGCGGCCCCGAAGTGATTCGGGGAGGCACTCGATGCCGCCGACGCCTTCGGGCTCGGCGTGAGCGTAGCGGTAGCCGCGGCCGTACCCGACTTCCTTCATCAGGCGCGTGACGGCGTTGCGGATGACGGCCGGGACCGGTTCGGCGGGCTTCTCGGAGACGTCGGTCTTGGCTTCCATCTCGGCCACGTAGAGGGCGTTGGACTTCGGCGCCATGGCGCAGTACACGGCCGCCTCCGCGAGCGCCAGCGACCCTTCCGGCAGGCCGAGCAGCTCGAAGGCTTCCTTGGCATCGATCGCGACGCGCAGAGCCCGCGGATCGGCCAGCCCGATGTCCTCGGACGCGAAGCGCACGATCCTCCGGGCCAGATAGAGCGGCTCCTCCCCCGCCTCGAGCATGCGCACCAGCCAGTAGATCGTCGCGTCGGGATCCGACTCCCGCATGGACTTGTGCAGCGCGGAGATCAGGTTGTAATGCTCTTCGCCCGCCTTGTCGTAGAGGAGGACCTTCCTCTGAAGGAGGTCCCGCAGGCGCGAGACCTCGATCCGCTTGGTCTTGCCCGCCTCGGCATCGGCGGCGGCGGATTCGACGAGATTGAGCGCCCGGCGCGCGTCTCCCCCCGATGTCTGCGCGATGAAGGAGAGCGCCTCATCGTCCAGCCGGAAGTCCCGCGCGCCGAGCCCGCGCTGGATGTCCTGCAGCGCGCGCCGGACGATGCGGGCGATGGCCTCGGGTTTCAAGGGGTCCAGGATCACGACTTTGCAGCGCGACAGCAGGGCGCCGTTTAGCTCGAACGACGGGTTTTCCGTCGTGGCGCCAATCAGGACGATCTCCCCCGTTTCCATGAAGGGAAGAAAGACGTCCTGCTGGGCGCGGTTGAATCGGTGGATCTCGTCCAGGAAGAGGATCGTGCGCTGCTTCGTCCGGGCGCGCCGCCGGCGGGCCTCTTCGAGGACCTCCCGCATCTCCTTGACGCCCGTGGCGACGGCCGAATACGACACGAAATGGGAGGCGGTCTGCGCGGCGATCAGGCGCGCCAGCGTCGTCTTGCCCACGCCCGGAGGCCCCCAGAGGATCAGAGACGGGACGCGGTCCTCGGCGATCGCCCGGCGCAGAAAGCCATTGGCGCCCATGACCTCATCGGGCCCTTCGACCTCGTCGAGCGAACGCGGGCGCATGCGGTCGGCCAGAGGCGTGTCCGCGGCGACCGCCACCTCTCCGGTCGGGCGAGGCGGAGGCTCGAGCTCGAAGAGATCGCTCATGTTCCCTTCCCGTCCGCCTGGCCTTCCCGCGTCCGATTCGGAGGGGCCGGTGTCGCGGCCGCCCGCTCACGGCATTCCTCGGAACAGACGGGCACCCACTCTTCGCCGGTTCGCGCGGCCATGGCGAGGCGGCGGTCGATCCAGGTCCCGCAGACAGGATCGCGCACCATTTCCCCTTCGATCGAGGCCGGTCCGCCCTGCCGGGGACGGGCCGAGAAGAAGGCGGCCAGTAGGAGTCGGAGCCCACGAAACACCAGGAGCGCCGCGAACACGAGGAACAGCACCAGAGCGAGGCGTCCCATGGCCGCTCCTCCGACCTAGCCCTTCAGGCTCGCGATCTGCTTCTCGACGCGCTCGAGGTTGGGGATCTCCGGATACCGGCGCTTCAACTCCGCGAAGTGGCGTTTGGCCGCCGCGGCATCGCGCGTGTCGAACGCGTTGATCAGGACGAGGTTCAGGAGGGATTGCCACTGGTCCGGGTCGGCGGCCCGAGCCTTCTCGAAACAGGCGATGGCCCGCTTGAACTCGCCGCGGTTGCGGTAAGCGGATCCCAGGTCCGACAGCAGGTTCGCGTCGGAGGGGGCCTTGCGCCGCGCCTTCTCGTAGGCCTTCACGGCACCGTCCCAGTCCTCCCGGTCGTAGAAGGCGTTGCCGAGGGCCGTCAGGAGACTCGGGTTCTCCGGGTCCTTCAGGAGCGCTGTCTGAATCTCGCCGATCCGGTCCGGCTCGCCGGCGCGAGCGCTTTGCGCGCCGGAAGCGGACGCCGGGCGGCCACCTCCTCCCGCGAAGTAGCCACCGATGAAACCGAGCAGGATCCCCACCAGAAGAGGAATCGCCGCCCTGCGAAGTCCCTGTCCCGCGCCGCTCACGGGTTCTCCGGCTCCTCTTCGCGGATGGCCTTCCAGATGCCGGCGCCCGTCGTGTTCGTTCCGAATGTCGTCGCCTCCCAGGTACCGGCGATGGAGGACGCGTCGCGCGCGACCCGGCCGTAGAAGATCGTCGCGAAGCCGAGGCTCGAATCCACTCGCTCGAGTCTCAACCGGTCGGCGACGAGCGTGCCGCGCAGGGATCCCGAGTAGCCTCCGTCCAGCGTGTACTCCCCGGACACGATCGTCCCTTCGAGCGTCATGCGGAAGACTCCCCGTTGCGCGCCCGGATCCAGCAGGACGCTCCAGCGGCCTGACACGGCGTCGGGCGGTTTCCTCGTCTGCAGCTCCCCCTCCAGGGCGACGATCGAGCGCCTCCGTTCGACGATCCGGTCTGCCAGGAGACGCCGCTTCTCCAGCAGGGTCCGGACTTCCTGCTCGCTGTCGGAGACAGCGTCCTCCCTGCGAGCGATCTCGTCCGGACCTTCGCTCTTCGCCGCGGCCTCCGAGACGGCGCGGCTGGCGGAGGCCAGCTGGTTCAACGCGGTTTCGAGTCTCCGCGAGACGTCCGTGAGCGTCTTCGAGTCGGACGTCAGGCGCCGGCGCTCGCGCACCAGCTCCGCCTTGACCGCGTCGGACGCGTCCGCCGCCGGAAGAACTCCGCTCAAAAGCGCCATCAGGACGCCTGCCGCCAGTTTCCCGCGCATCGGCTGAATTCTAGCCCGAATAGTTCATGGACACCCGGCCGAAACGCGTGAAAGGGACTGTACCGAAAGCCTCCATCGAGGATTGAACGACTACGAGACCGGATGCACGTGTCCCCGATATTTTTTCGTCAGGCAAGGAAGCCCGACGACGGCGACCATCCACGGGGTTCGGGGGACCGAAAGGTCCCCCGCTCGCATCGGTCTATCGCAGAGGAGGGGTGACGACGCATGGCGAAGAAAGATCCGCGGGACGGCCGAAGTCGTTCATGAACTCTTCGGGCTGGCTTGGATCGGCGCGACCGCCGCGAACGAGGCGGACCATTCCCCGAAAGAGGACAAAAAGAAAAGGGAGGCGCCCGCCTCCCTTTCCGGCGCGCCGAGAACGGACTTCAGTGCGCGGCCCGTCCCTGCGCGGACTTGAAGAGCGCGCGGTCCACCTGCCGTTCCACTTCCTGCTCGTCCAGGCTGTTGATGACGGCAATCTCCGAGACGATCAGGTACTTCGCCCGCTCGTACATCTTCTTCTCGCGAAAGGACAGCGTCTTGCGGGACATGATGTAGTTCAGGCTCTTCAGGACATCGGCGATGTCGTGAAGACGGCCGCTCTTCATCTTGTCGAGATTCTGCTTGTACCGCCCCTTCCAGTCTCCCGATGCAGAGAACCGGTAATCCGCCAGCCGCTTCATGAGTCCGGTGATGTCCTTGCGCTGGGTCAGCCGGCGCAAGCCGATCAGGTCGGTGTTCCCTATCGGAACCATGACCTTGGAGTTGTTGGACAGGAGACGCAGGTGATAAAAGCTGCGAGGTCTGGTCGGCTCCGTCGCGAATCCCTCACCGATCTTCTCGACCACGGAAACCCCATGGTTGGGATAGACAACCTTCTCTCCGACTCGGAAACCCACCACTATTTCCTCCTCAAATCTATTAAAGACCACGCCCGATTGTCGTGAAACAAGGCCGTGGAGCCCCTGATTATAGGGAAAAATGGGGAAATACTCAACCCGGCAAGGGCTTGGAGCGTCTCATATTCTCCGCGAAAGCCTTTGTTCCAAGAAGCTTGACCCTGCCGAGGGAGTTCGGCATCGAGACAATTTCTCCTGAAACCCCTATGATCGTGAGGCTCCGAGGCGTTCGGACTCCGTACGTCGCCGGTCGGGACAGAGCCCCTCAGGCCGGAACCCGGCGCGGGGAGCGCGATTGGACCGGGACATTGGAGTCACGAGCTCCTTGCGACTATGATCGTTCTCCGCTGCCGGAGTGGCGGAATGGCAGACGCAGGGGACTCAAAATCCCCCGCTCCTCGCGGGCTTGAGGGTTCGACTCCCTCCTCCGGCACCACACGCGAAGTCAGAAGCTGCGCCTGCAGCGCACCGGCGAGCGACTCGGCCGGATGCGGCCTCGATCGCTCGCCTGCTCCCCGCGCGGCGCGAGGCTCCTCCCCTGAGAGACTCCCGCGCCGCGAGTACAGAACTGTCAGTTGCGATCGGCTTGACCGGGAGGACGGGGAACGGCCAGGGACTGACGGTTAGTTTTCTTTCCAGTCCTTGATGTTGGAGCGCGTGGGCTCGACGGTCTTGTTGGGCGAGAAGACCCCGTGATTGGTCGTGAAGGCGATATTGCCCGATTGGTCCGCCGGAGATATAGAAGATCGGGTTTGTCGCGAAGGAGGCATTGGGGATCGGATTTCCGCCCGGTCGGTCGACGGCGGGCATTGGATTTCCGTTGGCGAAATACATCGTGTACTGGCGCACGGGACCTCCGGTGACCTTGCATGTCGAAGGAGGCGGGCAGCTCCCGCCCGAGCTGCCGGCGGCGGGAGACTCTGTGAACATGTAGATGTACTTGCTGATCGCGAGTGTGTCCGTGATCACCCGCTCGCGCGAGCGTCGCGCTCGAGGTACCCAGCAGCAAGTACCACCCCGCCGAGGGGTTGGTCGTGGCACCGGCAGCCGAGGAGCTTGCGATCTGGAGCATGCCCGTCGTGCTCTCGGTGACCGTCTGCGTATTCGCCTTGTCCATCGACGAAGTAGAAGCGCTGGTTGTAGGAGGTCGAGCGGGTCGAAGCGTCGCACTTCGCGGTGATGTCGTCGCGATCTCCCGTGCCGAATCGCGATCCCGAGGATCGGCTGCCCCGCCGATGTCAATCCGAGATAGACCACCGACGGCCGGTAGTAGATGGGAAAGTACTGTGTCGAGACGCCGCCCGGCTGGGGGGCCTGGAAGAGGAGCATCGGCGACAAGGCGCTGCCGTCCCCCTTCTGAAGCTTGGAGGACCAGCGGTCGGCAGGAGCGCCCGAGCCGATTTTCATGTCCCGCAGGTCCAGGCGCCACATCTGGCCGAGCAGGTCGCCGAAATACGCGAAGTCGAGCAGGCCGTCGTTGTTCAGATCGATCGAGGAAGGCTCCGACGGGACCGAGGCGAAATTGACGGCGACGTTGCCCGAGCCGAAGTTGGCGATGCCCGAATCTGACCTTGTAGAGGACGAATCCCGTCTCGACGTCCACGATGTAGAACCAGTTGCCGCGGCGGTTCTTGCGCTCCCGGTCGAAGCCGCCGCCGAAGAGCGCCACATGCCGCTCATCCGTGCAGTTGCCGGAGCCGTCCTTGGCGACGCAGATGCGCCCGAGGCCCGGCTTCGACCAGCTCTCTCCCATGTCGGGATAGCCGTTGGCATCGGCGTCGCTTGCGTCCTGGATCTCCCAGAGCACGCGGGGCCAGGCCGAAGGACAGCTGGCCCCTCCGTCCAGGCAGCCCGGGCTCGAATAGGAACCGGTGGTCTCATTACCTGCCCCGTCCGAGGGCTCCGGCTGCGTTACGTCGAGCGCATAGACGGAAGAGGCCGAGTTCTGGAAATCCGTCGTCGCCGCCGGCGGCGGGCAGGGAGTTTGTCCCTCGAAGGCAGACCCTTCCCGCACCATCCCCGACGAGAATCGAATGCCATGCGCGGTTACTGGCCTTGGGCGTGCCGTTGTGACTGACGTCGATGAACATGTCGGCAGCCGACGGCGCGCCGTCCACGGTCCACTCGTCCTGTCTTGTTCTGCACACCCAGGGCGTTCGTCAGCGGACTGAAGATCTGCATGATGGCGCGGGGCGCGTAGGCGAAGAGCTCCGCGCCCGTCCCGATGTCATAGCAGTCGGTCAGTCCGCCCGTGCAAATCGAGACCGGGGCGGTGGGATCTTTCCCCTGAGTCGCGTCCGCGGACACGTCACGGTTCCACACGCCGACGTCGAAGGCATGCAGGAGGCCGTCGTTGGCTCCGGCGTAGAGCACCCGGCGGCGGTGCTGGTGCTTGCTGAAGAAGTCCTGATAGTTGTGGAGATTTGTCTTGTAGTAGAAGACGTTTTCCGGCTCGGAGACGAGCTGCGGGTTGGAATGGAAGATGTCTCCGAGCTTGAGGGCAAGCCTGAGAATCGGTCGAAGACGCGTAATAGTGCGGGTCGCCGGAGGGTACGAATACTGCCCGGCGAAGCGCGCCTCTCCTTGATGACGGAGTCGCGGTCGCCGCGGATGAAACGGACGGCCCGCTGGTCGTGCTGATCGTCGCTCGGGCAGGGAGGTGTCCCGGGCGGCGTCTGACTGCCGGACTCCGGAGCGGTGACTCGTCTGCGGGTCATCAGCAGCTTCAGCATCGGCCACCAGGAGGCCATCCAGTGAGCCCGCGGCACCAGAAACGGCTCCGAGATCTCGGGCACCGGCTCCGTGGCCGCCGCCGAAGCCCCATTGATCGGCAGGTTCGCCGGAAGCGCGCTCGAGCCGGCCACCGTCGAGGGCAGAGACCAGAGGATGCGCCGCCCGGAGTAGTTGAAGATCGGAATCGGATGCCCAGCGCCGGGAAGTCGTTGCTCTGGTCCTGATATGTGGGCATCGCCGGGACGCTCCAGGAGTCGCGGCCAGGTCCGCCCCGGCACGCAGATCCGCCACGCCACTCGGGTTGCCCGTGATCGGTACCACAGGCACGGCGGCCGAGATTGATCTGGGCGTTCCATTGGAGCGTCGGGAACTGGTTGCAAGGGGCATCCAGCGTCACGAGGTTGTGCCAGCGTCGTCATTGGGTCCCGGATCGTCGAGAGTGCAGTCGGTCCCGTCCGGGTTCTGGGCATGCGTGTCTGGCGCCTTCGGGGCCGGATTGATCGCCCCGTTGGGAAGCAGCCTGTAGGCCCGCAGCGCGCCGTCCCAGATGGACCGCGAATTTGCTCGCGTTGAAAGTCGCCAGGAAGGCCATCTGGCCGGTGCCGGCCTGGACCGAAGAGATCGTGGCCGAGGCGAAGTCCTCGGTCGCCTCGTCGATCTTGCCCCAGGATCGCGCTGAAGGCCGCGCTCAGGTCGGAAGCGACCTGCGCCGGGTCCGTGGAGGTCACCGGAAAGACCCCGGGATGCGTCGCGTCCTTCCGCGCCCGAGGTCTGCGCGATGCAGTGCGCCTCCGCTCGCCTGCGCCGTTCCCGTCCGGCACGCCGAGAGTGATGACGTAGACCGGAATATGGTGCCGCTTCAGGCTGACGAGGTACTTGGACACCGCGTTCTGGCTGCAGTCGGGCCCGCAGGCCTGGAAGGTGTCCGAGAGCAGGATGATGGCGCCCGGTGCGGCAGGCCTTGTTCGGATCGTCCGAACGTACGCCGTTGACGAAACAGTCGGTCGCGCTGAAATAGGCTGTCGGCGTTGGCGAACATCTTGTCTTCGGGGATATGGCTGTCGTTGCTGCTCATGAGGACGACCTGGTCCTCGGGGCCGGCACCGGTGTGCACGACCGTCGCGGCTGCAGAGGCCGGGATCGTCGTCCGGGGGATTGGAGGCGGAGTAGGTGCCGGCGGCTCCGGGAGAGTAGTGGATGACCGAGGACTTCGGCCGCGAATAGCGCAGCACGCAACCCGTGGAGTCTTCCGGCGGTCTGCGTGCAGGCCGTCAGCGAGCAGGCCAGGTCGGATTCTGTAGTCGCGCGGGATGCCCACGGCCGGCAGGCTGTTCTGCACGAACCAGCCGCCGCAGTCGCTAGTTCAAGATCCAGTCCCCGGCTCTTCATGAACCCCATGTAGAGGTCGGCGTCGGGGCCCGTCGTGTAGATGTTGGGAACGCCGCGCTCCGACATCGCGCCGTGTAGGTGCGGCGCCGTGCCAGGTTCCCAGCGGTGACCGATTTCTGTGTCGTCCAGCTCGTCGGGCTTGCCGCTGGGGACCCCGCTGGTACTCCTTGACGACCTTGACGGTCAGCTTGCCCGTAGGGCTGCCCGCCGCCGACCGGAGTCAGGTGCACGGCGACGCGGTGACTCTTGTCGATCGATTTCGAAGGCGTAGCCGACGCAGCTGTTGGCCGTGCACGTCGCGCCGGCGGGAACGTCGCCGAACCAGGAGCCGACCAGGGTCGTCCCGGCGATGCCGAACGTCTCGGTGGTCCCGGTCGTCGACAGGATGGGGCCGCCGCCGCTCGTGCCCCACTCCGTCATATGTCCCGACGGCGACCTGGAAGGCGTCGCCCGGAAAGTCGTAGGCCGCCCCGGCGATCGTGTCGTTGGAGGTGAACCTGTAGCTCCAGATATTTATGCGAGACGATCTCCTGGTGGTAGGAGTACCAGGAGAGGCCGAAATTGAACTGGCCGGTGTTCTGCTGCACGACGACCTGCGGATGGCGCCCTTGGCCAGCCCGAACTTGGAGACCGGCGAGTCCTGATACTGGCCGTCGGGAGGCAGGTTCGGCGTTGTCCCCTGCACGTAGGGGAGATACTGCATGGAATACGTGTTGGAGACGATGATCATGACGTTGGGAGTCGACGGATCCCTGCTTGAGCAGGTCCTTGTCGTCGGCGAGGCGCGGCGAGGCCGCGATCGCGAGCGCGTCGCCAGCAAGGCGATCAGGACCGGGACGGCGCTGATTTCTCGTTTGCATGGCGCTATCGCGGGACGTTGCTCAGGATCTGCGGGTAGATGGCGATGTCGGCCCTGATCGTCTTCGAGGCCTGGATGGAAGTCGCGCTCGCCGTCGAGGAGATCGTGAAGAGACTCTCGACGACCTGGGGCGTGCCGTAGGTGGTGCCCTGCGCCAGAAGCGCGTCGCCGGCTGAACCTGCTGGCCGATTATGAGCGGCCGCGTGATCGTGACCTGGATGTCGCCGGAGCCCGACCCGGCGTAATTGCTCGAAACGCCGACCGGCATCTGCTCCTCCGATGAAGTTGACGTCCGACCGCAGCCTGGCGGCGCTGTAGCCGACTCCCGAGTCCGCGGCATAGAAGACCTTCGAGACCTTCGTCTCGTTGCCCGAGAGGGTCAGGTCCATCGAGGTGGTGAGCATGGTCGCCAGACCGGCGGCCGTGACGATGAGCAGGACGAGGATCGCCAGGAAGAGGATGAAGCCCTCCTCGCGGTGGCCGCCCCGCGGCAGACGCTCCCGGCGCGGCCTCACTGGTAATTCCTCAGCGAAACGGCCAGGGACTGGACGCGGCGCCGGTAGGGTCGTCCGGTGATCGAAGGATCGGACATGGACTTGGCCGTCGAATCGAGTGTGACGATGCCGCTCGCCCCGGGACCCGGATATTGTCATCTCCGGGTCCCGCGACTTGACCACGAGCGAGAGCCAGAGAGCGCGCAGAAGCGGCTTGGCCGGGGTCGGGAGTCGGTCACCGTCGTGTCCAGGAACGCCGTTGACGGCGTCGGCTCGCGGCACGACCGGCGGCGGGAGTTCCCAGCGAGGCATCGACTTCGCCGGCGACATTGCCCACCCATTCGTCCTCTGTTCGCGGCGCTCAGGTCCACGCGGACCGGGTCCGCCCCGCCGTCCGGAGTCGAGCCGTCCGCGCCGTCCACGCCGTAGGCGACCTGGAAATCCTCGACCTCGTCCACGAGAGGTTGAACGTCGTAGTTTCCCGAGGAGGGGTCGTAGGTGGCCATCGCCAGGCTCGGATGCGTGTCGCCGGAGACCGCCGCCGTCCCCTCGTCCACGAAGAACAGGATGTCGTCCACCGCGCCGCAGACGAAGGGGCTCGAGAGAGTGGGCGCGCCGGCTCCGGCCGCCGTGGCGTTGAACACCCTGGCTCCGGAGTCGGAGGGATTCATCGAGAACGTGAACGTCGAGTTTCCGCCGGAGGAAGTGTAGGCGTACCAGGATCCCGGAGCTGTTGGCGTTGACCAGCCCGACGTAGTAGAGCGGAACGAGATAGGTCTTGCCGGCGACCGTCACGGGCTGCGTGGAGGAGTCCCCGACGACAAGATAGAAGGGGCGCGTCTTCGACGCGATGCGACGGTTTCTGCGCCGCCGGGATAATTGACGGTGCCGTTGTTTGCGATGGCTCTCAGGATGATCGTCATCTGAGAGGTCCCGTCGCAGCTGCCGGAGCAGGTCACGTCCCCGCTCGTGAGCGTGTACTTCTCTCCCAGAATGATTCCCCGGACTTCCACGACGTCGGTTCCCTGGCGCACGATGTGGCCCGCGCCCGAGAGGTCCCTGACCGTCTTGCCCGACGGAGCGTTGTCGTAGATCGGCAGGCACCGCGTTGCCGTAGAAGAGCTGGCCGACGCGCGCCTGGCGCAGGATCCTCGCGACTTCGTAGATCCCGCCGCGCGAGGACTGCTGGGCCTGGGCGACATTGGACTCCTGTTTCGATCAGGCGGTTGGAGGAGTCGAGCAGCGAGTAGAGGCCCATGGCCACCGGAGCCATCACGGCCAGAGTCACGACCGCCTCGATGAGGGTAAACCCGCGCTCGTCGACCTAGCTCGCATTGTTCCGGTATCCCACGAAGACGGATTGCCGGGTCTGACGCAGCCCCGGAAAGGGTCCCATCGTCGCTCCGACGGTCACGGTGATCTTCTTCACGACGTAGGTCCCGGGAGTCGTGACGCGCGTCGTCAGATCACTGTCGAACTGCTCGATTGTGTAGGTGCGCTGGAAGGGATAGCGATACCAGCCTTGTCCGGGCGAGGCGGCCGCGCCGGAGACGGCGCCGGTCGAGGGGTTGTACCAGTTCGGCAGATCGTTGTCGCAATTCGCATTGGAGCCGACGACGCTTCCGCTGCCCGTGGTCGTCAATCCCGCCGGCCCGGCCGCGTTCTTCCCCGCGGGCACCTCGAGCCTCGCGTCGGTGGCCGGATATCCGATGACCTCCTCGAGCTTCTCCCGGGCGAGGGTGTTGGAGCTGGCGAGCTGATTGGAGGAGGCGCCCGTCTTGACCGAGCCCGAGAAGAGCGGCGCGATCGCGAGCAGGCCGAAGGAGAGAAGGAGCATCGCCAGCATCACCTCGATCAGCGTCAAACCGCGCTGGCCGCCGTGTCTTCCCCCGCGCGTCATTGCCACGACCAGGTTCCGGAGACGTAGCCCTTGCCGGCCGCGTACTTGTCGACCCGCGTTCCGCTCGCGATCGTGCTCGAGATCGTGACGCGGAAGAAGTTCTTGCCCGTCACGTCACGCGAAGTAGATGCCGCGACCGTACGGCGCGGCAGCCCTGGGAGCAATCCGGAGTTGCTGTTCTGCGGCGCGGCGATCCCTCCCGTCGGGAGAAAGATGATCCGGTGGGTCAGATCCGGGTTGACCACGCCGTTGATCGTGTAGCCGTCGAACACGGCGCCCGCCGCCATGATCGTCTTTCGTGCCGCCGTAACTCCAGAGCCGGAGATGCGTGTCCAGGTCCACCGTGTTCAGGATCGGCTCGCCGGTTTCCTGCGTGCCGTTGCCGTCGTTGGCGGAGGAGGCGGCCAGGTCCGCCTTGTCGCGAAAAGTCTGCAGGCGAATCCCGTCGTTCGCGCTCTTGCTGATGACGACGACGACGTTCGCTCCCGTCTTCACCGCCTGCATTCGCGCAAAGGCGAGCGTGGACTGAATCGCGTTGATGGCGCCGACCCCCTCGGCCCGGCGGATCATCGTCCCCGCCAACGGCACGGTCACGAGAGCGCCCATGGCTATCAAACTGGCCACGACCATGTTCTCGACGAGCCCGAATCCGCGGCAGGAATGAGATCTGGCTATCACGCTGAGCCTTCCTCTCTAAATCCTCTCTTCCCGTCCGGCCCGGTGTCGCTTCACGCTCGACAAGCCGGACCACCCTGCCGGGAATCCCGTTTCTCCAGATTCGCTGGACCAGGGTTGACTAGAGTCTGGACCGCCGGGGCCATCCCGGCTACTGGTCGGAGGTTGAGAAAAAGAACAGGTCATTCCACCTGTTCCAAACCTGCCCGCTCGATCAGATCCAGGGGACCGCAAACACTGGCCCTGGAGAACCCTCAGCCCGTACGGGGACTCCGGGCGGGCAGCGCCTCTCCCGGGACCGGGATCGAGGCGCGCCCCTTGCAGAATCCGGCGGCCGCCTGCGCCGGCAGAACAAGCGCGCACCAGGCTACCGCGAACCACCTCAGTTCTTCGTGGAAAGACACGGATCCACCGCTTGTCCGCCAATGGATGATCGCGGCCAGCGTGAGGTTCAGGACCGCGACCAGAACGGCGAGCGCCAACCCCGCGTCGCGCGGCCGGGCGATGTGGGGTCCGCGCTCGGGCGGCAAGCGGCGGCCCAGGAGCCACGCGACGATCACCAGACTCGCGGCGAGAAAACAGCTCGCGGCCACCAGGGCGGACTCCCCGGGCGACGGCGGACGCACGGAATCCGTGGCTCGCTCGGCGAGCTGCATCCAGGGAACGAAATTCGTGGCCAGGATGAGACTCAGGAACGCCACGCCCGTCCGCCGTTCCCCGCGCAGCGAACGGGCCCCTCCGGCTCTTCCAGGGCTCTCAGCGGATGGCGTCATGCGTCCTCCTCCGGCCAGTCCTGCCCATGTTCCCAGCGCAACTCTTCGAAGTGATAATCTGCTGACAATCCTGGAACGAAAGGCGAGACAGAAGTCATGTTGAGCATTGCCGTCGTCCTTCTCATTCTCTGGCTGCTCGGGTACTTCGCGTTCCACGTCGGGAGCGGTCTGATCCACGTTCTTCTCGCTGCGTCGGTGATCGCCTTCGTCATCGGAATGCTTCGCCGGCGACGCTAGGGCCACGCCGGACCATCCTCCAACGGCGGACCGCCGCAGCGACCCGCGGGCTTCCCAGGGCCATCACGCTTGGCCGCCTTTTTCCTTGCGCCTTCCTGGCGCTGCCGCCGCCGGATCAGCCCGGTCGGCCCGATCTCGATGCCGGAGGGCCCGCTCCTACTCGAACTCCCTGATGGAACGTCTTCAGAGTAGCGACGTGCGCCGGCCACGCCTACTGGCAGGGCGGCCAGAGAAAGGACAGGAAGGAAACCCGGCCAGGACCTGTCCGAGGAGACAGGGGCAAAGGAACCGAGCGTCTTCGGGCTCGCGGCGCCCGGGCTCAGCTCTCAGTGTTCGAGGCCGTATTCCTTGATCTTGTTGTAGATCGTCTTCAGGGAGAGCTTCAGGAGCTCGGCCGTCTTCCTCTTGTTGCCGCGGGCGAACTTCAGGGTCTTCAGGATGAGCCGGCGCTCCACGTTCGCCAGGGAGTCTCCGACGGCGATCCGCACCACCGGCGCCTTCTGGCGCCGCTGGCGCCGGGAGGCCGGGGGGCGGCCGAGCACGGAGGTCACGATCGTGGCGCCGATCGCGGGACCTTCGGCGATGGACGCGGCTGCCTCGACCACCCGATGGAGCTCCTCGACGTTCCCCGGCCAGGCATGGGCCAGCAGCGAATCCATCGCCTCGTCGTCGAAAGCCAGAGCACCATCGACGTCATGCAGAAAACGGCGCGCGAGGAGCTCGACGTCTCCTCCCCGCTCGCGCAGAGGCGGCAGGTGAATCACGTGGTCCGCGACGGCCGCGATGAGCTCTGGCACAAGGAGCCCGGATTCCCGGGCCTGGCGTGGATCCTGATCCGTCGAGAGGACGAGCCTGCGTCCCCGCGGGCTCTCCAGTTCGGCCGAGAGCTCCCTCTGCTGCTGCGGAGGCGCGCTCTCAATTGAGGCCACGAAAAGCGTTCCCTGGCCGTTCGCGTCCGGGAGGAGCGGCTGCCCGGCCGGCACGGTCCAGAACGGCTCGGATCCCCGGCGGGACAGGCGGTGCAGCGCGCGAGCCGCCGCTTCCTTCTCGGTCCCTGCTTCCCCCGTCAGCAACACCGGCGCCTCGGCCGATGCCTCCCTCTCGATCGCTGCGAGCGCCGCCGTCCATCGGGGCGACTGGCCGGCGAGCGAGGTCGCGATCTCGGACCGCGCCAGGCGAAGACGCAACTCTTCCAGCCACCCTTCCCTCTCCCGGCGGGCCTGCAACCTCGAGCGCAGAAGAGCGACACGGCCGGGCGAGACGGGCCTCCAGAGAAAATCGTGAGCTCCCCGGGTCATCGCGCGCACACCCTCTTCCAGCCTCTGCGAGTCGGCCAGCGCGTAGAGAGCGCGGCGGGGATCGAGCCGCAGGGCCTCCTCGAAGAATTGCGAGACATCGCCCTCGGGGAAGTCGACAGCCGTGACGACGGCATCGGGAAGGAACTCGGAGAGCTGCCGGCCGGCATCGGCGAGCGTCGTGACCCCGCGAACCTGATCGCCGGCGCCCGCGAAGGCGCGGCGCAACGCGTCGCGCGATTCGGGATCGGGATCGACGAGGAGGACTCTCATATTAACAAACGCGCAATTCTAACACCGCAACAGGGGCCCTATCGGACTCGCGGGCGCGGTGAAGAAGTCGCGAGTTGTCGGCCCGTCGTGACTCACAACCCACAACTCACGACTGCTTTCCACCGCCCGGCCTTATCCCGAGGCTTGGCCACATTTCGTCGACCCGCTTCTTCACCTCCGGCGACATCACGATTTCGTCGGGCCAGCGGCGCTCGAAGCCCTCTTCCTTCCACTTGCGTGTCGCGTCGATGCCCATCTTGCTCCCGTAGCAGGGGAGGCGCGCGGAGAAGTCGAGCTCATCCACGGGCCCGTGCACGAACTCGATGTCCCGCTCCGGATCGATCGCGGTCAGAACGCGCCAGAGAAGCTCCGGGCTGTTGCGCAGATCCACGTCCTTGTCCACGACGACGATCGTCTTGGAGAACATCATCTGTCCCGTTCCCCAGATCGCGTGCATCGTCTTGCGCGCGTGTCCGGGGAATCGCTTGTCGATCGAGACGATCATCAGGTTGTGGAAGATGCCTTCGACCGGCAGGAACATGTCCACGATCTCCGGAATCGTCTTCTTGACCAGCGGCAGGAAGAGGCGCTCGACCGCCTCCCCCAGAAACCCGTCCTCCATGGGTGGACGCCCGACGATCGTCGTCAGGTAGACCGGAGAGCGGCGGCGCGTGACCGCCGTCACGTGGAAGACCGGGAAATCGTCCTCGAGCGAGTAGAACCCGGTGTGATCGCCGAACGGCCCCTCCCGCCGCCTCTCCCCCGGCTCGACGTATCCCTCGAGCACGATCTCGGCCTCGGCCGGCACCAGGAGGTCCACGGTCTTTCCCGGAACCAGGGGCACCGCCTCTCCCCTCAGGAACCCCGCGAAGAGAAACTCCGAGAGCCCCGGCGGCAGCGGAGCGATTCCCGAGAATACGGTCGCGGGGTCGCAGCCGATGGCAGCGGCGACTTCCATCCGGCGTCCCTGTCTTCTCGTAGCCTCTGGCCTGGCCGGCGCCGTCCTTGTGCTTCTGCCAGTGCATGCCCGTGGTTCTCCGGTCGTAGACCTGCATGCGGTAGACGCCGACGTTCGTCTTGCCGGAAGCCGGGTCGCGCGTCACGACGAGCGGCAGCGTGATGAACGGTCCACCGTCCTGGGGCCAGCAGGTCAGGACCGGCAGGCTCGAAAGGTCCACCGCGTCCCCCGTCTGGACGACCTCCTGGCAGGGCGCCGACCGGACCGTCTTCGGGAATACCGCGGCCAGCTCCGTGACCTTCGGGATCGCCTTCAATTTTTCCAGCAGCCCCTCGGGCGGCTTGGGATCGAGGAAGAACTCGAGTCTCTCGTTCCACTCCTCGTAGGAGGAGATCTGGAGCGCGGCCAGCATGCGCCGGCGGGAGGCGAAGAGGTTGATGGCCACCGGCATCGTCGAGCCCGCGACGTTCTCGAAGAACAGCGCCGGACCATCTCCCTTGACAGCGCGGTCGGCGATCTCGGCGATCTCCAGAGCCGCCGAGACCTCCCGGCGGATGCGGACGAGCTCGCCCTGAGCCTCCAGAGTGGCGATGAACTCGGAGAGATTCTTGTAAGCCATATCAATGTCAGGAGTCGAGAGTCGAGAGTCGAGAATTCAGCACCAGGCGTCTCCTGTTCTTCCTTCCTAACTCTCGACTCTAGACTCTAGACCCTCGACGTCACAAGGGGCACCTCGGCGACGATTTGCCCCACGTGGAGGCCGCGCGCATTGCGCACGGCGGGAGAGAGATACGGCGCCAGCGCGCGTCGGGCGGAGCCGCGCAGCAGGCCGAGTCGGGCCAGGATATCGAGCGCGACCGCGTCCCGGGCCCGCGCGGAGCCGTCCTCCAGCTTGAACGCGATGCCGAGCGCCTTCTCCCCCCGGCGCCGGGACGCGACGCCGATCGCGTACACCCCCTCGGCGCCCTCCTTGCCGATCCAGCGGCGGGGCCCCGCCTCGAGAAAGGCCGTCGTGAATCGGCCGCGGCCGGCGACCATGCCGGGGCTCTCCCACATCGCGCGGCAGATTCGACGGCGAACGTCCGGCTCCCCGGTCTCGCTCTCCCGCCCGCGCGCCACGAGGCGCGCGTAGGCGAAGGCCAGTCGCGAGAGCGGCGCGTGGAAGACGGGAAGGCTGCACCCGTCCACCGCGATCCCGATCCGGGACGCCGAAAGGCCGCAGAACGCCGACAGACGCTTCTTGACGATCCGCTGGATCGGATGATCGGGTCTCCAGTATCCCTCGGCGTCGAACCCGAGGAGGCGGCAGGCAAGAAGCAGGCCGCCGTGTTTGCCGGAGCAATTGTTGTGGAGCGCCGTCGGACGCCTCCCGGCCGCAAGCAGGGCCCGGGCCGAGGGCTCATGCATCGGAGGGTGCGCGCCGCAGGCCAGGTCCTTCGGCGCAAATCCGCCCAGCTCGAGAAGGCGCCGGGCCACGGCCACGTGCCGTGGCTCTCCTCCATGCGACGCGCAGAGAAGGGCGATCTCGTCGCTTCCGAGGCGGAACGCCTCTTCTCCTCCCGCGTCCAGCAGCGCCATGGCCTGGAAAGGCTTGGCGGCGGAGCGCCAGTAAATTCCGGCCCGGGGGGCGCCGGCGGACGCGAGGAGGCGCCCGTCTTCATCCACGACCGCCACGCTGCCGCGATGGACCGACTCCACCCTGTCTCCTCGCGTCACCCGGGCGAGGATCGGCGGCGAACTCATCGGCGAGGCTTCTATCATGGGCGTGCGGGCGGGCAACGTGACAGGTTCCCGGATTTCAGAAGCCCTCGGAGGCAACGCCCTTGATCGGAGACAGCGAATATCGGAATATTTGATTTTGGAGGGCCGTTTGCGCCCGGTGATGCGTTCCTTTCTTCTCGGCGTCGCCCTGCTCGCTGCCGCGGGCGCGCCCGCGCTCGCCGAGAACCCGCCGCCGCTCTTTCCGGACCTGGAAATGGCCGGCGCCGACGGCGGCTCGATCCGCCTCTCCCAGTTGAAGGGCAACGTCATCCTCTTGAACGTCTGGGCCACCTGGTGCGGCCCGTGCCGGTTGGAGCTGCCCGTCGTCCAGCGCATGTACGACAAGTACAGCGACCGCAACTTCGTCGTGCTCGCCGTCAACGTGGACGCGGACCGCAACAGGATCGACCCCTTCATGAAGCGCAACAACATCTCGCTGCCCGTCTACTACGCCTCCCCCGAGGACGCGGGGCAGATGACGGCGGCGGGAATCCCGTCGACCTTCATCATCGGGCCCGACCGGACCCTGATCGACCACATGGTCGGTTATTCGGCCCAGGCCGAGGATCGCTGGAAACAGCTGATCGAAAAGCGCCTGAAGGCGCAGAAGAAGGCGCGCTAAAGAGTCGAGCTCGCGAGCCTGGTTTCCAACCACTACCGGAGGTTTCGATGATCAAACCCCGCACGGTTTTCCTTCCTCTCGGACTCTTCCTGGCATTCGCTTCCGTTTCCTCGGCGCAGGTCCGCTCGGGCACCGTCGAGATCTCCGTCTTCGGGGGATATCTCTTCGCCGGCAACTTCCCCTCGGGCACCAACGCGCTCTTCACCGACAAGGTGGACGTCGGTGATCACGCGACCTACGGCGGCCGGATCGGGTGGAACATCACGAGCCTTTTCGAGCTCGAGGCGCAGTTCTCCCGCACCGACACCCACTTCGTCAGCCCCGGCAACGGCGCTCTCTTCGGAAGCTCCGGAACCGAGCTGGGGGACCTCACGATCGACTACTACATGGGATACATGACGTTCAATTTCGGCCACAGCCGGGTCGTCCCTTTCTTCACGGTCGGAATGGGGGCCGCGAGCCTCGATCCGGATGTCTGCAAGTTGCGGCCGCAGCCCTGTTCCAATCCGGACGCGGACTGGCGCTACACGGCCAGCATCGGCGGAGGAATCAAGACCTGCATTACGCCCCACTTCGGGATCCGGTTCGACGGCCATTACTACGGGACGCTGCTGAACCACGACGACAGCAACTGTCATGACCGCCATTGCCACAACGGCTCCGACTGGCTGAGCAACGGAGACGTCACCGGCGGACTGAGCTTCACCTTCTAGACTGAAGGACTTGTTCTAGACTGAAGGACTTGGGGATTGAAGATTGGAGGATTGATCAATCCGTCAATCGTCAATCCTTCAATCGTCAATTCCTCGTGATCCTCCGGTTGCCGTCGGGTAACGTCTCGATGGCGAACTCGAAGGTCGGGGGAAGGAGCCTTCGGACCGCCTGGCCCGGCCACTCCACGACGATCGGCGCTCCGGCGACCGATTCGGGAAGCCCCAGGATCTCGAGCTCTTCGCTTCGGTCCTTGAGCGATAGAGGTCCAGGTGGCGAAGGCGGATCCTCCCCTCCGCGCCGGCGTACTCGTGGAGGATCGCGAAGGTCGGGGAGGCCACCTCGCGGGCCGCGGCGCCCAGGCCGCGCGCCACGCCGCGCGCCAGACACGTCTTGCCCGTCCCGAGGTCCCCGACGAGGTAAACGACGTCGGCCGGCGACAGGTCCGCGGCCAGGCTCTCGCCGAACGCCTCGGTCTCCTCCTCGCTGCGCGTCACCGCGGTTCGTTTCAATCGTCTCCCGTCCCCGGTCTCCCTTCCTGCGGCTCGCTTCGCAGGGCCTTGCGCGCGCGCGGAAGCTCTTCGGCCAGCTCTCCCGCGAGAAGCCCCGCGTCGCCCAGTCTCTCCTCGAGCCGCTCGCCCGCCGAGCCGTGCAGGTAGGCGGCGGCGATCGCGGCCCGCTCCGCCTTCAATCCGCCTGCGAGAAAGGCGCCGATCGCGCCGGCGAGCACGTCGCCCGATCCGGCCGTGGACATGAGCGGAGTGCCTGTCGGATTGAGAGTCGCGCTCCCCGACGGCGAGCACGTCAGGCTGCCGGCGCCCTTCAAGAGCACCACCGCCCGGCTCGACCGCGACAACCTCCTGGCCGCGGCAAGACGGTCCCGCTGCACGTCGCTTCCCGTCGTTTCGAGCAGGCGGGCGGCCTCTCCGGGGTGGGGAGTCAGAACGGTTTTCCCGCGGCGTCGAGAGAAGGCGCGGGGACGCCCGGCAAACGCGTTCAACGCGTCCGCGTCGCAGACGAGGGGACATCTCGCGGAGAGGAGCTTCTCCAGGAGCGCGACGGTCCCCTTCCCCGTACCCAGGCCCGGACCGGCGACGGCCGCGTCGAAATCCCGCAAAGCCTCGAGCAGCGGCTCAGAGGCTTGCGCCGCGAGCGCTCCGCCTTCTTCGGGGAGCCCCCGGGTCATCGCCTCGGGGAGAGCGGAGACGATCGTGAGCTCGATGGAAGCGGGGCAGAAGACCGTGACGAGGCCGGCTCCGGCGCGCAGCGCGCCGCGGGCCGCCAGGACGGCCGCTCCCGACTTTCCGCGGGAGCCGGCGATGACGGCCAGACGCCCGAAGTCTGCCTTGTGCGAATCGGCCTCGCGGGGCGGGAGCCAGCCGCGGACATCCGCCGCCTCGGCGACCGCGAGAGACTCCCGCGGCGGCCGGAGCGCCCGCCGCGGGATTCCGATGTCGTGGACGACGACCCGGCCGCAGAAACCGCGCGCCGGCCAGAAGACGTGCGCGTGCTTGAGCGCCGCGAAGGCCACCGTGGCCGACGCCTTCACGCAGGGGCCGAGCAACTGTCCCGTGTCCGCGGACAGGCCCGAAGGAAGGTCCGCCGCCACGACGGGCCGGCCGGCGGAGTTGATCGCGGAGACGGCCCGCGCGGCGCTCCCCGAGAGGGCCCTCGTCAGACCGGTGCCGAAGAGAGCGTCCACGACGGCGTCGGCCGCGCCAAGCCGCCGCGGGAGGGCCGCCATCTCGCCGCGGCGTGACAGCGGCGTCAGGTCGAGCCCGGCCTCACGCGCCCGCGAAGCGTTCTCCGCGGCGTCTCCGCGGTAGGAATCCGGATCCCCGAGCGTAAGAACCGACACGGAGAGGCCGCGCTCGGAGAGCAGCCGCGCCGCGGCGAGGCCGTCCCCCCCGTTGTTGCCGGGGCCGCAAACGGCGACCACGTTTCTCGCATCCGGAAAGGCAGTCAGGAGCTCCGCCGCCAGACCCTGTGCCGCGTTCTCCATGAGCCGGCCCGACGGAATTCCGCCGCGGATCGCCGCCGCGTCGGCCGCGCGCATCCGGCGCGCGTCCAGGACCGGAATCACGACGCCTCCGCGAGAGACCCGAGCAAACGGGCCGTCGCGCGAGGATAGTCGCGCCCCCCGGGGTCCCGCCGGGCGAGGTCGCGCCTCAGGCGATCCAGGTCTTCCGGACGGTCCACGTCATAGGCCGGCTCCAGGACGGCCTCCTCGATCCCGAGCGCGGCAAGCCGCATCCGGGTGGCGGAGAGAACGAAAGGGGTCGACCAGGGGATTTCGAAAAGAATCTCGCGGACGGGGACGCCGGCCGCCAGCCCGATCGCGCAGTAGCCACCGTCCTCCGCGGGGACGATTGCGGCCTTGATTCCGAGCGCGAGCCGGGCGAAGGCCTCTTCGAGCAGGCGTCTCTCCATCGCCGGGTGGTCCGTACCGACGGCGACGGCGGCCGGCGCGCCTCTCGAGAACTCCCGCTCGAACGCCGCGGCGAGCCGCTCGCCGAGGTCTCCCGGCGCCTGCTTCCGGCGCTGCCAGGGAGGGGGAAACAGCCTGGCCAGGGCCGGATCGTCCGGATCCGGCTCCGCCTCGAGCACACAGCTCCAGCGTCCCGGCGCCGCGCAGATCGCCGCCGCGTCTTCGAGGAAAGCCAGATACAGGCGCAGCGCGTCCGGCTCCGAAAGCGGCGGCACGAGCCGCGTCTTGACCCTTCCGGGAGCGGGTGTTCTTGCGAAGAGCAGGAGGCTCGGCAGACTGTCCGGCACGCGGCGGATTATCCTCCGGGGAATTGATGATTGAAGATTTGACGATTGCTCGATTGACCGGGGCTCCTCAACGGGCTCAATCGGCCACCCGTCAATCGTCAATCAGCTCTTGGCCTTCGTCTCCTTCGGCAGGAGCGAAACGAAGAGGTTCTTCTGGTAGAACGAGACGAGGTTGGAGATGCCGTCCCGGACCGCGAAGGAGAGCCGCTGGACGCCCGGCGACACGGTCATCGTGAAGTCGTAATACCAGTCCTTGTGCTGCGCCTTGTCGAGATCCTTGGTCGGGACCGTGACGACCTGGCGCTGGATCGCCAGGTCCGACTGCTTCTCCGCGGCGTCCCGCGCCACGACGTAGACGAAGAACGTCGCCTCGTAGTGATCGCCCACGGGCACGAGCCCGAGCTTGCCGATCGGAACGGCGATGCGGACGGGAACCGCGAAATTTTCCTGATCGTAGGGCTTCTGCGCTCCGATGGACACGTTGATGCCGAGCGGATTTTCGTCGCGCGGATAGATGAGACTCGCCACGACTGACTCCGCGGTCCGCGTCTCGATCGTTTTCTCGAGGAACCCCTTGCGCGAGCGGACCGTCAGGCCCTTGCGCTTGACGCGCACCTCGACCGAGTGCGGCTTGTCCACGGCGGAGCGGGTCGAGCGGTAGCCGAGCGAATAGAAGTTCGAGAAGTCCTTGGAAAGTTCTTCCAGGTTCTTCTTCCAGTCGTTGGTGTTGACCGCCGCCACGCCTCCCGTCTCCTCGGCCATCAGACGGAGCGGGGCCTGCGTGTTCTGGCGCATCCCGAAGTCGCTCGGCCGCGTGTCGAAGGAACGGTTCTCCGCGGAGACCAGTGTCTCGACCGTCAGTCCCGAAGCGTCGAGCGGCCAGATCGTGACACCCTGCGCGTTGGCGGCCCGGACGATGCCCGCGTACTTGGGAGTCATCTCGAATTCGAACTGCTCGAGGCCGGCACCGCCGGCTTGATTCGAGTACTTGCGCTGGATCTGATCGTAGAGCTCGGCTCCCGCCGTCGCGGGGAGACCCTCGGAGATGTAAACGAGGACCTTCCGCCCCTCCACGCCCGCCAGGCCGTTGACGGTGTTCTTCAGGGCATCCACGGTGAACTCGAGGTCGTTTCGGAGCGCACGGGCATAGGTCCGGGCGATCGACATCGCCTGGTCGGATGACTGTGACTCATCGATCTGGTGCAGAGCGTCGCGGCGCTCGCCGGCCAGGGTCGTGCCGCCGCCCGTCTCGTGCTCGATGTCGTCGAGCGTCGCGATGATCTCGCTCGCCTCGGAGGTGAACTTGTGCCGGACCTTCACGGACCGGTTGTAGGACACGACCATCGCCTCGGCGCGCGGTCCGATCGTCTGCTTCACGAACTCTTCCAGGCTCTTGAACATCCGGTTGCGGTTCTGCGGCTGGATGTTGAGGTTGTCGATGAACAGGATGTACTTCGCCTTCAATTCCGAAGGGATCTCGCTCTTGGCTTCGGAGGAATCGAGCCCGACGACCTTGCCGTCGTCCAGCAGCACCTTGCCGCCGGACACGGCGTAGAAATTGGAGATTTTCTGCGGCAATCCGTCCTGGTAAACCTCGAACTCGTCGCGCGTCAACCCGGCCACGCGGTTTCCTTTCGAGTCGGTGACGACCACCTCGACGTTCGTCACCGAGACCTCGACCCTCTCGGAAACCGGCGGGATCGGCTTCTGGTCCGGCTCCGGCGGCTTCTGCGCCGCCAGAGGAGCGGCCGCGAGCACCACGGCGGCGGCGAGTCCGAGTCTCTTCAAAAGGATCCTCCTTCAGGCAGCCAAGCCTTCCGGCCGGCGAAATATTCCCCGGTGAGCCGTCCCTGCGCGGAAGGAAACCCCACCGAGCGCGCTGTCTCAAAAAACACTGTTGCTTTGTCGGAGAGAATTCAACAGAATTCCGCACTCCGGTTCCGGCCGGCAAACGAAAGAAGGAGCATCAGAAGAATGCGGAGCCCACGCGCGGCCGTGGCGGCCTTGGTCCTGCTGGTGGCGGGCCTCTCGGGCTGCAACAAGATCAAGGCCCGCCAGGAAATCAAGAAGGGCAACGAGTTCTTCAAGGCCACGCAGTACCAGGCTGCTCTCGCCAACTACATGGAGGCTCAGCGTCTGGACCCCGGAGAGAAGAGGCTGGACAAGTTCATCGGCGAGACCTACATGGCGATGTATCAGCCGGGCTCCAAGCATCCCAAGGATCTGGAGTTCGCCAACAACGCCATCAAGAGGCTGCAGACCTATCTCGCGGCGTACCCCGACGACAAGAAGGTCCGGGAGTATCTCGTGTCGATGTACCTGGCGCTCGACCGCTTCGACGACGCGATCGGGTTCTACAAGGACCTCCTGAAGACCAACCCCAACGACATCAAGGCGATGACGTCTCTCGCCGCCATGTACTTCAAGAAGGGGGATTTCCAGAGCGGCCTCGACTGGGAAAAGAAACGGGCGGCCCTCGAGCCCCAGAACCCCGAACCTTACGTCATGATCGGGGTCCAGGCCTGGGACCGGTCCTATCACTACCCGGATATTCCTCCGGACGTCCGCGCGAAGATCATCGGGGAGGGCATGGACGCCCTGCAGGCGGCGCTCAAGATGAAGCCGGACAATTTCGACGCGCTGACTTACATCAACCTGCTCTACCGCGAAAAGGCTAAGATCGAGACCGAGGATGCGAAGAAGCAGGAGTACATCGCGGAGGCCGACAAGTACCGGCAGCAGGCACTCGATTTGCGGAAGAAGAGTCTCGCCGCGACCCCGACAGCGGAACCGGCCAAGTAGGAGTGGTGTCCTGGGGGGTCGGGAGGACAGAGCATGTTTGAAGAAGCGCTGATCGAATCCTCGCGCCGCAAGGGAGACTCGCGGAAGGCCACGACCCTGCCCGTCTCCATCGCCATTCACGGCATCGTGATCGGCATCGCGCTCGGCGCCTCGATCTGGTTCGTGGAGGACATACCCGAGCCGCCCATTCCGGTGACCTTCTACGCGGCCGCGCCGCCACCGCCACCGCCACCCCCGGCGGCCGCCCCCGCCAAGCCTCAGCCCAAAGCTCCGGAAGTCCAGAAAGTCGTCCCCGTCAGGCCCTCGGAAATGGTCGCTCCGACCATCATCCCGGAGAACATCCCCAAGCCCCTGGCGGCCCCCGAACCGGAGGCGCCCGCCGGAGGAGTCGAAGGAGGGGTCGAGGGTGGAGTCGAAGGGGGAGTTCCGGGAGGCGTCCTGGGAGGCGTGGTCGGCGGGACGGGGCCCGGCGTCGGAAAAGACGAGCCTCTCCGGGTCGGAGGCGAGGTCAAGGCTCCGGTCCTGACCAACCGTGTCGAGCCGAGCTACCCCGAGGCGGCCCGCAAGGCCCGCATGGAAGGGGTGGTCATTCTCGAGGCCATCATCACCGCCTCCGGTAACGTCGAGGATGTCAAGGTCCTGAAATCCGTCAACCCGCTCCTCGACGCGTCGGCCGTCCGGGCCGTGCAACAGTGGAGATACAAGCCCGCCACCTTGAACGGGCGGGCCGTGCGCGTTTACCTGACCGTGACCGTGACGTTCAACTTGCACTAGACTTGAGGGGGAACTGGCGGTCCCCCCGACCTCCCCGGAATCGAGGGGCGCGGGGAGACCGGAGCGGAGAGCATGAGAAAAAGGATAAGGAGCGCTTCATGAGTTTCAACCCTATCGACCTCTGGAACACGATGACGCCTCTCGCCAAGGGTGTGTGCGTCCTGCTGATCTTGATGTCCATCTACTCCCTGACGGTGGCGGTCGAGCGTTTCATCTACTACGGCAAGGCGAAGAAGCAGTCGCTCGCCTTCGCGACGCTCGTCACGGGTTACCTGAAGAAGGACCAGCTCCAGGAGGCGATCGACTCCTCCAAGAGGTTCAAGAACAGCCACCTGGCGCGCGTCGTCTCGGCGGGGCTCTACGAGTTCATACACGACATGACGACGGGCACGGCGGACGTGCCCGGGCACGATCCGATCGAAGCTGCCGAAAGGGCGATCGAGCGGGAGGCGCTCATCACGACGGCGGACATGAAGAAGGGGCTCTCGGGGCTCGCGACGATCGGAACGACCGCCCCCTTCATCGGCCTCTTCGGGACGGTCATCGGAATCATCAACGCCTTCCGCGGCATGGCGCTGACCGGGTCGGGCGGCATCGCGGCCGTCTCGACGGGCATCGCCGAGGCCCTGATCACGACGGCCCTGGGCCTCTTCGTGGCGATCCCGGCGGTGTGGCTCTTCAACATCTTCATGAACAAGATCGAGCGTTTCCAGGTCGAGATGTCCAACTCGGCCTCGACCCTCCTCGACTACTTCATCAAGCGGCGCGGCGCGGGCGTCAAGCTCGGCGTTCGGGCTTCCTAGGCGGCGCAGGAGGGACCAGACCATGTCGATGGGAGGCGCGAGCAGCCGCGACAAGCTCCAGAGCGACATCAACGTCACGCCCCTTGTGGACGTCTGCCTGGTGCTGCTCATCATTTTCATGGTCGTCACCCCGCTCCTTCAGAAGGGGATCGCCGTGCAGCTCCCCGTCACCGACAATCCCGACAAGAAGCCCGAGAACGCCAGCCAGAAGCTCCTCACGGTGGGCTGGGCGACGCCTCCCGCGTACTACTTCGAGGCGGACAAGCTCTCCAAGGCGGACATCCAGAAGCGGCTGGACGAGCTCTACCAGAGGTCGCCCAGCGCGGACATCATCATCAAGGCGGACCAGCGTTTGAAGTACGGCGACGTCAAGGAAGTCATGAAGATGGCCAAGGAGGCAGGCTTCCAGAACGTCGGCCTGATCGCGGACAAGAAGCAGAAGGGCGCGGCGCCAAAAAGCTGACGCGCCCGACTGGGATAACAGGAGACACTTGAAATGGTTCCCGGCGGCGGACCCGGCGACTACAAGAGCGACATCAACATCACGCCGCTCGTGGATATCGTGCTGGTGCTGTTGATCATTTTCATGGTGATCACGCCCCTGCTGCAGATGGGCTACGACGTCAAGGTCCCGCCCAAGGCCACGGTGGACCAGCCGCAGTCGCTGGTCGATCAGGTGATCGTCTCGCTGACCCCGCAGAATCAGATCTTCCTGAACAAGCAGCAAGTCACGGGCCCGCAGCTCGCCCAGCAACTGGGCGACATCCTGAAGAACCGCCGCGACAAGACGGTTTTCTTTTCCGGAGACGATGCCTCCAGCTACGGCGAGGTCATCAAGGTCATGGACATCGTCCGCAACTCCGGCGCGAAGAACCTCGGGATCGTGCTGGAGACCGTGCCCATCCAGTAGGAAGCAGGTTTCTGGTTCCAGGTTTCAGGTTCCAGGTGGGCCGAAGAACTGTGTTCCGCCTGAAACTCGAAACCAGCAATCACCAATGGTCTGATATCCTCACATTCTCCGCACTCTGATCCAAGCGAAAAGGTAAAGAGGAGTCGCGATGTCCTACGACAGTGCCTTGCCCCTCGTCCTGATCTTCTCCGTCGGCTCGCTCTTCGTGGCCTGGTGGCTGGCTCGGTGGGTCTTGAAGAAAGACACGGGCACCGCGGCCATGCAGGAGATCTCCAACGCCATCAAGGAGGGGGCGGAGGCCTTTCTCCGGCGCCAGAACGGCACGATCGCGCTGCTCGCGCTGCTCCTGGCCGTCCTGATCTTCCTCCTCTACGGGTTCGTCCGGTCGCACCAGAGCTTCGACCCGGTGCCGACCGCCCTCCGACTCGCCTTCTGGACCACGCTCTCCTTCGTCCTCGGGGCGAGCTGCTCGGTCTTCGCCGGCTACGTCGGGATGTGGATCTCGATCCGCTCGAACATCCGGACGGCCTCCGCGGCCCGGACCTCCTTGAACGACGCGCTCCGCATTTCGCTCCGGGGGGGCGCGGTGTCGGGGCTTCTCGTCGTCTCGATGTCGCTCTTCGGCGTGGGCGGCCTCTACTGGCTGGTCCGACACTTCACCGACGTCCCCCCCGACCGGATCCCGCTGCTCATCGTCGGATACGGCTTCGGCGCCTCCTTCGTCGCCCTCTTCGCGCAGCTGGGGGGCGGCATCTACACGAAGGCGGCCGACGTCGGCGCGGACCTCGTGGGCAAGGTCGAGGCCGGGATCCCGGAGGACGACCCGCGCAACCCGGCCGTCATCGCGGACCTGGTCGGAGACAACGTCGGCGACTGCGCCGGCCGCGGGGCCGACCTCTTCGAATCAACGGCCGCCGAGAACATCGGCGCGATGATTCTCGGGGCGACGCTCGCGGCCTCGCTCGGAGAGAAGGGGATGGGATTTTCCGCCGGAATCGTCGGGGTGATGCTTTTCCCCCTCGTCGCCCGCGCCTTCGGCCTTCTCGCGGCGATCGTCGGCATCCTGATGGTCAAGACCCGCGAGGACCAGGACCCGATGCAGGCCTTGAACCGGGGCTATTACATCGCGGCGACGCTCGCCATCGGCGGGTTCTTCCTGGCCACGCGCTGGCTCCTCGGGAACGAGACGCATCCCGACGCGTGGTGGAAGTACTTCCTGTGCGGGGTGATCGGCGTTCTGACTTCGGTCGCCTTCGTCTACATCACGCAGTACTACACCGAGTACCGGTTCCGTCCCGTCCGGGAGATCGCCGAGGCCTCGCAGACCGGGCCGGCGACCAACATCATCACCGGTATCGCCGTGGGCTTCGAGTGCACGCTGATGCCGGTCATCGCGATCTCCATCGCCATCCTCGCCTCCTACAAGATCGGCGTCTGGGCTCTCCCCGGCGGCGGCCTCTTCGGCACGGCCGTGGCCACGATGGGCATGCTCGGCACGGCGGCCTACATCCTGGCCATGGACACGTTCGGCCCGATCACCGACAACGCCGGCGGCATCGTCGAGATGTCGCGCCAGCCCGAGGAGATCCGGAAGAAGACCGACCGGCTGGATGCCGTCGGCAACACGACGAAGGCGCTGACCAAGGGCTACGCCATCGGCTCGGCGGCGCTGGCGGCGTTTCTCCTCTTTTCGGCGTACCTGGATGAATTGAAGAACTACGGCGCGGCGCTGGAGTCGGTCAACCTGGCCAAGCCCGAGGTCTTCCTCGGAGGGCTGCTCGGCGCCATGCTCGTCTTCTTCTTCTCCGGTCTCGCGATCAAGGCCGTGGGCAAGGCCGCCGGGGTCGTCATCCAGGATGTGCGGGACCAGTTCAAGGAGCACCCGGGCATCATGCAGGGGACCGAAAAGCCCGACTACGGCCGCACGGTGGACATCGTCACGCGGGGAGCGCTCCGGCAGATGATCGCGCCGGGTCTCGTGGCGGTCGGCACGCCGATCGCCGTCGGCCTCGTCTTCAAGCTCTTCGGCGTGGGCGCCGAGGCCGTGGCCGCCCTGCTCATGGTCGGAACGATCGCGGGAATCGTGGTCGCGACGTTCCTGAACAACGCCGGGGGCGCCTGGGACAACGCGAAGAAATTCATCGAGATGGGGAAATACGGGGGCAAGGGTTCCCCGACGCACAAGGCCGCCGTCGTGGGCGACACGGTCGGCGATCCCTTCAAGGACACGGCCGGCCCCTCTCTCCACGTCCTCATCAAGCTGCTCGCGACGATCACCCTCGTTCTCGCTCCGCTCTTCATCTGAGCCCGCGCTCAAACGACAAAAAACCCGGCCGAGGCCGGGTTTTTTTCTTTTCGCGCGGAGGGGTCAGTTCTGGCGCTTCGACGGCTTGCCTTTCATCATCTCGGACATGTCCTCGAACTTGACGTTGTCGGGAGGTTTCACCATCGCGTCGGGGACGGAAGCTCCAAGGTCGATGTCGCTGTTGATGCTCGTCATCTTCATGCCGTCGGTCTCGCTCACGACCTTGATCGGGAAGTTCTTCAAATCCCTGGCCAGCCAATATGTCTGCTTCACCGAGCGATCGCCCGAGACCTCCGTATACTCGAAGATGTCGCACTGGTGGCCGGCCACCGTCTCCGTGCCGATCTTCTTTCCCTTGGTGCGGACCTCTTCGATCTTGCTGACGTAGTCCGTGGACACTCCGCCGCGGCGATGCAGGTCGGCCGGCATTTTCATTCCGCTCGTCTGCCCTTCCTGCCACTGGTACAGATATTCGCCGGACTTGACGACGTTCATGTTCATGCCCATGGCCGTCGTCTTGATCCGCATCTTCTTGTCCTTCATCCACATCTCCGATTCGGTCGTCATGTCGCCCTGGCGCCCGCCCGTGACCTGCGTCTTGGACTTCCAGTGAGCCGAGCCGATCGGCTGGGCCTGCAGCGCGCCGGCGAGACCCATTCCCGACAGGAGGGTGGCGAACGCGAGACACGCCGGCTTGAATGATCGAAAATTCACTGTTTTCTCCTTTTCGGTTCCGCCCGGAATCGTACGCTTGTCGTCAAACAAACCGGCAGAGGATTTCATTCGAGACGAGGAACCCCTGCTCCGAGAACCGGATCCGCCCCGGTACCTCCTCGAGTAGCAGGCGTTCCCGCCTCCAGGACTCGTAGTCCTCCGAAAGGGCCGCGTCGCGGGAGCGGCGGATCCGGTTCTCGACGTCCCCGGCCGGGACGCCTTCGGAGAGGCGAAGGCCGAGCACGATCCGCTCCCGCTCCGCCTCGTCCTCCGAGATGGGAGAGTCCATGGCGACGGGCCGGCGCCCGGCGCCCATCTCCTCGATGTAACGCGCCAGAGACGACACGTTGGCGCGGCGGCGGCCGTTCCAGAACTCGTGGGCGGAGACTCCCAGGCCGAGCGTGGGAACCCGCTTCCAGTACTTGACGTTGTGGCCGGCCTGCCGCCCCGGCAGCGCCCAGTTGGACACCTCGTAGTGCGAGAAGCCCTCTCGAGCCAGCGTCTCCCCCATCTCCAGCCACATGTCGGCCTGCGCGTCGTCGCAGAGGTAACGGGAGGGATGGAGCCGCCGGTCCTCCTGGATCGTCTTCGACTTCTCGACTTCCAGCAGATACACGGAGACGTGGCCGACGCCCGACGCGCAAAGACGCGCCAGGCTCGACCGGAAGCTGTCGGGAGTCTGCCCGGGAAGCCCGAGGATCAGGTCGCCCGACAGCGCGAGCCCGGACCGCCCGAGCGTCTCGAGAGCGCGCCGGGCGCGCGCGGAGTCGTGGCGCCTTCCGACGGCCGAAAGCTCCCGGTCCTCGAACGACTGAACGCCGACGGAGACGCGCGTGATCCCCGCCGAGATCCAGCCGCGCGCCGCCTCCGGCGTGACGTCTTCGGGATTGGCCTCCAGGGTGATCTCCGACGAGGCCAGAACGTCGAATCGGCGGCGGATGTCTTCGAGCAACGCCGCCAGATCCGTCGCCGGAGTCAGCGACGGTGTCCCTCCTCCCAGGTACACCGAATCGAACGTCACGCCCCCGGCTTGCCTCGCGAGCAACGCCGTCTCCCGCGCCAGGGCCTCGCGATACGCGCCGGCGGAGGACTCGTCCGTCGAGACGACGAAGGCGCAGTAGCCGCAGCGGGACCGGCAGTAAGGGAGATGAACATAGATGCCAGAGGGAATCGGACAATCGGGTCGTCGGGTGATCGGCTGATCGGCCGGAGTCTCTTGTCGCAGGACGTTCATCGCGCACCGATCAACAGGGCTGACTCGGCCTCGCGGGCGAGATCCGCGCCGAACGGGAAGACCTTGGGCAGATTGCCTTCGCGGGCAATCGGGGCCAGGTCCCGTCCCCATTCGTCGATCCATCGCGCCGCAGCGTGAAGAAGGGCCGCGCGATGCTCGTTTTCGGAGGACTCCTGCGCCTTCTCCTCGAGGCGCGCCGCCGCCAAGGCGTTGGCCGCCGGCTCATGGAGCCCGACCGGGCGCGGCGGAAGGAGGTCCAGCCCATCCCGCGCGCACGCCGCCCGGAGGAAATCCCGGGCGTCTCGAAGCTCCTCCGCGGACGCGCCGTGATGAACGCGCTCGAAGAGCCCCTCCGCGCGCTCCGGAGCCGCGGCGCTCGCGGCTTCGACCGCGAGACGCCGGCTCTGACCGTCGTCGGCGAGCGGCAGCGGCGCCAGGAACCGCGCTCCCGCCCCGGCGGCTCTCGTCACAAGGTCTTCCAGTGTGTCCGGGCGCGCGGTCCAGCCCGGCACGAACGGGAAGATCCACCCGGACGGGATCCCGCGGGCGAGAGCCGCCTCGAAGCTGTCGTTGGAAGTCTCGAGCCCCGGAAACCGGACAAAGAGCGCGGTATAGACCGCGCCCGGGTCTTCCGGCAAACCGGAGGGCTCCGGATCGAGCAGATAGACGGCTCGTCCGGACGAGCGCGCGCCTTCGGCAGCGGCGAGGTAGGCGCCCTGGACTTCCTCGCCGGGGGAGCACGGGCCGATCAGAACCGGCCCGGAGGGACCGCGCCGGAGCGCCGTCCGCCAGGCGTCGGGTTGGTGGGGTCCCGCCTGGACAGTCCCCTCCGCCGCGCGGTGGAGGAAGCGGCGCTCCACCGGATCGAAGCGGAAACGCGAGGCTCCGACCTCTCCCGCGTAGGGGAACGCCCTGGCCGCGATGCGCCGCGAGGCGACCTCGAATTCCCCGGAGCGGACGATCGGCGTGGCGGACTTCTCGAAGACGATCACGAGGCTCTCCTCGGGCGCCCGACGCGCCGCCGCCAGCCCGGCGCGCCGTAGCGCGCGAAGACGTCCACTTCGAAATTGAATCGCGTTCCCGCGCGCGCGTTGCCGATCGTCGTGACCCTGCGCGTCTGCGGAATGATGGCCACTTCGAAGTCCCGCGCGCGCCGGGAAGCCACGGTCAGGCTGACGCCGTCCAGGGCCACGGAGCCTTTTTCGACGACGAACCGGGAGAGGCCGATGGGGATCGAGAAACGATAGGTCCAGGAATTCCTCGCCGACACCGCCGAGAGAAGCCGCGACACGCCGTCGACGTGGCCGAGGACGAAGTGGCCCGACAGCCGGTCTCCCCAGGCGAGGGCCCGCTCGAGATTGACGGCATCGCCGGCGTCGAGACCCCCGAGAGTCGAACGTCGGAGCGTCTCTCCCGAGAGGTCCGCGGCGAAGCTTCGTCCCTTCCGAATCGCCGTCAGGCAGACGCCCGACACGCAGACGCTCTCCCCGGTCGTGAACCGTCCGAAACCCGCGGGCGGCGCGACCCTCAGACGAGCGCCTCCCCGTCGCCGCTCGAGCGAAACCACTCTCCCCAGCCCCGCCACGATTCCGGTGAACACGATGAGTAGTCTAGACGCTCCGGATTCTGCCTGTTACGAGGACGTCCTCTCCGAGTCGCTCGATCTCGATGTCATCGAGGCGAGGCGTCGCCGCGAGGGAGAAGCCGGCGCCGCCGACACCGCCGGGAGCCCGGTCGCCTCCGAGGATGCGCGGCGCGAGGAAGACCGCGACCCGGTCCACGCGCTTCGCCTGGAAGAACTCCCACAGCGTGGCCGATCCCCCCTCCACGAGAAGACTCGCGATCCCTTCGCGAGCGAGCTTCCGCAGTAGAACCGCGATACTCACCTTCCTGGCGCGGCGGCCGGGCAGGCTCCAGACGGCGACTCCGCGCGAAACCAGCCGGCGGACCGCCGGGCTCTCCGGCGAGCGCGCGGTCACGAGGATCACGCCTTCGGGATCGCGGAAAAGCCGCGCGGTCTCCGGAACCCGGAGACGGCCGTCCAGGACGATCCGCCGGTGCGGCGTGACCCGATTCTTTCCGAGACGCCGCGTCAGGCGCGGATCATCGGCCAGAACCGTTCCTGCTCCCACCAGGACGGCGTCGAGTTCCTCGCGAAGCAGCAGAGCCCGCCGCCGCGCTTCCCGGCCGGTGATCCAGCGGCTCTTCCCCCGCGCTGTCGCGATCCTTCCGTCCAGGCTGCCGGCCCACTTGGCGAGGACGAAAGGGCGCCGCTGCCTGATCCAGACGAGGAATTTCTCGTTCTGGACCTCGGCGCGCCGCCGCTGCGCCGGCGTCGCGGGGAGAATCCGGACTCCGGCTCGCCGCAGAAAAGAGAACCCGCGCCCGGCGACGAGAGGGTTCGGGTCGCCCGCTGCGGCAACGAGGCGCCGGATCCCCGCGGCGAGGATCGCGTCGGTACACGGAGGAGTCCGGCCCAGATGCGCGCACGGCTCGAGGGTCACGTACAGATCCGCCCCCGCCGCTCGCCCCCCCGCCTGCGCGAGCGCGGCGACCTCCGCGTGCGGACCGCCGGCGTTTCGATGAAACCCCGTTCCCACGACGCGGCCTCCGCGCACGACCACCGCCCCGACCATGGGATTTGGGGAAACGGTGTAGCGGCCGCGCTCGGCCAGGTCGAGAGCGCGGTCCATCCACCTCATGTCGACAGGAGTGTCTCGGCGGCTCATTCTTTTCGGGTTTCAGGTTCCAGGGTAACCGAAGCAGAACTTGAAACCTGGAACCTGAAACTTGAAACTCATCAGGAGTCTCCCAGCAGGGCGCGCGCGTACTCGGATGGTTCGAAGGGGATCAAGTCGTCAATCCCCTCCCCGACCCCGACGAAGAGGACGGGCAGTCCGAGCTCGCGATAGATCGCCAGAACGACACCTCCCTTCGCGCTTCCATCGAGCTTCGTCAGGACCACGCCTGTGGCGCCCGCGGCCTCCACGAACCGCCGGGCCTGGGCGAGGCCGTTGGAGCCCGTGGTGGCGTCGAGCACGAGGAGAGTCTGGTGTGGCGCTCCGGGAACCTCCCGGGCTGCGATCCGCCGCATCTTCGCCAGCTCTGCCATCAGGTTCTGCTTGGTGTGGAGGCGGCCGGCGGTGTCCACGAGGAGCGTCCGGACGCCGCGAGCCTTCGCCGCCGCGATCGCGTCGAAGAGAACCGCCGAAGGATCGGCGCCCTCGCGGTGACGCACGATGGGCACCTTCAGGCGATCGGCCCAGATCGCGAGCTGCTCGATCGCTCCCGCGCGGAACGTGTCGGCGGCCGCCAGGAGGACCGACCGCCCCTCTTCGAGCCGGCGCGCGGCGAGCTTGGCCGCCGTCGTCGTCTTCCCGGAACCGTTGACGCCGACCAGGAAGACGACCTCGAGCGGCGCGTCGGGTAAGACGGAAGGCGCGGGCGCCGCCGCGATCAAGCGCTCGATTTCCTCGGTCAGAAGCCGCCGCAGGCCTTCCAGATCCGTGCGCTCGGCGCCGCCCGACCGCGTCCGAACGGCGGCGGCCAGCGCGCCGGCCGTCTCCGCTCCCACGTCCGCCTCGATCAGCGCTTCTTCGAGCGATTCCAGAACCGATTCGTCGATGCCCAGGCCCTTCTTCACCGCCGAACCGAGCTTCTCGAGGATCTCGGTGTGGGTCATGAACAACCCGCGCTTGACCTTCGCGAAGAAGCCGGACCGGGTTTTTTCGGGCAAGGGTGTCGGGTCGCTCATGGGGAGAGTTTCAGGTTTCAGGGTCCCGGTTTCAAGTTGTGCTTTTGGTTCCCTGAAACTTGAAACTTGAAACCCGAAACTCCGGTTGTGGCTCTACGACGCCGGCGTCGCTTCCAGCAGCTGCCGGGCCTTCGCGCCGGCCTCGCCAGCGGGGTCGAGCTCCACCGTGCGCTCGAGGTAGCGGCGGCCCAGGGCCGTCTTCTTCATCGCGACGAGCACCAGGCCCAGGCGCAGATTCGCCTCGGGGTTCTTCGGCTGCAGGTGCACGGCCTCCAGGTAGTCCTCGGCCGCCGCCGCGAATTCCCGCAGGGCCTCCCGGGCGACCCCGCGGCCCAGGTGCGCATCGAAGGACTTCGGATCGAGCCCGATGGCCGTCGTGAACGCCTCTTCCGACCCGGCGTGGTCTCCCATTCGCTGGCGCATCCGCCCGCGGTTGATGGCCACGTCCAGCTTGTCCCCGGGCGAGGAGGAGGCGTCGGCCACGCGGAAATCCTCCTCGGCCTCGGCGTAAAGGCCGGCCTGCGAGCGAGCCATGCCGCGGTGGATCCGAAAGAGGCCCTTTTCCGGATCGAGCTTCACGGCGCGGTCGAACGCCTCGAGGGCTTCGCGAATCCGCTCCTGGATCAGAAGCGCCACCCCGAGCCCGTCGTGCATCTCGGGGTTCTTCGGGTCCGACTTGAGGACGTCCCGGTAGGCCATTTCCGCCTCATGCGCGCGTCCCTCCCGGAGCAGGACGGCGGCCATCCTCTCGTTCAAGAGCACCTCGGCCGACAAGTGGGCCGTGCTGCTTCCTGACGAGCACCCGCTGGCCAACGGCAAGATAGCGATGAGAGCCAGAAAGGCTATCAACAGGCGGACTGGGGGACCGGGGAAACGGAGACCGGGGAAGCACCAGGTGGCTCTCATCGCGTTCTCCCAGTCTCCCAGTCTCCCAGTCCCCGTCTCCAGTCTCTCCAGCTCACAGCGCTTCCACCAATCGAGGCTCCTCCGGCTCCTCGAGCGCCGGGCGCACGGGAATCGGCATCAGGTTCCCCTTCTCGTACGCCCGCACGAACGCAACCACGACCACCGGGTCGTAGCGAGCGCCCGCGTATTGCCGGATCCTCTCGACCACGTAGTCGATCTCCATCGCCTGCTGGTAGGGGCGCGTCGTCGTCATGGCGTCGAAGGTGTCCGCGACCGTCACGATCCGCGCCTGCAGCGGGATCTCTTCCCCCTTCAGGCCCTCGGGGTATCCGCCGCCGCCGTATTTCTCATGGTGGTATTTCATGCCCGGGATGACATCGGCGAGTTGCGGAATGGCCGCCATGATGGCGGCCCCCTTGATCGGGTGCGTCTTCATGATCTGGAACTCTTCCTCCGTCAGGGCCGTCGGCTTTCGGATGATGCGGTCGTCCACACCGATCTTGCCGACGTCGTGGAGAAGCGCCGAGAGGCGGACGCGCTCGACCTCCGGCGGGGGGAGTCCCATTTCCGCGGCGAGCGTCGCGGCATAGGCCGCCACCCGCTCGGAGTGCCCCCGCGTGTACGGGTCCTTGGCGTCGATCGCCTCCGCGAGAGCGCGGACCGAGGCGAGAAACAGCTCCCGATTCTCCCGGGCGGCCCGTTGCACCTGGTCGAAGGCGGTGCGGATCGAGGCGCTCATGCGGTTGAAGCTCTCCGAGAGGTCCGCGATCTCGGCCGTGCCGCCGACCTTCACGGTCGCGCCGTACTCCCCTTCGCTGATCGCGTGGGTGGATTGCGCCAGGCGGGCAATCGGAGTGGACAGGCCCCGCGCGAAAAAGAGACCCAGCAGAAGCGCCGCCGCCAGGGCCACCGCGCTCCAGATCACGGTGTCGCGGACCATCAGGTCCACGGACGCGAATGCCAGATCGCGGTCCCGCTCGACGAGCACGCCCCAATCCGGCTGCCGGACGGGGGCGATCGAGGCCAGCACGGCGCCCCGCGGAGTCAGCTCCGACCGCGTCCACGGGGCGGGGAAACGCATGAAGTCCGAGACGAGGAGCGAGTCGCGCCGCTGCTGGGCTCGGGGCAGCAGGGGAAAGATCACGTCTCCTTCGCGATCCACGAGGATGACACCCACTCCCTGGTGAGCCTGGTCCCGGAACTTGCTGTCAATCGCCCCCCAGGAGACGAGAGCCTCCACCACGCCGGACCGGGCGCGGATCTCGTCCCTGACCGGGACCGCGAGAACCGCGACGGCCCCGAGCTGGGTCATGAAGAACGGCTTGCCCTGGTACAGCACGCCGTCGCGCGCCGACTCGAATCCCTTGCGAAACTCGTAGTCGATCTCGGGAGAACGCATGTCGGGGCCCACGAACCGGCCCGCTCCGCTGGCGTTGAAGCCGCGCAAGGCCACCAGCGGGGTCCGCCCGCTCAGGAACGACCCCAGGATGCGCGGGCCGTCCTCCGAGGTGAAAGGGTCCTTGCCCGTGAGCTGGCCAGCGAGCCAGAGGGAGGCCGCCGCGCTTCTGAGTCTTTCGCTCGCGGACGCATAGAACGCGAACACGTAGTCGGCCAGGGCGGAGGAGGACCGCGTCAGGTACTTCTCCTCCAGCGTCTCGAGCGTTCTCTGGTTTCGGCGGATGAGCACTGCGCCGGAGAGGAGCAGAGGAACCAGCGAAGCCAGGACGAACGTGCCCGAGAGCAGCACAAAGAGGCGAATCCGACGCCTCGCGGTACGCCCGGTCACTGCCCGCGGATTATACCGCCGGCCCTGACCGGAGCCTCACCTTCAGGCCGGGCGCCGCTCGTGGAACCCGGCGTGCACGGCGGCTTCCAGCCAATCTTCCAATGGGATTGCCTCGTCGATCCGAGCCCGGCCGACCGCCTCGAGGACCACGCCCGCGATGCCCCGCGCGCTCCCCTTCTTGTCGCGGGAGAGGTAGGGCGCGAGGACCTTCGGGTCGCGGACCGGCTCGGGAAAGGGACCCAGCAGCAGCAGGACGCGGCGGACGCGGAGGGCCTCTTCTTCGCGAAGCCCCGTGCGCACACGGGAGATCTCGAGTGCCGCCGCGATCCCCCAGGCCACTGCCTCGCCGTGCCGCAGGTCACGGTATCCGCCGGCCGCCTCGAACGCATGGCCGAGCGTGTGTCCGAAGTTGAGCAGCCGCCGCCGATCCTCCTCTTTCAGATCCTCGGACACGATCGCGGCCTTGATTGCGGCCGAGCCGGCCAGCAGATCGAGCAGCGGCGACTCCTCCCGCCGGAGAGTTCCTTCGATCGCGTCCTCCGCCCTCTTCGCGAATTCGGCGTCCGCGATCCAGGCCGCCTTGAACGCCTCGACGAGCCCTGCCCGGAAATCCCGGTCCGGCAGCGTCGCGGCCGCCTCGGGATCGATCAGGACGGCGCGGGGCGGATGAAAGGCACCGAGCAGATTCTTCCCGGCAGCGTGGTCCACACCGGTCTTTCCGCCGATGGCGGCGTCGGCCATCGCTCCCGTCGTCGTCGGCACGGCGCTCCACGCGATGCCGCGCAGGAGAATCGCGGCCGCGAAGCCCGCCACGTCGCAGACGACTCCGCCCCCGACGGCCACGAGCGCGTCGTCGCGGCGCACGCCTGCCGCCAGAGCCGCATCGGCGATGCGAGAGACGGCGGCCAGGGTCTTATCGCTCTCCCGGTCGTCGATCTCGATGTCCGCCAGGATCCGGCCCGAGAGGGCCGCGCGGATCTTCTGCGCCGGCTGCCGCGCGCCCGCGCAGGTGACGAGCAGAAACCGGCCGGAGGGGGACGCGAGATAACGCCGGGCGGCGGAGAGCAGGCCGGATCCAATCCAGACGACGCTTCCCGTTTCTCCCGAGCCGATCGCGATCCGGCGGGGCTGGCTCACGAGCGTGGAGTTCGCGAAGGCTCGATGCCCAGCTCCTTCAACTGGTCCTGCGGCACCTCCGACGGAGCCTTCATCATGACGTCCAGGCCCGAGGTCGTCTTGGGAAACGCGATGACGTCCCGGATCGAAGTGGCGCCAGCCGCGATCGCGCAGATGCGATCGAGGCCGAGCGCGATCCCGCCGTGCGGCGGCGCCCCGTACCGCAGGGCATCGAGAAGGAACCCGAACCTCTGGCGCCCCTCCTCCGGGGAGATCCCGAGCAGGCGGAAGACGCGCTCCTGGACGTCCGCCCGGTGGATGCGGATCGAGCCGGAGCCGAGCTCCCAGCCGTTGACGACGACGTCGTAGGCCGACGCGCGGACGCTGCCGGGATCGGTCTCCAGTCGCGCCATGTCCTCCTCCCGGGGGGCGGTGAAGGGGTGATTCATCGGGAACCACGACTTCGTCTCTTCGTCGAAGCCGAAGAGCGGGAATTCCGTGACCCAGCAGAAAACGTATTTCGAGTCGTCGACGAGCTTCAATTCCCGCGCCGCCGCGGCGCGCAGCGCGGCCAGCGCGGCGAAGACGGCGTTGGCCTTGTCGGCCACGATCAGGAGGAGGTCCCCGCTTTCGATTCCCCCGGCCGCGGCGATCGCCTCCAGCATCCCCGCGGGCAGGTGCTTGGCGGCTGGCGAGGCGAGGCCGGCGTCACTCTTGACCCAGAGGAGTCCCCCGGCGCCATGCTCCCGGGCGAGCGCTGTGAGCTCATCCAGCTTCTTGCGGGAAAAGCCCGCTCCGCCCGGCACCGGCACCGCCCGGACCGCTCCCCCTTCCGAGAGGGCCTTCTCGAACGGAGCGAATCCGCTGGCGGCGCAGACCGCCGAAAGGTCGACCAGCCGGAGGTCGTACCGCAGGTCGGGCCTGTCCGTGCCGTAGCGCTCCATCGCCTCGCGGTAGGTCAGGCGGCGGAAGGGACGCCCGCACGGGATGGCGGCGGCGGCAAACGCCTCCGCGAGGAACGCCTCGACGGCGTCGAAGACGTCCTCTTCCGTCGGGAAGGACATCTCCAGGTCGATCTGCGTGAACTCGAACTGCCGGTCCGCCCGCAGGTCTTCGTCCCGGAAGCAGCGGGCGATCTGGAAGTACTTCTCGAAGCCCGAGATCATCAGGAGCTGCTTGAAGAGCTGGGGCGACTGGGGCAGCGCGTAGAACTTCCCGCGGTGGACGCGGGAGGGCACGAGGAAGTCCCTCGCCCCTTCGGGGGTCGAGCGCGTCAGCACCGGCGTCTCGATCTCGAGGAAGCCCCGTTCGTGGAGGACGCGGCGCACCCGAAAGGCGATCTCGTCGCGCAGCATCAGGTTCTTCTGCATCGAGGGGCGGCGCAGGTCGAGGTAGCGGTATTCGAGTCGTAGCTCCTCTGTCGCGTTGGTGCGGTCTTCGACGACGAAAGGGGGCGTCTCCGATCGCGACAGGAACTCGAGCCGAGAGGCGACGATCTCGATGTCGCCGGTCGCCATGTCAGTGCGGCGCTGCCCGTCGGCGCGCAGGACGACCTCCCCTTCGATCTCGACGACGTCTTCGCCGCGCGCCTGACCGGCCGCGTCCACGGCCTGCGACGGGGAGCGCTCCCTGTCGAAGACCACCTGGACCATTCCGCTGCGGTCGCGCAGCGTCAGGAAGACCAGCTCTCCCATGTCGCGGCGCCGTCCGATCCACCCCTGGAGTCGGACGCGGCGTCCCGCGTCGGACGCCGCGAGCGTCCCCGCCGGCTGCCGGGGGAGGCTCACGGGCGCGCCTCAACCGGAGCGTTGAAGAAGGGGGCGAGCCACCGGACGATCTCGCCGCGCGGAACCGTGTGTTGATCTCCGGAAGCGAGCCTCTTGACCGTCACGGTCCCTTCCTCTCTCTCGCGAGCGCCGAGGAAGACCGTGAAGATCTTTTCCCGGTCCAGGCCCCGCGCGGAAGACTCCTCGAAGAGCGCGCTGGCCCGCGCCATCCCCTTCTTGAAGCCTCGCGCGAGCAGGTCCACCTCGACGGCGCAGGGGACGCCCGAGCGCAGCTCGCCCCCCAGGGCGAGCGCGTCGTGCAATTCGTCGGGCCCCTGGGGGAGAAGGAGAAGAAGTCCTTTTGTCGGGAGAGGAAGGGGCGCAGCCTGCAGCAGGCGGTCCTCCCCGATCGCGAACCCGATGGCCGGCAGATCCGGCCCCCCCAGCGTCTGCACGAGGTTGTCGTAGCGGCCCCCGCCCAGGATCGCGTCCTGCGCTCCCAGGTCCGCGGACACGACCTCGAAGACTGTGCGGGTGTAGTAATCGAGGCCGCGCACCAGAGACGGCTCGTCCCGGAAAGGGATGGGCACGCGGGCGAGCAGGCGGCGCGCCTCGTCATGGTGGCGCCGGGAATCGCCGTCCAGGAAATCGAGCGTGCGCGGCGAGCCTTCCAGGGCGGCGCGGACGGCCGCGTCCCTGGAATCGAAGAGGCGCAGCGGATTGTCCGCGAGCTTGCGCCGGTCGTCATCCCCGAAACCGGAGGACCGCGGCTCCAGATGCGCGCGCAGCGCCTTCCCGAAGGCCTCGCGCGATCCGGCGGTTCCGACGGAGTTGATCAGGATGGACAGCGACCGGAAACCGAGGGCTTCGAGAAACGCGCAGAGCATCGTCAGGATCTCGACTTCGGCCGCCGGTCCCGGGACTCCGAAGAGCTCCGCTCCGATCTGCCGGAACTCCCGGTAGCGGCCCGCCTGCGGCCGCTCGTATCGGAACTGCGGACCCGCGTACCAGAGGCGCAGGGGCATCGGCCCGGCCGCGAGGCCGTTCTCGATGACGGCCCTCACGACGCCCGCCGTGTTCTCCGGCCGCAGGGTGAGCGAACGCCCCTTGCGGTCCAGGAAGGTGTACATCTCCTTGTGCACGATGTCGGTCGTCTCGCCCACAGAGCGGGCGAAGAGCTCCGTCGCCTCCAGGCACGGCGTGCGCACCTCGGAGTATCCGTAGGAGCCGAAGACGCGGCGCGCGATGGCCTCCGCGTCCGCGAACCTCTCGCTCTCCGGAGGCAGGAGGTCCCGCGTCCCCTTGACGGCCCTGTATCTCACCGGGCCCACTTCCCGTCGACGCGGAAGTACTCCTTCTTGTATTCGAGGTAGTTCAAGTGGTAGTGCTTCATGTTCTCGACCTCGGCCTCCGAGAGGGTCCTGACCTGCCGAGCCGGCGCGCCGAGCCAGAGAGTGCGCGCCGGCACCACCGTGCGCGGCGCGATGAGCGCGCCGGCCCCGATGAAGGCGGACTCGCCCACCTCGGCGCCGTCCAGGACCGTCGCGCGGATGCCGATGAGCGCGCCCCTGCGAACAACGGCGCCGTGCACGATCGCCGCGTGCCCGAGCGTGACCTCCTCCTCGAGCACCGCCGGATACTTGCCCTGCAAGACGTGAATCACGCAGTTGTCCTGGATGTTCGAGCGCGCGCCGACGCGGATGAAGTGGCAGTCCCCGCGCACGACCGTGTTGTACCAGACCGACACGTCGTCCTCGAGGATCACGTCCCCAATGACCGCCGCGGTTTCCGCGAGATAGACCCGCTCGCCGATGCGCGGCCTCTTGCCTCCGTACTCCCTGATCACGGCCATGAAGGCGCCGAATTTAGCACGCGCGCCAGGGACTCACTTGGCCGGCCAGGGATACGCTCCGGCGCGGAGGACGACGGGCGGCTCGCGGGTCGCATCGACGAGGGTCGAGGGCTTGCCTCCCGGCGTCTTTCCTCCGTCCACGAGGAGAACGACCTCCCGGCGGAATTCCGTCTCGACGTCGTCGGGGGAGTTAAGCGGCGGCGCTCCCGACCGGTTGAGGCTCGTCCCGGTCACGGGCCCGATCAAGGAAAGCAGGTCGCGGAGCTTCTTGAAGGCCGGAAGACGGACGGCGATCGTCGAACGGCCGCGGGAGGCCGCGATCGGCGCGCGGATCGGGACGACGACGGTCAGCGGGGCGGGCCAGATCCAGAAGTACGGGTCGAGAGCCGGCGACTCCGCTTCCACTCCCAGCCGGCCGAGATCGGCCCGGCGGGCAAAGAGGACCGGCAGCGGTTCATCATCTTTCCGCTGCTTGATCTCGAAGATTCGCTGGACGGCAGAGGCCTCGAGCGGGTCGCAGGCCAGCGCGTAGAAGGTGTCGGTCGGGACGGACACGACTCCCCCGTGGCGCAGGAGCTCGCGCAGGTTCGTGACTTCCTTCGCGGAGGAGAGAAGCGAGTCAATCGGGATTCGGCGCAGCGCTCACCTCCCCACGTAGCGTTCGTAAAGAGCCCGCGCCCGGCTCGGGTCGCTCGTACCCCGAACGACGCAGCGGCCGTCGGAGAAAATCGAGAGGCTGACACCCTCGAGGTCGGCCGACAGGAGCTGCGCCGACCGTCGGACGCGGGCGACGCGGGCGAGCCGTCCCTCCAGGGCCTCGAAGTCCGGCCGCTCCCTCCCTGCCGGGGCGACCTGCACGGAATCGCGTCCGCAGAGCTTCACGATCTCCGAGGCTCCCTCTCCCTCGAGGGCCGGAAAGCGCCGCCCCGCGCAGACCGTGCAGGACGCGGAAGAGCGGGCGTTCTCGAAGATCCGCCGCGAGAGGAGGCCTCGCTCCCAGACCCTGAGCGACAGGAGCCCTCGCGATGGCGCCTCTCCGACCGCCAGACGCAGCGCCTCCGTCATGGCCGCGGCCGCCACGAGCGGCGGCAGAGTCGGGACGACGCCGACCGTGTCGCATGTCGGACCCGACCCCGCCGGCGGCAGAACTTCCAGGTAACAGCGCAGGCAGGGGGCGCCGGGCACATTCGCGGCGATCAGTCCCTCGTCCCCCACGCAGGCCGCGTAAATGCCGGGGATCTCCAGGGCGCGCGCCGCGTCGGAGACGAGCAGGCGCGTCTCGAAGTTGTCCGATCCGTCGAAGACGAGAGCGTGACCGGACAGAATCTCGCGGGCGTTCCGGTGATCGAGGTCCGCGACGACGCCGCGCACTTCGAGCCCGGGCTCGATCTCGAGCAGTCTTTCCGCGGCCGCCGCGGCCTTGGGCACGACTCGAGCCGCGTCGTCGGCGTCGAACAGGAACTGCCGGGCGAGATTCGAGTCCTCGACGACGTCGCGGTCCACCAGCGTGATCCGCCCGACGCCCGCGCGCGCCGCCGACTCCGCCGCCGCCGCTCCCACCGCTCCCACGCCGACGAACGCGATGGAGAACGACCCGATGCGCCGCTGTCCCTCCTCCCCGATCCCCCGAAAGAGAACGGACCGCGAAAACCGGTCGTCTCTGCTCCCTCTCCCCCCGGGAGAGGGCCGGGGTGAGGGCCTCGGTTTCGCCGGGGTCATGACTTCCCGCTTTCCAGCAGCGTCCGCGCGTGCTTCATCGCCGTCTCCGGGACCATCTCTCCCGCCAGCATCCGCGCGATCTCCGCCACCCGGTCCTTGCCTTCGAGCAGTCTCACGGCCGCGACGGTCCTTCCCCGCACCTGAGACTTCTCCGCGAGGAAATGCCGGTCGGCGACCGCGGCGATCTGGGGCACGTGCGTTACGCAGAGAACCTGTCCGCGCACGGCCAGAGCCCGAAGCTTCCGGCCGACGACCTCGGCCGTCCGTCCGCTGATTCCGGAATCGACTTCGTCGAACACGAGCGTGCGCCCGCCGCCCGCCCGCCCCGCCGCCACGGATTGGATGGCGAGGTGGAGGCGCGACAGCTCGCCGCCCGAGGCGATCTTCTCCACCGGCTTTTCCGGCTCTCCCGGGTTGGGCGCGAAGAGAAAAGACGCCGTCTCGAGCCCCGACGCTCTCGGCGCGTCCTCCGGCCACGGCTCGAGCGCCACGCGAAACAGCGCCTTATCCATGGCGAGCGCCTGGAGCTCCTTCTCGACCGCCGGCGAGAACCGGACGGCCGCCGAGCGGCGCCGGGCGGAGAGAGCCTGCGCCGCCTCCCGGTACAGGGCGCGGGCGTCCTGCTCCTCCTTCTGGCGCCTTTCCAGCGCATCCTCGATGTGGGAGAGCTCGTCGCGCTCCTCTCCGAGCTTGCGGGCGAGGACCCGGACATCGTCCAGCGTGCCGCCGTACTTGCGCTTCAAGCGCGAGAACTTCTCCAGACGCGACTCGATCGACGTCAGCCGCTCCGGATCGCTCTCGACCTGCCCCGCCGCGTCCCGCGCCGCCGCGGCGAGGTCCGCGATGCGGCGCTTGACGTCCTCCGCTTCCTCGAGATGGACCCTCTCGCGCGCATCGATCGCCGCGAGCTCCGCGAAGGCCTTGACCGCCTCGCCCAGCCGGTCGGCCGCCGACTCCTCCCCCTCGGAGAGCGCGGAGAGCGCCGTCTCGCCGGCGAGCCGGACGCGGTCGGCGTGGAGAAGCCTCTCGCGCTCGCGGAGCAACTCCTCCTCTTCCTTCTCATCCGGCCCGGCCTCGGCGATCTCGCGGATCTGGTACTCGATCATCTCGAGTCTCGCCCCCCGGTCCTTCCGCGAAGCTCGCAGCGTTTCGAGGGCTTCCCGGGACTCGCTCCAGTTGCGCGCCGCCTCGGCTGTTGCCTGCCGCTCCTTCTCCGACCGGGCGAAGGCGTCGAGGAGCTCGAGCGGCGCCTCGGGATCGACGAGATCCCGCTCGGAGTTCTGTCCGTGGATCGTGACGAGCCTCTCGCCGATCTTCGACAGGGTCCGGACCGAGGCCGGTTCGTCCTCGACGAAGACCCGGCCCTTCCCCTCCGGCGAGAATTCCCGCCGCAGGAGGACCGTCTCCCCCACCGGCAACCCCGCTTCCGAGAGGATCCGCTCGACAGCCCCGTCCGACTCGAATTCCCCGCGGACGGAGAGCCGCTCGGCGCCCTTCCGCACGAGGTCGACCGACCCGCGCCCGCCGGCCAGCAACGAGAGCGCGTCCACGAGGATGGACTTGCCCGCCCCGGTTTCCCCGGTGATGACCGTCAGCCCCGGCTCGAACTCCATTTCCAGGTCTTCGACGATTGCCATGTTCTTCACCGCCAGCCGCCGCAACATCGCCGGGAATTATCTCAGGGCGGCCGGGATGCCGGGCGGAGAAGACCGGGCTTTCAGGAGCCCGGAGTGCGGTTCTTCTTCTGACCGATGGGTTTGGCGGGGATGCCGGCAGCGATGACGCCGGCGGGAATGTGCTTGGACGCGACGCCCATGGACCCCACCATCGCGTCGGCCTCGATGGTGACGCCGGAGAGGACGACGGCATGGTAGGTGATCCGCACGCGGTCGCCGATGACGGTCTTGCCGAGCGAGACGTCGTGAATGTCCTCGACGGCGTGGGAGTGGGAGTAGATGTTGGCGTAGTCGGAGACGGAGACTTCGTCGCCGAGGATCACCTCGCCGCGGTCGTCGATCAGCACGTTCCGGTGGATCGTCACGCCGTCGCCCACGGAGAGGTTGTAGCCGAAGGAGAACTCCACCTCGTGAAAGATGCGCACGCCCTTGCCGCAGCGCCTGAAGACCCTCTGCGCGAGCATCGCCCGCACCTGCGTGCCGAGGCGCACGTTGCGCCCCACCGGAGAGTGATCGAACATATGCCAGAACCAGAGGAGCGGCTTGACGGGCGCCCATTTCTCCAGGTCGATCTCCCGGTAGTACTCCGCCTCCAGGGTCGCGTTGCGGGGATCGAAGGTCGCCAGCAGCGCCTTCATCCCGATGGGCAGGCGCCGGTCCGTGAAGGCCCCCTCGTCGAAGGAGCGGCCGAGATAGAGCTGCGAGAGCGTGTCGCGGACGACGAGGTTGCGGTCGAGGGCCGGGTCGTCGAGGCGCTCGGCGAGCTCTTCGACGAAGCGGGGATAAACTTCCTCCCCGACCGCACCGATCGAAAACTGACGGAGTGGCATGTGAGCGCGAACCTAACAAAGCGATCCCCGGCAGTCAAACTCGCGGTCGCGGCGTGGCTCGCTGCCGCCCTTCTCGCCGCGCAGGACCCGGCCGAGCCTGCCGGCGGGAAGCCGGCTACGAAGAGCCTGCCTCCGCCGGCCGGCGCGATCCGGCGCGATTCGGTGGACGAGAACGCGCTCCGGGCGACCATCGAAGAGCTGGCCGCCTGCGGCACGCGCCACTCGCTCTCCTCCTGGGAAGACTCCAAGCGCGGCATCGGATGCGGGCGCGACAGGATCCTGGCGCGATTGACTGAGATCGCCAGAGCCAGCGGCGGGAAGTTGTCGGTCGCGGTGGACCGCTTCGAGGCGACCGCGCCGCGCACGAAAGACAAGCCGGCCCGCCTCGAGAACGTGCTCGCGTTGCTTCCCGGAAGCGACCCGAAGCTCGCGAAAACCGTCTTCCTCGTCTCGGGACACTTCGACTCGATGCCTTCCTCCGTGATGGACCCGGAGGCCGACGCGCCCGGGGCGGACGATGACGCGTCCGGCACGGCCGTCTCCATCGAATGCGCGAGGCTCCTGTCGAAGGGGACCTACCGCTCGACACTTCTCTTCGCCGCGGTCTCGGGGGAGGAGCAGGGCCTCCTGGGCGGCAAACGGCTCCTGGAGTACCTGAAGGAGAAGGGGTACCAGATCGGCGGCTTCCTGAACAACGACATCGTCGGCGCGGACTTCGCGCCGGGCGCGCCGCACCGCGTCCGCGTCTTCTCGGGCGCCGGACCGGACGGCGTCGACTCCCCCTCGCGCGACCTCGCGCGCGCGGTCGAGGAAGTCGCCGGGCGGGACGCCGTTCGCATGGTCTTCCGCCTCGATCGCCTGGGGCGCGGCGGAGACCACCGCCCCTTCGTCGAGGCGGGACTGCCCGCGGTCCGCTTCACCGAGCCTCTGGAGAACTACGATCACGAGCACCAGACGCCGCGGGTGGAGAACGGGCGGGAGTACGGGGACCTCGTCAAGTTCCTGAACTTCGAGTTCCTCGGCAACGTCGCGCGGGCCAACGCCGAGACGCTTCGGCAACTCGCGCTCGCGCCGGCGGCGCCCGGGGACGTGGCGATTTCCGGAGGCGTGACGGCCGACGCGAAGGTCGCGTGGTCGGCCGCGGAAGACGACGAGCGCGAAGGATTCGAGATCCTCTGGCGCGAGACAACCGACCCGCGTTGGTCCGTCTATGGCCTCGTCCCGTCGCCGGGAGAGAGCGTCCTGAAGGGAGTCTCGACGGACGACCACTTCTTCGCCGTCCGCTCGGTGGGAAAGAACGGCGCCCGCTCGATCCCGGTCGCCGCCGTCCTGAAGCCTCCCCCGCCCCGAACCCGGTGAACGGCAACGCTCTGCGGGCAGGCTCGGCGATCCTGACCGTGGCCGCCGCGGGGATTCTCAGCGCGTCCTTCGCGATCCTTTCGCCGCGGCCCAATCCCTGATCGAGCCGCCATCCCTCGCGCTCTGCGCGACAGATTCCAGATTCCAGATTCCAGGTTAGAACAGAGTCGTTCCCCCTGGAATCTGGAATGCGCGCGAAGCGCGCCTGGAATCTGGAATCCCCTATGCGAAGTGGCGCCGCAGGAACTCCATCGTCAGCGCGACGCCGAATCCGGTCGCGCCCGGGTCGTAGCCCGCATGCTCCTTCTCCAGATGCGCGACGCCCGCGATGTCGAGGTGCGCCCAGGCAACGCCCGGCGGGACGAACTCCTTCAGGAAGACAGCGGCGTTGACCGTGCCCGCGGTGCGTCCGCCGGTGTTCCTCATATCGGCCCACTCGGACTTCAGGTTCTCGCGGTAGTCCTGCCACACGGGGAGTCGCCAGACCCGCTCGCTCGTCGCCTCGCCCGCCTCGAGGAGCTCCCGGGCGAGGGCGTCGTCGGGCGTCATGAGTCCCGCGCATTCATGGCCGAGCGCGATCAGGACGGCCCCCGTCAGCGTGGCGTAGTCGATGAGGACGTCCGGCCGGAACTTCGCCGAGTAGGAGAGCGCGTCCGCCAGGACCAGCCGGCCTTCCGCGTCGGTGTTGTCCACTTCGACGGTCTTTCCGTTGCGCATCCGGAGAATGTCGCCGGGGCGGCACGCGGAGCCGCTCGGCAGATTCTCCGTCACGGGAGCGAGCGCCACGACCCGCACCGGGAGCTTCAGGCGCTTCGCGGCGAAGGCGCAGGCGAAGGCCGTCGCCGCTCCCATCATGTCGTACTTCATCTCTCCCATCGAGGGAGCCGGCTTGATGGAGATGCCGCCCGAGTCGAACGTGATTCCCTTGCCGATCAGGACCGCGGTCCCTTTGGCGCGCGCGGGCCGGTACTCGCCGATCAGGAAAGCCGGAGGACGGACGCTTCCGGAATTGACGGCGAGGAGCCCCGCCATCTTCTCGTGCTCGATCTGTTTCTTCGAAAGCACCGTCAGGCGCACCCCTTCCCGGCGCGCCATGACCCGCGCCTCGCGCGCCAGCTCGGCCGGCCCGAGGTCGTTGGCCGGCGTGTTACCGAGGTCGCGCGCCCAGCCGACGAGCGGGGCGATGGCCTGCGCCTGCCGGGCCGCGTCTTGCAGGTCGGCGGCGCGAAGGGAGGGGGGAGGCAGAACGACCGCGCGGGTATCCCTCGCGGGCCTCGGCGCGTCCTCGGCGGACTTGTAACGCCGAAACCGGTAGTCACCCTGGGCGATTTCTCCGATCAGGGCCCGCATCGCCTGCGGCCCGATCCCGTCTCCGAAGGCCAGCAGGAGTCCGCGACCCGTCTGGCGGAGCGCGTCGCGGAGCGCGCGCCGGAGAGCCCGGCGAAGTTCCCCGAGCGGGCTGCCCGCGGGACCCAGACCCACGAGCACCCAGCCGCCGCGGGACGTCAACGCCCCCGCGACCTCCTTCTTCCGTCCGCCGAAGGAGGAGACGCGACAGGCCTCTCGCAGCTCCTTGCGCACGGACGCCGGCGCTCCCGCCGAAGGATCGGCGGCCTGGTGGAGGAAGGCGACGCACAAGTTGCGCCCGGACGCCGGCGCGGAATCTCTGACTTCTAAACGCATGGCGCGAAACAATAGCAGAGAGAAGGGATTGTGGGTTCCCTATCGCGAATCGTTCTCGCCTCATCGCTCGCCGGCCGGGAAGCGCCGCACCTTCTCCGTGCTAATGTCTGAGCCCGATGGCCGCGATAACGGAAACTCATCTTTCCGGGGCTCGCCTCTCCCGGCGCGGCAAGGTGCGCGAGCTCTACGACCTGGGAGACACGCTCCTTCTCGTCGCGAGTGACCGCATCTCCGCCTTCGACTGCGTGCTCTCCCCCGGCATCCCCGACAAGGGAAAGATCCTCACTCAACTCTCGAACTTCTGGTTCCAGAAGTTCTCCGACATCGAAAACCATCTCGTCGAGACCGAGGTCGAGCGATTCCCCGAAGCCCTCCAGGCCGACCGCTCCACGCTTGCCGGGCGCGCGGTCATCGTCAAGAAGGCCGAGGTCATTCCGTTCGAGTGCGTGGCGCGCGGATACATCGCCGGATCCGGCTGGGCGGAATACAAGAAGACGAAGCAGGTTTGCGGCATCCGGCTTCCCGCCGGTCTCGTCGAGGCCGATCGCCTGTCCGAACCGATCTTCACACCGGCGACCAAGAGCGAGCGCGGGCACGACGAGAACGTCTCCTTCGAAACCATGGCCGACCGCATCGGCACCGAAGAGGCGGAGAGGCTTCGCGATCTGACGCTCGACCTGTACGGCCGGGCGAGCGAATATGCCGCTTCCCGCGGGTTGCTCCTGGCCGACACCAAGCTCGAGTTCGGCTCGATCGACGGCCGCCTGGTCTGGATCGACGAGGCATTCACGCCCGACTCCTCACGCTACTGGGACATGAGCCGCATACAAGCCGGGACACAGCCCCCACTCCCTGGACAAACAATTCGTACGGGACTGGCTCGACTCGACAGGCTGGGACCGGCACCCTCCGGCTCCACGTCTCCCGGAGGGCGTCGTTCGCACCACCCGGGAGAAATATCTGGAGGCCTTCAAGACGTTAACGGGCGTGATGCCGGCCCACCTCGACTGAGAAATCCCGTCCAAGTGTTGCCCTGACAAGGCCGCGCCGCGAGTTGGCGCAGCACTTGCTTAAGGCATCCATGGCGCTGTTCCTGGCGCCACCTTCATATGGGAGGAGAGAACATGCGCAGGAAAACATCGAGCCTCGTCGTCGCAATCGCCCTGTTCACCGTCGCCGGGATGGTGATTGCGCAGAACGCCGACCCGAACACCGGCGGCCCGACGAAGAACACGCTGAAGCTGCGGCTCGTCGAGCCCGCCGAAGGCGCCACGATCTCCGGCAACAGCGTCCGGGTGACCGTCGGCTACAACAACAGGGCATTCGCGGCCGGCCAGGGCACGCGTTTTGGCGAAGCCGACTTCCCGCAGCCGCGCTTCGACGTCTATGTCGACAACAGCCTGAAGGCCACGCTGAAGGGGACGGAGAACAATACGGCCACGATCGACAACGTTGCTCCCGGCAGCCACAAGATCGCGGTCGTCGCCTTGAACGTGAGCGGAGAGGTCATCGACCGCAAGGAGATCGGAGTCACGACGACGAGCATGACGAACATGGCCGAGAACACGATGAGTTCCTCGATCTCGACCGCCCCGGCTCCGGCTCCGGCACCGGCTCCCCAGGCCGCTCCCCCTCCTGCTCCGGCACCCAGCTACCAGCCCGCGCCGGCCCCGGCGGCCCCCGCGGAGACCAGTCTTCCGCATACGGCGTCTTCGTCGCCGCGCCTGGCTCTCGCGGGCCTCGCGCTGATGGCGGGCGGCGTCCTGCTAGGCAGGAAGACCCGGTAAACGCAAAGAGGACTCCTGCGCCCGGTTCCCGCCCAAAGCGGGACCGGGTGCGTGGTTGTCCGGCGCCCAAAAATGTTCACCCAACGCCTCGTTCCAGCCCTGGCATCGGTCGGACTCGGTTGCGGGATCCTGTTCACCGCGCCCCTGGCTCGCGAGTTCTTCTCCTCTTCCGGCGCCGTCGGCGGACAGGCGGCGCCCGTCGCGGTCGCGCCCGCCCCGATGGCGCAAGGGGAGCTCGTCGCCCGGCTGGCGGTCTCAAGGCTCTCGCTCGATTCTCCGGTGTTCGAAGGGATCGAGGCCGGGACGCTCGTCAGAGGCGCGGGACACGTGCCGGGAACGGCCTTTCCCGGCGAGGAAGAAAAGAGCAATCCCTCCGTCATCGCGATTGCCCGCGGTGCAAACGGCGCGGCCGTCGCGGGACTGCGCCTGGGCGACCGCGTCCGGGTGACGACCAGCCTCGGGCGCAAGAGCTACCGTGTGATCGAACGGCGAGTCCTGGAGCCCGCGCGGTTGCGGCTCGGTTCCGCCGCGAGCGCCCGCATCACGCTCATCGCTCCCTACCCCTCCGATTATCCGGGCCCCGCGCCCCTGCGCATCGCCGTCGCCCTGGAACGGCAGCCGGATTGAGCGGTCGCGCGATCACCCGATCATCGTCAAGAAGTCCGCGACCCGGTCCACGGGCCGGACGCTCATGTCGGGAAAGCGCGAGGCTTCTCCCGCGTCACCGGCCGGAAGATAGACGGTCGTAAATCCCATCGCGGCGGCCTCTTTCAGCCGCGAGCCGGCCGCCGGGACTCGCCGGACTTCGCCGAGAAGCCCGATCTCTCCGAAGCAGGCGACATCGCCCGGAATCGCCCGGCCTCGGGCGGAGGAGACCAGGGCGGCCACGACCGCGAGATCGGATGCGGGCTCGGCCGTTTCGAGGCCTCCGGCGCACGAGACGAAGACCTCGCGCGAGGAGAGCGACAGCCCGGCGCCTTCGAGCACGGCGAGCAGCAGTGCAAGGCGGCCGCCGTCCACTCCGATGGCCACGCGCCGGGGCGATCCCGCGGTAGAGGGGCCGACCAGGGCCTGGATCTCGACGAGGAGGCAGCGCGATCCCTCGCGGGCCGCCGTCACGGCGCTTCCGGGAAGGCCCCGGCGCCGCTCGGCCAGAAGAGCCGCCGACGGATTCGCGATCTCGGCACAGGCCCTCGCCGGTCATGTCGTAGAGGGCGAGCTCGTCCACGGGCCCGAACCGGTTCTTCGTGGCGCGGAGCATGCGCCGCAGGGAAGTGCGGTCTCCCTCGAGCGTCACGACCGTATCGACGAGGTGCTCGAGCGACTTCGGCCCGGCGAGACTGCCGTCTTTCGTGACGTGGCCGATCAGAATGACCGGAACGCCGCGGGACTTCGCATAGCGAAGAAGGACGGCAGCGCATTCCCGCACCTGCGAGACCGTCCCGGCTGCGGAAGTGAGCGCCGGGTCGCGCACCGCCTGGATCGAGTCCACGATGAGGAGCGCCGGCGCCCGGCGCTCGACCCCGGCGACGATGCGACCGACGTCCGTTTCCGCCATCAGGAGCAGACCCCCCTCGCGGATGCGCAGCCGCTCGCCGCGCAGCCGCACCTGGGCGGCGGACTCCTCCGCTGTCGCGTAGAGGACCTCCCCGCCCCGCGCGGCGACCGCCCGGGCGACCTGCAGGAGAAAGGTGGACTTGCCGATCCCGGGCTCTCCGCCGATGAGAACGACCGAGCCTGCCACGATCCCGCCGCCCAGCACGCGGTCGAGACCCGGCATTCCGGTCTCGAGCCGCGTCTCGCCCGCCTGCGCTTCACCCGCGATCGGAGCGGCCACTGCTTCTTCAGCCGCCGGACTCTTCGCGCCTCGGATCTCCTCGACGTAGCTGTTCCATTCGCCGCACTCCGGGCATCGGCCCAGCCACTTCGGCGACGCGGAGCCGCAGGACTGGCAGGCGAACACGGTCGTGACTCGTGACGGCATTGATTACTCGGAGCCGGAAGGCCTTAGGCGCAAGGCGTAACGCGAGGCGCAAATTACCAGGCGAGGAACCCCTGTCGAGGACCGGGGTTGCGCCTCACGCCTCACGCCTCACGCCTCACGACGCTCATGGCCTGATCGGCACGCTGCCGAGGAGGTACTTGATGTCGTCGTCGGTCCACCGCAGCCCGGCGCCGAGGAAGATCGAGGCGGCCCCGCGTGAGCGGTTCAGGAAGTCATCCCAGCCCCCCTGGAGATAGACCGAAGGAGAAATGAAGAAAGCGGTGCCGAGCTTCGCGTGCATGGAAAGGTTCTCGGGGCGATTGAAGTCCCACGCGTCGAGCGAAAAGCGGAGGCGGTCCTTCAAGAGCTTGTAATCGAGGCCCGCGCCGCCCTGGGACTCCATGAGCCCGGCCCTCAGGCCCCAGTCCTTCCACCGGTAGCCGAAGAGCGCCGTGAGGGCGAGCTGGTCCTTGAACTCCGCCTGGTGGATCGTCTTCACCTCGATGTGGCCGTCGGGAAACGTCGTCTGTTCCACCGTCGTCTCGTCGAATCGGCGGCCGAAGGGCTGCGTCGCGAGCTCGATCCGGTAGAAGCGGGGCGACTCCGGCGGATTGATGTCCAGGGTGAAATACCCCTTCCCTTTCGAGAAACTCGTCAGGATCTCGGAGCGGACGCCGAAATCGTAGCGGGTCCGGCCGACCGCCCCCAGCGCCTTGTTCAGGCCGGCGACGCCTTCCTTGACCGAGACCAGGGCGTCGTTCAAGTTCTTGTGAGTCTCCTCGCTCTCGACGAGCTTTCCGACGGTCCCTTCCCCGGACTTGATCTTGCCGGTGATCTGATTGAGGTTGTCGGCGGTCGTCTCGAGCTTGCCGGTGACGTCCTTGATGTTGGCGATCCCCTGCGTCACGTTGGCCTGATTGGCGGCGATCAGCTTGTCCACGCGGTCCACGAGCTCCGTCATTCCCTCCGTGAAGTTGCGCAGGTTTGCCAGCGTGGCGTCGACGTTGCCCCGGTTGGACGCGACGATGACGCGCAGGTCGTCGGTGATGACCCGGATGTTCTCGACGATCGTGCGGAGCCTCTCCTCTCCCTGCGGGCCGCCCAGGGACGAGTTCAGGTTCTTCGTGATGTCCTTGACGTCCACCTCGATGTCGCGCGCGAGCCTCGTGATCTGGTCGAAGCTGACGGGCACGTCCCCCTTGATCGTCGTTCCCTCGGGCAGTTCCGGCGCGCCGACCGGGCCGGGGACGAGCTCGACGTACTTGTCGCCGAGCAACCCCAGGTTCGCGATCGCGGCCGAGGCTCCCTGGCGAAGCTCCACGTCCTTGTCCAGGTCCATCTCCACGATCGCCTTCCCGTCCGGTGTCAGACGGATCCGGGCAACCTTGCCCACCCGGACCCCGGCCAGGCGCACCGTGGACTTGGCGTCCAGGCCCGCGACGTCCTTGAACTCGACCGAGATCTTCTTGGCGGGCCCGCGCCCCAGTCGCAGATCCTCGATCCTCCAGATCAGAAGCCCCGCCAGCACCAGGACCACCAGGAAAAACCCTCCGACTTTCGCCGCCGTGCTCATGCGCCCTCCGAAAGAAGAAGGAAGCCGTCTGACCAATCTTAGCTGGGGACCTTCGGTTTCCCGAACCTCCTAGCGCTCGCGTGCCGACATCTCGGACTCCCGCGTCAGGGGACCCTGCGCCGTTCCCTCCACAAACTGCCTGACCGCGGGGTCGCTCGCCTTGAGAAACTCCTCCGGCGGCGCATCGTAGAGGATCTTGCCGTCAAAGAGGAGGGCGACCCGGTCTCCGATCTTCTTGGCGCTCTCCATGTGGTGAGTGATCGTCACGATCGTGGGCTTCAACTTCTCGCGCATCTCCAGGATCACCCCGTCGATGATGTCGGTCATGATCGGATCCAGGCCCGTGTTCGGCTCGTCGAAGAGCAGGATCTCCGGCTCGTGCGCGATGGCCCGGGCGAACCCGACGCGGCGGCGCATGCCTCCGGACAGCTGCGAAGGGCTCTTCTCCTCGACCTTGGGCAGGTGGACGATCTCCAGGCACTCGCGCACCCGGTCCCTGACCTCTCCCGGCGGCCGGCCCGAGCGGCGCAGCGGAAAGGCGATGTTGTCGAAGACCGACATGGAATCGAAGAGCGCTCCCTCCTGGAACGACATGCCGAATTTCTTGCGCACCCGGGTCCGCTCGACGTGCGAGAGCGCCCAGAGGTCCTCCCCGGCGACGTAGACCTTGCCGGAGTCGGGCTGGATCAACCCGATCAGGTGCTTGAGCAGCACGCTCTTTCCGGTGCCCGACGGGCCCACGATGACGAGCGACTCTCCTTCGGCCACCGAGAAAGAGAGCCCGTCCAGGACGACCTTCTCGCCGAAGGACTTGCGCAGCTCCTGCGCGCGTAGCTTCGGCTCCGGGCTGCCGGAAGGGGCGGTGTGAGCGGAAGCGGCGGGCATCGTCAGTAGAGGAGCTTGGTCAGGAAGAAGTCCACCACGAGCACGGAGAGGCTGCCGGAGACGACGGCCCGCGTCGTCGACCGGCCCACCCCCTCCGCGCCGCCGGCCGTGTAGTAGCCGCGCACGCAGGCGATGAGCGAGAAGATCAGGCCGAAGACGGCCGCCTTGATGATGCCGGAAACGATGTCGTCCTTGACGTGGAGGTATTGAAAGGAGTTGTCGAGGTAGGAGACGGGGTTCGCCCCGAGAAGCTGCACCGCGACAAAGTATCCGCCGTAGATGCCGACCGCGTCCCCCAGGACGACGAGGAGAGGCATCATGAGGATCGACGCCGAGACCCGCGGCACCATCAGGTACTGGACCGGCTCGGTGCCGAGCGAGGTCAGCGCGTCGATCTGCTCGGTCACGCGCATCGTCCCGAGCTCGGCCGCCATCGCGCTGCCCACGCGCCCCGTGACCATGAGGGCCGTCAGGACGGGTGCCAGCTCGCGGGTCAGCGAGAGGGCGACGACGCTGCCGACCAGGTTCTCGGCGTGAAAGCGCGCGAAGCCGTTGAATGTCTGGAGCGCGAGCACCATGCCCGTGAAGAGCGTCGTGACAAAGACGACAGGGATCGAGTCGTATCCGACCCGCACCATCTGCCGGAAGAGCTCCGCGATGTCGTACGGCGGGCGCACGGTCCAGATCGCCACGCGCCCGAGCATCGAGAAGAAGCGGCCGATCTCCTCGAGGACGCGCAGGACGAGACGGCCGATCGCGTCGAGCAGACGCATCTACGGGATGTGCCTCCTCGGCACGCGGGAGCCGATCCCGCAAAGGATTTCATACGGGATCGTGCCGGCCGCGCGCGCGAGATCCCAGGCGGTGACCCTGCGCCCGGAGTCGGAGCCGAGGCAGACGACGCGTTCGCCGGGCGAAGCCCCGCAGTCGGTTGCGTCCACCAGCGTCAAGTCCATGCTGACCGCACCGACGATCGGGGCCTCCCTGCCTCTCAACAAGACGGAAACTCGACCGGAGAACGATCTTCGAAGGCCGTCATGATAGCCGATCGGAAGGACCGCGACCGTGGAAGGCCGGTTCGTGACGAACGATCCGCCGTATCCGAGCGGCGTGCCGCCCGGAACGCTCCTGACCGACATGACGCGGGTCTCGAGCCGCATGGCCGGCTCGAGCGGCTCGCCTCCTTCGGAGTCCCAGGGGGGAACTCCGTAGAGAGCGATCCCGGGCCGCACGGCATCGAAGTGCGAATCGGGGTGCGCCAGAACTCCCGCCGAATTGGCCAGATGGACGAGACCCGTCGGAAGGCCCGCGGCGGCCAGAGCGGCCAGGGCATTCCGGAAGACCCGGATCTGCGCCGAGGTCTCGGCGGTGAGACGCTTCTCGGCCGACGCGAGATGCGAGAAGACTCCTTCGACCCGCAGTCGCGGCGCGGCGCGCAAGAGGTCCGCGATGCCGGCGAGCTGCTCGGCTCGGAATCCCAGGCGCCCCAGTCCCGTGTCGAGCTTGACGTGCACCGACAGCGCAGCGCCCGCGCCGGTCGTAGCCTGCGCAAAGTCCCGGGCCTGGGCCATGTCATAGAGGGTCGGCGTCAGCCCGTAGCCGCGACAGAGCGGAAGGTCCGCCGCTTCGCAGAAGTTCAGCAGGAGGATCTCTCCGGCGACGCCGGCGCGCCGCAGTCCCATTCCTTCCCGCGCGTCGGCGACGGCGAAGCGGCGCGCGCCTTCGGCGCCGAGCCTCCGGGCCACGGCGGCCGCTCCGTGCCCGTAGGCGTCCGCCTTCAGCACGGGAATGACGGCGACTCTCTCGGTGACACGCCCTTGCAGCAGCCGGTAGTTGCGCGCGATCGCGCCGAGGTCGACGATCGCCTCGGTGGACCGGGGAAAGGCTCGCGGGTCGCCGGCCGTGAGTCGTGAGCTCAAGCGGGCAAGGCTAGCAGGTCTGCCTGGCCGCCGTTCAGAAGGGCTGGTCGGTGCCCGGAGGCGCGGCCTCGCGCGCGTAGTTGTGGAAGGTCATGTGGTCGGGGAGGAAGACGAGCTCGAAGTCTCCCGTCGGGCCGTTCCTCTGCTTGGCGATGATGACGTCGGCGAGGCCCTTGCGGTCGGTGTTGCGCTCGTAGAGCTCCTCGCGGTAGAGCATGATGACGACGTCGGCGTCCTGCTCGAGCGAGCCCGAGTCCCGCAGGTCGGCCAGTTGCGGCTTTCGCTGGTCTCCCGTGCGTTTTTCGGGCTGCCGGGAGAGCTGCGAGAGGGCCACGATCGGGACCTTCAGCTCCTTGGCAAGGAGCTTCAATCCGCGCGAAATCTGCGAGACCTCCTGCGTGCGGTTGTCGAAGCGTCCATGCCCCGCCATCAGCTGCAGGTAGTCCACGAAGATCAGGTCGAGCCCCTTCTCCCTCTGCAGGCGCTGCGCCTTGGCGCGCATCAGCGGCACCGTCACCGCCGCGCTGTCGTCGATGAAGAAGTTCGCGCCGGCAATCTTGGTCTGGGCGAGCACGAGCCGGCCGATCGCCTCCTTGGAGGCGAACCCGTCGCGGACCTTCTTGGCGTCCACGTCGGCCTCCGAGCAGAGCACGCGGAACCCGAGCTGCTCCATGGACATTTCCAGCGAGAAGAAGCCCACGGACTTCGCCTCCCGGAGCGCCACGTGCTGCGCGATGTTCAGGGCGAGCGAGGTCTTGCCGACCGACGGGCGCGCGGCAAGGATGATCAGGTCCGAGGCCTGGAGCCCCGAGGTCATGCGGTCGAGCTCCGTGAAGCCCGTCGCGAGGCCGGAGAGCATGCCCTGGCGGGAGCGGGCATCCTCGATGACCTCCAGGTTGTGCTTGACGATCTTGCCGATCTGCGTGAAGGCCTCGCGGACGGTGTCATCGGCGATATCGAAGATCTCGCCGGTGACGTCGCTCAAGAGCTGCTCGGCCGTCTTGTCCTGCGTGAGCCCGTCACGCACGATCCGCTGGCCGGCCCGGATCAGGCGCCGCAGCGTCGCCTTTTCCTTGACGATGCGCGCGTAGTGCTCGACGTTGCCGATGTCCGGCACGCCGTCGAGGAGCCAGGAGAGGTACGCGGCGTCCACGGTCTCCGCCGCGCCCGCGTTCAACTCCTCCTTGAGCGTCAGCAGATCGATCTGGGAGGACCGGTCGAACAGATCCAGCATCCCGCGATAGATCCGCTGGTGCTTGTCGCTGAAGAAGTCCTCCCGCGACAGGATCGGCACGACGAGCGAGATCGAGTCCGGGTCGAGCAGGATCGAGCCGAGGACGGCTCGTTCGGCTTCCGCGTTCTGCGGCAAGCCCTTTTCGGCGACGGTCTCTTCGAGCATTTGCTTCCTGGGAACCTGTGACCCGATTCTTTTACCCGCCGCGAAGCGGAGTCAACGGCCCGATTCGATTTCCACAGGCACGACCGCGGCGGCGACCCGCGAGAGACGGATCGAAAAATATTTCGATCGCTTTATCCACAGACCTATTGGAGCCGGCGGCCAGGGACAAATGATGTCTGATTGAAATCGGGTGATCGGGCCAGGATCCGACGAACCTCAGACACTTGAACCGATGAACCGATGAACCGATTACCAGATGAAAGCGCGTTCCGCCGAGCGGATGAGCGAGATCGCCGTCGGCCATCCGACGATGCCGTCCACGCATCGCGAGATCCACGTCGCGGTCGACGCGGCGGTTGACCATCGAGGCGGAACACGCGAGCAGTCGCACAGTCCCGGCCTCCCGGGCCTCGCGCAGGAGAGTGCCGGCGTTGCCCGCACCGCCGGCCTCTTCTTCCGAGAGGCGCCCGGACACCAGGGCCTCCAGGGCCGCGTCGAACCAGATGAGCGTTACGTCGATGCCGAGCGAAACCGCGGCGGCCGTCATCGCTGTGGCCTCGTAGAGCACGTCCTCGGAGTCGCGCTGGAGAAGCAGCACCCAGAACGGACGGGCTGGCGTCTTTTCCGTCGGGGTCATCGCGAGCGGGCGCGGGCGCGCAGGAGGGTGAGCATCTCGGCCGTCCCGACGACTCCGCCCGGGTGCTTGCGGCCTTCCACCGTGCCGTGGAAGTCGCTGCCGGCGGTCACGAGGAGCTTCTCCTCTCGCGCGAGGCGGCCGTACAGGGCCTCCTCCTCCGGGCCGTGGTCGGGATGAAAGACCTCGAGCGCGTCGAGTCCCTCGGCGGCGAGCGCCCGGATCAGCGCCGCCGGGTCCCTGTACCAGATCGCATGGGCGAGCGAGGAGACGCCTCCGGCTTCGCGGATCGCCTCCAGCACGTCCGGGGCGCTCCACTTCGTCGAGGGGACGTACCACGGGTGCTCGCGGCCAAGGAACCGGTTGAAGGCGTCGTCGTTGGACGACGCGTGCCCGGCGCGGATGAGCGCCCGCGCCAGATGCGGCCGCCCCCAGACGCCGTCGCCGACGTCCTCGCGGATGGCGTCCAGGTCCAGCGCGTAACCTGCCTCGATCAGCTTCTCGGCCATGAGCTCCCCGCGGCGGCGCCGGATCTGCTGCCGCTCGGCGAGGCGGGAGTTGAACCGGTCGTTCTTCTCGTCCACGAAGAGCGCGAGGATGTGGACATCGTCCTGGCCCTGGAAGTCCGCCGAGACCTCGGCGCCGGAAATCATTTCCAGGCCGAGCTTCTCCGCCTCCGCGCGGGCCTCCGGAAGACCCTGCAGGGTGTCGTGGTCCGTCAATGCGAAGGCATCGATCCCCGCATTCTTCATCTTCCGGGCGAGCTCCGCCGGCGAATCCAGCCCGTCGGAGACGCTGGAGTGGCTGTGAAAGTCGATCCGCATGTAAGGGGATATTAGCCGTGGCCAGGTGTCAGGGAACAGGTATCAGGGGAAATGCAGGTTTCAGGTGCCAGGTGTCAGGTATCAGGGACCCGGGCCCAGCCCAATCTGACACCTGACACCTGATACCTGACACCTGCATTCTCCCTGACACCTGCCAACCTGACACCTAGAATCCCTCTCATGGACCGTAACCAGGTCGCGCTCGTCCTGGAGGAGATCGCCGCGATGCTCGAGCTGGCGGGCGAAAGCGTCTTCAAGGTGCGCGCCTATGAGAACGGCGCGAGGGCCATCCTCTCCTTCCCCGGAGATCTCGAAGAGGCCGTGCGGAGCCGTGAGCTGCTCACGGCCCCGGGGATCGGTCAAGGGCTCTTCGCCAACATCGAGACCCTCGTACGGACCGGTTCGCTCCCCTACTATGACGATCTGCGCTCGCGTTTTCCTCCGGCCTTGCGCGAGTGCCTCAGGATTCCGGGCCTCGGCGCGCGCAAGGTGAGGCAGCTCCACGAGGCGCTCGGCATCGACTCCCTCGAGACGCTGGAGAGGGCATGCCGCGAGGGCCGGCTCGCGGCCGTCAAGGGGTTCGGCCCGGCGAGCGTCGGGAGAATCGTCAAGGGGATCGCGCTCCTGCGCTCGAGCGCCGGATTTCACCGATATCCCGGGGCCCTGCGGCGCGGCGAGGAGGTCCTCCAGTCGCTCCGGGCGACGGGCCTGGCCTCGCGGATCCAGATCGCCGGGAGCCTGCGCCGCCGCAAGGAGATCATTCGCGACATCGACGTCGTCGCGGCGTCGCGGGAGCCCGAGCTGCTCTCCGCCGCCTTCCGGAACCTGCCGGGCGCGGCCGACGTGACGGCCGAGGGCCCGACGAAGACGTCCCTGCGATTCGCCGACGGGCTCGCCGCTGACCTGCGGGTCGTTTCCGAGGAAGAGTTTCCGTCGGCGCTCCTCTATTTCACGGGGTCGCAGGAGCACAACACGCAGCTGCGGGGACGGGCAAAGAGGCTGGGAATGAAGTTGAACGAGTACGGCCTCTTCGCCGCGGAGGCCGCGGGCCGGCCGGTGCCCTGCGATAGCGAGGCGGCGATCTACGCCGCGCTCGGCCTCGCATACATCGAGCCGGAGCTGCGGGAGGGGTGGGGGGAGATCGAGGCGGCCGAGCGGGGAACGCTTCCGGTCCTGCTCGAGAAGCGCGACCTCCGCGGCTTGATCCACCTGCACACGACCGCGTCCGACGGCCGCGACACGCTGGAGGACATGGTCGCGGCCGCGCGCGGCGCCGGCTACTCCTACGCCGCGATCACCGATCACAGCCAGTCGGCCGCTTACGCCGGAGGCCTCGACGAGGCGCAGGTCCTCGCCCAGAGGGAGGAGGTCCGCGTCCTGCGCCGGAGCCTCCCCGATTTCCGGATCTTCCACGGCACCGAGGCCGACATCCTGGCGGACGGCTCCATCGATTACGGCGACGAGTTCTTGAAGGGATTCGACATCGTCGTGGCGTCGGTCCACTCGCGCTTCGGCCTTCCCCGGGAGGAGCAGACGCGCCGCCTGATCCGCGCGGTCGAGAACCCTCTCGTCTCCGTCCTCGGGCACCCGACCGGCCGGCTCCTGCTCTCGCGCGAGGGAGTCACCGCCGACTGGGAAGCGGTGCTCGACGCCGCGGCGCGGAGCGGCTGCGCCTTCGAAGTCAACTGCAACCCGGAACGCCTGGACCTCGACTGGCGCCTCTGCCGCCGGGCGGCCGACGCGGGCGTCCTCCTCTCGATCGGCCCGGACGCGCACTCCGTCGCGGAGCTCGAGCTCGTCTCCCTCGGAGTCGGCATCGCGCGCAAGGGCTGGGTCGCGGCCGCCGCCACCCTGAACGCGAGGTCGGCCGATGAGCTGGCGGCCTGGCTCGAACGGAGGCGGGGAGAGCCACTGCCGGATTAGGTGAGCCGAAGACGATCGAGGGGCACGGAAGGGGCCCGCGGTCGTCCTTCGTTCCGTAGGGGCGGCCCTTGGGCCGCCCGCCTCCCGTCGGAGTCAGCTGTCCGTTGTCGCGGGCGGGGCAAGAGCTCGCCCTACAGGCGCGATGGGCACGACGGGAGCCCCTCACGGGGAGAGCGGCGGAAATATTAATAAATAAGTGTATAGTTACTAACTCGTATGGGACGGCCGGCTCGGGTCACACGCGAACAGGTCCTGACGCAGGCGCGCCGCGCCTTCGCCGAGAGGGGATTCGACGGGACGACGCTCGCCGACATCGGGGCGCGCCTGGGCGTTTCGCCGGCGGCGCTCCTGCGCCACGCCCCCTCCAAGAAGGCCCTCTTCGCGCTGGCCATGGAATCGGAGCCGGCTGGAGAGAAGCTCCCGACGGACTTTCTCGCCTCGGTCCCACTGTCGCAGGACCCCGCGCGGGTGCTGCGCCGTCTCGCCCTGGAGTTCATCCCCTTCATCGAGCAGAAGATGGGAGAGAACATCGCGCGCTTCCTCCGGGCCCGCACGGAGGAGGAGGCGCGGACGATCCGCCTCCCCTTCGATCCCCGGAAGAAGACCTCTCCCCCGGTCCGGGCGATCCGGGCGCTCGAAGCGTATTTTCGCCGGGCCCGGACGGCGGGGAGGATCTCGCTGCGGCATCCGCGAGCCGGAGCGCTGGCGTTTCTCGGATCCCTCCAGTCCTACGTCTTCTTCCACCGGGTGCTGCGCATCGCCCCGCCGATTCGCCTGGACGCCTACCTCGATACCGTGATGGATCTCTGGAGGCGAGGAGCTCTCCGACCCGGGAGGACCAGATGAAACGCAAGACCCTGCTCATCCCGCTCGCGGCCGTCGTAGCGGCGGGCGCCATCACCTGGGGAATGGCGGCGAGGCGGCAAGAGAAGCCGTCTCCTTCTCTCGGGCGCGGTCGAGGCGCGCGACGTCGAGGTCGGGTCGCTTCTGGGCGGGCGCGTCGCGAAGGTGCTCGTCGAAGAAGGGGCGCTCGTCGCAGCCGGCCAGCCGGTCGTTCAGTTCGAGACCGATCTGATCGATCTCCAGATCCAGCAGCAGCGGTCGAAGATCGAGTTGGCGCAGGCGAACCTGACCAAGGCCCTCCGCGGACCGCGGGTCGAGCAAATCGGGAGCGCCCGGGCGTCGGCGGAAAACGCCGAGCGGGAGCGGCTCCGCCAGAAGGGGCTCCTCGAGAAGGGAGTAACCGCCCAGCAGCAGTACGACGCGGCCGCGACGCTCGCGAAGACCACCCGGGAAGCGCTCCTGGAACTGGAGCGGGGGAACCGGTCGGAGGACATCGCGGCCGCCCGGGCGACCCTGCAGACCGAGGAGAGGCAGCTCGCGTACCTGGAGCGCCAGAGGGCCGAGTCCGTCGTCGCCGCGCCGGCCGCGGGCGTGATCGAATCCATGGACCTGAGGCCGGGAGACCTCGTCGGCCCCAACCAGTCGGTCGCCCGGATTCTCGAGCCCTCGCAGATCTGGGTCCGCGTGTACGTGCCGGAGCCGGAGCTGGGACGCGTGCGGGTGGGCCAGAAGGCCCTTCTGACAGTCGATACCTTCCCGAACAAGGAGTTTTCGGGGCACGTCGTGGAAATCCGCACGCAGGCCGAGTACACGCCGCGAAACGTCCAGACGCTCGACCAGCGCATGGACCAGGTCTTCGGCGTCAAAGTGGCGATCGACCAGACGCCGCAGCTGAAGCCGGGCATGGCGGCCACGGTGAGGCTCCTGGAATGAAGTCGAGAGTCGAGAGCCGAGAGTCGAGTGCTCCAGAGCTCGACGCCGGGAAGCCCCGGGACGCGCGCGACTACGGGATCATCGTGGACGGAGTCTCCCGCGACTTCGGCCCGGTCCGGGCCCTGGACAAGGTCTCGCTCCACGTCCCCCGCGGCGAGATCTACGGCCTGCTCGGGCCCAACGGCTCCGGCAAGTCGACGCTCATCCGCATCCTCTGCGGCCTCCTCGTCCCGACGGAAGGGCGCGCCTCGGTGGACGGCCTGAACGTCGTGACGCAGGGGGAAGAGGTCCGCCGCCGCATCGGGTACGTCCCGCAGAGGTTTTCGCTCTACGAAGACCTGACGGTGCTCGAGAACCTCAACTTCTTCGCGTCCGTGTACGGCCTGAAGGGCACTGAGTTGAGAGAACGCCGCGAATGGGCGATCGGACTCACCGCGATCGGGCCCTACCGCGCCCGCCTCGCCGGCCAGCTCTCCGGAGGGTGGAAGCAGCGCCTCGCCCTTGCGGCCTCGCTCATGCACCGACCCCGCGTCCTGTTCCTGGACGAGCCGACCGCCGGAATCGACCCCGTCGCCCGGCGCGAGCTCTGGAACCTCCTCTTCACGCTCGCCGGCGAAGGCGTCACGCTTCTGGTCAGCACGCACTACATGGACGAGGCGGAGCGCTGCGGCCGCGTGGCGTATCTCTACCTGTCGCGCATGCTCGTCGAGGGGGACCCGGCCGATCTTACGAAGCTGCCGGAGATCACTCCCGAGGGGACCCGGCGCGTCGAAGCCGATTGCGAGCGAGGCGCCGCGGCCGTCATGACCCAGGCCCGGACGCTCCCGTACGTCGAGGACGTCACGATCTTTGGAAACGCGCTGCACCTGCTCGTGCGGTCGGACGTGGCGGACGCGCAGATCGCGCGGGATCTCGAAGAGGCGTCCCACGCGAAGGTCACGATCCGGCCGATCGAAGCCTCGCTCGAAGACGTCTTCGTCCGGCTGACACGGCTCCAGATCGAGCAGCGCGGCGAAATCCCGGAACGGGCGGAGGCGGCGCGATGAGAGGCTTCCTGCCGGTCTTGAGAAAGGAAGCGGTCCAGATGATCCGGGACCGGGGCACGCTGCAGTTCGCGCTCCTCGTCCCGGCCTTTCAGCTCGTGCTCTTCGGCCTGATCGATACCAACGTCAAGCACGTCCGCACCGTCGTCTTCGACCAGAGCCGCACGCAGGAGAGCCGGCAGCTCCTGAACGACTTCGTCAACACGAGCTACTTCGACATCGTGGCCTACGCTCCCTCGCGCGCCGCGCTGAAGGAGACCATCGTCGCGGGCCGGGCTTCGACCGGCGTCGAGATCCCGCCCGACTACGCCCGGAAGCGATTGAACGGCGAGCCGGCCGACGTCCTGGTCCTGATCGACGGCTCGGACTCCTCGATCTCGGCGCAGGCCCTCGCCGCCGCCAACGGGGTCGCGTTCGCGCGGTCGTTCACGGAGCTTGCCCAGCGGGCGGGCGCGAAGGACCTCCCGATCCGCACGCATCCGCTCCTTCTGTTCAACCCCGACTCGCGGAGCGCGAATCTCCTGATCCCCGGCCTCGTCGCGATCCTGCTGACGTTCTCCGGCACTCTCCTCGCCGCGTTTGCGATCGTCCGCGAACGGGAGCGCGGGACGCTCGAGCAGCTCATGGTGACGCCCGCCTCGCCCGTCGCGGTCGTGCTCGGCAAGCTCCTCCCCTACCTCGCCCTGGCCTTCGCGCAGCTGCTCTTCGTCCTGTTCCTGATGACCGTGGTCTTCCGCGTGCCGATCCACGGTAGTCTCCTGCTCCTCCTCGGCCTCTCGGTCATCTACCTCTTCGCTCTCCTGTCGCTCGGCCTGCTCGTCTCCTCGCGCGCGAACACGCAGATGGAGGCGATCCAGCTCGCCCAGATGGTCCTCCTCCCTTCGATCATGCTTTCGGGCTACATCTTCCCGCTCTCGTCGCTCCCGGGACCTCTGCGCGTCCTCTCCCAGATCCTCCCCGCGACGCACTTCATCGCGATCTCGCGCGGCATCATCATCCGCGGCGCGGTCTTCGGCGACCTTTGGCACAGCGTTGCCGCCCTTCTGGCCATCGCCGCCGTCCTCGTCGCGGCGAGCACCCGGGCGTTCCGGAAGACGATCTCGTAGGGGGAAGGTGTGAGGGAAAAGGTGCCAGGGGAAATGCAGGTGCCAGGATTCAGGTGTCAGGTGTCAGGGATGGGATCAGGGTCCGCGCCTTCAACCTGGCACCTGATACCTGGCACCTGACACCTGTCTTCCACCTGACACCTTCCAACCTGACAGCGATCTCCGGCGGTAGAATGACCGCCCTCATGAGCGAGACCCTTGCCACCCTGCCTTCCATCGAAGACGCGGAGAAGGTCCGCGCGATCGCATCGCAGATGCGCCGCGTGATCGAGCTGCTCGGCCTGGACCCTTCGGACCCCAACCTGACGGAGACGCCCGAGCGGGTCGCCAGGATGTACCTGGAGATGTTCGGCGGGCTCGCCGAAGGGGCCGAGCCGAACATCACGTTCTTCCCCAACGACGAGCACTACACGGCGATGGTCATCGAGAAGGACATCCCCTTCTATTCGCTCTGCTCGCACCACTTCGTCCCCTTCTACGGGCACGCGCACATCGCCTACATCCCCAACGACAAGATCGCGGGACTCTCCAAGATGCCGCGGATCCTCGAGTTCTACGCCCGCCGGCCGCAGCTCCAGGAGCGTCTGACCGAGCAGGTCGCGGCGTTCCTCGCCGAGAAGCTTTCCCCGCAGGGCGTCATGGTGGTCATCGAGGCGCGGCACCTCTGCGTCGAGATGCGGGGAGTCAAGAAGTCGGGCGCGCTGACCGTCACCTCGGCCATCCGGGGGATCTTCAATACCCGCCCTGTTCGCGAGGAGTTCCTGGACCTGTTGAACCGCCGAGGGTGAAGTTCAAGGTCCAAAGTCCAAAGTCCAAGGTCCAAAGTAGAACGTACGTGCCCCGTGCCGTAGGGGCGGCCCTTGGGCCGCCCGCCTCAGGTCACCTTATTTAATTAGGAATAAGTATTGTTTAGCCTAATAATATATGGCGCTATCGCCGAGTCGCCAGTCTTTCTTTCAGAGCGTGCATCGCCTTCAATCCGTCCAGCGTCCGAATGCCGTGCCAGCAGTAGTCGTCTCCTTCGACGAAGAGGCGTACGCGCTCCTGGCCGAAGAGCCGGACGGTCAATGCTTCATGCTTCTCGGGGCGAAACGGGTATGGCTCGCTCGGGAAGAAATGCACGTCGGCGCCGCGCGCCAGGGCCTCCGCCGGCGAGGACGTCGGGTAGCGGTCCGCTTCGCGGCCGAAGACATTGACGCCGCCCGCCAGCCGCAGGAGGTCCGCGACGTAAGTATCGTCTGAGATGGTCATCCACGGGTCCTTCCATATCCAATACGCGTAGAGGAACGGCGGCGCCGGCGGCTCGGCCAGAAGCGCCGCAAGCTCCAGCTCGATACGGGAGGCGAGCGCATCGGCCTCCTCTTCCGAGCCCTCCGCCAGGCGTCCGCCCCATTGCCGGATCGCGCCCGGAACGTCGGACACCGTTCTCGAAAACGTCACGTCGACGTCGATCCCCGCCTCCTCCAGGGCCCGCACGTCCTCGATCCGGTTCTCCTCCTCGTTGGCGAAGACGAGATCGGGCTTCAGCGCCAGGATGCGCCCGATGTCCGGATTCTTCGTCCCCCCGATCCGCGGCAGCCCCCAGAGCATCCCCTTCGGCCGCACGCAGTACCGCGTGGCGGCGACGAGGCGCTTGAACCCCCCGATCGCCACGAGTGTCTCCGTAATCGACGGACACAGCGAGACGACCCGGCGCGGCGGCATGAGAAGAGTCTAGCGCCCCATGGGCCTCCGACAGGCGGCTCCCTTAAAGCCCACTCTCTGTTAAACTACTGTGGGAGGATTCAGAATGAAGACCGCTACCCGACGGACCCACATCGTTCTCCCCTCCGGAGTGATTTCGGCGATTGACGCGGCCGTCGGCCAGCGCGGCCGTAGCCGGTTCATCCTTCAGGCTGCCGAGAGGGAGCTCAAGCGCCTCTCTCAGGTGAAGGCCCTCAGGAGTGCCGCGGGATCGTGGGCCGGCCGGGACCATCCCGAACTTCGGAAGGGAAGCGCGGCATGGGTCAAACGGATCCGGTCCGAGGGTGAGCGGCGCCTGGTGCGGGTCACGCGCAAGCGCCGGTGAGCACTTATCTCCTGGATACCTCCATCCTCGTGGACGCCCTCCGAGGAGTCCGCGGCCGAGCCGAGTCTCTCGAGCGGCTCGTCGAAAGCGGCCACCTCCTGGCGTGCTCCGCCATCACCGTTGCGGAGATCTTCGCGGGAATGAAGGCGAAGGAACGTGAAGAAACTGTCGCCCTTCTGGACAGCCTCGAGCACTACGACATCACGAGGCCAATCGCCGAAAGAGCAGGGCTTCTGCGCCGGGATTGGTCCGCGCAAGGAAAGACCCTCGCTCTGGCCGATCTCCTCATCGCGTCCGTCGCCCTGACCCATGGCCTGATCCTGATAACCGACAACACGAAGGACTTCCCCATGGAGGAGCTGCGGCTCCATGACCTGGCGTCGGAAACACCGGGGTAATCCCGGGGGTCGTCAGCCGACGCCGTTCAACGGCGTGCTTCGGAGCGTGGACGGGGTGGTTTGGACGCCCTTCAGCGACGGCCTAACCGGCTATGGCCAGGTCGTCTATCTCTTGAGGGTCAATCCATCGTTCGCAGCGGTTCTGTACGCGGCGACCGGCAACGGCGTGTTCCGAATGTCTTCCCGAATTAAGGAACCCTTGAGTGTGCGAAAGCCTCTCATGGTTCCGTTTCGGCAGTAGCAGGCTGCAGTCATGCACCATTTCCTGCTGAACGGTGATCGGGTACTGTCAGGGTCATGAGTTACTTGGTCACGCTGTAGGCGGTTTCCAGGGCCTTGGGGTCGGCCTCGGCGCCGCCGAGATAGCGGTGGAGCCAGTCCATCACCGTCGCGTGCCAGAGGCGGGAGTTGCCGGGCTTTAAGACCCAGTGGCCTTCGTCGGGGAAGGTCAGGAGCTTCGAGGGGACGCCGCGGACCTGGAGGGCGGTGAAGAACTGGAGTCCCTGGCCGAAGGGGACGCGGTAGTCCTTCTCGCTCGTGATGACGAGGGTCGGAGTCTTGAACTTGTCCGCGGAGAGCATCGGGTTCCACTTCTGATAGGTCGAGCCCGAGTCCCAGGGAAGGCCGCCGAACTCCCAGGCCGGGAACCAGAGCTCCTCGGTCTCGAGATTGCCGGAGACCAGGTCGAACACGCCGTCGTGCGAGACGAGTGCCTTGAACCGGTCCGTGTGGCCGGCGATCCAGTCGACCATGTAGCCGCCGTAGGAGGCGCCCGCGGCGCCGATGCGCGACTTGTCCACGAACGGGAGCGACTCCAGGTCGTCGGCCTGGCGCATCAGGTCGTCGTAGACCTTTCCGCCCCAGTCGCCGGAGATCTCGTCCACGAACTTCTGACCGAAGCCGGTCGAGCCGCGCGGATTGGCGGCGTAGACGACGTAACCGTAGGCCGCCCAGACCTGCGGATTCCACCGCGTGGACCAGGAGTCGGTCCAGGCGCCCTGCGGGCCGCCGTGGATGAGGAACACCGCGGGGTACTTCTTCGATGCGTCGAAGCCCGGCGGCTTGACGAGCCACGCCTGGAGATTCCGTCCGTCGGCCGACCGCGTCATGCGCTCGGAGACCTCTCCCATCTCGACCTCTTTCCAGAACCCGTCGTTGACGTGCGTGACCGGCGCCGCGCCCTTTCCGTCGGCGCCGGCGCTCCAGATCTCGGGGGCGCGCGAGAGCGAGCTCGAGGAGAAGACGAGCCGCCTTCCGTCGCGCGAGATCGTGAGCCCCGAGGCGGACCCTCCGCGCCAGATCTCCGCCGGCTTTCCTTCGAGCCCCACGCGGAAGATCGCTCCGCGGGCGCCGACGTGAGAGGTGAAGTAGAGCGAGCGGGAGTCGGGGGCCCACGTAAAGCCCTCGACCCGTTCGTCGAGGTCCTCCGTCAGCCCGCGGATCTTCCCCGTGGCGCGCTCGAAGAGCGTGAGCGTGAACCTGTCCGCCTCGAAACCGGGGCGCTTCTGCGAGCGCCAGGCGATCCACTTCCCGTCGGGAGAGAACTTCGGGGTGCCGTCATAGGCCTTGTTCGACTCGGTCAGGTCCCGCGGCTTCTCCTTCCCGTCGAACGACGTCATCCAGATGTCGCCGTTCGTCGAGAGCGCCTCGACCCTGTCCGGGTTCGACGCGTAGACGAAATCCTTTCCGTCCGGCGACACGTCGTAGTCGCCGCCGCCGCCGATGGAGAAGGGGGAGCGTCCCGGTCGCCGGGGGTCAGGTCCACAGAGGCGGAGGCCGGCTCCCGAGACGGGCGCCTTCCAGATGTGCGTCCGCAGGCCGTCCTTCCAGCTGTCCCAGTGCCGGAAGAGGAGCCGCTCGGCCACCCGCGCCTTCGTCTTCGACTTCTCCCGCTCCTTGAACCTCTTCTCGTTGCACGCGGCGTCGGCGCAGTCGGGAAAGACATTGGCCGTGAAGACGAACCATTTCCCGTCGGGGGACCACCGGAAGCCTTCGATGTCGGCGGGAAAGGAGGAGGCCTTCGCCGGCTCTCCGCCGGAGAGATCCAGGACGTAGATCTGAGATCCGCCGTCGCGGTTGGACAGGAAGGCGATCCGGGCGCCGTCCGGAGAAAACTTCGGATCGGAGTCGCGTTTCTCGCCGGAGGTCAGGCGGCGGGGATCTCCGCCCGAGAGGGACTGCAGCCACAGGGCGGAGCGGGTGCGGTTCTCCTCGACGTCCGGAGTCCCAACCGTGTAGACGAGCCACTGCCCGTCCGGGGAGACCGAGAAGCCTCCGACGCGTCCCGCTTTCGCGAGCTCGTCGAACCGGAAGGGGCGCCCCGAGGTTGCCGGCGAGGCGGCGCACGGCGCCAGGATCAGCAGAGCGGCGAGTACGGCCCGAGAGCGGAAATGCATTGGCGCGACCTCCGGTTTGATTCTAAGCGCGGCTTCCGAGGAAAAACGCCTCCGTTTGGTATCATTCCCGGCTTCCGCGGTCATGGTCCGAACAACGGAAAAGGAGTAAACGGGTGAGCACGGTTCTCGAAGAGAAGGCCCTGGAGCAGGCGGGCGGCGCCTGCGTCGTCAACGACTTTTCGATCCACGTCGCCACGGCCAACGGGTCGGGCAGCATGTCCTCGAACAACATCCTGATGCGGGCGATTTTCCAGATGGGCATCCCCGTTTCGGGCAAGAACCTCTTTCCTTCCAACATCCAGGGGCTGCCGACCTGGTTCACGGTCCGGGCCTCCAAGGAGGGGTTCATCGCCCGGCGGCGGGACGTCGGCGTCCTGATCTGCATGAACCCCGAGACCGCGCACGAGGACATCCGGACGGTCCATCCCGGCGCCGCGGTCATCTACGAGGAGACCCTGAACCTGAAGATCGATGCGGGACGACGTCCACTTCTATCCCGTCCCGTTCTCCAAGCTCGTCCTGGAGCTCGTCCACGACGGGAAGCTGCGGCGCCTCGCGGTCAACATGATCTACGTCGGGCGTAGCCGCCTGGCTTCTCGACATCGACATGGAGGAGATCCGCAAGGCCGTCGTCCGCCAGTTCAAGTCGAAGGAGAAGGCGGTCGAGATCAACTGGGACGGCGATCCAGGGAGGATTCGACTGGGCCGGAGAAGAACCTGAAGAAGACGGATCCCGTTCCGCCTCGAGCGGATGAACAAGACCGCCGGCAAGATCATCATCGAGGGCAACGCCGCGACGGCGATCGGTTGCGTCATGGCCGGCGCGAGCGTTCTCGCCTGGTATCCGATCACGCCCTCCTCCTCGCTCGCCGAGGCCTTCATCGAGTACTGCAAACGCTTCCGCAAGGATCCGGCGACGGGGAAACACACCTACGCCATCGTCCAGGCCGAGGACGAGCTCGCGGCGGCGGGGATGGTCATGGGCGCCGGCTGGGCGGGCGCGCGCGCGATGACGACGACCTCGGGCCCCGGCATCTCGCTGATGTCCGAGTTCGTCGGGCTCGGGTACTACGCCGAGGTTCCCGCGGTCATCATCGACGTCCAGCGTGTCGGCCCCTCGACGGGGCTGCCGACGCGGACGATGCAGGGCGACATCCTGTCGACGTACTACCTCTCGCACGGCGACGCCCGACACATCCTGCTCCTGCCCGGGCTCGGTCGAGGAGTGCTACTCGCTGGCGATGGAGGCGTTCGACCTGGCCGAGCGCTTCCAGACTCCGGTCTTCCTGATGACCGACCTCGACCTTGGCATGAACAACTGGATGGCCGACCCGTTCCCCTACCCGGAGAACCGCGATCAACCGGGGCAAGCTGATCCGAACCGAGGAGGAGTTGAAGGAGCACGTCCGGAAGTTCAAGGAGTTCGCCCGCTACCGCGACGTGGACGGAGACGGGATCCCCTACCGGACGCTCCCGGGCCTGATCGACAACCCGGCGGCGACGTACTTCTGCCGGGGCTCCGGCCACTCCGAGCGGGCGACCTACACGGAGAAGCCGGAGGAATACAAGGCGAACATGGACCGCCTGGCCCGCAAGTTCGAAACCTCCCGCCGGTTCGTCCCGAGGCCGGTCGTCTCCAACGGCTCGGGCTCGGCCGTCGGCCGTGATCGCCTACGGGTCCTCCGATTTCGCCGTCCAGGAGGCGCGGGACCTTCTCGCCCGGCGTGGGATCCCGACCGATTCCCTGCGCTTGAGGGCGCTTCCCATCGGCGAAGAGGTCGCTCGAATTCGCCGCTTCCCACGATCGCCTCTACGTCGTGGAACAGAACCGCGACGGGCAGATGTACGACATCCTGCGGCTCGAGATGCCCGAGCAGGCTTCGAAGCTGCGCTCGATCCGCCATTACGACGGCTTCCCCCTCGACGCCGAGACCGTGGTCGAGGGAATCGAAGCCGGGGAGAAATAGCTCATGTCCTCCGTCGCAGAACCCAGGACCCCTCCTACGAACCGCATCGGCCTGACCGTCAAGGAGTACGGCGGGCTGAAGTCCACGCTCTGCGTCGGGTGCGGGCACGACGTGATCACCCGGCAGATCACCCAGGCCTTCTACGACATGGGGGTGGCGCCGTACAAGGTCGCGAAGATGTCGGGCATCGGATGCTCGTCGAAGACGACCGCCTACTTCGCGGACCGGGGCCACGGCTTCAACGCGGTCCACGGCCGGATGCCGGCCGTCGCGACCGGGGCGATGCTGGCGAACCAGAGCCTGCTGACGATCGGGGTGTCCGGTGACGGCGACACGGCTTCGATCGGCGCCGGGCAGTTCGTGCACCTGCTCCGCCGCAACATCCCGATGATCTACATCGTCGAGAACAACGGCGTCTACGGCCTGACGAAAGGCCAGTTCTCGGCGACCGCGGACCGGGGGTCGAAGCTGAAGACCGGCGTCCTGAACAATCTCCCGGCGATCGATCTCTGCGCGATGGCGATCGAGCTCGGTTGCGCCTACGTCGCGCGCTCCTTCTCGGGCGACATGAAGCAGCTTCTCGCCCTCCTCAAGGGGGCGATCGCCCACCGGGGCACCGCGCTTCTGGACGTCATCTCTCCCTGCGTGACCTTCAACAACCACGAGGACTCGACGAAGTCCTACAAGTGGGCCAAGGACCACGAGATGCCGATCCAGGAGATCGGGTTCGTCCCCTACTTCGACGAGATCACGGTGGACTATGATCCCGGCACGACGCAGGACGTGAGGCTCTTCGACGGATCTCGCATTCGCTTGAAGAAGCTCCGCGAAGACTACGACCCGACCGACAAGAAGGCGGCGTTCAATCTCCTCCACGACGCACAGGAGAAGAACGAGTTCCTGACCGGCCTGATCTACGTCGAGCCGCGCAAGAAGGACTTCCTCGCGCTCCTCGACCTGCCCGAGGAACCCCTGGCCACGCTCCCTCTGGAGAGAGTCCGGCCCGGCCGCGACGCCCTCGCCCAGATGATGGAGGAGCTGAGGTAGCTTAACGCGCTCGTGCCGGGTGGAGAGAGTCACCTGATCGCGGAGGGGCGGAAGACGGGGAGGAGGCCGGACTCGCGCAGCTTCGCCCGCTCTCCGTCGCCCGGCGTGACGGGCGCGCAGGAGGCGTCCGTGGGCGGGACGGTCCCGTCTCCGGGATAGTAGGGACGATAGCCGTAGCCGCCCTTGACGGGAATGCCGGGCTTCTCGATCAACTTGTCGATGCCGAAGATCGCTTCCTGCCGCGAGAAGAAAGCCAGCTCGTAGTCGCGCGTCATCCAGATCGCGTCCTTGGGGCACGCGTCCACGCAGAAACCGCAGAAGACGCAGCGCAACATGTCGATGTCGAAGACCACGGGATACTTTTCGTAAGCGATCGTGGGGTGCTCCCCCGCCACGATCGAGATGCACTCGGCCGGGCAGGCCTGCTGGCACATATAGCAGGCGACGCACTTGAGCGTCCCGTCGGAGCGCGTCTTCAGGATGTGCTTGCCGCGGAACCGCCCCGAGTAGTCCCGCTTCTGCTCCGGGTACAGGATCGTCGGGAGCCGGCGGATCGCGACGATGTTGCGCAGCAGGTGGCGGACCGTCACCCTCATGCCCGCCAGGATCTCGGGAATGTAGAGCTTCTGCACGAGGGTCAGCTTTTTCGGTGTCCGCGCGCTGACCTGCACGATGCCGCTCATCGGTCGAGCTCTCCGGCGATGACGTTCAGAGTCCCGAGCGTCGCGATCGCGTCCGAGATGGTTCCGCCGACGATCATCTTCTCGAAGGCCGCCATCATCGGGAAGCAGGGGGGGCGCACCTTCAGGCGGTACGGTCCTCCGGCGCCCTCGGAGATCGCGTAGAAGCCCAGCTCTCCGTTGGCGCCCTCGATCCACTCGTAACGCTCGCCGCGCGGCACGCGGATGCCTTCCATGACGAGCTTGAAGTGATAGATGAGGGACTCCATGTCGTGGTAGACGGCGTCCTTGGGGGGCAGCACGACGTGCCAGTCGCTGGAATTGACGGGCCCCTTCTCGGGAAAGATCTCCAGCGCCTGCCGGATGATTTTCAGCGACTGGCGCATCTCCTCCATGCGGACGAGGTAGCGCGCGAAGTTGTCCCCCTCCGTCGAGACCGGGACGTCCCAGTCGAACCGGTCGTAGAAGTCGTAGGGGCGCGACCGGCGCACGTCGTAGGGGACTCCCGAGGCGCGGAGCATCGGCCCCGTGAAGCCCCAGGCGATCGCCTGCTCCTTCGCGACGACGCCGGTCCCCTGGAGCCGGTTGCGCACGATCCGGTTGTTCGTCACGAGGCGGTCCACGTCGTCCAGGAACTTCGGGATCGACTCGAGGAGGGCCCGGCACCGCGCCACGAAGTCCTCCGGCACGTCAATCGCGAGCCCGCCGACGCGCACGTAGGAGACCGTCAGCCGCGCCCCGCAGCAGGCTTCGAGAAGGCCGTAGATGTTCTCCCGCGGCTGGTACAGGTACCAGAAGTTCGTCAGCGCTCCGATGTCCACGAGGTTCGCGCCGAGGTTGACGCAGTGGTCCATGACCCGGGAGAACTCGGAGAGGATCGTCCGCACGAGCACGCCGCGCTCGGGGATCTCGACGCCGAGCATTCTCTCGACGGTTCTCACGTAACCCACGCCGTTGATCATCGAGGAGACGTAATTCAGGCGGTCCGTGTAAGGGATCACCCCGTTCCAGGGGTGCGTTTCCGACATCTTCTCGAAGCAGCGGTGCAGGTACCCGATCTGCGTTTCGGCGCGCGTGATCCGCTCCCCGTCGAGCCGCGCGATCAGGTGGATGATGCCGTGCGTCGTGGGATGCGACGGCCCGATCGAGATGGTCTGGGTCTCGAAGTGCCCGGCCCGCTCGTCGGTTTCCCGCGCCCAGGCCGGCATCTTCAGGTCCTCCTCGGCCGCGAACCAGCGCTGGCCCGGCGCGTAGTCCTTGCGAAGCGCATGGCCGACGAAGGCCTCGTGGCACAGGATGCGCCTCAGGTTCGGATGCCCCGGAACATCGAAGCCGAAGAGGTCGAAGGCCTCCCGCTCGAACCAGTTGGAGGCCGGCCAGACGTCCTGGACGGTGGGGAGCGCCGGCGGCGCGGTGTCGGGCAGGAGGACCTTGACGCGCACGTGCTCGTCGCGCGGCAGCGAGTGCAGGTGGACGACCGCTTCGAACCGCGTCTTCTGCCCGGCGCGCCTCAGGTTGTCCACGCCCGCCAGGTCCAGGAACAGGTCGTAACGGCACTCGGGATCGTCGCGGAGCCAGCGGGCCAGCGCCGGCCAGTCCGACGGAGAGACTTCCAGGGTCGGGAGATCCAGGTCCCGGACTTCGACTCTCTCTGCCAGAGGCGAGCTTGCGAGACGCTCGCGAATTCTCCCCGCCGCGGCCGAAAGAGGAGGTGCCGCGACGGCGCTCAAGCCGGTCTTTCCGCCGCCAGCTTCGCCGAACGGCTGTCCCGCGACAGCTCACCCGACTTGATCTTCCGCTGCAGCTCCAGAATGCCGAATATGAGCTCTTCGGGCGTCGGAGGGCAGCCGGGGACGTAGACGTCCACGGGGATGATCTCGTCGATCCCCTGGGTGACGTGGTACGCGCGGTAGAACCCTCCCGAGGACGCGCAGACTCCCATCGAGATCACCCACTTGGGCTCGGGCATCTGGTCGTAGATCCTGCGCAGCACGGGCGCCATCTTGTCCGTGACCGTGCCGGCGACGATCAGCAGGTCCGCCTGCCTCGGGGAGAAGCGCACGACCTCGGCTCCGAAGCGCGCGAGGTCGTAATGCGAGGACACGACCGACATGAACTCGATGCCACAGCAGGCCGTTGCGAAGGGAAGCGGCCAGAGGGAGTTGGACCGCGCCCAGGCGATCATCTTGTCCAGGCGCGTGGTCAGGAAATCCGAAGCGCCCCCGCTATCGGATTTCGCGTCGTACGCCGGAAGCGGCTGGCTCTTGCCGAACATCACTCCTCCAGATCGATTCTAGCCGAAACAGCGCCCTCACCCCGACCCCTCTCCCGGGGGAGAGGAGAGCTCATCCGAAGTTCACCGTGTAGGCGAGCGATTTCATGTCCCGCATGCGGTCGAGATAGACGAGGCCGTCCAGGTGATCGATCTCGTGCTGAAGGACGCGCGCGTGAAAGCCGGAGGCCTCGAAGTCCACCGGCTTCCCGGAGCGGTCGAGCGCGCGGACGCGAATCGTCTGGAATCGCGGCACGACTCCGCCCCAGAGGAAGGGAACCGAGAGACACCCCTCCGAATCCTCTTCGACCTCCTCGCCGGCCGGCTCGTAGCTCGCGTTGAAGTAGGCGGTCAGGGGGACCTCGGGCTCCTTTCGCTTGCGCTTCTCGGGATGCACCTCGTAAAGGAAGACACGAAGCAGCGTGAAGACCTGGGGCGCGGCGATGCCTGTCCCGTCGTACTCGCGCATCGTCTCCTCCAGGTCCGCGAGAAACGGCTCGTAGTCTCCGCGCGCGACCGCGTGCGCGTCCACCTCGCGCGAGCGCAGCCGCAACGTCTTGACACCCAGTTTCGCGACTTTCAGGATCATGGGAGCGTAGTCTTCAGCTCTCAGCTCTCAGACTCTCAGCCGGAGGAACCAGGGCCCTCTTGAGCTGACAGCTGAAAGCTGAGGACTGACAGCTAATTGGTGCCCAGGGACGGAATTGAACCGCCGACACACGGATTTTCAGTCCGTTGCTCTACCGACTGAGCTACCTGGGCATCTCGGGCGCCTGAACCGGGACGGGCAACTCTAGTGAAATCCGCGCGACGCCGCAACACCGTTCCCGGGCCGGCGCATTAACGCGGTCGGACAGTCCGGGGAGTCTTCTTGCCACCGGCCGACTGCGGAAGAGACCGGAACGGATTGCCCAGAACCAAGAGATGGCCGTTGTTCTGCGCGTAGACCAGGCCGTCGGAAGAGAGGGAGAGGGGCGTATAGGCGGCTCCGACGGCGAGATTCAGGAAGATCCTGCCCAGCGCGACGCCGCCCCGTCCGATCGCGTAGAGGAACCCGTCCTCGCTGTTGGCGTAGGCCACGCCGTTCGCGTCCACGGCCGGCTGGTTGATGCACCACTCGAAGCCGTTCGGGTGGTCCGAAACGCAGATCACTGCACCTCCGTCGTCGCGCTGGCAGGAGAGCGTGTTCGTGCTGGTGAACCTCCATTCCGGCAAGAGGTTCGAATCGAGCGAGGTGATGTCGTACCGGGGAGCCTGCGGCGGGCAGGCGCTCGGGTTGCCGCAGTAGGAGCCCACCGGGTAATGATTGTCCTTCAGCAGGATCGAGTAAGACCCGTCGTGCTGGAAGACGGCCGGCGTGATGTCCCACCCGAAGTCGTATGTCGCGAGCGCTCGCCCGCCCGAACCGAACTTGAAGAGATGCCCTCGCGCGTAGTTATAAGAGGTGACGGCGCCGTAGAGCACGCCTCCGTCGGGAAGCACGACCGGAGACGACGACGACGTATCCGACACCCGCCCCGCCGGAAGGTCGTTGGTCGCGGGATCCACGCCGCGCCTCGAGCCGGCCCGGCATCCTCCGGACGTCCCGCTCGGCGGCAGACCGACATCGCATCCGTCGCCGAGGACGTTTCGCAGCGACGAGCTCCAGGCGGGCGTCAAATCCGGATGAACCGCGACGAGATACGCGTACCGTCCGTTGAAATGCGCGCGGGAGACGGTGTAGACCGTTCCATCGGGAGCAACCGCGGGGATCACGTTGATGCCGGGCCGCTGCGATCCGCAAGCGGACGCCGGAGGCACGGCGTTGGCCGAGGGCGGCCAGGGCAGCGACACGGCGGCAAAACTCGTCTGGCACGGCGAGAGGGCCGGCGGAGCCCCGGAAACGAGGGACGAGAAGGGCGCTGTCGAGGCCGTCCCGTCCGGCGCGACCTTCACCAGCCAGGCTCCGAGGACATCGGAGGTCCACGGACCGGTCCGATCCAGTCGGACCGCGTTGTAGAAAACGTTGCCCGACGCATCGGCGGCGAGGCCTCCGGCGACGTAGGTGGCCGGATCCTCGGTCTCCCCAAAGGGACGGATTCGCGCCTCCAGAGCCCCCGTCGCCCTGGAGACCTTTGAGACCGTTCCGGCGAAGCCGGGCACGTAGAGGAACTCGCCTGCGATGGCGGGTTGGAAGACCGGCTCCCAGTCTGCCACCGCTCCCCCCGCCGGCTCGGGCTTCCAATCGCTCGCGAAGGTCCACTCCGTCGAGAGCGCGCCGTCCTTCCAGGCGAGCTTCCGCACGTTCCAGGCCTGGAGCTGCCAGGCGTCCGGACCGCAGGGAAAAGGCAGGCCGGAACCGGGGGGATCGCAGGAAACGTAGCTTCCGGACTTGGACGCCAGATAAACGCCCGTTGCGTCGAGCAGAGGCACGGCGTAATGGACGAGAAGATTTCCGTTGCTCTCGGCCTCTTCCAGCCCGACGAACGGGTCATACACGATGTCGGCCAGCAGTGCCACGAGCGGCTGACCTGCCGCAGCGCTCGACCCCTGGTGGGCCGGATTGCCGCCCCACTGCGGCCAGTCCCGGGCACCGGCGGCGCGAGCCACGGCTCCGGCAAGGAAGCCGAAAAGGAGAAGGCGGATGCCGAGGCTTCTTGCGTCCACGATCAAGCTGTCCTCGTCCATCCTACAGGGACGCGCCGGAACAGGCTCCGTCCTTCCTCCGGGAGCCCGCCGGCCCTGCCCGTAACCGGGAATTCCTCTTCAGGGGAAAGGGTTTCCGCAACACATGTTGTCCAGGAAGAAACGCGGCCTCTGGCCGTTGGCCGCGCTCTTGCTTGGCGCGACGGCCGGGCTGGCGCAAACGCCTCCACCGCAAACCGGCGGTGCCCTGCTCTCCCCGGGCAACGCCGACTGGGCCGCGGACGTGAACGAGGCGAGGCAGCGTGCCGCCGCGCAGGGCAAATTCGTTTTCATCGAGTTCGACCGGACCGGTTGCAGCGGCTGCCGGCGCATGGACACGCTGCTCTATCCGGCCTTCGATTTCGAGGCGCTGCTCGATTCCGATGGTCCCGGTGAAGGTCATGATCGATTCCAATGAAGGCAAGGAACTGGCCTTGCGGCACGGGGTTCAAGAGGTTCCCGCCGTGCTGATCGAATCGCCGGAGGGCCGCCAGGTCCTGTACATGCAGGGATTCACCTCCGCTCCGGACTTCTACTCGCACGTGAAAAGCGAGATGGCCGAGTACAAGACATTCGCGAGAAAGATCGAGGCGCAGGACATCTCCAGAATCTCCGCCCGCGAAGCCTTCGACACCGGCAAGGAGCTCTACGGGCGCGGCGACTCCGCCTCGGCGCTGCCGCGGTTGAAACGCGCGATCGCGGCCCCCGGCGGGACGACGGTTCTCCGCGAAGATGCGCAGGAGCTGCTTGCCGCCGTTCAGCTCGATGGTGGCGACACCGCCGGTTCCCGTCAGACGATCAACCGCCTGATCGAGACGACGAAGGACAAGGGGCGGCGCGAGAGGGCCGAGCTCTTTCGCGCGCAGATCCCGCTCGCCGAGAACAAGCCCGAGGAGGCCTACGCCCTGTTCCTGAAGTTCGAGAAAGACCATCCGACATCCCAGTATCTGGAGCAGGTGCGGGCGCTGATCGCGCGAATGAACGGCCAGCCGCCCAAGCCATGAGACTCGTCCGCCGCGGCCTGACCGCGCTCGCGGCCTGTGCCGGCCTTCTCCTCTCCGCCGCGGCCGCGGCCATCCCTGCCCCGCAGCCTTCGACGCTTCTCAAGGTGGAAGCCCGCGTCCTGCCGGGAGCGGCAGGATCCGCGGTGCTCCATATCGACGCGACGCTCGCCGCCGGGTGGCACGTCAACAGTCATCATCCTTCCGAGGACTACCTGATCGCGACATCGGTCCGCCTGGATCCTTCTCCCGGCATCAAGTTCGGAGAGCCGAAATACCCCGAAGGCGGGATGAAGAAGTTCGCCTTCGCCGACAAGCCTCTCTCCGTCTACGAAGGGACCTTCGCCATCGAGGTCCCCCTGACTCTGACAGGCTCCCAGCCTCCGGAAGCGGCCGGGGCCGTGGAATACCAGGCGTGCAACGACACGCAATGCCTGGCGCCCGCCACCGTCGCTTTCCGCGTCCGAGCCGTTTCGGCCCTCTCGGGCGGCGCCGTCCCGCTCTCCCAGGCTCCCGGCCCGGGAGCGGCCGCCTCCACGTCCGCGGCCGGGGCGTCGCAGGATTTCGGCCAGCTGCTCGAGCGCCGCGGCTTCGCCGTCGTCCTGCTTCTGCTCTTTGCCGGCGGACTCGCGCTGAATCTGACCCCGTGCGTCTATCCCGTCATCCCGCTGACGGTCAGCTTCTTCGGAGGTCAGGCGAAGGGGGAATCGGGCCGCGTCTTCGGCCTCGCCTCTCTCTACGTGCTCGGGATGGCGACGACGTACTCCGCTCTCGGCGTCGCCGCGGGCCTCTCCGGCAAGCTCTTCGGCGCCGCGCTTCAATCGCCCTGGGTGCTCGCGGTGGTCGCGGCCGTTCTCGTTGCCCTCGCCCTCTCGATGTTCGGGCTCTACGACATCCGGATGCCGACCTCATGGATGCAGAAGACCGGCGCGCGTTCCGGAAGGGCCGGGGCGTATGCGATGGGGCTGCTCGTCGGCGTCGTCGCGGCCCCGTGCGTGGGCCCCTTCGTCCTCGGCCTGCTCGCCTTCGTCGCCGCCCGGCAGAACGCGGCGCTCGGATTTCTCTTCTTCTTCGTGCTGTCGCTGGGACTCGGACTTCCCTATCTCTTCCTCGCGGCCTTCTCCGGGAGTCTCTCGCGTCTTCCCCGAGCGGGAGAGTGGATGGAAGGCGTCAAGTCGGTCTTCGGCTGGATCCTCCTCGCCATGGCGGCCTACTTCCTCCGGACGGCCGTCCCGCGGCCTGCCGGGGACTGGCTCCTGCCAGCCGTGCTCGTCATCGCGGCGATCGTTCTCGCGATCCGAGGAACGCGGCTCAGGCCGGCGGCGCGGGCCGGCGCGGCCGTGGTCTTCCTGGCGGCCGCCGCCTTCTTCCTGCCCCGGCAGGTCCCGGCCTCCGCCTCTCCGGGCTGGCAGCCCTACGCCGCGGAGCAGGTCACGCGCGCGGGCCGCCCGGCGGTGATCGACTTCTCCGCTTCCTGGTGCCTGCCCTGCCGGGAGCTCGACGAGAAGACCTTCTCCCATCCCGGAGTGCGCCAGGCCCTGGAGAGACGCGCCCTTTTCAAGGCCGACATGACCCGCTCGGCATCGCCCGAGGTCGTGGCCCTCTCCGAGAAATACGCCATCCTCGGCGTTCCGACCATCATCTTCCTCGACGCGGCCGGCCAGGAGCGCCAGGATCTGCGCCTGGTGGGCTTCGAAGACGCCGACAGCTTCCTGAAGCGGTTGGAGAAAGCGCCGTAGCGATTTCTAGATTTTAGATTTTGGATTTTGGATTGCCAGAGCGGGTTCGGAGCCCAATCCAAAATCGAAAATCCAAAATCCAAAATCGCGCTATCCGGGGAGCTGGCCGAGCTTCTTCAACGCTTCCTTGGCGGCCTTGCGCTGAGCTTCCCTCTTTGAAGGACCGCGTCCGTAGGCGAAGGCCTCTCCGTCCCAGAAGACCTGGATTACGAAGATCTTCTCGTGGTCCGGGCCGTATTCGTCCACGATGCGGTACTCGGGAAGAGGAAGTCCCAACGCCTGCGCCGACTCCTGCAGGACGGTCTTGTAGTCCTGGAAGGAGAGGTCTCCGATGTCGATGCCCGTCACGTCGGGTTCGAAGACGCGCCTCAGGAAGGCCTCCGCGGCGGGAAGCCCGCCATCCAGGTAAATGGCCGCGACGACCGCCTCGAATCCGTCGGCGAGAAGGGACAGCTTCTCGGCTCCTCCCGACCGGGCCTCCCCCGCTCCCATTCGCAAGTACCTGCCGATCCCGAGAGCCCTTCCCTTGGAGGCGAGCGTGCCCGCCGAAACCAGATGCGCCTTGATCTTCGAAAGGGCTCCCTCCTGCAGGTTGGGGAAGGAGCGGTAGATCAGCTCTCCGATGACGAAGCCGAGCACCGTGTCGCCGAGGAACTCCAGCCGCTCATTGTGAGACGAGGAGGTCTCCCGCCGCTCGTTGGCGTAGGACTTGTGCGTGAGCGCCCGGGTCAAGAGGTCGCGATCCCGGAACTTGTAGTCCAGGACCTGCTCGAAGTCGGGGAGCGTTTCCACGACGGCGTTGCTCATCAGATCTTCCTGTTCTCTGGTGCCGGAGGCCGGAGTCGAACCGGCACGAGCCTTTCAGCCCTCGGGATTTTAAGTCCCGTGCGTCTACCAATTTCGCCACTCCGGCGGGAAGTGCTGATGATAGCCGCAACTCCTGAAGGCTCAAAGAAAGCCCGTTTCGGTTCGACTCAATCTACCGTGAGGATTCTCCGATGGGCTATCTCCTCGACTGTGCTGGCGGCGTGCCGACCTTAACTTCGCCGCCTAGTTTTTCATCGGGAGGCTCGCCTGCCTCGGCGGTTTGCGCGTTCAGCCACTACAAACTCAGGACTGCAGTTTTTCAACCACCATCTCGGTTTCGCTCGCGGCGCGAGGAGTCTCCCAGAGGGGAGGAGCCTCGCGCCGCGGGAGCGGAGCGCCGGAGCGGGATCACGCCGTCAGGCGTAGATCCCGCGGAGCGCGCGGAGCGACGTTGGAGGCGACGGGGGGATTCGAACCCCCGCATAAAGGTTTTGCAGACCTCTCCCTTAACCACTTGGGTACGTCGCCACCGGCCGGGCATTCTAGCAGGCCGGCCGTCCTGCCTCACGCGCTGGCGTAGTCGCGGATGAGCCCGGTCACGACCCCCTGCACCAGGACGTCGCGAGAATCCACGAGAAGCGGCTTCATCGCCGCGTTGGCGGGCTGGAGACGGACTCGCGAGCCCTCGGAGTAGTACCGCTTGAGCGTAGCTTCCCCGCGCACCAGGGCGACGACGGTCTGTCCGTTCTGGGCGGTCGGGCGGCGAGCCACGATGACGTAGTCCCCGTCCCGGATTCCGTCCTCCACCATGGAATCTCCGCGCACGCGCAAGACGAAATGCTCTCCTTTACCCAGGAGCGATGCCGGGACCTCGATCGTCTCCTCGTAGGGAAAGGGTTCGATAGGCCCCCCGGCAGCCACGTACCCGAGCAGACCTACTTCCCTCGAGGAGGGACGCTCGATCGAGGGAGAGATCCCCCGGCTCCGGTTCCACTCGCGTGCGAGAGCTCCCTTCTCTTCAAGTCTCTTCAGGTGCTTCTGGATTGTCCCGAAGGACGAGAGCCCGAAATGCTCCCGAATCTCCCTCTGAGTTGGAGAAATCCCGTGCTCCGAGCGGTAGCTCCGGATGAAGTCCATGAGCTCCTTCTGACGTTTTGTGAGATTCATGTGATTCCTAATTAAATAAGGGAAAATGCAATAATTTCAAAATTAAAATAGGCCGAGGGACCACCGCGGCCGCTCCCGGGCCCGGGGAGCAGCCCATCGGCCTGAGTCAGAGTCTAGGCGTAATGAGGGCGTAAGTCAAGGGCCGCTTTCAAGCGATAATGGCCGCGGTCAAGCATGCGAACAAGACATACAAGCGCGGCGATCACGGTGTTGCTCTGCCTCGCCGCCGGCACGGTGCTCGGACAGGGGACGGACCAGGCCGCGAGCGCATCGCAGGGCTCGCGGAACCTGTTCCAGTCCGACATGACGATCATGACTGGCATGATGCCTCGAGACCCGATGGGGGACATGGCAATGCCGGGCTGGCATGTCATGGACATCGGCATCGTGCGTTTCACCTACAACTTTCAGGGCGGCCCTTCCGGCGACGAGGCGTTCGAGTCGACGAACTGGAACATGCTTCACGCCCAGCACGACCTCTGGGGCGGCCGCCTGTCGCTGATGTTGATGAACTCCCTCGAGCCGGCAACCATGTCCGAGCGCGGCAGTCCGCAGCTCTTCCAGGAGGGCGAGACCTTCGAGAGTCAGCCTCTCGTGGATTACCAGCATCCCCATGACTTCTTCATGAATGTCTCGGCAACTTATCGCCACTCCCTCGGGGCTGAGAGCGGGATCTGGTTCCAGTTGGCGCCCGTCGGAGAACCGGCCCTGGGTCCGACGGCGTTCATGCACCGCGCCTCCGCGGGAGAGAACCCGACGGCGCCTCTCAGTCATCATGGCCAGGATTCGACGCACGTGACGTTCGGAGTCGTCACGCTGGGCGCCGGTTGGCGCTGGATCTCCATCGAAGGCTCGGCGTTCCACGGGGCGGAACCGGACGAAAACCGGTGGAACTTCGAGCACGGCCCGCTGGACTCCGCCTCCGGCCGCATCAAGATCCACTTCCCCTCAGGCTGGTCGGGCCAGGTCTCGTTCGCCTCGCGGCACGATCCCGAGGTGCTCTTTCCGGGGAACATGCATCGGACGACCGCGTCGCTCCACTACGGCGCCGACGGCGACCGGCCGCTGGCGGTCTCTCTGATCTGGGGCCGCGACAACGATGAGCACCACGGCGCGCCCTCGACCTTACCCGGGCTCGGCGTCATTCCTCTGGCTGTTCTCCACCCCAACGCCCCCCGGGGCTACACCGACTACTGGCTGCTCGAGGGGGCTTACCAGGCGACGCCGTGGGACCAGATCTACGGCCGCGGAGAGTCGGTCGATCGCAACTTTCAACTGCTGTTCACCAAGAAGGGAGCGCTCCCCGGACGCCCCGTGAGCACCAAAATCGTGCGAGTGAAATCGCTGACGCTCGGGTACTTTCGAGACTTCAACCTCATTGCGTGGTTGAAGACGGGCCTCGGAGCCGACCTCACCGCGTACCGCTACACGGAAGACCTGGATCTCGTCTACGGGAGCCACCCGCTCTCGACCCATGTCTCCCTTCGGATTCGCTGGGGAAGCCCGCACGGCATGGAGCACAAAATGTAGTCGGCTCCGGCTCTCGCAAGGCGTCGGCTCCACGCAGAGAATGCCTGATGCAGTCGGTAACCGTGGGCCCTCCTCCCCGGCCGGGCGCGATCAGCGGAACGGGACAACGCGCGGCAACCGGTGTGCCGTGGGTGCGGGAGTCGGCGTCTCGGTGGGCGCGGGCGCCGCAGTCCGCGTCGGGGTCGCGGTCGGGGTGGGGGTCGGGGTCGGCGTGTCGGTCGAAGCGGGAATGGGAGTAGGCGTAGGGGACGGAGCGAGGAGAGGGGCCAGGGAAATGTTGTCGAAGTGCGCGCTCAGATTCCCTCCCCCTTGTTGCTTGAAGATCGAGAGGGTTACGAGCACGCTCACGACGGAAGCAGCGGGCGTGAAATTCTGCGAGCGCGACTGCCAATCGTTCGTGACTCCGGCGCCGAGGGCGACGAAGTCGTTCAGCGGAGCGCCGCCGCAGGACCGGCTCGTGTAGAAGTTGAACAGCACGTAGATGAATCCCGTGTGCAACGGCTGGAGCTCGCCGAAGGCGGGCCCGGTCACGGGGCCGTAGTTGTCCGGGTGGAGGTCGGCGGAAAAGAAATGGGGGATTCCGCCGGTGATGGCCACGCACTGATCGATCGAAGTGTCCAGGCCGTCCGGGATCGCGTCGTTGCTGATCAGGACCGAGCCGGAATGGGGAGAGCCGTCGGCATCGAGCGGATCCCAATGAGCGAAGCCGATCCCCGAGGCCTTGCTCCAGGACGACAGGTCCGAATCGAATTGCCCATTAGCGATGACGTTCTGGCAGAACAGCTCGCTCTGCGAGCCCGCGGCCAGCAGCAGGACCAGAGACGCAGCCGAGACGAGAGGGATTTTGCGGGAAGGACGCATCGGGGTCTGAGAGAGCCGAATACTACCACGTGCGCAACGGCGCGAGAGCCGTGCGCGGAACGGATCTGCCCGACAAGAGCTTCAGGGAATCTGGTCGGGGCGAGA
>CAVUIX010000028.1:0-22385 GCA_963741435.1 uncultured Acidobacteriota bacterium | reverse complement strand
GGGCTGCCGGGATCCCTAACCATCGACCTACTTTCCAACAGCTACGATTGCATTGGGGGGCGCCCCTCCTGCGCCATTTGACAATATGTCAGTTCTGACATACTCTCACCGAGGACATGGAGAAACCGCTCGCATGGCTAAAGGGCGAAATCAAGACTCCCCCGTTCTCCGCTGGTGGACGAATCGAGGCCGGTTATCTGCTCCGACGACTTCAGCAGGGCGAGAAACTTGGTCTTCCTCACTCTCGCCCCATGCCGACGATCTCTCTCCGTTGCCATGAGCTTCGGATTCGGGATCGTGACCAGACTGGCGAATCGTCTATCGGGTTGACCCGGACGTCATCCTGATCTTGGAGATTTTCGGCAAGAAGACAACCACTACGCCAAAGCGGGTGATTACGATTGCCGGCGGCGACTGAGGGACTATGACGAACACGTGAGGTAAACCATGAAAAGCGAAAAAAAGAAGAAACTCGAGGCCGCGGGCTGGCAGATTGGCACGGCAAGCCAGCTTCTGGGGCTGTCCAACAGGAGACCGACTCGTTGAGCTCAAGCTCGCACTGGCCCAGGGCCTGCGTCTGAGACGCGAGGCCCGAAACTTGACCCAAGCACGACTCGCCAAGCTCATCGGCTCTAGCCAGTCTCGAGTAGCCAAGATGGAGGCTGCCGACTCAACCGTCGCCCTCGATCTGCTCCTCCGCTCGTTGCTCGCCACGGGCGCCACGAGACGCGAGCTCGCAAAGATCATCCAGCGGCCGATGTCGCCCTAGCGCGGCCTAACGTCATATAGAGAGCCCAGTTGAAAGGGCCAACGAAGCTCCAACGGCGGCCTATATCCCAACCGTCGGGGAGATAGGCTGCGGAGTCCGCTGAAAACCCCTCAGACCTCTCGGAATGGGCTCTCAGAGGGCATCAGCTGCGCTTCGGACACCGACGCCGGAGCGGCTAGAGTGTGTGTAAACCTGGTCGTCCTCAGACCCTTGCGGCGCTAAGGCCTTCGGGTCGAGAAAAACCGGGCTAGAGATCGTTCGCGCGGCTGAGCTCTCGGAAGCGCCTCCGCCGTCCACTTGCCGATCACCCGGTGGTGCGGCGACCATGCCTTCCACACCGAGGAGGACCATTCCCGCAGGCGATGGACGTGTTCCTGAAGGGTCGTCGCGTCTCGGACGTGAAGAATCGTCAGCTCGCCGCACGACTCCGGCTGCGCGAGACTCTCAAACGAATCGCGCGACTTGACCGCGTTGTGTACCGCGGCGATTGCGACCGAGGCCGGCAAGCCCCGCGCCACGAGAGCGCACAAACCGACGAGGTGCGGGGCGACGGACTGAGTCGAGCCGCGCCTGGATACCGCGGGATGCTGCACGGCATAGGTGTCCACCGTCAGCTGCTGGAGCTCCGCGTAGCGATGATCTCCGATTCCTCGGGCACGGACGCTCTCATAGATAGCCCAGCATCCCGGCGACCCGCCAATATTCGCGTTCGTTGGGCCGTCGGTGTTGGGAACGAGCGCGCCGCACCCGACGCAGGGGACGAGATCTTCCCAGAGGCGTTGATACCAGGTCTCAACGGGGACCTCAGGGTCGCTCACGCTCCGCACGTTATCTCAGCCCGCGAGCAAGGGCAAATCGTTCCGCTGGTCCTCCCTTCATCCCCGGGTGAGCCATTGAATCCAAAGGCTCTTGCGCCTACCATGCCGCTCCACGCGAGAGTGGCGGAACTGGCAGACGCGCGGGACTTAGGATCCCGTGGGGAAACCCTTGAGGGTTCGAGTCCCTCCTCTCGCATACCGTCGCTCCGCGCTTGCGCGGGATCTGCGCCCTGCGGGCGCACCGGCGGGCGGCTCGGCCGGATGCGGCCTCGACCGCCCGCCTGACCCCGCGCAATCGCTACGCTCCCGCGGCGCGAGGCTCCTCCCTCCGCTTCCTCGGGAGACTCCTCGCGCCGCGACCGGAGCAGACGACGGAGCGACGCCGTTGAGAACCTGTCATCCTGAGGAGCGAAGCGACGAAGGATCTGCTCTGCCGGTTAGAGGCCTCACCCCGAAGAGGAATCCTTTAGAATGCCCGTCCGGTGAACCGTCAATCTCTCCTCCTGGCCCTGGCCGGGCTGTGTTTCTCCCTCCCCCTCGTTGCGGCGGACGCGAGGGTGGATCCGCGGATCTTTGCGGGGAAGGCGGCGGGGGAGCGGGCGTCGTTTCTCGTCGTGATGCGGGAGCAGGCGGACCTTTCGGGCGCGGAGGCGTTCGCCGGAAAGGCCGAGAAGGGGCGGTTCGTCTACGAGGCGTTGCGCGCGCAGGCGGAGGCGTCGCAGGCGCCCGTGCGGGCTCGCCTCGAAGCGGCCGGCGTCGCCTTCCGCTCCTTCTATCTCGTGAACATGATCGAGGTGGAGGGCGACCGCGCGCTCGCCGGGGAGCTCGCGGCGCGCGAGGACGTCTCGAGTGTGGCTCCGAACAACGAGGCGGCCCGCGAACCCGAACCCGTGATCGAGCGCCAGCCTCTCGCCTCCCGCCTCGGGCCGGCCGCGGCGACGGTCGAGGAGAACATCGCGAGGGTCGGCGCGCCGGGTGTCTGGGCCCGCGGTTTCACGGGCCAGGGGATCGTCGTCGGGATGGCCGACACGGGCGTCGCCTGGGAGCACCCGGCCTTGAAGAGCCATTACCGTGGTTTCAACGGCACGACGGCTTCTCACGACTACAACTGGCACGACGCGATCCACAACGCGTTGCCGGCCAATCCGTGCGGATCGGACGCATCCGCGCCATGCGACGACGACAGCCACGGCACCGGCACGGCCAGCCTCGCGGTCGGCGACGACGGTGTGGGCAACCAGATCGGCATGGCGCCCGGCGCGCGGTTCATCGCCTGCCGCAACATGGATCAGGGCAACGGCACCCCGGCGCGCTACACGGAGTGTTTCCAGTTTTTCCTGGCGCCGACCGACCACACCGGCGGCAATGCGAGGCCGGACCTCGCGGCGCACGTCATCAACAATTCCTGGGGCTGTCCCGTCACCGAGGGGTGCACCGATCCGAACGTGCTCAAGGCGATCGTCGAGAACGTCAGCGCGGCCGGGATCGTCGTCGTCGTCTCGGCCGGCAACTCGGGGCCGGCGTGCTCGACAATCTCGGACCCGCCCGGCCTTCTACGACGCGTCCCTCTCGGTGGCGGCGACCGCGTCGAACTCCGACACGATCGCGAGCTTCTCCAGCCGCGGTCCGATCACGGCGGACGGCTCAAACCGCCTGAAGCCCGACATTTCCGCTCCCGGCGTGAATGCCCGCGTCGCGGCGCCCCCCGCGAGCTATCGCACGGGATTCAGCGGGACCTCCGGCTCGGCGCCGCTCGTGACGGGCGCCGTCGCCCTCCTCTGGTCGGCCGCGCCGCAGCTCATCGGAAATGTCGCGGCGACGACCGACCTGTTGAAGCACACCGCCCTGCCTTTGACCTCGACGGAGGACTGCGGCGGCTTCTCCGGCGCGATCGTCCCCAATCCTGTTTTCGGATTCGGACGCCTGGACGTGGGCCTGGCCGTCAACGCCGCGGTCCCCCCGGCCCGTCCCACGGCCGTCCTCTCGCCGCGGCGCGCGCGGCACGCGGACACTCCCTCCGAGGCCGTGACCGGCGCCCTGTCATTCTGAGGCGCGGAGCGCCGAAGAATCTGCTCGCGCAAACCTGGAGAGCAGATCCTTCGCTGCGCTCAGGATGACAGAAGGGCGCGAAGGGATGACACGCGTCGGATAGACTTCGGCCGTGGCCATACTGAAGGCAGAAGAAGAATCTCCCACCCGCACCGTCCTCGAGATCGAGGTGTCGGCCGAGGAGGCGGAGGAGGCGCGGCGGGCGGTCACGCGCGCCTACACGAAGCAAGCCGCCCTCCCGGGGTTCCGCAAGGGACACGCTCCCGAGTCGGTCGTGCAGAAGCGCTTCGGGCAGGAGATCCGCGACGACGTCCTCGAGCGCGCCATTCCCGATGCGCTCTCCTCGGCGATCGAGGAGCGCAAGATCTCCGCGCTCGGCCGGCCGCGCATCGAGGGGTTGACGTGGGAGCCGCCGGGCCCGATCCGCTTCACGGCGCGGCTCGACGTGAAGCCGCCGGTCGAGCCGGGCGAGTACCGCGGAGTCCCGGTCGAAGACGTGAGCGTCGAGCCGTCGGAGCAGGAGGTCGCCCAGGTCGTCGACCGCCTGCGCGAAGGGCACGCCGAGTTTCACCCGATCGAGGGACGCGCGGCGGCGCCGGGAGACTTCGCCGTCGCCGACATCGGCGGGTCCTTTGTCGAGATCCTGGCGCCGGGCCAGAACCCGCGCACGTTCCGGGACGAGAAGATCACGCTCGAGGTCGGGCATCCCGACTCGATGCCGGAGATCAACGAGGCCCTGCGGGGGACCCTGCCCGGGCAGACCCGGAAGTTCCGGAAGAACTTCCCTGACGACTTCCCCAACGAGGAGTTCCGGGGCAAGACCGTGGACTACGAGCTGACGCTCGTGGCCCTGAAGGAGAAGCGGCTGCCGCAGTTGGACGACGAGTTCGCGAAGCTCGTCGCGGAGAACGAGACCGCCGCCGGCCTTCGCGAAAAAGTCCGCGAGGGATTGCGCCGCGAGAAGGAGGCGGAGCGCCGGAGGAAGCTCCGCCGCGCGATCGTCGACACTCTGCTCTCGCGCGTGACCCTGCCCGCGCCGGAGACGCTCGTCGAAGCGGAGACTGTCGCCGCCCTCAAGGATTACGCGCGCTACCTCGCGGCCAGCGGGATGGACCCGAAGGAGGCGGACTGGGAGAAGCTCGGCCAGGACGCGCGTCCGGGAGCCGAGCGGCGGGTCAGGGAATACCTGCTCCTGGACGAGATCGCCCGCCGCGAGGGGATCGAGGTCTCCGACACCGAGGTGGAAGCCGAGTTCAAGCGCGCCGCTTCGAGGCGCGGCGTGGACCCGGCGGCCCTGCGCGAGCAGATGGCGAAGAACGACGGGCTCGAGGCGCTTCGCGACGAGATCCGGCTTTCGAAGGCCGTGGACATCTTGATCTCTTCCGCCAGGGTGCTACCCTCGAGCGTGCCGATGGAAGTCAAATGACAGAGTCCAAGGTCCAAGGTCAGGTCCAAAGTAGCCGCGGCCGAGGGTGCACCTGGACTACTGGACTTGCCGGAGTCGCCGAGGAATCTTAGCAGAAGGTCGTAGGTTAGCGATGAAGCAAGAAGAAGAACAAGAGGGAGGCGGCATGGTCCTGGTTCCGATGGTCATCGAGCAGACGAGTCGCGGGGAGCGCGCGTACGACATCTATTCCCGCCTGCTGAAAGACAACGTCATCTTCCTGGGGCAGCACATCGACGATGCGATCGCCAACCTGATCATCGCCCAGATGCTGTTCCTGGAGTCCGAGAATCCCGAGAAGGACATCTCCTTCTACATCAACTCGCCGGGGGGCGTGATCACGGCGGGCATGGCCATCTACGACACGATGCAGTACGTCAAGCCCGACGTCTCGACGATCTGCATCGGCCAGGCCGCTTCGATGGCGGCCGTCCTGATGGCCGCCGGGGCGCGCGGCAAGCGCTATTCGCTCCCCAACGCCCGGTTCCTGATCCACCAGCCGCTCGGCTACGGGCTGCAGGGACAGGCGACCGACATCGAGATTCACGCGCGGGACCTCGTGCGCCTGAAGGAGCGGATCAACGAGATCATGGCGCAGCACACGGGCCAGGCGATCGAGAAGATCGCCAAGGACACCGACCGGGACTTCATTCTCGAGGCCGAGGACGCGAGGAAGTACGGGCTCGTGGACGCCATCTACCACCACAGAGACGACATCGCCCTCAAAGCTGCCGGATAGGGACGAGCCGGTAGACGGTAGACGGGTAGACGGGAGACGAAGATCGGACGTTTCGACTTTCGTCTTCCCTCTTCCGTCTCCCGTCTTCCGGCCCGGAATTTCCGGACGGGTCGGGCGTTAATCTTCCTGGATGTGTAGAATAGGCGAGGGGTGCGAGGGCAGTACCAGGAGCGAGGTTGACGGCCCGGACCGGCCAGCCTAGAATCCCTTCATCCCAAGCCCGGAGGCTGAATGTCCAAAAAGACCGGAAACGGTGATGTGCTGCGTTGCTCCTTCTGCAACAAGAGCCAGAGGGACGTCAAGAAGCTGATCGCCGGCCCGACCGTCTACATCTGCGACGAGTGCGTGGACATCTGCCTCGATATCATCGCGGAGGACCGCGTCCTTGAGACACAGACTCCCGAAGCGAAGCTCCCCAAGCCGAAGGAAATCAAGGAATTCCTCGACGGGTACGTGATCGGCCAGGACCAGGCCAAGAAGAAGCTCGCGGTCGCCGTCTACAATCACTACAAGCGCATCGACTACCTGGAGAAGAACCGCAAGCTGGACGTCGAGCTCCAGAAGTCCAACATCCTTCTCATCGGCCCGACCGGGACCGGCAAGACGCTCCTGGCCCAGACCCTGGCCAAGCTCCTTTCCGTGCCGTTCACGATCGTGGACGCGACGACCCTGACCGAAGCGGGTTACGTCGGCGAGGACGTCGAGAACATCATCCTGAAGCTCTACCAGGCCGCCGGCAACGACAAGGAGAAGACCGAGCGGGGCATCGTCTACATCGACGAGGTGGACAAGATCGCACGCAAGGGGGAGAACCCCTCGATCACCCGCGACGTCTCGGGCGAGGGGGTCCAGCAGGCGCTGCTCAAGATCCTCGAGGGCACCGTCGCCAACGTGCCGCCGCAAGGGGGGCGCAAGCACCCGCACCAGGAGTTCATCCAGATCGACACGACCAACATCCTCTTCCTCTGCGGAGGGGCGTTCGTGGGACTCGAGGAGATCATCAGCCGCCGGATGACCGAGAAGACGATGGGCTTCGGCGCCAAGATCACGACGAAGAAGGAGAAGCGGTCGAGCGCTTTGCTCGAAAAGGTCCATCCGGAAGACCTGATCAAGTTCGGGATGATCCCGGAGTTCGTCGGGCGGCTGCCGGTCGTGGCGACGCTGTCGGAGCTCGATCAGTCCGCGCTCGTCGAGATCCTGAGGGAGCCCAAGAATTCGCTTGTCAAGCAGTACCAGACGATGCTGGAATTCGAAAATGTCCAGCTTCGTTTTACCGATGACGCCATCGAAGCCATCGCCGAGGAGGCTCTCGCGCGCAACGTCGGAGCGCGGGGCCTGAAGATCATCATCGAGGACCTGATGCTCGAGGTGATGTACCAGATCCCCTCGGACGACGACATCGAGGAATGCGTCATCACGAAGGACGTGGTCAAGCACCACACCAACCCGATTACCATCCTGCGCAAGGCGGGGTAGCGAAAGCCAGGACCCCGCGTCTCGGGTACAGACTCCGTCGGCACCGGAGCTTGAAGGACCTCAATCATGAACTCACCTGACAGTCCCGCTCGGCCGCTCGAAAGGCTCGCGCTCGTCCCGCTGCGGGACATGGTGGTCTTTCCGCAGCAGATGGCCCCGTTCGTCGTGGGCCGGGACTCCTCCATCCGCGCCCTCGAGGAGGCCCTGGCGACGCCGTCGAAGAGGCTGTTCCTGGCCGCGCAGAAGAATCCGCAGCTCGACGAGCCCGAGCCCAAGGACATCTTCGAGATCGGCGTCGTGGCGACGGTGGCCCAGTCCCTGAAACTCCCCAACGGGCACATCAAGGTCATGTGCGAGGGGGTGCGCCGCGCGAGGATCCGCACCTTCGAGGAAAGGAAGGACTACCTCGGCGTGGTCGTCGAGCCGATGCCGCAGCGGCCGGCCGACCCGGAGCAGTTGAAGGACTACATGGGCAAGGTGCTCGTGCTCTTCGAGCAGTACGCCAAGCTCTCCCACCACCTGGCGTTCGAAGGCATCGCCGCCTCGCTGAAGCTCGAGGACCCGGAGCGTTTCGCCGACACGCTCTCGGCGCACCTGGCGGTCGCGACCCCGGAGAAGCAGACGCTTCTCGAGGCGGAGACCGCGGCCGAACGGCTCCAGAAGCTCCAGGACCTGCTGGAGGTCGAGATCGAAAAGGTGAACATCGACCGCCGGATCAACAACAAGGTCAAGAAGCAGATGGAGAAGGCCCAGAAGGAGTACTACCTCAACGAGAAGATCAAGGCCATCCATCAGGAACTCGGGAGGAAGGACGACCGGACCGACGAGGTGGACGATCTGAAGAAGAAGATCGAGACCTCGGGGATGCCGAAGGAAGCCCGCGAGAAAGCCGACACGGAGCTGCGGCGTCTCGAGGCGATGCCGCCGGTCTCGGCCGAGGCGACCGTGTCGCGCAACTACATCGAATGGCTGGTCGGCGTTCCCTGGAAGAAATCCTCGCGCGAGTCCAAGGACATCTCCCGCGCCGAGAAGATCCTGAACGAGGATCACTACGGGCTCGAGAAGGTCAAGGAGCGCATCCTGGAGTTCCTGGCCGTCCGCCAGCTCGTCCAGAAGACCCGCGGCTCGATCATCTGCTTCGTGGGGCCGCCGGGCGTCGGGAAGACCTCGCTCGCCAAGTCCATCGCGCGCTCCTTGAACCGCAAGTTCGTGCGCCTCTCCCTGGGAGGCGTTCGCGACGAGGCGGAGGTCCGCGGCCACCGGCGGACCTACATCGGGGCCTTCCCCGGCCAGATCATCCAGATGATGAAGAAGGCGGGGACGGTCAACCCGGTCTTCCTCCTGGACGAGGTGGACAAGCTCTCCTCGGACTTCCGCGGCGATCCGGCCTCGGCGCTCCTGGAGGTCCTCGACCCGGAGCAGAACCACGCGTTCGTGGATCACTACCTGGACGTCGAGTTCGACCTGTCCAAGGTCATGTTCATCGCCACGGCGAACATCGCCGACCCGATCCCGCCGGCGCTGAAAGACCGGATGGAGCTCATCCCGCTCTCCGGCTACACGCCGAACGAGAAGGTCGCGATCGCCCGCCAGTTCCTCGTGCCCAAGCAGCGCGAGGCCAACGGCCTGAAGGCCGGCCAGATCGAGTTCTCCGACGAGACGATCCTCGCCCTGATCACCGCCTACACGCGCGAGGCGGGCGTGCGCAATCTCGAGCGCGAGATCGGCTCGATCTGCCGCAAGGTGGCCCGCCGGATCGTCCAGCAGAAGGCCGAGACGCCGGTCCTCATCACGCCGGAGAACGTCCGGGAGTTCCTGGGCAAGGCGAAGTTCCGCAACCGGCGCAAGGGAGAGACCTCGGAAGTCGGCATCGCGACGGGTCTGGCCTGGACCGAGTCGGGCGGCGAGATCCTGATGACGGAGACGAGCCTCTTGAAGGGGAAGGGGAACCTGACCCTGACAGGCTCCCTCGGCGACGTGATGAAGGAGTCGGCCCGCGCGGCCGTCTCCTACGTGAGGAGCCGCGCCGAGATGTACGACGCGGACCCGAACTTCCACGAGAAGTTCGATATCCACATCCACGTCCCCGAAGGGGCGATCCCCAAGGACGGCCCGTCGGCGGGCATCACGATGGCGGTCTCCCTCTTCTCGGCGGTCACGAAGATCCCGGTCCTGAAGGACGTCGCGATGACCGGCGAGATCACGCTCCGGGGCAAGGTCCTTCCGGTCGGCGGGATCAAGGACAAGATTCTCGCCGCCTTCCGCGCCGGGATCCGCACGATCATTCTCTCCGCCGAGAACGACAAGGACCTGGATGACCTGCCCGAGGAGATCCGGTCGCAGATGGAGTTCCACCTCGTCTCGAACATGGACGAGGTGATCAAGGTGGCGATGGAAGGCGTCGCGGCGCCCGCCCCGGCGCTCGCGCCCGACGTGAAACCCGTGGAAGGGGGGACCGTCGCGCATTGAATTTGGCGGGGGACCTTGCGGTCCCCCGAACCCCCTGCGAGGCGGGGGACCTTGGGGTCCCCAAACCCCCCCGGTTCCCCGGGAATGCAGGGACGCCCAGTTGATAGGATAGGAAACAACAGCGGTAACAAGAGCCGGCGGGGCGCGCCCGCCGGATGAGGACAAAACCCATGGCAAGAAAGAAGGGTCCGAACGATTCCGACGTCGAGACGTTGGAGCTCCCGCCGGAGGGCCTTCCGGACACGGAGATCGAAGAGCAGGCCATCGAGCACGAGCACGAGCACGGCGACACGCTCGACATCAGGGACCTGCACGAGATCAAGATCCCGCAGCTCCTGAAGATCGCGCGCGACCTGGAGGTCGAGAACGCGACCGGGATGCGCAAGCAGGACCTGATCTTCAAGATCCTGCAGGCGCAGACGGAGAAGAAGGGCTTGATCTTCTCGGAGGGCGTGCTCGAATGCCTGCCCGACGGGTTCGGCTTCCTCCGCGCTCCCGAATACAACTACCTGCCCGGCCCCGACGACATCTACGTCTCGCCGTCGCAGATCCGGAAGTTCGACCTGCGCACGGGCGACACCGTGTCCGGCCAGATCCGCCCGCCCAAGGAGGGGGAGCGGTACTTCGCGCTCATCAAGGTCGAGGCGGTCAACTTCGAGCACCCCGACGTGGCGCGCGAGAAGATCTTCTTCGACAACCTGACCCCGCTCTATCCGCAGGACCGCATCCGGCTGGAAGTCCCGACCAACATGACCTCGCGCGTGCTCGATCTCTGCTCCCCGATCGGCAAGGGGCAGCGCGGGCTGATCGTGGCCGCGCCGCGGACCGGCAAGACGATGATCCTGCAGTCGCTGGCCAATTCCATCTCGACCAACCACCCGGAGATCACGCTCATCGTGCTCCTGATCGACGAGCGGCCCGAGGAAGTCACCGACATGCAGCGCTCCGTGCGGGGCGAGGTGATCTCTTCGACCTTCGACGAGCCGGCCGCCCGCCATGTCCAGGTGGCGGAGATGGTCATCGAGAAGGCCAAGCGTCTGGTCGAGCACAAGCGGGACGTCGTCATCCTTCTCGACTCGGTCACGCGCCTGGCGCGCGCCTACAACGCGATCGTGCCGCCGTCGGGGAAGGTGCTCTCGGGCGGCGTGGATTCGAATGCATTGCAGCGCCCCAAGCGCTTCTTCGGCGCCGCGCGCAACGTCGAGGAGGGCGGGTCGCTGACGATCATTGCGACGGCGCTCATCGACACGGGCTCGCGCATGGACGACGTCATCTTCGAGGAGTTCAAGGGGACCGGCAACATGGAAGTCCATCTCGACCGGAAGCTCATGGACAAGCGCGTCTTCCCCGCGATCGACATCAACAAGTCGGGCACGCGCAAGGAAGAGCTGCTGATGGACAAGGCGGAGTTGAACCGCGTCTGGGTCCTCCGGAAGGTCCTGAACCCGCTGTCGGTCGTCGAGGCCATGGAGCTCCTGACCGAGAAGCTCGACAAGACCAAGACGAACGGCGAGTTCCTGAACCTGATGACGCAGGGGTAGAGAGCTGTCAGTTGTCAGCCGATCAGCTCTCAGCCGGGCGAGGCCTGTACGATCGCTGACAGCTGAAAGCCGAAGGCTGACAGCTTGCTCCGGATTTCCCTCGTCGATTTCCTGAACGCGCGGCCCCTGACCTGGGGGCTGCTCCACGATCCGCCGCCCGGCGTCTCCGTCTCCCGCGACCTGCCTTCCGTCTGCGCGGACAAGCTCGCGCGGGGCGAGGCGGATGTCGGGCTGATTCCTTCGATCGAGTACCAGCGCATCCCCGGCATCCGGATCGTGCCCGGTCTCGGCATCGCCGCGGCGACAGAGGTTCGCTCGGTGCTTCTGGTCTCGAAGGTGTCGCGCGAGAAGATCCGCTCCGTCGCCCTCGATCCCGCCTCGCGCACCTCCGCGGTGCTCACCCGGATCCTGCTGAAACGCGTCTACGGCCTCAACCCCGCGTATGGGGAGCCCGGCGAAGCGGACGCGAGCCTCATCATCGGCGATCCGGCGTTGAAGGCGCGGCTGAACGGCCAGGTCGTGCTGGACCTGGCGGCCGAGTGGCGCGCCTTCTCGGGCCACCCCTTCGTGTTCGCGTTCTGGGCGGTGCGGGAGGAATCCGCGTCCGCCGAGGTCGCCGCGATTCTCGAGGGCTCCCGCCGGGCCGCGCTGGCGCAGTTCGACCGGCTCGTGCGCGAGGAGTCCGTCCAGACCGGATTCTCCGAGGCCGTGGTGGAAGATTACCTGCGCCACAGCCTCCACCACGAGCTCGATGAGGGGGACCTCGCCGGCCTGTCGCTCTTCTACCGGCTCGCGGCGGAGGAGGGCCTGATCGGCCTCCCCCGGCCGCTCGAATTCACCCCTCGCACCTGATTCGCAGGAACGGGCCCGCGCCGAGGAGACAGCACGCGCGTTCCTCGAGGACTCGGGCCGGCGTGAGCGCGGGGAATCACGGCGGGTTTCTTGCAATATCTCGTCCTGGGCGCAACAGGAGCGCGCTCGAGGGGAGGCGGCGCGCGGATACCATAGGAACAGTCGCGGGCATTCTCACCAGGGGGTTCCGGTGGTTCGAAAAGTCAGCGCCAGACGACGTCCCGTGCGGCCCCGAGCGAAGGGGGGAGACTCCCGGCGTTCCTCCGTGAGAAAGCAAAAGAGCGCGGCGTCACGGAAGCCGGAAGTGAGCCGGCCGCAACACTCCGTTGTCTCCTCGGACTCTTTCCCCGTCGTCGGTGTCGGAGCGTCGGCGGGGGGGCTCGAGGCTTTCGGTCAGTTGCTCCGCAATGTCCCCGCCGACACGGGAATGGCTTTCGTGATCATCCAGCACCTGGACCCGACACACGAGAGCCTGCTGGCGGAGATCCTCTCCCGCGAGACGCGAATGCCGGTCCACGAGGCCGCGAGCCGGATGCCGGTCGAGCCCGACCACGTCTACGTCATCCCTCCCAATCGGATCATGGAGCTCGCCGACGGTGTCCTTGCGCTGGCGCCGAGGGGCGAGACCAACGGGCGGCACATGCCGGTGGACCACTTCTTCCGTTCGCTGGCCGGCGCCTTGAAGACCCGCGCGATCGGGGTCGTCCTGTCGGGCACGGCGACCGACGGCGCCCTCGGCATCGAGGCGATCAAGGCGGAGGGGGGAATCACCTTCGCCCAGGAGGAGAGCTCGGCGCGCCATCATGGCATGCCGCGTGCCGCGATCACGACCGGCTGCGTGGATTTCATTCTGACTCCCGAGGACATCGCTCGCGAGCTTTCCCGGATCGCCCGCCATCCGCACATCCGGCTGATGGAGGCGGTCCAGAAGGAAGCGGCGCCGGCCGATCGCGGCGTCCTCGACAGGGTCCTCTCCCTCCTGCGCGCCGCGACGGGCGTGGACTTCACCCACTACCGGCAATCCACGATCCAGCGGCGGATCTCGCGGAGGATGGCGTTGAAGCGCATCGACACTCTCGAGAGCTACCTCGAGGTCTTGAAGGACGACCCGCGGGAAGCGCAATCGCTCTCCGAAGACATGCTCATACGCGTGACGCGGTTCTTTCGAGACGAGGAGACCTTCGAATTCCTCGAGCGCAGGCTCTTTCCGAGGCTCCTGAAGCATCGGAGCCGGGACGCGCCCGTGCGGCTCTGGGTCCCGGGATGCGCGACCGGCGAAGAGGTCTACTCGCTCGCCATCACCCTGATGGAATGCTGCAAGGCGCTCCAGCGCGACGTCCCCCTGCAGATCTTCGGGACCGACTTGAGCGAGACGGCGATCGAGAAGGCGCGGGCGGGCGTCTACCGCGACAACGCGACCGCGGACATCCCCACCGAGCGCCTGCGGCGGTACTTCGTCCAGCGGGACGGGGATTACCAGATCGGCCGGCCGGTCCGCGATGCCTGCATCTTCGCGCGGCACAACGTCCTCGCCGATCCGCCGTTCCTCCATCTGGATCTGCTCTCCTGCCGCAACCTCCTCATCTACGTGGACACGTCGCTCCAGAAACGCATCCTGCCGATCTTCCACCACGCCCTGAATCCAAACGGGTTCCTGCTGCTCGGCACGGCGGAGACGATCGGTGCCTTCGGCGATCTCTTCCAGCCGGAGGACAGGCACCACAAGGTCTTTTCGAAGAGGCCGGCAAGCTCCCGCGCGGCATTCGAATACTCGCGGGCGTCGCTCTCGCCGCTCCCGGCGAGAGCGGCGGAGGGCAAGCCCGCTCCGGCGCTCCTCGGAGCCGACCCGCTCAAAGAGGCGGACCGCATCGTGCTCTCGCACTACGCGCCCGCGGGAGTCGTCATCAACGAGGCGATGGAGGTCATCCAGTTTCGCGGGCGCACGGGGCACTACCTCGAGGCCGGGCCGGGAGCGGCGAGCTTCGACATCCTGAAGATGGCCCGGGAGGGCCTTCTCGTGGACCTGCGCGCGGCGATCCGGCAGGCCAGGAAATCGAAGACCCGGGTCCGCCGGGAAAGGGTCCGCGTCAAGCGCGACGGCGGATTCGAAGAGATCCGGCTCGAAGTCGTCCCCCTCTCCGACACAGGGAACGACGTCCATCACTACCTGATCCTGTTCGCGCCGGCGGCCCCGCCCGCCGGCGCGCCCGGCAAGGCGGAGACGCGCCCGCGCCGGACGCGCCCGGCCGCGCGAGGGGAGGAGCGCCGGATCGCGAAGCTCGAGCAGGAGCTCGCCGCGGCCAAGGAGTACCTGCAGGCGATCATCGAGGAGCAGGAGTCCACCAACGAAGAGCTGCGGTCCGCGAACGAGGAAATCCTCTCCTCCAACGAGGAACTGCAGTCGACCAACGAGGAGCTCGAAACGGCGAAGGAGGAGCTTCAGTCCGCCAACGAGGAGCTCAAGACCGTCAACGACGAGCTCCAGGACGGAAACGCGCGGCTGACGCTCGCGAACAGCGACCTGACGAACCTCCTGGCGAGCGTGAGCATCCCGATCGTCATGCTCGACATGGACGGCCGGATCCGCCGCTTCACCGCGATGGCCGAGAGGGTGTTCCACCTCGTCCAGAAGGACGTGGGGCGCCCGATCATGGAGATCCGTCCGCGCGTGGACGTCCCCGACCTCTCCGACCTGATCCAGAACGCGACCCGGAAGGCGGCCGCGACGGAGCGCGAGATCCGCGACGGCGACGGCCGCTGGTACGCGATGAGGGTCCTGCCGTACCGGATGTTGGACGACAGGATCGACGGCGCCGTGCTCGTCTTCACGGACATCGATGCGATGAAGCGAAGCGAGGAGCAGCTCCAGAAGTCGCTCCACTACGCCGACGCGGTGATCGAGACCGTCCGCGAGCCCCTCCTCATCCTGGACGGAGGCCTCCGCGTCATCCGGGCGAACCGCTCCTTTTACGACACGTTCCACATTTCGCCCGAGGCCGCTCTCTTCCGGCCGATCTTCGACTTGAACGACCGGCAATGGGACATCCCGGGCCTCAGGACTCTCCTGGAAAAGATCATCCCGGAGAACCAGAGCTTCCACGACTTCGAGATCAAACAGAGCTTCGAGCAGATCGGCGAGAAGACCCTCATCTTGAACGCGAGGCGGACGACTCCGGTCGGAGAGCAGGAACCGCTGATTCTCCTCGCGATCGACGACGTCACGGAACGCAAGGTCGCCGAGGAGCGCTTGCGCCAGGCGCAGAAGCTCGACTCGGTCGGCCGGCTGGCCGGAGGGATCGCGCACGACTTCAACAACCTGCTGAACATCATCTCGGCGTACGCTTCCGTGCTGGCGGAGCACCCGGCGGATCCGAAGAAGCAGAAGGAAGGCATCGAGGCGATCCAGAGATCCGTGCAGCGCGGCTCGGCCCTGGTCCGGCAATTGCTGACCTTCGCGCGCAAGACGGACGTCGTGTTCGGCTCCGTGCGCCTGAACGCGCTCGTGGAGGAGGTCGTCGAGATGCTCCGGGAGACGTTTCCGAAGGAGGTTTCGGTCGTGTCCGATCTGACCCCGGAGCTTCCACCCATCAAGGCGGACGCGAACCAGGTGCATCAGGCGCTGCTGAACCTGTGCGTGAACGCCCGCGACGCGATGCCCCAGGGCGGCCAGATCCGCTTCGAGACGGCCGCGGTCCCGGGCACAGAAGTGCGCGGCCGCTTCGCCGACGCCGCCGCGGACGCCTACGACCTGCTCAAGATCTCCGACAGCGGGGTCGGGATGGACGAGGAGACGCGGCACCGCATGTTCGATCCCTTCTTCACGACGAAGCAGCCGTGGGGCGGACAGGGTCTGGGCCTCGCCGTCGTCCACGGCATCGTACAGAGCCACCACGGGTTCATCGACGTCTCGAGCGAGGCGGGGAAGGGAACGACCGTGAAGCTCTTCTTCCCGGTTTCCCCCTTCGCCGAGGAAGAGGCGAAGCCTCCGGCGAGGGCGCCGCGGCCGGTGGCCGGCACCGAGACCATCCTTCTCGTCGAGGACGAGGACATGTTGCTGGCGCCCGTGAAGGCCCTGCTGGAAGACAAGGGGTATCGCGTGATTCCCGCGCGGGACGGCCTCGAGGCCGTGAAGATCTACGAGGACCAGGGAGAGAAGATCGATCTCGTCATCCTGGACATGGGCCTACCCAAGCAGGGCGGACGGGACACGCTCCTCCGGCTGCGCTCGATCGATCCGGCCGCCAGGATCCTGCTCGCCAGCGGGTATTTCGACGCGGCGCTCAAGCAGGAAATGCTCGGAGCCGGCGCGAAGGCCTTCCTGCGCAAACCCTACTCTGCCGACGAGATCCTCCGCCATACGCGGGAGGTCCTCGACAGCGTCCCGCCCAAGGGCGCGCAGGCGCGAGACGGCGATCGGAGGGGCGGACCTCGGAAGGACCCGAGTCTGCAATAATCCTCGCCGTGAACGGTCCGGCAACACCGGAGATCCTGCAGAAGACGCTTTCCGGCGAACGCCTTTCTTTCGAAGACGCGGTCACGCTGCTCGAGGAGGGAAACCTGCTCGAGCTGGGCGCGGCGGCCGACGAGATCCGCCGGAGGCAGAACGACCCCGGCGTCGCCACCTACATCGTGGACCGCAACATCAACTACACCAACGTGTGCGTCTACCGCTGCCAGTTCTGCGCGTTCTACCGCCCCTCGAGCGCTGATCCCGACGCCTACGTGCTGACGTTCGATCAGATCGGCGAGAAGATCCAGGAGACGATCGATCTGGGGGGAACGGGGATTCTGCTCCAGGGAGGAGTGGACGCGGAGCTCCCGTTCACCTTCTACGAGGACATGTTCCGCTTCATCCGGAAGAGCTTCCCGACGATCCACCTCCACGCGCTCTCGGCGCCCGAGGTCTACTTCCTCCAGAAGATCACGAAGTGGCCGATGCGCGACGTCATCGCGCGCCTGCGCGACGCGGGTCTGCAGTCCATCCCGGGAGGCGGCGCGGAGATCCTCGAGGACTCGGTGCGGCGGCGCATCTGGTCGCTGACGAAGGCGCCGACGGAAAAGTGGGTGGAAGTCCACGAGAGCGCCCACGGGCTCGGCATGCGCACGACCGCGACGATGATGTTCGGGGTGGGGGAGACGTACCGCGACCGCGTGACCCACTTCCAGGTCGTGCGCGACCTGCAAGACCGCACGGGAGGATTCACGTCCTGGATCCCCTGGACGTTCCAGAAGGAGAACACGGTCCTCGACGGCAAGGTCGAGGAGGCCGGCGGCTTCGAGTACCTGAAGACCCTCGCGGTCTCCCGCCTCTTCCTCGACAACATCCGGCACGTCCAGGGCTCCTGGGTGACGCAGGGCCCCAAGATCGGCCAGGTCTCCCTCTCCTTCGGAGCCGACGACCTCGGCTCCATCATGATCGAGGAAAACGTCGTCTACGCCGCCGGCGCCCGCAACCGGATGACCCGGGAAGAGATGCGCCGCCTCATCGCCGACGCCGGCTACACCCCCGTCCAGCGCCGCACCTTCTACGACGCCTGCAAGGAATTCTGCTGCACGAGCCCGATCCCAGAGCCGAAGCCGCAGCGCACGCTGCTGCCCGGTCGCCGGCGCGATCTCGACAACAGCTTGGCATCCGCTTGACAAGATGGGTGTTCTCCGGGTGAGGCCGGCTTGGATCGCCTGGCACTTCGGCTGGTGCAAAGGCCTAGTCCTCCCGCTGAACGATCTGCTTGCTGATCGCGCTGACTTGCGCAGTGGCTGCTCCTGGTCAGGAGACGCAAGGCCCCGACGTTAGCCCGCTCACGCACAACGAGATTCTGAAGGCGCTCCGTTCCTAAACGACGACATCAACCCAGATCTGATGGACGGAATACGGAGGACGGATATCGAGGCAATCTTGTGGACTGTGCGACGAGGACTGAGCTTCGGACTCGTCTCGAGCGTCAAGCTTCTCCTCGTCGCGGTTGTCTACTGGGTAGCAGACCGTTGCCCCTGCAACAGTTGCCGGCACTCTCGCCGTCGGCATCTTCGACCTCGCTTCATCGAGGCCTGATCTGGTCAGTGTTGACTCACCGACCGGCGTGTGGCTTGAGGGTACTATGGCGACGTGCGTTCGACTTAAGATTGATTCGCAGTCTACCGAGAGCGGCGATCAAGTCTTGACCCGTTGCGTACACGCGACTGTCGCCTGACACACTGTCTTCGTATGTGGGTCCGAACCAGGAAATCGAAGTCTGGCATTCACGACCCGAGAGTGCAATCAGGGCACATCCGAAAACTCAACACCATTTGGAAGGGGATGACTTCTTCGGGTAACTTCAGGAAGGCGGCGGAGGCACTCCAGAATCTTCGCTTGCGGCTCAGATTCGATCAGAGTCCGAAGGCTGGCACGTCGGAAAGCATCGTATTCGAGATCAACGGACTCGAAGAGAGTCTTCGTCGGATTTAACCAACCAGGACGTCCTGCTTCAGGAGAATCTCCGAGCTGGTCCAGGAGTTGTCGCCAGAGGCGCCCGTCGAGATTCCGCCGAACGGAAGCCTTGGATTGCCGAAGCGTCGGAGCGCGCCGCTGCTTCGGCTCTTCGCGTCGCCGCCTATCCGAATCGACCACTACGCTGCGGCTCATGAGTTTCCGTCTCTCATCCTGCGCAGATCGAACGGTGAGCAGTCGTCTCCAAATGGTCCAATCGATGCTCGGAGGAAAAGCTAGATCCTCGGGCTCCTTTTCCTCCGACCGACGTGGTCGCGGGTGAGCTGAAGAGCGAGGGGCGAAGTTCACAGCGATCAGGACCATTCGACTCGAGAAGCTTGACGCCTACGATCTCAGTGCCATTGCATTCGGGTGGTCTTCCGATTCGAGCCGCTTCTTCAGTCGTCGTTGGTGGGGTCACGCGTTGGCCGTGCCTTCTCTCGTTCACGGTCGAAGGGCAGAGATGACTACTGGGAGAAGCTTTTCGACTGATGACCCCAAGGAGTGGCGGGACGGCTTCGCTGCTCTCGCTTCAGCGTCGAAGGTCAGTTGCCAAAAGCTCCTAGGAGGAGACTGCTGGCGGATGACACGACCGAGTCGCGCGACGGCTTCATTCTTGAGAGCTGGCGGGACAGCCCGCTTCGGCACGCCAGTTGGCGTTGGAGGCGATCATCGAGCCCGGCGCGCCTTCTTGTAGACTCCAGCCGGGGTCGAAGTTCGATCTTTTCCGAAATACTTGACGAGTTCGAGGCGCCGGCGTCGGCCGCTCGATGTATTCGGCGAGAGCTTCGTTCACCGTCCCGCGTTTCGTGCGCTGCACCCACCCAGCTTAAAACGCCTCAGTGCAGCAACCGGTCGTCGATGTTCAGATTCGTCGGCATCCCTGTCTCGAATAGCACACGGCGACCCATCGTTCATAGGGCAGCGATGAGAGCAGATCCTTCGCTTCGCTCAGGATGACAAGGGCGGGTCTGCCCCCGCGGACCCGGCCCCGGTCGTGCCCAGCCCCGGTCGCGGCGCGCGAAGTCTCCTGAGGTAATCGGAGGGAGGAGGCGCGCGCCGCGGGAGCGTAGCGCTAGTGCGGAGATCAGGCGAGCGGTCGAGGCGCGCAACCGCGCCGAGCCGCTCGCCGGTGCGCCAGCAGGCGCAGATCTCCGCAGCTATCGCGGAGCGACGTTTGTGTGGCCGGCGGGCGTGGTAGCGACTTTCCAGCGGTTGCGCTCCCAGCAGGAGCCGGCGAAGAGGCCGAGGACGAACAGGAGAGCGCCGCCGACCGCGCGCAGGTAGATCCGGCTTCGGCGCTGTTGCCACGGCGGGACGCTGCGGAACTTGACGCGCTTGGCGGATTCCTGCGTGATCTCCGCCTGCCAGGCGCGCAGGTCGAGGATGACGTCGCGGGCCGATTGGTACCGGTCCGCGGGGTCCTTCTCGAGGCACCGGAACAGGAACGGCCGCAGCGCTTCCGGGATCTTCGCGGTCTCCGGGTACTTGCGCGGATCGTCGCGTAGAACGGCGCCGAGCGTCTCGACGGGCGAACCGCGCACGAAGGCGCGGCGGCCGGTCAGCATCTCGTAGTAGACCGCCCCCAGGCCGAAGATGTCGCTGCGAGCGTCGGCCTTCTTTCCGCGGACCTGTTCGGGGGAGACGTAGCCGGCCGTGCCCACGAGCATCGCGGAGCTCGAGTGCTGGTTCGCGCGCGCCGGAGAGAGTGTCGCGAGCTTCTCGATCCGCGCGATGCCGAAGTCCAGGATCTTGGCGCGCCCCTCGTTGGTCAGGAAGATGTTCTCGGGCTTGATGTCGCGATGGATGACCCCCTTGGCGTGCGCGGCGCCGAGGCCCTCCGCGACCTGGCAGGCGATCTCGGTCGCGCGCGGAGGAGCCAGCGGCCCCGAGCGCAGCCGGTCCGCCAGCGTCTCTCCTTCCAGCAGCTCCGTGACCGCGTAGGGAACGCCGTTATGAGACCCCGAATCGTGGATCGCCAGGATGTTGGGGTGGTTGAGCGCCGCGACCGCATGCGTCTCGCGATCGAAGCGCGCGAGACTGTCCGAGTCGTTGACGGCCGCGTCGGCCAGCATCTTCAGCGCGACCTCGCGCCGGAGCCGGTTGTCCCGCGCGCGGTAGACGTCGCCCATGCCGCCGCTCCCGAGCGGCCCCACGATCTCGTAAGGGCCGAGCCGATCCCCTGTGGAGAGTGGCATCGCGGGAGAAGGATAGAACGATTTTGGATTTTCGATTTTGGATTTTGGATTGGGCGAGCCGCAGGCTAACCTCTCCGCATGGAACTGTGGATGCTCCGGCATGCCGAGGCGGAGGACCGGGCGGCCTCGGGCAGGGATGAGGATCGGGGCCTCACGGCCGGCGGTCTTGCGCAGGCGAAGGCCGTGGCCCGCGGGATTGCGGCGCTCGATCCCGCCATCCGGGTCGTCTTGACGTCCCCGTATCTGCGGGCGCGGCAGACGGCCGAGCCGGTGGCGGAGGCTCTCGGGCTCGCCGCCATCCGGCCTTCGCGAGCGCTCGAGCCCGGGAGCGACCCGGAGGCCATCCTGTCGGAGCTCGAAGAGGCCGGCGAGGAATCCCTGTTGCTCGTCGGCCACGCGCCGCAGCTGGGCCGGCTTCTCGGACGCCTCGTCACCGGAGAGCCCGACGGCGACATCCCGATGTCGAAGGCGGGCGCGGCCTGGGTGTCCTTTGAGGGGCTCGAGCGCCGCGGCCGATTGAGGGCGTTCCTGCCGGCTCGAGTGCTCGAGCGGCTGGGCGTCCTGTAGAATCCCCGCCTCGGTCGGAAGGAGGAGGCAGCGTATGGGAAAGATCGGCCTGGGGTGTGTCGTGATCCTCGTCATCGTCGTCCTGGTCGTCGGGCTTTCGTTCGCCGGCACCTACAACCGCCTGGTCACGCTCGGCCAGGAAGTCGACAAGCAGTGGTCGCAGGTCGAGAACCAGTACCAGCGGCGGATGGACCTGATCCCCAACCTCGTGTCCACCGTGCAGGGGGCCGCGAACTTCGAGAAGTCCACGCTCGAGGCGGTCGTCAACGCGCGCGCGTCCGTGGGGAGAGCCACGATCAATCCGGGCACGGCGCCCACGGATCCGGCTCAGCTGGCGCAGTACGAGCAGGCCCAGGCCTCCCTCGGAGCGGCGCTCCAGAGGCTCCTCGTCGTCGTCGAGAGATACCCGGAGCTGAAGGCCAACGCCAATTTCCGGGACCTCCAGGCGCAACTGGAGGGAACGGAAAACCGGATCGCCGTCGCGCGGATGGATTACAACAAGTCGGCGCAGGACTACAACACGGCGCGGCTGCGCTTCCCGACCAACCTGATGGCGGGGATTCTCGGCTTCAAGGAGAAGGCGTACTTCAAGGCGACGGCCGGCGCGGAGCGGGCCCCGGCGGTGCAGTTCAACTTCTCCAGTACCCCGGCGGCTCCCGCGCCCGCGAAGTGAGCCGTTAGACGGGAGACCGGAGACGGTACAGGGGAGACGGGAGACGAGCATGCGCAGGCGCTTCTCGATGGCCGGGAAGTGCCTGCTTCTTCTGGGCCTTCTTCTGGCGGCGGCGCCGGCCCGGGCGGCGAAGGAAGACACGCTTCCGCCAAGCCAACGCGCTACGTCACCGACCGCTCCGGCGTGCTCGGCGGCAGCGCCGACTCGCTCAATGCCCGCCTGGAAGACTTCGAGAAGGAAACGTCCAACCAGATCCTCGTCTGGGTGGACCGGCGGATTCCGGAGAACTTCACGCTCGAGGAGTTCACTGTCGCGGCCGCC
>CAVUIX010000027.1:0-47517 GCA_963741435.1 uncultured Acidobacteriota bacterium | reverse complement strand
GAGGCGGCGGGAGTTGAACCCGCGTCCGGAAGCGTCACGGGAGAGGCTACTCCATGCTCAGCCTTTTCTTGGTTTTCGTCCCGCCGCCTCAAGAAGAGGCAAAACAGCGGCGGGACAACCCCGGATTGGTTTCGCCGGTCCGTCCGGGGATCCGGACCGGCTACACCCGCATTTGGCGTCGGCGTACGGAACGCGGCGGGTGCGCTTTCCGGACACCGTCACTGCGCGTTAATTACGCAGCGAGAGCGAGATTGCTGTTATTGGCAGCTATCATTTTTCACCTTTTTAACGAGGGGGTGAGACCTCGGCATGCAACCTTTCGCGTGCTCGTCCCCGTCGAAGCCGTTTCGCCCCCATTGGGATGAGCCCTCGCTCGATTGGCTCAAAGATCAGGGTTGATGGTAACACTTCGACGCGCGTGATATTCCGGCGGCTCGTACTTGACACCGCAGGCGGCGAGGAATGGAATGGCGCCCGTGCGCAAGGAGGATCTCCTCGTCGTGGTCACTTCCGTCGGGACAGAAGTCCAGGCGCTCGATATCGCCCACGCTCTCGTTCGCAACCACCAGGCGGCTTGCGTCAATCTGTTGCCCGACGTCCACTCGATCTACCGGTGGAAAGGACGCGTCTGCGAGGACGGGGAGTTCCTGCTCTTCATCAAGACCCGCGCCAGCCAATTCGAAGGCGTACGCGAGACGATCCAGAAGATGAACACGTACGAGCTTCCCGAGGTGCTCGCCTACCGGGTGGACGATGCCTCGCCCGCTTTCGCCTCCTGGATCGCGAAGGCCACCGACCGCCCGAAGAAGCACCCCCGCGGCAAGAAGACCGCGACAAAGAGGCCGGCTAAGAAGCGCTGAGCGCTCCGCACCGCCCGGAGACCCACCACCTACCACCTCGCGGATGATCGCCTTCGCGTCTCTCTTTCTCGGCCTGATCGTCGGGGTCCAGCCCGTGGCCGTCCTCGTCGAAAGGCCGGTCGCCGCGGTCCGCTTCGAGCTGGACGGGAAGGCCGTCGGACGCGCCGAGAAAGCGCCCTGGACGGTCACAGTGGATTTCGGCGCGGAGCTCGCTCCTCACGAGCTCGTGGTTCGCGCCTTCGACGCGGCGGGCAAGGAGATCGGCGTCGAACGGCAATTCGTCAACCTGCCGCGCCCTCCGGCGGAGGTGGAGGTCCTTCTCGAAAGGGACGCGAGGGGCCGGCCGGTCGCGGCGCGGTTTGCGGGGCAGAGCATCGTCGCCCTGCGGCCGGCGCGCGTGGACGTGACGTTTGACGGCAAGCTCCTGCCGGCGGACGAATCCGACCGCGTCGCGCTCCCGGACTACGACGAGGAGGCCCGGCACGTCCTGTCGGTCGAGCTGGAGTTCTCTCCGGCCGTTCGATCGAAGACGGACGTCGTCTTCGGCGGTCTCGAGAGCAGCGTGGCGAGAAGCGAGCTGACGGCCGTCGCCGTGCGGTCGGCGTCGCCGGAGAAGATCCTGGAGGCGGGGGATCTCGCCGGCGCTCTGCTGCGCGAGGCGCGTCCCCTGCCGGTCGTGGCGGTCGAGCAGGGACCCGCGGTCGTGTGCATCGTGCGCGGGCCGAGTGTCGCCCAGGCGCTGAAGTCTCTCGGCACGGGCGGCCGCACGAGGAGCGCCCTGATGCCGGACGGCAGGCGGCTGCCCCAGTTCGACCGCGACGCCTCGCGCAATGCGATGGTCCTGGAGAAGGAGGATCACCTGCGCTTCATCTGGCCGATGCCGCGGTCGGGGAAAGGCGCGCCGGGGGCCCAGCTCTTCGACCGGTCGCGGGATTTCGCCGGCGCGGATGCCGGGATCGCCTGGCTCCTGACCCGGGTCGAGCATCCGGACCAGCACCCCGCGGAGGTTCGCCTGGCCGATGCCGCGGCCGTCGCCGGCCTCGAGGCGACGGCCTCGGGCTCGCGCCGGGCTGTCGTGCTCGTTCTGGGCGACGAGACTGCGGACCGCAGCCGGCACTCTCCCGCGTCCGTTCGCAAGTACCTCGAGACGATCCGCGTCCCCTTCACCGTCTGGTCCCTGAAGAGTCCCGAGAAGCAGCCGCTGGCGAAAAGCTGGGGCGCCGTCGAAGACGTTTCTTCCACCGGGAGGCTCGAGAAGGCGGTCGAACGCTTGAAGGCCGACCTCGCGTCGCAACGCATCGTCTGGGTGCAGGGCCGGCACCTCCCGCAGGAGATCACGCTGTCGGAGAAAGCCGCGGGCATCGAGCTCGCGCGGTAGGGGCGGCTTCTGTCATTCTGAGGAGCGAAGCGACGAAGAATCTGCCCTCGTCAGTTGCGGCAGCCGACCGGAGCAGATCCTTCGCTTCGCTCAGGATGACAGAGAAGCCTTTTTTTCAGACCTTCCCTTTTCTCTTCGCGCGGCCGAAGTCCTGGACCCAGAGGATCTCGTAGCCGTCCGGGATCTTTCCGAAGGCCAGGCCGAAACCGACTTCGTCGAGCATGGTGGAGAGCAGGTGCTCCTGGTGGATCGGGCTTCCCATCCACCCATCCATGACTTCCTGCACCGAATACTGGCCGCGCGCGATGTTCTCGCCCGCGAACGCGGCCCGGTATCCCTTCGCCTGTTCCCGATCCATGACGGTCCTGCCTTCGGGCGTGTCGTGACCGTAATAGCGGCGCGCGAGCATGTCGCTGGCGTGGCCCTGGGCCGCGTCGTCCAGACGCGGGTTGCGGCGCAGAGGGGGGAGCCGTCGCGCGGAGCGCTCGAGGTTGACCCGCTCGAGCATCTCGCGGCGCACGCGCTCGAGATCCGAAAGGGCGCCGGTCTTCTCGCGGAAGAAATCGTCCCACGAGAGCGCGAAGAGAAAGACGTAGAGCGGCACGTCGTTCCTTCGCGCGACACCCAGGCCGACCTCCCGGTAGTCGGCGCCGGCAGCTCGCGGGCGGTCGCGCCTCCCTCTTCCCGCCACGCGGCGACGACCGATTCGACGTCGCCGTCCGCCTGCGCCTCCACCTCCGAGATGAAGCGCGCCTCGTAGCCCGCCTTCGTGGCCCGGCGCATGTCCTCTTCGGTTGCCGTCTCTCTGCCCGCGCGCCCGGCGGAGTCCTCGTCGGCCCGCGCCTGCGCGACGGCGGAGAGCGGCGCCGAGAGCTTCACCGGCTTGACGCCGGCCGCCAGGCGAACCCTGTTGATCTGCTCGACGAGAGCTTCGCGGGTGTCCTGGTGCTCGTCCGGCGCCGCGGCGACGATTGCGCCGAGGAGAAGAGCCGGAAGAGCGGAAGACGGTAGACGGAAGACGAAGCACGGGGCCTTCTTCTCGTCTCCCGTCTACCGTCTCCCGTCTACCGACTCGAAGCGCCATCCGGAGGTCGGCGATCAGGTCCGCGACGTCCTCGATGCCGACGGAGATCCGCACGAGCCCCGGCGTGACGCCCAGGCGGTTGCGCTCCGCCTCCGGGATCGAGGCGTGCGTCATCGTCGCCGGGTGCGAGATCAACGTCTCGACTCCGCCGAGGCTCTCGCCCAGGGAGCAGAGGCGCACCGCGGCGAGAAAACGGCTGGCGGCCTCGTAGGAGCCGAGGTCGAAGGAGATCATGGCGCCGAAGCCGCGCATCTGCTTCTTCGCGAGCGCGTGCTGCGGGTGATCGGGAAGGCCCGGGTAGTAGATCTTCTTCACCTTCGGGTGCGAGGCGAGGAACCGCGCGACCTCGCGGCCGTTCTCCTCGTGGCGCTCCATGCGGACCGCGAGGGTCTTGATGCCGCGCAGCACGAGCCAGGAATCGAGCGGCGAGAGGATCGCTCCCGAGCCGTTCTGGACGAACGAGAGCCACTCGACGTGCTCGGGGTTCGCCGCGACGGCGATGCCGCCGACCGAATCGGAGTGGCCGTTCAGGAACTTCGTCGTCGAGTGGACGACGAGATCCGCTCCCAGGGCGAGCGGTTTCTGGAGGTAGGGAGACGCGAACGTATTGTCCACGACGACGAGCGCGCCGCGCTCGTGGGCGATCCGGGAGAGGAGCGCGATGTCGCAGACCGTCATCGTGGGATTGGTCGGCGACTCCAGATGGAGCAGGCGCGTGTTGTCCCGGAACGCCTGTCGAACGATCTCCGCGTCGGACGTGTCCACGAAGGAGAACTCGACGCCGTAGCGGGCCTGGATCTTCGTGTAGTAGCGGTGCGTCCCGCCGTAGGTCATGTCGGAACAGACGACGTGCTCGCCCGCCTTGACGAAGGTCGAGACGGCGGTGATGGCGGCCATGCCGGACGCGAACGCCCGCGCTCCGGCGCCCCCTTCCAGGACCGCCATGTTCTCCTCGAGCGCCGCGCGCGTGGGGTTCTGCGTGCGCGCGTACTCGTACCCCTTGTGCTTGCCGAGGGCCTCCTGCACGTACGTCGAAGTCTGGTAGATCGGCACCGCGACCGCCCCGGTCCGCGGGTCCGGAGCGTTGCCCGCATGAATGCAATCCGTACTGAAACCCATCAGTCCTACGGGGCGGGTCCAATCAGGTCATCTGAAGACCGTGATCAGGGGCCTTGACACCTGAACCTGACCGGATCCTCGTCATCCGATCGCTCCCGATTCTCCAAAGATCCCCTGCCCCGGGTACCGCTCCGCTCCGTCCGGGAAGATCGTCACCACGGTCCTGCCCGGCCCGAGGCGCCGCGCGATCTTGAGCGCCGCCGCCGCGGCAACTCCCGAGGAGCCGCCGGCGAGGAGGCCTTCCTCGCGGGCCAGGCGCCGGCAGGTCTCGAAGGCTTCCGCGTCCGTGATCGTGACGACCTCGTCGACCTGGTCGCGTTCGAGAATCTCCGGAAAAAAGGAGAGGCCGATGCCCTCGACCGCGTGCGGCCCCTTTTCTCCGCCGCCGAGGATCGAGCCCTGCGGCTCGGCGGCGACGCGGAGGATGTTCGGCGCCCGCTCGCGGAGGTAACGCGCGACGCCCATGAAGGTCCCGGTCGTCCCGACGCCGGCGACGAACGCGTCCATCGAGCCGCCGAGGGCCTCGGCGATCTCGGGCCCGGTCGTCTCGTAATGGGCGCGGGTGTTGACGGGGTTGGCGAACTGGTTCGGCATGTAGGCGCCGGGAGTCCTGGCCGTGATTTTCCGGGCGCGCTCGATCGCGCCGACCATGAGGTCCGCCGACGGCGTCCGGACGACGGTCGCGCCGAGCGCCTCCATCAGTCGGGCCTTGACGTGGCCGTACCCCTCCGGCATCACGATCACGCATCGGTAGCCCTTGACCGCCGCGAGCATGGCGAGGGCCACGCCGGTGTTGCCCGAGGTCGGCTCGACGATCGTGCCGCCGGGAGCGAGAAGTCCTTTCCGCTCCGCGTCCGCGATCATCGCGCGGGCGATGCGGTCCTTGATGCTTCCGCCGGGGTTGAACCACTCGAGCTTGGCGAAGATCCGCGCCGCCCCGCCGGAGAAGCGCGGGAGCTCGACGAGCGGCGTCGCTCCAATGGACTCCTCGAGCGCAAGCCCGCGGTGAATTGCTGTTGACGACGAAGAATTCAAAGGCTGATGTCCCGCGCGACGATAGCAAAAAAAAGCCCCGGCGGTCGCCGGGGCTTTCGAATGTGAAAAGAAGCTTCAGTAGGCCTGTTGCGCGCGGCGTGCGGAATAGCACTCGCGGCAGTAGACCGGCTTGCCGTTGGTCGGGTTGAAGGGGACCTGCGTCTGCTTGCCGCAGCCGTCGCAGGTCACGTCGTAGAACGTGCGTTCGCGTCCCTCTCCCGAGGAAGCCTTGCGCTTGTCGCGGCAGGGCTTGCAACGCTTGGGCTCGTTGGTGAATCCCTTGCGCGCGTAGAACTCCTGGTCATCGGCCGAGAAAAGGAACGTGCCGCCGCAGTCCACGCAGGTGAGGTTCTTGTCCGTATATTGCTGCATCATGGAAATTACCGATCTCCTGGGTTTACCCCTCCGGGACTTTGGTCCCGGTCAAAAAAAGTTTCGAATCAGAGTCTCGAATCGTGGCTCCGCCGATCGCGGCGGCGCCGAAAGGAAGGTTCTCTAGGACCGACCCCCTTTCGAGCACGCGCACGTCTCCCCGCCGGACCGTACGGAATGAGGAAGGAAAAACATAAAGGCGGCAGTCACTTATGCGGGGTCTTCGTAAAAGCTGGCGCACCGTAACACGCCGATCTTCGCGGTTGCAAGATGTTTTTTCGCGGATGCGCGGCGCCGGACGACTCGAGCGGGATCGAGGGTTCTCGGCCGGGCGATTGAGACGCCTTTAAGTGATGGAAAAAGCGCGGCTTAACCGCCGATGCGCCCTTCGAGCGGAGACGAAGCCGTGGCGTAGCGCTTCCTCGGGATTCGTCCGGAAAGATACGCCGCTCGTCCCGCGCGCACCGCGTCGCGCATCGCCCCGGCCATCCGGACCGGGTCTTTCGCTCCGGCGATGCCCGTGTTCATCAAGACCCCGGCGGCGCCGAGCTCCATCGCGACGCACGCGTCGGAAGCCGTGCCGACGCCCGCGTCCACGATGACCGGGACCTTCGCGCGCTCCAGGATGATCGCGATGTTGTTGGGATTCTGGATCCCGAGACCCGACCCGATCGGCGCGCCGAGCGGCATGACGGCCGCCGCTCCCGCGTCCTCGAGCTTCCTCGCCACGATCGGATCGTCGGAGGTGTAAGGGAAGACGACGAACCCGTCCTTCACGAGGGTCTTCGTCGCGGCCAGGAGTTGCTCGTTGTCGGGCCACAGCGTCTGTTCGTCGCCCAGCACCTCGAGCTTGACCCAGTGGGAGAGGCCGACCTCGCGCCCGAGCCGCGCCGCGCGAACGGCGTCCTCGGCCGTGTAGCAGCCGGCCGTGTTGGGCAGGAGCGTCATCCCGGCGGGGATGAAGTCGAGCAGCGACTCCTTCGTCCGGTCGGTCAGGTTGACGCGGCGCACGGCGACCGTCACGATCTCCGACCCCGAGGCCTCGAGGGCCTCCTTCATGAGCGGGAACGAGGCGTACTTCCCGGTGCCGACGATCAGGCGCGAGGTAAAAGTCCGTCCGCCGAAGAGAAGTGGATCGGCCGCGGTCGATGGAAGCGGTTTGGTGATTTCAGTCGTCGTGCTCATGAGATCTCCCGAGTTGGTGCAATCAGTTAATCGATTCATCGATTCATCGGATGATCGCGTCGAGAATCTCGGATCGCGGCAATCACCCGATCGACCCGATCGCCCGATCACCCGATTCCCCCCGATTCTCTCACTCTTCCAGCAGGGCGACGTTGTCGATCAGGCGGGTCTTCCCGACCCGGACGGCCGCGCAGAGCGCCGACCCGGACTCGATCTCCGGCGGCCGGCTCATCGTGGCGGGATCGACGACCTCGACGTAGTCCACCGCGAGTCCGGCGGCCTGGAGATCCCGGAGGGTATCCTGCTCGAGCTGCTCGACGTTGCGCTCTCCCGCCGCGACCCGGTCGCGCGCCTCGAAGAGGGCGGCGGGGAAGCCCGCGGCCAGTTGCCGCTCATCGGCGGAGAGATACGCGTTTCGCGAGGAGAGCGCCAGGCCGTCCGGCTCCCGCACCGTCTCTCCGACTTCGATTCGAATCGGAAAGTCCAGGTCTCTCACCATGCGGCGGATGACGGCGACCTGCTGCAGGTCCTTTCGTCCGAAGAACGCGACGTCGGGTTGGACCTGGAGGAAGAGCTTCGCGACGACGGTCGCCACGCCGCGAAAGTGGCCGGGCCGTGCGGCGCCCTCTCCCCGTTCCGAGACTCGGGCGACCTCGACGGAGGTCGAGAAATCCGGCGGGTAGAGCTCGCCCGCGTCGGGCAGGTAGAGCAGGTCCACGCCCTCGGCCTCGAGCAGCGCGGCGTCCTCCCCCTCCCGCCTCGGATACCGGTTGAAGTCTTCGCCCGGCGCGAACTGAAGCGGATTCACGAAAATCGAGACGACCGTGAATCCGCACGTCTTCCGCGCCCGGCGCACCAGCGAGAGATGCCCTTCGTGAAGCGCCCCCATCGTCGGAACGAACCCGATGGATTGCCCGAGGCCCGCGCCTTGCGGACAACCTCCCGCAGCGAATTGAGCTCGTGAACGGTCATCATGGGCGGTAGACTACTTTATCCCGCGCATCTGCTCTGATGGGACCGCGAGCGAGGCATGAGTGTGGCTACAATATCCGCGGGGCGATGTCTCGGCGCGACCTCCGCCCCGGCCCGTCCCGATGATTGAGACAACGCTTGGGCACTATCGCATCCTCGATCGGCTTGGCGCCGGGGGGATGGGCGAGGTGTACCGCGCGCACGACGAGAAGCTCGGCCGGGACATCGCGATCAAGGTGTTGTCGGCGGAGGCAATGGGCGACGCGGCGGCGAGGCCGCGGCTGCTGAGAGAGGCGCGGTCGGTCGCCGCGCTGAACCATCCCAATGTCTGCACGATTCATGAGGTGGGCGAGGCCGAAGGCCAGACCTACATCGCCATGGAGTTGATCGAAGGCCGGTCGCTCGATCGGCTGATCCCTGAAGGGGGCCTCGCCGTCGAGCGGGTGCTCGACTACGGCCTGCAGATTGCCGACGCCGTGGCGCACGCGCACGATCGCGGAATCGTGCACCGGGATCTGAAGCCCGCCAACGTGCTGGTGACGCCCGGTGGCCGGGCCAAGGTGCTGGACTTCGGGCTCGCCAAGCAGATCGTCGCCACCGATGTGGGAGAGGCGAGCACGGCATCGCATCCGACGCTGACGCAGGCTGGGGCCGTGGTGGGCACGCTGCCATACATGGCCCCCGAGCAATTGCGAGGTGAGCCGGCCGACGCTCGAAGCGACGTGTGGGCTCTGGGGGTAATGCTCTACGAGATGGCCGCGGGCGGGCGGCCCTTCAAGGGTCAAACGGGGTTCGAGGTGAGCTCGGCGATCCTGAAGGAGCGGCCGGCGCCGCTGCCGGCGGCCGTGCCTCCGGAGGTTGGTGGCGTCATCGAGCGCTGTCTGGAGAAGGAGCCGGAGCGGCGGTTCCAGCGGGCATCCGAGCTGCAAGCGGCGCTCCGGGTCGCGCAGACGGGCACGGCGGCACGCCGGACGGCCTGGGGCCGCCGGCTCGGACGGCGGCGCAGCGCCGCGGCCGGCGTCGTGTTGCTGGCTGTCCTGGCGGCCCTCGTCGGGCTCGATCTGGGAGGTCTGCGCAGGCGGCTGTTGGGAAGAATCGGAGCCCCGGGCGGCGCGATCAAGCTCGCCGTGCTGCCGTTCGCGAACCTGTCCGGGGACCCCGCGCAGGAGTACTTCAGCGATGGGTTGACCGAGGAGATGATCACGCAGCTCGGCCGCCTCCATCCGCGTCGCCTGGGCGTGATCGCGCGTACGTCCGCCGTTCGGTACAAGAAGAGCGACAAACCGATCGATCAGATCGGCCGGGAGCTCGGCGTGGATTACGTCCTGGAGGGCAGCGCGCGCCGGGAGGGCAACCGCGTGCGGGTGACCGCGGAGCTCATCTCGGTTCGGGATCAGACTCAGCTCTGGGCCGAGAGCTACGAGCGGGAGCTGGCGGGGATCCTGTCCCTGCAGAGCGATCTCGCACGGGGCGTGGCGCGGTCGCTGGCGTTGAAGCTACTGCCCGCCGAGGAGAGACGCCTGGCCGACGCGCGTGCCGTCAATCCCGAGGCGTACGACGCCTACCTGAAAGGCTCCCAGCTCTGGACGAAACTGACGCCGGGGGACCTCGACGCGGCGCAGGGATACTTCGAATTGGCGCTGGCGAAGGATCCGAACTACGCGCCGGCCTACGCGGGCCTCGCGCTAGTCTGGGCCGGCCGCAACCAGATGGGATTGGCATCGCCCCGCGACGCCGCGCCGCAGATGAAGGCGGCGGCCTTGAAAGCCGTAGCGCTCGACGACAGCCTTGCGGAAGCTCACTGGGCGCTTGCGGGGCTGCGAACCTGGCATGACTGGGATCTCCCTGCCGCCGAGCCGGAGTTCAAGCGATCGATCGAGCTCAACCCGAACTATGCGGAGGTGCGAGCCTTCTACTCGCACTACCTGAACTTCATGCGCCGTCCGGACGAGGCGAGGTCGCAGATCGAGCGGGCCTTGGAGCTGGATCCGTTCAATGCGCTCTATCAGAGCATCTACGCCGTCGATCTCGTGTACTGGCGCCGATACGACGAGGCGATCGCCCAGGCGCGCAAGGCGCTGCGCGCGCAGCCGGACGCTCCGGTCGCCCGATACGCTCTGCAGAACGCCTTCTTCTGCAAGGGAGCGTTTCGGGAGGCCCTGGCGGAGGACAAGACGACCTACGCCGCCGATCGTGAAATCCTGGAAGCCTTCGAGCAGGGCTATGCGGAAACGGGCTATGCGGGAGCGATGAAGCGGGCCGCGGAAGCGCTCGCGGTGCGTTCTCGCCAGGCCTTCGTAGTCCCGACGGAGGTCAGCCGCATGTATCTGAGCGCGGGCGAGAACGGTCCGGCCCTCGATTGGCTCGAGAAGGCTTTCGAGATGCGCGATCCCAACCTGCCCTACATCGTCATGCCGGAGTACGACCGCATTCGGTCGGACCCCCGCTTTAGGGATCTGCTGCGCCGGCTGAAGCTTCCGCTCTGAGTCCTGGCGGACGTCGCCTCAGCGGACTCGCCGCAGAGCCGGCGCCTTCCCGGCGAAATACGACTCGGCCTGGCTCGGGAAGAGCGCCTCTTGACGTCCCGGGTGAAGGCGCGGGCCGCTTCCTCGATGATCGGGGCGAGATTCGCGTAGCGCCGCACGAAGCGGGGGCTGACTTCGGGCGACAGGCCCATGACGTCGTGAAAGACCAGGACCTGTCCGTCGCAGGAGGCGCCGGCGCCGATTCCGATCGTGGGGACGGGAATCGTCCGCGTGATCTCCGCCGCCAGCCCGTCGGGAACGCACTCGAGAACGATCGCGAAGCAGCCCGCTTCCGAGAGCGCGGCGGCGTCCTCCAGGATCTCGCGGGCGGCGGCGGTCTCCCGCCCCTGGACCTTGAAGCCCCCGAACTTCCGGTAGGACTGGGGAGTCAGGCCGACGTGTCCCATGACGGGGATGTCGGCGGAGAGGATCGCTTCGACGGAGCCGAGCACATGCGCCGGCCCCCCTCCACCTTCACCGCCGCGCAGCCGGCTTGCGACAGGAAGCGCCCGGCGTTGGCGACCGCCTCGGAGACGTTCGTCTGGTACGAGAGGAAGGGCATGTCCCCAACGACGAGCGCCCGCTTCGCCGCCCCGGCGACGGCCGCCGCGTGCCGGAGCATCGAATCCATCGTCGCCGAGAGAGTGTTCTGCCGGCCGTAGACGGTCATCTCGGCGGAGTCGCCGACCAGCAGGACATCCAGCCCCGCTTCGTCGAGCAGCGCCGCCGACGGGGCATCGTAGGCGGTCATCATCGCGATGGGCTCGCGCCCCTTCGCGGCGATCAGGTCGGGGACCGTGACAGGGGAGGTCTCGGACAGGGTTGCCATTTTGCGCTCCGTGCCTTTCGGTCCATGTCCCGGTCATCGGGATCACGGCCGATCAGGGCGACCCTCTGATTATACCGGGATTTCGGCGCCGGTTTCCGACTGGGAGACTGGGAGACGTGGGAGACTGGGAGAGAAGCAAGAACAGCATCACCCAGTCCCCCAGTCTCCCCGTCCCCGCAGTCGAAGCCAGTTACCGGCTCGCGGCGGGGACGTAGTACTGCACGCCCTTCTTCGCTCGCTGGATCTGGGCGACCAGGTCGTCGAAGTCCCCGGGACGGTTGACGAAGTCGATTTCGTTGGTGTTCACGACGAGAAGCGGCGTCTCCTCGTAGTGGTAGAAGTAGTAGTTGTAGGCCTCGATCAACTGGGCGATGTATTCCGGCGTGATTCCCTTCTCGACCGCGCGCGACGCTCTCTTGATGCGCCTCATGCAGGTCTCGAGCGATCCCTGCAGATAGATTACGAGATCCGGCTTTGGGACGGACTCGGACAGGAGCGTGTAGAGGCGGTCGTAGATCAGGAGCTCCGAGTCGTCGAGGTTCAGACAGGCGAAGATCTTGTCCTTGGGGAAGTGGTAGTCGGCGACGACGAGCGTCGTGAAGAGATCGATCTGCGCGATCTCGCATTGCTGCTGGTAGCGCGACAGGAGAAAGAAGAGCTGCGTCTGGAACGCGGCGCCCTTCTTCCTCTTGTAGAACTCGGGCAGGAACGGGTTGTCCACGTCCTCCAGGATCTTCGTGCCGTGGAACCGCCGGGCCAGCAGCTCGACGAGAGACGTCTTGCCGACGCCGATGGGCCCGTCGATCGCGACGTGGCGCAGCGGGACATCGCCTTCGGAGGGGATCGCCATCGCGCGCGATTCTAGCCGCATTGATGGCGGCGCGTAGAATTGCCGCGCCGTGCAGGACGACGACGCCTACGGACCCGCTGGCGCCCACTATTGCGATAGCGCGTTTGAGCTCTTTCGGAGCCGCTCCGGGGACGCGGACTTCTACCGCGGCCTGGCGCGCGAGGCGGGCGGGCCGGTGCTCGAACTGGGGTGCGGCACCGGGCGGGTTCTCCTTCCGATCGCCCGGGACGGCATCGCGTGCGTGGGTCTGGATCCCTCCGAGGCGATGCTCGAGGAATTCCGGAGCAAGGGCCTTCCGGACAATCTGCGGCTCGTGACGGGCAGGATGGAGGACTTCGATCTCGGGCCGGACCGCTTCGCCCTCATCTTCTCCGCGTTCCGCGCCTTCCAGCACCTCCTGACCGTCGAGGATCAGCTCGCCTGCCTGGCCGCGGTGCGCCGCCATCTCGCCCCCGGCGGGGTCTTTGCCTTCGACGTCTTCGCGCCCAAGCTCGAGCGGGTCGCGCAGATGGAAGAGAAGGAATTCGAGGAGGCGCGCTGGCGGGAAGGAGAGACCGAGATCGTCCGCTTCACGAGCGTGCGGCGCGACCCGGTCAGCCAGGTCTCCGAGGTCGCGTTCCGCTACGAGCGGCGCCGCCCGGGCTCGCCCCCCGAGAGCCAGACGCTGCGGACGCAGATGCGCCATTTCTTCCGCTACGAGATCGAGCACCTGCTTTTCCGCGCCGGTTTCGGCAGCGTCGAGATCTACGGCGGCTTCGACCGCCGGCCCTACGACTATTTCTCCGGCGAGACCGTCGTCCTCGCGCGCGGCTGAACGCGCGGCTGAACGGGAGCAGATTCTTCGCTTCGCTCGAGAATGACAGGGGATCACGACGGGGGGCGACAGCAGGACGTCGGCGATTCCGCAGAGGGCGAGGATGACGGAGACGAATCCGTTCGCCGTGAAAAAGGCGGTGTTGATCCGGGAGAGGTCTCCGGGCTTGACGATGACGTGCTGGTACAGGAGAGCGGCCGCGGTCGCGAGGATTCCGGCGGCAAAGAGAGCGCCTCCTCCCGAGAGGCGCCAGACGGCGAGAAGCAGCGGAATCATCGCCGCGTGGAGCGCGGCCGAGACGGCGAGCGCCGTCCTCGCCCCCCAGCGCGCCGGCAGGGATTTCAGCCCGGCGCGGCGATCGTGGTCCTCGTCCTGGAGGGCGTAGAGGATATCGAAGCCGGCCGTCCAGAAGAGAACCGCGAGCCCGAGGAGGATGGGAGTCCACGCGAAGCTTCCGCTGACGGCGATCCACGCCCCGATGGGCGCGAGCGCCAGACACAGGCCGAGGACGAGGTGCGAAAGCCAGGTGAAGCGCTTCGTGTAGGAATAGAGGAGAAGAAGCGCGAGCGCCGCGGGCGAGAGGGCGAGGGTCAGGCGATTCAAGCTCGCCGCGGCGAGGAGGAAGAGAACGACCGAGCCCGCGAGGAAGACCCTGACGAAGCCGGCCGAGATCGCGCCGGAAGGAAGGGCGCGCGAAGCCGTGCGAGGGTTCGCGGCGTCGATCGCGTGATCGGCCAGCCGGTTGTGCGACATCGCCGCGCTGCGAGCACCGACCATGGCCAGCAGGATCTTGGCGAGCGTCGGCCATGACGGCAGGCCTCGCGCCGCCAGCACCGCGGCGAGCAGGGCGAAAGGCAGCGCGAAGAGCGTGTGCGAGAACTTGATCATCTCCAGGGTCGTCTTGAGCGACCGGGAGAGCGCCGGAAGACTCACCGCCGGCGCCGGGCCGTTCGCGGGTCGCGCCCTGGAGAATCGCCCTTCCATTGATAGTCCTCTCCGGAGACTTCGAGACCGAGCAGCCTCGCGATCCGCAGGCAATACGCGTCGAGAAACCTCTCGACGGATGGCTCGGCGATGTAGAACGCGGGGGAGGGGGGCGCGATGGTCGCCCCGGCGAGCGCGGCCCGCCTCATGTTCTCGATGTGGATGAGCGAGTAAGGCGATTCGCGGAAGCAGAGGATGAGCGGCCGGCGCTCCTTGAGCGTCACGTCGGCCGCGCGCTGCAGGAGATCCCGCGAGATCCCGTTGGCGATCGCGCCGAGCGTGCCGGCGCTGCACGGGATCACGATCATCCCGGAAACAGGATAGGACCCGGAGGCGATCGAGGCGCCCACTTCCCCGTTGTCGTGGATCTGGATGCGGCCGGCGGCATCTTTGCGTGCTTCGAGGCGTGACACCCAGTCCCGCGCCGTGAGGATCCCGGAATCCAGCTCCCCCCTGGCGACCTGAAGGCTCGCCTCGGAAAAGACCAGGTGAAGACGCGCCAGGCCTCGCGCCGAGAGCGCGATCTGGACGAAGCGGCGGGCAAGAAGCGCCCCGGAGGCCCCGGAAACGCCGACCACGATTTCCATGGCGCCGGAGTGTATCCGGTGACAAAAGTCTCTGACACGTGTCAGAAGCTTCTTGCGGAGCCGTAAGTCTCTGATCCGGGCCCGCTTGTGCGGAGCCGCAGCCTTCTCGCGGCAAGTCCATTTGACGGGCTCAATTGGGGCCCGGTCTCTCCTTCGAGCGGCAAACATCTCTGGCTGCTTCAGTTGCTCCATTCCGGTGAGAGCGGCACGCCTCTCGCCTTCTCCGGTGCTCCAAGACGAAAGGAGGTGCCGATGGAGAACGCCTGATCGCAGGGACCCGATGAGGACAAAAAGCCAATGGTCACAAGAAACCGATGACACGAAACTTTTCTTCGAAAGTGAGTCAACGATGAATTTCCGAACGTCCGGCCGCCTCGCGCTCGCCCTCGTGGCGATCCTCGGCGCGTCGGGTCTCTTCGCCGACGCGGCCGACATGGCAGCCGGCAAGAAGGTCAACATCAACCAGGCTTCCGCCAAGGAGCTCGCGAACCTTCCGCGCATCGGCGACAAAGTCGCCGAGCGCATCGTCGAGTACCGCCAGGCACACGGCTCGTTCGCCAGGGTCGAGGATCTGATGGAGGTCAAGGGGATCGGCGAAAAGCTCTTCACCTCGCTCAAGCCCTACCTGGCGCTCTCCGGCCCGACGACGCTCTCCGAGAAGGTCTCCTCCAAAGGCACCCGCGGGAGCTCCGCGGGATCCAGGTCTGCCCGCAACGCCGTCCCGGTGGGCAAAGGACGGTGATCTCTCCGCCCGCCCGGAGCCGCATCCGCGGCTCCGGGCCCCTTCCCTGCCGCGCCGGCTTCTCCGCCGTAGAGCTCGTCGCCGTTCTGGCGATGCTGGCGGCGGCGACCGCCGTGGCCGCGCCGGGGGCGATGCGCTTGCGTGCCGCCCTTTCGGTCAGATCCGGCGCCGCTCAAGCGAGCGCCGCGTTTCTGCGGGCCCGCGCCTACGCGATCGCCCGGGGGCGCCACGTGGGGATCAAGTTCCGGAAGAACGGGGATCGCTACGAATGGGCCCTCTACGTGGACGGCAACGGCAACGGCATCCGCACCGCCGACATCCAGAGTGGCGTGGACCGGCCTCTGGGCATCGCGTTTCCGTGGGACCGCAACGACGTGATGCCCGGGATCCTGAAAGGCAGCCGTGTCCCCGATCCCGGCGATCCGGGACAAGCGCTCGACCGTCTGGACGATCCCATCCGTTTCAACTCGTCGGACATCTGCTCGTTGTCTCCGACGGGCGAAAGCACGCCAGGCTCGGTTTACCTGTGGGATGGGCACGACCGGATGGCCGTCGTGCGCGTCTTCGGCCGCACGGCCAAGGTGCGCACGCTCTACTACCGGCGCGGAGACAGGGAGTGGAAGCAATGAAACGATCAGGAGAGCGGATGCTCGGCGGCGAGGCCGTCTTCGCCCGGCCAGAGGAGAACGCCGTCGTGTCGCGCGCCGGGAAGGACCCTTCCGCCGGCCGCGAGGCATCCTCGGATCGAAGCGCCGTCGCCGATCTCGACGCCGTCCCAGACGGCGCTGTCGGCGATGCGCGCTCGAGCGCCGATCCGCGCCCGGCCGAGGACACTGCGGGAGACCTGGAAGGTCGAGACCGGCTCGTAGGACAGGACCCGGCTGCCGGCGTCGAAACTTCCTCCCCCTTCGGGAAACGCTCCGCCGCGGTCCAGCGCTTCGAGCGACGCGCGGAGGAAATCGCTCGGGCGGCCCAGATCCTCGAAGGGGCCGCGGTGCAGGAGCCAGCCGATCTCGTTTTGCGTCTCTCGCAGGAGAAGTGCCCAGAGATCGGCGACGAGCGCCGCCGGCCCGGGCGGGATCCGGCGGAGGAGCGTCGGGGACAGGACGCAGACGCCCGTGTACAGGAGCGGGCGGGAGACCGGCTTTCCGAATGCCGTGATTCGGTCCCCTTCGGCCTGAAGCGGCGTGTACCGATCGGGATTCCGATTCTCCACGACGAGGAGCGTGGCCGGGCGCCCGGTCTCGCGATGGCGGGCGAGAAGCGCCGGGATGTCGGGCTCGATCACCGTGTCCGTGTTGACGACCAGGAAGTCTCCGTCGGCGAGCCATCCGGCGGCGTTTCGCAGAGCGCCCGCGGTGCCGAGGATCTCCGGCTCCGGGAAGAAGCTCAACTTCGGGAGATCCGCCGCGCCGTCGCGCAGATGGCGTTCGATCTTTTCGCCAAGATGATGAAGATTGACGCCCGCTTCAAGGATGCCGCTCCGCGCCAATCTCCTGAGGTGCGACCGGATCAACGGGACATTCAGGTAGGGAAAGAGAGGCTTGGGGATTGACTCCGTGACGGGCCGGAAGCGCACGCCTCTCCCCGCCGCGAGGAGGAAGGCCTTCATGGCACGCCGTGAGACGTGAAGACGTGAGACGGGAGACGAAGAACCTGTCGCAGGAGTCGTGAATACGTCTACGCCTCTACCGTCTCCCGTCTTCCGGCCAAGGTCACGGTCTTCTGGAAGATCATGTCGGCGGGGAGTTTCGGGTCTTCCTTTCGGCGCTCGGCGTAGAGCCGGGCGTAGGTGTAGGGAACCGCATCCGCGAAGTCGAGGCCGAGCGCGACAACAGCGCGGCGAATGCCTGGCGGGTCTCCCTCGACTTCGACGAAGTTCCCGATCGGCGTCTGGTCCAGGGCCACGGCGCAGCCCTCGAGCGTCCACTCCTCCCGCTTCTTCTCGTAGCGGAAACGGCGAGTCCATCCCAGCGCGATCAGGATCGCTTCGGTCTCCTCCGGATCGGAGACTCCGGTCTCGCGCTCCTCCCGCGTCTTGACGCCGCCGGCAAAACGGGCCGGCCCCTTGTATGTCAGCAGCGCGGTGTCTCCCGCGCGCCGCAGGCGCAGGACGCGCCCGGACGCCGCGAGACGGCCCTCCTGGTCGTCGTACAGGTCGTTGGACTCGAAATGGAGAGGCCTCCGGAGAGTGGCGCCGAGATCGCGGAGTTTTCCGCGCGCCCGATCGAGGTCTTCACAAGGAAGCTTGACCTCGACCTCCTCGCGCCGACGGGCCGGACCGCCCTCGTCCGGGATCACGGCAGCAGTTTGCGGGCGATCTCCTGGGCTCGTTTTCCGTCCACCCGCCCGCGGTGTCTCGCCATCAGCTCCTTCATGAGCTGCCCGACGTCCTTCGCCGAGGAGAAACCCTTCTCGGAGATGATCGCGCGCACCGTCTCCTCCAGCTCCGCGTCGGGCATTGCCTGCGGCAGGTAGGCCTCGAGGATGCCGAGCTCCTCCTTCTCCGCGGCGGCCAGGTCCGCCCTGCCGGTGCGGTCATAGACCTCGATCGATTCCTTGCGCTGCTTGACCGCCCTCCGGATGACCGCTTCCGCCTCTTCGCCGGTGAGCTCGCGCTGCGAGTTGATCCGTTCGTTCTTGAGAACCGAGAGAAGGAGACGGAGCGTCGAAACGCGCCTCTTGTCGCCGCTCTTCATGGCGGCCTTCAGATCCTGCTCGATCGCGCCTTTGCATGTCGGAAAGAGGCTATCACCGCCCCAGAGACGGTAGACGGCAGACGGTAGACGGGAGACGAAGGACGGAGCTGTGCCTCTGTTCCGCGCTTCGCCTGACGCCTCTGACGCCTACCGTCTTCACGGCTCACTCGCGGTAGCCTTCTTGCCATGAAGAGGTTTCTGGTGGGCACTGCCGGGCACATCGACCATGGCAAGACCGCCCTCGTCAAGGCCCTGACGGGGATCGACGCGGACCGTTTGCCGGAAGAGAAGCGGCGCGGCATCACGATCGATCTCGGGTTCGCTCACGCGGAGTGGGAGGGCGTGCGGCTTTCCTTCGTGGACGTCCCGGGCCACGAGCGCTTCGTGCGCAACATGCTGGCGGGCGCCGGGGGAATCGACGCCGTGCTCCTCGTCATCGCGGCGGACGAGGCGGTGATGCCGCAGACGCGCGAGCACTTCGAGATCGTGCGGCTGCTCGGCATCCGGAAGGGCCTCGTCGCCGTGACCAAGATCGATCGCGTCGAGCGCGAGCTCGTCGAAGTCACGGTCTCCGACGCCCGCGATCTGATTCGCGGCTCCTTTCTGGAGGGAGCGGAGATCGTGCCCGTTTCCTCCCAGACCGGAGAAGGTCTGCCGGAATTGAAGCGCTCGCTCCTCCGGCTGGCGCTCGAAGAGGAATCTTCGGATCGCGAGGCCCGCGGCGCCCGCCTTCCGATCGACCGGGCGTTCTCGATCGTCGGGTTCGGTCCCGTCGTCACGGGAAGCCTCGTGAGCGGCACGATCTCCCGCGACCAGAGGCTCGAGCTCCTGCCCGCGCGCAAACCCGTGCGCGTCCGGCGGCTGGAAGTCCACGGCCGCGAGACGGAGGAAGCTCGGGCGGGGGAGCGGGTGAGCGCGAACCTCGCCGGCGTCGAGCTGGAAGACGTCCGGCGCGGCGTCGTCCTCGCCGCCCCCGGGGCGTTCGCGACGAGCGCCCTCCTGACCGCGCGGCTGGAACTGCTGGCCGGCGCTCCTCCCGTCAAGAGCGGCGACCGACTCTCGTTTCATCACTACTCTTCCGAGGCCCGCGCCATCGCGCGCGTCCTGGACGGCCGGGTCCTGCGGGGAGGCGAGACCGGAAGAGTCCAGCTCAGGCTCTCGCAGCCCGTGGCCGCGATTCCCGGCGACCGCTTCGTCGTGCGGCGTCTCTCACCCGTCGAGACGATCGGCGGAGGCGCGATCCTGGATCCCCTGTGGCCGCCGGTGCGCCGCGCGACGCCGGAGATTCTCGCAGAGCTCGATCGGCTGGATGGCGGTCTTTCCGAGAAACTCCTCGCCTGGGTCGAGCAGTCCCGGGAGGCCGGGGCCGGCGAGGAGTCGCTCGCGGCCCGGGCCGGCGTCAGCCGCGAGGAAGTCCGCGCCGCCATGGCCGATCCAATCGCTCGCGGCCGCGCGCACGCGTTGCGGCGTTCTCCCGAACGCTACGCCGGGGAGGACGCCCTCGCGCGTCTGGCGGCCCGCGCGCGGTCGGAGATCGAGCGAGGCCTTCGAGAGGCGAGCGGATCGGTGGGGGTTTCTCGAGGGACTCTCCTCGCGAGGCTCCTTGGCTCCGCCGATCCGCGGTGGGCCGAGGCCGTGGAAAGGGCTCTCGTCGCGCGCGGCGCCTTCGTCGTCGCCGGCGAGGAAGCGAGGATTCCCGGAAGAGAGGAGCTGGCGGGGGCCGAGCGCGAGCTCTCCGCTCGCGTCGCCGAGGCGTTTCGCCGCCGGGGACTCGATCCCCCTTCCATCGCGGACGTGGCTGGCGAGATCGGCCATAAGCAGAAGGTCGTCGAAGGCCTTGCCGCGTATCTCGTCAAGAAGGGCCCTCTCCTGCGCCTTCCCGGCGGCTGGCTCATCGCGCGGGAGCCCGTCGAAGAAGTGATCGCGCGTCTGCGCGGATCGGGAAAGCAGACCTTCGACGTCGGCGAGTTCAAGGAGATGTTCGGCCTGACCCGCCGCCTCGCCATCCCCCTTCTCGAGCACCTCGACGCCACCAAAGTCACCCGCAGAGTCGGCGAAAAGAGGCAGATCCTCCCAATCTAGCCTCGCACTCTCCTCTCTGTCATCCCGAGCGAAGCGAGGGATCTGCTCTCGCGACCTCGAGTCTCGGAGTCTCCGGCGCATTTGCTTCGAGAGAACCCGTGGAGCAGATCCTCGTCGCTGCGCTCCTCGGAATGACAAGCGCGCCGCTCCTCAGTGACGGACGGATTTACTGCCCGGCGAAGGTCTTGCGCAGGTTGTTGATCTGTTTGATCTCGATCGAGTAGCTCACCACGCCCGACACGTTCAGCTCGTTCCACGAATCGACCGGCTGCCCCTTGACGCGCGCGGGCCGCAGGACCCAGCCCGGCGCGGTCTTCCGCATGTAGGCAATCAGGACGGGGTCGCTGACCTGGATCGGGACGACTTTCTCGATCCGCCCGGCGGCGCTGACCTTGACCCAGAAGCGGCAGGAGAAGGGGCCCTTGTAGGAGTCGGCAAGCCATTTTGTCTTCTTGGGGCTCGCCGTCGTGTCCACCTGCTCCAGCGGCACCGTTCCGTCGGTGGGAACCACGGCCTTGAAGTTGTCGAACCAGGCCTTGTCGTCTCCCCACGCGAACGGCGCCGGCAGCGGCGTTGCCGGCGTGATCGGCGTCATCGCCGCCTGTTCCTCTCTCGGCCGGACTTCGACCTGGAGGTCCAGTCCAAGGCTCGCCCATGTCTCGACGGGCTGTCCCGCCTTGACAGCGGGATCGAACGACCAGCGCTGCTCGAAAGACCGCCGGGAATCCGCCGCCAGAGAGGGGATCGGATCGCGGACGATCCTGGACTGCACCACTCTGCCCGTCGGATCCACGCGCACCGCCGCGAAGAGGGCAACGGTGACGATGCTCTGCGGGAATTCGAGCTTGGGCGCAAGTGCCGCCGGTTCCTCCGCCGCGAGACCGAACGGGTTCTCGGTCCCCAGGCGTGAGATGGAGATCACGGGCGTCTCCGCCAGGCGCCGCGGAGGAGCGGCCCATCGGAACGGGTGTCGGAGACGGCAGAGGCGTGTTCGTGATCGTCGGCGCGGGAGCCGGCGCGCCCGCCGGCGGGACGGCCGCTTCCGCTCCCGGGGTCGGCGTTTCCGCGGGAGCGGACGCGGGCATCGCCGCGGCCGCCGGCGTCGGCGACGGAGTCGTCTGCGCGGGCAGGGAGCAGACGCCCGCCGCTCCCGTCATCGCGAGTGCCAGAAGAAGATTCCGGCCTTGTCTCATGATTTCCGGAGAAGTATAACGAACTGACCTCACTTGGCGGAGAGCCAGTCGCCGGCCGCTCCGACGTGGACGACGAGGCGAACGCGGAGCTGCGCGGCCCCCTCCATGACCTCTCCGACGAGCACCCGCACGGCTTCGACCTCCTCGTCGGGCGCTTCCAGGACGAGCTCGTCGTGCACCTGAAGCAGCAGCTTCGCCGGGGAGCCTCTTCGCGACAGCTCCTTGTCCAGGCGCAGCATGGCGATCTTGATGATGTCCGCGGCGGAGCCCTGGAAAGGAGCGTTGACCGCCATCCGCTCGGCGTTGCCGCGGACGTTGGGGTTGGACGCGGCGATCTCCGGGATCGGGCGCACGCGCCCGAAGAGCGTCGTGACTTCGCGAGTCTTCCGCGCCTGCTCCCGGATCCCGTCCAGGCAGTCTCGGACCTTCGGGAACTGATTGAAGTAGGAATCGATGTAGCTCTTGGCCTCCGCCGTCGAGACGCCCAGCTCTTTTCCGAGCGTGAAGGCGGCCATGCCGTAGAGCAACGCGAAGTTGATGCGCTTGGCGGCGTTGCGCATCTCGTGGGACACGAGGTCCGGGGAGACGCCGAAGAGCCTCGCCGCCGTCGCCCGATGGATGTCCGTATCCTGTTCGAAGGTCGCGATGAGATTCTCGTCCCCCGACATGTGCGCGAGGATGCGCAGCTCGATCTGCGAGTAATCCGCGACGACGAGCTTCTTCCCCGGCGGCGCGATGAAGGCCCGCCGGATCTCCCGGCCCGCCGCGGTGCGGATCGGGATGTTCTGGAGGTTCGGGTCCGAGGAGGACAGGCGGCCGGTCGCGGCGACCGTCTGCCGGAAGGACGTGTGGACTCGCCCCTCGGCGTCCGCGAGCGCCGGGAGCGCGTCCACGTACGTCCCCTTGAGCTTCGCGATCTCCCGGTACTCGAGCGTCAGGCGCGGAACGGGATATCCCTGCTGTGCCAGCTCGCTCAGCACTTCGACGCCGGTCGAGGAGGACCTCGTCTTGGCCGTTTTCCTGCCGGCCGGATATCCCAGTTTCTCGAAGAGGATCTGGCCGAGCTTCACCGGGGAGTTGATGTTGAATTCCTCGCCGGCTTCCGCCCAGATCTTCTGCTCGAGAGCGCGCAGGTCCTTCTCCATCCGCGCCGACATCTCTTTCAGGAGCGGCACGTCGATCGCGACTCCGTGAATCTCCATCCGCGCCAGGACCGGGGTCAGGGGCCGCTCGATCTCCCGATAGATCTTCTCGAGCGCCGGGCGGCCGGAAAGCTCCGGCTTCAACTTCGCGGCCAGGTCCCGCGTGACCGAGGCGCGCTCCGCGAGCCAGCGGTCCGCGGTCTCGATCGCGTACCCCTCGGGAAGGGCGCAGGAGACGACCCCCGCCTCCTTGTCCGCCGTCACCTTCTGCCCGAGACGCTGGAAGGCCATCAGCTCGAAGTCCGAGCTTCCCACGCCCGGCGACAGGACGTACTGAGCGAGGCAGACGTCGAAGACATCTCCCGCGACGGAGCGGCCGGCCCGGGCGAGGAGCGTGTCCACCGGCTTGGCGTCGGCCAGCCAGATCTCCCGGCCGGGACGATCGAGACTCCTCCAGCGCTCCAGGATCTCTCCCGCCGTCTCTTCCGCGATCTCGACTCGCCCGGCCCCCGCGACAGCCAGCAGGACCCGATCCTTCGCCGTCAGGAGCGCGGCGCCGAAGGGCTCGCCCGCGCCGACCGCGAAGGCGGCGCCGCGCTCGATGCGGCCGAACGCGATCTCGGGAGGGGCCGCGGCCTCCGCTCCGATCTCGGCCGCCAGGGAATGGAACTCCAGCTCGACGAACAGGTCCTTCAGCTTCCGCGCGTCGGGTTCCGAGCGCTGGAGCGCCGCCGGCTCGAAGGGGATCGGCAGGTCGGTCGGGATCTCGACCAGGGTGCGCGAGAGGACGGCCGCCTCCTTGTGCTGCCGCAGGCTCTCGCCGACCTTGCCCTTGATCTCGTCCGCCTTCGCGAGGAGCGTGTCGAGGTCGCCGTATTGCGCAATCCATTTCTTCGCCGTCACCTGCCCGACGCCGGGCACACCGGGGATGTTGTCCACGCTGTCTCCCATGAGAGCGAGGACGTCCTTGACCTGGCGCGGGGCTACGCCGAAGAACTCCTGGACCCCCTCGTCGTCGAGGAAACGCTCCCGCCCCGTGTGGAATACGCGGATTCCCGGAGACACGAGCTGCAGCATGTCCTTGTCCGCCGTCACGATCACGACGTCGAATCCCTGCGCCGCGGCCTTCTTCGAGAGCGTCCCGATGACGTCGTCGGCTTCGTAGCCCGGCAGTTCGAGGATCGGGATCCGGTAGGCGTCCAGAGCGCGGCGGATGTCGGGGATCTGGGAGGCCAGGTCGGAAGCCATCGGAACACGGTTGGCCTTGTACTCGGCGTAGGCATCGTGGCGCACGGTGCGTTCCGGGCCGTCCCAGGCGACGGCGACGTAATCGGGGGTGTGCTCGCGCAGCATCTTGCGCAGCATCGTCACGAATCCGTAGATGGCGTTGGTGGGCTTGCCGGCCGAGGTCGAGAGGCGCTGGATGGCGTGGTAGGCGCGATGGATGTTGGACATCGCGTCCACGAGGTAGAGCCTGCGCGCGTCGGCCATGAACCGGCGATTCTATGATTCATGGCGCCGGGAGGCAGGGCGAAGCGAAATCGTCGAGGGGCCGCATCGTCCCGCGGACAAGAACCGACGGAACGGGCCTTCTGCGCGGTGATTCGACGCGTCTGCGAGCGAGCCGGCGAGCGGGGAGAGGCGCAGCCCCAAGACGAACTCCCGGCGTGTCAGGGAATTAGAGATCGAGTTCGTGGAAAAACAAAATCGCGCGACCCCGTTTCCGGAATCGCGCGACGATTGAAATACTTTGACAGATGCGCCTCGGAATGTCAAGAGAATTTCAGAGAGGGACCTTTTCGACGTCCAGCATACCGCCAAGCCCTTCTTGCCGTGGACCTTAGCCGGGCCGCGATCTGCCGATCCCGAGCCGGCTGCCAGTACGAATTAGGGGAAGCTCGAGTCGTCAGGACCCGGGCGCCGCAAGACCGTGCAGATAATCGAGCGCCTCATTCTCTTTGCCGCGAGCGCGAGCGTTCTGCAACAACAACGCGGCCGCCGGCTTGTAGTCGCGGTCGCGCGCGAGCACCCGGCGGAGAATCCCGTCGGCCTCCGCGAGCTGACCGTGGGAACGGCAGAGGAGCGCTCGGGCCAACCCGAGCGGCCGGGGATCTGCCCCGAGGGTCTCCGCTCGTCGGAGTGACTCCTCGGCCGCGTCCAGTTCCCCGGCCTCGATGCGGAGCATGGCGAGCGTGAAGTGCGTTTCGCCGTTTCCGGGATCGAGCCGCGCGGCTTGCGCGGCCTCCAACGCGGCGGGCCTGGTCTGGTGCTGCGCCCCGAGAGCGCGCGCGAGGAGCAGATGGGCAGCGGCGTCTTCGGCATTGCGCGCGAGGAGGCGACGCGCGAGCGTCAGGGCTTCGGGCAGGCGGCCCTCCGCCAGAAGCGTTCGAGCCAGAGCGCGGCCGAACACGGCGTCGCCCGGAGCAATCTCGAGAGCGCGGCGATAGACCGCCTCCGCGTCGGCGAACCGGCCCCGGCTTTCGAGCAGAGTCCCCAACTCCTGTTGCGCGGCAAGATTGTCCGGCTCGAGAGAAAGCGCCTTCTTGAAGAAATTCTCGGCGCCGGCCGGATCTCCGCGGTTGGCCGCGACGACTCCCAGGCCGGCCCAGGCCGGGCTCCAGCGCGCATCCTCTTCGATCGACTTGCGGAAGGCCCTTTCGGCATCGTCTGACTCCCGCAGGTGAACGAGCGCATAACCGGTCGCGCTCCACTCTTCGGCATGGATGTGGCTCGGAGCGTGGACCGTCAGCCGGCAGAGCACAACTCCCGCCGCGAGGACGCCGGCCAGCATCGCCGGCCGGGCTGATCGCTCGCGCACGATTTCGATTCCGGTAACGAGTCCCGCGGCGGCGAAGGGAACGAGAGCGACCACGAAGGGGAGGCGGTAGCGGGAGCTCGTCACGAGCAGGACACAGGTGCCCGCGGTTGCGGCGACTCCGGCGAGGAGAAGCGCGGGGCGCGGGCGCGAGCGCGCGGGGACGAGGATCCCCGCGAGGGCGAGCGGAAAGAGCAGCGCGAAACCGGGCAGCGCCGCAAGCAGCGGCGAAGCCTTCTCGAAGAAGGAAAAACTGAACGGGTCGCGGATTTCGTCCGCCTGGATCGTCCAGAGGAGCTTTCTCCCGAGGAGCCTCAGGTATGCGAGGGGCGAGGCGGAGATTTCCTTGAGGGTCTTGCGAAAGAAGAAGCGATCCTGCTCGGCCGGCAATTGAAAGCCGTTGCGAGCCGCCTCGGCTTCGAGACGGTCCCAGCGGGCTCCGGGACGGACGGTGGGAAGCCCGGTGCCGGATGGCGAATTGCCGATCCAGAAATTGAATCCGCCGTGCCCCTGGACGAGCAGCGGCGCGCCGCTCGCACGCCAGTTAGCAACGCTGACAGGAAAAAGAACGAGGCCGGCGGCACCCGCGGCGAGCCCCGCCATTCGGAATCCCCGCTGTCTCCACCCCTCGCGGCGAGCAACAGTGACCAGGACGATCGGCAGGAGGACGAGAGCGGTCGGCCGAACGAGCGCCGACAGGCCCGTGAGAGCGCCGGCCAGGACGGCGCGGGCTAACGTCACCGGAGCGTTGCCGAGGCAGAGGAGAACCCCCGTCATCAGGAGGAGAAGAAGCCCTTCGGCAAGCAGCGAGACGTCCGTCCAGACGGCGACGCCGTGGAATGCCAGAAGAAGCCCGGCTGCCCAGGCCGCGAGCGGCCCGAACCAGATTCCGGCGAGCGCGGCGACCGCGACGCAGGTCGAGGCCCCGAGGAGCGCCTGCGCGACGGAAGCCGCCGGAAGCGAACCCGGGAAGAGCCGGAAGACGCCGGCCAGGAAAAACGGGTAGCCCGGCCCGTGCGGCGGAGGAGACGGCCACCGGAGATCTCCGGCGGCAATCGCGGAGGCCCAGGAGACGTATTCGAGCGAGTCGAGCTGCGGAGCGCGAAAGAGAGGATGGCCCGCAAGCTGCGACCAGACGGCGAGCCGCACGGCCAGCGCGACGGAGAAGATCACGCCGGATCGCAGGATCGTGGCACGCCGGTTCGCCACGCCCCGACGCTAGCAGCGGTCCACTCCTCGTCGCGAACGGGCGGGATCAAAGGCTCTCAACGAAGGACGAACCGCGCATTCCGGCGAACGAAGGGGGGTGCGGCTGGCGCGGAACCCGCCGCCTCAGAAGCGCTTCTCGACCTCCGCGAGGATACGGGAGCGCAGCCTTCCGGTTTCCTCCCGGATCGCCACAGCCTCCCGCCGCATCTCCTCGACGAAAGCGGCGTCGGAGATCCCGGGCAGGTTGATCGCAACGTTCAGGAGGGCACCCATCGCCGCCGCTTCCAGAAGAAGGGCTGCCGAGCCCGCGTCGGAAAGCGCGTTGGGATTGCCCTTTTCGACGAGCTCCGGCAGCGCGTTCAAGAGCCGTGCCGCCGCGCGCGCCGTCCGCATCGGAACTTCCGTCGCCAGCCGGCCGGCGTTCTCGATCGCCCTGGCGCGAATCTCCTTCTCCTCTTCTGTCTCGCGCGCGAGCTTGCGGGCGGCGACGACCGCGTCGTAGGCCTCGGAGTCTTCGCGGGCGAGGCCCAGGAATTCTTCACGCGCTCGCCGCGCCGCCTCGGAGATCGAGCGCATCGCGTCGTGGACCGGCGCGAACTTCTCCCGGGAGAGCGTCAGCGCGCCGACCATCTCGGTCAGGGCGGCGCCCATCGCTCCGGCGATCGCTGCCGCGGTGCCTCCACCCGGAGTGGGCGCGGAAGAGGCGAGCGTCGCGAGAAACTGGCGGATGGAAAGCTCGGAGAAGTCGGTCATAAGGATTGCCGGACGATCGAGCCACCGCGGATGACCGTGGATACGAGGTTCACGCCCCAATGATAGAAGAGGTGGCGGTCGTCGGGCGCGTCGAGCAGGAGAATGTCCGCCGATTTCCCCGCCTCGAGCGACCCGACCTCCGATGCCAGGCGCAGCGACGCCGCGGCGTTCAGGGTCATGGCTGTCAGCGTCTCTTCGACCGTGAGCCCCGAGTCCAGACACGCGTGAGCCGCCGCGGCCGGGAGCGATTCGGTGTTGCAGGTGCCGGGGTTGGCGTCCGTCGCGACGGCGACCGGAATGCCCGCCACGATCATCGCGCGGGCGGGCGCCGGGCTCGAACGCATCCACCAGGCGGTCCCCGGCAGGATGACCGCGACCGTTCCCGAGCGGGCGAGGGCCTCGATCCCGTCTTCACCGATGCAGAGAAGGTGGTCGGCCGAATCGGCGCCGAGCTCCGCGGCGAGCAGAGCGCCTCCGGAACGGAAGAGCTCATCGGCGTGGATCCGGATTCCAAGGCCCGCGGCCTTCGCCGCCTCGAGGATCCGGCGCGATTCCGGGACCGTGAAGACGCCTTCCTCGCAGAAGACGTCGCAGAAGAGGGCCAGCCGCTCGGCCGCGCATTGCGTGACGAGATCCTCGGCGACGATCCGGACCCATTCGCCGCGCCGCTGCCGGTACTCGGCCGGTATTTCGTGCGCGGCAAGCAGGGTCGGGACGATGCGCGGCAGATCGGGGCTCGCGAGCGAAGCGAGGAGGCGCAGCGCCCGGAGCTCCTCTTCCGCAGTCAGGCCGTAGCCGGACTTTGCCTCGACGGTCGTCGTCCCGCACGACAGCATTCGCGACAGACGGCCGGCGACCAGAGAACGCAGCTCTTCGTCCTTCGCGGCCCGCGTCGCCGCGACGGTCGCGACGATGCCGCCTCCGCGCGCCGCGATCGAGGCGTAGCCTTCTCCGGCGAGCCGCCGGGCGATCTCTTCGCCGCGGTCTCCCGCCCAGACGGGGTGGGTGTGGCAGTCCACGAAACCCGGGAGGAGCGTCTTCCCCGTCGCGTCGACGGAAACGGATGCCGGCCGTCCGCCGTACTCCCGCCGGTAATCGTCTTCGCTCCCGACGAAGACGAGGACGCCCTCTTCTGCCCGAACCGCCGCGTCGCGGATGCGCAGGATCTCGCCCTGGGCGCGACCCCGCCTTGCCGTGGTTCCCAGGGGCGTGGCGAGGCACGCCGCGTTGCGGATCTCAAGGGATTTGTGATTTGTGATTTGTGATTTGTGATCAGAGCGAGGAGATCGGTTGTTCCGCTTATTCACCAATCACCAATTCCAATCACCAATTATCCGGTCTCGCCCTTGCGCGGCATGTAGGACAGGGGGCGATCCTTCTCATTCTCCTGCTTGTCCATCTCCAGGACCTGCTGGATGAGCGAGATCAGGTTTTCCGTCTGCAGGCGGAAATGGGTCCGCTGCATCTTCAGGTCTTCGATGGCCTTCTCGATCTCGGCCGAGCGCTGCATGGCGTGATGCGTGAGACGCTCGCTCGAGTCCTCCGCCTGCTGGACGATCAACTCCGCTTCCCTGCGGGCCGCGCCGCGGATGTCCTCGGAGGCGCGCTGCGCGGACAGCAGCGTATCGCGCAGAGTCCGCTCGCGCTCGCGGTGCTCGGCGTTCTCCGCCTCGAGCACCCGCAGCCGGCTCTCGAGCTCCGACTTGGAGCGCGTCAGATCCTCGATCTCCTCGCCGACCATGGCGAGGAAGGACTCCACCTCGGCGGGGTCGAGCCCTTTCCACTTCTTCCGGAAGCTGTGGTTCTGAATCTCGAGCGGCGTGATCTTGGGCATGAAAACCTCCTTGAATTGCGTGCTCAGAGGAAACCGGCCGGGCGCAGGAAGAGTCGGGAAAGGAACGTTCGGATGAAGATGATCGCGAGAATCACCAGGAGCGGCGAGAGGTCGATGCCGCCCGTTCGGCCGGGCGGGAGCAGGCGCCGGAACGGGCGCAGGATGGGCTCGGTCGATCGGTAGAGGAACTGCACGATCGGGTTGCGCGGATCCGGGTTCACCCAGGAGATGACCGCGGCGATGATGACGAGCCATTGAATGACCGAGAGGATGGCGAAGAGCACGTCCAGGACCGCCACCATGAAGGCGCCACCGACGTTCACGCCCCCGGCCTCTCTCCGAAGAGGGCCGTCCCGATGCGGATCTCCGTCGCGCCTTCCTCGACGGCCACTTCGAAATCGTGGCTCATTCCCATGGACAACTCCGGGAAGGGCCGGCCGAAGCGGTCGGCGAGCCGGTCCCGGATCTCCTTCAGCCGCTTGAAGTACGGACGCGCGCCTTCGGGATCCGGCGTCAACGGCGGCACCGCCATGAGGCCGCGGACATCCAGGTGAGGAAGGGAAAGCAGGAGGGCGGCCAGCGTCCCGGCCTCTTCGGGCGGCGCGCCGGACTTGGTCTCTTCCCCGCCGAGATTGAGCTCCAGGAGCACCGGAAGGCGGCGGTTCTCCGCCGCGGCGAGTCCCTCCAGACGCGTCGCGAGCCTTTCCCGGTCCAGGCTTTCGATCACTGAAAAGTATTGTAGCGCGGGCTTCGCCTTGTTCGTCTGCAGCGGGCCGATCAGCCGCCATTCGAGGCCCGGGAATTCTCCCGAAACGGCCTGGATCTTCCCGACTCCTTCGGCCACGCGGTTCTCACCGAAGAGAGTCATGCCCGCCAGAGCCGCCCGGCGGACGACCTCGGCGGAGTGCGTCTTGGTCACGGCGAGCAGAGAGACTTCGCTCGGATCGCGCCGGGCGCGCGCGGCGGCCCGGGCGACGCGGGAGAGGACCGCGTCACGCCGCGCGGCGATCTCCTGCGTCGAAAGGCCGATCACCGCGCGTGGCTCCTCCGCTCGCTCGCGTCCGCGCCGAGGTTGGCCATGCGGTCGGCCTTCTTGTTTTGCTCGCGGGGCACATGCCGGATCGAGAAGCGGCGGAAGCTCTTGGCCTGCCGAACAGCGTCGGAGACGATCGGGATCAGGTGCGGCGCCTTGACCTTGAAGTTCCCGTTGACCTGCTGCACGAGCAGGAGGCTGTCCGACAGGATCTCGACGGTCTCGACCCCGAGTTCCTTCGCGCGCCGGAGAGCGAGGAGCAGAGCCCGGTATTCCGCCACGTTGTTGGTCGTGCTGCCGAGAGACTCGAACAGCTCTTCGGCCGGCCGGTCGCCTTCCGCTTCGATGAAGACGCCGGCCCCCGCCGGTCCGGGGTTGCCGCGTGCCGCGCCGTCGATGTGCGCCCGCACCCTCATGGTGAGCCGGAAGACGGCAGACGGGAGGCGGCAGGCGAGCGCCATGCCAGGATCGCCCGTCTCCGCGCCTGACCGCCTTACCGCCTGACGCCTTACGGCTCATGGGTTGTGGGGATCGTAGTAGAGGATCCGGCGGCAGCTGTCGCAGTAGATGATCTCGTTTCCCGTCTTGAGCGACTGCATGGCGGCGGGCCGGACCTTGACGTGGCAGGCGGAGCAGGAGCTGTTGACGACCCGCGCGATGGCCAGCCCCCCCTTTTTTTCGAGCAGGCGGTGGAACTCCGCGAGCTCGCGCGGGCGGACCCGGACCTCCAGGTCCGCGATCTCGGCCTGCGCCGACTTCAGCTCCTCGTTGATCACCCGCTGAGTCGCGCGCCAGTCCTTCATCTTCTCTTCGTGTTCCTGAGTCTCCCGAGGCAGGTTCTCTTCGCGCTTCTTCAAGTCCGCGCGCGAAGTCTCGAGCTCCTCTTCGAGAGCGAGCACCTTGTCCTCGGTCGCGCGGATCTGCTTCTCGACCCCGTCCATTTCGTTCAAGACGGCGCTGTATTCGCGGCTGGACTGCACGTTGCGCAGCTGTGCCTGGTACTTCTTCTGTTTTTCCTGCTGGTCGGCCAGGTCCGCCGAGGCGCGCCGGTGCTCCACTTCGGCTTCGAGCAGGCGCTGCTTCAAGCGCTGGACCGCGTCGAGCTTGTCGCGAAAGGCATTGTCAACCTCGGTCAGCTCGGCGGGAACCGTATCGCGCTCCCGTCCGCGGCTCTGGACGAACCGTACGCGCTCCTGGAGGCGGTAAAGCTCGTCCAGGAGGCTGCTCACCTAGCAGCTCCGCCGGACGAAAAAGGGTGTCCGGCTAGTAGGACACCCTTGCAGGATCGAGTTGGAGTCTTCTCGTCGGTTTCGATTCTTTTCCCTCAAGCTCCCCGCACCCCTGGGTCCATCTTCCCTATCCCCGCCACCCCGTCTGGTGGGTCCACTCGGATTCGAACCGAGGTCTGACCGGTTATGAGCCGGTGGCTCTGGACCGCTGAGCTATGGACCCCGGTGGCCGCGTCCGGCCGCCAATATATCCCAAAGACCGCCGAGACTTGAAGCCGGCCCGATTGATCCGCCCCGGAGTCGGTCCGCCTCCCTCGTCGGCACGCGACGGCCCGGCCGTGACAGACAGAACCGGGCCGTCGCTGGTCGCTCAGTCGCCTGGCAGCGAGGCGACAGAAAGATCTCGGTGCTGCTCCTTCGCTCATCGCCGCCTCCGGGAGGCGGCCCGCCGCCGGGGCTGCACTCGGCTCTGAGCCGATGCTGAGAGCACCGGAGCCGGCGGCGTTTCCCGGAGGCGGTGATGGGTGACGAGCATGGACGCCACGACCGGCACCACGCTGCGACTGCGAGGAACCCTCAGCGCCGGCCGGTTCTCACCGTCGCGGCCGGCCGGCGCGTGCCGACGCAGGGAAATGCCGACGGATCCGGGGCGGGTTTCGCGACCGACACCGGTCGCGGCGCGACGTTAGCGGATCGTTTCGAGGAAGGGCTTCAGTTTCTTGGCCCGCGAGGGGTGCCGGAGCTTGCGCAGCGCCTTCGATTCGATCTGCCGGATCCGTTCCCGCGTCACGTTGAAGGAGCGGCCGACCTCCTCCAGCGTATGCTCCGAGCCGTCGCCGACGCCGAACCGCATCTTGAGGACCTGCTCCTCGCGCGGCGTCAGGGACTTCAAGACCCTTCGCGTCTGGTCCTGGAGGTTCGACACGAGGACCGACTCGATCGGGGAGAGGACGCCCCGGTCCTCGATGAAGTCGCCCAGATGCGAATCCTCTTCCTCTCCGATCGGCGTCTCGAGCGAGATCGGCTCCTGCGCGATCTTCATGATCTTGCGGACCTTGGAGACCGGCATGTCCATGCGCTTGGCGATCTCCTCCGCGTTGGGCTCCCGTCCGAGCTCCTGCACGAGCGAGCGCGAGGTGCGCGTCAGCTTGTTGATCGTCTCGATCATGTGCACCGGGATGCGGATGGTGCGCGCCTGGTCGGCGATCGCGCGCGTGATCGCCTGGCGGATCCACCAGGTCGCGTAGGTGGAGAACTTGTAGCCGCGGCGGTGCTCGAACTTCTCGACCGCCTTCATGAGGCCGATGTTGCCTTCCTGGATCAGGTCCAGGAACTGGAGTCCCCTGTTTGTGTATTTCTTGGCGATCGAGACGACGAGGCGCAGGTTCGCGACGATCAGCTCGTGCTTGGCCTGGTCGGCTTCCTCTTCGCCTTCGCGGACCATCCGCAGGGTCTTCTTGACGTCCTCGTGCGTGACCCCGAACTTCTGCTCGAGCTCCCGCAGCGACTTGCGGTACTTGGCGATGCGGCGCTTGTAGAAGTCGATCCGCGTCGCGTTCTTCTCTTTCTTCAGGGTGTTGGTGTCCTGGCGGATCGTGGACTCCGGCGCCGACATCTGCCGGTCGATGTCCTTGAGGATCCCGATCGCGCGGTTCAGGACCGCCGGCGTGAAGTCCGCCGCGCGGATCAGCTTGGCCATCGTGGCGATCTTCTTGTCGATCGACGCCTCGATGCGGGCGAGCCCCTTGGTGCCCCGCTTGATCGTGCGCGCCTTGAACTTCAGCCGCTTGATGTCCTTGTCGAGCGCGCCGATCTTCTTGAAGCTCGCGAGCACCCCCTCGATGCGCTGCGAGGCGCGGTCGTCCAGGTCCTCTTCCTCGTCGTCGGAAAGGTTGACGAGCTCGGTGACCATGCGCGTGTCGCGGCCGGCGCTCTCGAGCAGCTTCAGGAGCTCTTCGAGAACGATCGGGTTGTTGGCGAGCGCCTGGTAGATCTTCGCTTCGCCCTGCTCGATGCGCTTGGCGATGCGGACCTCTCCCTCGCGGTCGAGCAGCTTGACCGTCCCCATCTCGCGCAGGTACATGCGCACCGGGTCGTTGGTCTTCTCGACCGCCTCGCGCGCCTCTTCCGCGGTCTCGGCTTCGAGCGCCGCGCGCTTCCTCGCGGCCCGGTCGGGGTCCGTGACGATCTCGATACCCAGATCGAAGAAGCGCGTGTAGACCTCTTCCAGGTCCCTCGGCTCGGCCGTCACCTCGTCGGAGAGGACCGTCTGAATCTCCTCGTACAGCAGGTAGCCCTTGTCCTTGCCCGCCTTGAAGAGCAACTGAACTTCCGGGTACTTTTCCTCAATCAGCAAGCGCTTTTCCTTTCCGCGACGGCTTCAAACGCTGAATCTCTTTCTGTACTTCCAACTGCTCTTTCAAGAGGTCGTTCTCGGGCCGCCCTTCGGACTTGGCCCTTGCGATTTCCTCATTAATAGTCTTGACGCGACGCTCGAGATGCGCCTTCCGGAGCGCGCCGAGCACCTGGCCCGGCCACGTCGGCGACGGGTCGAATTTCTCCTCTAAGTCCGCTCGGGCGAGTACCTTAGTATCGTTTTCGTCGCTAAGGTGAGGGATTTGGCTCGGAAAATCAAGTTTTCGATAGGCCGCCACAATCCTTTTGACGCTCTCATCCGCGAGCCATTCGTCTTTCAAAGTCTCTCGAATCAAAGAGATAGATTCCCCACGCACGAGAAGCGAGATGAGAGCCCGCTCCGTTTCAGGAATCCCTCCGTCAGATAACACCGGAACCGGCTGCGGCGTTCCCGCAGCCACAGCGCCGGCGGCCGTCGCCCCGGCCCGGCCGGTTGAGGGCTTGATCCGATCCCAGAGGAGTTCGAACGGGACCCCGGTGAGGCCCTCCAGCCGGCGGCATTCCTGGTGCCGGAGGATCGTGTCGGGGATGACCCCGATGATCCCGAGCAAGGCTGAGATCCGTTCGGTTTTCTCCCCCGAGGAGAGGTTCGGGTCGCGGGGGTCGGCGTCCTCGACGAGCCAGGTAAGGTAATCCGGCGCCTCCTCGATGCGGGCGACGAGACTCTCGGGTCCCTCCTCGCGCAGGACGTCGTGGGGATCGCGGCCGGCGGGCAGCCGCGCGACCCGGCACGAGAAGCCCTGGCCGAGCAGATGGCTCAAGGCGCCGCGCGTGGCCGCCCGTCCCGCCGGGTCGCCGTCGTAACAGACGACGACGGAAGGGGAGAGACGCCGGAGCTTGCGCCGCCTGTTCCGGCGTGAGCGCCGTGCCCATCGAGGCGACCGCCTCCTCGATCCCCGCGGCGACGAGGGCCAGATGATCGAAATACCCCTCGACCAGGACGACGCGGTCGCGTTTCCGGATCGCGTCGCGGGCGTCCGAGAGGCCGTAGAGGAGGCGCTTCTTCTGGAAGACCGGCGTCTCCGGCGAGTTCAGGTACTTGGGCTCGCCGTCCGGCCTGAGCGTCCGCCCGCCGAATCCGACAGGGCGGCCCCGCTCATCGCGCAGGACGAAGAGAAGACGGTCGCGGAAACGGTCGTACGAGCCCGGCTTCCCGTCCTGTCTCGGCTGGAGGAGGCCGGCCTCGACGAGCAGGCTCTCGGGATAGGCGGGCAGGAGCGCCCGCGAGAGCGAGTCCCAGGAGTCCGGCGCGCAGCCCAACGCCAGCCTCTTCGTCAGGTCGGCGGACACGTCCCGTTCCTTCAGGTACTGCGCCGCCTTGTTGCCGGGCTTGCTCAGCTGCTCCTGGTAGAAGCGGTGGGCGGCGGAGAGCGCGTCGAAGAGCTTCTCCCTGCGGTCGTCGCGGGGACCGCGGGACACGCGGCGAGGAATCGTGACGCCGAAGCGCGAGGCGAGCGCTTCGACCGCCTCCGGGAAATCGAGCCGGTCCATCTGCCGGACGAAGTGGACGACGTCGCCTCCGGCCCCGCAACCGAAGCAGTGGTAGAGACCCTTCTCCCGATCCACCGTGAAGGACGGCGTGCGCTCGTTGTGGAAGGGACAGAGACCCTTCCAGGAGCGCCCCGCCTTCTTCAGGCGCGTGTGCTCGCCGATGACCTGCACGATGTCCGCCGCGCTGCGGAGCTCCGCCATCACGGCGTCGGTGATGTCCAGGTCACTCATGGCGAGTAGTGAGGAGTCGTCATAGCCTCCTTGTCATCCTGAGCGAAGCGAAGGATCTGCTCCGGTGGCGTTTCCGATTGTGGGAGCAGATTCTTCGTCGCTTCGCTCCTCAGAATGACAGAAGCGCGGCCTCATGCGCAGCTCCACGACGGTCACGCCGTTTCCGCCCTCACGGGCTTCGCCGGCACGGAGCGACGCGACCGCGGGATGGGCTCGGAAATGCTCGCGCACGGCTTCGCGGAGACGGCCCGTGCCGTGGCCGTGGACGATGCGGATGTGCGCGGCTCCGGCGAGGAGGGCCTCGTCCAGGCTCTTCTCGATCTGCGGGATGGCGTCTTCGATCCTCTGACCGATGACGTTGACCTCGCGGGCCGGCGAGGTGGCGGCGGGCTCGGGTTTCGCAGCCGCAGAGAAGGAGGCCGGTGCTTTCGCCGGCGCGGGTCCCTTTCCGGCGACCCGCTCCAATTCCGACCGTTTGACGCGCATCCTCTTTCCCGAGACCTCGAGCCAGGCCGTGTCGCGATCGAGGGAGACGAGCACGCCGGAGGTCTTCGAGCCGCGGACCCGGACCTGATCTCCGGCGGCGAGCTCTCGCGTCCGGGCGAGGGCTTCCTCACGCGCCTCCCCGACGACGGGCTCGGGCGCCATCGCGGCCTCCGCCCGGGCGAGGAGCTTCGGAGCCGAGGCTTCCGCGCGCCGCGAGGCGTCGAGCCGGATGGCCGTGATCTCCTCCTCCACGCGCCGCGCGAGGTCCGCCCGGGCGCGCTCGAACCCGGCCAGTCCTTCTTCGAGCATCCGCGCGTGGGCAGCGGCGCCGGTCTCGCGCTCTTTGGCGAGCATCTGCGCCTCGCGCCGCGCTTTCTCGCGCTCGGCCGCGAGCTCCCGTTCGGACTGCCGGAGTCTCTCGATCGCGGCTTCCGCTTCCGATTCGCGCTCCTCCCGCCGGCGCCAGGCTTCTCCCAGGATCTCCCGCGCGCGGCGCAGAACCGCCTCGGGCAATCCCTGCTCCCGCGCGACCGAGAGCGCGCGGCTCCTGCCCGAAAGGCCGGGGTGAAGCCGGTAGTTGGGGCGGCCGGAGACCTCGTCGAACTCCATGGCCGCGCAGACCGCGTCGGGACGCGATGCCGCGAAGTTCTTGAGCGCCGAGAAGTGCGTGGTCACCAGGGCGCGCCCACCGCGCGACAGGTACTCCTCGATGAAAGCGATCGCGAGCGCGCTCCCTTCTTCCGGATCGGTCGAGCCTCCGATCTCGTCGATGAGAGCGAGCGAGCCTTGTCCTGCCTCGCCCAGGACCGCAGCGAGCGTTTCCATCGAAGAGGAGAACGTCGAGCGGCCGGCCAGGATCTCCTGCGCGTCGCCGATCTCCGCGCGGATCGCCCGGAAGACGGGCACGCGCGTGGCCGGACCGCAGGGGAGAGGCAGACCGGCCTGCGCCATCAGGGAGAAGAGCCCGGCGGTCTTGAGCACCACGGTCTTGCCGCCGGCGTTGGGACCGGAGACGACGAGCAGGCGTTTCTGCGCGGGGAGCTCGAAGTCCAGCGGGACCACGGCCTGGGCGGCACGCGCGGGCCGGGCCTCGGCGAGCGCCCGGCCTCGCAGCGGGGCCAGGGCGGGATCGAGCAGCGGATGCCTTGCCGCGGAAAGCGTCCACCCTCCGTTGTCCGAGAGCTCGGGAAGGCGTCCCCTGGCCGCCTCCCCGAACTCGACCTTCGCTTCGAGTGCGTCGAGCGCCGCCATCTGCGCGACGGCATCTTCCAGGTCCTCGGAAGCGTCCAGGACCTGCTGGCCAAAAGCCGCCAGAAGGCGTTCCACCTCGTGCCGCTCTTCCGCAGCCAGGAGAGCAAGCTCGTTGTTGGATTCGATGACATCGAGGGGCTCGACGAAGACGGTCTGACCCGATCCGGAGCGGTCGTGCACGATGCCCGGAACACGCGAACGGGCCGACGCGAGAACCGGGAGGCAGTAGCGGTCGTTGCGCAGGACCACGACCGCGTCTCCAAGGAAATCGCGGCGCTCGTCCAGGATCCTGTTCAGGCTGCGGGAGACCTCCGAGCGGCGGCGGCGCAGCTTCGAGCGGGCGTCGTGAAGCTCGCTCGAGGCGTCGTCGCGGATCGCGCCGTCCGCGTCGAAGAGTCTGCGCGCCTGCCCGATGAGCTCGATGAACCCGGGAATCGCGTCGCGCCGCCGGACGAGGCGCGGAGACTCCGCCTCCGCGAGGGCGCGCCGCACGGCTTCGGCCGCGCGCGCCACGGCGAGAATCGGCCGGAAATCCTCCGGCCCCGCCGCTCCTCCCGAGCCGCGCAGGGCTTCGAGCGTCGGCGAGATCTCTTCGACGCCCGCGAGCGGCAGTCGTCCGTTGCGCGCGCGAAACTCCCAGGCCTCGGACGTCTCGGCCAGGAGCTCGCGCACGGCGGACTCCTCGAAGGCGGGAGTCAGCTCCAGGATCGCGCGCCGGCCGGGCGCGGTGCGGGCGAGGGCAGCGACGAGCCGGAGGACGAGGGGGAGCTCGAGAGCCTCGGCGTCCCCCTCGCCGCCGGTGAAGGGTTCCTCTAGGGTGTGACCCGCTTGTCCTCCGAGAGCTTCCGGAGCATCTTCTTGCGGGCCTGGATCATCTTGCGCTTGCGCTTGGCGCTCGGCTTTTCGTAATGCTGCCGCTTCTTCAGTTCCGACAGGATTCCCGATTTTTCGCACTTTCTCTTGAAACGCCGCATGGCGTTTTCGAACGACTCGTCTTCCTTGACGTGGACCAGAGGCACTAACACTCACCCCCTTCACCGCGGTGCCAAAAGGGACGAGTATCTTAGGCGGCGGCGCCGAGAGTGTCAACTCCTTCCATCTCAAGCATTTAGAGAGACTTAGAGCCGTCTCACGGTCGCTTCTTCCCCTTTATAATGCCCGGATGCCCCATCCGAGTGAGTGATTGACCCGGCCAATCAGAAATCACCAATCACAAATCCCAAATCGTTCTTTGCCCTCTCCTCGAGTTCTTTTCGTCGCCCTCTCTCTCAGCCTGGCGACAATCGCCGTTCTGGCCGACGTCGGCTCTCAGCCGCCCCGGCCGGACTTCGACGCTGAGTTTGCGCGCGCGGCTGATCTGCTCGAGGCGGGCCGGCGGCCCGAGGCGGAGCAGGCCCTGGAGGCAATCCGGGTCAAGTCGGCCGAGCGCGCCTGGGAAGCGCGCATCGCTTTTCTCCTGGCGGGCGACGACCTGCGCCGGAAGGAGTTTGCGGCAGCGGTGCGGCGCCTGCGCCTGGCTCCCGCCGCGGCGGTGGGACTGGAGCCATACCGGCGGGTTGCCCTGGCCCGGGCACTCGATGCGGCGGGCCTGCACGCGGAGGCGGCCCGCGAGATCCGCGCGGCCTTCGAAACGGACGAGCCCTTCGCCGGGCGCTCGGCGGCCGGCCGCGTCCTGGCCGGCGCACTCGAGAAGAGCGGCGACCCGCGGGGAGCGGCGGCGGTCCTGTCCAGAGCGGCGGCCGGCGCGCCCAGGTCCGAGGCGGCCGGGATCGCTACCGAGCGAATCCGCCTGGGTCTTGCCGTCAACGACACCTCCGCCGTCCGCGCGGCTTCCCGTGACCTGCTGTTTTCGGGGACCACTCCGGATACGGCTCCGGGGTTTGCGCGCCGCCCGCTCCGGCAGGAAGAAGCGCTCTTGACGCCGGCGGAGCGAGGCCGGCTGGGAGTCCTCCTCATCTCCTCGGGAACCGTCGAGCACGGCGTGCGGCTCCTGAGAAGCGGCCGGCCCGCTCTCTGGCCGCCGGCGGAACGCTCCGTGAACCAGCTCGCGCTGGCCCGGGGAGAGGCCCGCCTGGGGCACGCCCCGGCGGCGCAGCGGGCGGTTGCCGCCGTCCCCCGCGACGGGAGCGATGCGGACTTCGAGGCGAGACTCTTCGCCGTCGATCTCCAGCTCGATCGGGCCAGGAAGGGCGCGTCGAAACTCTCCCCGGGCAACCCGCTCGCCGTCGCCGCCGGACGCGCGCTCGTTCCTCTGGCCGCGCCGCCCGCGCCGCTTCCGGTCCGCATCGGAGCGCTCGCCCGGCTGCTGCGTCTGGACTGCGACGCGGATCGCTTCGAGGACGCGGTTGCGCGCGCGCGAACGATCGAGCGCGAAAGTCCGGGCTCGGTTGCCGGGTTCGAGGCCCTCTGGAAACTGGCGTGGGACTCGTACCTGAAGCGCGAGTTCGCGGCCGCGCGCGGGCGAATGGAGACGCTCGCGGGGATTTACCCGGATGTGTCGAGACAGAGACGGCTCTCTTACTGGCGGGGCCGGTGCCTCGATCGCGAGGGACGAAGGAACGAGGCCGTGCCGCTCTACGAATCGCTCGCCGCGGCGGATCCCGCCGATGTCTATGCGCTCTTCTCGCGCCGCCGCGTCCCCGCCTTTGCGGCGTCGAAGCCGCCCCTGCTGGCGGACCCTTCCGTGGCGACGGCGACCTTCCGAAGGACGGACGAGCTGCTCCGCCTGCGGATGTTCGAGGAAGCGGCCGGCGAAGCCCGGGCGCTCGATCCCTCCCGGGGCCGCGACTTGAGGCTCGCCGAGGCGGAGTTCGCGCTGGGCCGGTTCCCGGCGGCCACCGAGGCCGCGCGCCGGGCCTTTCCGGATCTCGGCACGGCGTTCGAAGCTCGCGTCCCGGACGGCTGGAGGCGGCTCTACTATCCGATCGAGGAGAAGGGCTATCTCGTCGGCCGCGCGAAGGAGTTCGGTCTCGATCCGTCCCTGCTGCGCGCTCTCGTGCGGCAGGAAAGCATCTTCGAGCCGCGAGCCCGCTCCCGCGCCGGCGCGCTCGGTCTGACCCAGTTGATGCCCGCGACGGCGAAGAGCCTCGCCCGCTCCGTCCTGCGCGCGCGCTACCGCGAGGCGTTCCTCTACGATCCGGGGGTCAACGCGCGGCTCGGCGCGGCGTATTTCAAGCAGCTTCTCAATCGCTTCGGCGGAAAGACCCTCTTCGCCCTCGCGGCCTACAACGGCGGTCCCACGCGCATGGCCCGCGTCCTCAAGGAGAACTCCAACCGCGACGACGACGAGATCTTCGAGTCGCACCCGGCCTACGAGACCCGCGACTACGTGCGCCGAGTCCTGCTCTACGCCGAGTCCTACCGCGAGCTGTACAAATAGGTGTGAATTGTGAATTGCGAGTTGTGAATGTGGATAGTCTTACTTCATGGCTGACGCCGTCGAGTTCCACGTCCAGACGAAGAAGAAAATCGAGCGCCACGACATCACCGACCAGGTCACGAAGGCCGCGGCGAAGCTCGGGGCGGATTCCGGCGCGCTCCTCGTTTCGCTCCCGCACACGACCGCCGCGGTGACGGTCGGGGAAAACTGGGACGAGGACGTGACCCACGACGTCGAGCGGGCCCTCGCGGCCTGGGTTCCGGACGTCCGCTTCGATCACGGCGAAGGCAACTCTCCCGCCCACTTCCTCTCCGAAGCGATCGGAGTCTCCTGCCTCGTCCCTCTCGAGAAGGGTCGCCCCCTCCTCGGCCGCTGGCAGGGAATCTTCTTGATCGAGCTCGACGGCCCCCGCGAACGCACCGTCCGCGTCGCGCGCTCGCCTCGAGCTGAGTCTAGCGAGGCAGAGGCGGGCCGGCGCGAAGTTTGTGACTTCGCGCCGGCCCTTCGAACCTCGCGAGGGTTACGGGTTCGGGACGCAGCCCGGAAGCTTGAAGCTGCCGATGCGGGTCTGCCAGCCGGCGGTGGAGCTCAGCTGCCCCGCGAGCGTGTAGTACTCGTTGACGTACCAGAACGTGCATTCGTCGGTCGGGTCCACGTTCATCGAGGTGTAGTCGCCCCAGCGGGAGTTGGTCGTCCGCTGGACGCCGCTGCCGTTGATGATGACTCCCTCGCCGAGGGTCATCTGGCCGAGCGGGTCGCCGGCGAGCCTGCCCGTGTACCGGATTCCGGGAAAGACATCCACGCCATTGACCACGCTGTAGCCCAGAGCCATGTTGCCCTGCCGGTCCTGGGCGATCGAGCCCATCCAGCGGTGCACCCCATCAGCGGGGGCGTAGGTGCCCTGCTGGTTGAGGGAGTACACGCCGTTGGTGCGCCGGATCTCGTACCAGCGCACTCCGGCGACACCGGGGAGCGCCTCGACCGACTGGTTCGTCACCATCGACTCGTAGTTCTTGAAGTTGCGGTAGGCGAGGCGCCAGGTCGGCCGCTGACGGTAGGACAGGATGTCGAGATACTGCGTCCGGGTTCGTGATTCCCGGCTGCGGCAGGCAGTCGCGGGACGTCGGGGCGCACGGGAAGATCGAGTCGAAGCCGGCGACCGGGAGCTGCGCAGCGAGACTGAGCGAGGCCACCGGATTGGCCTTCCACTGGATCGTGAGCTCCCAGATGTTCAGGGCGTCGAAGGTCGCTCCGTACGGTCCGCCGTCGTCCTGCGTGCCGACAATCGGAATGGGGGCGTCTTCCGCCGGCTGGCGCGTTCCATCGATGTCCGCCGGGAGCAGGCCGTCGCCCAGCAGGTTGATCGGCACGAGGTCCGAATCGAGGAAGAAGCGCACCATGCGCGCGTTCGGGTTGCCGGCGATCATCTTGTTCTTTTCCAGCGCGTAGACGCTGATGCCATAGGAGCCGAAGTCCCCGAAGTCGCGAGACGTGAGCACGTACGATTTCTTCCAGTTGCCGTATTTCGGGTAGTCGGGAAAGAACGGCTCGTCATTGGTCGTGGTCAGGAAGGCATAGCGAAAGTAGGCGCCAGTCGGGTCGCCGGTCATTGAGACTGCGACGCAGTTGTAATACGGGCCGCGCGTTGTAAACTGCGTGAGCAGCCACCGATCCTCGAGCTTGTCGTAGAGGACGATCGGGTCGCCCGAGGGGTCGGTGCAGTCGGGAACCGCGAAGCCGGCCCACAGCGAGCCGGTGTCGACGGGTCCGAGCAGCAGGTTGCCCGTCTTGTCGTAGACGCCGAAGACCAGGTTGATCATCTCGACGTAGTGATTCGGACCCACGGCGCCAACCGGGTCCGGCGGGTTGACGCGACCGCCGAACACGTTGAAGTTGTCCTGGTTGCTCAGTCCTTCGAAGGCGAGCAATGGGGAGGGAATCGTCGGGGCCGTTTGGGAAATCCGCTTTCCATCGGCCCCCTGAAGGGCTCCATCGCCCGAGTAACCACGGTCCTTAACGACCGGTCCGCGCTCGGGACGGATTTCGATCGGCTCCGCCGAGGGCGCAAACGGCGCTTTCCGAAAGTGTTGCCTGCTGCGCGAGGCTGTACAGCGGGGGCGAAACGTCGTACGCCACGGCCTCCGAGAATACGGGCGTCAGCGGCTTGGCAGCCGCCCCCGCTTTGCCCTCGGCCGCTGCCGCGACGAGGAGAAAGACGGCGCCGATGGCTGCCGCAAACAGACATGCTGCTGGAATTCTCCGATTCATACAGGCCTCCCTTCGAAGCCGCAGACATAGTCCAGGCCGCACGCCAACGACAAGGTTCGATTGGATCAATGTCGAGGAGCCGGCCTTCGTCCTATGCCGATTCGTCCCCGGCCGGTCCATGTTCTTGTAGAGATCCGGCTTAGCCATCATCCCTCTTTCCGGCGAAGAGCTCCCGCTCCTCGCGGGCAGTGTGCGCGTCCCAGCGGCGGGCCAGATTCGGAGCGAGGCGCCGCGCGCCCTCGAGATCGTTCTTCTCGTCGAGGAGATGCCGGATCATCGCCGAGAGCTCGCGAACCTGCACGTGCTCGAGGAGCAGCTCGCGGTGGAGCCGTTGCTCGGCCGTCTCCGTCTCGGGTGGAGCGAGCTTGTGGCCCCCTGGCGGAGCGAGGATGCTCCGCTCTTCGGCGGCGGTGTGGACGCGGAGCGCTTCGTCGAAAACGCGAATGGCTTCCCGGGCCGCTCCGGTGTCGCCCGCCTGCGCCGCGCCCAGGAATCGCCCGAAGAGGTCGTCCAGCCGCCGATGCTCCCGCGTCAGCTCCTACGGTTCCGTGCCTTCCGGATCCATGAACCCGATTTTTTCACGCCGGCAATCGCGGGAGAATGGAGATCTTGTGAGACCTTCATCGAGACTCTCCCTGATTGTCTTCTCGCTCGCCCTCGCCTGCCGCCGCGAGAGCGACCCCGTCCGCGCGACCCTCGACCGCGTCGTGAAAGCGGCGCAGTCCCGCGACGCCGGGGCCGTCGTCGAGAACCTGACGGGGGACTACCGAGACGCCGAGGGACAGGCCTCCGCCGACGTCGCCGCGACGCTGCGCCGCATCTTCGCCGCCTACGAGATCGTCGATGTGCGGCTTTCCGATGTCGAGATCGACCGCGCGCCCGAGGCCGCCCGCGCTCACCTTCCGCGCCGACTTCTCCGGCCAGCCGCGCAAGCTGGGCGGCCTCGACCGCTTCTTCCCGTCCGCCTCGGCCTACCGTTTCGACGTGCGCCTCGTCCCCGAAGGCAACCGCTGGAAGGTGGCCTGGGCGTCCTGGGAGGTCGTAGGTGATAGGTCGTAGGGCCGGGCCCTGGTCTTCCCTGACACCTGACACCTGATACCTGACACCTGCATTCACTTGCCCGCCCCCTGCCCCTGTGTTAAGAAACGCCTTCCTCCGAAAGACGAAATGACCGAGGAATCGATCGGCGATGAGCTTCTCGCGGCCCTCGAGGTGGCCGTTCTCGAGGAGGACTCCGCCGGGACCCTGCGTCCGGTCGGGACCGTTCCGGAGTGGTTCCGCAGGTTTCGCCCCGCAGCCGTCTCCGCGCCGGAGACTCTCGGCAAGGCGCTCGGCTCTCCGTTCCTCGAGAATTTCCTGATCGACGCGGACGACTTCTGGAAATACCGCGGACCCGGCCGGCTGCGGTCGGGGCTGTGGACGGAGGCCGGCGAGATGGGCACGGACTTCCAGCTCGAGGCGTCCGCGGTCTGCGTCGGGGGCAGAAGAATCCTCCTTCTCGCAATCCAGACACTCGTTCACGAGGAGAAACAGGCCGTCCTGCAGAGAGCGAGGTCCAACAATCTGCGAAGGCGCGAGCGCAAGCGGGCGGAGAAATCGGGAGCGCGGTGAAGCGGCGAAAAGCGGCGGCGAGCAAGGCGCGTTCGAAACGAAAGGCGGGCAAGCGCATGATGACCACGGAAGATCAGAAGAAGAATCCCGGAGGGAACGGGCCGGGAACCGCGGCGGAGCGCAAGAAGAGCGGAGCGCCCGAGGCGGCGGCCGCCGGGCCGGACGGAGCGAGCCGGCGGAAATCTCGAGAAGATCCGCGACATTCTCTTCGGCTCGCAGGTCAACGACTTCGAGAAGAGATTCGCCCGGCTGGAGGAGAGGCTCCTGAAGGAAACGTCCGACTCCCGGGCCGAAGCGAAGAAGCGGTTCGATTCCCTGGAGGCCTTCATCCGCAAGGAAGTCGAATCGTTGTCGGATCGCATCAAGGCCGAGCAGGGAGAGCGGACCGAATCGGGCAAGGAGCTCTCGCGCGAAATCCACGAGGCCGCCCGATCGCTCGAGAAGAAGCTCGCGCAGCTCGACGACGTCACGACGAAGAACCAGCGGGAGCTGCGCCAGCAGATCCTCGATCAGTCCAAGGCGCTGACCGACGAGATCCGCAACCGGATCCGCGAGACCGCGACGGCGCTGTCGCGCGACATCAAGGAGCTTCGCGTCGAAAAGACCGACAGATCGGCGCTGGCGGGAGTCTTCACGGAAGCGGCGATGCGGTTGACCGGCGACTTGAAGCCGCCCGCCAAGGGATGATCTCCCGGCACGGCCGGTCATGGATGACGCTGTAAAGCCCGAGCCTGCCCCCGACGATCCGCTCTCCGAGCTTCGCGGGCTCCTGCTCGCGGCCGACGAGGCGGAGGTCGTCCGGCTCCAGCGGCGGCTGGAGGACCCGCAGAGCCGCGCCGAGGACGTCAGCCGCGTCCTGCCGGAGGCGATCACGATCCGGTCGCAGGAGGACCGGCAGCTGACCGACGCCCTCATGCCGACGGTGGAGGAGGCCATCGTCCGTTCCGTGCGCCGGAACCCCGAGGTCTTAGTCGACGCGCTCTTCCCGGTCATGGGACCCGCGATCCGAAAGTCCATCGCGAACACGCTCGCGGAGATGCTCGAGTCGCTCAACACGACGCTCGGGCAGAGCTTCTCCGCGCAGGGATTCAAGTGGAGGGTCGAGGCGTGGCGGACCGGAAAGTCCTTCTCCGAGGTCGTCCTTCTGCGCACGCTCCTCTTCCGCGTCGAGCAGGTCTTTCTCATCCACCGCAAGACCGGCCTGCTTCTCCAGCATGTCAGCGCGGGAGGGGCCGGCGTCCAGGACACCGACATGATCTCCGGGATGCTGACGGCGATCCGGGACTTCGTGCACGACTCGTTCGGCGGAATGGAGGCCGACGGGCTCCACGCCTTCCAGGTCGGCCAGTTCAGCGTCTGGGTGGAGCAGGGGCCTCTCGCGATCGTGGCGGGCGTCATCCGCGGGAACCCGCCGCGGGAGCTGCGCGGCGTGTTCACGGAAGCAATCGAGAAGATCCACCACGATCAAGCCCACGCGCTCGCGGATTTCCAGGGAGACGCCGCCCCGTTCGAGCGCAGCCGCGAAGACCTGGAAGCGTGCCTGAAGACGCAGCAGCAGGCCGGCACGGCGGGGGTTCGGGGCAGGCGCTCCCGCCGGCCGCTCTGGGCGGCGCTCGCGGTCGTGCTCGCGGCGCTGGGCCTGCTGGCATTCTTTTCCGTGAGACGAACCCGGCGGTGGGACAGCTATCTCGCGAGGCTCGGCGCGCAGCCGGGGATCGTCGTGTCGGCTGCCGGAAGGCGCGACGGAAAGTTCTTCGTAACGGGCCTTCGCGACCCGCTTGCGGCGGATCCGGCGGCGCTGCTCCCCGCGTCGAACCTTCGCCGGGAGGACGTGCGCGGCACGTGGAAGCCCTACCAGAGTCTCGAGCCGGAGCTCATCGCGGCAAGGGCGCGATCCCTTCTCGAGGCTCCCGGCTCCGTGACGCTTCGCGTGCAGGACGGCGCGCTGATAGCCACCGGCGCGGCTCCGCACGCGTGGATCGCCGAGGCCGCGAGCCGCTGGCGGTCGGTCCCGGGCGTGGCGCGGTTCGATGATCGCGGGCTGACCGACACGGACTCGAAGAGTTTCGAGGCGGCGCGCGCGGCGCTGGAAGGGAAGCTCATCCTCTTCGCGCGAGGCTCCTCCGAGCTGACTCCGGGCGAGACGGCCAAGCTCGCGGACGTCGCCCGGGATCTCTCGCGTCTGCCGGCGCTCGCGGCGGCCGCCGGCAAGGAGTTCCGCGGCGAGGTCGTCGGACGCGGCGACAGCGAGGGGACCAACGAGACGAACCTCGCGCTCTCACGGCGCCGCGCGGAGCGCGTCCTCGCCGCCCTGCGCGACGGAGGGCTCGAAACGAAGAACCTGGCCGTGGCCGGCGTCGGAGCGACGCAGCCGCTCCGGCAGGAACGCACCGAGGAGGACAAGCAGTTGAACCGAAGCGTGTCTTTTCGCATCGTCCCGGTCGAGCGATGATCCAGAAGAAGATCTGCATGCTGGGCGCGTACGCCGTCGGCAAGACGAGCCTCGTCTCCCGTTTCGTCAAGAGCCTGTTCTCCGACAAGTACCACAGCACGATCGGCGTGAAGGTGGACAAGAAACAGGTCTCGGTGGGCGACGAGGAGGTGGAACTGCTGCTGTGGGACATCTACGGCGAGGACGAATTCCAGAAGATGCGAGCCTCCTACCTGCGAGGGTCGGCCGGCTACGTCCTCGTCGTGGACGGGACTCGCCGCGAAACGCTCGCCCAGGCCGTTACCATCCAGAGCCGCGCGCAGGAAACTGTCGGCAACGTCCCTTTCGTCCTCATGGTCAACAAGGCCGACCTGACGGACAAGTGGGAAGTGGACGACGCCGCCCTCGAGGACCTGTTCCGACGTGGCTGGCCAACCTTCAAGACCAGCGCGAAGACCGGAGCCGGCGTCGAGGAAGCCTTCCTGGACCTCGCCCGGCTGATGCTCGCGGGTTGACACCCCCGACCGCGTCCGCTACGCTCCCCGGTCCGCTCTTTTCCTCAGTAGCTCAACGGCAGAGCATCCGGCTGTTAACCGGAGGGTTGTAGGTTCAAATCCTACCTGAGGAGC
>CAVUIX010000026.1:0-73417 GCA_963741435.1 uncultured Acidobacteriota bacterium | reverse complement strand
GCGGCGGTCAGCTCCTTGTGGAGCTCCTGGTGTTCCAGGCTCATGGCATCCGGTTCCGGCGTCTTCATTCGCGCTCCTAATAGACGGCGGGCTCTTCGTAGGTGGCGAAGACTTCGCGCATGACGTCGGAGATCTCACCGACGGTGGCATAGGTCTTGACGGCGTCGATCAGAGGAGGCATCACGTTCCTGCCGTCGGCGCAGGCCTGGCGCAGGGCGTGGAGCGCCGAAGACACGGCCTTGCCGTCGCGCGTGCGACGCAGCTCCCGGACCGCCTTCTTCTGCAGGTCCTCGACGGAGTCGTCGATGTAGAGGATCTCGAGCGGCGCCTCCTCCGCGTCGGTGAAGTCGTTGACGCCGACGATGATCTTCTCCTTCGCGTCCACCGCTCGCTGGTACGCGTACGCCGCGTCCATGATCTCGCGCTGGGGAAAGCCCGCCTCGATCGCCTCGACCATTCCGCCCAGGGCATCGATGCGCCGGAAGTAGTCGAAGCAGCCGCGCTCCATCTTCGTCGTCGCGTCCTCGACGAAATAGGAGCCGCCGAGCGGATCGATGGTATTGGCGACGCCCGACTCGTAGGCGATCACCTGCTGTGTGCGCAACGCGAGCTTGACGGCGAAGTCCGTGGGCAGCGCGAGCGCCTCATCGAGCGAGTTGGTGTGGAGAGAGTTGGTCCCGCCGAGAACGCCTGCCAGCGCCTGGAGGGCCGTGCGCACGACGTTGTTGTAGGGCTGCTCCGCGGTCAGCGAGCATCCCGCCGTCTGGGTGTGGAACCGGCACATCCACGAGCGCGGATCTTTGGCGCCGAAGCGCTCGCGCATCGTCTTCGCCCACACCCGGCGCGCCGCCCGGAACTTGGCGATCTCCTCGAAGAAATCGTTGTGCGAATTGAAGAAGAAGGAGAGGCGCGGCGCGAACTCGTCCACCGGCAGTCCCGCCTCGATCCCGTACTCCACGTACTCGACGCCGTCGCGCAGCGTGAACGCCAGCTCCTGCAGGGCGGTCGAGCCCGCCTCGCGGATGTGGTAGCCGGAGATCGAGATCGTGTTCCACTTCGGCACGTGCTTCAAGCAGAAGGCGAACTGGTCCGTGATCAGGCGCATCGAGGGGCGCGGCGGAAAGATGAACTCCTTCTGCGCGATGTACTCCTTCAGGATGTCGTTCTGGAGCGTGCCCCCGACTCTTTCCACGGCGTGCCGTGCTTCTCCGCGACCGCGAGGTACATGGCGAGCGCGATCGGCGCCGTCGAGTTGATCGTCATGGAGGTCGTGACGCGGCCCAGGTCGATCCCGTCGAAGAGGACCTCCATGTCGGCGAGCGAGTCGATCGCGACGCCGCACTTGCCGACTTCCCCGCGCGCCATCTCGTGGTCGGAGTCGTAACCGTAGAGCGTGGGCAGATGGAACGCCGTCGAGAGGCCCGTCTGGCCGCGATCGAGGAGATAGTGGAAGCGCTCGTTCGTCTGCTTCGCCGTGCCGTAGCCGGCGAACTGGCGCATCGTCCAGAGCTTGCCGCGGTACATGGTGGGCTGGACGCCCCGGGTGTAGGGATACTCGCCCGGCCAACCCAGGTCGCGCTCGGGGTCGAACCCGGCCAGGGAATCGGGCCCGGCCAGAGGATTGACTGGCGCGCCGGAGACCGTCGTGAAGTCGGATGTCCTCGCGGGCTTCTTCGCGAAACTCCCCGCCGCGGCCTTCTCCCAGTGCTTCCGTCCCTGGCGGATGCCTTCCGGGACGGTTGGATCCTGATCGTTGTCCGAAGCCATCGTGCCCCTCCGCTCCACAGGATAGCTGCTGTGGCGCCCGTCGCCAAGCGCACGGCGCCCCGGATGCCCGGCTCAATTCTTGTGGCATCCGGTGCTGACGATGCGAAGCTAGAGTCGATCACGGCGTCAGCTGCCCTCGCGTCGTCGCCCAGATGCTCGCAGCATGAGACACATGTCTCGCGGATTTCCGGCACGGATGCTGCAGTACATGAGGGTGAGGCCATTCGGGCCTGAGCCCGGCGCAGTCGGGCAGTTCAGTTCGAGGCCATTTGGGCCTGATTCACAAGCGACTTCGATAGGAGGTTCCATGCGCAAGAATCCAATCATGATCCTCGCGGTCCTGGCCTTCGCCGTTCTCACGACGGCTTGCAGCCAGCAGGCCGACATCGGGATCACAACCAAGGTCAAGTCACTCCTGGAAAGCGATCGCTACGTATCCAACCCGGCGCAGATTCAGGTGACGACCGAGAACAAGGTCGTGACGCTGGCGGGGCCGGTTGACAGCCCGGCGACAAAAGAGCACGCCGTGACCGTCGCGAGAAAAGTCGACGGCGTCAAGAGAGTCGTGGACAACCTCACGGTCGCTCCGGGCGCCGTCGCCGCTGTAGCCGCTCCGGAGACGCAGCCGGCGGCTGCCCCGGCCCCGGTCGCGGAAGCTCAGCCGGCGGCCGCCCCGGCCCCGGTCGCGGAGACGAAGCCGGTCGCCGAGACCAAGCCTGTAGCCGAGCCCAAGCCGGTCGCCGCGACAAAGCCGGCGGTCGCACCGGTCCCGGTCGCGAAGGCGCAGCCCGCGGTCGCCCCGGTCCCGATCGCTGAGGTGCAGCCAGCCGCTCCGGTCCCGATCCCTGAGTCGCAGCCGGCGGTCGCTCCGGCCCCGGTCGCCGAGGCCAAGCCGGCGGGGGTGCAAGAGGCGCCCGCCACAGGAACGGCTCCGATGGACGCGGCGATCACCCAGGCAGTCAAGGAGAAGCTGTCCCAGCAGCCCGAAACATCCACCGCGAACATCGCCGTGGACACGCATGAGGGTGTCGTCACTCTCTCCGGAACGGTGAAGTCAATGCAGGAGAAGGATCAGGTCATCCAGATCGCCCGCAGCACGCAGGGCGTCCAGCGGGTCGAGGACAGACTGTCGGTGAGCACCTCGTAGAGAGAAGAGTTCTCAGGTATCAGGTTCAGGGTCCAGGAGGCGCAAGCGTCCTGGACCTTTTCTTTTTGGGAACCTTGGAGTCTTGTAATCTGAGACCACATTCTCAACGCGTCAGCGCGGTCTTCGCCAGGTGCGCGGCGCCTTTCAACGAAAAGGGAAGGGACGACGTCATGAAGCACGAGTGCGTGCACCAGCATTCGCGGTTGGCGATCTGGCGGCGCATCGAGCGGGCCTTCTCGGAAAACCAGGCCTTCGCGAAGGAGTAGCCGTAGTCGCGGATGTTCCCGATTTCCCACTGGACTTCGCAGAGCGAGACGGTCCCTTCCGGGTTGAGCACTCCCGAGATCGTGCCGGCGTAGCACTTGTAGACCATCCGCTCCTCTTCGAGCGTGGTCCGCTCCGCCTCGCGCGCCGCGACTTTCAGGTTGCGCAGGATCGGACGGTAGCGGTCGAAGCGCGCCCAGTAGGGCTTCAAGAGCTTCAGGGCCTCTCCGTACTCCGCCACCGTCAGCGGCCGGATCGAAGGATCGGGAAACGGCGGCCGCAGAAGCTCGAACGAATGGAAATCGATGTCCGGGAAGTTGGCGGAAACCCATCCGGTGATCTCGGGCAGGTCGTCCCTGTTGAAAGAGGCGAGGACCGTCTGCACGTTCAGCGTCAGGCCGCGTGTCCTGCGCTTCAGCGCCGAGAGCCTACGGTAGACCTCCACGAGTCTCGGAAAGTTCCCGGGCGCCCCGCGAATCATGTCGTGCCTCTCTCCCAGGTGATCCATCGAGAGACCGACGGTGAAGGTCTGCCGCTCGTCCCTGCGCGACTCGAGCACGCGCGCCACGATCTCCTCGACCTGATCGGGAATCAGGGCGTTGGTCGGCATGGTGACGTTCGAGGCGTCGTGACGGCCGTAGAGGAGGCGGGTAATCTCAGGCAGGTCCCGGTTCAGGGTCGGCTCTCCCCCGGTCAGGACGACGGAGTAGAGCGACGGCAGGTCCGCGAGGGCGCGGTCGTACTCCTCGAGTTTCATCTCCAGGTGCCGGTTGACGTTCAGGTGATCCCAGTAGAAGCACGTCACGCACCTGGAATTGCAGAGGTTGGTCATCCCGAGGATGAGATACCGCGGAAGCGTCTCCCGCCCGCGCACCCAGTGAGCGGCGAGATCCAGGGTCCTCACGGCCCGCCCCGCGTCTGCGCCGCTCGAGGCCGCGGCGCCCGCAGCAGAGATGCCGCGCCGCGCGCCAGCCCGACGAGCAGGCCCGAGAAGTACACGGCGTGATGCAGGGCGAAGGCGAACGGGACCGCCGGAAAGAGAAGCGGGTCGCGCCGCCAGATCGGGAAGGAGAGCGCCCATGTGACCGCCGCGTAGAGCAGGAGCGCCGGAGTCACGAAGGCCGGTCCGAAGAGCGCGGCCCCCGCGCTGAAGAGGAATCCGGCGGCGAGAAAGACCGCGATGCGGCCGCGCGCGTGCACGCCGGGCCTCTCGACGAGCATTCGCCCCGTCTTGACCCGGTACCGCCAGCGCTGCGCCAGGTATTCGAGAGGGAATCGCCGGCGGCGGTGCCGCACGCGGACGGAAGGATCGAGCTCCACGCGCAGGCCCGATTCGAGCGCACGGCGCACGAAGTCGGTGTCTTCCGAGATGTAGCCGAGCGCCTCGTCGAAGCCGCCGAGCGCTTCGAACGCCTCCCGCCGCACGAAGAGGTTGCAGAGCGCCACGTCGTGCGCCGACCGGACCGGGCCGCCGCGAGGGTCGCGCTCGTGCGCGGGTACGCCGCCGCCGATCCCGGGAGTCGCGAGGAGGAGATCCGAAAGGCGCTCGGCGTAGGGCGCGCCGGTGGGCAACAGATCCGGACCCCCGGCGATCGAGCACCGCTCCAGGGAGCGGGCGCCGGCCGCGAGCCAGTCCGGCTCCGCCCGCGCGTCGTCGTCGAGAAAGGCCAGGAAGGCCCCCCGCGACTGGCGGGCGGCGCGGTTTCGCCTCAGGCGCCGGGTTCCTGTCCTCGACCGCCACCCAGGCAAGCGGGAACGGCCGGCAGGCAGGCGCCTCCGGTTCGATGGCGGAGGCGACGAGGACTTCGAAGTCCGGCGGATCCTCCTGCTCCGCGAGCGACCGGAGACAATCGTCCAGAGACCCCTTCACCCGATCCGACGCGATCACCACGGAAACGCGCGGCCCTTGCACATTCCGGATTGTAGCCGTCATGCCCTCCGCACAGCTCCCTGCGCCGTTAGTGACCTTGCTGAAGGTGGCGAAGTCGCGCCGCAGGTCCGTCGCCTCCGACCTCGGCGCGACGGCGGCGCCGCGACGAGTCGGCCGGAGGGCTCGCCTGCGCGCGAGGTCTCGATCCGGGCACCCGTCGGCCCTCGCACCTCGGCCTGAGCGGGCGAAGCTCCGGCGGCTGGACGCCTCCCGGGAGGCGTGAGCGAGGGAGCACGCCACAGAAGCTCCTGCCCCTCTGGTGCGACTGAGGACCAGCGCGGCCGGAACTGTTGTCACGGCCGGGCCGTCGCGTGCCGACGCGAGGCGGCCCGACGCCGGGCGGGGAATTCGCTTCTCCTCAGAAGTCACGCCCGGACGCCGCGGCGCGCCCCGTATAATCCCGGCCGCGGACGAGCGATGCCCGATCTCACGCGCGAACAGAAGATCGAGATCTACCGGTTCATGCGGTTGAACCGGGGCGCGGAAGACCGGCTCGTCAACCTCTACCGCCAGGGCAAAGTCGTCGGCGGCCTCTACCGCTCGCTCGGCCAGGAGGCGACCTCGGTCGGGAGCGCCAGCGCGCTGGAGAAGGGCGACATCGTCGGACCCCTGATCCGCAACCTCGGCTCCGTCTTCGTGATGGGCTACTCCCCCCGCGACGTGTTCACGCAGGCCATGGGGCGCGCGAACTCGCCCTCGGCGGGCAGGGACTCGAACCTTCACTTCGGAACGCCCGAGCGCGGCCTGGTCTCCCCCATTTCCATGCTGGGCGCCCTCGTCGCCGTCATGGCGGGGATCGCGCTCGGCGCGCGGCTCCAGAGGAAACGGATCGTCGCGCTGACGTACATCGGCGACGGCGGCATGTCCACCGGCGCGTTCCATGAAGGCTTCAACTTCGCCGCCGTACAGAAGCTGCCGCTGATTCTCATCGCCGAGAACAACGGCTGGGCCTATTCCACTCCGATGCGAAAGCAGACGGCGGCGCGATGCCTCGCCGATAAGGCGCAGGCGTACGGCGTGCCGGGCGTCAGCGTGGACGGCAACGACGCGCTCGCCGTTTACGAGGCCACGCGGCGCGCCGCCGATCGGGCGAGGGAGGGAGAGGGGCCGACGCTCATCGAGTCGATCACCTACCGAATGAAGGGGCACGCGGAGCACGATTCGCAGGCCTATGTCCCGAAAGAGGAGCTCGAGGACTGGAAACGCCGCGACCCGATCGAGCGCTACACGCGGGCGCTCGTGGAGTCGGGAACCGCCACGGCGGAGGAGCTGGCAGCCGCTGGACCGCTCGGTCGCCGAAGAGCTCGACCGCGACCTCGAGTTCGCGGAAAAGAGCCCGTTTCCTTCCCCCGATTCCCTCCTCGGGAACGTCTACGCCGGCGGCCCGACGGAAACCGAGATGCCGATCCTGCGGAGGCTCTCCTGAGCGAATCCGACATCGGCATTGCCGCCGCCGCCCGGGCCGCGTCGAAGCCCCTGACGACCTATGTCGAGGCAATCCGCGAAGGGATCCTCGAGGAGATGGAGCGCGACGGCCGCGTCTTCCTCCTGGGCGAAGACATCGGCGTTTACGGCGGCGCGTTCAAGGTGACCGACGGCCTGCTCGCCCGGTTCGGCGAGGACCGCGTCATCGACGCGCCGATCTCCGAGACCGCGATCGTCGGGGCGGCCGTGGGAGCCGCGATGATGGGCCTGCGCCCCGTCGCGGAGATGCAGTTCGCCGACTTCATCTCCTGCGCCTTCGACATGATCACGAACTTCGCCGCGAAATCCCGCTACCGCACCGGCGTCGGCGTCCCCCTCGTCGTCCGCGGCCCCTCCGGCGGCGGCGTTCACGGCGGCCCGTTCCATTCGCAGAACCCCGAGGCCTACTTCGCCCACACGCCGGGATTGAAGATCGTGCAGCCGGCCACGGCGTACGACGCCAAGGGGTTGATCAAGGCCGCCATCCGCGACGACGATCCCGTCCTCTACTTCGAGCACAAGTACCTCTACCGCCGGATCAAGGAGGAGCTGCCGCGGGAGGACTACGTCGTCCCGATCGGCAAGGCCGCCGTCCGCCGGGAAGGCCGCGACCTCACGATCCTGACCTACGGCGCCATGCTCTGGACCGCGCTCGACGCCGCGGCCATCCTGGAGAGGGAAGGCCTCGACACCGAGGTCGTGGACCTGCGGACACTCTTCCCTCTCGACGAGGAGACGATCGTCAACTCCGTCTCGAAGACGAACCGGGCGATCATCCTCCACGAGGCGACCAGGACCGGCGGCATCGGCGCCGAGATCGCGGCCGTCCTCGCCGAGCGCTGCTTCGAGTACCTCGACGCCCCGCTCGTCCGAGTCACCGCCCCCGACACCCCCGTCCCCTACTCCCCCCCGCTCGAAGAAGCCTTCCTCCCCAGCGCCGAAAAAGTCTGCCGAGCCGCCCGCTCCCTGGCCGGCTACTAATCGCGCGGACCGGGCGCCCGGCGTCTACTGGAAGTAGCCGGTGACGTCGGTGACGAGGTGGACGGTGCCGGAGCTGCCGATGGGCATGTCCGTCTGCACCGAGATGTCCAGCCCGCTGATGTTCGCGATCGGAATGATCGCCCCGTTGGCCAGGGCAAAGTCCGCCGTCGAGAAGTTGATCACGCTGGCCAGCGGAACCGGAGTCAGGTACGGGACGATCCGAAGATCGCCCGCGTCGGTCGCCTGGATGGCCGTGATGTTGAACGCGACGGCCTTCGCCGTGTTCGGCACGCCGCAGGAGTTGACGTTGATCACGGTGAAGTTCCGGATCGTGTTAGCCGCCAGGGGCGGTCCTCCCTGAGGCCCTACGGGGCCGCGTGTGTCGATGATGCGGCAGGGCGTCAGCGGAAAGAAGCTATAGGGCCCCGTCGCTCGAGCCGCTTCCGAAAGCAGGAGAGCGAAGCCAACCAGGACGAGCAGGCGCGCGGTTTTCTGGAACATTGTCAGACTCCTCGTTTCAATGTGCCTCAAAGCAAGTTCTGGATACCCACCCGCTCACTGGAAATACCCGTACACGTCGAAGAAGAAGTTGGTGCTGCCGGAGCTGCCGGCGGCATGTCGCACTGGACGGAGATCTGGCCGCCGGCGCCGAAAGGAACGATGGCGTTGTTGGCCCGAACGATGCCCGGGCGGAAGTTGATCGTGCTGGCCAGCGGGGCGTGCCCTCCCGTTGGGATAGACGCGCAGATCTCCGCCGTCGGTCGGCAGGAAGACGGCGACGTTGATCGCGACCGCGGTGGCCGAGGCAGGATCCCGCAGATGCCGGTGACCGGAAAGCTACGGATGGTGTTGGCGGAAAGCGGCGGTCCTCCTGAAGGACCTGGCGGATTGCGTGTATCCGCCACACGGCACGGCGCCAGCGTGAAGAAGCTCGTCCCCGAAGGGGTAATCGTCGGAGTCGGGGTGTTCGTCGGCGTCGCAGTCGGAGTATTGGTCGGCGTCCCGGTCGGCGTGTTGGTCGGGGTCCGGGTCGGCGTGTTGGTCGGCGTCCGAGTCGGCGTGTTCGTCGCCCCCCCGATCGGTGTGTTGGTCGGTGTGGGAGTCGGCGTGTTGGTCGGGGTTTGAGTCGGGGTGTTAGTCGGCGTCCCGGTCGGCGTGTTGGTAGGGGTCCGGGTCGGCGTGTTCGTCGTCGTTTGAGTCGGGGTATTCGTTGGAGTGACCATCGAAGAGCTCTGGATCTTCGCCACGAAGGCGTCAGTCGCCGCCGTTGTAGGTCAGGTCCGGCCCGACGGTCACGGGGAACGTGGCCTCGGTGGAGGCGGTGAATCCCGTGACATAGGCGTTGCCCGAACTGTCCACCGCGATGCCGTAGCCCTGATCGTCGCCGCTGCCGCCGATGTAGCCGCAGTAGACGAGCGCGGTGCCGGCGGCGTTGACCTTCGCCACGAAGGCATCCGAGTGCCGCCGTTGTAGGTCAGGTCCGGCCCGACGGTCACGGGGAACGTGGCCTCGGTGGAGTCGGTGTCTCCCGTGACGTAGGCGTTGCCCGAACTGTCCACGGCGATGCCGTAGCCATCATCGTCGCCGCTGCCGCCGATGTAGCCGCAGTAGACGAGCGCGGTGCCGGCGGCGTTGACCTTCGCCACGAAGGCGTCGTCGCCGCCGTTGTAGGTCAGGTCCGGCCCGACGGTCACGGGGAACGTGGCCTCGCTGGAGGCGGTGTATCCCGTGACATAGGCGTTGCCCGAACCGTCCACCGCGATGCCGTAGCCGATCGTCCGAGCCGCTGCCGCCGATGTAGCCGCAGTAGACGAGCGCGGTGCCCGCGGCGTTGACCTTCGCCACGAAGGCGTCGCGCGCCGCCGTTGTAGGTCAGGTCCGGCCCGACGGTCACGGGGAACGTGGCCTCGGTGGAGGCGGTGTCTCCCGTGACATAGGCGTTGCCGGAACTGTCCACCGCGATGCCGTAGCCATCATCGTCGCCGGTGCCGCCGATGTAGCCGCAGTAGACGAGCGCGGTGCCGGCGGCGTTGACCTTCGCCACGAAGGCGTCACTCGAGCCGCCGTTGTAGGTCAGGTCCGGCCCGACGGTCACGGGGAACGTGGCCTCGGTGGAGGTGGTGTATCCCGTGACATAGGCGTTGCCCGAACTGTCCACCGCGATGCCGTAGCCATGATCGTCGCCGTTGCCGCCGATGTAGCCGCAGTAGACGAGCGCGGTGCCGGCGGCGTTGACCTTCGCCACGAAGGCGTCATCGACGCCGCCGTTGTAGGTCAGGTCCGGCCCGACGGTCACGGGGAACGTGGCCTCGGTGGAGTGGGTGCGTCCCGTGACATAGGCGTTGCCCGAACTGTCCACCGCGATGCCGAAGCCGACGTCGTCGCCGCTGCCGCCGATGTAGCCGCAGTAGACGAGCGCGGTGCCCGCGGCGTTGACCTTCGCCACGAAGGCGTCGTCGAGCCGCCGTTGTAGGTCAGGTCCGGCCCGACGGTCACGGGGAACGTGGCCTCGGTGGAGGCGGTGTGTCCCGTGACATAGGCGTTGCCCGAACTGTCCACCGCGATGCCGCAGGCCCTCATCGTCGCCGCTGCCGCCGATGTAGCCGGCATAAACCAGCATGGCCGGGTCGAGCACGAGAGGCCTTGCCGCGGTCGTAGGAGCTCGACCGCAAACCCGTAGCCGGTGCGGCGCCGCCGCCAGACGCTCGATCGAGCGAGTACGACACGCGCAGATGGCGACGCGGCGCCCCTCGATCTCCTGATACGCGTACGGCCTGTCGTCCTGGAGGCCTCCCGCCGGCGTCTCCACTCTCGAGTTGCCCGGCTCCGTTCACCCGGATGCCGCTTGACGCCGCGATACGCCAGCCGGACCTGGGCCGGGTCGGCCCCGGGCTTCACCAGGAAGCTGTACTTGAGACGGTCGGCCGTTCCGGAATAGACCAGATCAATCCCCGGCCAGAGATCGGCGTAGGTGATCGATGCCGTACGTCGAGAGACCCGCCTTCCAGTCCTCCCGCCGCCCCTTGAAGTAGCTGACGACGGCAGGCGTCGGTTCTCCTCGCCACGATCTTCGGCCTTCGGGTTGGCCCCGACGAAGTCGAGCTTCACGACCCAGCGGCTCCCGAGTCACGCGTTCGGGGACCTGCCGGTTCCGGCCGAGAGACGCCTTCTCCAGCCTGCCTTTCGGTCGTCTTCTCCGTGCCTCTGCTCGGTCTGGCACGAGCGTCATGCCCTCGGCGGTGAAGTAGAGAGTCGTGTCCCGGCCCTGAACGTAGTAGGCCACCCGAGAATCGAGCTGGCCGCGATTCTCGATGAAGTAGAGCGGCATGCGCTCGAGTGCGCGCGTCGCGGCGACCCGGTTCGTCGGGGCGGGGCCCGCCGGCTCGCTTCCGCTTCGCGGGGCCGCGGCATTCGAGCGGGCGAGACGAAGAGTCTTGAGTCCGGCCCGGTCGGCAGCACCACTCCGTAGGACGAGCGCTGAGGCCGACACCGTCACAAAGACTGTGAGGAGCCTTCGTCCGGGCGGCCTCATTGTCCGTTACCCGGGGAACGGCCGCCTACTGAACGTAGCGCCCCGTGGGGCCGACGGGGCCGTGGGTATCCATGATGCGGCAGGGCGTCAGCGGAAAGAAGCTGTACGGCCCCGCGGCCCGGGCGGCCTCCGACACCAGGAGAGCGAAGCCGACCAGGACGAGCAGGCCGCGCGGTTTTCTGCAACATCGCCGGACTCCTGATGTCAATCTACGTCAAGCAGATTCTGGATAGCCAGCCGCTCATTGGAAGTACCCGTACACGTCGAAGAAGAAGTCGGTGCTGCCCGGGCTCCCGGGCGCCATGTCGCACTGGACGGCGAGCTGACCGAGGACGCCGAGCGGGACGATGGCGTTGTTGGCCCGGACGATGCCGGGGCGGAAGTTGATGGAGCTCGCCAGCGGAGCCGGCTCCCCGTCGGGATAGACCCGCAGGTCGCCATCGCTCGACGGCACGAAGACGGCGAGGTTGATCGCGACGGCCGTGGCCGAGGACGGAATCCCGCAGAGACCGGCGACCGGGAACGCGCGGACGGTGTTGGCGGCGAGCGCCGGTCCGCCCGACGGTCCAGGGGCGCCGCGCGTGTCCGCAAGGCGGCAGGGAGGCACCGTGTAGAACTTCACCTGGCAGATCCCGAGAGTCGCTCCCCCGGTGGAGAAGCAACCGTCGGCGTCCATCACCGCGACGGAGAGCCTGACGGGCGAGGCCCCGCCCGCGGAAAAAGTGATTGCGTTGGTGCCGGCGCCGGCCGTGATCGTCCCGTTCTCGATCGTCCAGGTGTACGTCGCACCCGGTCCCGCGTCGGGCACGCTGGCCTGGTAACCCGTCCGGCCGATGCTCGCGCACGGAGGCGCCAGGATCGCGACGGAATGCGGTGCGACGGAGACCCTGCCGTACCCGCGGGCGCTGCATCCGGCCGCGTCGGTCAAGAGCACGCCATAGTCGGTCGTCTCGCCCGGCGAGACGGAAACCGTCGGGGAGGTTTCGCCTCCCGGAAGCCAGTGATAGCTCGTCCAACTTCCCGGGACCGACAGCGTCGCGCTCTGACCGAGACACACCGCGCCCGGCGCCGCCATGATGGGGACGAATGCCGAGGCCTCGTAAACATCGATGACGAAATCCCGCTCAACCATTGTGATCGAGTCCTGCACCCGGACCCGGAACACAAACGAGCCAACCGTCCCCGGCATGCCTGAGATCTCGCCGCTCGACGCGTTCAGGGAGAGTCCCGGCGGCAGCGCGCCGGACACGACGCTCCACGCGACCGACCCCGTCGCGTTTCCCGCCGCAAGAGTCTTCGAAAACGGCAGGCCGCAGTAGCCGGGAGGGATTTCCTCGGGCAGCGTCTGAATGCCGAACACCTCGTCATAATCCGCTGCCAGAAAACCCCCGATCGCTCCCGCGATCACGACGGACTTCCCCCGGACGACCATGTCATGGAGCAAGAGGTCGTCGTTTCCGAGACCTCCGGCGATGACGGGCTCCCAGAGCGGAGTCCCGGTAGCGCCGTCGTACTTCACGATCGCAACGTCCTTGTTGTGCGCGGCGTTCCTCGTCGTGCCGGCCACAACCGGATTTCCCGCCGAATCGAGCCCTATGGCCCATCCAAAGTCATTGTCGCCGGCCGAACCGTCGAAGAACTGCGGCCCCCAGAGAACCGCGCCGTCGCTTCCCCGATACTTGATCGTCGCGAAGTCCGGTCGCGGGCCGTTGTTGGCGTAACCGGCCACAAAGACGTTCCCGAGATTGTCCAGCGCGACCGCGGTCGCAGAACCGTTTTGAGCAGTCGTCAACGGCCCCCAGAGCACCGCTCCCGTCGCACCGTTGTACTTGACGGTGGTCATCGGGCCAGCTGGTGTCGTTGTTCGTCGTTCCGACGACAACGATGTCTCCGGCGGCGTCGATCGCGAGGTCTCCGACGCTGTCTCCGTTGAGAGAAAGTGAGTCGAGCAACGACGGGCCCCAGATCAGACTTCCGGTCGCGCCGGAGTACTTGATCGTCACCCAGGCGGCCGAAGAGAAATCCGTCTTCTGAGACGTCCCCGCCAAGACGACGTCCCCTCCCGGCGTGATCCCGATCGCCGTCGGCCAGTCCGCGGTTCCGGGTCCCCGATCGAATACGACCGGCCCCCACAAGGTCGCGCCGGTGGCTCCGGAAAGCTTGAACGTGACGAAGTCGTACTCGAATGTGGTCGTTACCTTGACGAGCTGTTCGGACACCAGGGCATCCCCGGCGGCATCGATGGCGAGACGCCACCCGGTCAGGTTCACGCCCGGCGTTGTTTTCCAGATCAGGGCACCGGTAGTTCCGCTGTACTTGAGCACGGTGCCGGTTGCACCAAGAACGAAGACGTCTCCGGACGGATCGGTCCGGACGGTCATGGGACGGACGCTGTCCGGATCCTGGGTGGCAGCGACCCACAGAACAGCGCCGTTTGAACGAGCGCACTTGGCGGTCACGTACGGGGCCGTCCCATACCCGGTTACAAGGACGTTCCCGACCGAGTCCTGAGTCACGTCCGTCACGCGAACTGTGTCCGGGACTGTGATCGTAAACGGGGTGGGGCCCCAGACAGGCGTTCCAGTAGCCGGGTCCCGCTCCAGCGTAGAGAGGCCGGAGGGCCCGGGGAATGTGGTCAGGATGCGGCCGTTTGGGCAGATCAGGGTCAGGGGACGGCGATCAATGAAGACATCCGACGCCGTCACGGTCTGCGGACCCCAGAGCAGCGACCCGGTCGTGCCGCCATACCGCCATGTGCTCAGAGTCGAGTTCAGGTCCCAGGCAGAGACCGCAAGATCGCCGTTTCCGGCAAGCCGGACCGTCAAAGGAATGCTGGTGTATTTCGGCTGCGTAATTCGCGGGCCCCAGAGGAGGTTTCCGGCCGCGCCGCCGTACTTGAGTATCAGGAAATGATCGCTCGAGATCCCGGAGACGATCACGTCGCCGCCGGCCCCAACAAGGATGTCGGTCGCCTGGGGCGCCGTGGAGCTGGTCTCGGTGTAGAAGACGGGGCCCCAGAGAACGGATCCCGTGACACCGCTGTACTTGAACAGCTCGATTCCGTCGAAGTGCTTTCCGGCGATGAAGACGCTGCCATCCGGCCCCGTGGCCAGGGCCGTCACCGTGTCGGTGTAGCTGCCTGCAAACTGAATCGGGCCCCAAACGACGGCCCCGGTCTGACCGCTGAACTTGTAGAGGTCGGAGAAACCGGAGATGCCCCGGGCGAGCGCCAGAAGGAGGTTTCCCGCCGGATCCAGAGAGGCCCTGGGAGAGGACACGCCGGCAAGGATCGTCGGCCCCCACTCCAGCATTCCCGTAGTTCCTTCGACCTTCATCACGACGGTGTCCAGGCCGCGCGAGCTCCCGACGACCACGAGGTCGCCGGAGGAATCGACGAAGAGGAGCTGGGGAAGGTCCGTCTGATGAGTGGGGTCGTCGAAGATCGTGCGGCTCGCTCCACACGGACTTCCCGGTCAGCCCGTCGTACTTCATCAGCCAGATGTCACCCTTCCCGAGCGACAAGTCGGAGGCCGAAGCGATGAAGACTCCTCCGAACGGATCGATGGCCACGAGGGAGGCCTGCCTGAGGTTTGGATACGGAAGCGTGATCGTGGAAAAGAAAGGCGGGCTGAAGTTGGCCGTCGAGAGGAGATTCCCGTCGTGGTCGTAGCGGATCGCGGGCGGCCCCACGATCATGGTCGAGCCGTCCGCCAGTTCCCTCGCGGCGACAGGCTCCGGCGAGACGACATGGCCTGGCCCGCTGGTCCAGCTCTGCCGCCAGGTCAGCACGCCGGCCGAGGAGAGGGCCAGGCCCGGCAAGAGACTCAACACCGCGGCCACCGTGATTCGGCGTAACAACCGGCTCCTTCCTGGAGCCACCGCAGCCGCCGGATTTGAACACCGCTCTTTCATTGGAAGTAACCATACACGTCGAAGAAGAAGTTGGTGCTGCCGGAGCTGCCGGGCGGCATGTCGCACTGGACGGAGATCTGGCCACTGGCGCCCAGCGGGACGATGGCGTTGTTGGCCCGGACGATGCCGGGACGGAAGTTGATCGAGCTCGCCAGCGGCGCGGCTCCGCCGGCGGGAAAGACACGCAGATCGCCGTCGTTGGTCGGCAGGAAGACGGCGAGGTTGATCGCGACGGCCGTGGCCGAGGACGGAATGCCGCAGAGACCGGCGACCGGGAAGCTGCGGACAGTATTGGCGACAAGCGCCGGGCCGCCTGAGGGTCCCGGTGGATTGCGCGTGTCAGCCAGCCGGCAGGGAGCGACCGTGAAGAGGCTGCCGCCCGCCGGAGTGCTCGTCGGCGTCCGTGTCGGAGTGCTCGTCGGTGTCGGCGTGATCGTCGGGGTGTTCGTGGGCGTTCTTGTCGGAGTCGGGGTCGGCGTAATCGTCGGCGTGTTCGTCGGAGTATTCGTTGGCGTACTGGTCGGAGTCCGCGTCGGGGTATTCGTCGGTGTGTTGGTCGGGGTCTGCGTTGGCGTGCTCGTCGGGGCCGGAGGAATCCGCTCGTAGGCGCCCATGTCCACGATCGGAGGCGTTCCCGCTCCGGTGTCCGGCACGGCGGGGTCATCGAAGAAGCGCGGAAGGCCCGCCAGATCCGTCGTCACGCCGGCCGGCACCGCTGCGTTGTTTGCCGAGTCCACGGCCGGGGAGCCTGAGCCGAGCTGCCAGTTGCCCGCGCCCGGATTGACGAAATGCGGATCGGCGTTGATGTTTCCGGTGCCGATGAAGCCGCCTCCCTGAACGTCGCTGTAGCTGACGTTGAGAGACGCGGCCCCAAGAAAGACCTCTCCGGTGACATCGCCCCAGAGGATGGAGTTCGCGCTCGTGCTCGTGCCCGCGTAAACAGCCACGCCATAAAGCGCGTGGCCCGTCACGGTCGTGTTCGTCAGGGTGTTGCCTCCCCCGAAGAAGGCGACGCCGTTGCTGGGATTCTGCGCGATCAGGCAGTCCACGACCGCGACATTGTTCGTGACGTCGATGCCTCCCCCGCGCGTCGTGTCGGAGGCCGTGTTGCTTCGAATCAGACATCGCGTCAGCGTCAGGGAAGTCACGGAACCGGCCGAGACGGCGCCGCCAGCCAGGCCCGCCGAATTCCCGGTGAAGGTGCAGTCCTGGAACGAGGCGCTCCCGCCGTCCACGCGGAAGGCCCCGCCGCGGCTCGAGGCCGTGTTGCCCGTGAAGACGCAGTGCGCGACCGTCGGGCTCGCGTTGGAGCCGAGCAAACCCGCTCCGCGGTCATCGGGTGTGGCGCCGTTGGCATTCCCGCCCGTGATCGTGAAGCCGTCGAGGACCGCCGACGCCGTCACGGTCGAGTCCGCGGTCACGACGTGGTAGCTGTTGTCCGAGGAATTCCCGGGAGTCCCGATGTCGCCCGACAGAATCGTGACGTTGGCCGCGGGGTTGCGTTGTTCGCGGGCAGTCTCGGTGCCGAGAAAGCCGCCGTAGACCCCGACTCCGTTCTTGAGCGCGAAGCTGATTCCTCTCGACGTCGTGCCGGTCGGCCGGTAGGTCCCGGCCACGACCCAGATCTCGTCGGAGGAGACAGCAGCCGCCAGCGCCGACTGAAGGCTCGTGTAGGCATTCGCCCAACTCGTTCCGTCGTTCGCCCCGGCGGCCGCGGCATTCACGTAGATCACCGCGGCCCCGGCGCTCGAGCCAGCGGCGAGCAGGCCGAAAAGAACCGCGACCGCAAGACGCTGCACGATCGGGATTCCCGAAGCCGGGAAGGGCATTGAACATCATGGGTCGGTCATGGCTGCGGGCGCAATGGTTCAAATGCATTGACGTCGCCGTCGCCGGATGAAGTCACCGGCGATGCCAGGTGCCATGTCTTGCCCGGACCCGGGGAAACGGGATGACCGCGGTCAGTTGGAGCGGTGGAGATCCAGTTTGACGTCGGCGACTTCTTCGGCGGCGCCGGAGCGGACGAAGCGCGGGATCTGCGCCCTTAGGGCGCAATCGCTTCGGTTCCGGGCGGGGCACGACCGACGCCAGCAAGCAGCCGTTCCCTGTCATCCTGAGGAGCGAAGTGACGAAGGATCTGCCCCGTGGAGCCCGTATCAGACCGGGAGCAGATCCTTCGCTACGCTCTGGATGACAGAAAGGGCGCTACTGCACGGCCGCTCGGAAGTTGTCCGCCGTGTGTATGGGCGTGGCTCCCCCTCCGGAATGGATCATGATCCCGACGGCTCCCGACCCGTAGGTTGCGTCGGTCACGAAACCCTTGTCCACGCCGTCGAGCGCCACGGTCAGAGTCGTCCCGCTCGCCCGCCCTTCCAGGTGAAAGAAGACATTCGCGGCGGGATTGGGGACTCCGACAGACTTCAGAATCGTCTCGACGCCGTTGACAACTTTCGAAATCCTTAGCACGCTCGAGCCCCTGGTGTTGCGGTAGATCCGGTAGTACCTGCCAGGTCCCTGGTACCTGACGACGATGCCGAAGCTGGGCGCTGCGTTGTTGCCGGCCGAGGCGAAATCTGCTGAGACCGCCTGCGTTGAGCCCGTCACGCCGGGCTGGACCGCCATGTGATCCGTCGCGGACGCGGCATTGTGAAGCTGCATGCTCGCGATGTTGAGGTCCCCCGCCACCTCCGTCCAGCCGTTGCCGAGGACCGTCGAATCCGCCCGGTCGAAGGAGTCCGTGAAGATCATCGTTCCGGGAGTCGGCGTCGCCGTGACAGTCGGCGTGATCGTCGGCGTGTTGGTCGCGGGCGCCGATGTGGGCGTCCGCGTCGGTGTGATCGTCGGCGTCGGAGTCGGGGTCCCGGTCGGCGTCAGTGTCGGGTTGGGAGGCGACGTCGGAGTCTGTGTCGCCGTGCGCGTGGCCGTGCTCGTCGGGCTCGCCGCAGCAGTAGGCGTATTCGTCGGCGTCGGAGTCGGGGTCCCGGTCGGCGTCAGTGTCGGGTTGGGAGGCGACGTCGGAGTCTGCGTCGCCGTGCGCGTGGCCGTGCTCGTCGGGCTCGCCGCAGCAGTAGGCGTATTCGTCGGCGTCCCCGACGGATCCACGTACTGGTAGGCTGCAGGAAGAACGCCACTCTGTCCGTCAGGATTCGTCGCGACGACATCCACGAGGCCCGCCGCATGGGCCCCGGTGAACCCGAAGATCTGGGTCGAGCTGACACCTCCCTGCGGAATGGTTACCGCAACGCCGCCCAGCGTCAGCCGAACCTGCCCCGCCCCGCCGTTCGCGACGAAGTTCGCGCCAAAGACAAAGACCTGCGCTCCACCCGCGACCGGCCCCGACATCGGACTGATCGAGTCCACCCGAGGCGCCGGGGCCCCCGTCGGAGTCGGGGTCACTGTACTCGTAGCCGTACGGGTGGGCGTTGCCGTCGGCCCGGCCGGCGTCGCCGTGGGCGTGCTTGTCCGTGTGCTCGTCGGTGTAACGGTGGAGGTCGGCGTCGGCGTCGCTCCAAGAGTCACCGTCACCATCGCGGACGCCCGGTTGTTTCCCATGAAGGGGTCGGCATCGCTGCCGATCACGCCGACAACAGCGGTGAGCACCCCCTGCGATTGCGGAACACCCCCTTTTCCTCTTCTTTTTAACATTATAAACACTCCATACTACTAGACGCCCGGTTGTTTCCCATGAAGGGGTCGGCATCGCTGCCGATCACGCCGACAACAGCGGTGAGCACCCCCTGCGATTGCGGAACCACCCGAATCACCAGGCTGCTCAGCCCCGCCGCCGCGCAGGTCACGGTCGTGGACAACTCCGCCGAAGCCGTGTTGGCCGAGCAGATCCCCGCCGGCACCGACGAGTCAAGCGAGACCCTCGGCAGAAACACCGCGGTCACCGTGACGCTCGCCGCCCCACTCGCCCCGCCGATCCCCACGGTGAAGGCAGCAGCGCTCCCCACCGTCGCCCCTGCCGGCGCCGCCACGCTGACCGACAGATCCCGCGGTGATTGACCCAGAACCAGCAGCGAAACCATCCCCGCGACCCCCGCCAAGAATCCTTTCTTCCACAATGCCATAACTCCTCTCATCGGTCCTCCCCTCGATCCGTCACTCTCACGACCAACACCAGACACACCTCACCCACTGCCACCAGGAGGTCACAAGAAATGAAGGAGGCCCCGATGAGGAACAGTAAAACGCGAACTTCTAAGATGCGACCGGTTCCTCTACTTACCATGCTCGATCCGCGGAAGGTAGCACTCAGACAGGAATCTCGAGCGAGACTTCAGCAAATACGCCGAATATGTTCGAGCCCTTCAGTTCACCCGCCGACCGCCGGCCAGGGCAACTCATGCTGATCTATTCTCAGCGGCTCGTCGGGTCGGATAAAGTTCGGCCCAGCGCGATTTCCTCAAGATCGCTATCGGCAAGAGGCTCGAGACCTTCGGATCTGCAACAGAAGCCTTGCTACGTGGACGGCGACCGGCCATTCCCCGATCGGGAACAGTGACGAGCCAACGTAACGCGTGGCGATCACAACATCAGTAATGGCGCGATCCCCTAACCCGTATGGCTGACCGGGAATTGGTGGCTCAAGGCGTATCAGCAAGTAGTCATCTCGCGAGGCACCATGCAGACGTTTACTGCGGTAGCAGGCCCGGGGGAGATCAGCCATAGCCCTCACTGGCCGCGAGGTAGAAGTCAGGTTCGACCGTCAGTTGTTTGCATTGTGTCGCTCACAGAGGTGGATTTAGGCCCTCAACGCGCGTTAGCTTTATCTGCTTCCGAGGATCGGGGACCACCAGTTCCGCTGTGCCACCTTTGTTTCCGGCAAGTGGCTTGGCGGTCCGTGAGACGACTCCCTGTCGATTGACGAGCTTACCCTGGCTGACGAAGCGACCTGTATTCTGGCTTGGTAAGCCCGCGATATCCCGATAGTTTGATACGGCTCTAGGATCGGTCGTTGACCAAGACTTTCCGTAAGGGCCGGAGCCGGGCGCGCCATGTGCAAACCCGGGACCTTCGTCGCCCCACGCCCGATACACGGTCGGTGTTTCACCCACCCCTATGCTCCTAGCCGCACCGGCGAGTACAACGAACGCCCCCAGAGCAGTCTGCACGTCCGCAGATATCGCTTTCGTGAGCGTGAAGGCGTCGGCGCCCGATCCTATTGCCTCACCGGTCGTCGTTCCCAAGTTGAAAGTGCGCACTGCCAGATTCACCAGGCTGGCGAGCTGTGCGGACCCTCCGCTAGTCCAGCCGGAGCACCTGATAGAGCCAGCGCAACGAGAGCTGCCGCGTCCGCTACCGGCTGCGCATTTGCAGCAGCGTCTTGAAAAACGGTTGGATCCTTACCGTCAGATCGACCACGAGAAGAGGATTTGTTCTGCAGCATACGCGTACCTGTTCCAACTCTGCGGGGCCGCCGGGCTTCCCCGAGCTTCGGTCCGGGGATAGGAAGCGGCCCAGGTGAATTCGTGGTTGCGGGCGTGGTCGTAGTAGCGGGTGGCTTCGTTGTCGCGTTCCATGGAGGCGAAGCGGATTCGCTGGAAGAGGCCGGCGGGGGTGGCGTTTTCGCCGAAGGGCCAGTTGCGGGGGGTCTCCACCGTCGTAGCCGTGAGGTCGGTGACCAGGCGCGGGGTCGCCAGGTGGTCGGAGGAGTAGAAGGTCCAGACACGGTCGTTGCCGCCGGCGGAGCCGTTGGCGTAGGAGGCGACGAGGAGATTGCCGAGGAAGACGTTGTCCCGCGACTGGCTCGCGCCGGAGAACTCCGAGACGATCCGCTTCGACTCGTCGCGGAGAGTGTAGGTCCAGCTTCCGGACGGGGGAGGGATCTTGACGACACGCTCGTCGGCGCCGTCGAAGACATAGTTCCAGACATTCGGGGCAACGGTGTGGCGGATCTGACGGCCCAGGCCGTCGTAGTCGTAGGTTTCGACGCCGTTGACGGTCAGGTTGCCGCGCGCGTCGTAGGAGGCGGTCGTGATCCGGTTGGTCGAGGGAGACACTGAGTAGCTCACGCCCCCCTTGGAAAGCAGGTTTCCGTACCTGTCGTAGCCGAAGCCCTGGCTTCCGAAACCGGAGAGCGCCGCCGAGGTCAGCCGGCTGCGCGCGTCGTAACCGAAGCCGTCGGGGCCCATCGCGACGATGTTGCCGGCGCCGTCGTAGTTGTAGCCCTGGGTGTCGAAGGCCGGCGACGTCGAACCTTCCGCCGATGCGGAGATGCGGCTGGGCCGCTCGAGCAGTGACGAAGTGTCCTCGGCGATTGTCGTCGTTACATTGTGCCCGATCCCGAGTCCGGTGCTGTAGGACGCGAGCGCGCCGGAGGCCTGGTGCGTGATGCCGGTGACGGCCGGCAGGCCGTTGATGTACTGGGTCGTCGGGAGACCCGCGTCGTAGTCGGTCGAGACGACGAACGGCGTCGCGCCCGCGGGACGCGGATGGGAGTGATGTGCGATGAGACCCAGCGCGTTGAACTGCCACTGCTGGGTCGTCGAGAGGTTGGCGCCGCCCGTGATCGTCGTCGTCTGGCTCGAAAGCCGGCCGGCCGGGTCGGAGAAGGCCAGGTCGTCCGTCACGGTCGGGGCCGAAGGAGACTGGGGGTTGAAGGCGATGCGCCGGGTCAGCTTGCCGGCCGGATGGAGGCCGCCCGAATAACCCGGGTTCCCATCCACGCAGGCCTGGCCGTCGTAACAGTTGGTCAGATAACGCTGGACGCCGGAAACGACACCCGTCAGCCGGCCGGCGAAATCATAGCTCCTGCTAATGACGAGTGAGCCGGGTTCGGTCTCCGAGAGAAGGTTGCCCAGGCTGCCGTAGTTGTCGTAAGCGACGGCGCCCTTTTCCGGCGTCGTCTCGGCGCGTAGAAAGCCGGCGGCGTCGTAGGCGAAGGTCCGCGTCTGAACCCCCTGCGATACTTGCGTCAGCTTACCATTGGCGTCGTAGGCGTAGCTCGTCACGTCGCCACCTCCGGGCTCCATCACCGAGGTAAGCCGGCCGAAGGCGTCGTAGCGATAGGTCGTCACGGCGGAGATCCCGCCGGAACAAACTCCGGAGCAGACTCCGTTGATATTGCCCACGGTGACGGTCTTCTGCGTGTCGGAGAACTGGGAAGAGGTATCGGCGTAAGAAATCGTGGTGGTCGCTCCGTCGGCGTTTCGAATCGTCTGGGGCCGGCCCAGCGGATCGAAGTTGGAGAACCTCGTTCCCGCGGCCGGCGACGAGACGGCGCAACCCGGCAGGCCGGAGCACCCAGCCCACTCGGAGACGAAGGAGGTGTGCGCGGCGGCGTCGTATTGCGTGAGCCGCACGGCATAGGGGGAGGCGGTGCCGGCCGGCATCAGGCGGATCTCCCGGCTCGTCCGGCCGAGGCCATCGTAGATGTATTGCTGCAGCGTGAAGAGACCGGCGCCGCCGTCCCGGGTCGCCGTCGTCTGCGTCGTCGAGTCGTAGCTGACGATCGTCGGCGCGCCGGCCGGAGGGAAGATGCCCGTCACACGTCCGAGGCTGTCGTACGAGTAGCCCGTCCCCAGCCCCGACGAGTCCACGGAGAACGTTATCCAGCCGGTCGCGGGGTCACGGAAGAGGTTCTTCACGAACCAGCTCGCGGGAGTCGTCGGATTCGCCATCCATCGCGCCGAGAGAAGCTGGCCGTTGCGGTGCGTGTAGATCTTCCCGAACGCGTCGCCGTTGACCCCGACGGCGGTTGTCGGGTAGGTCGGGTAGAACCGGGAGCAGGCGTCCGAGGGAGGAGCGCTCGCCTGGCCGGGATACGTTGCCGAGAAGTCCTGTCCCACGTTTCCTGCCCCGTCGTCGTAGCGGCAGGTCAGGAAAACGATCTGTCGGTTGGCATCGTAGAGAAAATCGCCGCGGAAGAAACCGTTGGAGGAGGTGAACTCGAAGTAGTGGTCCACCGTGCTCGAGCCCTCCGTCTCCGTTCGCCGCGTAAAGAGATTGGGAAGCCAGGGAAAGACCGACGGAGTCCAGGTCGTCGTGACCGTGCGGTTGTCGTTGCCGAGGCTGCCGGAATGCTGCTCGATGTTGTAGTGACGGCCATTGGCGTCCCAGTCCACGCCCTGCGGGTTCGAAAACGCAACCGTATGGGACAGGCCGGACTGGCAGCTTCCGCCGGGGACGCTCGGGCCGTAACAGGCAGTCTCGATCTTCAGCCGCCGGTTGCCGATCTCGCGAACGCCGTCGTCGTACTCGTAGGTGCGCTGCGTCACACGCACCGCCATCGAAGAGCAGAACGGCTGGTCGCCCGCCGTGCCGCCGCAGGCGGGCGCGCTCGTGCTGATCGCGGCGCCGGTGTTCGGGTCGCCGTCGAAGACTCGCTCTTCCAGGTCCGCTCCCACGCGATCGCCGGGGGCATTGAAGAGGGTCGCGTTCGGTCCGTTCGAGACGGGCGAGCTGTGGAACAGGACCGCCTTCGCCCGGCGTCTGTTATCCGCGTCGGAGGGGAAGAGCACGACGGTCAGGGTCTGCGCGCCCTGCTTGGCGCCGATCGAGCCGCGCTCGCCGTACGGAAAGCTGTACTGGGTATAGTCGGTCGTGGCCGTCTGACCGCCGGGCACCGTCTCGGTCCGACGGAGAACGCCGCTGACGACGTCCATCCACCGCGCGTCGTTGTCCACCGAGCACGTCGCGCTGACGGCCGAATCCGGGCCCGGCGGGCTCGGCCCCGGCTGCGAGAGTGAACACGACCCGGGAAAGGACGTCTCCACGTACTGGACGTTCTGGGGCGTCATTCCCCCGCAGTTGGGCACCACCGCGCCGGCGCGGCCGTGGAAGAAGGTGTACGGACCGAACGTGTAGGCGACACTCCCCCCGGTTGGCAGCGTCATCGTGAACGGACAGGAGTTCGAAAACGTGTAGGAGGGCGATTCTCCGGCATCCGGGGGGAGCGCGATCACCGTAATCCGCTGCACCAACACGGGCATGTAAGTCGTAAACGAGGAGCAGTTGTGAAAGTTGTCCCAGGCCTGCTCGTAACCGAGCGACCAGACCGCCGACGCTCCCCCCGCGACCGGAAAGACGAAGTCGCTGATCATGTTCGCGGTCGGGCCCTGGGTCCGCAGGATGATCTGGACGGTCCCGGTCGGAAGATTGACGGTCTGCGGGATCCACGTCCGCATCGGGCTCGTTGGACAGTTCATCACGGGCGTCAGCGAGCAGGCTCCCGACGGGCTCCCGTAGCTCCAGCAGGGCGGGATTGCCGTGTAATAGCCGACCGAGTAGGAGTTCCCGAACGGGTCCGTCACCGAAGTCAGGTACCAGCCGTCGCGACCCATCCCAAAGTCGTGGATATATCCCGGCGACCCGGCGTCGTCGAGGCCGGAGACCTGCCAGCCGAAGACGTAGTGGTTCCCGTCTCCGTCCCACATGTCGTAGGGCCCGGCGCCCGAGAGATACAGCTGGGACCCATCGCCTGTCTTCGCGCCCTGATTGAACATGTGCTGGCTTCCGTCCGCGCCGAAATAACAGACGCCGCCGGTGTTCCCCTGCTTGCAGAGCTTGATCGCGCCGAGCGTGAACTCCCAGCCCTGGCCGAGCGCCGGGTTGCCGACGAAGGGCTGGTAAACGAAATCGGGAGGCTGGATCGTGGGATGGCCGTAGTCGAACTTGCGCGAATTGTACGTCAGGACCGCCTGGAACTTCAGCTTCGGCCCGACCGGATAGGACGGCCCGAGCGAGATCGGGATCGTGAGCTGCCCGTTGTACAGGTTGATCGAGTCCACCTGCCCGTGATGAAAGACGCTGTTGACGTAGCCGGGCGCCGTGTCCGGATCGTTGTCGGGGCCGCTCTGGGCTCGCGCGGCGACTGTGCAGAGTATCCAGAGAATGGAGGCGAGCAGGATCTTGTGTCTCATCGCATTTCACTCACGACGTCGCTCGAGGCGACAAACAGTTGAGGACCAACCGTTGTCCTTTCATTTGCGCCCGGGTCGAGGAACGACCTGCGCGGGTTCGAATGACGGCCTTTGCGGCCGTCTACCTCTCTATTGTCGCGAGCGGGAGCTGGAAAGAGAGAGTGGCATGAAATCCGCCACGAATCAGCGGGAGCCGAGCTCGAGGAGCGCCGCGCGCAGGCGCGCGTGACGCAGCAGGAGGCGCAGGTAGCGGGACTCGCTGGGTCCCGCTCTGGCCGCGATGATCTCCGCAGCCGCGCGCCGATCCGCCTTCGGCCAGCGAGGAAGATCCCGGATCGAGTCGAGCACGAGAGCCCAGTTCGCAAAGGCCTGCCGCGCCGGCCCGGTCAAGCGTCGCGGGCTGATTCCGAGAAGGTCCGCGACACGCGCCTCGGAGGCCGACCGGATTCTCGCGGCGTCTCCCCCGAATTCCCGCGCCATCCGGGCAACGACGGCCAGGGCGATGTTGCGGACGTGGAATCGGTCCCAGGAGAGTTGTGAATCAGGCACGGGAGCAGATCCTTCGTCGCTTCGCTCCTCAGGATGACAGGGAACTCCTACGTCGTAGAGCAGGTTGTGCTCGGCCAGCCGCCGCAGAACCGAGGACGGCGTCCGATAGGCCGGATCGGCGGCGAGCCTCGCCTCCTCGCGAGCGGTCAGCGCGCGCAGCTTCGGGTCGGTCGAGCGGAAGCCGAGCTTGCGGTAGAACCAGAAGGCGCCCGAGGCGATTGCCTCGTGGTTCTCGTACCCGATTTGATAGGGATCGAGGGAGAACGACGTGACGCCGAGAGCCTGCCGGAGGAACTTCAGGGAGCGGGCGAAGATCCACGCGGACTCTCCCTCTCGGAACGCGTAGTAGATGTTGAAGCCGAACTCCATCCGCTCGAAGAACGCCAGGGCCTCGAAGTACCCGATGGGAACGCCGTTCTTGACGAGGAAGCCCCCGTAGCTCGCGCGCAGCGGAAGCCGGCGGTCCGGCTCGACGCCGATGAGAGTGATCTCGAGGCCCCGCCCCGCCGCGGTTTGCAGGATCGTGCCCGGATCGCCGTAGGTGAAGGCGTAGTACTCGCGATAACGGAGCGCCGTGGCCTCGCGGGCGGTCTCCAGCATCGCGCGCCCCTCGCGCCGGGAGAGCCTCCGGATCGGGAGAGGCGGCGAGGCGAATTCCTCGGCGAGCGAGACGTCGCGGCGGGAGATCAACGGCTCGTCGTGAAAGACGATGCTTCGAGCCGGGCGCCGCATCCGGGTGCGCGTCGCGCGGCCGTTGCCGACCTTCCAGGCGACGGAGAGGCCCAGGGCGTCGTAGCGCTCCGCCTCCTCCGCGGCCGGCAGCGCGAGCGATTCGATCCGGCCAAGAAGCCACGAGAGATCGTCTTGTCCGCCGAAGCTCCGACGAAGGCGGAGCGCACCCAGATAGTCGCGATACGGGACGTTCGCGTCTTCGAGCGCTTCCTCCTCGAGGAGCGGAAGAAAGGGCGGCAGCGCGGCGCGAAGGCGGTCGTCGCCCTCGTATCCCTCCCAGTCGATCGAAACGCGCCTGCCGAAGCGCTTCTTCAGCCACCGCACGACGTCGTAGGAGTAGTCGGTCGTGATGGACGTCCCCGCGATGCCGGAGACCTCCGGGTCATCGAAGGCCGAAAGATCCGCTCCGGATGCCGCGAGCTTCTCGACGCGAGAGGGAAACGTCGAGAGGATGGACTCCGAGAGGCGCAGGACGGTGCGCGAGTGCGGATAGGCGCGCAGGAAGAGAACGGCGTCGTGGAAGCGGATCAGGCTCGGGGCATCGGGGAAGTCCCGCCCTCGCAGCAATCGCAAGACTCGCGCGGCCTCTCCCGCACCGGGCCGGAGTTTCTTCGCGCTCTCCAGCCTCGCCAGGAGACGTTCGAGAGAGGCCGTCATTGCGGGCCCAGCAGGCTGCTGAAGAAGGGTGTGAGGCGGCGTTGCGAGCGCCGCGGGGCCGGATGCAAGGAGGCGCGACGAGGGCGATGCCGGGGCGCATCGGAGAGGAGCGCCGACGCCGCAGACGGCCCCGCGCCGCCGCTCGTCCGCCGGGAGTTCGGGGACCACAAGGTCCCCCGCTTCGGATCCGTGTGGCTGGCCTTTTGCTCGGGACTCCGGTCAACGTAGAACTTCCCTTGCGAACAAGACTCGTTTGCTGCGTAAATTGCAAAAGGCCAGACACGACGCTCGCATCCATTCTTCAGCGGCCTGCTAGGACTTTTTCGACGGCCGAGAGGCTCGCCTCGATCTCGATGGGACGGTTGGCGCGGGGAGGCGGCGGGTCGGCCTCCTGGTGATAGTGAAGAAGCAAGCCCGGATCCTTCAGGATGTGCCCGGTCAGGACCGCGACGACCCGGTCTCCCGGCCGGATCACTCCCTGCGCGGCGAGCTTTCTCACTCCCGCCACGCTCGCGGCGCTCGCCGGCTCGCAGCCCACGCCCGAGGCGTCCACGACGGCCTTCGCCTCCAGGATCTCCTCGTCGGTCACGTCGGTGACGACGCCGTTGGTCAGACGGACGGCGGCGATCGCTCTTTCGAGCGACGCGGGGTCGCCGATCTTGATCGCCGTCGCAACCGTATCCGCCTTGACGCGGTGCGGCCGCGTGAAGCCCTCCCGGAAGCCGCGCGCGAAAGGATTGGCCCCCGCGGCCTGGATGCACGCGAGCCGGGGCATCCTCGCGATCAGGCCGAGCTCGCTCGCCTCCTTGAGCGCCTTGCCGAAGGCGGATGTGTTGCCGAGGTTCCCGGCGGGCAGAGCGATCCAGTCGGGCGGCTCGAAGAGAAGCTGCTCGAGCGTCTCGAGCACGATCGTCTTCTGTCCCTCGATCCGGAAGGGATTGATGGAGTTCAGGAGATAGACGTTCAGTTTCTCGGCCGCTTCGCGGACGAGCGCGAAGCAGGCGTCGAAATCCCCGCGCACGAGGAGGGTCCGGGCGCCGTAGGCGAGCGTCTGCGCGAGCTTTCCCAGGGCGACCTGGCCGGCCGGAACGAAGACGAGGGCGGGAAGCCCGGCGCTCGACGCGTAGGCCGCGAGCGACGCCGACGTGTTGCCCGTCGAGGCGCACGCGACCGCCCGGGCCTTGATCCGGCGCGCCTGCGTCATCCCGACCGTCATGCCTCGGTCCTTGAAGGAGCCGGTCGGGTTCATCCCCTCGTGCTTCAGAAGCAGACGCCTCGACTCCCGCGAATCGCGACACCGCCTCCCGCGAGAGGAGCGGCGTGTTGCCTTCCGGATAGGTCACGACCTCTCCGGGCCGCGCGTCCGGGAGCACGAGCTCGCGGTACCTCCAGACCCCGGAGGCGTCGAGCGGATCGGGGCCGTGGCGGCCAGCGAAGAGGCCGCGCAGCGCCCTTCCCCGCTGGTGGGGCGGCGGCGGCCGGTGCCGGACCTCGAGCAGACCTCCGCAGTCGGGACACTGGCTGCTGGCCGACGAAGCCGACAGCTCCCGCTCGCACCTGCCGCAGAGCTGCCAGGTAATCGGCCTCTCGGGCAGCGCTCCCCCGCTCACGGCTGCTCGCTCAGCACGCGGGCGCCGCGCGCGTCGATCCGGCACGTGCGCGCCCGGGCGGCGACGCCGCGGCTCTCGTAGGCGGCGATCATCGCCTCTCCGATGCGGCTGGCGCTGTCCTTCCCCCTCGCGAACGCGAAGGCGGCCGGGCCCGCTCCCGAGATCGAGCAGCCGAGCGCGCCGGCTTCGAGCGCCGCGGCCTTCGCCTCGAAGAAGCCCGGGAGAAGCGGAGCGCGCGCGGGCTCCGCGATCCGGTCTTCGACCGAGCGCGACAGCAGGCTGAAGTTTCCGGAGGCGAGCGCGGCGACGATGGCGCCGACATGCGCAGCCTGCGCGAGCGCGAGGCCGCGCTCCACCGACGCCGGCAGGGCGGCGCGCGCCTCCGCCGTGCGCAGGCGCTGCTCGGGGGCGACGAGCACGACCAGGAGATCGTCGGGGAAGGGAAGCGCGACGACGTCGAGCGGGTCGAGCGAGCGAACCAGGATCACGCCTCCGAAGAGCGCCGCCGCCGCGTTGTCGGCGTGGCGCCCGGCCACGGCCTCTTCCGCCGCCAGGCACGCGCCGAGCAGGTCCGCCTTCGGCAGCGGCGAGCCCAGGAGCGCGTTGACCGCCACGGCCGCCGCGGCAGCCGAGGCGGCGCTGCCGCCCTGCCCTCCCGAGAGCGGCAGCCCCTTGACGACGTCGATCACGAGACCTATCGCCGACTGGCCCGTGTGCTCGAGCACTTTCGCGGCGGCGATGCCGGCCGTGTTCCTCGCCGCGTCGCGCGGAATGTCGGGATGGCCGGAATCCCGGATGACGATCCCCGGGCCCGGCGAGCGCTCGATCACGACGGTATCGCCGGCGCCTTCGACAGCCAGGCCCAGGATATCGAGACCTGGCCCCAGGTTGGCCACCGTCCCCGGCGCGTACGCGCGCACCGACATCACGCGGGGGCTCGCGGGACCGCAAGGTCCCCCGCTCCAGATCCCGACGCCAGCTCCGCAACGTCGTTGAAGATCCCTCCCGCCGTCACCGCGAGCCCCGCGCCGGGTCCCTGGATCACGAGCGGGTTCGCGCGATACCGCACGGTCGTGAACGCCACCTGGTTGTCCGTGCCCTTCAGCCCGTAGAAGGGAGAGCCGGGCGCAACCTCGGCCAGGCCGACGCGGATCTTCCGCCGCGTGACGGACGCCACGTATCGCAGCGTCTTCCCTCGAGCGCGCGCGCGGTCGGCGCGCTCCCGCCACTCCCGATCGAATTCCGAGAGACTCTCCAGAAACCGCCGCAGGGCGATAGCGCTGGCCCGATCGGGCACGAGAGATTCGACCTCCACGTCCGCCGGCTCGCCCGCGAAACCGAGCAGTCGGCCGAGAATGAGGGCCTTCCTGCCAACATCGGCGCCCGAAAGGTCGTCGCGCGGATCGGGCTCGGTGTAACCGCTGGCGATCGCGCGCTGGAGGCTCGCGGAAAAGCTCGCCCCGCGCTCGATCTCGGAGAGGAGGAAGCCCAGGGTCCCCGAGAGACACCCCTCGATCTTCAGAACCCGGTCCCCCGATTCGACGAGCTTCCTGTGGGTGTCCAGGATCGGCAGGCCGGCTCCGACCGTCGCTTCGAAGCGCAGCCGCCGGCACTTCTCCGCGACCGTTCGCTCGAGGCTCCGCGCCTCCTCGCGCGGCCCCGACAGCGGGCGCTTGTTGGCGAGCACGAGGTCGAAGCCCGACGTGGCGGCTTTCTCCAGGATCGGAGCGGTGGCCTCGGCCGTCACGTCCACCAGGATCGGACGGGAGAGCGCGTGCCCGGCGAGGAACGCGATCGCGTCGGATGCAGCGGCCTTCTTCGGCCGCGCCGCGTCTTCGCCACGGAGCGCCCCTGCTTCTTCGCCGTGGCAAGCTCCTTGACGTCCGCCGCGGAGAAGCCGCCCGGGCGGAAGGAGAAACCGCCGCGGTCAATGACCGCGGAGAGACGGAGCCTCCTGCGCGAAGCGCGCACGAGGCCCGCGAGCGTGCGGCCCACCTGCCCGAACCCGAGCAGGACGACGTCGGCCGGCTGCTCCGCGGCCGCCGCGCCGCCGCCAATCTTCGAGAGCTGAAAGGCCGTGTGGATGCGCCGCTGGGCCTCGGGCGCCTGCGTGTCCGAGACGACGAAGGAGATGTTCAACTCCGAGGAGCCCTGAGCGATGGCGACGACGTTGATCCCGCCCGCGGCGAGCGCCGAGAAGACGCGCGCCGCGATGCCGGGCGTCCCCGCCATCCCCAGGCCCACGACGGAGATCGTCGAGAGGCCCGCGAGAAGCTCGACGCCGTCAATCTCCCGGCGCGCGATCTCCTCGGCAAAGGCTTCGAGCAGGCTCCGGCGCGCTTCCTTTGCGCTCGCCTGCGGAACGGAGAGACAGATCGAGTGCTCGGAGGAAGCCTGGGAGATGAGCGACACCGAGATCCCGTCGCGATGAAGCGCGGCGAACGTGCGCGCGGCGATGCCCGGGACGCCGAGCATCCCGTTGCCGGTGACCGTCAGGAGCGCCTGGCCGGAGATCGCCGACAGGGCCTTGACCGGATAGCGCTTCAAGGTCCGCCGCCGCGACACCTCCGTGCCCGGACGGTCCGGATTCTCGAAGGGCCTCACGAAAACCGGGATGGCGCGCCGGCCGACCGGGATGAGCGCGCGCGGCTGGAGAACCTTGGCTCCGTAGTAGGCCAGCTCCGCCGCTTCGCGGATGTTCAACTGCGGGACGACGCGCGCATCGGGCACGACGCGAGGATCGGCCGTGAGAATTCCCTGTACGTCTTTCCAGAGGAAGACGGCCCGCGCCGAGAGCCCGCGCGCCAGCAGCGTCGCCGTCAGGTCCGAGCCTCCGCGCCCGAGCGTGACGACCCTGCCGTCCGGCGCCGCGCCGTAGAAGCCCGCCACGACAGGAATGACGCCCTTCTTCAGTATCGGCATCACGACCCGCCGGACGTTGCGGTCCGTTTCGGCCAGCCGCGGCGAGGCTCCCCCGAAGCGTCCGTCGGTCGCGATCAAGCCGAGCGGATCCACGAATACCGCCGGCCGTCCCGCCGCCGCGAGACCCGCGGCGAAGATCCGCGCCGACATCTCCTCTCCGCGGGACAGCAGCGCGTCCTGCGCGCCCGCGGAAAGGTCCCGGACGAAGACCGGCGCCCGTGAGAGGAGCGCCAGCTCTTCGAACAAGCGATCGGCCGTCGCGAGGAGCTCCTGCCGGACGGACCCGGCCGGAACGACGGCCAGAATCGCCTGGCGATGCCTCCGCACCAGATCCGCCGCGATCTCCTCGATCCGGCCCGCGTTCTTCCCGACCGCGGCCGCGGCCTCGAGCAGGGCATCGGTCACGCCGGCGAGCGCCGACACCACGACGGCCACAGGCCCATCCCTCCGCGCGGCGAGCGCGACGGCATTCCGCATCGCCCGCGCGTCCGCGAGCGAAGCCCCTCCGAACTTGTGGACCGTCAGGTCCCGCGTCATTCCCCGCATCGTTCTGTCCGCAAAGAGGAACGAATCCTTTCTCGGTCATCCTGAGGAGCGGAGCGACGAAGGATCTGCTCCTCAGGGGGATGATCCGACCGCAAGATTAAACCAGGTTGCGATGGATGCCAAGTGGCACTATAATGAGTGCCATCTTTGAGGAGGCTGCGGAACCAGCATGATGACAACCAGGCGCATCGTCCAAACCCTGGGAGGCCCGAAGGTCGTCAAGGCCGCGACGCTCGAAGACCTGCGCGCCCGCCGCAAGTCCGGCCTCCCCTACGCCTCGCTCGACGCGGTCTCGGCCGCGTACGCGATCAGCGCGAAAGACCTCGGCAAGATCCTCGACCTCCCTCCCCGCACCCTCGCGCGCCGCAAGAAGGAGCGCCGCCTGCACGCCGACGAATCCGACCGCCTCTTACGGCTGGGCCGCGTGGCCGCCCTCGCTGAAGAAGCCCTCGGAACCCGCGAAAAAGCCACCCGCTGGCTCCACGAGCCCAACGCCGCTCTCGGAAACGAGCCCCCCCTCCGCCATCTCGACAGCGATCTCGGAGCCCGCCAGGTCGAAGACGTGCTCGTCCGCATCGCCCACGGCGTCTACAGCTAGAACCGTCTCCTGGAGAGCGAGACTCTTCCTTGTCATCCTGAGGAGCGCAGCGACGAAGGATCCGCTCCGAATACCTGAAGCGACGAGAGCAGATCCTTCGCTTCGCTCAGGATGACAGGAGGAGAGGAAAGGACCTTGCAACTCTGGCGGCTCTGCCGAAAAAAGTACATCGCCTTCGACGGCGAAGGCTCCCGTCTCGCCGGCGGCCGCTGGAACCTCCGCGGAACCGCCGTCGTGTACACCTCCGCCACTCTCTCGCTCGCCGTCCTCGAGTACTTCGTCAACCTCCCCAGGGCCGCGGCGCCCTCGGATCTCGTCGCGATCGCCGCCGAGGTGCCCAAGGACCTTCCGATGACATCCGTGGAGGAGGCCGCGTTGCCGCGCAACTGGCGAAAGTACCCCGCCCCAGAAACGCTCGCCGAGATCGGGACCCGCTGGGCCGAAGACCGAAAGACGCCGATCCTGGCCGTCCCCTCCGCCGTAGTCCCCCATGAAAGGAACTACCTCCTGAACCCCGCCCATCCCCTCTTCGCCGAGATCCACATCGGAAAACCCGAGCCCCTCTCCCTCGACTCCCGAATGTGGAAACGCTGAGCCTCGGATTGCTTCGCGTTAGTGAGTCCCCGATCGCCTGCGGCGAGGCGGTGTCGGTCTGATGGTCAGGTGTGAAGGTGTCAGGGGAAATGCAGGTATCGGGTGCCAGGTATCAGGTGTCAGGGACCGGAGCTGGCCCAACCTGACACCTGACCCCTGATACCTGACACCTGCATTTCCCCTGAACCCTGTTCCCTGAAACCTGAGCCCCTCAAGCTACGCGCGACCCTCCAGCAGTTGGAGGAGGCGGGCGTGGCCTTCTCGGCTTACGGGGATTCGGGAGCCGTCGGCGAGGATCGCGATGTGGCTGTTCTTGGCGTAGAGCTCGACTCGCTGGAGGCGGTCGAGGTTGATCACGTAGGAGCGGTGCACGCGGGGGAAGCGGGCGGGGTCGAGTGTCGCGGCGAGGCTCGCGAGGGTTTGCGGCTTCCGGTACTTCTTTCCTTCGGTCTTGAACAGGACGTCGTCGTCCTGCGCCTCGGCGAACTCGAGCTTCTCGACGGGGATGACTCGGATGTTCGGGCCGTCGCGCACGACGATGCGGGAGAGGAACTGGCCGGGCGGCCGGGAGGCCGCCGCCAGCGCGCCGGCGTCCGGTCTCCCCTTCTCTCGCACGCGCTCCCGCGCCCGCCCGAGCGCCTCGGCGAGCCGCGCCTCGCTGAAGGGCTTCAGGACGTAGTCCACGGCCCGGACTTCGAAGGCCTTGACGGCGTAATTGTCGTAGGCGGTGACGAAGACGACGGCGATCGCCGGATCCAGAAGCTCCATGGCCTCGAAGCCGTCGAGCCTCGGCATCTGGATGTCGAGAAAGACGGCGTCCGGCTTGAGCTGCCCGGCGGCCTTGACCGCTTCCATTCCGTCGCCGCACTCTCCCACGATGGAGACGCCCGGAATGCGGCCGAGCATCTCCCGGAGGATTGCCCGCGCCGGAGGCTCGTCGTCGACGATGAGCACTCGGATGGAGTCGACCATCTGGGGATGGTAATGGGGCTTAGGTGTCAGGGAACAGGTGTCAGGTGAAATGCAGGTGTCAGGTATCAGGTGCCAGGTGTCAGGTTGGGCGCCAGGCCCCCGTCCCTGATACCTGATACCTGGCACCTGACACCTGCATTCATCGGGTCTTCGGCCGCTTCGGAATGTATTTCACTCCCGGGACATCCTTGAAATCCGCATCCTGGGTCCAGAACAGGGCGTCCTGCTCTCGGGCCGTGGCCAGCATCACGCTGTCAGCCATCGGGACTCTCAGTTCCAGCGACAGTCGAGCGGCCGCAAGAGCGATCGAGGGAGTCAGATCCACGACGGCGCCCCCCTGCTGCATCAGGGCTACGGCAGCAAGAGCGGCATCCTCGCCCCGCTGCTCGAAGACTCGCTTGAATACCTCGTAAAGGCTGAGCGTCGGGACGATCAGATCGGACGAGGCCTGGAGCGGCGCCGCGAAGAACTTCGCGTTCGGTCCGTCGGCGAAATACTCGAGCCAGCCGGAGGAATCGACGACGTTCACAGCTCTCGATCCCGTTCGCGCCGCACGCGAGTTTCAATCCCCTTCAGAAAGCCGCGCATCCGCTTCAGCGTCCTGACGGGAACCAGCTCGATCCGGCCCCCGTAAGCGATCACCTGGACCTTCTGGCCGGGCTGGATCTTCAGAGACTCCCGGATCTCCTTCGGGATGACGACCTGGTACTTGGGGGATACGGTAACGGCAGACATCGGATCTCCTATCGATATGGAGATTGTAGTACGACTTGCTTATCGATCGTAACCGGGGTTACAGGTGTCAGGGAACAGGTGTCAGGTGAAATGCAGGTGTCAGGTATCAGGTGCCAGGTGTCAGGTTGGGCGCCAGGCCCCCGTCCCTGATACCTGATACCTGGCACCAGACACCTGCATTTTCCCTGACACCTTCAAACCTGACACCTCCTCCCAGGCTCAGGCCCGTGCGGGAATCGAGATCACGGCCAGGTGGCGGCCCTCCAACCTCCTGGCCGCGAACATCGCGTCGGGGCCGTAGAGGGCGGCGAGCCGGTCGCGCACCATCTTCAGGCCGAGGCCGCTGCTGCGGCGAGAGGGCGCGTCGGGATCGAACGGGTTCTCGATCACGATGCGGAGGCGATTGCCGGTGCGGCTGGCTTCCAGGCGCACGGCGCCCCCTTCCGCGAGCGTCGCGATCCCGTGCACGACCGCGTTCTCGACGAGCGGCTGCAGCAGGAGCGGCGGCACCATGCAGTCCTCTCCCGAGGGCTCGACCGACTCCTCCACGGCGAGCCTCTTCCCGAAGCGGATCCGCTCGACGTCCAGGTAGCTTCGGGCGAGCGACAGCTCCTCTCCGACGGGAATGCTCGCCCTCTCGCCGACCGCAAGGCTCTGCCGAAGGAAGCTCGCGAGACCCAGGCACATCTCTCTCGCGCGCGCCGGGTCGCTTCCGGCGAGCGCGCTGATCGAGTTCAGGCAGTTGAAGAGGAAGTGAGGCTGCACCTGCGATTTCAGGGCCTTCAGCTCCGCCTCCCGGGCGAGCAGCCGAAGCTGCGCCTCCCGCCGCTCCGCCTCCCGCGCCGCCTCGAAGGCGAGGAGCACGTAGTGCAGGGCGACCGACAGGAGGTAGAGGAGAACGCCGACCGCGAAGAGCGGCGGGACCTGAGCGGCGTAGCCATCCCTCATGCCGGCGAACGAAGGGACCTGGTCGAGGAGACGTCCGATCCCGGCTCCGAGCAGAACCCACGCGGCGCTCGTGACGAGGGCGGCGCCGCCGTGCGACGCGAGCAGGACCGGCGCCTTCGCGCGAGTCAGCGGAAGACTCCGGCACGGATACCAGGCCGAGAGACCCAGGAACGCGTAAACGACCGCGAGGGGAAATGCGACCGCGGCCGCCTGCGCGAGCGAGTACGCGCCCGGGCGGGCGAGCAGCACGGTCAGGAGCGCGCCGAGCGGCAGCGATGCCGCCAGATACGGCAGCAATCTTCTCTTGCGCGCGAGGATCGGATGCATGAGTAGCTTTCAGCTCTCAGCTATCAGCTCTCAGCCATGCATTCATCGCCGTTCTCCCTCTGGCTGACAGCTGAAAGCTGACAGCTGACAGCTCGTCTAGTTCTTCACCTCGACGCCCCCCATGATGGCGACGCCTTTGACGACGAGCGTCTTCGCCGTCGCGTCCCCCTGCCGCAACGCGTGCGCGGAGTTGGTGAAGACGCCGAGGAGCGGCACGCCGGACACCGCGACGTTCCAGTCCTCGGGGACCTTCAGGTCCACTCCGCCCCAGAGCGTGAAGATGTTGACCGTCGCGGAGTCTCCGGCGATCGCCGCGCCGCGCAGGTCGATGCCGAAACCTCCCATGATGGCGGTGATGTCTCCTCCTCGAAAGTCCTGGGCCCGCACGACGCGGTCTCCGCCCCCCATGAAGGCAAATTCATTCAGGACCGAGCCCAATTCCATCCTTCCATCACGTCCATCCCGCGAGGCCGCGAGTCCCTCCCGGGCGTTCTCCAGAACGCGCTCGCCCGGGCCCTTTTCGCCGTCCCCGCCGGCGGGCGCCTGGCGTCGCGTCAGCGCCTGCCAGACGAGGAATCCTCCGACCAGGAGAAACACGGCCGGCCACATGTCCCTCCCGCGGAACCAGACGAAGTGGAATGTCCGGAGCAGGAAGACGCCTCCGATCGCGACCAGGATGAAGCCCGCCGTCCGCTGCGACGAGATCCGCGCCTGCGAGATCTTCGTGACGCCGATTCCAATGAGGATCAGGGGCCAGTACCGGAGAATGTCGCCCGCGGTGAGAACGCCGAACGCGTCGAGCGCGTAAACGACGCCGAGCAGGATCAGGATTCCGCCCCAGACGATCCGGCCGTCAGCGTGATAACCGCGCCGTTCGTTCATGCCCCACCTCCGGGACCGGCCTGCGAGGAGGGCGCGATCCCGGCTCCTCCGCGCCTGCGGCCGATCAGCGAGTCCGCGATCAGCCCGAAGCCGACGGCGATCAGGAGAAGAGGCCAGAACTGGCGCATCGGCACCCAGATCACGTCCAGCCGGTCGAGCTGGAAGAAGACGCCGAGAGCAAAGATGACGAGCCCCGACGCGAAGTGCCGCGCCCGCGCGGGCCCGAGCATGCGCGAGAGGCCGATCCAGACGAGAAACAGCGGCCAGTAGTCTCCAAACTGCCCGGCGCGCACGTATCCGAGATTCTGCAGCACGAACAGAGCGCCGACGAGCAGCAGAAGTCCTCCGGCGATCAGCCTCGAGATCCGCCGTCCTTCACTGACGTATGTCATGTGCCTCCGACCTCCTCGTCCCAAAGTTACGCGCGCGGCGGCCGTCATGTCCCGCCTTCTTCGGCCAACGGTGGCGCCGCGCCGGTCAACGGTAGCCCGCCGGCGGCCAGCGCTTCACAATGCTCTGTTGGCGAAAAGGCCGCAGTCCGGCGTGCACCGAAGTGAAGGGCCGACGGGTGGCGCCGGACGGAGACCTCGCGCGCGGGCATTGAGCCATACTCCAAGCCCTCGTCTTGACTCTCTCGACCGCCGTTCGCGTAGCGAACGCCTGCGATCGAAAGCCGACGGCGACAGGACCCGGCGGCGCGGATTCTCGCGATGGCAATCCGATTGTCACGAAGGACTGGCTGACTGCCCGTCTCCCGCTGGAACTCTCGACCAGATGCGGCGGATGCTATTCTGTGGAAGTCGAGTCTGGAGGACGCGAGAGGAGGTTTATGGCAACCGACGTCATCATGCCGCAGATGGGCGAGTCCATTGCCGAGGGGACGATCACCAAGTGGCTGAAGAAGGTTGGAGAGACCGTCAAGCGGGACGAGCCGATCTTCGAAATCTCCACCGACAAGGTGGATGCCGAGATCCCTTCCCCGGTTGCCGGCACACTGCTGGAGATCAAGGTGCCCGAGGGGCAGACGGTGGCCATCAATACGGTCGTGGCCTCGATCGGCGAGGCCGCCGAGCAACCCGCGGCCTCCGCCTCCGCCAAGCTACGGCGGACATGCCCCCGGTGCAGGCAGCCCCGCCGCCGAAACCCGCGGCTCCCGCGCCGCCGCCTCCGCCTCCCGTCAAGGCTCCGGAAAAGGCCGCCGAAAAACCGGCGGAGAAGCCCGCGCCCGCCGCTCCCGCCCCGCAGCCGCCGCCTCCCGCAGCCGCCCCGCCAGCGCGTGCCCTCCGAAGCTTCAGCGAAGGAGGGGGGACGCATCGAGTCCATCGAGGAGCGGATCCGCCGGCGCTCTTCCCCGCTGGTGCGGAAGATCGCGTCCGAGCACGCGGTGGACATCACGCAGCTCGAAGGAACGGGGATCCACAGCCGCGTCACGAAGAACGACATCCTCTCGTACATCGAGAACCGCAAGGTCGCGGCCGCGCCCGCCTCCGCCAGGACCGCGGCGGGCGGGCGGCGCAGGCCGTCGAAGTCGGCAGAGCGGAGCCGCAAGCGGCGCCGGCCCCGCGTCCGGCGATGCGCGTGATCACGGCCGGGACGAAGTCGTGGCGATGACCAAGATCCGCAGGATCACGGCCGAGAACATGACGCTCTCCAAGCGGACCTCGGCCCACGTCACGACGGTCTTCCAGGTGGACTACTCGGCGCTCACGCGCCTGCGGGCGGAACAGAAGGACGCGTTCCTCCAGAAGAACGGCGTCAAGCTGACCTATCTCCCCTTCATCTTCCGCGCCTGCGTCCAGGCCTTGAAGGAATTCCCGCAGGTCAACGCCTCGATCGACGGCGAGAACATCGTCTACCACAAGGACGTCCACCTCGGCATGGCGGTGGCGCTCGACTGGGGCCTGATCGTGCCGGTCATCAAGAACGCCGACGAGAAGTCGATCCTGGGCCTCGCGCGGGCTGCGCAGGACCTGGCCGAACGCGCGCGCGCCAAGAAGCTGAAGCCGGAGGAGATCCACGGCGGGACTTTCACGATCACGAACCCGGGAGTCTTCGGATCCCTCTTCGGCACGCCCATCATTCCGCAGCCGCAGGTCGCGATCCTGGGCGTCGGCGCGATCGAGAAGCGCCCGGTCGTCGTCACCGACGAAGGCGGCAACGACGCGCTCGGCATCCGCACCGTCGGCTACCTCGCGCTCTCCTTCGACCACCGCCTGATCGACGGCGCCGACGCGGACAAGTTCCTGGCCTCGGTGAAGAAGACGCTGGAGAAGGGGGAATTCGATTTGGGGTAGCTGTCAGGCTCAGTGCAGCTGATCAGCTTTCAGATCAAGACCACGTGTCATTCTGAGCCCTTCGCTGCCTCCTGTCACCTGACAGCGAAGGATCTGCTCCTGCTTCGACCTGGTGCGCTAGACTCTCCGCGCGCTCTTCGCCTTCAGGAATCTGACACTTGCGCCTCATGACAGGACCCCGCTCCTGGGAGCGACGGGCCGTCTTCCTCATATTTCTCTTCGCGCTCGCCGTGCGCCTCGCGGCGATCGCCGTCGTGGGTTTCCAGACGCTTCGCTTTGGGGATGCGCGGGCCTACCTTTTCGCGGCGCGGGAACTCGTTCGCACCGGCCACTACCCGCTGGCGACGGAGCCGTTCTACTTCCGGGCGCCGGGCTATCCCGTGTTCCTGGTCGCCGCCACGCTCGGGCACCCCGACCGGATCGCCCTTGCCAAGATCGCCAATGCCGCGATGGGCGCGCTCGCGGCGGTCGGGCTCGCCTCCCTCTCGGCGCGGATCTTCCGCCGCCGGGGCGTGGCGCTGGCGACCGGCGCCGCGGCCGCGATCCATCCCGGCTTCGTCTTTCTCTCGACCGACATCCAGAGCGAGCCGCTCTTTCTTCTCCTGCTGCTGGCGGCGGGCTGGTTGCTGCTCGTTTCGACCGATCGCCCCTCCTCGAACCTCGCGCTCCTGGCCGGCGCGGCCGTCGCCCTCGCGGCCCTGACCCGTCCCTCCGCGCTCGTCCTCGCGCCGCTCCTGGCCGCCCCGCTCTTCGACCGCCGGCACCCGTTTCGGGTCCGGTCGCACATCGCGGCCGCCGCGCTCCTGGGATTTCTCTTCACGCTCGCGCCCTGGACGCTGCGCAACGCCGTCGTGTATCGCGAGCTCGTGCCGGTCAACGACGCGGGCGGCAGCGCGTTCTACCAGGGCAACTCCGACTGGATGGTCCGCTTCTACCGGTTGAAGAGCGTCGAGGAATACCCGGGCTGGAGCGCCGCGATGTTCGCGGATCTCGAGCGGCAGACCCGAGCCATCGAAGCGGCCGCGCCACGGTCCCCTTCGGCGAAGTCACGCTACTTCTTCCGCAAGGCCGTCGAGGAGCGCCGCGGCGACCCCGCCGGATGGGCGAAACTCCTGTTGCGCAAGTCCTGGGACTGGCTGCGCCCATATCCGAACCCGCTCTTCTGGCCGGCCTGGATTGTCTGGACGGTCGGGGTCTTCTACACGGTCCTCACTCTTCTCGCCGCAGTCGGACTGGCGTCCACACCCCGCCCGGGCGTGCGCGCTTTCTCGGTCGCCCTCCTCCTCCTCACCATGGCCGCGCACGTCGCGATCCTCGTCGTCTGGCGCTACAGGGTTCCCTACTGGGACCCGGTGCTCCTCCTTTACTCCGTCTTCGGAGCCACCATCTTCGTGGAACCCGGCCCGAGAAGCCGTCGCGCCGGGGAACGCTCTGATCCGCGGGTAGACTGGTCCTGATGGAGACGATTGTGGAGCGTCGGACTGCCAGGGCGGTATGGCTCGGCAGGATCGGCTATGACGAGGCGCTGGCGCTCCAGGAGAGCGCGGCGCGGCGCGTGGCGGCCGGGGAACAGGAGACGTTCTTCCTCCTCGAGCATGAGCCGGTGTTCACGCTGGGAAGGAACGCTTCCGCCTCCGACATTCTCTTCACGCCCGAGCGCTGCCGGCAGCTTGGAATCGAGGTCCGCGAGACCGACCGGGGCGGGAAGGTCACGTACCACGGTCCGGGACAGCTCGTCGGATATCCGGTCCTCGACCTCTCGCCGGACCGCAGGGACGTCAAGCGCTACGTCACGGACCTGGAAGAAGTGATCATCCGCGCGCTCGCGGACTTCGGGATCTCCGCTGCGCGCTCGCCGCTTCGGGAGCGCGTGACGTCCGTGTGGGTGGGCAACGACAAGATCGCCGCGATCGGAGTGCATCTCTCGCGCTGGATCACGACGCACGGCTTCGCCCTGAACGTGACGGACGAGCCGCTCGAGAACTTCCGCGGCATCGTTCCGTGCGGGATCGCCGACGGCGGCGTCACTTCGATGGAGCGCGTGCTCGGAAAGCGCCTCGCTCTGACCGAGGTCGCGGAGGCTGTTCGAGCGCGGTTCGCCGAGGTCTTCGGGCGGGAGATAATCGGTTAATGGGAGTCTCGCGAGTCGAAGGCCCTCACCCCTACCCTCTCCCGAGGGGAGAGGGAGCAGGACTGCCCGTGCTTGAGGGCCGGCCCTCGCGCCTCGCACGGCCGCCGTGGTTGAAAGTCCGCCTCTCGACGACCGGGGAGTACGAGGAGGTCCGCGGGATGATGCGGCGGCTCTCGCTCGTGACTGTCTGCGAGGAGGCGCGCTGCCCCAACATCCACGAGTGCTGGGCGCGCGAGCGGACGGCCACCTTCATGCTGATGGGGGACATCTGCACGCGCACCTGCGGCTTCTGCGCGGTCGCCAAGGGCAAGCCCGGCTCGCTCGACCCGGAGGAGCCGGAGCGTGTCGCGCAGGCCGCCGTGGAGCTCTCGCTCTCCCACGCGGTCGTGACCTCCGTCAACCGCGACGACCTCGCGGACGGGGGCGCCGCGCACTTCGTCTCGACGATCCGCGCGATCCGGCGCCGCCTCCCCGGCTGCACCGTCGAGGTCCTGATCCCGGATTTCTGCGGGAACTGGGACGCTCTCGCGCTCGTGCTCGCCGCGCGCCCGGAGATCCTGAACCACAACACCGAGACCGTTCCGCGCCTCTACCACCGCGTGCGCCCGCAGGCGCGCTACGAGCGGTCGCTCGAGCTGCTCGCGCGCGCCGACGCCTTCCGGCGCGAGACCGGCGCGCCGATGAAGACCAAGTCCGGCGTGATGGCCGGCCTGGGCGAATCGACGGAGGAGCTGCTCTCGACGCTCGCCGACCTGCGCGGCGCCGGATGCGACATCGCCACGGTCGGCCAGTACCTCCAGCCCCACGAGCGCCGGCTCCCGGTCGAGAAGTACTACACGCCGGAGGAGTTCGACCTCTTCCGGAGAGAGGGTGAGGCCATGGGTTTCGAGCACGTCGAATCGGGACCGCTCGTGCGGTCGTCCTATCACGCGCGGCGGGCGCTCCAATGAGCCGGAAGACGGGAGACGGGAGACGGGAGACGATCGGACGGCGCGCGATCTACCGTCTCCGTCTACCGTCTACCGGCCCTCGTTCTCATTCTTGCCGCTCGCCAGCACTGCCCAAACACGGGCGCGCAGCTCTTGAAGCAGCCCAAGCCCGTCTACCCGGAGAACGCGAGCAAGGGATTGCGGCAGGGCAACGTCAATCTGATCGGGCGGATCGACACGAAGGGGAAGGTGCAGGACATCCGCTTCGTGGACGCGACGCTCGACGCTTTCGTCGAGCCGGCCGTGGCCGCCGTCAACGCCTGGGAATTCCGCCCGGCCAGGCGCGGCGGCAAGCCGGTCGAGATCGCTGCCAACATCGGCGTGCGCTTCCGGCTCGAAGGAAAGAACCACGGAGAAATCACGAGGCCCATCCTCGGAGACCTCGCGGTCTTCCCCGCCGACGCGGCGGGCAAGAGCAAGGCGCCGGAAGGATTCCCGATCCGGCGCGGAGCGGATCCGCGCCTGCGCGTGGAGGCCGTTCTCGACGTCTCGCCCGACCCGAAGCCCCGGAAGGTGAACGTCACCGTCGAGGCGATCTCGCCCAAGGGGAGGCGGCTCCTGATCCATGAGGAACTGATGTCGGTCAACCCCAAGGCCGCGGAAGTCAAGATCCCGTTCACGCCGGCTGTCGGCGCCGACTGGGAAGACGGGGTCTGGCTGCTCCGATTCCAGGCGGACGCGAAGGACGCCGGAGGCGGGCAGTTCTGGCTCGCGGGAGACCCGGAGCACTACCAGTTCGTTCTGCCGGGCAAGGGACCGCCGCCCCCGACGAGCCAGTCGGCAGTGCCCCCGAGCTTGAGGCCCAAGGCGCCCCCGCGCACCGCGACGCCGGCGGCCAAGACAAAAAAATAGAGATGCCTCCCGCGGTCCCGATTCGCGTGGGCACGGCGGGTTGGTCATACGAGGACTGGAACTCGATCGTCTATCCGGCGCGCCCCCCGCGCGGATTCGACCGGCTCGGCCTGATGGCATCCCTCTTCGACACCAACGAGATCAACTCGAGCTTCTACCGCATCCCCACGCCGCGGATGACCGCCGACTGGGCGCGGCGCGTCGGACACAATCGGCGCTTCGCCTTCACCGCCAAGCTCTACCGTGGGTTCACGCACGAGCGCAAGTCCGGCGCGGCCGACGCGAAGGCCTTCGCGCAGGCGGCCGAGCCGCTCGCGCAAGCGGGACGCCTCGGCTGCCTCCTCGCCCAGTTCCCGTTCTCCTTCCACGACTCGGACGAGAACCGGCGCTGGCTGGAAGACCTGCTCGAGAAGTTCTCGAGCTTTCCGCTTGCGGTCGAGTTCCGCCACGCGTCCTGGGACACGGGAGAGACGCGCGACTTGCTCGCGCGCCATCGCGCAGCCTTCGTCAACATCGACCAGCCGCGGCTCGACGGCAACCTCCCGCCCACGAGTCACGTCACCGCGCCGCTCGCCTACTACCGCTTCCACGGACGCAACGCCGGCAAGTGGTTCGGCCCCGACACCTCCAACGAGCAGCGCTACAACTACCTCTACTCGGAGAAAGAGCTCGAGCCGTGGGTCGGCCGCATCCGGAAGGCAACGGAAGCGATGGCATCAACGCCCGAGGAAAACGCCGCGGCGCGCGGCGTGTACGTCATCCTGAACAACCACTTCCGCGGCCAGGCCGTCGCCAATGCCATCCAGCTCCAGATGGCTCTGACCGGCGAGAGCCGCGACGTGCCGGAGACGCTGCGCGACACCTACCCGGCCCTGGTTCCCGTTACGACCGTCGCCGCGACCGAGCCGCAGAGGAGACTCTTCTAACCGACCTCCCCAACCGGTCAGGGAATCCATCCGTAAGAGGGTTCGAGTAGGCTTCGGATATGAGACCGAATGCCAGGTCGAGGATCACGCTGAACTCCGACGACTTGAAGCTCATCCTCTCGCTTCAGGCGAAACTCAAAGCCAGAAGCAAGGTCGAGGTCGTTCGGCTCGGACTTCGCCTCCTGGAAGAGACCACCGACCGGGAGAGGCTGCGGGAAGCCTACCGGCGCGCGTCCCTGGCGACGCGGATATCGCTGGCCGAGGAGTTGCGAGAGCTCTGAGATCTCACCTGCCGCCGGTGAGTGCTACCGAATCGCGGTCCGCAGACAGATACTCTCTGTCATCCTGAGCGAAGCGAAGGATCTGCTCTCGCGGTTCCAAGATCTCCGGAGCAGGACGGCGCCGGGCGCCGCGCACGAAGGGCTGACTCGGCGGATTTCCGATCCGGCTCGCTAAACGACCCTCCGGAAATCGCGGATGTCGCGGAAGGGGGTCTCTCTGTCGCGGAAGTCGGGGCGGTAGTACTTGTGGGCGGTCTCGAATTCCTGGTGGTAGCCGTTCTCCATTCCATTGGCTTCGAGCGCCGCCAGGGCCTCCTCCCATTCGGCCGCCGTGATGGATCGCGAGAGGGCCGAGTACTTCTCGTTGCCGGCCGCGCGGTGGATCGGGTAGTACTGGGACATGAGAGAGATCGCGACCCGGGGAGACAGCGTCTCCGCGATCCAGGCCAGGGACTCGGCGATGCCGGCCGCGTTCTCGGGGAGGACGAGCATGCGGACGAGCAGGCCGCTCACGAGCACTCCCTCCTCGTTGAAGAGGAGACGCGAGCCCTTCTGCCGGTACATCTCGATGAGCGCCTCGCGGGAGCGCTCGGCATAGTTCGGCACCTTCGAGTAGAGCCACCCCAGGGCGGAGTCGGCATACTTGAAGTCCGGCAGATAGACATCCACGATGCCGTCGAGGAGCCTTAAGACCTCGACGGAATCGTAGGCGTTGGTGTTGTACACGATCGGGAGTCGCAGCCCCTCGCGCGCCGCGAGCAGGATCGCCTTCGCCGCCTGCGGGGCGTAGTGCGTGGGCGAGACGAGACCGATGTTGTGACAGCCGCGCTCCTGGAGCTCCAGCATCATCCCGGCCAGCCGCTCGACCGTGACCTCGTTTTTCCTCTGCGCGGCAAAATCCTGGCTGATCTGGTAGTTCTGGCAGTAGACGCACCGCAGGTTGCAGTTTCCGAAGAAGATGTTCCCGGCCCCCCTCGTTCCCGACAGCGCCGGCTCCTCCCCGAAATGGGCCGTGTACGAGGACACGACCGGATGGAGCCCCGAGGCGCAGGAGGCGAGCACGTTCTCCAGCCGGTTGTTGCCGCAGTCGCGCGGGCAGACCGTGCAGGAGGCGAGGAGGGCGTAGAGCCGCTCCACGCGCCGCTCGAGCTCGCCCGATGCGAGCAACTCCAGATATCCGGGGCCGGGACTCATGTCAGAAGGATAACCCGGGTGCGCTTGCGTGGAATATGTTGACGGACCAAATGGCCGAATCCGGTGTGACCGCGCCCGAGACTCGGGGCCGGTGGCCCGTGCGAGCTGCGGGGCTCGCCGCAGTCCTGCTGTTTCTCTGGCTCGTCGCGCGGTTCTGGCACCCGGTCTACGGGTTCACCAAATTCCTCCAACTCGACTCCTCCAACGACAACACGAAGATCGAGGCGTTCCGCGAGATGCCGGTCTTCGTCGACCGCGAGAGCGGCGGCTACGACGGCCTCTATTACGCGCAGATCGCCTACCACCCCTCGCTGACCGCCGCGGAGCTCGCGCGGGCGGTGGACAGCATCCCCTACCGCGCGCGCCGGATTCTCGCGCCGCTCCTGTCGTGGATGATCGCCCTGGGAAACCCGGCCTGGATCGTCCACGTCTACTCGCTCCTGAACGTCGCCGCGTGGCTTCTGCTCGGCGCGTGGCTCTGGAGCCTCCTCCGGGTCGGCGACCTGCGCGGCTGGATCGCGTGGGCCGGCCTGCTCTTCTCCGCGGGAGCGCTCTACAGCGTGCGCCTGGCGCTTCCCGATCTCGTCGCGCTGGCGATCCTGGCCGGCGCGATGCTCGCGCTCGAGCGCGGCCGCCGCGGCGCGGCCCTCGGCGCGCTGGCAGCCGCCGGCCTGGCGCGGGAGACATCGCTCCTGGCGCTTCCCGGGGTTCTGGGAGCGCCCCTGGCTCTCGAAGCGAAACGCCGCCGGGGCCGTGCTCGCCGCGGCGCCGCTCGGGGCCTGGATCGCCTACATCCGCTGGCGCATCGGCCCCGGCGGAGCCGGGACGCGCAACTTCGCCTGGCCCCTCGAGGCCTGGATCGGAAAATGGACCGCCACGTTCGCGGCGCTCTCGACCGGGGCCGATCTCCTCGTCTGGGCGACGTTGCTTGCGACGGTCGGGCTGACGGCCCAGGCGGCGTTCTTCCTGGCGCGCCCGCGCTGGCAGGACCGGTGGTGGCGCATCGGGGCCGCCTTCGCCGCGCTTTTCCTCTTCCTCGGCCCCGCCGTCTGGGAAGGTCTCCCCGGCGCCACGACGCGCGTGCTCCTGCCGCTGAACCTCGCGTTCAACGTCCTGGTCCATCGCACGCGCGCTCCGCTCTGGTGGCTGCTCGCCGGCAACCTCACCGTGGCGGCCGGGCTCCTCGCCCTCGAGGACGTCCCCCGCGATCCCACCGAGATCGCGGCCACGCGCGCCCGCGGCATCGCGTGCGTGGCTCGACTGGGAGACGGCTGGTACGGCATGGAGCGAGGCTCCGGCACGACGTGGGCGTGGAGCCGCGGCCGCTCCTCCGTCACGCTCGAGGCCTGGCCCAAGCGCGCGACGGCGGCTCGCCTGGAGTTCCGCGTTCGCAGTCTCGCGCCGCGCGTCCTGATCGCCAGCCAGGACGGCCGTGAGATCTGGCGCGTGAGCGTCGGCGCGGACTTCACGCCGCGAGAGTCGGTGCCCCTGCGGCTTCCGGGCGGACGGGGGAGGATCGAGTTCGAGACCGACTCGCCAGGCGTTCCCGAAGGGCCGGGCGCCGGCGGCCGGCTGCTGGCGTTCGCGCTCTACGACCCGCGCCTGGCCGTCGAACCGCCGTAGGATTTTTCGCGCGATGACCGAGTCGTTCGCAAGCCGGAAGATGCGCTGGAGGTTCAACCTCTTCCCCGCCTACCGCGGCACCGGAGGCCGCATTACCTACATCTCGTCGGACTTTCGCGAGGCGCACGTCCGGCTCGCTCTGAACTGGCGCACCCGCAACTACGTCGGCACGATCTTCGGAGGGAGTCTCTACGGCGCGGTCGATCCCCTGTACATGATCCTGCTGATAAAGATTCTCGGCCCTGACTACATCGTCTGGGACAAGGCGGCCACGATCCGGTTCCGGAAACCGGGCCGGGGAACCCTCTATGCGCGGTTCCTGATCGATGAGGAGGAGATCCGGACGATCCGCAGCCTGCTCGAAACCGCGCCTTCCATTGATCGAATCTACAGGGTCAACCTGGCCGACGCCGCAGGGATCGTCCACGCCGAAGTCGAAAAGACGATTTACATCCGAAGGAACATTTGATTGGCGATTTGTGATTTGCGATCAGGGCAGTCCATCGAGCGGGTGCGAAAAAGTGTCGGGGTCGCCACGATCGTAGGCGAGTGATTTCAGCATGACGAACTCGCTGTCCTCGGTGAATCGCACGGCGTGGGATTCGTTCACCTCGAAGAAACAGCCCTGGTTCGCTTTCAGGCTGAAGGAATCCTTCTCCCCGGTCCCGACGTCCACCGTCGCGACCCGCGCCGCGCCGCGAGTCAGATAGAAGAAGACGCGCGTCCGTTTGTGGAAGTGGTTTCCGAGGACCGCCCCCGTCTTCATCTCTCCGCAGACGAACGTCCGCGCCTCGAAGCCGTTCAGGACTTCGCGAAAGACGCCCCGCTCGTCGCGCCTCTCGAAACCGCCCGCGACTATCTCGTGTGCCAGGGCTCAATCCTTGTGCCGCACGCGCGCGACGAAGATCCGCGTTACGTACTGGAGTCCGGTCCGGAAGAACCGCCACAGGCTCGGGGCGGACTTGGAGATCCCCTTCTGCCGGTCGCGGAAGGTGTAGGGAACCTCGTGGACGGTCAGGCCCTTTCGCCGGCAGTTGTAGAGAAACTCCATGAAGTAGGCGCCGTAGCCGGTCGGGATGAGGGACACCTTGTCGAAGACGCCGCGCCGGAGGACGACGAACCCGCTGTCGTAGTCGCGGATCCCGTATCCGAGGACCAGGGTCGCCAGGGCGTTGATCGCGCGGCTGGCGAGAACGCGCAGCCACACGCGGTCGTCCTTGCCGCCGGGGGCGTAACGCGATCCGACGACGACGTCGTATTCCTCCAGGAGCCCGATCATGCCGGGCAGCATCGCCGGCGGCATGCACATGTCGGCGTCCATCCATCCGACGACCGCGCCGCGGCTCTCGAGGATCCCCCGGTTGAACGCGGAGGCGAGGCCCCGCGTCCCGACGCGGCGGATGAGCTTGACGCGGGGGTGCCGCAGGTTCTCCACGAGGTGCCAGGTCTGGTCCGGCGAATCGTCGTCCACGACGATGATCTCGACGGAGTCCCCCAGGTGCTCGAAGATGCTCCGGATCGTGTCCACGATGTTGTCGCGCTCGTTGAAGGTGGCGAGCACGATCGAGACGCGCGGGTCGGGGAGGGGCTCGGGCGCGGGGTTCTCGGTGGCGTTATTCATGATGGTTGGCGGAGATTCCCGGGGAGAGGGAGAGGAGCGGCGGCACTCCAGGAGTTTGTCTACCACTTCGTGGACTTGCGCGCGCGTCAGGCCGAGGCCGGAAGGCAGATACAACCCGCGGTTCCAGAGGTCCTCGGAGACGGGGTACTCCCCGCGGACGTCGGGATACCGCGGATCGCTGCTCTGGAAGACCGGCTGTTGATGCATCGGGCAGAAGAACGCGCGCGTCTCGACCCCCTTCGCCTTGAGCTCGTCCATGACCGCGTCCCGACCCTGCGGAAAGCGCGGACCGAGCTTGACGCCGAACATCCAGTAGACGTTCTTCGCGCCGGGAGCCTCTGTCGGAACTTCGACGTCCTCGCAAAGGCCCAGCCGCGCGAGGTACCAGCTCGCGATCTCCCGCTTGCGGCGCACCTTCTCGTCCGCCTTTTCCGTCTGCGCCAGCCCGATCGCGGCCTGAACGTTCGTGAGGCGGTAGTTGAACCCCACGACCCTGTGGACGAAGCGCGGGGGCTCGAAGCCCTGGTCGCGCAGCAGGCGGAGCCTGGCGGCGAGATCCGCGTCGCGCGTCAGGACCATCCCGCCTTCGCCCGTCGTCAGGATCTTGTTGCCGTAGAAGCTGAAGCATCCGGCCTCGCCGAACGTCCCGACTTTCTTTCCCGCGATCTCCGCGCCGTGCGCTTCCGCGCAGTCCTCGATGACGGCGAGATTGTGGCGCCGCGCGATCTCGCCGATGGCCGGCATGTCGCAGGGGTGGCCGTACATGTGCACGGCCATGATCGCCCGCGTGCGCGGCGTGATTCTTCTCCTCGATCCTCCCGGGGTCCAGGCACCAGGTCGTCGGGTCCACGTCCACGAGCACCGGCCGCGCGCCCGCGAGGATCACGGTGTTGGCCGAAACGATGAGCGTGAAGTCGGGGATGAGAACCTCGTCTCCGGGTCCGATCCCGAGCGCGACGAGCGAGAGGTGAAGGGCCGCCGTCCCGCTCGAGCAGGCCACCGCGTGAGGCATTCCGCACCAGCGCGCGAAGGCCTCCTCGAAGCGGGTGATGTACTGGCCGAGCGAGGAGATCCAGTTCGTCTCCAGGCAGTCGCGCACATACCGCTCTTCGTTGCCGTCCAGGACCGGCTCCCAAACCGGGATCAACTTCGTAAACCTCCGGTAACCGCTCGTGGAAAAATCTTATCGTGGACCGTGGCTCTCCATTTTCTCCGCCACGCAGAACACGGAGAGGCCGAAGGGAAAGGAGAAGCCGATCCCTCTCAGACCCCGCTCGAACCCGAGCAGCGCGGAGAAGAGCACGCCGAGCGGGCGAGGCGCCGGCGCGACATCGGAACGCGCTTCCCGGCCCGGCGGCGGGCGGCGCCGGACGAGCCGCCGGAGCGCCGCCGCCGGAAACAGGATCGAGTTGCGATAGAAGCTCCGGCGCAGCCGAAAGCCCGCGCCCGAGAGGAGGCTCTCGACCTCCGCCTTCCGATATCGCTTGTTGGTCCAGACCGCCTCGTCGTGCTCGCCCCGAAGAAAATCGAAGGCGGGCACCTGAAGAAGCAGAAGTCCCCCCTGCCGCAGACAACGGTGCGCCTCGGCCAGGGCCCGCGGCACGTCGACGCCGCGGTGGCAGAGAACGTCGATCGACGTGATGAGATCGAACGTCCCGCTCGGAAACGGCAGCTCATCGGCGGATGCGCGCGCCAGCCGCCGCAGACCGCGGGAACGGGACAGGACGAGACCGTCGAAGGAGACTTCGACGCCGAACGCCGCCGGCGATTCCTGCAGCCGAAGGTTCGCCAGCAAACCGCCGGTGCCGCTGCCCGCGTCGAGCCATCGAGAGAACCCCGTCCGCGCTCCCGCGAGCTCCGCCGAGATGTCGCGCCGCAATCCGTCAAACCACCAGTGCCGATCCTCCGATCTCGAAGAGCGCCTCGTACTCGCGTGGATTCATGGCCGGGAGACGGGAGACGGAAGACGGGAGACGGAAGACATGAAGGCGATCGTCTCGTCTGCCGTCTACCGTCTACCGTCTACCGTCCTCAGGCCACCCACTGCCAGTTGACGAAGCGGGCGGCGCACGTGAGGAGGAGGAGGCCGGAGGCGGTCCACAGCGAGGATGCGGGCGCGGGGGGAGTCGCGCGTCGCCTCGGCCAGCGCGAAGGAGGCGGGATACACGACGGCGAAGAAGCGCGGGATGCCGCCGGGCAGCCCGGTCGTGATCGGGAGGCCGATCGCGCAGGCGGTCCACGCGGCATCGGACCAGCGCCGGCGGACGAGCTGATACACGCCGATCGCCGCGAAGACGAGAATCATGAAGTAGTCGAGCGCGAGGGAGAACTCGCCGCTTCAGGTCTCCCAACCGGAGATGGTCGTAGAAGCCCCGAAAGAAATCCTCGACGCCGGCGAGCGTGCTCGATCCGCGGTGCCACCCCTCCATCGAACGGAAGAAGAGGCCGGGCTCGTGCTTGGCCCATCCCAGGCCGTAGATCCAGAGGAAGACGACCGCCACCGGAACGGCCCCCAGGAACGACCGCTCGCAGGTAGCGCCGGGCGCCGGCCGGTCTCGGAGCCTCCAGCGCCGCAAGGAAGAGCGCCGGGCCGGCCGCGAGCGCGAAGGCCCTGGTCAGGCCCAGCAGCGCTCCCCAGAGCGCCGCGCGCAGAGTCTCGCCCCGGCGCGCGTCGCGGAAGGCGAGGAGCGCGAAGAGAAGCTCCATCGACTCGGCATAAACCGCCGCGAAGTAGAACGCGGTCGGGAAGAGGAGCAGGAAGAAGACCGAGCGCCAGCCGGTCTCCTCCCCCAGCCGAGCGATCCCCTCGCGCAGGAAGAGGGACGCGGCGAGGAAGAGGCAGAGGTAGGAGACCAGGAGCCCCGCGTGAAACCCGTCCATCGCGAACGTGTCGCGGAAGACCTTCGCGGTGAAGGGATAGAGCGGAAAGAAGGCGTGGCTCGAGGGTTTCCCGACGGGCGGGGGCGGACCGTACCCCCAATCCATGATCGAGAGGTACCAGCCGGAGTCGAATTTCGCGTAGAGCGGCGCGCGCAGCTCCAGCGGAATCTCCCACTGGATCTTGTGCTCCATCGGGAGCCAGTTGCGCGCGACCATCCCCCAGACCCCGAGCGCCAGGACCCACCCCGCCACGAGGAGAAACAGCCGCGGCGGACCGAAGTGCCTTCCGAGAAAGCCGATCAGTTTTTGGAGGGAGTCCACCCGGTGAGTTTACTGTCCAAGGTCCAAGGTCCAAGGTCCAAAGTAGAAAACGGTCCGGGCTACTTTGGACTTTGGACTCCTACAGGCTCTTGACGGCCTTGATGGCCGGCTTCAAGTCCTGCCGGCTCTCGAAGAAGTCCGACCAGGGATCGGGCTTCTCCAGGCGCGCGGCGAAGTTGCCGAGATTGAAATCCGCGGGCTTGAGCGCGGGGCGGACCTCTTTCCAGTCGAGGGGCGTGGAGACCGGCGCTCCGGGCGCGTGGCGCACGCAGAAGGGCGAGACGACGGTCTGGGCGAAGCCGTTGCGGAAGGGATCGAGATAGACGCGTCCCTTGCGCGCCGCGATGCGGCCTTCCACGGTCAGCTCCTTCGGATACGCGGCCGCCAGGCGCGCGCCGAGCGCCTGCGCGAACCCGAGAACCTCGTCGGTGTCCGGCCCGACGCGGATCGGGACGAAGACATGCATCCCCTTCTTGCCCGACGTCTTGGCGAAGGAGTCGAGGCCGAGCGCGTCGAGCGCCTCCTTCACCTTCAAGCCGGCCCTGGCCGCGTCCGCGAAGGCGCCGGAGTCCGGATCCAGGTCGAAGCAGACCCAGTCGGGCTTGCGCGGGTCGGCCGCGCGGGAGCCCCAGACGTGCACCGCGATGCAGCCGAGGTTGACGAGAGCGAGCTGGGTCTCGAGCTCTCCGCCCACGACATAGTTCGTCGTCCCCTTCTCGTGCTTGACCGCCTTCGTCGGCGTGTCCGCCGGCATTCCCGGCGGCTTCTCCTTCTGCACGAAACACTCTCCCTGGATGCCGTCCGGGCACCGTTCCAGAGAGAGCAGGCGGTCCTTCACAAACGGTTTCAGCTTCGGAAACACCATCGCGTAGAAGCGCGCCAGATCGAACTTGGTGTATCCCTCCTCGGGCCAGAAGACCTTGTTGGGGTTGGAGAGGCGGAGACTTGATTTTGGATTTTGGATTTTGGATTTTGGATTGGGCGGGGTCATGACTTGCCTCCGGGGAGGAAGACTTCGGCGGGCTTCTTGTCGTCGCGCAGGCCCAGGTACACGGGCTGGCGCAGGCGCTGGTCCGCCGTCAGCTCGTGGTACGCGATCTGGGCGACGAGTTTCGGGGCGACCCAGACGGCGCCCTTCTCGCGCGGAGGGTTCTTCACGGGCGGGGTCTCCCGCGCCAGCGGGCGCAGCTTCGCGTGCAGGGAGTTCAGGGTCTCGTGGTCGAATCCCGTGCCGACCTTGCCGACGTAGACGAGGTCCTTGCCGCTGTAGGCGCCGAGAAGCAACGCGCCGAAGTGCGTCCGCGCGCCGGCCGGCGGCGTGAAGCCGACGATGATGAATTCCTCCTCCTCGTGGACCTTGACCTTCAGCCACCTCGTCGAGCGCCCCTCGACGTACGGGGCCGCGGCATCCTTCGCGACGAGCCCCTCGTAACCCCTCTTCTCCGCTTCCTTGAAGGCGTCGAGGCCGTTGTCCGAGAGCCGGCGCGACGGGAAGAGTCTCTCGGTCTCTCCGATCGCTTTTTCGAGCGCGTCCCTCCGCGCGGGCAACGGCTCTCCGCGCAGGTCCTTTCCGTTGCGGTACAGACAGTCGAACACCATGTAGGCGTACGGCACCTGTCCCTGCTGGAGGAGCTGAAACCGGGAGACGAGCTTCCTGTCGAACGCGACGACTTCGCCGTCGAGGAGCAATGTCCTGTCCCGCAGCGTCTTGATCGCCGCCGTAACCTCCGAGAAAGACTCCGTGCGGTCCTTCGCGTTGCGCGAGAGCAGAATGATCTTCTTCCCCTCCTTGTACGCCAGGATCCTGTAACCGTCGTACTTCTCCTCATACACCCATCCCGCCTTGTGGAACGGTTTGTCCACCAGTGTCGCCAGCATGGGCTTCACTCGAAATGGAATCCGGTCGCTCAAGGGATCGGACACCACGGGAGGCGCCAACGGCACGGAGAGAACCTCGAACGACTCACGCTACGAGGTTCCCTTGTTCGAATGCCACACCGCTTTCTTTTTCGATTTCTTCGGAGGGGTTACGAGCCTGGGGTTCTTGAGCATCTTCTGGAGGAGAGCCTGCGGGTCTCCGGTCGCGGCTTTCTCCATGTTGCCCCCTTCGTCGCGAGCGATCTCGATCAGGAGACGGTTCGAGACGACCGAACGCGGCTCCTTCTCCGCGATGTCCTCCGAAGACGCGAACTCGTCGCGGTGCTTGATCAACAGCCACGCCGGCTTCCCCTCCTGGTAGCGGCCGCGCGTGCGGACGAGGACCCAGGAGCCGCGAAGCTTCTTTCCGTCGAGCGAGAATTTCAGGTCCCCTTTCTTGAGCGCCGCGTCCACGTCGGGCGACTCGGGCATCCACGCCCCGTTGTCCCAGACCATGACGGTGCCGCCTCCATACTCTCCCTCCGGGATGATCCCCTCGAACCTGGCGTACTCGATCGGATGATCCTCGACCTGCATCGCCAGGCGCTTGACGGAGGGGTCGAGCGAGGGCCCCTTCGGCACGGCCCACGAAAGCAGCACCCCGTTCCACTCCAGGCGGAAGTCGTAGTGGAGCGCGGTGGCGCGATGCTTCTGGATGACGTAGCCGAGCTTCCGGCGGAGCTTCGGGCGCTCCTTCTCCTGCCCGGCCGGCTCCGACGTCACGTCGAAACGGCGCTTCTTCCGGTATTCCTTCAGTCCCATAGGTAGCTCTCAGCTCTCAGCTCTCAGCTCTCGGCTCTCGGTTCTCAGCCCCGGGCAGGAGTCAGCTCCGACCGAGGTGCCTCTGAAGTCTACAAGGACCATGCCCGGCTGAAAGCTAACAGCTGACAGCAGATAGCTGTGTCCCTTAAACTCGCTCCCCGTGCTCTACATCTTGATATGGGTCATCACCGTCGAGGTGCTGGGACTGGCGTGCCTTCCCCTGCTCCGGGCCTTCTTCGAGAACCGGCGGGACGCGGCCATGCTCTCGCGTCCCGTGGGGCTCGTGCTGGTGGCCTATCTGGGATGGGCCCTGTCGCTTTCCAGGAGCATCGGGTTCGAGCGGGTCACCCTGTTGCTCGCCCTGGTCCTCGTCGGGACGGCTTCCTACTTCGTGTGGCGGGCGGCGCGGCGCACGGGAAGCCCGGCCGCGGTCCCTGCCCCCTTCTGGGGGGCCGAGGAGAATCGCGCCGCGCTCTATTTCTGGATTCCGGCGGCGGTCTTCATCCTGATCCGCGCGGCCCAGCCCGAGGTCCTGGGAGCCGAGAAATTCATGGACCTGGCCTTCTTCAACTCGCTCACCCGGTTCGGGGCCATGCCTCCCGCCGATCCCTGGATGTCGGGCCTCACGATCAACTACTACTACTGGGGGTACCTGCTCGCGGCCGTGCTCGCGAAGCTCGCGGGGGTCCCGACGTTTATCTCCTACAACCTCGCGATCGCGACCTTCGCCGCCTACTCCTTCGCGGCCGCGGCCTGCCTGGCTCTGCGTCTCTCCGGCGGCCGGACGGCCGCGGGCGTCTGGGCCGGGATCGGCGCGGTCTTCGCGGGGAACCTGACGGGCGCCCTGGACGCGTGGTACGCCCCTTTCGCGCGGGACTTCGACTACTGGCACGCCTCCCGCGTCATCGCGTCGGGGAACACGATCAACGAGTTCCCGTTCTTCACGTTCTTCCACGCAGACCTGCATCCGCACCTGGTCGCGTTCCCCTTCTACATCGCCGCCTTCGTCGTGGCGCACCGCTACCTGCAGATTTCACACGAGCCGATGCCGGCGCCCTGGAAGGTCGTCCGACCTGGTGCGCAAGGCCTGGCCCCCTCTGCTTCTCGCGCTCCTGGCCGGCACGGCGCGGGCGGCCAACAACTGGAACCTGCCGGCGATGGGCCTGCTCCTCGTCTTCACAGGCGTGTTCCGCACGACGGGGGGCCGCCGGCTGCCCGTCGTTGGCGGACGCGCTCTGGGGAGCGGTGACGGGGGTTGGAATCCTGCTTCTGTCCCTCCTTCTCTGGTTCCCCTACTCGCGCTCCTACGCGCTCCAGCAACACGGGCTCGGGCCGGACGAACATGACGTCGGACCTGGTGGAATTCCTGGGCGTCTGGGCGATCCTGCTCGCGGCGGGTTATGTCGGTTTTCTCGCGGCGCCCGGACCGGAAGGAGACGAGTCCTCGCGCCGCAGGGGAGATCTCCCCGTGGCGATTTTCGCCGGCGCGAGCCTGCTCGCCGCCTTCGCTATGAAGGCCCCCGCCCTGATCGCGATCCTGCCGCTCGGGCTTCTGGGCCTGCGCCTCGCTCTGCGCTCGGTCAGGTCCCAGGAGGAGAATCCGGAAGACCTGTATACGGCCTTTCTGATCGTCCTGGCTGTCGCCATGATCGCCGGGTGCGAATTCATCTACTTCAAGGACTCCTACGGACAGGCCCTTCAGCGCATGAACACGATCTTCAAGTTCTACCATCAGGCCTGGCCTCTGCTGGCGGTCGGCGCTGCGGTCCTGGCGGAGCGCGCGTGGCGGAACGCGGCCCCCGGGCCTTCGGCGGCCCGGATCACGCTGACGGCCGCGATGGCGCTCTCCCTCTTCTATCCCGTGGAGGCGGCCGCCTCGCGTTTTCGGCAGCATGAAGGCGCATTCTCGCTCGACCTGCGCGCGGCGCTCGCCCGCCGCAACTCCGGGGACGCCGCGGCGATCGAATGGCTGATCGGACACGCGCCGGAGAGGTCGGTGGTCCTCGAGGCGACCAGAGATCCTTATTCGGAGTACGCCCGGATCTCCTCGCACACGGGGATCCCGACGGTGCTCGGCTGGGCCAACCACGAAGGACTCTGGAGGTCCAACGACCCCGAAGTCGCGCAGCGCTCCGCCGCCGTCCGCGCCTTCTACTCCGCCAGCGATTCCAAGAGCGCCGCCATGGTGGTCCAGAAGTACAAGGTCACCCACGTCATCGTCGGCGATATGGAACGCCGCACCTATCCCACCGCCGACAGCGTCGCCTCGCTCCCCTTCCTGACTCCCGCCTTCCCGGGCGGCACCACGATCTACCGGGTCGTCGCCAGCAGCCCATGAACCGCAATCCGACGCCGCGCCGCTCATAGAAGCCCGAAGATCATGGAGCCGTCGGCCGTTCGCCCGCTTTCCGGATGGGGCCGGTTTCCCGTGGAGACATGCCGGATCTTCCGGCCCGAGAAGCGAGCCAGCCTGGCAGCCATCCTCGCTTCCGGCGAAGAACCTTCCTACATCGCGCGAGGCCTGGGACGCAGCTACGGCGACGCCGCCTTGAATCGCGGCGGCGGAGTGATCTGCTTCGAGCGCTTGAACCGCCTGATCGCTTTCGATCCCAAAACCGGTGTGCTGGAGTGCGAAGCCGGCGTCACCTTCGCCGAGATCCTGGACTGTTTTCTGCCCCGAGGCTACTTCCTGCCCGTCACGCCCGGAACCAAGTTCGTCACGCTGGGAGGTGCGATCGCCCACGACGTCCACGGCAAGAACCATCACCGCGCGGGGACGATTTCGAACTTCGTCCTCGACTTCCGCCTGCAGACACCGCAGGGAGACGTGATGACCTGTTCCCCGCGGGAAAATCCCGACGTGTTCTGGGCAACGGTCGGCGGAGCGGGGCTGACCGGTTTTCTCTTGAGCGCCCGCCTCCGCCTCCAGCGCGTCGAGACGGCGTACGTCCTCGTCGACTTCCTGAAGGTCCCGCACTTTGCGGACGCGATCGACGCGATGGAGCGAATCCGATCACCTCTACGAGTTCTCCGTGGCCTGGATCGACTGCCTGGCGAGAGGAAGGGCCCTGGGCCGATCGGTCCTCATGCGTGGCAACCCGGCCAAACGCGACGACCTGCCCGCCGGCTCCGGCGATCCGCTCTCGCCGCGCCGCCGTTCCGAACGCTCCCTTCCCTTCAACTTCCCGCCCGGGCTCTTGAACCGGTTCACAGTCGGCGCGTTCAACGCCCTCTTCTACGGGCGGCACCGGACGACTTCGGGCCGGCTGGCCGACATCGACAGCTTCTTCTACCCGCTCGACTCGATTCGCGATTGGAACCGGATGTACGGGCGCCGCGGCTTCGTTCAGTATCAGCTCGTCTTCCCCCTCGAGACCGGCCGCGCGGGGCTCGCGGAAGTGCTGGAGCGCGTCAGCGCGTCGGGCCGCGGATCGTTCCTGGGAGTCCTCAAACGCTTCGGCAATGCCAACGCCGGCCTTCTTTCCTTTCCATTCCCCGGGTACACGCTCGCCCTCGATCTGCCCGCGAGCGACGGCCTCGTTCCGTTTCTCACCGGCCTGGACGCGATCGTCCTGCGCCATGGCGGCCGCCTGTATCTGGCCAAGGACGCCGTCACGACGCCAGACAGCTTCGCCGCCATGTATCCCAGACTGGACGAGTTCCGCGCGATCAAGGCGCGGCTCGACCCCGACAACAGGCTCTCCTCCTCTCAGGCCCGCCGCCTGGGCATCGTCCCGTCATGACGCGTGAGACTGCCACGGGGCCTGTCCGGGTTGCTCCACGCCGGACGGTCCTGATTCTGGGGGCCACCTCTGCGATGGCGCGAGCCGTGGCGGGAGAGTTCGCCCGCCGCGGCTACGACCTCATTCTGGCCGGGCGTGATCCCGGGGAGCTCGACAGTCTCGCCACCGATCTTGCCGTGCGCTACGGCGTGAAGGCGGAAGGCCGGACCTTCGATGCGCTGGCTCTCGAGACCCACCGCGTCTTTGTCGAGGCCTGCCGCAAGACGTCGGATGACTCTCTGGAGGGCGCCGTCCTCTTCCTGGGTTACCTGGGCGACCAGTCCGTCGCGCAGAAGGATCCGGCAGAGACCAGCCGAATCCTCGACACGAACCTGATGGGCCCCGTCTCCATCCTGAGCCTCCTCGCCAACCACTTCGAGGAGAAACGCGCCGGCTTCCTCTGCGCGCTCTCCTCCGTCGCCGGCGATCGAGGCCGGCAGAGCAACTACGTCTACGGGGCCGCCAAGGCGGGGCTGTCTGTTTTCCTCCAGGGACTTCGGAACCGGCTCTTTCGCTCAGGCGTCCGGGTGATCACCATCAAGCCCGGTTTCGTGGACACCGCGATGACTTTCGGGCGGCCCGGCATGTTCCTGGTCGCCTCGCCTGAAAGCGCGGCCACACATATCGTCGAAGCCATCCTCAAAGGCGAGGGACCAGGCCTATGTGCCCGGATTCTGGCGCCCCGTCATGCTCCTGATTCGTCTCATTCCGGAGAGAATCTTCAAGAGAATGCGGCTGTAGCCTGAGGACCGGCGTGCACATTCTCGGAATCTCCGCCTTCTACCATGACAGCGCCGCCTGTCTCCTCTCCGACGGCAAGATCGTCGCCGCCGCGCAGGAGGAGCGTTTCACGCGGAAGAAGGGGGACGCGAGCTTCCCCGGGCACGCGGTCGAGTACTGCCTCCGCTCGGCCGGGATCACGGTCAAAGACCTGGCGTATGTCGGCTTCTACGACAAGCCGTTGCTCAAGTTCGAACGGATACTCGAAACCTACCTCGGCGTGGCTCCGAAGGGCTTCCTCTCGTTTCTCAAGGCCGGGCCTCTCTGGATCAAGGAAAAACTGTTCATGGACCGGCAGCTTCGCGAGGCGCTCGGCTATGACGGGGAGATCCTCTACGCCGAGCATCACGAGTCCCACGCGGCGAGCGCGTTCTTCCCCTCCCCCTTCGAGGAGGCCGCCATCCTGACGATGGACGGTGTCGGGGAGTGGGCGACCGCCTCGCTCGGGAGAGGAGAGGGCAACGATCTGGAACTGATCAAGGAACTCCACTGGCCCGACTCGCTCGGCCTGCTCTACTCCGCCTTCACGTATCACACCGGGTTCAAGGTGAACTCCGGCGAGTACAAGGTCATGGGGCTCGCGCCCATACGGGGAGCCGAAGTACGTGGACCTGATCTACCGGGAGCTGATGGACCTGAAGGAGGACGGGTCGTTCACTCTGAACCAGAAGTACTTCAACTATCTCTCCGGCCTGACCATGACCAACGGGGCCTTCGACCGGCTCTTCGACGGCCCTCCGCGGGAGCCGGAAACGAAGCTGACGCAGAGAGAGATGGACCTGGCGCGCTCAGTCCAGGTGGTGTGCGAAGAGGTGATGCTGCGGATGGTCCGCACGGTCCATCGGGAGACCGGCTCGAAGAACCTCTGCCTCGCGGGCGGCGTCGCGCTCAACTGCGTCGGCAACGGACGAATCCTGCGCGAGGGGCCCTTCGAGCGAGTCTGGATCCAGCCCGCGGCCGGGGACGCGGGCGGCGCGCTCGGCGTGGCCCAGTTGATCTGGCACCGCCACCACAAGCAGCCCCGCGCCGTCACGCCCGGAAAGGACTCGATGCAGGGCGCCTACCTGGGACCGGAGTTCTCCCCCGAGGAGATCGAGGCGTTCCTGAGATCGCAGGGAGCGCCGTACCGCCGGCTCGAACAGGACGAGTTGCGCCGGGAGGTCGCGGAGCAGATCGCCGCGGGCAAGGTGGTCGGCTGGTTCGACGGGCGCATGGAGTTCGGGCCGCGGGCCCTGGGGTCACGCAGCATTTTGGGCGACCCGCGCAATCCGAAGATGCAGGCCCAGATGAACATCAAGATCAAGTTCCGCGAGGGTTTCCGGCCCTTCGCGCCGAGCGTGCTGCGGGAAAGGGTCAGCGACTACTTCGAGATGGACTGCGACTCCCCCTACATGCTGCTGGTGGCCCCGGTCAAGAACGAGCGGCAGATCCCGATGACCGAGGACCAGGAGCGGCTGTGGGGAATCGACAAGCTGAACCTTCCCCGCTCGGACCTGCCGGCCATCACGCACATCGACTATTCGGCCCGGGTCCAGACGGTGGCCAGGGACACCAACCCGAACTACTACGCGCTCATCGAGGAGTTCGAGCGGCTGACCGGGTGCGCCGTCCTGATCAACACCTCGTTCAACGTCCGCGGAGAGCCGATCGTCTGCACGCCGGCGGACGCGTATCGGTGCTTCATGCGGACCCACATAGACCATCTGGCGCTCGGACCATTCCTTCTGAACAAGGCCGAGCAGCCCGAGTGGAAGGAGACGAAGGCGTGGCAGCAGGAATTTCAGCTCGACTGACCCGGGAGGAGGGGCGCAAGTTCGGTCTGACCGTCGGAGCCGCCTTCCTCGTGTTGTCGGGTCTGCTCTGGTGGCGCGGACGGCATTCGGCGGCGCTCGTCTTCATGGCTCTGGGCGCCGCGCTCGTCCTGGCAGGTCTTTCGGCGCCGACTCGACTGGGGCCCATCCACAGAGCCTGGATGGGGTTGGCGCACCTGCTGTCGCGGGTCACGACTCCCGTCTTCATGGGGATCGTCTACTTCCTGGTCCTGACGCCGACGGGTGGGATAATGCGTCTCTTCGGAAGGAATCCCATTCGGCGGCCCCTCTCGGAAGGAAGCTTCTGGGTGCGGAGGCCCGCCGGGGACGGACAGCGCGGTAGAATGGAACACCAGTTCTAGGGAGACATGATCCATGAGCGGTTCGAGCATCACGAGCGAGCTGTGGGCCTTCATGCGGGAGCGGAAGAAGTGGTGGCTGCTTCCCATCATCGTCACCATGCTGCTCGTTGGACTGCTTCTGATCTTCGCGCAGGGATCGGCGCTGGCCCCCTTCATCTACACGATCTTCTAGCCAGGGGATTCTCGTGAAGCATCGGACGGACTCGACCACAAATCCCGAAGACTCGTGCGCGAGAAGGAAGCTCTCCATCCGTTTCTTATGAGGTCGAAGATGATGAAGTCTCTGAAGGTCCTCCCTCTGCTCACGCTGGCGGCAACGCTCGTCGCCTGCGGAGGGGGCAAGGAAGAACAGGCCTCCGCGAGCGGGGGCGGCAAGAAGGCGGAGGCCCCGGCCAGGAGCAGCAGGCCCGCCGTAAGCAAGGCGACCGACGACGTCCCGAGCAGCAACCGCACGGATCTGTGGGTAGACCGCTACCGGTTTGGCGATACCACCGACGCGGACGGGATCGTGGTGAGAGAGACCAGCGTGATCGCGCCCGGTTCGGCCGCGGCGATGTCCTTCTACGTTCGAAACGTCCCCGCCGGCACTCAGGTGCGCGTCGTCTGGAACGATCCCGCCAAGAATGCCGCGACGGGCGAGGAGGTCAAGCCGGTCGGCGACAAGGGGTTCGTGACATTCAAACAGGCGAGCCCGTCGCCCGAGGGCAACTACCGCGTCAATATGTACTACAAGATGCCCCAGAGCAAGGGATGGGACAACCTGGGCACCCACGACTTCAGGGTCGGAAGCAAGAGCTGATGTGACTCCGCTCCCGCCGGTCGAGCGCCGCCGGCCCGGCGCCGGCGCCAACCTTCTCCTTCTTCTCGGCTCCCTGCTCTTCATCTTTCTCCTTTGCGAGGTCGGCGCGCGGTTCCTCCTGCCGCAGCAGCAGACCGTCAGAGTGATCTCGTCGAAGCCCACCTCGGGCGAGTCGTATGCCAGGGTGGACACACGCGAGGAGAGCACCATCAACTCGGTGATCCTCTTCGGCGGGTCTCGCGGCGCGCGCCTGCGTCCCAACACGCGGTCGCAGATCCTCAATCACTCGCTCTCGAAGCGGGATGTGCTGATCGAGGTGAACTCGATGGGCCTGCGCTACCGCGAGCTCGGCAAGAAGGCGGACGACGAGTTCCGGGTGCTGGTTCTGGGCGACTCGATCACGCTTGGCGACTTCGTGCCTGAGGATGAGACCTTTACGCGTCAATTGGAGAAGCTGGCCGACGGGCGAAGCAAGAAGATTCTTTTCATCAATGCGGGTATTCCGGGCGCCGGGGCCATGGAGGAGCTCTACCTCTATCAAGAGGTGCGAGACCGCGTGCAACCCGACCTCGTCCTCGTGGAGATGTATCTGAACGATGCGCAGACGGCCGGCGAGTTCTACGTCAGGTCGATTCCGCCTCCGTTCTCCAGGAGCCGTTTCCTCACCTGGGCGGCCAACCGGGTCCAGATCCTGGGCAAGACGTTCTTCCGCGAGGGGGGCGTCAAGATCGACCCGAGGTGGCGGGAGGGCTTCCGCGCGGGCCGCGACTTGAAGAGCGGCAACATGTTCGGCTCGAAGGACGGCTTCGACTTCGAGATCTACAACGCCTATATGGACTTCGGTCTCGCCTGGAATCCCAGGTCCTGGGAGATCCTCGACGGCGTCGTGGCTTCCCTCCGGCAGGAGACCCGCGAAAAAGGCACCCCGCTCGCAATCGCGCTCTTTCCCGTGCACATCCAGGTGCTCGGCAGCTACCAGGACCACTATCCGCAGGATCGCTGCCGCGAGCTCTGTGCCCGCCGCGGCATCCCCTACCTGGACATCCTGCCGGCTCTGCGCGCCGACTGGCAGGCGAAGAACGAGAAGCTCTTCTACGACCATTGCCACTACACACCGTACGGCAACACCGTGGTCGCCCGCGACATCCTCGCCGGCCTCGACAGAGAGAATTTGATCCCGAAGTGACGGTCGCGGCGCAAGCCGCGGGGCGGGTCAGACGGGCGTCGGGCCACCCCGGATTCCTCTCGTGTCGCGCCCACGGTTTCGATCGATCAGGGGGACAGAATTGCAATTACACCGATCGGCGGATCGGAACCGCTTTCGTTGCGGCGCACGTATTCGAGCCTCGTCGCGGGGTAATGGAGCAGGATCTCCCCCACGAGCGCCTTCGGGTCGGGGGGACGAGCAACGAGGCGCTGGAAGGGGATCATGACAGCCACCGGACGCCCCGCTGGAAACGGCATCGCGCGGCGGAGATCGCGGAGATCGCGGACATCGCGGTCGGCGAGATACGGAAAGAACGAGCCGTGCTCGCACGTGAAGTCGGGTCGCTGAAACGTGACGCAGTAGAACTGGTATCGGGGGCCCAGAGCGAGGGCAGCGCGGCCGAAGGCGGTGAACTCCGTGGCGGGCCTGGCGCGCTCGAACTTCAAATACGCCTTCAGATTCTTTGCCGCTAAAGTGATCAGCGCCGCCGAGACCAGCGCTGCGACGACCCGTTTCCAGGCCGGGCGTCTCAGAGGAAAGACATCGAGCTGCAGATCGATTGCTCTGGCCATAAAAAGGCTGACTATTGGAGTGACCGGCACGAGCCGGGTGTACCAGGGTGTCGCTGCGGCGAACGCCCCGCATCCGAGCAGCATCATCAGGAACCAACTCAGGCAAGCGACGTTGGCGCCCCATCCGTCCGTCACGGCCACGACCAGGCCGATCGACAAGAGGGTTGCCTCAATCGGCCCCGCGGCCGGCGACAGCGTTCCCTGGCCGCTCTCGTCTTCTTCGGTGTAGAACATCCCGAGCGTCCTCAGAAGTGGCTTTCCGAGTGCTCCGGCGAGCACCTCGCTATGAAAGCCGGTCTGTGGATCGTAGAGGGAGAAGGAAGTATCCATGCGATGGAAGAACGCTCCCGGATGCGATCGCCAGTAGGGAACCATCGGGATGACCGTAATCGCGAAGCCGAGAACGAACAGGAGAGGACCGTACCTGCGACGGAGGGTAACCCGGAGAGAGCGGAGTGAAAGGAGGATGCCCGCGACGACCGCGCCGACCAGCGCGACACGGGCGGAGTAGAAGAGAAACAGACCCCAGCCCCCGGCAACGCCGCAGACCAGCCACGCCCCCGGGTGTGCCGTGCGCACGGCCCGCAGCAAGAGGTAAAGGAGCCACACCGAGTAGGCCGCCACTTCGCCGAATGGCGTCGAGCGCGAGAAGTGGAGGAAAGGAATGGAGGCGAGCAGAAGGATGGCCGCGAAGAGTCCGAGGCGCGCGCTCTTGTATTCACGGCCCAGCGCGTAGGTCCCGAGGACCGCGACGAAACCCATCAACATGCCCCCCCAGCGCGAACCCGCAACGGTCTTGCCCGCGACCAGGAGGCCAAGGCTGGTCGGAAGGTGCCCCGGGTAGGGTATCTCGGCGTAACCGCCGCTGAAGAAGTGGTCCACCCGCCCCTCGAGGAGGCGCATTGCATAGTCAACAGTCAGCCCGACGTCGTTGTGAAAATTCTGAGGCACACCCTCGAGGTCGGCGCCCAACACAATCGAAGCCAGCAGAAGCAGGCCGGCAACATGAGCAAGCGTCTCCCGGGGAATTCTCCGCTGGCGGAGTCGCGGAGGATGTGGCGATAGCACTGCAAGACCGAAACAGAGGAGTTGAAGTGAGACCCAGAGCGAGATGCTGGCGTTTTCGTGAACGCCTCGAGACCCCCAGAACCACAGGAGAAAGCCCCCTCCGAGGAGGACCGCCACCACGTACCGGGTCGGAATGCGGAGCCAGCGAGGGGCGCGCGCGGCCCGAACCTCGGCCCACCAACGGTCTCCCTGCCCGCAGATCGCGCGGCGCCACCACTGACCCGCAACGACCATGAACAGGGCGGCCGAGGCGTAAAACGGGATCGCCCGGGAGACGCTCCCCCCATGAAGCCGATGGCATCCGACGCCAGCCGATACGAGACCGGCGGCGACCGCGAAGCTGCAGGTGATCCACGCTTGAAAGTGGGAACGGACATCCTGGTGAAACGAATCAGGAGGCGGCATCGCGGAGATCGATGCCGGGTCCTCCTCGGAGGGAGGGTTGCGCCACACGCTCATCTGCAGAAAGCCGATAAGAAGGATGGATCCCACAATCCACATTCCGAGCAGCACCGAGGAAAACGGCTTGTGACCCGGCGAGGGTGGACGCCGCGCCTGTCGCTCGGCATCTGGAGTCCTTTCGATGGCGACGAGGACACCGCCGCCGTCATCTTCCGCGAGATCACGAATCCCATAGGCGACGACAAACCCTCCGGACTCCTCGCCGGAAGACGAGAGCCGAACGACCTCGAACTGCGCTTCCGCCACCCATGCCGAGTGGCCGGGACCCCGGGCGACGGCGGAGACGTCCCCCTTCGCAGGGAAGGTTGAGCGGCCCTCGAGAGCGCCCTTCTTCCATTGGAACTGGTACCAGCTTCTCCATGGCCGGTACCAGAGCGCGACTTCCTGGGTAGCGGAATCAAGGACTCGAAGCGCGGGCCGCTGCCATTGGTCGCCGAACGCGCCGACGCCCGGCAGCGTTACGGGTATGAATCGGGTCGAACCCGCTGGAACCTGATACATCGGCGAAGGCGCGAATCTAGCGAGACAGAGGGTCGTGCCGTCGGCCAGTCGGACGGCGTCGACAATCTCTGAGGTCGGATCGGACGGCCGCGCGCGCCACACAACGCCTCCGGAGCCGTCGAGCTCGATTGCGCCTTCTGCGCCAGCCGCGAGGAGCAGATGGCCGCCAGGCAAGATGGTTCCCCCGAAGACGTTCATCCGCGGGAGTGACACGATCCGGTGCACGAAGCCCGATCGATCGAACTCCACAAAACGGTTCTGCCCCTTTTCGAAGACCATGAGGCGCCCGGGTCCCGAGACCTCGATGCTTTGGATGTCGGAAAACCCGGTCCAGCGGAATAACAGCTTCCCATCCGCGGCGTACTGCGAGATTTCACCGAGACCTCCGCCGGGAGTTGTTTTGACGCTGATCTCGTACGAGGACCGCGACACGGGTGCTGCGACAGCCGGCCGGCCCGAGAGAGCCAGCGCGCCAACCAGGATCGCAGGCAACATCCTTCTGAGAAACGATGCGGGGGCCCCCACGGGAGTGGCTCCTCCTGGGTTTCGAAGAGCTTGCGCTTGCCGGGGAGCCGCGGCCGGATGGAGCTGGAAAGGATCCACAGAACTCTGCCGCGGAGGACCGCATCGAATAGCCCGCCGAAGACCAACGACCATAGATTGAGACCGCTTCTATGCCACGCCCGAATCCGCAGCCGACTTGCTCCGAGAGTCAGTCGGGCACCGCCAATCCTGAACCCTCTTCTCGGTCGTCCCATTCTGCGCCGACCAGACCTGATAGCCGAACTCCTCGAAGGCCAGATGCCAGCCGGCCATCTCCAGGGCATCCTGCAGATCAGCGACCGGCAGGCCCCGGCAGGGCGGGCCCAAGGCCGAGGAGTACCCCGGCCCGATGTTGAGCACGGGAGTATTGATATTGAGGAGAAGCCAGGGGGATACCCCGCGAATCTGCTCGAAGCGCCGCGTCCAGTCGCCGTCCGGCGGGCAGGAGAGATACTCGAAATGGACATCGGCGCGCCGGCCCGCGATATGAGAGTCGGACGACAGCGAGCCCGTCGCGAGCCACAGCGTGTGCGATCCGACCGCTGCGGCGATGCGGGCGTTGCGACCGGGCACCCGCGCGTCCGCAAGTCGCGGCACGATGCGCCACTGGAGAAAGACGGAGTCCACGACGAGCGAGGTTAGCAGCAGAGCCACAACGAGTGCGGGCGAGCTTGCCGCTCGGAAGCCCCAGAAGACGGCGAAGGCGCCCAGGAGGACGATCGAGAAGCGGGACGCATAGCAATTCGGATTGAGCGGCGCGAAGAGGGCGAGCAGAAGACCCAGGAAGACAAGGGCGCCGGCCAGCCGCCTCCCCTTCGGCAGCGCGGCGAGGAGCCAGGGGAGAACGAGGAAGGGAAAGACGCCCGACCTGTTCGTGTTGGGATCAATCGCGGGGTACCATCTCTCCCGCGTCCCCGCGCCGAGGGCGCGGTAGGCACGGCCAATTCCCACGCGATCGAGCAGGTCAAATCGCGGAGGCTCGGAGACGAGCGCGAAGGGCTCGACCAACCAGTGGAGCGTGCCGAACAGGGCGGCCCGCGCCTCCCCCGCAGTTCCCTGGCGGAGAGAAGCGTGACCCCACCCCTCGCTGCCGCCGACGAGATCGCCGAAGAGACGGTAAACGGGCAGATACGAGCCGACGCAGAAGAGGGCGGCGAGAAGAGTGCCACCGATCGCCGCTGCGAGGGGGCGCCAGTCCGAGACGAGCGCTCGGAGCCGCTTGCTGAGGAGCGCAATCGCGAGCACGAAAACTGCGGGGGCGACGTTGGCCTTGCAAGCGACCCCGACGCCGCAAAGAACCGGAAAGAGGAAGGCCGCCTCGGCCATCGAGCCGGCGCGGGTCACGAGCACCCAGGCTGCAAGAAGCGGGAACGCTGCCGCAATGTCGCTGTTCACCTCCACGAGCCGCGGCCCGACCGCCGGAAACGAGAAGAAGGCGAGCGCCGCAACGAGGGAGGCCCGCCGGCCGGCTCCGAGGCCGCGAGTCGCCGCGAAGACCGCAGCCGCGGCTCCGAGCGAGAGCCACGCCGTCGTCCAGGAGCCTCCGAGCCACCCGATCCCGAGGAAGACACCCGGCAGCAGCAAGGCGTCGCCCCCGACTGGCAGACCGACCTGCTGCCACACGGCGGCCGGCCACGGACGGAAGTCGCCGTGCCAGGCCCAGAGGAGCGCGCGCGGAATATGGTAGGAGATGCTGTCGAAATTCACGGTTCCCGCTGTCCAGTCCCGCGCGACCTGCAGGCCGATCAGATATGCCGTTGTGAGCGCCGCCGCAGCGAGGCCGGCGTCCGCGGCACGCGGTCGAATGCCTGTCAGACCGGCCCGTGCCGCCCTCCAGGTGGGGCCGGCCCCCTTGATGGCGAGCGCCAACAGCAGGACCGTGACGAGGCTGATGAAGACCAACGGGCGAGGAGGGCGAAGGAGGCTCAAGTGCCCGAGAAGGAGCCCGACGGACAGGAGAAGGGATTCGTACAGCGCGAGGCCGGCGACGACCGTCCAGACGAGGCCGCGGCGAGGCGCCAGCCGCCCCGCCGCAAGGATCGAGAGTGGCGGGAGAGCGAGAAGAAGGATCGCGGCTGCGATGATCAAGGCGGATTCCGGGTAGCGCAGTTCTCCTAAGAGGGCCGCTTCGGACCGACTCGAAAGGACTTGTGTCCCAGACCCGACCACTTCTCGGGCGCTTCCCCCGAGTCTCCACGGAAGAACTCGACCAGGTCGTCGCCCATGGCGAGACCCGCGGCATTCTTCAGTTCGAAGCTCACCGCGCCGTTGCCGGAAGGAATCTCCTTCTGCTCCTCGGAGATCTTCCTTCTGGAGGAATCGCTCCAAACAACCTTCGCCTGGGGCTTTGGCGGAGCCTTCTTTACCTCAAACGAGATATAGACAGGATCCCCCTGACCGAAAGAGTCGGTTTCGATGGTCACTGACCGGTCGGGAGCGACCGAGCGCCCGATGCGAAACTTCGTCAGGTAAGTACCCGCGGGTTCGGGTCTTCCCTCCGATTGCGTTTTCTTCCCGCCGCATCCCACGGCGCCGGCTCCGACGGCAAGGATGAGGGTGAACGCCATCGGCTTCACTGAAGCCACCTCCGATTGAAAGCGTATCATCCGCGTGGGCGAGCAACGGTCGGGTGCGACCTCCCCGGGAAGGGACTTGCCAGCGGCTGCTTTTATCCCTCCTTTGAACCCTTTCGTCATCGGCCGCGGGAGATGGGGCGGGAAGACGAAGCGACAGCGGTGCCGTAAATACGGGGTCTAATCGGCGAGTTGTGGAGTGGCGAGCCACAGGGCCAGGGCCGGAACAGCCATTCGTCAGGGGCGACGTTCTGTGCGAGGCAGATAGACAAGGCCGATGATCTCAGGCGTGATCAATGGGTCCTCACGGCCGCCGAAATGCAGCGTTCTGACGATGTATCCCGGGGGCGACTCGTTGAGCAGGGGATTGTCCGGCCGGACGAAGATGATGCCCGGCCGCCGGCTGCGTTGATCGTAGATCCAGGGCGGTGCCTCCGGTCGCTCGGGCCGTATCCAGCCATTGAGGAAGTACCAGGAGAGCGCTGGTATCCGCTGAAACTTGTAATCTCCGGTTTTTTCGAGGAGGACGGCCTCCGATCCGGGTCTGAGTCCGACCTCGGGAAGCCGCTGCATGAGCCTCAGAATCACCAGCTCGGCGGCTTCCGGCGGGCGCACCGGCTCAAAGACCTTGTAGTGACGGTAAGCCACCAGAGCGCTCCATGCGAGCCCGCCGGCAATGGCCAGCAAGATTGCTCGCGAAAGCCAGCGCGTGCTCGTTCCGCTACCACTGGCAAGGCGGAGGGTCATGATCGCAAAAACGAACGCGAGAACCGGGACCATCACGATCGCGCGATAGAGCACAAACGGCAACTGCGGTGCGATTTTGCCGTGCATGTTGACACACGCCCAGATCACCGGAATGCACCACACGACTCCGATGAGCGGCAAGAGGCCGCCGCGGCCCGAGAGCGCGAAGCCGATTGCGGCGAGCAGAGGCAAGACCAGGATCGCCGGAGTGAAGACCTCCGCATACCAGACCTGATCGATCGAGAAAACCATCCGCATCGCGGAAAGGAACATCGATGTCATCTGTGCCCAATCCGCCTGCCGGGCGCGGAAGGTGTTTCCGCGGACGATGAACATCTCGAACGTAAACACCATCAGATAGACGGTAATCGCTCCGACCATGAGAGCGATTTCCCGCTGGCGCAAGCGAAGGGCCCGCACGAGCCACAGACCGAGAGCGACGATCAAGAGGCCGGCCAGCGCCAGGCCCGGCGTGAACGTGGCAGCCAGGAGCCCGCCGGTCCAGGCCGCCACCAGCGCCGCCGGCATACTGGGCCGCGTGGCGCAGACCAGCAGCGCGCCGCAGGCCCACAGTCCGATCGCGAACGAAGAGACGGCCGTCTCAAATGTCCGGGTCACCCAGACCACGACGGGAAAGGTCATCGTCGCAGCGGAGCAAAGAGCCGAAATCGGCGCGGCGAAGGCGTGCGCGCCACAATAGCGCCGCAGCCCGGTGTAGAAGAAGAGCACGCCGACAAAGACCGGCAGCCCGAAGCCCAGACGGTAGGCTTCCGGACTCGCGCCGGAAAGCAGCGTGGGGACGAGATTGACGAGGAACATCCGAGAGGGATATGCCCCCCAGAACACGTCCACGTAGCCCCAGCCCGGTTGGCGCAGGCATTCCAGGCCATGCTGTAGTTCGCCCAGGGATTCGGTGTTGAGCGCTCCAAAACCGCGGATGTTCCAGAAGCAGAGCGGCACCGCCAGGGCGAAGGGCAGAAGGAACCAGAAACGTCCTCGGCGGACGTCCTGGATAATGGTGACGCAGAAGATCCCGAGCAGGTACAGAACGCTGAAGAGGCCGTCGAGCGCCCACACACGGCTCATGACCACCGCGAAGACGCCCTTCCAGAGGAGCGAGGCGAGCTCGAAGAACGCCAGTGCGCCGAGCACGCCCGCCGTTATCCTCGCCGACTGGCCGGACGGGGAATCGTTATCGATCTCGCACGGGAGGCGAGTTTCGTTCCTCAACATCCATTGGGTTAGCGACTCTTTGACCGCGGCGATCTTCTCCATACGGTCCAACGGAAGTCCGGATCGACGTGCCCGGGCTCCCTCTCGCCGAGGCGACGCCGGCTTTGCCGCATCGGGCGGCGGGTGTCGCGTCGTCTCATCGTCCTGGTGCCAGGTCTGCTTGTGAGAGGTTCAGTACTGAGAACACGCGACGGCGGCAAGCGTCTGCCTGAGCTGCAAGTCAACCTAGTCGGCGTTGCCGAGTCGATGTTGTCGCCTATGTCCTCGACGGAGAGTGTCAGATTCGAGAGGCTCCCCACGGGGAAACTGAACGAAATCGCCTTCATGCCGCCCTTGAGCAGCGAGCCATTAAAGAGGACCCTGTCCCCGTCCGCGACCTTGCACACCAGCGCCTTCTTCTCCTGCGCGACACAGCCCTTCACTCGTCGACGCGCTCACATTGTGCATTATGGCGATCAGGCCGCTTTGGGTCATCTAGCAGTAAAAAACAGTTAAGAATCGGGACTCGACCGGCTGCATGTCGAATCCGCTCAGTCGCCTCGCGGGCACGCGAGGACCGATCTCCATCGTAGTAGACATACAGATTGGGTCCGGCCGGTTTCATCTAAAACCCTACTTGAGGTCCAGGTTGACCCAGTCCGCGTGGTCCGAGCTGATGCCATCCCCACCGTCCTCGACCATCAGGGTCAAGCCGGTCAGCCCGGTCACGGGGACGCTGAAGTCCGCCGCCTTCATTCTCCCCTTCATCAGCGGGCTCTCGAAGAGAACCTCCTCGCCGTGTAGCACCTTAAACACGGCCGTGCCGACAGAGCCGTGCTCCTGCATCACGTCGTCTATGCCGCACGAACCGGTGAACGTCTTGTAGTTGGCGGGGAAGGAAATCTCGATCCGTGAGAACGGACAAGTCCCGAAGCCCGTCTGATACCCCTGCCCTCCGATCGAGAGAGGCGTTCCAAGGACGCTGCGGTTGAGCTGAGGCGTCCCCCACCCTATCGTGACGCTGTTGACCAGAATGTTGCCAAGCTTGGTCTTGCCCCCCTCCAGGGTGGGCGCAGGCGTGGGGACCGCCCTCCCGGGGGCGCCCTTCTCCGATTCACAACCTTCCAGGGGCCCGAAGGCCCCCCAGAGAACTGCAAGCACCAGGGCGCCGAGGATGCCTCGACGAGTCCGCCCGAGCGGGTGCCCCGGCGATGGTCGAATCGATCTCATCACTCACCTCCCGCAACCTCGCCCGAGCGGAGAAACCCTTGCAGGCTCTTACTCCCAGCGCGCCACAACGAGTCTTGACTCTAAACTTTATCATATCGGACCGGCGCCGGGTTGGCCTTTCCGAGAGTCCTCGTTTCGCCTTTCAGCCGGGCAGTGATATGAGGGCCAGAACAATGCCGAGGGAGATCGGGCGCGAGGATCTCGCCTACGATTCGATCGCGAGCACCTGGGACGACTTCATCAACATCTACGACACGAACCGGCGGATCGAGGTCCTGTTGCATGGCTTCCTGGGCGCCGAGAGGCTGAATGGGAAGACATGTCTGGAGGGAGGCTGCGGTCTCGGCTCCTCTCCTGGAGGTGCCGAAGTTCAACGGCGAGATTGTTCCCGCGGCGGAGGAGGAACGTGTCACGCCGGAAGACGCCACCCTCGCAGCGCAAGCGGTCGCGTACTGTCTCCTGTCGTGCGCCACGGTCAGCAACCTGACGTACATCGCCTCCATGGCAAGCCCTTACTCAATTTCGAAGGGCTCTCCCGAGGCGGCCCCCGCGATTAGTGTTCAGCCACGCCGGTCTTCGAACCCGGCGCGACATCGCTCCCTCGAAGAAGAGACACTCCTCCCAAGCGAGCGCCGGCCGACGGGCGTGGAGCGCTTCACAACTCGGGCGCGCATATCAACACTGCTTCTTGGAGATCCGTTATAATCCTGCCGACCGTGCATGCCTCCCCATCCCGGCCGAGCGTATGGGCGACGCATCCGGCGTGTGCGTGCCGATCGCCCCTCAGGATTCCGGCGGTCATCGTCGAGTCGGTGCAGATCTTGATGGGGATGGCCTCTCCGCATGACCGGCGCGGGCTGCATGCGGCGGCGTCTGGGATTTGCGCGATTCCCGCCCGGCCGCACAAACGCAAGTCCTTTGAAGCGAGTCACAAGAGTCAGTCCTCGGTCGGTGTGAGCTCCGCCCGAAGGGCGTGGCTTCCGCGGCTCCTATACAACTCGGCAGTGCTATAAGGACCGGAGCATGCCGAGGCAGATCGAAC
>CAVUIX010000025.1:0-37684 GCA_963741435.1 uncultured Acidobacteriota bacterium | reverse complement strand
AGGAGAGCTACTTCTCCGGCAACTGACCAAATAGAATCGCTCCCTGCATAAAGGAGCGATCCATGATGTTCTCTCGCCGTCCTGGTTTCGTCACGCTGGCCCTCGCCCTCGCGGCGCCGGTTCTCGCCGCGCCGCCGGGCCGCCCTTCGAAGCAGTACACGATCGAGCAGTTTCTCGCGACGACCGCGATCTCGGGCGCGTCCTTCTCGGCCGACGAGAAGAAGATCCTCTTCTCCTCGAACAAGACCGGCATCTACAACGTCTACTCGGTGCCGGTGGTCGGAGGGGAGCCCGCGGCGCTGACGAGCTCCGCGACCGACACGACGCTTGCCGTGTCGTATTTCCCGAACGACGACCGGGTACTCTACACGCGCGACAAGGGGGGCGACGAGAAGAACCACGTCTACGTCCGGGAGGCCGACGGCTCGGAGAAAGATCTGACCCCGGGCGAGAACCTGAAGGCGAGATTCGCGGGGTGGACCTCGTCCGGCGACGCGTTCTACGTCCAGACCAACGAGCGCGATCCCAAGTTCTTCGACCTCTACCGCTACGAGACGAAAGGCTACGCCCGCAAGCTCTTCTACAAGAACGAGGCGGGATACGAGGTCGGCGACGTCTCCGACGACGGGCGCTGGGTGGCGCTGGCCAAGCCGCGGACGACGGCCGACAGCGACATCTCGCTGTGGAACGCGTCCACCAACGAGACGAAGCTCATCTCCAAGCACGAGGGGATCGCCAACTACAGCCCGGAGGCCTTCGACCCGGAGTCGAAGGCTCTCTACTACACGACCAACGACGGCTCGGAGTTCAACCGCGTCAAGCGGTACGACCTCGCGACGGGCAAACACGAGGAGGTCGAGCGCGCCGACTGGGATGTCCTCTTCACCTACTTCTCCCACAAGGGGCGATACCGGGTGACCGCCGTCAACGAGGACGGCCGCACCGTTCTGCGCATCCACGACGCGAAGACCGACAAGCTCGTGGCGGTGCCGAACCTGCCCGCCGGCGAGATCTCCGCGGTCCGGATCTCCCGCAGCGAGACGAAGCTCGCCTTTCAGTTGAACGGCGACCGCGGGCCCAACAACCTGTACGTCTTCGAGTTCGGCGGAAAGGCGCCCGTCCGCCTGACGGACACGCTGTCGAAGGAGATCGACGCCGACGACCTCGTCGACTCGCAGGTCGTGCGGTTCCGCTCGTTCGACGGGATGGAGATCCCCAACATCTTCTACAAGCCGCACCAGGCCTCCGCGCAGGCGAAGGCGCCCGCGCTCGTCTGGGTGCACGGCGGGCCGGGCGGACAGACGCGGCGCTCTTACAGCTCCGGCATTCAGTACCTCGTCAACCACGGCTACGTCGTGCTCGGGATCAACAACCGCGGCAGCTCCGGCTACGGCAAATCGTTCAACGTCGCCGACGACAAGAAGCACGGCCACGAGCCTCTCTCCGACTGCGTCGCAGGCAAGAAGTACCTGCAGAGCCTGCCGTACGTGGATCCCGACCGCGTCGGCATCATCGGCGGCAGCTACGGCGGCTACATGACGCTCGCCGCGCTGACGCTGCAGCCGGACGCGTTCGCGGTCGGCGTGGACCTCTTCGGGATCTCCAACTGGATCCGCACGCTCGAGTCGATCCCGAAGTGGTGGGAGTCGCAGCGCGAGGCGCTCTACCAGGAGATCGGCGACCCGGTCAAGGACCGGGAGATGCTGCTCGCCGTCTCGCCCCTCTTCCACGCAGACAAGATCAAGAAGCCGCTCATGGTCCTGCAGGGCGCCAACGACCCGCGCGTCATCAAGCCGGAGTCCGACGACATCGTGGCCGCCGCCCGCAAGAACGGCGCGCCGGTCGAGTACATCGTGTTCCCCGACGAGGGGCACGGCTTCTCCAAGAAGAAGAACCAGATCGAGGGCTGGAAGGGGATCCTCGAGTTCCTCGACAAGTACCTGAAGAGCGCTCCCGCCGCGGCGAAGGCGGCGAAAGCGGCGTAAGACGCGCGAGCGGTTCGACCGGCTGGAGGTCCGCGATGTTCGTCGGGCACTATGGGGTCAGTTTCGCCGCCAGGAAGAGCGCGTCTGTCCCCCTCTGGGTGCTCTTCATCGCGGTCCAGCTCCTCGATGTCGGCTGGTCCGTTCTCGTGTTGCTCGGGATCGAGAAGGTCCGGATCGTTCCGGGGATCACGGCGTCGAACCCCCTCGATCTGTATTACATGCCCTACACTCACAGCCTCGTGGCGGCGCTCCTCTGGTCCGCCGGGGCGTTGGCCGTGTATCGGCTCGCGATGCCGCGCGGCGGCAACCGCGCCGCGCTCGTCGTCGCCATCGCCGTCTTCTCCCACTGGGTCCTGGACTTCGTGGTCCACCGCCCCGACCTGCCGCTCTACGACGACACCGCCAGGGTTGGTCTGGGTTTGTGGAACTTCCCGGCGCCGGCGCTGGGGCTCGAGGCGGCCCTGCTCTTCGGCGGTCTCTGGATGTGCTTTCGGACCGGGGCCGTGCGTCACCGTGCCGCGACGGTCGTGTTCTGCTTCGTGATGCTCGCGATCCAGGCCTACATCTTCTTCGGACCTCCGCCGTCTTCCGACAAGGCGGCGGCGATCACCGCGCTGGCGTCCTACGTCGTTTTCGCCGTCGTGATCCGTTTCTTTGAGGGGCGGCCCGAGGACGTCCGGCTGGGACAATTCGCCAGGTCATGATGCCGACACGCCGCGGGATCTCGCTTTTCGTTTTCGTTCTCGGTCTCGTTGTCGTGCACGCGGCGGCCGCGCAGGGAGATGCGAAGGGCGAGCTGGTGGTCGCCGGCAAGACCACGCCGCTCGCGCATGCGTACGCGGTCCCGCAGAGCGGCGGGGAGACTCTTCTCATCCTGGCGGACGAGCCGCTCTCGGACAAGTCCATCAAGGACGTCTTCGAGCGCATTCATCTCGCCGATGACGGGAAGCTGCACGCCGTCGAGATGATCCTGGATTCGAAGAAGACTCCAATCTCGGTGTCGATCCGGCACAACGCGTTCCGGGCCCACGGCGGAGGCTACTCGTCGTCCGAGCATTACGAGCCGCGGGCCTCCGAGCCCGGCACGGTCGCCGGCCGGATCTATCGAACCGAGCCCGGCGAATTCGTCGGCGTCGCCTACACGTTCGACGCGACTTTCACGGCGCCCCTCTGGCGTGAGCCGACGCCCACTCTCGGCGGCGCCGCTGCGGCCGGAAGTCCTCAGGCCAAAGCGGCCGTGGCTTTTTTCAAGGCCGGCAGGGCGGGAGACGTGGCTGGCGTCAAGAAGTGCGTCGTCTCGGACCGGGTCAAGGACTTCGACGGGCCCGACGGGAAGAAGCTCATGGACGTCTTTCAGTTCTCCCCGGATCCGGCCAGAGCGAAGATCACGCGCGTGGACGTCGAGGGGGACAACGCGGAAGTCACCTTCGAGACAAAGTCGAAGGGCTCAACGGAGACGAGCACGGTCAAGCTCAAGTTGGAAAACGGCAAATGGAAAGTCTCGCCCTGAAGCCCGCACGGTCGCGGCGAAGGCAAAATGCAGTGACTCGGGCGTCGTCAACTTCACGGGGGCCAATCCCTTCTCAACGATCGGCATCTGGAGTCTGGCTCCCTGCCTCAGATCCCGGCTTTCCCAGCCCCGGTCGCGGCGCGAGGAGTCTCCTGAGGTAATCGAAGGAGGAGCCTCGCGCCGCGGGAGCGTAGCGTTTGCGCGGGGTCAGGCGAGCGGTCGAGGCCGCATCCGGCCGAGCCGCTCGCCGGTGCGCCCGCAGGGCGCAGACCCCACGCAAACGCGAAGCGACGGCTACGCCGGCCGCCGCGACACCGCGACGGCCCACATCGCGACGCCGTAGGAGACGAGGCCCAGGGCCACGATGCCCATGAGGAGCGGACCTCCGGGCGATCGCGACAGGACGCGCAAGGACCCGCCGATCTCGGCGGCCTCCCGCGGGTCGAAGTCCGCGACGGCGCGCAGGAGGAGGTATCCCATCACGACGGCGACGATGCCGCGCGCCGCGAGGCCGACGCGCGCCACGCGCCACGTGAAGCGGCGCGACGCGCGCTGAAACCCGGCGGCGGCGAGCCACCGGGGCAGCCGGCCGCTCGCGCCCTGAACAATGGCGACGATCCCGGTGACGAGGAGGATCGCCGCGGCCAGGCGCAGGACGAGGCGTCCGGCGGAGTACGGGAGCAGCGTGCCGACGCCGATGCGTTCGAAGGGCTCGCCTCGCGGGAACCGCAGGAGCAGGCCGACGGCGGTCCAGGCGAGCGCCCCGTAGCCGACGGCCGTGATCGCCCAGCCCGCGCGCGTGATCGCGCCGCCCCGTGCGGAGAACGTCTGGACGGTCCGCCAGACGGCAAAGCAGGCGAGCCCCGCCGCGACTGCCGTCAGGATCGTGCGCCCCTCCCACTGTCGAAGGAGGGTCCAGAGCGCCCCGCGCATCCCCGCCACGCGTCCCCGCGCTCCGAGAAACGCGATCCGTGCCGCGATGACGCCGATCGTCATGTAGACGAGGCCCATGGCGGCATAACCCACACGAGCGAGCACACGCCAGAGCATCAAGGCCGAATGCTAACCGCAGGATGCCAAACACACCGCGATAGAGTTCGGACCGTGATCGCCGTCGAAACCTGGCGCGCGGAGGGCTTCCGACACGGCGGCCGTCTCCTCGTACCCATCTCTCGGACGGTGACGGTCCGTCTGCCCGGCCGCGCCGGAGGACTCGTCTGGAACCGGCCGCTCGCCGTGGAGGTTCAAGAATCGGGAGGACGGCAGATTCCTTTCTGTTCCCGATTGGACACGCCGCCTTCAGTGGATCCTGCTGGGCGCCGGCGCCGCGGCCGGGATTCTCCTCCGGCTTGCCAGGAGCCAGCGGAAGCGGAGACGGCGAGGAGGAAGAGCATGAGCCCTGGAACCACTTCGGATCGCCCGCCGGACGCGCGCGGGCCGAGCCCGCCGCTCGACCGCGTGAGCGGGATCATGGACCGATTGCTGGAGACCGCGGACGTCTCGAAGGTTTACTCCGAGCCTATCCTGCATGGCGACGTGATGATGCTTCCCGCGGCGGAAGTGCTCGCGATCGCGGGATTCGGAATGGGCTCGGGAGGCGGTGTCGCGGTCGAGCAGGAGGGCCGGAAGAGCCGCGGCAGCGGGGGAGGCGGAGGCGGAGGCGGAAAGACGCTCGCGAGAGCCGTGGCAGTGGTCGTCTCGTCCCCCGACGGCGTCGAGGTCCGGCCGGTGATCGACTTCACCAAGATCGCGCTCGCCGCGTTGACGGCGGCGGGGTTCGTCATGGCCGCCTGGAGAGGGATGAAGCGAAACCGGACCTTCTTCGGAAGCTAATTCCCTTAACGTCTGAAGTGATCGTGGCGAAAAACTCGCCCCGGAGCCGGCGTCGTTTCCCTGCGTCGGCACGCGCCGGCCGGCCGTGATGGGGAGAACCGGCCGGCGCTGAGGGTTCCTCGCAGTCGCACCGGGGTGCCGGTCGAGCCCTTCCGTGCTCGTCACCCATCACCGCCTCCGGGAAACGCCGCCGGCTCCGGGGCTCTCAGTCCGGCTCAAGCCGAAGTGAAGGGCCGGCGGGTGGCGCCGGACGGAGACCTCGCGCGCGGGCATTGAGCCCACTCAAGCCCTCGTTTTACCTCTCGACCGCCGTTCGCGTAGCGAACGCCTGCGCGTCGAAGCCGCCGGCGACAGGACCTGTCGGCCCGGATACTCGCGATGGCAATCAGATCGTTACAGAAGCGAGATCCGGGAGGAGCTTCTCCCCCCGGATTAGCGGAGGGAGAAGGCGGGCAGGCTACTTCTTTCGGACGTAGGTGATTTCCATCATCTTGTAGACCTTCCCGGACGGGTCGGGCCCCCACATCTCCATCGTGTGGTGATCGTTGTCGGCGACGGTGACCTTCGAGGTGAGCTTGCAGGCCTTGCCGGTCATCGGATCGTTCATCGTGCCCGAGAACGTCATGACCTTTCCCGCGGCGTCGGATTTTCCGGTCATGTTCATCATTTCAGTACTTCCGGTGTCCATCCAGGTGCCCATGTATTTCTTACCGATGTTGTCGTAGCCCGTGTAGCCGATGCCCGAAAAGGGCTGCCCCATGAACGTTCCCTCGAAGGTCTGCTGCACGTAACGGTTCCCGAGCACCCAGCGGTTCTCCGATGTGCCGGTCGACTCCCCGGGGGGCTTGGAGGGATCCATCCACATCGTCACCTTTGTGTCCCAGGTGCCGATCATGGATTCGAGCTTCTTGTGCGCATCGCCCGGCGTCGCCGCCTTCGTCATCGCTTCCATCATCGCCTTTTCGTCGGGCGGCCCGGCCTTGGCGGCCTTCTTGCCCTTCTCGTCGCCCATCGCGGCCGAAGCCAGCATCACCATTCCGAGAGCCAGGACTCCCGCGAAACTGATTCGAACCTTCATCGTCGTTTCCTCCTTTTCCGTAATGGAATCGGCGTATCCCGGACAAATGATGGGGGAGTCTAGCCGAACCGGCTCCGCGGGTGAACCTCGTCGTTGCGGCCCCGTCGGAGCCCGGCGCTCGGGTAGGATCGGAGCCATGGACACGGCGGTCCGGGGCCTCCTCGATAAGCAAGAGATCGGCGAAACGATCTCCCGGCTCTTCATCGGGACCGATCGGCGCGACTGGGAGGCGGGGGGGGAGAGGAGGTGTAAGAGTGGGGGGGGGGGAAGCGGGACCGGTCCGGGCAGGCGAGCGAGATGGGGGCGCCCGAGACATCACCAGGCGGGCAACCTCCTCGCCGAGGTTCGGGGCGACCTCGCGACCGCCTTCTGCTACGGCATCGCTTCGCACTACCTCTCCCATCGGAGCGGGCGGAATACCCGCACTTTCGTCGGAAGCTATGATTTCTCGCTCGTTCGAATCGAGGGCCGGTGGAGGATCAGCGCATTCAAGTTCAACCTGAAATACATCGACGGCAACAAGGACCTGGAGTCGGACTCGAGGGATTGAGGCGGACACGTCCCCGCCGCGAGAAGGAGGTCGCATGAAGGCTGGATCGGCGCGGGTTCCTCGGGATGAGCGCGGCGGCGCTGGCGGGCCTGGCGGCGGGATCGAAGGCGCTTGGCGGGGCCCCAGCGGCGGACAAGACGGCTGCCCGGAAAGCCGCGGAGGTCAAGACCGGAGGAATCCGGCTCATCCCGATCGACGGCGGCAAGTACAAGGTCTGGACGAAGAAGGTCGGCTCGGGGCGGATCAAGATGCTGACGCTTCACGGCGGCCCCGGAGCGACGCACGAGTACTTCGAGTGCTTCGAGGACTTCCTGCCGCAACAGGGAATCGAGTTCTTCTACTACGACCAGCTCGGCTCGGCCTACTCCGACCAGCCGGACGATGCGAGCCTCTGGACGATCGACCGCTTCCGCGAGGAGGTCGAGCAGGTGCGCGCGGCGCTGGGGCTCGAGAACTTCTACCTCCTCGGGCACTCCTGGGGAGGCATGCTCGGCATCGAGTACGCCCTGAAGTACCAGAAGCACCTGAAAGGGTTCGTCCTCTCCTCCATGACGGCCTCGATCCCGTCCTACATGGCGTACGCCGCGAAGCTGCGCGCGGCGCTCCCGGCCGACGTCATCGCCGTTCTCGACAAGTACGAGAAGAAAGGCGAGTACGAGGCGCCCGAATACCAGGAGACCATGATGAAGCAGGTCTATTCGCGGCACGTCTGCCGGCTGGATCCCTGGCCGGAGCCTCTCGATCGCTGTTTCAAGCACTTCAACATGAAGGTGTACAACACGATGCAGGGTCCCAACGAGTTCGTCGTCACGGGCACCTTCAAGGACTGGGACCGCTGGAAGGACCTGCCGCAGATCAATGTTCCGACGCTCGTCGTCTCCGGCCGCTACGACGAGATGAACCCCGAGGACATGAAGCGCGAGGGCAAGCTCATCCCGAACTCCCGCGTTGTGCTCTGCGAGAACGGGAGCCACATGTGCCTGTGGGACGACCAGGAGGCGTATTTCCGCGGCCTGCTCGGCTGGATCAAGGACGTCGAGGCGGGAAGTACGGGAAAGCCGAAGGCCTGAAGGACATCGAAGTCGATCTCGCGAGCCCGGAATTCAAGGCGGACCCTTATCCGTTTTTCGCGCGCCTGCGGGAGCAGGAGCCGGTCTGCCGGCCCCGAGCAGAACCCCCGTCGGCAGGGCTGCCGCCGGCAGGCAGTCGGCCTGGCTGATCACACGCTACGAGGACGTCGCGGCGGCGCTGAGGACCCGCGCTTCGCCAAGGACACGGCCAACGCGCTCACGGCGGAACAGTCGGCGCGGCAGCCGTGGATGCCGAAGTCGTTCCGCCCGCTGGCTCGCACCATGCTCGATCTCGACCCCCCGGACCACACGCGGCTGCGCGCGCTCGTGCACAAGGCATTCATGCCGCGTCTCGTCGAGAGGATGCGCGAGCGGATGCAGGTCCTCGCCGACACTCTCCTGGACGAGGCGTCGAAGCGGGGAGGGATGGACCTGATCCGGGACTACGCCCTTCCCATTCCGACGACGATCATCGCGGAGATGATTTTTTTTTTTTTTTTTTTTTTTTTTTTTTTTTTTTTTTTTTTTTTTTTTTTTTTTAAAAAAAAAAAAAAAAAAAAAAAAAAAAAAAAAAAAAAAAAAAAAAATACTAAAAAAAATTCATCACACACCAATTCCATCTCCTGGGGGTGCCGTCTGAGGACCGGCACCGGTTCCATCGCTGGTCGAGCGTCGTCGTGTCCTCCGACCCGAGCGGCGCGCGCATGCTCCCGCTATCCCTTCCGTCTGGGCGTTCCTCCGCTACATCCGCAGGCTCGTTCGCGCTCGGCGCGCCGAGGCGCGCGACGATCTCGTGAGCGCCCTCGCGGCCGCGGAGGAAGCCGGCGACCGGCTCACGAGGACAGATGCTCGCGATCGCGATCTTTCTTTCGATCTTTCACTGAGGGACAGTTCTTCCTGATCGCCGGGCACGAGACGTCGGTAACCTGATCGGCAACGGCGTCGCTGCACTGATGAGACTTCCCGGCCAGATGGAGGAGCTCGCGCCGAGCGGGATGATGACCGCCGTCGAGGATAGAGTCCCCGCTCAATACGAGTGCGACCGCGACCGAGCGCTTCGCGCGGGAAGACATCGCAATTGCCGGCGTCACGATTCCGCGCGGGGAGCTGGTCTACGCGGTGCTCGCCTCCGCCAACCCGCGGCGGCAGTTCCAGGTCCCGAGCACCTGGATCTCGCGCAGCGGCCGAACCGCGAGGCATCTCGACCTTCGGGCATGGGCGAGCGTCCGGAGCTGAACCGGCCTCCTTCGAGGTTGAGCACCAGACTACTGCCTCGGGGCGCCGCTCGCCCGCGACTGGAAGGCGAGACTTCGCCCGATCGACACTCGGTTGCGCCGCGTCCCCGAAACGCTGGCGCCCCTCCACCGCGCCCGAGGCGCTGCGCTGGCGGCGCGGCCTGGTCCTTCGCGGGGACCGCGCTACGCCTCGGGTCGCCGCCGGGGCTCGCCGGCCTTCGAGGCGGGAGGATGGCCCGCGATCGCTGCCATGTTCTGGTGACGAAGCGCCCTCGAAGGCGCGCCGCCCGGCATTCGTAGGAACGCGCCCAGAGAGAACGGCGCTATCAAGCGTCGGGCAAAGTGCACCGGATTTGCTTCGGAACATGCCTCTCTCGACGGTTCTCAAACACGGTGCCTGAGTCCGTCTGCGCTGGCGTAGGGGCGCTGCGGTCCCGCCCGCCTGCTTCTCATGCTCCATCCTGCGCGACGCCGAAATCGAGGAGCTGCACGTGTCCCTCTTCGGTCAAGAACAGGTCTTCGGGCTTCAAGTCGCGGTGCACGATTCCGTGCTTCTGCGTGGCGGAGAGCCCTTCAGCGTCGGCGATCGATCTCCAGCGGCTTTCTCCCGGCAGGCGATCGCGCTCGAGGCGGGCCGTAGCGTCTCCCCTCGAGGAGCACCGTGACGGCGTAAAGGACGCCTCCTTCCGCGTCGAACACGTGAAGCTATGATGTCCGGGTGGGGCAGGGCCGCGACCGCCTCGCCTCCCGCTCGAACGCGCCTGCGCCTGCGGATCGCAGGCGAAACGATCGGGAGAACCTTTATCGCGACGGAGAGGCCAAGCCGCGTCTCCCTGGCGCGGCAAACCTCTCCGATGCCACCGGAGCCGAGCGGCGCAAGGATCCCGTAGGGCGCGAGCCGAGCCCCTCCCCGCCTTCGGCAAGCCTACAGCCCGAGGATCAGCGGCTCCTATTTGCGGAGGAGCTTGAAGGCGTGGTTCCAGGAGCTGGTCTGGAGGCCGTAGAGGACCCAGAGGATGCAGATCGGCTCGAGGAGGCGCGCCCCCTCGATGCCGCCGATGTCGATGACGGGCCAGCCGAACGCCTGGCAGATCTCGGTGACGGTCTTCTTCGCAGCGGAGTCGTTGCCGCAGAGAAACATGTCGGGAGGGCCGCCCGGGAAATCGGGATGGACCATGTGGGCGTTGCCGACGATGTTGAAGCACTTGACGACGCGGCTCTCGGGAAGCCAGCGCTGGACCTGCTCGCCGCCCGAGTCGGTGTGGCCGAGCGCCAGCGCCGGCGGCGCGTTTTGCCTGAAGACGAGAGGATTCGTGGCGTCGATGACGACTTTCCCGGCGAGGTTCCTGGCGCCGGCCAGGTGCAGGGCATTCTCCGTTCCGGACCAGAGCGTCGCGAGAATGGCCAGGTCCGCGAAGGCGGCCGCGTCCGCGAACGTGCCGGTGGAAGCCCGCTCGCCGGTCTTCGCGGCCCAGGCGCGACTCTTTTCGTTTCCGACATCGCGCGATCCCATCTTGACTTCGTGCCCGAGCGAAACGAAGCCGCGCCCGAGAGCCTGGCCCACGTCGCCGGTTCCCAGTATTCCGATCTTCATGGTCTTCATTTACGCCGAAGCCATCAGCCGAGATTCCGAGAGCTTCCCTATTTCTTCTTCGGCTTCAGGGCGTCAAGAACGGCCTTGAACTGCTCGCGCGGGAGCCTGCGGTAGTCGGAGAACTCCCCGGCGCCGGCGAGCCATTCGCCGCCGTCCATCGTGACGCAGTCGCCCGTCTGGTAGGGGCAGAGGTCGGAGAGGAGGAACGTGGCGAGGTTGGCGATCTCCTCCTTTCTGCCGAAGCGGCCGAGCGGGATCTTCGCGAGGGCGTTCTTCTCGGCGCCGGGCCCGGCCATCAAGCGGGAGAACGCGCCCTCCGTCGGGATCGGCCCCGGCGCGATCGCGTTCAGCCGGATTCCGGCGTGTCCCCATTCGACGGCAAGCGAGCGCGTCATGGCCAGCACTCCCGCCTTGGCGCAGGCCGAAGGGAGCGCGAAGGCCGTGCCCGTCCAGGCATAGGTCGTCACGATCGAAACGATGGCGCCCGGCGCCCGCCGCGCCAGCAGGTGCCGTCCGACGGCGAGAGCGCAGTGGACGGATCCGTGGAGCACCGTGCGCACGACCGCGTCGAAGCCGTTCGCCGTCAGGTCCTCTGAGAGGACGAGGAAGTTGCCGGCCGCGTTGTTGACGAGACAATCCACCTTGCCGAACCGCTCCGCGGCATGTGTCACGAGCGACTCGACCTGCTCGTGATCGCGCACGTCGGCCGCGAAGAAATCCGCCTCGCCGCCTTCGCGCGCGGACGAGAGGATCTCCGGCAGCGCGGCCTCCAGTCTCTCGCGGCTTCTTCCGGCGACGGTGACCTTCGCGCCGTAGGAGGCGAAGGTCTTCGACATCGCCAGGCCCAGTCCCGACCCGCCTCCCGTGACGAGGATGGACTTGCCGGAGAGGATTCTCGGGTCGTACATCGCGCTTCCTCCCGTTGAGAATCAGGATGTGTCCTTCAGGCCGGATCGTGGAACCGCCTTTGTTCGAACGAATTATCGTCGTTTTGTCTGACGGCAGGGCCGAGAACCCGGTCGCTCCGGGACGCGCGGTCGCCTTCAGTTGGGGCGCAGAGGCGCTGCCGGCGCCTCCGGCGTCGGGGTCTTTTTGACGAGGAAGGTCTCGTGGATGGGAGGCGCGTCGCCGAGCGCGATGCGGATCCCGTACTGGCCTTCCGTCGTGAGAAGCGTCGGTCCCATGACGATGGGGAGCCAGATCGTCCGCCCCGGCTCCCCCTCGTAGTTCATCTCGCCGTTGGCCTCGAGCAGGTTGTTTCCCTGCGGGTCGGTCGCCGTCACGTTGAAGGCGATGCGCCCCGTGGACAGTGCCTTGGCCCGCACCGCGAGGCCGAGCGACCGCAGCTGCAGCGGCAGCTTGAAGACCTGGACGACGTCGGAATAGACGCCGATCAGCATCAGCTTGCCGTTGTTCTCGAAGCGGATGTCGTCGCACAACACGAGCGCCTCGAAGAGGACCGATGGGGATGATTTCGTTTCGGTTGTCATGCCGTCCTACTTCAAGTATCTGTCGAACCAGGCCACGACGCGGCGCTCGATGTCCCGTTGATGCTCGCGCCGCAGGATCGCGTGCCCTTCATTCTCGTACACGACGAGCTCGGTCGGGACGCCGAGCGTCTTCAGAGCGTGCCAGAACTCGTATCCCTGCGGCGTCGGGACCTCGGAGTCGCGGTCGCCGTGCAGGACGAGAGTGGGTGTCTTGACCTTCTTGATGAAGGTGATCGGCGAGGAGCGCGCGTAGACGTCGGGGTCGTCGTACACCGACGCGCCGAAGAAGGGGACCATCCAGCGGTCGATCCGGTTCTGGCCGTAGTAACTCTGCCAGTTGACGATGCCCGCGCCGGCGACGGCCGCCGCGAAGCGCCGCGTCTGCGTGACGGCCCACATCGTCATGTAGCCGCCGTAGCTCCAGCCGGCGATCCCGATGCGCTCCGGGTCCACGGGCGCGGTCTGGAGGACCTCGTCCACGCCTTTCATGATGTCGGCAAAGTCGCCGTGCCCGAAGTCCTTGACGTTCCCCTCCGTGAAGGCCGCTCCCTGCCCGAAGCTCCCGCGCGGGTTGGGGAGAAAGAGGAAATAGCCCTGGCTCGGAAGGACCGCGTTCCAGCGGGAAGGCCACGACGGCGTGCTCGCCCCGGACGGGCCGCCGTGCACGCTGACGATCATCGGGTAGCGCTTGCCCGGCTCGACGTTCCTGGGCTCGAGGAGCCAGCCCTGGACGCGCAGGCCGCCGCTCTCCCAGTGGAGGCTCCGCGCCTCGCCCCAGAAGGCCGTCTGGCCCGCGTTCTCCCGCGTCAGCGGCTTCCACGACCCGATCGGCCCGGCCCAGACCTCGGGCGGCCGCTCGAAGGATTGGATGACGGCCGCCGAGGCCGCGCCCCGGCGGGCGACGCTGAAGCTGCCGATCGCCCGCGGCCCGCTCCAGAGCGTCGTGATCTTTCCGCTGGCCGGGTCCACGCTCGCGAGCCCCGAGTTCCCGTCCACGTGCTGCGTGAACAGGATCTCGCCCGTATCGCGCCAGACGAGCGAGCTCGCCGAAGCTTTCATTCCGGGGGTCAGGTTTTTCGCGTCGCCCCCCTGCGCCGGGATGACGAAGACGTCGCCGCCCGTCGAGCCCTCGTCGCTCATGATGCCGTGGATCACGGCGATCGCTTTTCCGTCCGGGGAGAAACGGGGATTGGCGATCTGGAGCGGAGGCTTCCAGACCGGGCGCGCCCGGCCGGACGCCGCGTCCACGGTGTAGAGCTGCGCGATCCAGTAGTTGTTGGTGCCCGAGCCCTCCGCGGCCTCGGCGCAGAAGCTCCTGCCGTCGGGAGACCAGTCGTAGTCGTAGACGTAGAGGTTCGCCGGGCTGATGGCGCGCACGCGGCCGGAGGCGGCGTCCACGATCGCGATCCGCTGCTCCGCGGTCTCCGCTTCGACGACTCCGGAGTCGGGCCTGTAGGCCACGAGCGCTCCCGGCTCCTGAGCCGATCCCTCGATGAAGAGGAAGGCGATCGCTTTGCCGTCGGGGGACCACTTGAGATGTCCCAGCTGGCCCTGGACGCCGGTCAGCCGCCGCGCGGGCCCGCCCGTGGCCGGCGAAACGTAGATCTGAAGCTGCTTTTCCCTGGCCGCGTCGGAGAGGAAGGCGATCGACCTGCCATCCGGGGACCAGGCGGCGCTGTGCTCCCGATGGGCCCGCGCGTCCGTGCCGGCCGTCAGGCGGCGCGGGACCGGCCTTGCGATCTCGGCGACGTCGATGAAGGAGAGGTTGTCGGTCCCGTCGCGGCCGCGGATCCTCTCGACCCAGGCGACGCTCGTCCCATCGGGCGAGATCGCCGCCCCGCGGAAGCCGCGCACCTGCTCGAGAGCGTCGAGCACGGTCTCGAGGGAGGACCGCGCGGGTGCCGCCGCGACGAGCAGCGCCGCCGCGGCGAGGGCCGCGGCCCAGGGTGTTCTCCCCTTTCGCATTCCTCTCAGTCTATGACGGCTGGGGCGGGCGGGGGAGCCAGCGGTGCACAGCCCTCTTGTAGGCGAGGTAGCTCTCGCCGAAGCGCCGCTCGAGGCCGGGCTCTTCGACGAGCACCACGAAGACATGGAAGACGAGGAGAAACGCCAGAGCAAAAATCGCGATGGCCGCCGATCTCTCCCAGAGACCGTATCCGCCCAGTACGACAGCGGCCCCGATGTACATGGGGTTGCGCACATACCGGTAGGGACCCGAAGGCACGAAAGCCAGCGGCGGATCGAAGGGAGCGGGTGTGCCCCGGCCGCGGACAATGAAGCTCGCGAGGCAAGCGAGGACGATGACTGCACCTGCGACCATGAAGAGCATCCCGACAAGCCTCCACGCCGGGGACAACGCGATGTTGAGACGCGCGTCGTAACCACGGATGCCGGAAGCGAGCCATCCCCAGAACAGTACGAAGCACACAGCGTAAAAGACGGTCCGGATCGCGATGAAGAAGGTCCTCATGCCCTTCGAGTTCCGAGTCCCGAGTCCTGCGTCCCGTCCTACGTCAGGTCCACCCAGACGCTCTTGACCTGCGTGTATTCCTCGAGCGCGTAATGGCCGCGCTCGCGGCCGAAGCCGGACTGTTTGTAGCCGCCGAAGGGAAGCCCCGGATCGTAGAGGTTGTAGGCGTTGACCCAGACGGTGCCGGCCTTCAGCGCCCTCGCCGCGCGGAGGGCCTTCTTGACGTCGCGCGACCAGACGGCGGCGGCCAGCCCGTAGATGGTCGAATTCCCGATCGCGATCGCCTCTTTCTCGTCCCGGAACGTCATCGCGGCGAGCACCGGCCCGAAGATCTCCTCCCGCGCGATCTTCATGTCCGGAGAGACGGCGTCGAAGACGGTCGCCTCGAAGAAGGCCCCCTTGCCGCCGACGGAAACGCGGTTGCCCCCTGCCAGGAGCCTCGCGCCCTCCTTCTTTCCGCTCTCGACATAGCGCTCGACGTTGTCGCGCTGCGCCTCCGAGACGAGCGAGCCGAGCCGGGTCTTTGGATCGAGCGGATCGGCCGGGACGAGCTTCTTCGCGCGCTCGACGACCTTCGCCAGGAGCGCGTCGTGAGCGGACTCCTCGACGAGGAGGCGCGACCCGGCCGAGCAGAGCTCCCCCTTGCCGTAGAAGATCGCGTTGATCGCGCCCCGCGCCGCGGCGTCCAGGTCCGCGTCGGCGAAGACGACGTTGGGAGACTTGCCGCCGAGCTCCATCGAGACGCGTTTGACCGTGCCGGCCGCTGCCCGCAGGATCGCCTTGCCCGTGGCCGTCTCTCCCGTGAAGGAGATCTTGTCGATTCCGGGATGCTCCGCCATTGCCGCGCCGACGACCGCGCCCGGCCCCGGCACCACGTTGAAGGCGCCCGGCGGGAGACCCGCTTGCGCCAGGAGCTCTGCGAAGAGGAGCGCCGTGAGCGGCGTGACGGAGGCGGGCTTCAAGACCACGGTATTGCCGAGCGCCAGAGCGGGCGCGATCTTCCACATCGCCTGCAGCAGAGGAAAGTTCCAGGGCGTGATCGCGCCGATGACGCCGACCGGCTCGCGCAGCGTCAGCAGCAGGGCGTCGGGGCGGCCCGGGTACGTGTCGCCGTACAGCTTGTCGGCCGATTCGCCGAAGTAGGAGAGGCAGTCCGCCGCCGCGGGCATGTCGATCTTCGCGGCCTCGAAGATCGGTTTTCCGTTGTCCGACGTTTCGACCCGGCCGAACTCGTCCGCGCGGGCGGAGAGCAGCTCCGCGGCCTTCATCAGGATCCTGCCGCGCTGCCGCGGTTTCATGTCCGCCCACGGGCCCGACTCGAAGGCGGCGCGTGCGGCGGCGACCGCGCGGTCGAGGTCCTCCCGGCCCGCCTCGGCGACCTCCGCGAGCGTCTCGCCCGTGGCCGGGTTCGTCGTCGCGAACCGCTTGCCGGAAGCGGAGGGGACGAACTCTCCGTTGATGAAGAGGTCGGTCTTCAGGTGGAGAGTGGTTTCTATTGCCATTGATGAAAAGCCATCAGCTGTCAGCTATCAGCTTTCAGCCAAACAAGCCAACCCGTAGCTGAGAGCTGACAGCTGAGAGCTGACAGCTACTTCCCCTTGAACTTCGGCACCCGCTTCTCCTGGTTGGCGGCGATGCCTTCCTTGGCGTCTTCGCTCTGGAAGAGGAGCTGCTGGAGCTCGCGTTCCACGGCGAGCGCCGATTCGAGGGGGAGGTCCCATCCGCTCTGGACCGAGCGCTTGATGCGGCCGACGGCCTTGGAGGCCTTGCTCGGCGGCACGAACTGGCGGGCGTAATCCATGACCTGCTCCCACCACTCCTCCGCCGTCGCCTCGATGACCTGGTTGACGAGGCCCAGATCCGCCGCCTCCTCGAAGGAGAAGGTGTTGCCTGTGATCATCAGCTCGATCGCGCGGGACTTTCCGATGAGCTTGCCGAGGCGCGCCGTGCCGCCCGTGCCCGGCAGCACTCCGAGAGTGACTTCCGGCAGGCCGATCTTCCCGGCGTCCTTGCGGGCGATGCGCAGATCGCAGGCCATCGCGATCTCGAGCCCGCCTCCGACGGTGTGCCCGTTCAACGCCGCGATGACGAGCTTGGGCGTGTGCTCGAGGCGCAGGAGCGTTTCGTTGGCGTGCAGGCAGAAGAAGTACTTGAAGCCGGGCGTGACGGCATTGAGCATCCCGATGTTGGCTCCCGCCGAGAAGAAGCGGTCCCCCTTCCCGCGCAGGATGACGACGTGGACGTCGTCGTCGAATCGGGCTTTCAGAATCGCGTCGTCCAGCTGCCGCATCATGGCGTAGGTGTAGGTGTTGGCCGGCGGGTCGTCCATCTCGATGACGGCGATTCCGTTCTCCGCGCGGTAGTTGACGACGGGATGGTCCAGCTCGGGGCTGGTCCAGTCCCGCGATTTAGTCTCTGTGCTCATAGAGCGTCCTCCTTGTTGATCGTATCAAGGTGTCAGGTTGAAGGTGTCAGGTGAAAGGCAGGTGTCAGGTATCAGGCTATCAGGTGTCAGGGACGAAGGCCCGAGGTCTCGGGCTCAACCTGAAACCTGACACCTGGAACCTGGCACCTGCATTTTCCCTGACACCTGTTCCCTGACACCTACAACCCCAGGATCGAACGCGCGATCATGAAATAGATGAACAAGGCCTGTCGCATCCACCAGCGTGGCGATCAAAGGGGCCGACATGATTGTGGGATCGATCTTGACGGCGGTTGCGAGCATCGGGATCGACGCGCCGACGGCGTTGGCCCAGGTGCAGATCACGAGGATCGAGACGCCGACGGTGATGGCCAGCGGCATCGTCGAGCCCCAGAGGAGCGCGCGTCCGAAGCCGACGACTCCGAGCAGGATCCCCAGGGCCAGGCCGCTGCCCGCCTCGCGCAGGATGACGCGCCAGAAATCGCGCAGGCGGATCTCTCCCACCGCGAGGCCCCGCACGATCGTCGTGACGGTCTGGGAGCCGGAATTGCCGCCGGTCCCGATGAGGAGCGGGATGAAGAACGAGAGCGCCACGACCTTCGCCAGCTCGGTCTCGAAGTGGCGCAGCACCGTGCCCGTCAGCGTCTCGGTGACGAAGAGCAGCAGCAGCCAGTTGAACCTCGCGCGCACGTTGCGGAAGGGCTTGGTCGCGAAGTAGCCCTCCGCGACCTCCTCCTTGGCGGGCATGCCGGCCAGGTGCAGCATGTCCTCCGTCTGCTCCTCGACGAGGACGTCGATGACGTCGTCCACGGTGACGATGCCGAGCGGCCGTTTCTCCCTGTCCACGACCGCGATCGAGTGAACGTCGTACTTGGAGACGAGGCGCGCGACCTCCTCCTGCGGCGCGTCGGGGTCGACCGTCCAGAGGTTGCGGTTCATCATGTCGGCGATCTTCTTCTCCGCCGGGGCGGGAAGGAGCTTTCGAAGCGAGACGGCGCCGACGAGACGCCCGTCCCCGTCCACGACGTACAGGCTCTGGACCGTCTCGACCTCGGGGTCGATCTTCTTCAGATGCTCGAGCGTCTCCGCAACGGTCCATTCCGGCCGGATCTTCACGAACTTCTCCGACATCAACCGGCCGGCCGTGCGCGGCGCGTAGCGCAGAAGGCGCTCGGCCTCCGCGGCGTCTCTCGGGGACATCTTCGCGAGCAACCCCTCGCGCTGGCGCTGGGTCAGGTGCTCGAGGAGGAACGTGACCTCGTCGCCCGGCACCTTGTCGAGCTGCGGGCCGAGCTTGTCGGGTGAAGCCCGGTGGAGGATCAGGCGCAGCGTCTCGCCCTTCAGCTCCGAGAGGACGGCTGCTCCCTGCTCGGGCGGCAGCGCCTCGAAGAGCGTCAGCCTGTCCTCGAGCGGCAGGTCGTCCAGGAGCTCCGCGATGTCGGCCGGGTGCAACTCCTTGACCGCTTCCGCGAGCTGGGCAGGGTTCTCCCGGATCAGCTCCTCGATGTCGGGGCCGATGACCTTCGCAAGCGACATTGTTTCTATTGTTGCATCGGTTCGGAAAGATCCCTAGCGGACAATGGACGTGACTGGGAGACTGGGTGACTGGGTGACCGGGTGAGGGAGCCGGCTCAGATTCTCCCAGTCTCCCCGTCCCCCCGTCTCCCAGTCGGCTCCTTGTGGGGTCCACCCACTCGGACGAGCCGTCCGGGTGGAATTCCTTCTTCCAGATCGGAACCGAGGTCTTGATTCGGTCGATGGCGGCGCGGCAGGCGGCGAAGGCTTCGGCGCGGTGGGGGGCGGTCGCGACGACGGCGACGGAGACTTCACCCACCTCGAGCCTTCCCGCCCGGTGCTGCATCGCAAGGCGCGCGTCCGGCCATTCCGTCTCGATCTGGCGGGCGATCCTGGCCATCTCGGCCTCCGCCATCGGTCCATAGACCTCGTACTGGATGGAGACTGTCTCCCGTCCCTCGTTCTCGTTTCGCACGACGCCCAGAAAGACGCAGACGCCGCCGTCGGAGGGACGTGCCGCGCTCAGGAGCGCCGCGACGTCAATAGGGCTGAAGGTGACGTACATGCGAGATTTCGGATTTTAGATTTTAGATTTTGGATTCGGGTACGAAACAGGTAATTGGTAATCCAAATCGGCAATCCAAAATCCAAAATCGTCTTCATCCTCCGGCCACCGGGGGAAGGAACGCCACCTCGTCGCCATCACCGAAGATCGTGTCGCCATCCACGTACTTGTGGTTGACGGCGGCGGGAGGCATTGTCGGGAAGGCCGCCAGGCGGGGAATCTCGCGAGAGACGGAGTGCCAGAGCTGGCCGACGCGTGTGCCGTCCGGCAGTTCGCGGCTCTCTTCGGCCTTTCCGGCCGCGTCGCGAAAGGAGGCGAAATAAAGAAGGTTAACGCGCACGAAAGCAGTCTACTTCCGGCACGGAGTTTCAGGACGGGCTCGCGGAGCCCTGGTTTGAACTCTCTCGGCCGCTGTTCGCGAAGCGAACGCCGCGGCCGAAAGCCCTTGACATCTGACCGACCGGTCAGATAGATTGGGCCTGCAATGGTCAGACTCGCGACAAACGAGGCCGAACGGCGCCTGATCCTCCTGAAGGCGGCCTTCCGCGAGGTCGCCGAGAAGGGGTTCTCCAACGTGACGCTCGAAGACATCGCGGCGCGTGCCGCAGTGTCCAAGGGCGTGACGCTTTACTACTTCTCCTCCAAGGAAGACCTCTTCCGCGAGCTCTTCGGCTGGCTGATCGACTCGATCCACGAGCGCATGCGCGAGGCGGTTGCGTCCGTCGAGGATCCGGTCGAGAAGGTCCAGGCCCTGGTGGCCCTGATCTTCCCGTCCCCGTCGAAGAACCGCGCCTTCTTTCGCGCCTACATCGACTTCTGCGGCCTGGCCGCGCGGCGCGAGGCCTTTCGCTTGATCGGCGAGCGCTTCTATGCCGGCTGCCGCGAAGTGGACGGGAGCATCGTCGAGGAAGGGATGCGGCGCGGGGTCTTCCTGGCCCGCAATCCCGGGGAGGCGGCCTCGACACTGCGCGCCATCTTCGACGGCCTGATGCTTCAATGGCTGTCGGAGAAGGATCCGGAGGCGACCTTCGAGATGTATCGAGACCGGTGCGAGCGGGAGCTGCTCCACTACCTGACGGGCCCGGCGGAAAAGAAACAACGGAGGAAAAGCGGATGAAAGACGAAAAGAAAGAGAAGACGCGCTGCGACAATGAAGGGTGCCGTAAGCTCGCGGAGGAGGGGAGCCTCTTCTGCGCCTCCTGCGGCCTGGAGTGGACGCTCTTCCACCGCGACGTGCGCGTTCCGAAAGGGGATATCCGCGGCGATACAATGTCGCGTTGAAATGACCGGGGACCAGGCGCCGAAGACGATCCTGCTCGCCTCGCCCCGCGGGTTTTGCGCGGGGGTCGTCCGCGCGATCGACATCGTGGACCTGGCGCTCGAGTGCTTCGGAACCCCTCTCTTCGTTCGCCGGGAGATCGTCCACAACCTTCACGTCGTGCGCGGTTTCGAGGAGCGCGGAGTCACCTTCGTCGAAGAGCTGGAGGAGGTTCCTGACGGCGCGACCGTCGTGTTCTCCGCCCATGGTGTTTCGCCTTCGGTCCGCGCAGCCGCGGCGGCCCGGGGCCTCAAGATCCTGGACGCCACCTGCCCGCTCGTGACGAAGGTGCATCTGGAGGCGGTCCGCTTCGCGAGGCTCGGCTACCGGATCATCCTGATCGGCCACCCGGGTCACGAGGAAGTCGAGGGCACGACCGGCGAGGCGGCCGACCGGATCACGCTCGTTTCGAGCGTGGAAGACGCGGAGCGCGTCCCTGTCGAGGACCCGGACCGAGTCGCCTTCATCACCCAGACGACATTGTCCGTCGAGGACACGCGGCCGATCATCGAGGCCCTCAAGCGGCGTTTCCCGGCGATCCAGAGCCCGGGGCGCGACGACATCTGTTACGCCACGCAGAACCGGCAGCTCGCCGTGCGGGCGCTGGCGAAGGAAGCTCCCGTCATCCTGGTCGTGGGATCGAAGAACTCCTCCAACTCCCGCCGGCTGGTGGAGGAGGCCGAGCTCGCCGGCGCCCGCGCCCATCTCGTGGACGACGTTTCGCAGGTCCGGCCGCAATGGCTCGCCGGCGTCGCGACGGTCGGACTGACTTCCGGCGCCTCCGCGCCGGAGTTCCTGGTCCAGGAGATCCTCGCGTACCTGCGAGCCCTCCTCGGCGCGCAGGTCCGGGAAGTCCTGACGGTTCGCGAGGAAGTCTTCTTCCCGCTGCCGCCGGAGGTGGCTCGAGTCCGCGAGACCGCCAGGAGCGCGCTCGCGCGCTCGTGAGCGCGGGCAAGCGGGCGGGGCTCCGGCCCCGGAAAACTCGACGCTGGCGGCCGCCCCTGGTGGACCCATTCCCGGCGGCTCTCGGAGAAGGTCGCGTTCGTGACGGGGGCCTCGCGCGGGATCGGCGAGGCGATCTCCCGCCGCTTCGCCGCGGAGGGCGCCCGCGTGGCGCTCGCCGCGAGAAACGAGGTCGCGTGCGAGAAGATCGCCGCCGACATCCGGAGCCAGCGGGGAGAAGCCGTCGCGGTCCGCTGCGACGTGACGCTCGCCTTCTCCGTGTCCAGCGCCATCGCGGCCGTCGTGTCCCGGTGGGGACGCATCGACGTCCTGGTCAACGGCGCGGGGCTGGGAGGGCCGACGCCGCTCGAGGACCCGGACGACTCCCGGTGGAATGCGATCCTCGCGACGAACCTGACCGCAGTCTTCCGCATCACGCGCGAGGCGGCGCCCCATCTCCCGGCGGGGGGACGGGTCTTGAATATCGCGTCGGTGCTCGGGCGTTTCGGAGTGGCGGGCTTCGCGGCCTACGCCGCCTCCAAGCACGGCGTGATCGGCCTGACCCGGACGCTGGCGCTGGAGCTCGCCCCGAGGCAGATCACCGTCAACGCCCTGGTTCCCGGCTGGGTCGAGACGGAGATGGCTCGCGAGGGATTCCGCCGAATCGGAGAGCACACCGGCGGCGGCGAGGAGGAAGGGCGGCGCATCGCCGCGAAGATGGCGCCGCTCGGCCGAGTGCTCGATCCGGAGGAAGTCGCGGGCCTGGCCGCCTACCTCGCCTCCGACGAGGCGAGATCCATCACCGGCCAGGCCATCACGATCGACGGCGGCCAGGTGATGCCGTGACGAGCGAGGTCAGGTCGTAAGAGTCGTCAAAGTCCCAGGGGCTCCGCCTAAGGCCTCACGCCTGACGCCTCACGGGATCCGGGCCGTCTTCTTCGACGCGGGCGCGACCCTGCTGCATCCGCGGACCCTCCGGTGGACGAGGTCTACGCGAGAGAGTTCTCCGCGCGACGGCTGCCGCTTCTCGGCCGAGGAGCTTTCGGGGGCGCTGACGCGCGCCTGGGCGGAGGTCCAGGCCGAAAGGGCGGCGGACCGGTACGGAGGCGTGCGCGGCGAGCCGGAGTTCTGGAGGATGTTCCTGAACCGCGTGCGCGCGCGCCTGGATGGAGGAGTCGTGTCGGCGGAAGCCTTCGAGCGCCTGTCGTCGCACTTCCGCGATCCCGGCTCGTGGTCGGTCTACGCGGACGTGGCGGACGTTCTCGCGAACCTGGAAGCTCGGGGATTTCTCCTTGCCGTCGTCTCCAACTGGGACTCCCACCTTCCCGCGCTGCTGGAAGGGCTCGGCCTCGCGCGGCGCTTCCGCGCGGTGTCGGTCTCCGCCATCGAGGAGACGGGAAAGCCGGAACCGGAGATCTTCCTGCGCACCTGTGCCCGGCTTGCGGTCGTCCCGGAGGAGGCCCTCCACGTCGGCGATTCGCTTGCCGAGGACTACGAGGGCGCGCGCGCCGCCGGCCTCCAGGCCCTCCTCCTCGACCGGGAAGACCGCCACCCGCACGTCGAGGATCGGATCCGATCTCTGCAGGAGCTTCCCCTCCGCTTCTGAATTCGCGACTCACAACTCGCAACTTCTTTTGCTATCCTCCCCGCAGCTTGTCTCTCGCCAAGAGGCTCTTCCAGACCAAGTCGCTCGACGCACTCGTCGCGGAGACCGAGGAGCCCGAGCACCGGTTGAAGCGCGCGCTCGGCCCCTGGAACATCGTCGCGCTCGGCGTCGGCGCGATCATCGGCGCAGGCATCTTCGCGACGATCGGCACGGCCGCGGCGGGAGACAGCGCGCGTCCGGGCGCGGGTCCCGCCCTGATGCTCTCCTTCGCGCTGACTGCGGTCGTCTGCGCCTTCACGGCCCTCTGCTATGCCGAGTTCGCCTCGATGGTCCCGGTGGCCGGCTCCGCATACACGTATTCCTACGGCACCCTGGGCGAATTGATCGCCTGGATCATCGGCTGGGACCTTATCCTCGAGTACGCCATCGGCAACGTGGCCGTGGCGATCTCGTGGGCCAATTACTTCAACACCTTCCTCGAGGGTTTCGGCATCCGGCTGCCCGACTGGCTGACGGTCGACTTCACGACAGCCAGGTCCAGGTTGCCGCAGGTCGTCGCGGCCGCGCCGCACGTCTTCGGTGTCCCGATCGTCTTCAACATCATGGCCTTCGTCATCGTCGCCGCGATCACGGTCATCCTCGTCTGGGGGATCCGGGAATCGGCCGGATTCAACTTCTGGATGGTCGCCATCAAGCTCATCGTGCTTGCCTTCTTCGTCTTCGTGAGTTTTCACTACGTCAAGCCGGCCCACTGGAGGCCTTTCGCGCCCAATGGGTTCTCCGGGGTCGCGGCCGGGGCCGCCATCGTGTTCTTCGCCTACATCGGCTTCGACGCCGTCTCCACGACGGCGGAAGAGGCGCGAAACCCGAAGCGGGACATGCCGATCGGCATCATCGGCTCCCTCATCCTCTGCACGATCATCTATATCGTCGTCGCGGCCGTCTTTACGGGGATGATTCCCTACGAAGCGCTGAGAAAGACGCTCGCGACGGAGCAGGCGGAGCCGCTGACGCTCGCGATGAAGTTCGTCTCGATGCCCGGCTGGATGGTGGGCGTCGTCGCCTTCGGCTCGGTCGTCGCGCACACGGCGGTGCTCCTCGTCTTCCAGCTCGGCCAGCCGCGGATCTTCTTCGCCATGGCCCGGGACGGGCTCCTGCCGAAGGTGTTCGCGAAGGTCCACCCGAAGTTCCGGACTCCCCACGTCACGACGATCCTGACCGGCGTCTTCGTCGGAGTCACGGCCATGTTCACGTCGCTCGACGACATGGTGAACCTGACCAACATCGGGACCCTCTTCGCCTTCATCCTCATCTGCCTCGGGATCATCATCCTGCGCTACAAGGACCCGGGCCGGGAGCGCCCGTTCCGCGTCCCCTTCGGGCCGCTCCTGCTGCCCGTGCTCGGCATCGTTTCGTGCCTGGGTCTCATCTACTACCTGCCCCCCTCTTCCTGGTGGCGCTTCATCGGCTGGCTCGGAGTCGGGCTCGTGATCTATGTCCTTTACGGCTATCGCCACAGCCGACTGAGAAGACAGAGATTGGTGATTAGGTGATTTAGTGATTCAGGAGCGACGGATTGTTTCTTGCCCTGATCACACAATCACAAATCACAAATCACACATTCCTCTGCTACTCTCCAACTTGGAGGTGTGGTGATGGTCAAACGGTTTTCTTTCCTGGCCGCGTTCCTTCTCGCGGCCCCGCTCTGCGGCCGGCGTGGCGACCGAGAAGTACGACTGGCATCCGGTCAACGGCGTTCAGGACGTCCATGTCGAGTCGGATCGCGTGGTCGTCTCGTCTCTCACGTTCGACCTGGGCAACCAGATGAAGCCGTTCCAGTCGTCGAGCGCGAAGGCCGTCGCGCGCGTGGACAACAACGGGTTCCTCGCGTACGAGGTCGGTGTCGCGATCGCGATCTTCGACGGCGACGGGAATATCGTGGCGACAGGGAGCGGCGGAGTGAAGATGGGCTCGCTGGGCAAGGGCGAGCGGGATACCTTCCAGATCAAGTTTCCCTACGTCTACCGCAACCTCGCCAACGCGAAGACGTTCATGGTGACTCTGGAGACGAAGGAGCGCGGGGCAAAGCCCAAGCCCACCCCCAAGCCGACCCCTGAAGCGAAGAGGCGGGCGTCGCATCCGAGCGCCCTCGCCCGCAGCCCCGCGACTCCTCGGCCGCGTTGCGAAGGACCCGGCCGACTTCCGCACGGGAAGCCCGGCACGTCGCGCCGGGCGTAGCCGGTCAGCTCGGCGTAGGCGCGGCCCGACACCGGCTTTCCGGAGCGGGCGCCCCGCACGCGGCAGGCGCCCTCCCAGTATGTGACGCCGGTGGACTTTTCGGTGACGAGCTCCTGGTCGGCAAGCATGGGCTCGACGGTCACGTCCAGGCCGAGCGATGCGACCGCGAGCCTCCACCGGGCGGGGTAGCGGGCGCCCGAGCGGGGAGACTTCCAGAAGGCCTTCTCCTCGAGGGTGACGTCCTGCCAGACGATGGTCCGCGGCTCCCCGGAGGCCGGAACGAACGTGCCCGACGAGAATGCCGTCGCGCCGCCTCCCAGGGCGCGCATCCGGTAGAGCATCAGGTCGGCCCCGTCGTCCAGCTGCAGGGCGAACCAGTCCCAGCCCGCCGCCCCCTCCGGAAGCGCGCCCGGTCCCCACTCGTGGTCGAACCAGGCCGTGCCCGAAAGGGAAACCGTGGCCGGCCCGTTGCGCATCGTTCCCGCCGCCGCGAGGCGGGTGATCGAGACGTAGCGGGAGTACTCGTTGCCGCCGGGTCCCTTGCGCGAGAGACCGCCGGCGCCGTGGACGACCGGCGGCTTGACGGCCTTGAGCGCGAGCGAGAGCTCCCAGCCACGGCCGGCCGCGTGAAGGCGGTGCGTGCCGCCCGATTCCTCCGCGGACCAATCCTCGTTGGCGACGGCCAGGCGCCCTACCGCCGCCGACGCGATTCCGGGAAGCTCCAGGTGGGTCTTCTCTTCGTACCGGAACGACCCGCGCGCGGCATCGCTCCAGGCGAAGTGCGCCAGGTGCATCTGCCGCACGCGGAAGAACGTGAGCTGGAACCCGAATTCGTGATTCTCGGCGTCCTTGAGATGTCCCGTGTAGTACCACCATTCGACCGGCGCATCCGAATGCGCGCCGTGATCTCTCGGGAAGGCGATGTCGCTTCGATCGGCCGGCTGCCGCGAATTGTGCAGCAGGACCGGCGCGAGAACTGTGGCGTGTTCGACATTCGTGATCAGAGCCGAAGGTCGCTACTCGATCTGAATCACGAATCCGAATCCATCCTCATTCCTCCGCCAGTGCCGCGGCCGGGTCGACCGACGCCGCGAGGCGGCCGGGAAAGATCCCGGCGAGGACCGAGGCGGCGAGGACCAGCAGCGCGGTCGCGGCGAGGCGCCCGGACGGGATGTTGACCACGACCGTCCAGCCGAAGGACTGCGGGTTGATCACCGCGAGAAGCAGGTACGCGAAGCCGGCGGCGGCGGCGAGCGACGCGGCGGTGCCGGTCACGCCGGTCAGGCCGGCCTCGATCAGGACCGCGCGGCGCACCTGAGGCTTGCCGGCTCCGATGGCCCGGAGAAGGCCGAAGGAGCGCCGGCGCTCGACGGCCGAGGCGGCGAGCGCGTTGGCGATTCCGAGGATCGAGACCGTTACGGCGATCGCTTCCAGCGCGCGCGTGACGGCGAAGGTCTGGTCGAAGGTCTTCAGGATCTCGCGGCGCAGCTCCCGGTTGGTCGAGATGGACAGCGCGAAGCGCCCTTGCGCCGCCGCGAGGACGCGCCGCCGGAGAGACTCGGCGTCCACGCCCGGCGCGGCCGCGACGGCGACGGCCGTCACGCGCGAGTCGCCGTACAGGGGGAGGTAGGCCTCCCGGTCGAGGAGGACGGTTCCGCGGTCGTTGGAGTAATCGCGATAGACACCGGCCACTCGCGGCGCGCGATCGCCCCGCGGCGTCTGGAGCCGGATACGGTCTCCGACGCCTACCCGGTAGCGCCTGGCGAAGGGCTCGGAGACGAGGACCTCCCCTTTTTTGCGGGCCTCGAGAGCGACGTCCCTGACGTCGCGCCCATCCAGGAGCGGGAGCCCTCCGATCCGGGCCACGACGCGAAAGTCGCCGGAGCCGAGGGTGAAGGGACGGCCGCGCCCGTCCGCCGCGTCCCGAGCCCGGAAGGGATCGACGACGGCCACCCCCGGGATCGCGCGCAGAAACGGCAGGATCTCGGCTGGCAGATCGCCGACCAGCCCTCGCCGGCCGCCCGCCGCGGCCTTGACCCAGAGATCCGAGCGCAGCGTCGTCTCGACCCAGACGCGCACAGTCTCGCGGATCGAGGAGACCGTCACGATCATCGCCAGGGTCATGCCGAGCGCCATCGCGAGCGAGGCGACCGCGATCGCGTTTCGAGCCAGAGATCCGCCGAAGAACTCCACCGCGAGGCGCCCGGCGGCGCCGAAAAACCGGGCGAGCGGCCGGGCCGCAGCGCGGGAGGCAAGACGAACGGCGATCGGGGCGGCGGCCGCGAGCGCGGCGATGACCAGCACAACGGCCGCGAATCCGAAGAAGGGAAAGCCGTCGACCGCGCGCGCCCGCGAAGCGGCGGCCGCGAGAATGATCAGGAAGGCCGCGCCCACGGCCCGCCCGCGGAGCCTCCGCGTCCTCACGACCTCGATCGAGCCGGGCCGCATCGCGGGAGAGGGCTCGACCCGCGTCGCCTCCGCCGCCGGCAGGAGCGTCGCGAGGAGCGCGGCGGCCATTCCGACGGCCGCGGCGAGACCGGCCGCGGGAAGGTAACCGGCCGCGGCGATTTTCGCGGTCGGAAGGTAGACGTTCGATACGGTTCCGGCGACGCTCGAGAGCGCCGCCCGCGCGAGGTAGATCCCGCCGGCTTCCCCGAGAAGCGTTCCCGCCAGTCCCACCGCGAGGCCTTCCGCCACGAAGACGGCGAAGATCGACGCCCGTGTGGCGCCGATCGCGCGCAGCGTTGCGATCTCGGGGCGGCGGCGCAGAACCGAGATCGAAACCGCGTTGGCGATGAGAAACGCGCCGACCAGGAGCGTGAGCGAGGCGAGCGCGTTCAGGTTGAAGCGGAAGGCGCGCACCATCCGGTCGGCGGTCTCGGCCGATCGCCCGGGAGGCTGCAGCGTGAGCCCGGGGGCGAGGGCCGCCCGGATCCTGGCGGCGATCGCCTCCCGCGGCTCGCCGGGATCGAGCACGATGTCCACGCGGTCGATCGAGCCTTCCTTGCCGAGGAGCTTCTGAGCGGTGAAAACGTCCGTGACGAGGAGATCGCCTCCGGCGGCATTCGCGACGCCCGAGAGCTCGAGCAGGCCCGCGACCGTCACGGTGCGCCGCACGCCTCCGGCCACGATGTCGAGCGTCCTTCCCGCCGCGAGCCGGTGCCGGCGCGCGAAGCTCTCCGGGACGAAGACGGAGTTGGACTTCGCGAAGAAGTCCGCGCGGCCGGAGCCGGCCACGAGCTTCATCTCCCGCACGGCGCCGTCGCCTCCTGGATCCACTCCGAGGATCTGCGCGATGTCTCCCGATCCGTCCTCGACGACGGCGGTCCCCGTGACCGCCGGCGCGAAGGAGCCATGCTCCCAGAGGAAGCCGAGCCGCTCGAGCGCCGCGACCGGCACTCCCGCGACGCCCGTGACGACGAAGTCGCTTCGCCCCGAGAGCGAGGCGGCCGCCTCGCGGAACGACTCCGTCACGCTCCGGTTGGCGTGCTGGATCGCCGCCACCGCCGCGACGCCGACGGCGACGCCCACGACCGGCAGGATCGCCCTCTGCGGGCGCCGCCTCGCGGGTCCCGTCACGAGCGCGCGAACGAGAAGAGCCATGCCCTTCACCGCGGCGCGATCCTCCCGTCGCGGATCTCGACGATTCGTTCCGCGCGGCTCGCGGCGGCGGGCGAGTGCGTGGCCAGGATGAGCGTCACGCCGCGTTCGCGGCGGATCTCGTCCAGGAGGGCCAGCACCTGCTCGCCGTTGGCGCTGTCGAGATTGCCCGTGGGCTCGTCGGCGAGGAGCAGCCTCGCGCCGGAGGAGAGGGCGCGGGCGATCGCGACGCGCTGCATTTCGCCGCCGGACAGCTCGTAGGGATGCGCGCCGGCGCGGGGGAGCAGTCCCACGCGGTCGAGCAGCTCCTGCGCACGGCGGGCCGCGTCGGCGCGGCCGTCCAGGGCCAGCGGCAGCTCCACGTTCTCGCGCACGGTGATGTGCGGAAGGAGATTGAAGAACTGGAACACCAGGCCCGCCTCGCGACGGCGGTACAGGGTGAGTTCCTCGTCGGAGAGCGCCCCGAGGTCCCGGCCGCCCACGGAGACGGCTCCGGAGGTCGGACGGTCGATCCCGCCCAGCAGGTGGAGAAGCGTGGACTTGCCTCCGCCCGACGGCCCGACGACGGCGAGAAACTGTCCCGCGGGAACCTCGAGATCCACGTCCTTGCAGCGCGACGACCGGTTGGGCGCCGGAGTAGACCTTGCGCACCGCCTTGCAGGAGACGGCCGGAGGCCCGGAGACTTCACGCGGCGGCACCCGAAGGAGAATATTGGAAGAGCTTTCAGCTGTCAGGTCAGCTTTCAGCTCTCAGCCTCGGGGAATTCGAGGCCAGGCTGATAGCTGACGGCTGATAGCTGATAGCTTCTTCAGATGCTTCCACTCATGAGAGCGTGGCGCAACCGCGCGCTGGTCACGGCGCTGACGCGCCGCGAGCTCGCGGCCCGATACCGTGGCGGCCTGCTCGGGTACTTCTGGTCGCTCGTCAATCCCCTGCTGCTGTTGGCCGTTTACGCGACGGTCTTCCGCCTGGTCTTCGCGCCGCGCGCCGACGTGCGCCCTTACGCGCTCTTCCTGTTCATCGGCGTCCTGGCCTGGGGCTTCGTGTCCTCGGCGCTGATCGACTCCGCCGAGACCTTCCGCGCCAACGGCCCGCTGCTGCGCAAGACGACCGTGGCGCCGGAAGTCTTTCCGGCGTCGGCCGTCGGGGCGCGCCTGTCGCACCTGGCCCTCGCTCTCCCGGTGCTCGCCGCGGCGATTCTCTACTCGGCTTTGCGCGGGAGCGTCTCGCCGGGTCCCGCCGCGCTGGCCTTTCCCGCGGTGCTCGCGCTCCTGGCGCTGACGGTGTTCGGTCTCGCCCTGGGGATCTCGTCGCTCGCGGTGCATTTCGCCGACGTCCGCGACGTCATCTCCAACCTGCTGACCCTCGCGTTCTTTCTGACGCCCGTCCTCTACCCGGCGGCCTCGGTTCCGGAGCGGTACCGGGGACTGCTTCGCGCCAATCCGTTCTCGACCTATTTCGCGGCGCTCCACGACGCTCTCTTCTTCTTCCGCCCGATCCCGGCCGTCGAGTGGGCCTGGATGGCCGGGACGGCCGCGCTCTCGCTCGCGGCGGGAGGGCTCGTCTTCGAGCGCCTGCGCGACTCGATCGCGGAGGAGGCTTGAGTTGAGACGGGGAGACGGGGGGACAGGGGGACCGGGGGAGGAGCCGGCGGTCCGTGTCGCAGGCGTGACGAAACTGTACAGGCGGTACGGGCGGAAGAAGACCGTGGGGACGCTCAAGTCGGCGCTGCTTTCGGGGATGGGGCGGCGGGCGCTGTCGCCGGACTCGGCGGTTCCGGCGATCGTTGACCTCTCGTTCGAGATTGCCGCCGGGGAGATGGTCGGCGTGGTCGGGCCCAACGGCTCAGGCAAGTCCACGCTCTTGAAGCTCCTGGCCGGCATCGTGCGTCCCACCCGGGGATCGGTCGAGGTCCGGGGCCGCCTGGCGGCGCTGCTGGAACTGGGCGCCGGGTTCCACCCGGAGATCTCGGGGCGCGAGAACATCGAGATCAACGGCCTGCTGCTCGGTCTCTCCCGGCGCCAGATCGCGGCGCGCTTCGACGAGATCGTGCGCTTTGCCGAGATCGAAGAATTCCTCGACGCGCCGCTCAAGACCTACTCCTCCGGCATGGCCGTGCGCCTGGGGTTCTCGATCGCCGCGCACAGCGATCCCGATGTCCTCCTTGTGGACGAGGTGCTGGCGGTCGGAGACGAGGCCTTCTCGCACCGCTGCCTGGAGAAATTCGCCGAGTTCGAGCGCGCCGGCAAGACGATTCTGGTCGTGTCCCACGACCTCGCGCTCGTGTCGCAGCGATGCCGGAGGGCGATCTGGCTCGACCGCGGGCGCCTCCAGGCCGACGGGCCGGCGGATGAGACCGTGGCGCTCTACCGCGAGCGGGTCGCGGTGGAGGAAGGAGGCCGCAGGAGAGAAGCCGTCAGCTCGCAGCTCTCAGCTGTCAGCTCCGAACGCCCGGGTCTGGATCGGCCGGCGCGGATCGGCTCCGGGGCGGTGGTCGTGGAGGAGGTGAGACTGCTCGATGGCGCGGGACGGCCCGCCGGACGGATCGTCTCCGGAGAGCCGGCCGCTCTCCAGATGCGCGTTCGCGCCGCGGCGCCGCTCTCCGATTTCGTCTTCGGCTTCGCGATCTCGACGGTCTCGGGCCAGAGCGTCTTCGGTTCGAACACGGACATCGACGGATTCCGTGCCGGGAAGTTCGGCGGCGAGGGGCGAGTGACGCTGGAGATCCCCGCGCTGGCGCTCGGCCCGGGTGTCTATTCCCTCGACGCGGCCGCCCACGCGCGGGACGGCGCGCCCTATGACTACCGCCGCGACGCGCTCCGCTTCGAGGTGACGGCCGACCGCTCGGTCGCGGGCGTCTGGAACCCGCAGCGCCGCTGGAGCTTCGCCGGAACGATCCGCTGGGAGCCGTGACGGCCTCGCGGCCCCCCGACTCGGCCAGCCCGTCGCAATGGCGGGCCTTCCTGCGCGGCCGTTTCACGCGGGAAGGAACGGTCGGCCTCTATCTGACGGCCGGCTTCTTCGCCTGCGCCGCGGTCGTCGTCGTCTTCGCGATGCTTGCGGATTCCGTCTTCGACGTCCACGGAAAAACCGCGTTCGACAGGGAAATCACTCTCGCGATCGAAGGCCTTCACAGTCCCGCTCGGGACCGCGCGGCGCTCGCGGTATCATTCTTCGGAGACCACCGGTTTCTCCTTCCGGCCACGCTCGCCGTCACGGCAGCGCTCTTCCTCCGAGGACGCCGCGTCGGCGCGCTCCTCTTCTTCGGAGTCGTCATCGGAGGCTGGCTCCTGGAGACCCTTCTCAAGATCGTCTACCACCGCGCGCGGCCCGACCTCTGGCCGGCGCTCGCGACCGAGAAGACCTACAGCTTCCCGAGCGGCCACGCGACGATGGCGACCCTCTTCTACGGCGCGGCCGCGGCCCTCGTCCTCCACGTCTCGCGCAACCAGGTGCTGCGTGGCGCGGCGCTGGCCCTGGCGACCACCGTCATCCTCTCGGTCTCCTACACGCGCGTCTACCTGGGCGCGCACTGGACGAGCGACGTCGTCGGCGGAATCCTCGTCGGCCTCTTCTGGGTGAGCGTCTGCGCCACCGGCACGGAGTACCTCGCCCGCCGGACGCCGAGAAGCCGTAGAGGTCCAAAGTCCAAAGTCCAAAGTCCAAAGTAGGCCGGGAACGGGACGTCGCTACTTTGGACCTTGGACCTTGGACCTTGGACCTCGTACACGGCTTGTCGATCCCGGCTACAATCGGCGCGCAACTATGAGAAACAGCTTTCTTCCGTTTGCCCGGCCGGCGCTGGGCGAGGAGGAAATCGCCGAGGTCGTGGACACGCTGCGCTCGGGGTGGATCACGACGGGACCGAAGGTCGAGAGATTCACCGCGGCGTTCGCCGATTACGTGGGCGGCCGTTTCGCCGTGCCGGTCTCCTCCGCCACGGCGGGCCTGCACGTGGCGCTGCTCTCCCTCGGCGTCGGGCCGGGCGACGAGGTGGTCACGACGCCCCTGACATTCGTCGCGACGTTGAACACGATCGTGCACTGCGGAGCGGTTCCCGTCCTGGCCGACATCGACGCGGCCACCCTGAACGTCCGCGTCGAGGAGATCGAGAAGCGCCTGACTCCGAGGACGAAGGCCGTCGTTCCGGTGCACTACGTCGGCCAGCCCGTGGATCTCGATCCGATCATGGAGCTCGCCGCGGGACGCGGGATCGCGGTTCTCGAGGACGCCGCGCACGCGGTCGGCGCCGAGTACAAGGGGAGGAGGATCGGGTCCTTCCCGACGACCTCGGTGTTCTCCTTTCATCCCAACAAGAACATGACGACGGGAGAGGGCGGGATGGTGGTGACCGAGGACGAGGCGGTCTTCGAGAAGGCCTCGCTCCTGAAATTTCACGGCATGGACAGGGAGGCCTGGAAGCGCTTCGCCAAGTCGGGAAGTCCCCGCTACGACGTCGCGCTCCCGGGGTTCAAGTACAACATGATGGACATCCAGGCGGCTCTCGGCCTGCACCAGCTCCCCCGCCTGGAGGGGTTCCTCGCCGAACGGGCGCGGCTGGCCGCCCGCTACGACGAGCTCCTGTCGAATCTCCCGGGCCTGATCCTGCCGCAGCGCGTCGCGTATCCGATCCGGCACGCCTGGCACCTCTACACTCCGCTGGTGGACATCGACCGGCTGACGATCTCGCGCGACGGGTTCATGGAGGAGCTGAAGAAGAGGAACATCGGCTCGGGGCTCCACTACACGGCGGCGCACGAGTTCTCCTACTACGCGGACCGTTTCGGCTGGCGGCCGGAAGACTTCCCGGAGGCGCACTTCGTCTCGGAGAGGATCGTCTCGCTCCCGCTCTTCCCGGGCCTGGCCCCGGAAGACCAGGAGGACGTCGTCCACGCGATCCGGGAAGTCCTGGAGGAATTCCGGAAGTGAAGGTCTCCGTCGTCGTGCCCGTCTTCAACGAGGGGGCGAACCTGGAGGAATTCCTCCGGCGGGTGCTGGCGGTGCTGGACGGCCGCGGAGAGCCTTTCGAGGTGATCCTCGTGGACGACGGGAGCCGCGACCGGTCGCTCGAGATCCTGAAGTCCTGGGCCGCGCGCCGCGCCGACGCCGTCCGGGTCCTCGAGCTCTCGCGCAACTTCGGACAGCACCAGGCGATCCTCGCCGGGTTCCGGGACGTGACGGGGGACGTCGTCGTCACGCTGGACGCCGATCTCCAGAACCCTCCCGAGGAGATCCCGAAGCTGCTCGCAAAGTACGACGAGGGGTTCGATGTGGTGGGAGGCGTGCGGCGGCAACGGCAGGACTCCTGGCCGCGGCGGCTGGCCTCCGCTGTCGTCAACCGCGTGACGGTTTCGATCACGCGCATGCACCTGACGGATTTCGGCTGCATGCTGCGGGCCTACTCGCGCGACGTCGTGGAGGAAATCAACCGCTGCGACGAGGCCTCGACCTTCATTCCGGCCCTGGCGCAGAGCTTCGCGCGCCGGCCGGCCGAGGTCGAGGTCGCGCACGCCCCGCGCGCCGGGGGAGAGTCGGCCTACTCCTTCTACCGCCTGATCCGCCTGAACTTCGACCTGATGACCGGCTTCTCCTCCGTGCCCATCCAGGTCTTCGGCCTGCTCGGGAGCGCGGTCGCCCTGGGCGGCATCGCCTTCGGCGTCTTCCTCTTCGTTCGGCGGTTGATCGTGGGGGCCGAAGTCGAGGGAGTCTTCACCCTCTTTGCGATTCTCTTTACACTGCTCGGCATCGCGATGGCGGGACTGGGTATCGTCGGCGAATATGTCGGCCGCATCTACGAGCAGGTGCGCGGCCGGCCGAGGTTTTCGGTGAGGAGAGTGTACGGTCTGGGAGCGGAGTCGAGAGTCGAGAGTCGAGGCTCAAGAGTCAAGGAGCGTTCATGAGCCGCATTGCGGTTTTCGCGTACTCCGACACAGGGCACGCCTGCCTGAAATTCCTGCTCGAGCGGGGTGAGGACGTGGCGCTCGTCGTGACGCACGCCGACGACCCCGGGGAGCCGCGCTGGTTCGACAGCGTCGCGGAGCTGGCGCGCTCGCGCGGGATCGAGCCGATGATCCTGGAGGACCCTCGCGACCCGGCTGCGATCGCCCGGGTCAAGGCCGCGCAACCGGAGCTTCTCTTCTCCTTCTATTACCGGGGCATCCTGCCGGCGGAGATCCTGGAGCTGCCGCGCCTGGGCGCCTACAACGTCCATGGCTCGCTGCTGCCCGCCTACCGGGGGCGCGCCCCGGTGAATTGGGCCGTGCTGCGGGGCGAGAAGGTGACCGGGGCGACGCTCCACGTCATGACCGAGAGGCCGGACGCGGGCGACATCGTGGACCAGGAGGAGGTGCCGATCGGTCCCGACGACACGGCGGTCGAAGTGCAGCGGCGCGTGACCGGGGCGGCCGTGAGGATCCTGGAGCGGCGCCTGGAGCAGTTGAAGGGGGGAACGGCGCCGCGCCGCCCGCAGAAGGAGGAGGCCGCCACGACGTTCCCGAAGCGGCGGCCGGAGGATGGGCGCATCGAGTGGGACCGGACCGCCGAGGAGGTTCACAACCTCGTCCGCGCCGTGACGCACCCCTATCCCGGCGCCTTCACCGACATCTTCGGAGGCAAGACGTTCCTCTGGAAGACGCGCCTCCCGCACCTGGGCGCGCACGACAACTTCCCGGGCCAGATCCGCACCGAGCGGGGCCGTCTCTACGTGGCCTGCGAGGACGACCGCTACGTGGAGATCCTGCGCATCCAGAGGGAAGGGGAGGAGGAGATGGACGCCGGCGCCTTCATTCCCGGGTTGCGCTCGCGATGAAGGTCCTGATTCTCGGCGTCAACGGCTTCATCGGAAACGCCCTGACCGAGCGCATTCTCGGGACGACCGACTGGGCCGTCTCGGGCCTGGACATCGCGAGCGACAAGATCGCGCCGTTTCTCGGGCATCCGAGGTTCACGTATCTCGAGGGGGACATCGCGATCAACAAGGAGTGGATCGAGTACCAGGTCAAGAAGTGCGACGTCGTGGTCCCCCTCGTCGCGATCGCGACGCCGGCGGTGTATGTCAAGAACCCGCTGGCGGTCTTTCATCTCGATTTCGAGGAAAACCTGCGCATCGTCAAGCAGGCGGTCCGCTACGGCAAGCGCGTGGTCTTCGCGTCCACGTCCGAGGTGTACGGGATGTGTCCGGACGCGGAGTTCGACGAGGAGACCTCGCCGCTCGTCTACGGCCCCATCCGCAAGCAGCGGTGGATCTACTCCTGCTCGAAGCAGCTCCTGGACCGCGTCATCTGGGCCTACGGCCAGGCGGAAGGCTTGAAGTTCACGCTCTTCCGCCCCTTCAACTGGATCGGCCCGCACCTGGACGACATCGACTCCCCCAAGGAGGGCTCGAGCCGCGTGCTGACCCAGTTTCTGCACAACATCCTGTACGGCCAGCCGATCCGTCTCGTGGACGGCGGGACTCAGCGCCGCTCTTTCACCTACATCTCCGACGGCGTCGACTGCCTGATGAAGATCCTGGAGAACCGCGGCGGCGCGGCCGACGGCGGAATCTTCAACATCGGCAACCCCGAGAACGATCTCTCGGTGGCGGAGCTCGCGGAGAGGCTCATCGCCGTGGTCGCCGCGCACCCCGGGTTCGGAGAGAAAGCGCGCGAGACGCCGATCGTCAACGTCTCCTCGATGGACTATTACGGGGAGGGGTACCAGGACATCCTGACGCGAGTCCCCTCGATCCGCCGGGCCCGCGAGATCCTCGGGTGGGAGCCCCGCGTATCGCTCGATGAGGCTCTTCGGCTGACCGTCGACTTCTACCTGTCGAGAAGAAACGGGTGATCTGCGATCGGGTGATCGAGTGATTGACCGGGGATTTTCGATCGCTCGATCACCCGATGACCCGATCACCCGATGAAGCGCGTCGCGCTCAAGATCGACTGCGATACCTACGTCGGGACGCGCGACGGGGTGCCGCGTCTCCTGGAGGTCTTCGCGGCGCGCGGCATCCGGGCGACGTTCTTCTTCAGCTATGGGCCGGACCGCTCGGGAGTGGCGGTGCGAAGGGTCTTCACGAAGCGCGGGTTTCTGAAGAAGATGCTGCGCAGCCGCGCCGTCTCGCTCTACGGGTTCCCGACGATCCTCTATGGGACGTTCCTGGCTTCGCCGATGATCGGCGAGCGCTGCGCCGGGCAGATCCGCGAGGCCGCCCGGGCGGGCCACGAGGCGGGGGTGCACGGCTGGGACCACGTCGGCTGGCACGATCACTTGGACGACTGGACGGAGAAGAAAATCCGGGAGGAATACGGACGCGCGCACGAGGAGCACGCCCGGATCTTGGGTTGCGCCGCCCGCGCGAGCGCCGCGCCCGGCTGGACGGCCAACGCGAAGTCTCTCGCGGTCGAGGAGGAGCGCTCGCTTCTCTACACCTCGAACACGCGCGGCGGCTCCCCGTTCTTCCCCTCGGCCGGCCGACGGATCTTCCGGACTCTCGAGATCCCTTCCACCCTGCCCACGCTCGACGAGACTCTGGCCTGGCCGGAGCGTCGACGCGACGAGGACCAGGAGGCGTTCTTCCGGCGATCCGTCCGCGCGACGGAAGTCCACACGATCCACGCGGAGGTCGAGGGACGTTCCAGGTTGCTCTCTTCGCTCTGGATCCTGGACGGCTGGA